>UCMS01000006.1 GCA_900473805.1 Hyphomicrobiales bacterium | reverse complement strand
CTCCCCGCGCGCGGGGAGAGGGTAGGGTGAGTGGCCAAAGCTGCGCACTTTGCGGAACCGGCGTTTGCTTCTTCCTGAATGCGTGACGAGGATGGTTCAACAAGTTGATGGAACAACCGCGATCCGCCCACATTTGCTCCAGCGGTAGCGGTTGACGAGCCGCCCGTACGACGCGATGTAGACCCCGAAGCCACCGATCAGGACCCCGCCCATGCAGCGTTTCAAGCACCATCTCACCCGCATCGCCTCGGCCACCGAACGCCGCGTCTGGTTGACGGCGCTGGTGGCAGCCGTCGTCGCCTATGGCCTGTTCGAACTGACCGGCGAGGTGCTGGAGGGCGAAACGCGGGCTTTTGACGAGGGCGTGCTTCTGATGCTGCGTGACACGACCGACCTCGGCATGCCGGTCGGGCCGACCTGGCTCACCAAGATGATGGTGGACATCACGGCGCTTGGCGGGGTGACGGTGTTGACGCTGCTCGTCACACTCGTCGTCGTCTATCTGGTGCTTCGCCGTAAATTCCGCACCGCCGCCTTCGTCACCGTTTCGATCCTCGGCGGTTGGGGTTTGAGCAGCGCGATGAAGATCGGCATCGCCCGCCCGCGGCCGGAGGTGGTGCAGCATCTGGTCGAAGTCACCGATATGAGCTTTCCGAGCGGCCACGCCATGCTGTCGGCCATCACTTACCTCACACTCGGCGCCATGTTGTCGCGCATCGAGGAGCAGCCTTCGCTGCGTTACTTCTTTCCGCTGGTGGCTGTCGTGCTGACACTGCTGATCGGGCTTAGCCGCATCTATCTCGGCGTGCATTACCCGACCGACGTGCTCGGCGGCTGGGCCGCAGGCACGGTCTGGGCGTGTGGGAGCTGGTTTGTTGCGAGGGCGGTGTTGGGGCGGTGACTCTTCGTCATCGGCCTTAGCTAGCTCTGAGATGCATCTCTATCGCTGCCGCGGAAAGATAAAGTGCAAGAACCCCAAACAGAAAAATCAGTGTTAGCAGTGTTGTGAGTCTTGTCGAGATCTTGGCCAATTCTTGGCGGTCCCAAACACTAGCCGGGTTGTTGACCTCATTGACTCCGTAGCCGCTGACGAATTTGCAAATGTCAGCGCCATGCGTCTGTTCGTAAGCAGTTCGGGCGGCTGCGCGCATTGTGGCTTGTGTGCCAATAACTATCGACCGGTGCTTTGGGTTGCCTCGCTTGTCCTTTACTACGCTTCCATCTGCTGCAACTTCAGGTACTTCACAAGTGTGTATGAGGCGTTGATTGTTGAATATTGTCACAAACACGAAGAATGCTATTGCGATCCCGATTGCAGCAATTCCCGCGAGTTTGTAATTGGTCTGATTGATGCTGGTAAAAGTAATGCCGATGATCGCAACTGATACAACTCTCGCTGCCGCAGTGCTGATGAAGCTGGCTTTGTCCGCAGCCAGCCAGCTCCATCGTGCGGTTGGCCCAACTGATTTCAACAGCAGCACGCTGAATACGGAGACAAGCGCAGCTGCTATAGCAACAACTGAAGCAAATGGGCCATAATCTTGCACGTTCATCTTGTGCCTCAATAAGGTAGGGTGACACTGTTGCAACCTGGGATCGTGCACACCTTATTTTTGTCCCATCTCACGCGGCTGCCGTATGCTCCTCCATTCACACCAAATACGTAAGTTCCTGCTTGCAGTGGCGCAGTTGCTGGACTGGTGGGTGCCTTATGATAATTTGGATTAATGTAATAGGCACCCGACCAATAAGTTGAGAGTCCGCTAGATTTGGTGATGACAGAGAATTGGCATCCAGGAACTGTGCTTGATGTTCCTCCGCGCGACAGATTCATGTGTAGTTCTGAATCCATTCGCTTGTCCTCCTTTTCTCTGCGGTGCCGTAGCGCCGATATGCGTTCCGCAAGAAAATCAGTGGCTAGTTTTTTGAAGTTTTCTCGCGCTTTCTTCACTGGAATGAGTGTGTATTGAGCGTCGTATCTTCTTAAGAATGCGGGCCCTGAAAAAAGAAACTCGTCTAACAACAGGTGCCGGCCAATTATGTTTTTAGCAATTGAGTGATACAGGGAAACCGGAATCTTGGCTCCTCCTTTGACTTCCAGCACTGGAAACTGCCCTGTGTACATCTCAACGAGAGATGCTTCATTTGAAAATTCTATGAAATCGTTCTCGATATCTTCAACTGACAGACCAGACTCACCTTCGGGGAAATAATCTTCGCCCTCGTGTAGTCTGTTGATTATCTCCCGCGCTTTGTCTCTGTCAGCATCGGAGAAATCACTCACGTTCAACTCCCGTTTGTTCTCTAGGTTTAGCTACAACAATCTATCATCGGTGTGTGGCGTTGAATAGGCCATCAAAAGCGACACCCCCTCAATGCTTCAACGCCTTCGGATCCAGCGCATCCCTGATCGCATCCCCGATATAGTTCACGCTCAGCACAGTCAGCGAGATCGCCAGGCCCGGCCAGAGGACGCGCGAAGGGTTGATCTGCAGGAAGTTGGCGCCGTCGAAGAGAAGGCGGCCCCAGGTGGGGAAGTCGGGCGGGAAGCCGAGGCCCAGGAACGACAGCGCGGATTCGGTGATGATGGCGGTGGCGATGCCGAGCGTCGCCGAGACCATGATCGAGGACATCACGTTTGGCAGGATGTGCTTGAGGATGATGCGGTGTTCGCGCATGCCGCTCGACTTCGCCGCCAGGATGAATTCCTGGCTCTTGATCGCCAGCACGTCGCCTCTGACAATGCGGGCCGTGTGCATCCAGCTGGTGATGCCGATGACGAAGACGATCAGGATGAAGATGCCGGTTTCCGGGCCGAAGGCCGCCCGCAGCGTGTCGCGGAACAGCATGATGATCACCAGCAGCAGCGGCAGAAGCGGCAGTGCCAGGAAGAGGTCCGTCAAGCGCATCAGCGGGCCGTCGAGCTTGCGGGAATAGCCCGAGAGCACGCCGACCAGCGTCCCCACCACCAGCGCCAGCAGCATCGCCGCCATGCCCACGGCAAGCGAGATCTGCCCGCCGGCCAGCACCTGAGCCAGCATGTCCTTGCCGAGATTGTCGGTGCCGAAGGGATGCAGCAGCGAGGGGCCCTGGTTCTTGGCGCGAATGTCGATCTTGTTCGGGTCGATGGTGTGGATATAGGGGCCGATGAAGACCGCCAAGACGATGAAGACGAAGACGACGAGACCGGCAACGCCGCCGGGATGTCTGCGGAACTGGCGCCAGAGTTGATGCCAGAAGCCGCCGCTTTTTGGGCGCGTGGCGAGCGGCGGGGAGAGGGCAGCTTCAGTCATAACGGATCCTCGGATCGAGAATGCCGTAGAGAACGTCGGCAATCAGGTTGAAGAGCACGATCAGGATCGCGAAGATGAAGGTGAGCGTCTGCACGAGCGGGATATCTGCGCCCTGGATTGCGGTGATCAGCAGCTGGCCGAGGCCGTTCACGCGAAACACCTGTTCGGTGATGATGGCACCGGAGAAGATTGTGGGCACGCCGAGCGCGATCACTGTCACGACAGGGATCAGGCTGTTGCGCAGCACATGCACCAGGAGCACGACCTTTTCCTTGACGCCCTTGGCGCGTGCCGTGCGGACATAATCCATGTTCAGGTTGTCGAGCATGGAAGCGCGCACGAAGCGGCTGATCTGCGAGACGTTGAAGAGGGTCAGCACCAGGACAGGCAGGAACATCTGCTTCACCTGAAGGACGAAGCTTTCCCAGCTGTTGACCACCAGCGTGGTGTCGTAGATCGATGGAAACCACTGCAGCCAGGAGGAAAAGATCACGATTAGCAGGACGCCAGTGAAGAAGGTGGGGACGGAATAGCCGACCATCGAGACAAAGGTGCCGATCTGGTCGAACCAGGAATACTGGCGATAGGCGGAGATGACGCCGATCGGGATCGCGATCAGGACGCCGAAGAGGTAGGAGAGACCGACGACCCAGAGCGTCTGCGGCAGGCGCTGGACGATCAGGTCGACCACGGGGCTGCGGGTCGCCCAGGAGAGGACGCGCATGCGCTCGCCGGTGCCGACCGTGATGCCGGTGATCTGTTCGAAGATGTTGAGCGGTTCATTGATGAAGAACTGCTGCAGCCATTTCATGTAGCGGATGATGAAAGGCTGATCGAGGCCCATGGCGGCACGGATCTGCTCGCGCACTTCCGGCGGAATGGTCAGCGGCAGGTCGCTCAGCGGATCGCTCGGGGCGAGATCGAGCAGGGCGAAAATGATGAAACTGATGGCCAGGAGCGTCGGAACTGCGAACAGCAGTCGCCGAACGGTGAAGGTGAACATCGGCTGGTCTCCAGACTGTCGGCAAAAATGCGAACGCCAGGCCCGCCGTTGGAGGCGGGCCCGGCGCTGAGGGCATTACTTGGCGCGCGACCAGTCGGCGACGTTCCAGAGTTCGGAGTCCCAGGCGTTCATCTTCACGCCTGCAAGCGTGTTGTTGACAGCCGAGGGCTGACCGCGGTGGATCAGCGGGATCTGGGCGACATCGTTGGAGAGCATGTCGTTCAGCTTCTTGGCGATTTCGGCACGCTTTTCGAGTTCGCCGGTCTTGCCGAGTTCCTTGACGAGATTGTCGTAGTCCGGGTTGCAGTAGCGGACGATGTTTTCACCCTGCCAGCCGGTGGCCGGGCTCGGGATCTTGTCGCACATCCAGCCGGCCATGTACTTCTCCGGGTCCGTGCCATCGAAGTTGTTGGTGTACATCTGGATGTCGGCATAGAACTTCTGGAAGGTGTCCGGAGAGGCCGGATCACCGCCGAAGAAGACGTTGGCGGAAACGTTGCGCAGTTCGACGGACACGCCGATCTGGCTCCACATGTCCTTGACCAGCGCCTGGGTGCCCTGGCGGACGGAGTTGGTCGAGGTCTGGTAGAGGAAGGAGAGCTTCACGCCGTTCTTCTCGCGGATACCGTCGGAACCCATCTTCCAGCCGGCATCGTCGAGCAGCTTGTTGGCGCCTTCGACGTCCTGCTTCAGGCACCAGTCGACGGCGGTCGAGACGTAGATGTCCGGAGCCGGCAGGATGTTGCAGGTCGGCTTGCCGTTGTCGCCGTAACCGGCTTCGTCGATGATGTCGCGATCGATGGCGATAGAGAGCGCGCGGCGTACGGCCGGGTCGGAGAGCGCCGGATGCGGGCCTGCTTCCTTGGTCGAGCGCTTGTCGCCGAGCGAGGGGTCGACACCGTAGGGGTTGATGTCGATACGCTCCACCTGGGTGCCGAAGGCGACTTCGATCTTGCCCTTGCCGGCGGCCATCATCTGGGCGAGGATTTCGGGCTCGACCTGCATGTTCCAGGCATAGTCGAATTCACCTGTTTCGAGTACCGAGCGAGCGGCAGACGCCGCGTCACCGCCACCCTTCAGTGTGACCGAGGCGAAGGCGGGCTTGGCCGGATCGCGATAGTTCGGGTTGGCCTCGAACGTCACGACGTCGTTGGCCTTGAATTCCTTGACGACGAAGGGGCCGGTGCCGATGGGGCCGAAATTGGCGGTGGTGCATTCCGGCGCCTTGGCGCCCAGGCAATCCTTGAATTGCGCTGCCTGAAGGATCGGCGACTGAGCGCCGACGAAGGCACTGTAGGGATAAGGCTTCGGCTCAGCGAAGGTGACCTTGATGGTCGAGGCATCGACGGCCTCGACATTGCTCACACCTTCGAAATACGCTCCTTGAGCGCAGCCGCCGTCCGGGGCGGTGCAGTATTTCCAGGTGAAGATCGCGTCGTCGGCCGTTACTGCCGAGCCGTCGGACCACTTGAGGTCGGGCTTCAGCTTCCAGGTGATGCTCTTCAGGTCGGCCGCGACACCGCCGTTTTCGACGGTCGGGATCTCGGCGGCGAGCATGGGCACCAGCGTGCCGGTCTCGTCGTAGCGGGCCAGCGGTTCGATGACCATGGAGGCCGCATACACTTCCTTGGTGCCACCCGAAAGATAGGGGTTCATGGTCGAGACGGCCTGCCAGAAGATGATCTTCAGGTCGCCATCCGTGCCGCGCTCGGCCAGGGCCGGGACGCTCGACAGGGCAAAGGCGGCAGCCGAGGCCGCCAGAATCCAGTTCCGTTTGTTCATTGTGCTCATTCCCCAGTTCTTGTTTTTTCAGGCGCGGTCGTTGCCGCTCCCAGCCTGTGATGAGGCCCGTGGCTGAAGCAAATGTCAACCGTCTATCTTCTTGGATTTTCTCAAAAAATTCGCATAATACGGGAGAATTTCGGGGTGCGTAAGCCGCTCCCGATAAGGCTGTCCTCAGTCGGGCTGGTTAAAATTTAGGCCATGTAACCACACGCCTAATTTCCATGCAAGACGGAAAATTCCGGCTTGCCAAAGTGGAGGATCGAAGAAACAGTATGCGCTAAATCCCGCAGGGAACAACGACTAAAAGAGGTCCTTCATGCCCGTCATCAACCGCGCCAGCGAGCTTCAGCCGGAGGTCGCCGAATGGCGGCGGCACCTGCACCAGCATCCGGAACTCCTGTTCGACGTGCATGGCACGGCGGCATTCGTGGCGGAAAAGCTGAAGGAATTCGGTTGCGACCTCGTGAAAACCGGCATCGGCCGCACGGGTGTGGTCGGGATCATCAAGGGCAATCGGGGCGACGGTCCGGTCATCGGCTTCCGCGCCGACATGGATGCGCTGCCGATCCACGAGGTTCCCGGCAAGGCCTGGTCGTCGAAGACGCCTGGCAAGATGCATGCCTGCGGCCATGACGGGCATACCGCCATGCTGCTCGGCGCGGCCAAGCATCTTGCCGAGACGCGCAATTTCAAGGGCTCGATCGCCGTGATCTTCCAGCCCGCCGAAGAGGGTGGCGGCGGCGCCCGCGAAATGGTCCGCGACGGGTTGATGGAGGATTTCGCCATTTCCGAAGTCTACGGCATGCACAATCATCCGGGCATGGCTATCGGCACTTTCGCCACCCGCAAGGGCTCGATCATGGCTGCGGCCGACCAGTTCGACATCCAGATCAACGGCCGCAGCGGCCATGCCGCCCAGCCACACAAATCGATCGATCCGGTGCTGGCGGCGGCCCAGGTGGTCGTCGCCTTGCAGTCGATCGCGGCGCGCGAGACGGATCCGCTAAAGTCGGTCGTGGTGACCGTGACGAAGATCCATGGCGGCGATGCCTACAATGTCATTCCCGACGGGGTGAAGCTCTCCGGGACCGTGCGCACCTTGCTTCCGGAGCTGCGCGACATGGCTGAAAGCCGCATCAAGGAGATTGCGACCGGGATTGCCATGGCCATGGGCGCGCAGGCGCAGGTCAGCTACCACCGCGGCTATCCCGTCACCTTCAATCATGCTGCCGAGACGGCCTTTGCACTCGATATCATGCGCAAGGTGGCGGGCGATCAGGCCGTCAGCGACGAGTTTCCGCCGGCCATGGGGGCGGAGGATTTTTCGTACATGCTCGAAGCGCGGCCAGGCTCCTTCGTCTTCATCGGCAACGGCGATACGGCCAATCTGCACAACTCGGCTTACGACTTCAACGACGAGGCTATCCCTTATGGCATCAGCTATTGGGTGACGCTGGCGGAGACGGCGCTCGCCGCCTGAGCCGACACCACATCTCGACACGAACAAAAACAGGGGAACGGGATATGGCAGCGGTGGAACAGGGGCAGAAGGCGAGTGCAGCACCGGTTCTGTCGGTGCGCGGGCTGACAACTTCCTTCAGAATCGGCACCGAATGGCGCCCGGTCGTCCGCAACATGAACCTCGACGTTGCGGCGGGCGAAACGGTGGCCATTGTCGGCGAATCCGGTTCAGGCAAGAGCGTCACCTCGTTGTCGATCATGCGGCTTCTGCCGCAACTGACAAGCCGCATCGAGGGCAGCGTCAAACTCGACGGACGCGAGCTTCTGAGCCTCGATGCCGAACAAATGCGTCAAGTGCGCGGCAACCAAATCTCGATGATCTTTCAGGAGCCGATGACCTCGCTGAACCCGATCTTCCCGATCGGCAAGCAGATCGCCGAGGCCATCACCTGCCACCGCGACATCTCCAGCGCCGAGGCCAAGACCGAAGTGCTGCGGCTGCTGGACCGTGTGCGCATCCCGAATGCGACGAACCGCTTCGACGAATATCCCCACCAGTTTTCCGGCGGCATGCGCCAGCGCGTGATGATTGCCATGGCGCTGGCTTCGAAACCGAAGCTCCTGATCGCCGACGAGCCGACCACCGCCCTTGATGTCACGATCCAGGGCCAAATTCTCGACCTCATCAAGACGCTGCAGGATGAGGAAGGCATGGCGGTGCTCTTCATCACCCACGATATGGGTGTGGTGGCGGAGGTTTCCGACCGCACCATCGTGATGTTCCGGGGCGAGGCGGTCGAGACCGGCACCACGGACGATATCTTCAACCGCGGCCAGCACCCGTACACCCGAGCGTTGCTCTCGGCGGTGCCGAAGCTCGGATCGATGGGTGGTCGCGACAATCCGATGCGGTTTCCCGTTATCGACATCAAGAGCGGCGAAACGCTGGTCGCGGAATCGGAAGCGGCAGGTGTCGACAAAGGCAGCCGGCCGCTGCTCGAGGTGAAGAACCTGACAACCCGTTTCGACATCCGCTCCGGGCTTCTGGGGCGGCGGAGCGGCGCGGTGCACGCGGTCGAGAACGTCTCCTTTGATCTCCGGCCCGGCGAGACGCTGTCGCTGGTCGGCGAATCCGGTTGTGGCAAGTCGACGACCGGGCGTTCGATCACGCGGCTGGTGGAGCCAACCTCCGGCCAGATCTCGCTTGATGGTTATGATGTCGGGCGGCTAGACCAATCCTCCCTGCGCAAGATGCGGCGCAGCATCCAGATGGTCTTCCAGGATCCTTTTGCGAGCCTCGATCCGCGCATGAGCGTCGGCCAGGCTGTGATGGAGCCGTTCATCGAACATCAGTTGGGAACGAAAGCCCAGGCGCGCGACAAGGCGGCGGACCTGCTGGAGCGCGTCGGTCTGTCCGCCGAGATGATGCCGCGCTATCCGCATGAGTTTTCCGGGGGGCAGCGCCAGCGGATTGCCATTGCGCGCTCATTGATGTTGGACCCCAAGGTCATCGTTGCGGACGAGGCGGTTTCGGCGCTCGACGTGTCGATCAAGGCGCAGGTCTGCAACCTGCTGCTCGACCTGCAGCAGAGTTTCAATCTCGCCTATCTGTTCATCAGCCATGACATGGCGGTGGTGGAGCGGGTCAGCCACCGGGTGGCGGTGATGTATCTCGGCGAGATCGTCGAGATCGGCCCGCGTCAGGCGGTGTTCGACAATCCACAGCATCCCTATACGAAGAAGCTGATGGCGGCGGTGCCGGTGCCAGATCCGGCGCGTCGGCGGATAAAGCGCAACCTCGCAACGGACGAAATCAAGAGCCCAATCCGGCCACTCGGTTATTCGCCTCCAGTACGACAGTATCGTGAGGTTGGCGCGGGACACCTCGTTCAGATTTAGCGGTGTTTGGGGGGAGCGGCAAGCCGGCGGATCAGGAAGATGGGCCGCTGCCGAATTCGAGCAGCGAAATCCGGGCGGTCCAGTCATATTTGGTTGCATCGACGATGGCCGGACGCGGATGGGCGAAGCCATGGAAGAGCAGGGCATAACAGCGCGTCACGGTCTGTCCCGATGCGACGATCTGGTCGTCCCGCAGGTAACCCCGATAGGCGACCGTCGACTGGCCGCGCGGCATGCCGATCAGATCGAAGGAAAGCCGTGTAATCGCTTTGTCTGCGTTGTTCGTGAAAAAGACGGCCACGGGCAGCCCGGGGTCGACGCAGATCGTCGGATCTGCAACCGCGCGAACCGCGACGGCGGCCGCCTCATTGCTTTGACGTGCGGAATTCTCGGCCGTGAAAAACCATACCACAGTCGCGGCGATCGCGATTATCACCGCCAACCCGATCGCCAGAATGCGATTGCGCAGAAGAAGGATGGTGATCAGCGCCAGTAAAGTTGCGATCCAGACCATCAGATGCTTGCTGTCGAGTCGGACGATGTCATGAACCGAAGATAAGCTTCTTCGGGCGAAAGACAACCAAGATGCGGCGATTGCATGCGCCGGCAACGCGTCGGCTGTCCATCATTATCAGACGACTGTCTTCACCAGGCGCACGCGGGGGCGGGACGCCTTGCGCAGCGGAACCTGCAGCAAAACGGCAGGGGCTGCGGTCAATGCCTGCTCGATCGTTTTCGGCAGTGTCTGACAGACGAAATCGGCGCCGATTTCAGAAGGCTCGATGCGCGGATTGTCGACGCCGTTGGCGAGCGGGATCAGAATGCCGACCCGCAGGTCCGCCTTCAGGCGCTTGATGCGGCGAACGATGAGGCGCGCATGGGCCTTGGAACTGCCGTTCAGGAACGTCACGACGACGGTCTCCACTCCTTCCATCTGCTGCGGTACGGTGGTGCGTGCCATCAGATCCGCGTGGCTGCCGATCCTGACGGTTGCACCCTCGACCTCGAGAACCTGGGCGAGCATGGCGGCTGCGGCGTCGTCCATCTCGCCCCGGCCTCCCATGGACAAGACCGATCGTCCCTCGCCCGTCGGCCATGCTTCTGCCTTCTCGACGCCAGTTTCCTCACCTCCGGTTTCGATGGGAACCTCTTCGTTTTCTTCTTCCTCGGCGATGTAGGACAGATTGTCGACGAGGGCGCGGCAGTTGGCGGAGAACATGTGCAACTGCCGTTCGGTCATCACGCCGCGCTGTCGGTCGAGTTCCGCCAGGAGAAGTGCCGGCAGTCCGACCTTTTCGTAATAGTCCGCGAGATATTCTTCCTCCAGATATTCCTCGGCGTTCTCGGTGGCTTCGCTCGGATCGCCGGCGAGGAGGCGCTGATACAGCTTCTCATGCGGTTCGAGTACGGCCTCGTTGCCGAGCAGCACATCGAGAAAGGCGAACTGCGGCACGTGGCGACCGAGCACCACGAGACAGACCGTCAGCGGGGTCGACAGCATCAAGCCCAGCGGACCCCAAAGCCAGGACCAGAAGATCGCCGAGATGATGATCGCCAGCGGGGAGAGGCCGGTGTGAGAGCCGTAGAGCCACGGCTCGATCATGTTGTTGCTGATCAGTTCGATGGTGGCAAAGAGCGCAGCCACCCAAAGGACAAGCGACCAGCCGGGCGCAATGGCCAGCGCCAGGAACAGCGGCAGCACCATGCCGACGATCGGACCGATATAGGGCACGAAGCGGAGGACGAGTGTGAGAAGCCCCCAGAGGATGGCGTTCGGTATGCCGAGAACCCAGAGACCGAGCGTGATGGGGATCGCGTAGAGCGTGTTCACGACGAGTTGCATCAGCAGATACCTGCCGACGCGCCGGCCGGCGTCCTGCAGTGCCGAGGTGGTTCGATGGAGATCGCCGAGACCGACCAGGCGGATGAAACGATCCCGCAAGTCCTCTCGCTCGAGCAACATGAAGACGACGAGCACGACCACGAGACCGGCGGTGGCAAATGGGCTGATCAGCGGCAGGATGAGATTGCCCAGTGTCCTGATCGGATTGGTGCGGGTGATGATCTCGACGGGCATCGGATCGCGATCGACCACCGGCGGCACCGCGCTTTCCCGGCTCTGGTCGGCGTTGATCTGCAGTTCCGAACCGATTCGCTCGGCCACGCGGCTCAGGTGCTCGATCACGCCGTTGCCGGATCCCGCATCCCGCAGTGCCTGGACCTTCTCGACGATATTGCGCTGATAGGTCGGAATGTTGGACGCCAGGTTCGCCACCTGGGTGGCCATGATGAAGCTGAAGAGCGCGATGGCACAGAAGGCGGAGACCACGGCGAAGATGACGGCGACGATTTTCGGGACGGCGCGTTTGCGCAGAAACGAAACGATGGGCGCGAGAGCGAAGGTCAGCAAAAGGGCAAGTGCGAGGGGAACCAGAATATCCTGGCCGACCTTGAGGATGACCGCGACCCCGATCAAGATCAGCAGAGTGCGCCCGGAGATCCTGGTGGCGGTTGTGGGATCTGCCGCATGTGGTGCAATGCCGAGCGTTTCCAAATTGCCCGTCTTCGGGTTGTCCATGATTATTCGCCCCCTTGTCGCCGCGTGGCCGATTTTCGGCCGAAGCTGGCAACGCTGGCGAGATAACGGCTCTCAGCGATATTTGATCCACCGGCGGCGGACCGAATTTGATCCAGTTCACAACACCGTCGGACGTGCCTTGGAGTTGCCGCTTGTCTCGGCTATCCAAGTGGTTCAACTCTCGCGCAAGCCCTCCGTCCGACAGGTGTCAGCATGTTGATCTCTCTCTACCAAATGCAGCCTCTTTCCGGTGACGTGCCGGGCAATATCGGCAAGATCGCCCAGGCCGCGATGGCCGCAGCCGAAATGGGGGCAGAGTTGCTCGTGACACCGGAACTGTGCACCAGCGGCTATGCCCAAGGCGCAGCCTTCGAGGAACTGGCCGAGGCACGGGACGGATCGATCATCGGTGCGCTCACCGAGATCGCCGCCGATTGTGGTCTTGCCATCTGCGCCGGGTTCCCTGAACGGGACGGCAATCGGGTGTTCAACTCCGCGGTGCTCGTGCGACCAGACGGCAGCAAGGAATTCTATCGCAAGAGCCATCTTTACGGCGACGCGGAACGAGCGGCTTTCGCGCCCGGCGACGAGCCGCCCCATGTCTTCGAGATCGGCGGCATCAAAGCCGGCATGCTGATCTGCTATGATGTCGAGTTTCCGGAAAACGTGCGCACGCTGGCGCTCGCGGGCGCCGAACTGGTCATCGTGCCGACAGCCCTGCCGCAGGGCAATATCAGCCGGAGGATCGCCGATACGGTGGTACCGGCACGAGCGCTCGAGAACGGCGTCTTCCTCGCCTATGCGGATCTCTGCGGTGCGGAGAACGACCTTTCCTACGGTGGACGCTCCGTGATCCTGGCGCCGGACGGTGATGAATTGGCGCGGGCCGGCATGCGAGAGACACTGCTGGTGGCGGAGGTGGATACGAGTGCCTATGCCGATGCAAAGGCGCAGAACCCCTATTTTGCCGATCGGCGTCCGGCGCTTTACCGCCTCGGATAAACCCGGGCCGAGCGGTCGTGATTGCAGTCGGCCGGGATCGCTCCTACATCCTGTGCGATGTTCGAAGGAGACTCCGATGATTTTCGACGCCGCCGCGCTCTCCCTGCGCAACCTGTTTGCCCCGGAAACGCGCAATGTCTTCTGGAAGACGATCGGTCTCACACTCCTCGTTCTGATCGGGCTCTGGTTCGGGCTGCGCGAGAGTTTCATCGCCTTCGTGATGCCCTTCATCCAGGGCTTCATGCCGGAACTGCCGGATTGGGCGGGATGGCTCACCTTGATCTTCGGGATCCTGGCCAGCATCGGGCTCGCGCTCGGGCTGGCACTGCTCTTGTCGCCGGTCACCGCGATCATCGCCGGCCTCTTCCTCGATGATGTGGCTGAGGTGGTTGAGAAGCGGGACTATCCGAACGATCCGCCCGGCAAGGCCATGCCGATGGGGGAGGCAATCGTCGCCTCGATCAAGTTCTTCGGCGTCGTGATCATCGGAAACCTGATCGCGCTGATGCTCCTGTTCATCCCCGGCATCAACATCATCGCCTTCTTCCTGGTGAACGGTTACCTTTTGGGTCGCGAATTCTTCGAGTTCGCTGCCATGCGTTTCCGCAGTGCCGAAGAGGCGAAGCTCCTGCGTTCGCGCCATTCCGGCACGGTGTTTATGGCCGGCCTGGTGATTGCGCTCTTCCTCGCCGTGCCGATCGTCAACCTGCTGACACCGCTCTTTGCCGCGGGCCTGATGGTGCATCTGCACAAGGCGCTCACGGCGAGGGATCCGGCGACCTCATTGCGGCAAGGCTGACGCCTCGTATTGCGCGGCAAATTCGGCGCTCGGCGGGATCGGTTTGATCACGTCGATCAGAACGCCGTTCGGATCAGCGGTGATGAAATGCCGCTGGCCGAAGTCTTCGTCCCTGATGTCGAGCAGCATCGGCAGGCCGGCCTGTTTCAGTCTGTCATAGACAGCGTCCACATCCTCCACCTCGAAGTTCAGGAGCAGGCCGGAGGCCTTTCCGCGATGGCTTGCCGGGATCGTGGCATGGCTCCCGTCGAGGATCGCGAGCGTCACCTTTTCGTCTTCGGTCGACTGCAGGTGGACATACCAGTCGGCGGTGAAGAGCGGCTCGAATTGGAAATGGCGGCGATAGAAGGCGGTCGTCGCTTCGACATTGTCGGTCATGATGACGGGATAGTAGCTCGTGGCTCTCATCTCTTTCCCTCCGCAATGATTTAACATACAGTCTGCATGTATATTCGCAATTAACATACATTCTGTTTGTATGTAAAGGGGTGGCGGTGGCGCGTAATAGCAGGGAAGGAACCGAGGCGACGCGTCTGGCGCTGATTTCCGCGGCAAGACGGCTCTTCATCGAAAAGGGCTATGCCGACACGGCTACGCCGGACATCGTGGCCGCAGCGGGTGTGACGCGCGGTGCGCTCTATCATCATTTCGAGGACAAGAAGGCCCTGTTCCGAGCGGTGATCGAACAGGAAGCGATGGCGGTCGCATCCGACATCGATCGCGGCGCTGCACCGGTTGCAACGCCGAGAGAGGCGCTGATGTCGGGGGCTTCGGCCTATTTCGCGGCGATGGCGGTGGAGGGCCGTGCGCGCCTTATGCTGCTGGAAGCGCCGGCGGTGCTGGGTGTCGAACGGACGGCCGAGATCGACCGGGACAATGCAGAGGATCGGCTGCGTGAGGGTGTTTCAGACTGTCTCGGAGCGGCGGTATCAGCGGATGGGGTCCGCGCGCTGACAAACCTGCTGTCGTCCGCCTTCGACCGTGCGGTTCTCGAAATCGCGCGTGGCGGCGATCCGGCTCTCTATCAAGCTGCGATTGCTCGCCTGATTGACGGGCTCATTCCTCACTCGCGTTGACGATCTGTGGTGGCAGTTCGACGAGCGGGGCTGGGACATCGCAGGTCTTTTCCGGCGACTTGCAGATGTCTGCGATGACGCAGCGTTCGCATTCGGGCTTGCGTGCCTTGCAACAGTAGCGTCCGTGCAAGATCAGCCAGTGATGGGCGTGGAAGAGATACTGTTCGGGGATGATCCGCATCAGGATATCCTCGATCTCATCCGGCGTCTTGCCGGGGGCGAGCTTGATGCGGTTGCCGATCCTGAGGATATGCGTGTCGACGGCCATTGTGGGGATGCCGAAGGCCATGGACATCACGACGTTGGCGGTCTTGCGGCCGACGCCTGGCAGCGTCACCAGTTCCTCGCGGGTCCGGGGGACAACGCTTCCGAAGTCGTCGACGAGCTTCTGGCTGAGCGCGATAACGTTTTTCGCCTTGTTGCGGTAAAGCCCGATCGTCTTAATGTAATCGCGGACTTTCTCTTCGCCGAGCGCCAGCATCTTTTCCGGCGTATCGGCCACCTTGAAGAGGGCACGCGTGGCCTTATTTACCCCCGCATCGGTCGCCTGGGCGGAGAGCGCCACGGCAACGACCAGCGTGAACGGATTGATGTGTTCCAGCTCGCCCTTGGGCTCCGGCCTCTGGATCGAGAAGCGGCGGAAGATCTCTTCCAGTTCGGCCCTGGAATAGGCCGTGCGACGGCGTGTCGCCGGCTTGCGACGGGACGTCGGATTTGACTTTTTCAAAGTTTGGGTGCTGGATTTCGGCTTCGGATCGGTCATGCAAAATCTATAGTCGGGTGCGATCATGGAAGGCAATGTCGAGCAGGCTGCGGACCAGCCGATTTTCGCAGCGGAACTGACACCTTATCGGTCGCTCGGCCGCAAGGGTTACCGCGTGCTGTTCGCGATCACCGGCGCGGTCTGTGCCGTGCATGCCGCTTTCTTCATGGCGACGGGCGCCTGGCCGATCGGCCTGTTTTTCGGTCTCGATTTCCTGCTGCTCTACGGTGCTTTCTGGCTAAATTACCGGGCGGCGCGCGCGCGCGAGGAAGTCACCGTGTCGCGCACGAACCTGTCGATCCGCAAGTTCACGCCGGCAGGGCGGATGACCGAGCACCGGTTCAAAACCTTGTGGGCGCGGTTCTTCGTGCATCGGCACGAGGAATTCGGCATCACCGCCATGCGTGTTGCGGGCGAGGGCCGGGTGACGGATATCGGCTCCTTTCTCAACCCTGACGACCGCGAGAGCTTTTCCAAAGCGTTCAAGGGAGCTCTTGCCACCGCCAAGCAACGGATCTGACTTGCCGCCGATCTTTGCAGGAATCGGGTGGTATCGACCGTCTGGTCGTGGTGAAGTCCTGATCAGATGAGGATTTCGCCATGACACTCGCCCAACAGATCGATCTTTCCCACACTACCGACATCACACCCGACGGCTCTGACTACGAGACCGTGCGGCAGGTGATCGAGATGCTGACGCTCGATTATCAAAGCCAGCCCTCGCTGGCGCTGATCGCGGAGCGGCTCGGCCAGTCGCCGACCCAGTTGCAAAAGACCTTCACCCGGTGGGCAGGGCTTTCACCGAAAGCTTTTCTGCAGGCGGTCACGCTCGATCACGCCAAGCGGTTGCTCGGGCGGGAGGAGTTGCCGCTCCTGGAGACGTCGCTTGAGCTCGGACTGTCCGGGCCGGGGCGCCTGCATGACCTCTTCGTGACCCATGAAGCGATGAGCCCGGGGGAATGGAAGGCACGCGGGGCGGGGCTGACCATCCGCTACGGCTATCACCCGTCACCTTTCGGTCTGGCGCTGGTCATGATCACCGACCGCGGACTGGCGGGTCTCGCCTTTGCCGATCCGGGTGGGGAGGTCGCGTGTTTCGAGGACATGGCGCAGCGTTGGCCGAACGCCCATTACATCGAGGATATCGAGGCCACCGCGCCCTACGCGGCGCGTGTCTTTCATCCCGAGCGCTGGTTGGCGAACGAGCCACTGCGGGTCGTGCTGATCGGCTCGGATTTCCAGATCCGAGTCTGGGAGAGCCTACTCGCCATCCCGCTCGGACGCGCCGTGACCTATTCCGATATTGCCTGCAAGATCGGCCAGCCCACCGCCAGCCGCGCCGTGGGAGCAGCCGTCGGCCGCAACCCGATCTCGTTCGTGGTGCCCTGCCACCGGGCGCTCGGCAAGAGCGGGGCGCTGACGGGCTATCACTGGGGGCTGACGCGCAAGCGGGCCATGCTGGGCTGGGAAGCGGGGAAGGCGTGAGGGGGGGCGCTTCCGGAAATGGCCGAGCTGTGAGATGATGGCGCATGCGCAACACGGTTCAACTCCCTGACGACATCAGCCGGCGGATCGACAGTCTGGTCGAGCGGAGTAATCTGTCCCGCGATCAGATCGTGGAGGATGCCCTTGCCCAGGGACGCTCGCTCGCCTGGCAAGAGCAATGGGTGGCGGGTGTGCTGGAAGGGCTGGCCGAGGCCGATCGCGGTGATTTCGCTGATGATGCCGAAATCGAGGCCGTGTTGAACAGATACGGCGCTCCTTGAAGCTATGCGTATCGTCTGGACGCGGCGTTATCTACAGGAACTCGCGGCCATCGGTGATTACCTCGTTGAACGAAACCCGGCTGCTGCCGCGCGGATCGTGCGATCAATCCATGGGCGGACGCTGCGGCTTCTGACGCAGAATGCTTTTCTGGGACGCCGCGGCGAAATTGAAGGGACGCGCGAACTCGTTCTCGCTGATCTCGGATATATCGTCGCTTACCGGGTACGGGATGATCACGTCGAAGTGCTCTTCGTGCAGTATGGCGCGCGCGCCTGGCCCGAGCAGCTCTAGCCCGCCAGCGCCAGCAGTTTCCGCGCTGCCGCTTCATCAGTGATCAGCGTATTACACCCAATCCGCCGGATCGTCGCGCGGATCGCCTTGGCACGATGCGCGCCGCCCGAGGACAGAACAATGTGTTTGGCCTTCTTCAGCGTGTCCAGATCGACCGACATTACCCGCTCGTTGATCGGGTGGGCGACCGAGCGGCCGTCTTCGTCGAGGAAGTTGAACATGGTGTCGCAGACGCAGCCAGCATCGACCAGTTCCGTCAGCGTCTGGTGGCTGATGAAGCCTTCCGAGAGCGAGGTTGAATGCGGGCCGATATCGCCGCAGGAGACGATGGCGAGATCAAGGTTCTCGGCGAGGTCGTAGATCGCCTTCAGCCCGCAGTCTTCGATCAGCGCGCGTTTTGTCGCGACACTGTCGACGAGAAGCGGGGCGAGAAACATGTAGCATTCGGCGCCGAGCTGGCTTGCCAGCCGCCAAGTATAGTCGATCGGATTGGTCTGGCGCACGGCGACGATTCCGCCGAGCAGGGAAACGACCTTGCAGTTTTCGCGGTTCGGCGGCCGAAAACCGGCGAGCGAGGCAGTCATGGTGCGGCCCCAGCCGACGCCGATCGTCATGTCATTGGTGATTACTTCGGTCAGAAATTGGCCGAGCGCCAGCCCCACGGCCTTGGCAATTGCGGCAGCATCTTGGGCATCCGGTGAGGGCACGACGACGGCTTCGTCCAGGCCATAGGCTTTTTCCAGGCGAAGCGCGAGATCGACGCAATCGGCAACGCCGTCGCTGATCCAGATCTGCACTTCGGCGCGTTTGCGCGCTTCTTCCAGCATGCGGATTACGGTCGACCGGCTGATGCCAAGCCGGTCCGCTACGTCCTTCTGCGTCAGGCCCTCGTTGTAATAGAGCCAGGCGGCGCGGATGCGGAGCGCGGCAGCGTCCGAATGGTTTGAATGGGTGTCGCGTCGGAGTTTTACCAAGTTTCTTCTCAGTTTCGGGAACTTCCAACCCGCACTATCGGTTTGGTTGGTACTTCTGTCAAATTCAAAGGACAAATGTCTTGACTTCGCCATCATCAGACGGTGATAGTCCGGGCGACAAGGCCGGTGGTGCGCCAGCGGTCGCAACCCCTTTTCGCGCAGCCGAAGGATGATCTGATGACCTCGAAACTCGAACAGCTTCGTTCCATGACGACCGTGGTCGCCGACACCGGCGACATCGAGGCCGTCCGCCGCCTGAAGCCGGTCGATTGCACCACCAATCCGTCGATCGTCTTGAAGGCACTTGGCACCGATGCTTTCCAGGAAGCCTTCCAGGAAGCGATCACCTGGGGCAAGGCCAAGGGCGGTCAGGACGATGCCGTAATCGGTGCGATCGCCGACCGCATGGCAATCTCAGTCGGCGCTGCCCTTGCAGAACTGGTTCCGGGTCGCGTTTCGACGGAAGTCGATGCCGACCTGTCCTTCGATACCAAGGCCTCGATCGAGAAGGCCCACCAGATCGTTGCTGGCTACAAGGAACGCGGCATCGAGAAGGACCGGATCCTGATCAAGCTCGCCTCGACCTGGGAGGGCATTCGCGCCGCCGAAGTGCTGCAGAAGGAAGGCATCGACTGCAATCTGACGCTGCTCTTCTCCAAGGCCCAGGCCATCGCTTGCGCCGAAGCGAAGGTCTTCCTGATTTCGCCCTTCGTCGGCCGTATTCTCGACTGGTACAAGAAGTCGACCGGTGAGGACTACACCTCGGAAACCGATCCGGGCGTTGTCTCTGTTCGTTCGATCTACAACTACTACAAGGCCAATGGCATCGGCACGATCGTCATGGGCGCGTCCTTCCGCAATGCCGGCGAAATCGAAGCGCTGGCTGGTTGCGACCGCCTGACCATCAGCCCGCAGCTGCTTGACGAGTTGAACGCTGCCGAAGGCACGCTTGCCCGCGCGCTTTCGCCCGATACCGTCAAGGCCGAGCCGCATGTCTCGCTCGATGAGAAGGCCTTCCGTTGGGCGATGAATGAAGACGCCATGGCGACGGAAAAGCTGGCCGAGGGTATCCGCGGCTTTGCCAAGGATCTCGGCACGCTGCGCGGCCAGATCGCCAAGGCGCTGGCGGCCTGATCGGGAAACCGAACAGTTTCTACCGAGTTCGGGAATGGCCGTGGCAAAAGCTGCGGCCATTTCTTATTGTCGATCGATGGATGAGGACCGGAAGGGAGAGCAGATATGGCAATCATTGCGGGAGGCTGCGCTTGCGGCAAGGTGCGGTTCGAAGCGGAGGGAATGCCTGAGCGCGTCGGCATCTGTCATTGCCTCGATTGCCGCAAGTATCACGGCGCGCTGTTTTTCGCCGCGGCGATCTATCCGAAAGCGCAGGTCCGGGTTTCCGGTGAGCCTCAGATGTATGACGGCCGCTGTTTCTGTGCCACATGCGGATCGCGTGTCTTCAACCGCAGCGGGGACGAACTCGAGCTTCATCTCGGCGCCCTCGACGACATCAACGTGTTCCAACCGACATACGAACTCTGGACCATCCGGCGGGAGAGCTGGCTTCCCGCGTTTCCGGTGGAGCATCGGTATGAGCGTGATCGGCCGGGGGAGGAGCGGCGGCAGGATTGACGGCTTGCGCCTCAGGGCCGTCTCGGTTTCCGGAAAGGATCGATAACAATCTCCGGTTCGAAGGATGGATTTCGGATATCGTCAGGCGGGGCAAATCCGGCTTCTTCCAACAGGAACCGGCCGTCGACCCAGCCGGATATCCGGGGGCGTGTGACGGTGGCGATGCGGCACCAGTAGCCGCCACGGCTGTCCTTGCAGGTCAGCCTTTCGATCGGCTCGCCCTCGTCGAGCCCGTGGATGATCCTGAAATTTGGGCCGGCGCCGGAATAGACGGCCAGGCGTTGGCCAGGGGGAAGCCCTCGGACGTGCCAGAGGTAGGTGTCCATGGTCGCTCCGCTGCCATCGAGATTGGGAGCGGGAATGACCTGGGGGTCTTCAGCGTATGCCGAGCTATTCAGGGGGAGCGTCGCTGACGCCAGCGCGACAGCCATGATGGCGATCTTGCCGTAGCCGGGTCTCAAGCCTTTTTGATCGCAGCGCATCTCGTTCTCCTGATTCCGCGCCATGATACGAAGGAGAGCGGTGGGGTGCCACCGGTTTGGTCTGTCAGGGTAAACAGGCGCTCCAAATCATCATCCTCGTCCTCCGGTTGATACCTGGGACGAGGATGTTTGCGCAGCATGGAAGGGATGCGACTTTGTCTTAGTGCGCGATCATAACGTGGCGGACGGTCGTGTAATCCTCCAGCGAGTAGAGTGACAGATCCTTGCCATAGCCCGACTGCTTCATGCCGCCATGGGGCATTTCATTGCAGAGCATGAAGTGGGTGTTGATCCAGGTGCAGCCGTAACGCAGCTTGGCGGCGGTCTGCATGGCGCGGGAAATGTCCTTGGTCCAGACCGAGGAGGCAAGGCCGTAGTCGCTGTCATTGGCCCAGACAACGGCCTGGTCGGCGTCGGAGAAGCGGGTGACGGAGACGACGGGTCCGAAGACTTCGCGGCGAACAATCTCGTCGTCTTGAGTCGCGCCAGCAATGACGGTTGGCGTGTAGAAAAAGCCCTTGTCCGAGCCGAGCTTGCCGCCGGTGACCACTTCCATGTGCTTGTGTTCGGCCGCGCGCGTGACGAAGCTTTCAACGCGGTCGCGCTGGCGCTTGGAGATCAGAGGGCCGATCTCGTTCTCGGCATCGTCGGCCTGATTGAATTTGATGGTCGATACGGCGCTGGCAAGATCGGCGACGAAGCGGTCGTAGATTTTGTCCGATGCGTAGATACGGCAGGCGGCGGTGCAGTCCTGGCCGGCATTGTAATAGCCAAAGGTGCGGATTGCAGCGACGGCGGCGTCGATGTCGGCATCGTCGTGAATGATGACGGGCGCCTTGCCGCCGAGCTCCAGGTGGGTTCGCTTCACCGTCTTGGCGGCCGCCGTCAGCACCTTCTTACCGGTGGCGATATCGCCCGTGATCGAGACCATCGATATCTTCGGGTTGTTGATGAGCGCATTGCCGACACTTTCGCCACGGCCGAGCACGACGTTGATCACGCCTTCCGGCAGGATGTCGCCCATGACCTTGGCAAGCTTCAGCGCCGTCAGCGGCGTCTGTTCCGACGGCTTGAAAACAATGGTGTTGCCGCCGGCGAGTGCGGGTGCGAGCTTCCAGGCCATCATCATCAGCGGATAATTCCACGGCGCGATCGAGCCGATGACGCCGACCGCATCGCGGCGGATCATCGAGGTGAAGCCTGGGAGGTATTCGCCGGAAACGGGCGCCTGCAGCGTGCGGATTGCTCCGGCGAAGAAGCGGTAGCAATCGACGACCGCCGGGATTTCATCGTTGAGGACGGCATTGATCGGCTTGCCGCAGTTCAGGCTCTCCAATGCAGCGAAGGCGGCGGCGTCCTTTTCGATTGCGTCGGCGATGGCGAGCAGGTAGGCCGATCGCTGACCAGGCGTGGTCTGCGACCAGGTGGTGAATGCGGCTTCGGCAGCGTCGACGGCGGCTTCGACCTGGGCGATCGAGGCTTCCGGGAGATCAACGATGCCCTCGCCGGTCTTGGGGTTCAGGATCTTCTCTTCCGTCTCGGATCCGGCTTCGAACTTGCCGCCGATCAGCATCTGGGTATCCATGTCGTTCTCCCTTTTATTACACTTCAATTGCGACAGCGCCCCGCATCACGAGGCGGCGCCGGTGGTTCATTTGCCGCTGCCGGCGATCTGGTCGGTATCGCGGGTCAGATAGTAAGCCGCGAGAATGGGTAGGAAGGTGACGATCACGACAACCATCGCGACCACATTTGTAACCGGGCGCTGACGGGGGCGGATCAGTTCTTCCAGCATCCAGATCGGCAGTGTCGACTGCTGACCGGCGGTAAAGGTGGTGACGATGACCTCGTCGAAGGACAGTGCAAAGGCGAGCATGCCGCCAGCGAGCAATGCCGTTGCGATGTTCGGCAGGATGATATGTCGAAACGTCTGGAAGCCATCGGCGCCAAGGTCCATCGACGCCTCGATCAGCGAACCCGAGGTGCGGCGGAAGCGGGCGACCGCATTGTTGTAGACGACGACGACGCAGAAGGTCGCGTGGCCGAGGATGATCGTCCAGAAGGAGAAGGGGATGTCGGCAATCGAAAATGCCGAGCGAAGCGCGATGCCGGTGATAATGCCGGGCAGCGCGATCGGCAGGATCACCAGAAGCGAGATGACTTCGCGGCCGAAGAATTTCGTGCGGGCGACGGCAGCGGCGGCGAGCGTGCCCAGCACCAGCGCAATCACCGTTGCGATGCTCGCAACCTTGACCGACAGCGTCAGCGCTTCCCAGATGTCCGGGCGGTTCCAGGCGACGCCGAACCACTGAAGCGTGAAGCCCGGTGGCGGCCACTGGAAGCTCTTTTCCTCTGTAGTGAAGGCATAGACGAAGATCAGGAGGATCGGCAGATGCAGGAATGCAAGGCCGAGGCCGGCTGCAAACTTGAGACCAAAGCCAGCCGACTGGGAACGATCAGAGTGCATCGAAGGCCCCCATGCGTTTGGCGATGGTGAGATAAATGCCCATGATGACGATCGGCACGACCGAGAAGGCAGCAGCAAGCGGAATGTTGCCGGCGGTGCCCTGCTGGGCATAGACGGCCTGGCCGATGAAGAGGCGCGATGTTCCGACGATCTGTGGGATGATGTAATCGCCCATGGTCAGCGAAAAGGTGAAGATCGAGCCGGCGACGATGCCAGGGAGCGCCAAGGGAAAGAGCACGTGGCGGAAGGTCTGGCGCGGGTCGGCGCCGAGATCGCCGGAGGCCTCGACGAGGTTGCCGGGCACGCGCTCAAGGGCGGCCTGGGTCGGCAGGATCATGAAGGGCAGCCAGACATAGACGAAGACGATGAAGGTGCCGATGTAGCTGATCGACAACGAATTGCCACCGATAACCGGGATGGCCAGTATGCCGTCGAGTAGCCAGGTGAGGTGCAGTTTCGCGAAAATCCAGTTCAGGATGCCTTCCTTGGCGAGGATCAGCTTCCAGGCATAGACCTTGACGAGGTAACTGGACCAGAGCGGCAGCATGATGCCGAGATAGAAGACGGCCTTCCAGCGGCCCTTGGCATAACGGGCTGCATAATAGGCGATCGGGAAGGCGATGACGGCGGAGGCGAGCGTGACGGCGGCCGACATCAAGAGCGTGCGCAGGATGATATCGAAATTCGCCGGCTGCAGCAGTTGGCCATAGGTTGCCAGCGTGAACTCGTAATTGATCAGGCCCGAGAACTCGTCGATCGAGAAGAAGCTTTGCAGCAGCAAAGCGAGGAGCGAGCCGACATAGATGATGCCAAGCCAGAGCAGGGGCGGCACCAGCATCAAAACCAGCAGCAGGTTGGGACGCCGCCAGAAGAGATCCGAGAGCCGCCCCATCGGGCCCTGACGCCCAGGGGTGATGGCGGGTGCGGAGATCGCCGTCATGCGGCCTCCTCCATATAGTGCGGGTCGGCGGGCGACCAGGCGATGCGGATGCTTTCGCCGGCCTGCGGTCCCGGTTGGCCGGCGGGAAGCGAGACGGTGAGGGCTGTCACGGCCGTGTCGACGAAAAGCTTGGTCGAGGCACCGAGGAAGCTGGTCGAGCGGACTGTCGCGTCGATGCCGCCTTCGGAGACGATGCGGATCGCTTCGGGGCGCAGGCTCGTCCAGCGGGCTTCACCGCCAAGCGCCTTCATCGCGTCCGGTGCGATGACATTGGATGAACCGACGAAGTCAGCGACGAAACGGGTACGGGGCTGGTTGTAGATTTCGAAGGGCGTGCCGGCCTGAACGATCTTGCCCTCGTTGAAGACGGCGACGCGGTCGGCCATGGAAAGGGCTTCTCCCTGGTCGTGGGTGACGAAGACGAAGGTAATACCGAGCGACCTCTGCAGGCTCTTCAGCTCCTCCTGCATCTGTTCGCGCAGCTTCAAGTCCAGCGCGCCGAGAGGCTCGTCGAGCAGCAGCACCTTCGGCTTATTGACCAGCGCCCGGGCCAGCGCCACGCGCTGGCGCTGGCCACCGGAGAGCTGCCCGGGCTTACGGGCGCCGTAACCTGGCAGCTTCACCATCTCCAGCGCCTTCTCGGCTTCGCGGTGACGCTCGGCCTTGGCCACGCCTTTGACCATCAGGCCATAGGCGACGTTATCGAGAATGTTCAGGTGCGGGAAGAGGGCGTAGTCCTGGAACACCGTGTTGACGTTGCGGCGATAGGGCGGCACGCCCTCGGCGGTCTCACCGAAAATTTCGATGTGGCCAGACGTCGGCTGTTCGAAGCCAGCGATCAGACGCAGGCAGGTCGTCTTGCCGGAGCCGGAGGGGCCGAGCATGGCGAAAAACTCGCCGGGTGCGACCGTGAGATCGACACTGTCAACGGCTTTGACGCTGCCGAAATGGCGCGAGACCTTCGAGAAGGAGACGGCTGCGGTCATGGGGGCTCCAGAATTTCAGTAAGGTGCCGGCAAAACGCCAGCGGGGGCCTACACCCTCCCCTTGAGGGGGAGGGTCGGACCGAAGGTCCGGGGTGGGGTGACCCTCAGTGTTTCGAGGTGCAGTTGATCACCCCCACCCGCGCGTTCCGCGCGACCTCCCCCCTCAAGGGGGAGGTGGGATGTTACCGTCCGCCGATCACGCCGATGTAGTCGGAGACCCAGCGGTGATAGGGCACGCATTCGCCCTGGCTGCACTTTGAAGTGGGCGTGCGCCAGAACTTGATCTTGTCGAAGTTCTCGAAGCCGTTGGTCTTGCAGCCCTCGTCGCCATAGAGCGCATTGCCCTTACACGCGGCGGGAACGGAGGGAACCGTGCCGAACCATGCGGAAACGTCACCCTGGACCTTCGGCGAAAGCGAGTGCTCCATCCACATATAGGCGCAGTTGGGGTGTTCGCTTTCGGCATGCAGCATGGTGGTGTCGGCCCAGCCGGTCACGCCTTCCTCCGGGAAGGTGGAGTCGATCTTTGCCCCTTCTGCCTTCATCAGGTTGACCTGGAAGGGCCAGGAGCCCGAGGCGGCGACGCCTTCGTTCTTGAAGTCGTCGATCTGGATCATGGCGTCGTGCCAATAGCGGCCAACGAGCTGGCGCTGGCCGCGCAGCAGGTCGAGGGCGGCCTTGTACTGCTCTTCGTTCAGTTCGTAGGGGTCCTTGATGCCGAGTTCGGGTTTGTGCGCCATCAAGTAGAGGGCGGCATCGGCAACGTAGATCGGTCCGTCATAGGCCTGGACGCGGCCCTTGTTGGACTTGCCGTCGGGCAGGTCCATTTCCTCAAAGACGACCTTCCAGCTCTTCGGTGCTTCGCCCTTGAAGACGTCGGTGTTGTACATCAGGACGTTGGCGCCCCAGACGTAGGGCGTGCCGTAGTGAACGCCGTCCTTGGTGTGCCAAGGGGCGTTCTGCAGACGCTCGTCGATGGTGCTCCAGGAGGGAATGAGTGCCGTGTTGATCGGCTGGACGCGCTTGCCGGCAACGAGACGCAGCGACGCATCGCCCGACGCGGTGACGAGGTCGAAGCCGCCTTCGTTCATCAGAGCGACCATTTCGTCCGAGGTGGCGGCGGTCTTCACCGAGACCATGCAGCCGGTCTTCTTCTCGAATTCGGTAACCCAGTCATAGTTCTTGTCGGTCTCGCCGCGCTCGATATAGCCGGCCCAGGCGACGATGGAGAGGGCGCCTTCGCCCGGTCCGAGTTCCTTCAGCGGCTCCTGAGCCACGGCGGCGGTGGTCAAACTCAGTACGGAGGCGAGGACGGTGCAGGATTTCAATATCGACTTCATCGCGAGGTCTCCCGTTTGTGAGGCCGCGTTTTTGCGGCCATTGTTCCCGGAGAGAAAGTTGCCGTGAATTAACCGCATTCGCAAATTCATTCGTCAGAATGGTGGTATCGGTTTTTCCGATGGCAGGGTGGTTTAGCCGACGTTTGGTGATTGCCCCTCATCCGGCTGCCGCCACCTTCTCCCCGTGAACGGGGAGAAGGGCACCGTGGCCGCCGTTCCCGCCTTCTCCCCGCTTGCGGGGAGAAGGTCCCGGCAGGGGGATGAGGGGCGGTTGCTGCAGGTGATTACCTCACCCTTCCACTCCGACTCGCCTCCGCAATCCCCACAAAGTCCCGTGCCGCCTGCGGCAGGCTTGATCCCTTGCGCCAGACCATGCCGACCTGCACCACCGGAAGTGCGCCCGAGACGTCGCGGCTTTCGATCCGGTCGCCTTCCAGCGACCAGGGGCGGTAGACGAGATCCGGCAACAGAGCCACGCCCGCACCGGTCGCGACCAGGCTGCGGACGGCCTCGACCGAGCGGGTGCGGAAGGCGACATGCGGGCGGGCACCGAGGGCCGAGAGCAGCTTGCCGGTGTTCTCCTCGATTTCATCGACCGTCAGCATGATCAGCGGTTCGCGGGCGATGTCCTGCACGGAGATGATGTCGGCCGAAACCAGGGGATGGCCGATGGGCAGCCAGAGGCGGTAGGGCGAGGTTTCCAGGATTTCTGCCTGCAGCGCCATGCGGTCGCGCAGGTTGGAGATGACCATGACGGCGACATCGAGTTCACCGCCGATCAGCAGGTGTTCGAGATAGGAGCCGTTGTCCTCGATCGCCGAGACCTCGACGCCGGGACAGGCGCGGCGATAGCGGGCGAGCAGATCCGATAGAACGTAGCCGGCAACCAGCGAGGTAACCCCAATGTTGAGCGTGCCGCCGGTGCTCGTCTGGGTTTCGGTGAAGACGTTGCGGGCGTCGGATACACTCGCCAGGATCTTCGTCGCGTGGCGGAGGAACTGGTGGCCGTTATAGGTGATCGTCAGGCCGCGGGGGTGGCGCTCGAAAAGTTCGACGCCGAGATCGCCCTCAAGTTCCTTGATCGCTTCTGTCACCGAGGATTGTGAAATTGAGAGGTTCTGGGCCGCGCGCGTGACCGAACCCTGCTCGGCGACGGCGACGAAATACTGCAACTGACGGAATGTGAAAGCCATGACCTTTTGAAGCATGGCCCCTGTTGTGAAGCAAGGCAGCCGCCGGGGTCTTGCGCCTGAGGTTGTCAGGTTGCAAGGCAGCTGTGCAAAACTGCACTAGGCAACGCGCGGTCAGAGTGTAGGATCAAATGGCCGCGCCGTTGGTTCGTCCACGGTTTCTCTCTCGTGCAAAGCTTCCTTCGACACCATGAAATCGACGCCGCTCGGCTATCTCTTCACTTTTCTCGCGTTTTCCGTATTCGCCATTCAGGACGGGCTCTCCAAGCATTTGGGCGCCACCCATTCGCCTGTGCAGGTGGCCATGGTCCGCTATTGGGCCTTCGTTGCCTTTGCCCTCTTTCTGGCGCTGCGTTCAAGCGGTGGCCTGCGCGCCGCAGTCAATACAAAGCGACCTTTCCTGCAGATCCTGCGCGGTCTTCTCTTGTTCACGCAGATTTTGGTGTCAATTGTCGCCTTTACCAAGGTGGGGCTTGCCCAGAGCCAGGCGATTTTTGCGGCTGGGCCGATCTTTGTCGCGCTTCTCTCCATGCCGATCCTCGGCGAAAAAGTCGGCTGGCGGCGATGGACGGCGATCCTGTTCGGTCTAGTCGGCGTGGTGATCATGCTGGCGCCGACCGGTGACAGCTTCAACGCCTATATCTGGCTGCCGCTGATATGCGCTGTCATGGGCGCCGTCTATGGCATCGCCACGCGGCTGGTCAGCCGCGACGATCAGCCATCGACCAGCTTCTTTTATCTGGCGATCGTCGGTTTCATCGGTTCCAACCTGCTCGGGCCCTATTTCTGGACGCCGTTCACGCCTGCGGGCTGGGGGCTGATGATCGGGCTTTGCTGCACGGGCATCATCGGCCATCTCTCGCTGATCAAGGCCTATGAGAACCTCGACGCCGTGATCGTGCAGCCGATCTCCTATTGGCAGTTGGTGCTGGGCGCCATGATCGCGGTCACTGTGTTCGGCGAGATCCTGCGCTGGAACACGGTGGTTGGGGCTGTCCTCGTCGTCGGCGCAGGGCTTTTCACCGTCTGGCGGGAATGGGTGGTGTCGCGGCGGGCACGGCGGGCCGAGGAAGTCGGCCGCGTTTAGGCGCTCGCTTCCGTCTTTCGGTTTCGCATCTGGCCGATCAGGAAAGTCACGACAAAGATGCCGCTCATGATCAGCACGATGGTCGGGGCGGGCGCACTGTCGATGAAGAAACTCAGATAGATGCCTGCGAGCGAGGAGGTGACGGCGACGATGACGGCCGTGACGAGCATCGTCGCATAGCGCTTGGTCAGCAGGAAGGCGATCGCGCCGGGGGCGACGAGCATCGCGACCGAGAGGATGATGCCTACGGCCTTCAGGGCGCCGACGACGACGAGCGAAAGCACGGCCAGCTGACCGTAATGCAGGAGGCGCACGGACAGGCCGATCGCCTGGGCATGCTGCGGATCGAAGGCGTGGGCCAGAAGATCCTTGCGCAAGAGGACGAGGAAGGTCGTTGCAAAAAGCGCGATCAGGCCCGTCTCGATCAGGTCCGACGGCAGGATGCCTAGCATGTCGCCGAAAAGGATGTGGTCGAGATGCACGGAGCTTTCGACCTGCACATAAAGCACGAGCCCCAAGCCGAACATGCCGGAAAAGACGATGCCGAGGACCGTGTCTTCCTTGATGCGGCTGTTCTCCTTAATGAAGCCGGTCAGAAGCGCACAGAAGAGGCCGGCGACGAAGGCGCCGATGGCAAGCGGAATGCCGGCGATATAGGCAATGACGACGCCCGGAAGCACGGCATGGGAGACGGCGTCTCCCATCAGCGACCAGCCTTTCAGCACCAGCAAACAGGAGAGAAGCGCCATCGGCACCGCGATCATCAGCGTGACGATGAACGCCGTCTGCATGAAGGGCAGCTGAAAGGGGAGGAGGGCGAGTTCGAGGGTTTCGCTCATGCGGGGCGCTCCTCCGGCAGGCGATGTGGCTCTGCCGCGGCTGCCTGAGGCATGGGCTGGAGCGCCTCGCGCGCACGGCTGCGCGCGGCGAGCATGCCGTGCTTCGGGGCAAAGAGAAAGGCTGCGAGGAAGATCAGCGTTTGCAGGACGACGATGATGCCGCCGGTGGCTCCGTCGAGGAAATAGCTCGCATAGGCGCCGATGAAGCTGGTGCTGGCACCGATGCCAAGCGCCAGCAGGATCAGACGCTGGAAGCGGTCGGTCAGAAGGTAGGCGGTGGCGCCTGGCGTGACGACCATGGCGATGACGAGGAAGGCGCCAACCGTCTGCATGGCGGCGACGGTGGAGGCGGCAAGCAGGGTGAAGAAGATCACCTTTAACCGTTCGGGTTTGAGACCGATCGAGCGTGCATGGTTCTCGTCGAAGAAGGTCACCATCAGGTCCTTCCACTTCAGCGTCAGAACCAGCAGGCTGACGCCGCCGATCAGAACGAGCTGCAATGTGTCGGAGGGAGAGATCGCGAGGATGTTGCCGAGCACGATTGTTTTGATGTCGATGGAGACGGGCGAGATCGAGACCATGAACAGGCCAAGTCCGAAGAAGGAGGTGAAGATCAGGCCGATGATCGCGTCTTCCTTCAGCTTGGTGCGCTGATTTAAGAAAAGGATGGTAAGGGCTGCCATGCCGCCGGAGAGAAAAGCGCCGAAGGCGAAAGGCAGGCCAAGCATATAGGCGCCGGCCACACCCGGCACGATGGCATGGGAGAGCGCGTCGCCGATCAGGGACCAGCCCTTGAGCATGAGATAGGCCGAGAGGAAGCCACAGACGCCGCCAACCAGCGCCGACACCAGAATGGCGTTGCGCATGTAATCATAGGTGAAGGGCTCAGCCAGGATCGCGAGCATCAGCGGCTCCCGGTTTCGGCTGGCCGTAGATGACGAAGGGGCGTTCGTCGTCGGTGATGACGGTGACTTCGCGGCCGTCATCGTCGTCGTGCAGATCGCGGCCGGCGAGCACGAAGTGACGCAGCGCACCGCCAAAGGCGGTCTTGAGGTTGTCTTCGGTAAAGGTGTCCTCGGTCTTGCCGGAGGCGATCACCGTTCCCTTGACGAAGATGGTGCGGTCGCAGAAATCCGGCACGCTGCCGAGATTGTGGGTGGAGACCAGCATCACGCGGCCTTCGGCGCGCAGGTCCTTCATCAGGCTGATGATCTGTTCTTCGGTGGTCACGTCGACGCCGGTGAAGGGTTCGTCGAGCAGGATGACCTGCCCTTCCTGGGCCAGTGCGCGGGCCAGGAAGACGCGCTTGCGCTGGCCGCCGGAGAGTTCGCCGATCTGGCGCTTGCGATAGTCACCCATGCCGACGCGGGCGAGTGCTTCCTCGACCATTTGGTGGTCTCGCTTCGAGGGAATGCGCAGGAAGCTCATATGGCCGTAGCGGCCCATCATGACGACATCCTCGACGAGAACGGGGAAGTTCCAGTCGACCTCTTCCGCCTGGGGGACGTAGGCGACGAGGTTCTGCCGCAGGGCTTCGCGAACACTCATGCCGAGCACGCGGATTTCGCCGGAGGCAACGGGCACGAATCCCATGATGGCCTTGAAGAGCGTCGACTTGCCGGCGCCGTTGACGCCGACAAGGGCAGTGATCGTTCCGGGCGGGATGGAAAAGCTCGCATGACGGAGGGCCGTATGGCCGTTGCGATAGGTGACCGTCACATCCTCGGCGGCGATTCCCTCGCGATTGCGTCTTGCACCCGATCCCATGATCATCCGGCAAATCCCTTCACGATGGTCGAGACCGTCACCTTCAGGAGATCCAGATAGGTCGGGACCGGACCGTCAGGCTCGCTCAGCGAATCCACATAGAGGATGCCGCCATAACGGGCCCCGGTTTCGGCCGCGACCTGTTTGGCCGGCTTGTCAGAGACGGTGCTCTCGGAGAATACGACGGGGATCTTGTTTTCGATCACCTGGTCGACGACGGCCTTCACCTGCTGCGGCGTGCCCTGGCTGTCGGCGTTGATCGGCCAGAGATACAGTTCCTTCATGCCGAGGTCACGGGCCAGATACGAGAAGGCGCCTTCACTGGTGACGAGGAAGCGCTCGTTTTCGGGGATCTTGGCGATCTCAGCCTTCATCGGCTCGATCTCGGCCTTGATCTTCAGCGAATAGGTGCGGGCATTGGCCTCATAGATCGCGGCGTTGGCCGGATCGAGATCGGTCAGGGCCTTACGAATGTTCTCGACATAGATGAGTGCATTCTCCGGCGACATCCAGGCATGCGGGTTGGGCTTGCCGTCATAGGCGCCGCCAGCGATGCTGATCGGCTCGACACCGTTGCTGACGGTAACCGTCGGCACGTCGCCGAGATTGGCGAGGAATTTCTCGAACCAGGCTTCGAGGTTCAAGCCGTTGCGCAGGACGAGATCCGCGTCACGGGCCTTCAGGATATCGCGCGGTGTCGGTTGGTAGCCGTGGATTTCGGCGCCCGGCTTGGTGATGCTTTCGACATCGGCGGCATCGCCGGCGACGTTCTTCGCGATATCCGCAATAACCGTGAAGGTGGTCACGACCTTCGGCCCATCGGCGGCGAAGGACGTTCCCGGCAGCATGAGGGCCAGGACAAAGAGACTGCGGACAAGCTTCAGCAACATCAGCGGCATCCCGTTCTTGCAAGTCATTCCTATTAAAATCTATCGCGCGCTTTACCGATGTCAATGCATTTGCAAATCATTTGCAAAAAGACCGCCTCAAGGATGTTGCGAAGGGCTTTCCAGGTCGTGTCGAAATGGCGCGAAGACGATTAAAGGTTCCGCAAGGAGCCTCGCTTATGCTGACCTCTAGTATTGCGTAAATGTCGGAGTGGGTGTGATGGCGGAGTTGCAAGCGTGAAGGTGCCAAAGCTTCACCTGTCGCGGAAACTCGTGCTGATCGTGGGTGGCGTGCTCGTCCTGTGCGGCGGCACGGGCGGAGCTGCCGTTTATATCGGCGCCGATACGCTGCTCGGTCCTTCCTATGCCGAGTTGAACGGGCTCGAATGCACGGAGGTGCAGACCGTCGAGATCCGTAAGAAGGACCGGTTCTGGATCCGGAAATATGTCACCACCAGCGAGCCCGGCGATGGGTTGACCCGAGTCAAGACGGCGTTGCGCGTCGCAAAAGTCGTGCAGGAAGCCAAGAAGGCGGATCTCGTCCAGGTCGTGGTTCTCGATCCGAATGGGCCAAAAGAACGGGGCCTGATGCGCGGACGTGCGGTGGGTGCCGATGTCATCTTCGTTCCCGATCCGACGCGTGTTCCCGAGGCGGCGACCGCAAGGATGCTGACGGCTCGCTATGCCGATGGACCGCCGGCGGCCAACGGAGAATTTTTCGGCCAGAAGATCGATATGGTGGAAGACGATATCCAGGCGCTTCTGGCGAAGCTGGACGACAGCACCGATTGTATGACGCCGGAAGTGGTTGTGCCGGAAGGCGAAGGTCATGGCGACAGTGGCGGCCATGGTAAGGCGGATGCGCACGGCAAGAAGAGCGAAGGTCACGGTGACAGTGGTGGTCATGGTGATGCCGGCGGACATGGCGAGGCGCCTGCCGAAGGCCATGGTGAGGCTGATGCTCATGGAGAAGCGCCGGCCGATGGCCATGGTGAAGCGCCTGCGGGTGAGCATGGGGCGGAGACACCGGTCGCCGACCACGGCGGCGAAAGCAAGGGCTGGATGGCCTCGCTGATGGGCATGGTCGGCCTTGGCGGCGACGATGCGCCGGCCGAAGGCCATGGTGGTGCGGCCGATGCTGGCCATGGCGAAGCACCCGCCGACGGGCATGGTGATCCGGCGGCGGCCGATCACGGCGATGGCGAGGGCCATGCGGCGCCGGCCGAAGACAGCGCCGGTCTGCCCACCGACGGACACGGCACGGAGCCCGCCGCGCATGGTGAGGCGAGCGGCGATCACGCAAAGGCACCGGAAAGCGGTGCGGTGAGCGAACACGGCGACGCGGCACAGGCAGGCGCAAGCGATCATGCGTCTGCGCCCGAACAGGATGGCGGCGACCACGGCAGCGCCGATGGACACGCCGGTGCTGCGAACGGCGAAGAGGTGGCCGCCCCGGCAGTACACGAAACCGAAGTTCCTGTGGTGGAAACCCCGGTGGATGCAGCGACGGGGCACGACGCTGCTGTGCCAGAAGAGGCAAGCCACGAGGCTGCGAGCGCAGAGGCACCTTCGGAAGACGGTGGCTGGTTCTCGTCGCTGAAGAGCATGGTCGGCCTCGGGGGCACCGACGAGCCTGCAGCCTCTGCGGAGAAGGCCGGGCCCGCCGAGACGTCCGGTGAGGCCGGTGCCGGCGGTGCCGATCACGGTGCGGCCTGGCTGGAGAAGATGCGGTCTCAGCCGATCGAGCCGGAGAGCGGCGTGGCTGCGCAGCCGGCTGCTTCGGAACAGCACGGCTCGGCTGCCGACCACGGAACGGGCACGCAGGCAGCCTCTGCCGATCACGCCGCCGAAGGTTCGATTGCCCCGGCGGAGGACGAAGGGGTGCTGCCGCCGAAGAAAGTTCTGCCGGCGGAGGAAGCCAAGGCGGGACACTGAATTCGAGGTTCATCGACGTCAGCCATTGACGCGATCACGTTCAATCCAGGTTTAAAAACGAAGAAACCCCGGCTTCCGGCCGGGGTTTCTTCGTTCTAACGCTCTTCCGCGTGCTCAATCCGCTTTGTTGCGGCGGGCTGGGAAGAGGATGACGTCGCGGATCGACGGGGCGTTGGTTAAGAGCATGATCAGACGGTCGACGCCGATGCCGAGGCCGCCGGCGGGCGGCATGCCCTGGTCGATGGCATCGAGGAATTCGTCGTCGAGCTGCTTGTCCTTTTCGCCGCGCGAATGGGCCTGTTCGAGCTGCTCGACCATGCGCTTGCGCTGCTCTTCCGGGTCGTTCAGTTCGGAGAAGGCGTTGCCGACTTCCCAGGCGTTGCAATAGGTCTCGAAACGCTCGACGAGGCGCGGCTCGCCCGGAACTTCCTTGGCAAAGGGCGAGATGTCTTTGGGGAAATGCGTGACGTGGCTCGGCTGGATCAGCGTGCCCTCGACCTTCTCTTCGAAGATGAAGGCGAGGCATTCGCCCCAGGTCCAGTCCTTCTCGACCGCAAAGCCAGCGGCCTTGGCGGCGGTGCGGGCTTCCTCGTCGGTCTTCATCGCCAGGAAGTCGATGCCGGTCGCTTCCTTGACGGCGTCGGGCATCGGCACCCGCTTGAACGGACCCTTGAAGGACAGCGTCTTGTCGCCATAGACGACGTCCGTCGAGCCATGGATGGCGACCGCGAGGCTTTCGAACAGGCGCTCGACGAGGCCCATGACGTCCTCATAGTCGGCATAGGCCCAGTAGCATTCCATCATGGTGAATTCGGGATTGTGGCGGGTCGACACACCTTCGTTGCGGAAGTTGCGGTTGACCTCGAACACCTTGTCGGCAAGGCCCGAAACCAGGGTGCGCTTCAAAAACAGTTCCGGCGCAATGCGCAGATACATGTCCATTTTCAGCGTGTTGTGGAAGGTCTTGAACGGGTCGGCGGTGGCGCCGCCATAGACCGTCTGCAGCATCGGGGTCTCGACTTCGAGGAAGCCTTCGCCTTCCATGAAGCGGCGCAGACCGGATATGATCTTCGAGCGCTGCAGGAAGCGGAGCTTGGAATCCTCGTTGGTGAGGATGTCGAGGTGGCGCTTGCGGTAGCGCAGCTCGATGTCGGAGAGACCATGATACTTCTCCGGCATCGGGAGGAGTGTCTTGGTCAGCATGGTGATTTCATGGGCGTTGATGGTCAGCTCACCACGCTTCGTCCGGCGCACCTGGCCCTTGACGCCGATGATGTCACCGAGGTCGATCATCGGCAGAAGCGCGCGGGCTTCCTCCGGCGTCGTGTCCTTGTGGGAGAAGATCTGGATCTTGCCCGAGGCGTCGTGGATATCCATGAACATGCCGGAATTGCGTGAGGAATAGACGCGACCGGCGACCGTGACGATGTCTTCCGACTCCTGATCTGGCTCGAGGCTCGCGTATTTCTCGGCGAATTCCGCATTGGTCAGCGTGCGGTGGAAATGCGCCGGATAGACGTCGCCGACGGTCTTGCGCAGCTGGTCAAGCTTCTGGCGGCGGACTTCCGTCGGGTCGGAGGAGAGGGCGGTTTCGGTCTTCTGTTCGGTCATCGTGTGTTTGCCTTTTGCGGCTGTGTTCGTTTTAGTTCGCCGGTGCGGCTGGCTCGGTCAACCCTCCCCCTTGTGGGGAGGGTCGGAGCGAAGCGACGGGGAGGGGAGGCGTCTTGCTCAGGGTAAAACCCCTCCCCAACCCCTCCCCACAAGGGGGAGGGGCTTTCCCTCAGTTCTGCGCACCCGCCATCGCGGTCAGCACCTGGATTGCCACCTTCAAGCGCTGGCGCACGACCGAGCGGCCGAGCAGCGCCATTGAGTCAAACAGCGGCAGCGAACGCTGGCTGCCGGAGACGGCGACGAAGAGGGGCGGGGTTACGACGCGGAGCTTCTTGTTCAGGCGCTCGGAGATCGCACGCAGCTCTTCCTCGATGGTCGTGACATTCCATTCGAGGATCTTTTCGAGATCCGCCTGGACGGTGGTGACGATTTCGAGCGTCTCGGCCGGGCTGGTCTTCAGGCCACCGAAGGAGGCGGGCGTGAGGCCGACGTCGTTTGCCAGCAGGAAGCCGGCGAGCGGCGGGACTTCGCCGAGCTTGGTGACGCGGCTCTGGGCGAGCTTCAGGCCTTCGACCAGACGGTCGTTTTCCTGGGCCCAGTCGAGCACGCGGGCGACGAAATCTTCCGGGGTCAGCTTCTCGCGCAGCCAGCGGCCGTTCAGCCAGTCGAGCTTCTGGATGTCGAAGATCGCGCCGGCCTTGGAGAGATTTTCCGGGTCGAACTTTTCGATCAGTTCTTCCATCGACAGCAGTTCTTCGCCTTCGGCGATCTGGATGAAGAACAGGCCGAGGAAGTTCATCAGCGCTTCCGGCAGGTAGCCGAGAGCCGAATAGTAGGAGATCGAGGTCGGGTTCTTGCGCTTCGACAGCTTCGACTTGTCGTGGTTGCGCATCAGCGACAGGTGCATGAATTTTGGCGGCTCAAGGCCGAGATGCTTGTAGATCAGGATGTGCTTCGGCACCGAAGCCAGCCACTCCTCGCCGCGGGCGACGTGGGTGATCTTCATCAGATGGTCGTCGACGACGTTTGCCATGTGATAGGTCGGCATGCCGTCGCCCTTGAGGAGGACCTGCATGTCGACGCTTTCCCACGGGATCGAGACATCGCCATAGACGCCGTCGTGGAAATCGCAGGAGCCTTCGGTCGGAACCTTCAGGCGCACGACATGCGGCTCGCCGGCTTCGACGCGGGCGGTCACTTCCTCGGCCTTCAGATGCAGGCAGAGGCCGTCATAGCCGGGGGGCTTGCCGGCGGCGCGCTGGGCTTCGCGCATGCTTTCCAGGCGCTCGGGCGTGCAGAAACAGCGGAAGGCACCGCCGTCGCGCAGCATCTGGTCGACGAAGGGACGGTAGATATCCTTGCGTTCGGACTGGCGATAAGGACCGTAGGGGCCGCCGACATCGGGACCTTCCGACCAGGTGAGGCCGGTCCATTTCAGCGCGTCCAGCACCTTCTGCTCGAATTCGGCCGTGGAACGGGTCGCGTCGGTGTCCTCGATGCGCAGGATGAACTCGCCGCCGAATTTCTTGGCGAAGAGGTAGTTGAACAGCGCGATATAGGCGGTCCCGACATGGGGTTCGCCGGTCGGGGAGGGTGCGATGCGGACGCGGACGCCTGATGTGGTCATGGAATTCAGCTCGTGGTGCGTGCGGGGGACCTGGCGCTTGTGCGCCCGATCGGGACAATGTGCAAAATCTGTGTGGCGGCAGGCCGGAAACGGGCGAGGAAACAATGAGGCGCGCGCCGGTTCCACCGGGTGGCCTTAGGCCATATTCAGGCCTTTGCGTCAAGAAAAACCACTGATGCCGAGGTTCTCTGGAGGCTCTCCGAAAAAATCGTCAAAAAAATCTTTAGAGGTGCGGAACCCGAAGCCGTTGCCCGCGTTCTAGTGGCAGAGCGCAGGCCGTGCCAACCGGACGCGACGGGATATGGGGAACACGGGAGTTTTTCCGGTTTCTTTCCGTGGCCAACGAAATGGCAGGCGAGCCCCTTAACCGTCCGGCCTGCGCTCTCCCCCAAGTCCCCGCCCCAAGGAAAACCTGCGTCCCGCCGACGCAGGTTTTTCTTTGCGTGTATTTGCGTTTCGAGCCGGTCAGTTGACCGGCCAGACCATCAGCAAGGCCGGCACGGAAACCAGCACGATCAAGATCGACAATGGTAGACCGAGCCTTGGGTAATCCGAAAACCTGTATCCTCCAGGTCCCATAACCAGCGTGTTGCATTGGTGGCCGATCGGGGTAAGGAAGTCGCAGCCCGCACCGATCGCTACCGCCATCAGAAAGGCTTCAGGCTTGTAGCCCAGGCCGGTCGCAAAGCTCGCGGCGATCGGTGCCATGACGAGAACCGTGGCGGCATTGTTGAGGAAGGGCGTGACGGCCATCGCCGTCAGCAGGATCATGGCGACGGCACCCCAAGCCGGCAGTCCGCCGGCCACAGTGTTGAGCCATCCGGCGATGACGTCGCTGCCGCCCGATGTGCGCAGCGTGTCTGCCACGGGAATGAGGGCCGCCAGCATGACTAGGATCGGTCCGTCGACGGCTCGGTAGACTTCGCTGACCGGGATCACGCCGAAGGCCACCATCGCCAGCGCGGCGGTGAAGAAGGCCATTGCGACGGGCGCGATGCCGAGAGCGGTCGCTCCCATCGCGATAACGAGGATCGCGAGCGGAATCAGCACGTTTCGGCTGGTGCCGAGCAAGATCTCCCGCTCGGCAAGCGGTAGGCAGCCGAGTTCGGTCAGGATCGAAGGCATTTGCGCGCGCAGGCCCTGGAGCAAAACCACGTCGCCGGAGCGCAGGGTCAGTTGTCCCAGCCGCTCGCGGATGCGCTTGCCCTGTCGGCTGACGGCCAGCAGATTGACGCCGTAGGTGTGGACGAGCGACAGCTCCTGAGCCGTCTGTCCGATCAGCGGGGACCCCCGGCCGATCACGGCTTCGATCGAGGAGAGATCGCCACGTCCGGCGCGCGGGCTGACATTGCCGGCCAGGCTTAGGTTGGCCTGGGAGACGATCCGGTCCAGCGCCTCGGAAGGGCCCTCAAGCAGCAGGATATCTTCCGCGTGCAACAGGATATCGGGGAAAGGCGATAGGCGGGTCTCGCCGCGCAGCACGGCCGAAGCGGTGACCTCGCCCTCGGCGATCTTGAGCAGCTGGTGCAGCGGTCTCTGGATGAAGGGTGACTGCGGCGGTATGTGCGCTTCCGTGGCGAAGCTGGAGCCTTCCAGCGCTTCCTGCAGCGAGGGGTTCTGGTTCTCCCGGCGCGGAACCAGCCAGTAGAAGAAAATCAGGAAAATGATGCCGGCGACGGCAAGCGTCGCGCCGACCGGCGTGAAGTCGAACATGGTGAAAGGTTCGCCCGTCAGTTCCTGCCGCAGGCGGGAGACTGCGATGTTGGGCGAGGTGCCGATCTGGGTCATCAACCCGCCGAGCAGGGCCGAAAAGGCCATGGGCATCAGGAAGACTGAAGGCGGTACGTTTGAACGGCGAGCGAACTGGAAAGCCACCGGCATCATGATCGCGAGTGCGCCAATGTTCTTGATAAAGGCGGAGAGGACCGTGACGGTAATCAGCAGCAACAGCATCTGACCGTGTAGCGAAGACAGCGCCGGGAAGAACTTCTTAATGGCGAGATCAACGACGCCGGAGCGGGCGACACCGGCGCTGACGACCAGCGCGCTGCCGACGATGATCACCAGATCATCGGAAAACCCGGAAAAAGCGTCCTTGGCAGGAAGCAGGCCAAGGGAGACTGCTGCGATGAGGGCGACGCAGGCGACCACATCATAGCGGAATTTTTCCCATAGAAAGGCCGCCATCATCACGGCGATCAGGCCGAAGGCGAGGATTTGCTCGTAGGTCATGGTGCTCCGGCGGCGGGATGCGGCTCTCAATCATTGCGTCCAATGATCACCGCGGCAATGGGTTCCGTCAAACAAGAATGTCCGCCCGAAGCGCGCTTCGGACGGAGCAGGATGCGGGAGAGCCAGCTCAGTGCAGCGTGGTCTTGCCCTTGCGGTCGCTCGCGCGTTTGCGCCGGGCGAACATGTTGAGGACCTCGACGAGCGCCGAGAAGGCCATGGCCGCGTAAATGTAGCCTTTGGGCACGTGGAAACCCATGCCTTCGGCAATCAGGGTCGTGCCGATCATCAGCAGGAAGCCGAGCGCGAGCATGACGACGGTCGGGTTCTTGGCGATGAAGTTGGCCAGCGGCGTGGCGGCCAGGAGCATCACCGTGACGGCGGCGATGACGGCAATCACCATGATTGGCAGATGCGGGGTCATGCCGACGGCCGTGATGATGCTGTCGATCGAGAAGACGAGGTCGAGCAGCAGGATCTGGCCGATGGCGCTGGCAAAAGTCGTGGTGGCAGAGGAGGCGATAAAATCCTCTTCGTGATCGACCGGATCAACGCTGTGGTGAATTTCCTTGGTGGCCTTCCAGACGAGGAAGAGACCGCCGGCAATGAGGATCAGGTCCTTCCAGGAGAAACCGTGGCCGAACAGTTCGAAGATCGGCGTGGTCAGCTGGACGATCCAGGCGACGGTGCCAAGCAAAGCGAGGCGCATGATCAGAGCAAGGCCGATGCCGATGCGGCGGGCGCGTTCGCGCATCTCTTCCGGAAGCTTGTTGGTCAGGATCGAGATGAAGATCAGGTTGTCGATGCCGAGCACGACCTCCATGACCACGAGTGTCACCAGGGCGACCCAGGCGGTGGGGTCCTGAAGAAGCGGAAGATAGTCCTGCATGTTTTTGGGTTCCGTGCGCGAGGGTCAGCGACGGTGGATGTGGGGCAAAACATCGCAGTTGGCAAGGCCACCCCAGTGGCAATGCCTCAGGAAGCGTCGGGCTTGCGCCTATAAGCGGCCATGAAGACGGCGCGACCGCCGTCGATCACGCGGTCGATCTCTTCGGCGGGCGGCGTCTCGGCGATCTCGTTGAACAGACGGCCCTTCATGTAGGCGCCCGTCACAAGCTCGATATATTGCATGGCCGCCATGGAGGTGTCGGCGATGTCGAAGTAGCCAGATTTAACATGCGCGTCGAGATAATCCTTCAGGATGGTGCGTGCATTGCTGGGCGACGACGCGAAAAAGCGCTGACAGAGCGTCGGCATGCGGTCGACGAGGCCGAGCAAAATCCGCATGGCCGGGATCATCTCGGATTGAAAGATCTGGCGGATAAAGGCCAATCCGAATTGGCGAAGGCCTTCTTCCGGATCGGGCTGATGGGCCAGCAGGTCGCGAATGCTCTCGGCGAAAAGGCCCTTGGCGCGCTCGATCAAGGCGGCGAAGAGTTCTTCCTTGCTCTGGAAGTAAACGTAGATCGTTCCCTTCGACACACCGGCTTCACGCGTGACATCGTTCATGCTCGCCGCGTCATAGCCCATCTTCATGAACACGCGGTGCGCCCCGTCCAGAATCTGGCCGCGCTTGATCGGGTCGGCGCCCGCGGCGAACCGGCCCATGCCGGCCGTCGGGGCGGCCATGGATTCCGGTATCATCTGCTGGTCAATGCTCAGTTTCGACATGATTTGTCCAAATCTTAACGCTACGCGATTGGAGTGTGCTTTCAGCTCCTTCTTGCCCCTTGATATGAGGTACGGAAGTCTATATGTCAATCGAACCGAACGGTTCAGTTCGAAAGTATTAATCCAATCCCTGGTTCTCAGCCCATGTCCGCGACGCACAGATCCACCGCCCTTCGTTCCACCTCCAGTCCCCTTGAACGGAATGAAGATGCGTCCGAGACGCAGCTCGAACCAGGGACCCCTTCCGCCGAGGCGCAGCCGGCCGCTGCGGCCCAGACGGCCGCTGTCAGCGAGGCTGGGCAGCCCAAGAAGCGCCGCAGCCCGGTGCTGCCGGTGGTGCTCGCCGTTCTGCTCGCGGGTGCGGGTTGGTACGGCTATGAGTGGTGGACCAATGGCCGCTTCATGGTGTCGACCGAAGACGCCTATATCGAAGGTGACATTGCGATCATCTCGCCGAAGATCTCGGGTTATGTCGAGAAGGTGAACGTCGACAGCAACCAAATCGTCCATGCCGGTGACCCCTTGGTCACGCTCGATGGCGGCGATTATCGCATCGCCTATGATCAGGCTGTCGCGAGCAAGCAGAGTGCGGAACTTGCCGTCAAGCGGATCGATGCACAGATCACCGGCGGGGAGGCCAGCGTGGCGCAGGCCAAGGCCCAGCTCGGCGCGCTTCAGGCGTCCGTTCGAGGCGCCGAAATCACCGCGAAGCGGGCGACCGATCTCGCTGCCAAATCTGTCGGCACGACGGCCGATCTCGACAATGCGAAGGTCGCGCTCGATCAGGCCAATGCGAACCTCGTTGCCGGTGAAGCAGCCGTCGCTTCGGCAGAGGCCAATCTCAGCCTGTTGAAGGCGCAGCGCGAAGAAGCGCTCTCCACTGTCCGGCTGCAGGATCTCGCCATCCAGAAGGCGCAGCGTGACCTCGATTTTACCGTCCTGAAGGCACCCTATGACGGTGTCGTCGGCAACCTTGCCGTCCAGGCGGGCGACCTGGTTTCGGCCGGCAAGCGGCTCGCCGCCTTGGTGCCGACCAGTGAGCTCTATATCGAGGCCAACTTCAAGGAGACGCAGATCGCCCATCTGGTGCCTGGCTCCAAGGTCTCGATCCATGTCGATGCCTATGGCGAAGAGCCGCTGGAAGGAACCGTCACGTCGATTGCTCCAGCCTCGGGAGCCATCTTCTCGATGCTGCCGGCGGAGAACGCGACCGGTAACTTCACCAAGGTCGTTCAACGCGTGCCGGTGCGGATCGCCTTGCCAAAGGATGCGCTGGCGGGTGGTCACCTGCGCGCGGGCCTGAGTGTCATCGTCGACGTTGACACCCGCACGGCACCGGACGCGCAAGCGGTCGCTGCCAAGCAGTAAATATATCGGTCGGGTCTCGTCTGGAAAGGGCCGCCCATGGCCACGGTTACATCCCCGGGTGCTGCTCCGGTCTCGTCTGCTGCAGGTCAGTCGGGCGTCGATGAGCGCATGGACCCAAGGCGGGTCTTCGCATTTCTCGCCATGGTGTTCGGCATGTTCATGTCGATCCTCGACATCCAGATCGTTTCTGCCTCGCTGGCCGAAATCCAGGCGGGCCTTGGTGCCGGCTCGGATGAAGTTGCGTGGGTGCAGACCTCCTATCTGATCGCCGAAGTCATCATGATCCCGTTGTCGGGGGTGCTCGCGCGGATCCTGTCGACCCGCGTGCTGTTCACGATCTGCGCGGCCGGCTTCACGCTGTCCAGCGCGCTTTGCGCGACCGCCACCAATATCGAGCAGATGATCGTCTACAGGGCGATCCAGGGCTTTATCGGCGGCGGCATGATCCCCTCCGTCTTCGCGGCCGCCTTCACGATCTTCCCGCCTTCCAAGCGTAGCATCGTGTCGCCCATGGTCGGGCTGGTTGCCACGCTCGCGCCAACCATCGGGCCGACGATCGGCGGCTATATCAGCCATGCCATGTCTTGGCACTGGCTGTTCCTGATCAACGTGATCCCCGGCATGCTGGTCGCGGCGGCCGCGTGGAGCCTGATCGATTTCGACAAGCCGGATCTGAAACTCTTCAAGATCTTCGACTGGTGGGGGTTGGCTTCCATGGCCATTTTCCTCGGCTCGCTCGAATATGTTCTGGAGGAAGGCAACAACAAGGACTGGTTCAACGATCAGCACATTGTCATCGGCACGATCACCATGACGGTGGGTGCACTGGTCTTCTTTCGGCGCGTGTTCAAGGCGCAGTTGCCGGTGGTTGATCTTCGGGCCTTCTCCAACGCGAACTTCGCGTTCGGGTCACTGTTCTCCTTCGTCATGGGGGTGGGGCTCTACGGGCTGACCTATCTCTACCCGCTCTATCTCGGGCGTATCCGCGGGTACGACTCCATGATGATCGGCGAGACGATGTTCGTGTCGGGCGCTGCCATGTTCCTCACGGCGCCCGTGGCCGGTATCCTCTCGAACAAGATGGATCCGCGCGCGATGATGATGATCGGGTTTGCCGGTTTTGCGCTCGGCACCTATCTCATGACCGGCATTACCCCCGACTGGGATTTCTACGAACTGCTCGTGCCGCAGATCCTGCGCGGTTGCTCGCTGATGATCTGCATGGTTCCGATCAACAATCTGGCGCTGGGCACACTGCCGCCGGATCGTATCAAGAATGCTTCCGGCCTCTTCAACCTGACTCGAAACCTCGGTGGCGCCGTGGGACTGGCGATCATCAACACCATGCTGACGCAGCGCACCGACGATCACTATGCGCGTCTCTCCGAGCAGGTGTCGTGGAGCAATCGGGCGGCGTTGGACTGGCTGGCCAGCGTTGGCGCCAATTACGACAGCTACGGCCTCGACGGTACTGCCGTGGCCGTCAAGAAACTGTCGGGGATGGTGACCCAACAGGCCTGGCTCCTGTCCTTCATGGACGTGTTCATGGGGTTGACGGTGCTGTTCACTTGCCTCGTTTTCATGGCGCTTCTTCTGAAGAAGCCGAAGGCGGCTGCGCCCGCCGGTGCCGGACATTAGGTTGCAATAGATTTACTAATCTATTTTTGCGTGTAATTCTTGGTGGGCGCACCGACATTCCGTCGGGGTGGCCAACAGAGGAGCATGCAGATGAGTGAACCAATTGCAGTGCAGAAACTGCTGGAGTTCGCCAAACGCTATACGGGGATTCGTCTAGAATCCACTGGCGCCGCGCGCGTGGACTATTCCGGGACCCTCTACAATGTCGACGGCAGCGACGGCGATCCGGAGATTGACAATTTAAGCTGGAAGGGTCTGCTGATTCATTACGGCATAAACGGGCCGTGCTACGTCACCTCTCCGCTACCAGGCGGACAGTCCACGCACCCGCAGTTCAATGTCGGGGGACACATGACCCCCAACTCCGATGGAATAGTCGATGACGGCGGCACCTGTTACCTGATGCCCTTGTGCTCCTGGCACAACAATAAGGCGCGGGATGAAACGGCATTCCACCACGACCTGACCGCCATGTTGCAACTGTCGGGTTACATGGAAGGCGATATTGCTGCGACCTTTATCGCGCGGATGCCGGGCGACATTCCACTGCGTATCGTCGGCGCCGAGGGAAACACCGTGACCCTTCAGGCGACGGATCCCGACACCTTCGCGCAGGCGATGGCGGTGGATCGCGCGGAGCGATTACCGATTTCCTTGCCGCCCTACTATCTGGCATTTCGCCAGGAAGCCGTGGGAGGGCGCATGACGTATCTCATCGAGGCGGCCGCCTTGCCTTAAGCTCATGGGTATGCCGTGATACGGTGACCCGAAAAAAACTGAGGTACGTACATCGAATTCTGATTTACGTACCTCATCCTCTGGTGTAGGACAGGCGCCGGAGGAGAGAATGAAGCCGACCGTCCATGACATCGCAAGCCTTGCGGGCGTGAGCCTGGCCACCGTCGACCGGGTGCTGAACCGGCGTCCGGGGGTGAGCGCGCGCACTCGGGAGAAGGTCGACCAGGCGGTGGTTGAACTTGGCTTCGTGCGGGATGTGGCGGCCGCCAATCTTGCCAAGGGGCGGACCTATTCGCTGACCTTCCTCATTCCGTCCAACGACAATTCCTTCATGCGAGGCTTGAGGCTTGCGCTCGACGAGGCGCGAGACCGCGCCGGCGTCGAGCGCGTTGCGATCCGTCTCGTCGATGTGCCGGCTTTTGACGGGCCGGCCCTCGCCGAAGCGCTGAGGGATGCGGCGGCGGAACAGCCCGCCGGCATTGCCTTCGTTGCCGTCGATGCACCCGAGGTCGCGGCTGCGGCAGCCGATGTGGTTGCTGCCGGGATACCGTTGGTGACCCTGGTCTCGGACCTCTCGGGGTCTCAGCGCGATCACTATGCGGGTATTGATAATACAGCGGCGGGGCGCACCGCCGCCAGCCTTCTCGGTCGTTTCGCCGGCGGTCGACAGGGCAAGGTTGCCGTGCTGGCAGGCTCCATGCTGGTACGCGACCATCGTGAACGCTACGAGGCCTTCGCGTCTGTCATGGCTTCGGATTTCGCCCATCTCAACCTGATGCCTGTGCTGGAGGGGCGTGACGATCCCGATGTCGTGGAGCGGCTCGTTTCTGAGATGTTCGCGATCCAGGACGACATCGTCGCTCTTTACAGTCTTGGTGCCGGCAACCGGGGTCTCATCCGGGCCCTTCAACGGCGACCGGAAGATCGGCGCCCCGTGGTCGTGGCACACGAGTTGACAGAAACGACGCGCGCGGCGTTGCGGTCGGGCTTGATCGATGCCGTCCTCAATCAGGATGCGGGTCATGAGGTGCGCAGCGCCATTCGCGTGCTGAAAGCCAAAGCCGACGGGCTGCCGGTCGTGGCTGCCCAAGAGCGCATTCGTATCGACATATTCTTGAAGGACAATCTGCCCTGAGAGGCAGAGCAATGGGAGGTTATCCATGTATCTCGGACTGGATCTCGGCACATCAAGCGTGAAGGCCATGCTGATCGACGATCAGCAGCGTGTCATCGGTGTCGGTCACGCGGCGCTCACCGTGCAGCGGCCGCATCCGGGCTGGTCGGAGCAGGCGCCGGGCGACTGGCTGCGTGCCACGGAAGAGGCCGTTGCGGCACTCAAGGCCTCGCATCCAAAGGAACTGGCAGCCGTGCGGGGCATCGGCCTTTCCGGCCATATGCATGGCGCGACGCTTGTTGACGCCAAGGGGCGGGTGCTTCGGCCCTGCATTCTCTGGAATGATACGCGCAGCCATGCGGAAGCGGCAGTCCTCGATGCCAATCCGCGCTTCCGGGCGCTGACCGGCAACATCGTTTTTCCTGGCTTCACCGCACCGAAGCTCGCTTGGGTGAAGAACAACGAGCCGGAGACCTTCGCGAAGGTCGCCAAGGTGTTGCTGCCCAAGGATTATCTGCGCTTCTGGCTGACGGGGGAATATCTCTCCGACATGTCGGACTCGGCGGGCACCAGCTGGCTCGATACGGGCAAGCGTGCCTGGTCGAGCGAGTTGCTGGAGGCCACGGGCCTGACCGTCGAGCAGATGCCGGGTCTCGTTGAGGGCACGGATCGCGCCGGTACCCTGCGCGCCGAGCTGGCTGAAAAATGGGGCCTGGGCTCTGATGTCGTTGTCGCCGGTGGGGCAGGGGATAATGCGGCCTCTGCCTGCGGCATGGGGACGGTTGCGGAAGGCCAGGCCTTCGTCTCTCTGGGTACATCGGGTGTTCTCTTTGCGGCCAATGCCTCCTATCTGCCGAAGCCGGAAAGTGCCGTGCACGCCTTCTGCCACGCGCTGCCCAAGACCTGGCACCAGATGGGCGTCATCCTGTCGGCAACCGATGCGCTGAACTGGCACTCTGGTGTCACCGGCAAATCCGCCGGCGAACTGACTGGTGAACTCGGCGATGCGCTGAAGGCACCGACCGGAGTGACCTTCCTGCCTTACCTCTCGGGCGAACGCACGCCGCACAATGACGCGAAGATCCGGGGTGCCTTTATCGGGCTTGGCCATGAGAGCGATCGCGCCGTACTGACCCAGGCGGTGCTGGAAGGGGTGACCTTCGCCATTCGTGACAGCCTCGAGGCTTTGAAATCCGCCGGCACCAAGATCGACCGCGTGACGGCGATCGGTGGCGGTTCGCGCTCGCGCTACTGGTTGTCCTCGATTGCGACGGCACTCGACATGCCGGTCGACATTCCCGCTGACGGGGACTTCGGCGCGGCCTTCGGTGCCGCCCGCCTCGGGCTGATCGCGGCGACCGGTGCCGATCCGCTGTCGGTTTGCACCGCGCCGGAAACGGCGGAGACGGTGGAGCCCGTCAAGGATCTCACTTCGGCATATGAGACGGCCTATGGCCGTTACCGGGCGCTTTATCCGGCGATCCGAGGACTTTGAAAGATTTGCCCCTCACCCTGACCCTCTCCCCGCAGGCGGGGAGAGGGGACGGTAACGGTGGCGGCGCATGTCCTTCTCCCCATTCACGGGGAGAAGGTGCCGGCAGGCGGATGAGGGGCTGCGAAGCCATCACCCCACCCCGGACCTTACGGTCCGACCCTCCCCCTCAAGGGGAGGGTGGTCACAACACACCAAGGAGGACTACCCATGAGCACAGGCTTTTTCGGCAATATCCAGAAGATCAAATATGAAGGCGAAGGCAGCACCAATCCGCTGGCTTTCCGCCATTACAACCCGGACGAAGTCGTTCTCGGCAAGCGCATGGAAGACCATCTGCGCTTTGCGATCGCCTATTGGCACACGTTCGTATGGCCGGGCACCGACCCCTTCGGCGGAAACACCTTCGAGCGCCCGTGGTTCAAGGACACGATGGATGCGGCGAAGATGAAGGCCGATGTTGCCTTCGAATTCTTCCAGCTGCTCGGCACGCCTTACTACTGCTTCCACGATGCCGACGTTCGCCCCGAGGGCAACAGCTTCGCCGAGAACACCAAGAACCTGAACGAGATCGTCGACTACTTTGCCAAGAAGCAGGAAGAGACCGGTGTCAAGCTGCTCTGGGGGACGGCGAACATGTTCTCGCATCGCCGCTATATGTCGGGCGCCGCGACAAATCCCGATCCGGATGTTTTCTCCTTCGCAGCAGCGACCGTGAAGACCTGCATGGACGCGACCCTGAAGCTCGGTGGCGAGAACTACGTGCTGTGGGGCGGTCGCGAAGGCTATGAAACCCTGCTCAATACCGACCTCAAGAAGGAAATGGACCAGATGGGCCGCTTCCTGAACCTCGTGGTGGAATACAAGCACAAGATCGGCTTCAAGGGCGCGATCCTGATCGAGCCGAAGCCGCAGGAGCCGTCGAAGCACCAGTACGACTACGATGTCGCGACGGTCTACGGCTTCCTCAAGGCATATGGCCTCGAGAAGGAAGTGAAGGTCAACATCGAGCAGGGCCACGCGATCCTTGCCGGCCATTCGTTCGAACATGAGCTGGCGCTCGCCAATGCGCTCGGCATCTTCGGCTCGATCGACATGAACCGCAACGACTACCAGTCCGGCTGGGATACCGACCAGTTCCCGAACAATGTGCCGGAAATGGCGCTGGCCTACTACCAAGTCCTGTCCGGCGGCGGCTTCACCACCGGTGGCACGAACTTCGACGCCAAGCTGCGTCGTCAGTCGCTCGACGCTGAAGACCTGCTGATCGGCCATATCGGCGGCATGGACTGCTGCGCCCGTGGTCTGAAGGCGGCTGCCAAGATGATCGAGGACAAGGCCCTGTCTGGCCCGCTCAGCGCGCGTTATGCCGGCTGGGACAAGCCGGAGAACCAGAAGATGCTGCGCGGCGAGGAAAGCCTCGACGCCATCGCCGCCCGCGTCGAAGCCCAGAACGTCAATCCGAAGCCGGTTTCCGGCAAGCAGGAACTGCTGGAAAACGTGGTCAACCGCTACGTTTGATTGCTGGGTGTACGAGCGCGACTGGGGCCGGGGCGCGCAAGCGTCTCGGCCTTCTGCATTGTTCAACCGTCGTCATCCTCGGGCTTGTCCCGAGGATCTACCGAAGTCGGCTGCAGGAGGACGGTTGAGAAATGCCGAGCGGGCGCAGCGGTCGCCTGAAGCGTTGAGTTTCCAGCAGACGGCAGTGGATCCTCGGGACAAGCCCGAGGATGACGGTGGTGCGGGCGGTGCCGACCGTCACCCGATCGCGGTAATCTCCAATTCCTGGTCGCCGACCGTCACAACGTCCCCTACAGCCTTGCCCATCAATCGACTCGCGACCGGCGAGACAAAGGAAATGGAGCCGGTCTTCGGGTCGGCCTCGTCCTCGCCGACGATGCGGTAGGTCTGCACACGGCCGTCGTCCCGCTCGAAGGTCACCGTACTGCCAAAGGCCACGACGGCATTGCTCTCCGGCGCGGGGATGACCTGGGCGGTGCGCAGCCGTTCGGTCAGGTATTTCAGATCGCGGTAGGGGACGGCCGACTGGCGGCGGCGCTCGTTGATGTCCTCGACCGCCTGCGCGGCGAGATAGGCGGCGCGGGCATCTTCGGCTTGAGCCTCAAGCAGCCTCATGCCTTCTGCCGTCACGAGGTTTGGATGAGGTGAGATTGGGCGATCCGGCAGATGGGTTTCTGCTGCGGTCTCCGAACTCTCTTCCTTGGTGAAGGCGACACTCATGAGGGCATTCCGATTGGTGGGCAGGTGAGTTGAGGTTGATCTGCAGAGATAGGGTGCGCTCGGTCAACGGCCTAGAGCCGATATGGGTCCGAGCGGGTCGCTTCGGGAGCCCGTGACTCAGCGCTTCACCGGTCCCGTCACCGACCCCCGGACGATCAGGTCCGGCATTAGCAGGATTTCCTGGCGCTCCAGCGTCCGATCACCCAGCGACTTGATCAGCAGTGCCATGGCCTGGCGGCCGATGGCCGTGCGGGGTTGGCGGATGGTGGTGAGCGCGGGGTTCAGATAGGTCGCTTGGGGTACGTCGTCGAAGCCGATGACGGAAAAGTCGTGCGGCAGGTCGTAGCCGCGGGCGGTGAGGCCGTTGATGACGCCGACGGCGGTGGCGTCGTTGACGCACATGAAGGCCGTCGGAAGCTGATCGCGCATGAAGAGCTGTTCGACGGCGAGTCGGCCGCTTTCGATCGTGCCTTCGCCTTCCAGCACAAAGCGCTGGTTCGGCGGGATGCGCGCGGCATCAAGCGCCTTGTCGAAGCCCTGGCGGCGGCGTTGGTGGCCAAGTCTGGTCTTGCTGTCGCCGATGAAGGCGATGGAGCGGTGGCCGGAAGACAGGAGGTGTTCGGCGGCCTTTCTGGCACCGGCGACATCGTCGACGCCGACATAGGAGATCTTCGAGCCGAAGACGGGTTCGAACACGGCGACCGACGGCGGCAGACGCTGGCCGAGTACCTGATGGCCGAAAGGCTCGTGGCCGGTAAACAGAACAAGGCCGGTCGCCTGGCCGGAGCTCAGGAATTTCAGATATTCAAGGCCGCGTTCCGGGTCATTCTGGGTGTGGCCGATCAAGACGCCGTAGCCATGGGCGCGAGCCTCGTTTTCCAGCCCAATCAGGGTCGACGAGAAGTTCGGATCGCCGATGTCGGGGGCCAGGATCAGGATCATGTTCGACCGGCCCATGCGCAGCGAACGGGCCATGGCATTGGTCGTGTAGCCGGTGATGGCGATGGCCTGATTGACGCGCTGGCGGGTCGATTTTGCCACCTTGTCCGGCGTGTGGATCGCACGGCTCACCGTCGCGATCGACACTTCCGCGATGCGTGCCACGTCCTCGATCGTCGCTGGTGCTTGTTCAGGCACGCGGCTCCATCCCCCTATCCGCATGGAATCGTTGGAGACCTTACCGTTCCTGTTGCGGCTGCGAAAGCCGGCAGGGCTCACATTGTCCCCATGATGCGATGATGTAAACCTTTACATCGCCCATGTAAAGGTTTACACCAGACGTCAGAGCGGTGGAGGACCGCCGGGAGGATTGCATGACATCGGTTGGGGGCGAGGCGCGGACACCCGTGCTCGTGGCGGAGCGTATTTCCAAGTCATTTGGCGAGGTCCAGGTGCTGTTCAGCGTCGACTTCGATGTGCTGCCGGGCGAGGTTCATGCGCTGATGGGCGAGAACGGCGCGGGGAAATCGACGCTCGTGAAGATCCTTTCGGGCTTTGAGCAGGCGACGGCGGGACGCATCCTGCTCGACGGGGAGCATGTAACTCTGCCGGCCAATGGGGCCGCCGAAGCGCTGGGCATCGTGCTCATCCACCAGGAATTCAATCTGGCCGATCATCTGACCGTCACCGAGAGCCTGTTTCTCGGGCGCGAGGTCACGCGCTTCGGCGTGCTCGACCGCAAGGTGATGCGGGCCGAGACCCGTCGGGTGCTCGATCAACTCGGCTCGAAGATCGACGAGAATGCTCTGATTAGCTCGCTCGCCGTTGCCGACAAGCAGATGGTCGAGATCGCCAAGGCAATCAGCCGCAACGCGCGCATCGTCTTCATGGACGAGCCTACGGCCGTGCTGTCGCGCGAGGAGACAGAGGTGCTGTTCGATCAAGTGCGCAAGCTGCGCGCCCGGGGCACGAGTTTCGTCTTTGTCAGCCACAAGCTCGACGAGGTGATGGAGCTGACCGACCGCGTCACCGTGCTACGGGATGGTCAGTGGGTGAAGACCGCGCCGACGTCGGCGCTCGATGGCGAGGCGATCGCCCAGCTGATGGTCGGCCGTGAATTGTCGAGCCTCTATCCCAACAAACACGAGCCCGATGTCGACGAGGAGATAGTGCTGTCGGTCAAGGATCTGACGACCGGGTTCGTCAAGAATGCGAGCTTCGACCTGAAGCGCGGCGAGGTGCTCGGCTTTTCAGGGCTGATCGGGTCGGGGCGGTCCGAATTGATGGAAGCGGTTGCCGGTCTTCGTCCCCGGCTCTCCGGTGAGGTCTGGCTCAAGGGCGCCCTGATCGATCAGCAGGATTTCCGCGAGGCGAACCGGCGCGGGCTCGCCTATATGACCAAGGATCGCAAGGGCAAGGGTCTGCTGCTCGGGGAGGGCATGACGGCAAACCTGACGCTGCAGTCGATGGACAACCACGTGCGCCACGGTTACCTCGACCCCGGCAGCGAGGCCAAGGCCATGGCGCGTGCCAAGCGGCGCTTCGACATCCGCGTGCGCGACGACAGGGTGCGCGTCGGGCGCATGTCCGGCGGCAACCAGCAGAAGCTCCTGCTCGCCAAGATCATGGAAGTCGAGCCTGACGTGATCATCATCGACGAGCCGACACGCGGCATCGATGTGGGCACCAAGCAGCAGATCTACCATTTCATTGCAGCGCTCGCCCGCGAGGGGCGCTCGATCATCGTGATTTCCTCTGAGATGCCCGAGGTGATCGGGCTCTGCACGCGGGTCGCCGTGATGCGGGAGGGCCGGATGGTCGGCCTGCTCGAGGGCGAAGACATCAACGAACAGACGATCATGCGCTACGCCGCCGGCCTGAAAAGGCAGATGGCGAGCTGATCGATTGGGAAGCCTGGCGGCAAGACCGGGCTCGGAAACCAAGACTTCAGGGTGCGCGGCCGTCACGACACGGCGCGCGGGAGGAGACGGGAAGACATGACTGCCGAGACTGAAACGACTGCCCCTGTCCGTGGCCGCCGCACATGGCGCGACGTCGATCTGCGCGCCGTGGCACCCTTTGCCGCGCTTTTGATCCTGTTGATCGTCGGCGCGCTGGTGAATCCGAATTTCATCGGCCTCACCAATCTCGCCAATGTCGCGACCCGCTCGGCCTTCATCGCGATCATCGCGGTCGGGGCGACCTTCGTCATCTCGTCGGGGGATCTCGACCTTTCCGTGGGTTCAATGGTGGCCTTCGTCGCCAGCCTGATGATCCTTTTCATGAATTCCGGCGCGATCGCCGATCCCGGCCTGATGATTGCGGCCGCCATGGCGCTCGCCATCGTCATCGGTTCGCTCTGCGGGCTCCTCAACGGGTTGATCACCACCGTCGGCAAGATCGAGCCCTTCATCGCGACCCTGGGTACCATGGGTATCTATCGCGGCCTGACGACCTGGCTCTCCCAGGGCGGGGCGATCACGCTGCGCGACCCGGCCCAGCAGGAAATCTATCGGCCCGTCTATTTCGGGTCTATTCTCGGGCTCCCGGTGCCGATCGTCGTCATCCTCGTGGTGACCGCCATTGCCGCCGTCATACTCTATCGCACGCGCTACGGGCGTCATGTGGTCGCCGTCGGTTCGAACCGCGATGTCGCGCGCTATTCCGGCATTGCCGTCGACCGGGTGCGCACCATTGCCTTCGTCATCCAGGGGCTTTGCGTGGCGATTGCCGTGCTCCTTTATGTGCCGCGCCTCGGCTCGACCTCGGCCACCACGGGCATTCTCTGGGAGCTGCAGGCGATCACCGCCGTCGTCGTCGGCGGAACGGCGCTGAAGGGGGGCGCCGGTCGTGTCTGGGGCACGATCTGCGGCGCCTTCATTCTCGAACTCGTCGGCAACATCATGCTGCTGTCGAACTTCATCTCCGAATATCTGATCGGCGCCATCCAGGGCACGATCATCATCATCGCAATGCTCGTCCAGCGGTCGCTGGCGCGCAAGGCGTAAGCAAACGACCGGGCAGAGGAGGGTCGCCCGGTCCGTTCTTCAGTCGACCCTTTGTCACTTTGGGAGGAAACCAATGCACAAGAAACTGTTAGGCCTTGCCGTCGCCATGACCGCGCTGGCCTCGATCTTTACGGCCGCCGAGGCTCAGGAGACGAAGACCATCGGCGTTTCCATTCCGGCCGCCGACCATGGTTGGACCGCTGGCGTCGTCTACCATGCCAACCGCGTCGCCGAACTCCTGATGAAGGAGCATCCCGGCCTCAACGTCGTCGTGAAGACCTCGGCCGATCCAGCCACCCAGGCGAATGCCGTGCAGGACCTGGAAGTCCAGGGCATCGACGCTCTGGTTATCCTGCCGACCGATCCGGACCCGCTAGTCAACGCGATGAAGGAGGTGAAGGGCAAGGGTCACTTCGTCACGATCGTCGACCGCGCGCCTTCGGTCAACGACAACTCGGTCCGTGACCTCTATGTGGCCGGCAACAACCCGGCACTCGGCAAGGTCGCCGGCGAATACATCGCCAAGAACTCGCCGGATGCCGAAGTCGTCATCATCCGCGGTCTGCCGATCCCGATCGATCAGCAGCGCCAGGACGGCTTCGATGAAGGCATCAAGGGTTCCAACGTCAAGGTTCTCGACCGCCAGTTCGGCAACTGGAACCGCGACGATGCCTTTAAGGTGATGCAGGACTATCTGACCAAGTATCCGAAGATCGATGTGGTCTGGTGCCAGGACGACGACATGGCCGTCGGCGTGTTGCAGGCCATCGAACAGGCCGGTCGTACCGACATCCAGTACATCATTGGCGGTGCGGGTTCGAAGGACATGATCAAGAAGGTCATGGATGGTGACAAGATGGTTCCGGTCAACGTTCTCTACCCGCCGTCGATGGTCGGCACGGCCATGGAGCTGACCGCTGCTGCGCTCTACGATGCGGTTCCGGTTCACGGCACCTACACGCTCGACGCAACGCTGATCACGCCCGACAACGCGAAGAACTACTACTTCCCGGACTCGCCGTTCTAATCGGGTAAGCCATGCAAGAACAATCTGCCCGGGGTTTTCCCGGGCAGATTTCCGTCCGTCCCATCATTGCGGTTGTGTCGAAATTTGATCTCCTGTAATCGTTCACGGAAACGTTGCAGGAATGCTCAGGGAGGAGAATTCATGAAGACGATCAAAGGGCCGGCGATCTTTCTCGGCCAGTTTGCAGGCGATGCCGCACCCTTCAATACCTGGGATGGGATTACCAAGTGGGCGGCCGACAAGGGCTATGTCGGCGTTCAGGTTCCGACCTGGGCCGGCCAGCTGATGGACCTGAAGAAGGCGGCCGAATCCAAAGACTATTGCGACGAGCTTGCCGGCGTTGCCCGGGCAAACGGCGTCGAGATCACAGAGCTCTCCACCCACCTACAGGGACAGCTTGTTGCCGTGCATCCGGCCTATGACGAAGCCTTCGACGGCTTTGCGGCACCGGAAGTGCGCGGCAATCCGAAGGCGCGCCAGGAATGGGCCGTTCAACAGGTCAAGTATGCGCTGAAGGCATCGCGCAATCTCGGCATCAAGGCGCATGCGACCTTCTCGGGCGCGCTGGCCTGGCCGTTCATCTACCCCTGGCCGCAGCGCCCGGCCGGTCTTGTCGAGACCGCCTTCGATGAACTCGCGCGCCGCTGGCTGCCGATCCTCGATTATGCCGAGGAGCAGGGCGTCGATGTCGCTTATGAGATCCATCCGGGCGAAGACCTGCATGACGGCGTGACCTTCGAGATGTTCCTCGAGCGGGTGAAGAACCATTCCCGCGCCAACATGCTCTACGATCCCTCGCACTATGTGCTGCAGTGCCTCGATTATCTCGACAACATCGACATCTACAAAGACCGGATCAAGATGTTCCACGTCAAGGACGCGGAGTTTAATCCGACCGGCCGCCAGGGCGTCTATGGCGGTTACCAGGGTTGGGTGAACCGGGCAGGGCGCTTCCGCTCGCTCGGCGACGGCCAGGTCGATTTCGGCGCGATTTTCTCGAAGATGGCGGCGAATGACTTCGACGGCTGGGCAGTTGTCGAATGGGAATGCGCGCTGAAGCACCCGGAAGACGGCGCCCGTGAAGGCGCAGATTTCGTTCGGGCGCATATCATCCGTGTGACCGAAAAGGCCTTCGACGACTTCGCATCCGGCGGGACCGACGATGCGGCCAACCGCCGGATGCTGGGGCTCTCAGACTAGACGGCCTTGAGGGCGGCGATGTCGCCGCTCTCGAGGTGGGGCAGGGCGCGTTCGATCCTGTCGAGCGGCCAGTCCCACCAGGCCAGCGTCAGGAGATCATCGATTTCAGCATCCGTGAAGCGTTTGCGGATCAGGGTCGCGGGATTGCCGCCGACGATGGCGTAGGGCGGCACGTTGCGGGTGACTACGGCGCGGGCGGCGATGATGGCGCCCGGGCCGATCGTAACCCCTGGCATGATCGTGGCACCATGGCCGATCCAGACATCGTGGCCGATCACGGTGTCCCGGTAGGGCAGATCCTGGTAGCCGTCGATCGTCAAAGGGCTGAAGACGCGGAAGGGATAGGTCGTCACGCCCGACATGGCATGATTGGCCGAGCTGGTGATCACGATCGCCTCGCGGGCGATCTGCACGAAGCGGCCGATCACCAGACGCTCCTGGCTGAAGGGGAAGAGATAGGGCGCAAGAATTGTCGCCGTTTCTTCCGCTTTGCCGGAATGTGTGAAGTAGCTGAAGTCGCCGATCTCCATTTTGGGATGGTCGATGACGGCAGCAAGCTGGACGGTCTCGCGATAGGGCGTGCCGTCGGCAAGCGTGATGGGATAGGGTTGTCTCGGGTCGAGAAAAGGCATGGTCGAGATCCTTGCAAAAGCATGCATCGGACGTCGCGTTGACCGCTGACGCCGGTTTCAAGTGCTTTGCCTCAGAAGAGGCGGATCTCAGATGTTCACTGTCAGGGCATCCTTCTTTACGGATGTCAGTTTAACGGATCTGGAGAGCGAACTCCAGACACCGCATTTCAAGGAGGAAGCATATGGCGATCGAAGCGAGCAAGTCGGGCGAGCGGACACCGAAGATCCGTCTGGGCATGGTTGGTGGCGGGGCCGGCGCCTTTATCGGTGCGGTGCATCGCATGGCAGCGCGGCTTGATGACCAGTATGATCTCGTTGCCGGCGCGCTATCCTCGACACCGGAGAAGTCGGTCGCTTCCGGCCGCGAACTCGGGCTCGATCCGGAGCGTTGCTACGGCTCCTACGAGGAGATGGCGGAGAAGGAAGCGGCGCGTCCCGATGGCATCGAGGCTGTGTCGATCGTGACGCCGAACCATGTGCATTTCCCGGCGGCCAAGGCGTTTCTCGAGCGCGGCATCCACGTCATTTGCGACAAGCCGCTGACCTCCAACCTGGACGATGCCAAGGCGCTGAAGGCCGTTGCCGACAAGGCGAAGGCGCTGTTCATCCTGACGCACAATTACACCGGCTATCCGATGGTGCGGCATGCGCGCGAACTGGTTCGCTCCGGCGAGCTTGGCGATCTCCGTCTCGTGCAGATGGAGTATCCGCAGGACTGGCTGGCGGAGCCCATCGAGCAGACCGGCCAGAAGCAGGCGGCCTGGCGCACCGACCCGAAGCAGTCGGGCGCCGGTGGCTCGACCGGCGATATCGGCACGCATGCCTATAACCTCGGGTCCTTCATCTCCGGCCTCGAACTGGATGAACTGGCCGCTGATGTGCACACCTTTGTCGAGGGCCGTCGTCTTGATGACAATGCCCATGTGATGCTGCGCTTCAAGGGTGGGGCCAAGGGTTTGCTGTGGTGCAGCCAGGTGGCGACCGGCAACGAGAACGGGCTGAAGGTCCGCATCTATGGCACCAAGGCCGGCATCGAGTGGACGCAGGCCGATCCGAACTATCTCTGGTTCACCCGTCTCGGCGAGCCGAAGCAGCTGATCACGCGCGGTGGAGCCGGGGCGAATGCGGCAGCTAGCCGGGTCACGCGTATCCCGTCGGGGCATCCGGAGGGTTACCTCGAAGCTTTCGCGACGATCTATACGGAGGCCGCCGCCGCCATCAATGCGGCGAAGGCCGGGACTGCGGTTGATGCGGCCGTGATTTATCCGACGGTTGATGATGGCGTGAAGGGTGTGGCCTTTGTCGAGGCTTGCATCGCGTCGTCGAAGCAGAATGGCGGTTGGGTGAAGGTGTAACTCCACCTCCCCCTTGAGGGGGGAGGTCGCCGCGCAGCGGCGGGTGGGGGTGTAGCTGCGAACTCGCCCCTCACCCTACCCTCTCCCCGCATGGGGGAGAGGGTGCCCGAAGGGCGGATGAGGGCATGGTCTTGACGAGGCATGCTGATCCTCACGTACACCCCGCCTCCGCTTTGTTCGGCGGCCCTTTTCCCAAGTGGAGAGGCGGTCACGCAAGCGGTCACCCCACCTCGGAGCTTCGCTCCGACCCTCTCCCTCCAGGGGAGGGTGTGAAAACTGCAACGTTGCAGTTTTTTCTTTCCGCCGTCTTCACCCCGTCTTGGCTTTGCTCTAAACCGCTGAGCGACGGATAAGCGGCGGCGGTGTCCGCGCTTGTATGACGAAGGACTTACTCCATGATCGATCCCAAGGCTCTTGCCTCGCGCTTCCCCGGTGACTTCCTGTTCGGCGTCGCCACCGCCTCCTTCCAGATCGAAGGGGCGTCGAAGGCGGATGGACGCAAGCCGTCGATCTGGGATGCATTCTCCAACATGCCGGGCCGGGTCTTCGGGCGGCACAATGGCGATGTCGCCTGCGACCACTACAATCGCTGGGAAAGCGATCTCGACCTTATCAAGGAGATGGGCGTTACGGGCTATCGTTTCTCGATCGCCTGGCCGCGCATCATTCCAGAGGGCACCGGCCCGATCAACGAGAAGGGTCTCGATTTCTACGACAAGCTTGTCGACGGCTTGAAGGCGCGCGGCATCAAGGCCTATGCCACGCTCTACCATTGGGATCTGCCGCTGGCGCTGATGGGCGACGGCGGCTGGACGGCGCGCGCAACGGCGCAGGCCTTCCAGCGCTACACCAAGGTGGTGATGGAGCGCCTCGGCGACCGGCTCGATGCGGTTGCGACCTTCAACGAGCCCTGGTGCTCGGTCTGGCTCAGCCATCTCTACGGCGTGCATGCGCCGGGCGAGCGCAGCATGGATGCAGCCCTGCATGCGCTGCACTACACCAACCTTGCCCATGGTCTGTCGGTTCAGGCGATCCGCGAAATCGCGCCCAATGTCCCGGTGGGGCTGGTGTTGAACGCACATGAGACGCTGCCGGGCTCCGACAGTGCCGCTGATCTCGCGGCCGCCGAAAGGGCACATCAGTTCCACAATGGCGTCTTCTTCGATCCGGTCTTCAAGGGCGAATACCCCGCCGATTTCCTTTCGGCGCTCGGTCACCGCATGCCGAAGATCGAAGAGGGGGATCTCGCCATCATCAACCAGAAGCTCGACTGGTGGGGCCTGAATTACTACACGCCGATGCGTGTCGCCGACGATCCGACACCCGGCGCCGAATTCCCGGCAACGGTGGGTGCGCCGCCGGTTTCCAAGGTCAAGACGGATATCGGCTGGGAAGTCTATGCGCCGGCTCTGAAGTCGCTTGTCGAGCGGCTCTATGCCCGTTACGAACTGCCACCCTGCTACATCACCGAGAACGGCGCCTGCTACAACATGGAGGTCGAGGGTGGTGAGGTCGAGGACCAGCCGCGGCTGGATTATTACGCCGAACATCTCGACAAGGTCGCCGATCTGATCGCTGGGGGATATCCGATGCAGGGCTACTTCGCCTGGTCGCTGATGGACAATTTCGAATGGGCGGAAGGCTACAAGATGCGCTTCGGCCTCGTGCATGTCGATTACGACACACAGGTGCGCACCATCAAGAAGAGCGGAAAATGGTACCGCGATCTGGCGCTCGAATTCCCCAAGGGAAACTTCAAGGCCGACTGACAAAGCGGGGCATCACGCCCCGCATCTTCGCTGTCATCCCAGCTTGATCAACTTGTTGCCCGTATCGATCTCGTTTCGCTGATCGAACTCGGCGCGGGCTGACTGAATGCGCTCGTGATGGGTGAAGACCCAGCCGCCGAGCGCCCGGATGGGTTCGCCAAAGGAGCGGCCGAGATCGGTCAGGGCATATTCCACCTTGGGCGGGACCGTCGGATGTACGGTGCGCTCGACAATGCCGTCTCGTTCCAGTGAACGCAGCGTCAATGTCAGCATGCGCTGCGAGATCCCGACGACCGAGCGCTTCAGGTCGGAGAAGCGCTGCGGACCGTCGCCTAGCATCATGATCACCAGAACCGTCCATTTGTCGCCCAGTCGGGCCAGCATTTCGCTGACAGTCTGGCATTTGTTCGGATCATAGTTGTCGCACATAATGGTTCCAATCGTTCCATCGAGGTAACCTGGTATCAAAAATGTGCCTTCTTGCACATCTCGATCGGTTCCATATCTAGGCCTGGTTACGAATTGATACCAGACCTCGTCGATGCTCCCAACTCCCGTGGCGCCTGACAGGTCCAACCAGGAGCGACACCATGTCCGCACTCATTGAAAAGCTGAACTGGCGTTATGCCACCAAGAAGATGGACCCGACCAAGAGTGTGCCGGAAGACAAGGTCGAGCGTATCGTCGAAGCTGCTCGTCTCGCCCCGACCTCCAGCGGCCTCCAGCCCTTCGAAGTCATCGTCGTCACCAACAAGGATGTGCGCGCCAAGATCCAGGAAATCGCCTGGAACCAAGCTCAAGTGACCGATGGTTCGCACCTGCTCGTCTTCGCCGCCTGGGACAACTACACGGCCGACCGCATCAACCGCATGTTCGACCTCGTCAACGAAGAGCGCGGCTTCACCAACGAAGGCTGGGAAAACTATCGGCAGATGCTGCTGAACAGCTATCCCGGCCGTGATGCTCAGGTGAATTTCGAGCATGCCGCGCGCCAGGCCTATATCGGCTTTGGGATGTCGGTCGCTCAGGCTGCCTTCGAGGGCGTCGATGCAACTCCGATGGAAGGCTTCGATCCGGCCAAGCTCGACGAAATCCTCGGCCTGCGTGAAAAGGGCCTGCGTTCGGTTACGATCCTGCCGCTCGGATATCGCGCGGACGAGGGCGACTGGCTCGTCAACCTGAAAAAGGTGCGCCGTCCCAAGGACGAGTTCGTCTCCGTCGTCGCCTGACAGAAAAGCACCGATTACGGGTCGGCACCTCCAGGCCGTCCCGCCAAGGGCTCCGGGAAACCGGGGCCCTTTTTCGTTGGCTACTGAAATTCGTCCATTAGAATTTCCGCACCAGCCGATATTTATTAGAACTGTCAGTATGTTAAGTCAAATTGAACACATTTTCTGGCAGGGTGCGGCCAAAGCCAGGACAGTATCGCATGCGGCTTCGCAGACTACATAATCGACTGAAGTCGCTTGCAAGTCGCCCGATGGCGGTGGCGGGGATGCTGCTGGTCTTTGCGATGCTGGCCGTCATGGTGACGACCCTTGTCCTGACTGCGCTCGATCGTGTTGCAAGTTATGCCAACCATCTGGACGAGGAACGCTCCCGCGAGACCCTGGTCGGCGCGATCCGGACTTTCAAGTTTCAATTGGGCGCCACCCTCAACGACTATGCCGCCTGGGACGACGCGGCGGAGAACATTTACGCGGCGCCGGATCCCGAATGGGTGATCAGCAATTTCGGCGACATGACCTTCGAGAGCGATCTGTTCGATGTCGCCATCGTGCTGGATCAGGAAGGCCGCGCCGGAATGGCTTATTCGGACGGCAAGCCGCTCAAAGACGGCGGGAAGGGTTTCCTGCCCCATGACCTGATGCTGCTGTTCGATCAGGTTCGTTCCACAAAGGTGGGTGACAATCCGCAGGCACTCGGCTTCGTGCGCACAGTCAAAGGTGTGGGAGCCGCCGGCGTTGCGCTGATCCGGAAGAAGTCCGGCGAGGTCGAGGCCGATCCGGAAAACCGCGCCTATCTTGTCTTCATTCGCCATGTTTCCCGCGACAAGGTCGAGCGCATCTCCGGCGCTTATGTGCTTCCGGGCCTTGTTCTGGCCGCTCCATCCTACCGGTCGACGCATTCCGTTACGATCGATTCACCTTCCGGTATCTCGCTCGCGTCGCTGGCCTGGACGCCGCGTGCTCCCGGCGACCTCAGCCGTGAGCAGGTGGAGCCTCTGGTCAAGGCTGCGCTGGTGCTGGTCGCGATCTACTGCATGCTTCTCTTCATTATCGGCAACAGCATCGTGCGCCGGTTGCGAACGGACGAAGCCGCAGCCCTGAAGCTCGCGCGAACCGACCGATTGAGCGGGCTTGCCAATCGCGACGGCTTGCATGTCCTGCTCGATCAGGCGCTGGAACAGGCGCGCGACCAGGACAGTGACGTCGTCCTGCTCTATCTCGATCTCGACGGCTTCAAGGAAGTCAATGATTCCTATGGTCATGCGGTTGGCGATAGCCTCATTCGGGCGGTGTCGGCCGGACTTGATGTGCTGGTGGGGGAGAACACCGCCCTTTCGCGTATCGGTGGAGACGAGTTCGGCATCGTCTTTTTCGGCGCAGAGGCGGAAGCGCGTGCCGTCTCCGTCGCCGAAGCCATCCTCGATTTTTTTGGTGAACCCCTGACACTCGGTGAACGGGTCGTCTCCGTCGGTTGCAGCCTGGGGCTCGCCCTTTCGCGTCGAGGTTCGATCGATGGCGGAGAGCTGACGCGCCAAGCGGACATGGCCATGTATGCCTCCAAGGAAGGGGGGCGTGGTCGCTGGACGGCGTATCATCCGCAGATGGACGAAGAGCGCGAAACTCGCAATCAGATGGCGCTCGACCTGCGCGCCGCCATTGAGAAGGATGAGATCGAGGTCGTTTACCAGCCGGTGGTGGACTCTTCGACGTTCGACCTTGTCAGTGTCGAGGCGCTGGCACGCTGGAACCGGGCGGGCCATGGACCGGTCTCGCCGGAAATATTCATTCCGATCGCGGAGACCAGCGGCCTCATCGACCGGCTTGGCCTCGGCGTTCTTCGCCGGTCGCTAACGCAGCTTTCGGCCTGGCCGGGGCTCAAGCTGTCCGTCAATGTTTCACCCGGACAGTTCCGCGATCCGGCCTTTTCCGGTCATGTGGCAGATCTGTTCCGAGAGGCCGGCATTGATCCACGCCGGGTGGTGCTGGAGATGACCGAAACCTATTTCATCCAGAACCCCGAGCGGGCACGCAGCGTGCTCGAGCGGCTTCGCAAGATCGGCCTGCAGATCGCGCTTGATGATTTCGGTGCCGGTTTCTCGAGCGTCGGCTATCTGCGTCAGTTCGGTTTCGACCGGATGAAAATCGACAAATCGCTCGTGCAGTCGCTCGGCCAGGGACACAAGGCGGTCGAAATGCTGCAGGCGACCGTGGCGCTGGCGCGCTCGCTCGACGTGCCCGTGACGGCCGAAGGTGTCGAGACCGACCAGCAGGCGGTCAATCTCCGACTGGCGGGTTGCGACCAGTTGCAGGGATATCTGTTCGGCCGTCCGTGCAGCCCCGAAGCGATCGATGCGCTTCTGCAACGCCCCATGGAGCTCAGGGCCAAGGCTGCGGCGCTCGCATTCGCCAACCACCGCGAGAGCCTGCTGCCGGGCTAAGCCGACGGCGCCTCCCGGAACAATGCCGCCTCTTCCCGCGTCGTATGTGGAGAAGGGAGTATTGCCATGTTCACAACCGATACCTGGCTGCGCATCGTTTGCAGCATGATGATCAACGCCGTTCTCTTTGGCGCTGGTGCCATTCTGGTTCTGTCCGTCCCTGCTCTGACCGCGCAAGCGAAATATCTGCTGCCGCTGGTGGTCGTCACGAGCTTTGTGGTGGCGCCGTTCCTCGCATCCGCGGTGGCGCCGCGCATGCGTCTGCGGAACTGGGGTGTTCCGGGTTGGAAAAAGGGCGACGCTCTTTCGGGATAAGCCGGCGGTCTTCAGCTGCCGATGTGCTTTTCGCCCCGCTTCTTCGCCAGCGCTATCTGTAGCTGGCGCTGGCGATAACGGTCGCGATCCGCTTCCGTGCGGCTTTCATAACAATGGCTGCAGGAGACACCTTCCTCATAATGCGGATGGGTCAGTTCCTCGGCTGTAATCGGATTGCGGCAGGCGTGGCAGAGCTTGTGGTTGCCTTCCTTTAGGCCATGCGTGACAGAGACGCGCTCGTCGAAGACGAAGCAGGCGCCGTCCCACAGGCTCTGTTCTTCCGGCACTTCCTCCAGATATTTCAGAATGCCACCCTTGAGGTGGTACACTTCCTCGAAGCCCTGCTGCTTCATGAAGGCCGTTGCCTTCTCGCAGCGTATCCCGCCGGTGCAGTACATCGCGATCTTCGGCTTATTGTGCAGGCCGGGATTGTTTTTCACCCAGTCGGGAAATTCGCGGAAAGTCTTCGTGTTTGGATCGACCGCGCCGCGGAAGATGCCGATCGCCGTCTCGTAATCGTTGCGAGTGTCGATGACGATCGTTTCCGGGTCTGAGATCAGGTCGTTCCAGTCTTTCGGGTCAACATAGGTGCCGACGATCTCATTGGGGTCGATATCCTCGACGCCCATGGTGACAATCTCTTTCTTCAGCCGCACCTTCATGCGCAGGAAGGGCATCTTGGAGGCGCGGCTTTCCTTGTGCTCGAGGTGGACGAATTCCGGCTGGCTGCGGATATAGGCCAGCACCTTGGCAATGGCGGCATCGGTCCCAGCGATGGTGCCGTTGATACCTTCGTGGGCGAGGAGCAGGGTGCCCTTCACGCCTTCGGCCTTGCAGAGGCTCTCCAACGGCTCCTGGAAGCTTTCGAAGCGCGGGAACTTGGCGAAGTGATAGAGGGCGGCGACGCAAAAGGCGCCGCTGGTCTCGGGGCGTGGGGCTTGATCGATCTGTGTCATGGACTGCGAAATACCGCCTCAGCCCTTGGCGTGCAACGGATTTCCGTGCGGCACGCGAAGTTTGAAATCTGTCAATTTTCGCGCACCAAGCTATCCGCGCTTGGATCAATCCGGCGGGTTGAAGACGCGGATACGGTGACCATCGGGATCGCAGACAGCAAAGGTGCGGCCAAATTCGGCGTCTACTGGGGACTGCAGAACCGGGACACCGAGGGCTGCCCAGCGTGCATGCGTGGCGTCCACATCGGAAGCGTCCGGCGCGCGGATGGCGAGTTCGCAGCCGCCGCCGGTGAACTCAGCCTTCGGTTCCACACCGGCGCGGCTCCAGAGGCCGAGCACGAGGCCTGTCGGGAGGCGGAAGAGCGAGAAGGTATCAGCGCGTTCGGTCGGAGGAAGGCCGAAGAGTTTTTTATAGAAATCGGCGCTCGCTGCGGCGTTTTCGACATAGAGGATGGTCATTGCGGGTGTCATCGTCATCTCCTGTTGATTAGATGACGCAAACCTAACTCGCCACGCTGCCAAAAAGTGTCAGCATCATGTCTCGGCACTGTCGGGAATGGCTTGCTGCTGGCGCCATGCCTTGAGGAGGGCTGCCCGTCTCCGGGGGTAGCGGGTTTCACCCGCGGCAGCGCTCTCGATGCGGTCTGTGCGGAAATGGCGAAAGTTCTCGCGCAGGGTGCACCAGGCGACAAGCACGCGGACGCCGTCGAAGAAGGTGAGGGCGCAGGGCCAGACGGTGCGGCTGGAGAGGTCGCCACGCTGATCGCGATAGGTGATGGCAAGCGGCTTCTCATTGCGGAGGGCCAGGCGGAGGATCTCGAGGTCAACCCGATCCTGCACCAGCGGGGTGCCCGGGCCGACGAGCAAGGGAACGTCTGCCATGTCGCGGCGCAGATCGTCCGGCAGAACGGAATCGATCTTGGCAAGCGCGTTGCGGGCTGCCGAGGCGATCGCTGGGTCCGTGCGCTTCTCGACGAAACGGAAGCCCAGCATCAGGGCTTCAATCTCCTCGCGGGAGAACATCAGGGGCGGCAGCATGTAGCCCGGCCGCAGGACATAACCGACGCCGGCCTCGCCCTCGATGTCGGCGCCTTCGGCCTGAAGCGTTGCGATGTCGCGATAGAGCGTGCGCAACGAAACCCCGGTTTCGGCGGCAAGCGTCGCTCCGCTGACCGGCATGCGGTGGCGGCGCAGCACCTGCAGCAGGGAAAGGAGGCGCTGCGAACGGCTCATGATCGGAGATCGCCGGAGGAGCGGGACATGAGCGTCAGTCGCTTCCGGATTTTCCGCCGAGGGCGGCTGCGTGCCACAGAGTTTCGATCACGCTCGCCTCCAATCGCGGTGGGTCGGAGAAGATGTTGTCGGCGAGGGTCAAGGCGTCGCGGCGCAGATCCTGTTGCCGACGGATAATGATGGCGAGCAGGAAAGCCTGTCCTTCGCCGTTTCCGAAGAGTTCAGGTTCGCTATCGAAGAGTTCGGTCAGGATGGTCAGGTCATGCTCATGCCCGAGCAGATCGACCAGCCGTTTGGCCTCCCGGCGCTTGGCGGAAAAGGCGCTCGGCCAGAGGTCGCGCAGCAGGGAGAGGTTCATCCAATAGGCTTGGGATGTCTTGCGTAGATCGTGGAATGCCTCGCCGTGGCCCTCGCCTTTGCAGGTCTGCAGCGCATCCCGGCCCCGTTTGAGGGTTTTTCGCCAGCCCTTGGCCAGAAGACGTGCCGCCGGGCCGGTCTTGACGGGAAGCTCCAGCGCATCGAGGGCGTCGACTGCGCTACGGCACTCCTCGACGACCTTTGCGACCTTGTCTTCCAGATCCGTTTCGCTTGCAGCAATGTCGTCGCGGCGCAATTCCAGCACCGTACGGGTCGCCTCAAGCGTCTCTTTCTCCTCCTCGCTCAAGGCAAAATCGATGAGGTGAGCCACGGTCTCCATGAGGGCTGTGGCATCGCGGATGCGAGACAGGCTGCGCGCGATGTCGCGCAGGCGCTGATTTTCACGGCTCTGGAATGGTTTGTCGGCGTCCGCCACAAGACGCAGCAGAGCGCGGACTCGTTTGAATTTCTTACGCGCCTCGTGGATTGCTTCGTGCAGGCCGTGAGGCCGGTCGCTCAGAACGGCGATGGCTATGCCCAGTTGGTGGCGCGCGACAGACCGGACCTCGGCGGTCAGTTCCCTGGCCGGCCTAATGCGATATGGCATGCACGAGCTCCGGCCGCAGTCTCTGGGTGGCCAGGGCCTGATTGGAATAGCGCTTGTCGCCGGTGACCTCACGCCCGAGCCAGGAGGGCAGCAAAGGATCGTCCTGCTCAGAGGCCATTTCGACCTCGGCAATGACCAATCCGCGATAGGCACCCTCGAAGACGTCGATTTCCCAGGTGAAACCTTCAAAATCGACGGTGTAGCGGGTCTTTTCGATCACGTTGCCTGTGGCGAACTCGATCATCTCAAGAGCGTCTTGATAGGGGACCGGATACTCGAACTCATCGCGCGTCAGATGGCTCGTGCCAAATTTCATCGTCAGTTGCGCCGTCTCGTCGTTGCGTGTGCGGATGCGCACGGAGCGATCGGCTTCGGCGGCGATATAGGCTTGCCTGATCCTGGTTCTGGAAGTGACGCCGGTTTTCCAACCGTCGTTGCGGACGAGAAACTTGCGTTCGATTTCCTTCGCCATACGCACTCGCTCCGAAAAATTACGCATTGCAACCATAGACGAGGCCAGGCTGTTAGGAAACTGGAAAGATTCCGTGCTACGGGTCAGTCTCGACAAGTGCTCCCGCGCGCGGTAGTGAAATGCCGATCTAATCGTTTTAAAAGAGGCCTCCGCCATGGGCGAAAAAACCGCGAAGCTGCTCTCCACCCTGAAGCTCCAGCCGGTCGTTCCGGTGCTGATTATTGAGGACGCCAAGGCGGCCGTACCGCTGGCGCGCGCCTTGGTGGCCGGCGGTTTGAAGGCGATCGAGATCACGCTGCGCACCGCCGCCGCACTCGAAGCCGTCCGTCTCGTCGCCGAGGAAGTGGAAGGCGCCGTCGTCGGCGCAGGCACGATCCTCAATGCGAGCCATTATGCCGCAGCCGTCGATGCCGGTTCGCAATTCATCGTCAGCCCCGGTACGACGCAGGAACTGCTGGACGTGGCGCGTCAGTCTGACATTCCTCTGCTGCCGGGTGCCGCGACGGCTTCCGAAGTCATGGCGCTGCGCGAAGAGGGTTACGAGGTCCTCAAGTTCTTCCCGGCCGAACAAGCCGGTGGCGCTGCCTATCTCAAGGCGCTTTCCTCGCCGCTCGCCGGCACACTGTTCTGCCCGACCGGCGGCATCTCGCTGAAGAATGCCATGGATTACCTGTCGCTGCCGAACGTCGTCTGCGTCGGCGGATCCTGGGTCGCGCCCAAGGAACTGGTCACCGCAGGGGACTGGGCCGGCATCACCAAGCTCGCGAGCGAGGCGGCCGCCCTGAAGGGCTGAGGTACTCGCCGGAACCTTCGGTCTCCGATTGTATTCAGCGTCCCGGTTCCTATCTAGGGAACGAGACGCTGAACAAGGAGACCGTAATGTTCGACGCCAAAAAACTTTTGGACCAATTCCTCGGATCACAGATGCCGGGTACTTCCGGCTCGATCGGCCAAAAGGGCACCGATCTGGTGGAGATGGCCAAGGCCAATCCGTGGAAGACCGGTGCCCTCGCTGCCGTGCTGCTCGGAACCAAGACCGGCCGTTCGCTGGGTGGCGGCGCACTGAAGCTTGGCGGTCTCGCCGTGATCGCCGGCCTCGGCTATCAGGCCTACAAGAATTATCAGTCCGGCCAGGCGCCCGAGCCGACGCAGGCCCTGCCTGAACTTTTGCCTCCGCCGAAAGAGTCTGCCTTCAGCACCGAACCGGCCGCCGTCAGCAACGATTTTGCAATCGGCCTGCTCCGGGCAATGATTGCCGCCGCCAAGGCCGACGGGCATATCGATGCCGAGGAGCGCAGCCGCATCATGGACAAGATCCACCTGTCGGGTCTCGGCGCAGAGGCGGAAGCGTTCATCGAAAGCGAACTCGCCAAGCCGACCGACATCGATGCGCTGGTTGCGTCTGCTGTGACCGAAGAGCAGAAGGTCGAGCTCTACACGGCCTCGCGGCTTGCCATCGAGCCGGATACGCGGACCGAACGCGGCTATCTCGACATGCTTGCCGGCCGGCTTGGTCTTGCCGATGCCTTGGTCGATCATATCGAGGCGACGGTCTCCTCTGCCAAGGTCAGCCTGTAATCCCTTCGGCATCGGGGCAGGGCAGCGCCTTGCTCCGACGGTTGCCTTTGGTCGGCCGGTGGCCTAAGCCTCAGGCGACCAGTTTAGCCGGAGGCCCGCCATGCGCGATCTGTCGACCTTCAAGGGATGTGCCGCTCCCCAGCCTGTTCGGCTGGAGGGGCGTTTCGTCGCCATCGAACCCTATGACCGCGCAATGCATCTGGAAGCGTTGTGGGATGGGCTCGGCGGGATCGAGATCAATCCGCTGCTCACCTATTTCACCCAGCCCGATTTTTCCGGCATTGCCGACTTCGATGCCTGGCTGACGGGTGTGCAGAAGGGGGGATGGGTGACGGAAGTATTCCGCGACAAGGCGAGCGGCAAGGTGGTCGGCATGGCCAATTACATGCGGCCTGACCCTGCCAATGGCGTGGTTGAGATCGGCGGCGTGGCGCATGGTCCCGCCATGAGCCGCACACCCCTTGCAACGGAAGCGCATTACCTGCTGGCGAAGCACGTGTTCGACGATCTCGGCTATCGGCGCTACGAGTGGAAGTGCCACAATGAAAACGCGCCGAGCAAGGCATCGGCGATCCGCTACGGTTTCCAGTTCGAAGGCGTCTTTCGCCAGCACATGCTGTCCAAGGGCAAGAACCGCGACACTGCCTGGTTCTCGATCATCGACAGCGAATGGCCGCTGGTCGGTGCGGCTTTCGAAGCTTGGCTGGCGCCGGAAAATTTCGACGCCGAAGGTCGGCAGATACATCGCCTGGAAGACCTGCGCGCCCAGCGCGCGGCAACCAATCCGTCCTTCGGACAGGCCTAAGACAATAGAAAGACGCCCCTTGGAAAAGAACATCTTCAGCATCATCCTGAACGTCGGCACGGTGCTGGTCGTCGCAGCACTCGCCTATGGCAGCTATCTCAATACGACGGTCGCCTATTCCGTCGGGATCTGCGTGCTCATCGGTCTCGTCGTCTATGCCTTCCGCTTCCTGCCAGAACCGATGCACCGGCCGCGTGCCGAAGGCAGCACACCTTCTGACGCGCCGAAGTCTCCAGCCGTTTCTGCGGCCATCGTCGTTGCAGTGGTCGTCGGGTTGATGCTGCTCCTGCCGACCATCGTGTTGGGGATCGGCGCTTATTCGCCGGAACTCGGCGCGTTCGTCGGTGCTATCGGCCTGATGGCGATGTTCCTTATCCTTTGGCTGCGCTCACGCTATCAGCGCAGCCACGAGAACGACTGACCGGGGCGGCGGCTCAGCCCTGCACACTTGCGGCCAGGAGCAGGGTGCCCAGCAGAATGACGAGAACGGCGGCACCGACCTCGATGCCGCTGGCCACCATGCCCGCCCGTCGGGAACCGGGGCCGGACAGCCGCAGTGCCAGGCCTTTGGCGCCGACAGCAAGGCTTGCCAGAACGGAGACCGTGATGGCTGTGCCGAGCGCCATGGCAAACACGGACAGGACGCCGCCGAGCACCAGCCCGTTGAGCAGTGCGAAGGTCATGACCAAAAGCGCGCCCGAGCAGGGACGCAGGCCAACGGCAATCACCGCAGACCAGGCATCACGTAGACCGAAAACGCTCATGCGCAGCAGCGCCGGGTCCGGCGCGTGGGTGATGCCACATTCATGGCAGACGGATCCCGGGGCCAGCGCGTCGTGATCGTGGGAGACGGCGTCTGCGCGGAAGCGGGATTGTGCGACGGAGCCGTCTTTTGGTGACGTGATCTGTGCGTCCGCAGTAGCGAAGAGCGATGCTGTGACGCCCGGCCCGGGCATGGTGGCTGCCGGTCCATCGAACAGCGATGATGCCGTCTCCGGACGGCGCAGGGCAGGGGCGAAGGAGACCCGCAACTTGTGGATCAGGAGCCAGACGCCGAAGGCGACGATCATGGCGTAACTCGCCGTCTCCAGTGCCTGGGTCGCGACGGTCATGGTGATCGCGGTGCCACGCAGCACGAAATAGGCCGAACCGACAACGGCAATCGCGACAACTGCCTGCAGCAGGGCCGAGACGAAGGCGACGAGCACGCCGCGTTTCAGTTCGATCTCATTGGCCAGCATGTAGGACGAGATGACTGCCTTGCCGTGGCCGGGGCCGGCGGCGTGAAAGACACCATAGGCGAACGAGAGGCCGACAAGGGTCGCCAGTGCCCAAGGGTCTTCACGCATGGCCTTCAGAGCTGTGGTCAGCGATCGGTAAAAAGCCTGCTGATGTGTGTTGATCCAGACGAGGAGATGGGCGAATGGGCCGCCTGCCGGCTGGTAGGACGGTTCGGCCGCACCCACTCCGAGGGGAGAGGCGGCGTGGGCGATGCCCGAAGCAAGAAGCAGAGCGCCCAGCGTCAGCACGATGGGCAGAGCTTTGTGCTCCCGGATGCGCCTCAGCATGTCAGCTCCAGTCGGGTCGCAAAGAGCTTGCCCATGTCCGTGCCGGCGGGGTCGTTGAAAAAGGCTTCCGTCAGGTTCGACTGGTTCTGGGCGATTACCTGGTCGGGATCCGGCCGCACGACCTGGTGCTTGCAGGCGGCGAAAGCCTTGCCCTCAACGACGATGTCACTGTCTTTGGCGAAGTCGATGGCCGTATAAAGGGTCGGGTCGTAGACGCCGAAATTCATTCGGCCACCGATCTTCAATGGTGTTTTCGGCTTGGCAATGAAGAAGACGAGGAGCTGGTTGTCCTTGTAGTCGACATTGAAGACATCGGGCTTTGCCACGTCGGACGAGGCGCCGTCCTTGGATATGAAGGTGAAATAGCTGTAGTCGCCGAGCGATTCCCGGATCGTGTGGGCGATCTCCTGCAATTCGCCGTGGTCGAGCTTCAGGTCGCTGTTCTTGTCGAAGTCCATGAGAACGCTGGATGAGAACACGTCATCAAAGCGCCAGACATTGCGCAGTTCCTTGACGGTGCCATCGTCGGCCGCCACGATCTCGAGCCTTGCCTCGGCGAAGATGTGAGGGTGCGACCAGGCGGGCGTGGCGAGCAACAGTCCGAGCGCTGTTACTGCGTATCCAAGGCATCCGCGCATGTAAGTCGACCTTCCCGCGTTCCGTTTCGGGTGCCCTCCGTGCCCGACGATTGGGACGAAAATGGGACCCGTTGTTCCATCCGGCGGTCAGGAATAGCGCTTGAACCATGCGTGGAGATAGTCGACGAAGGCGCGCACCTTGGCCGGCAGATAGCGACGATGCGGATAAACGGCATAGATGCCGCGATCCTTCGGGATGAAATCGTCGAACAGGGAGACGAGTTCGCCCGACGCGATATAGGGGCGGGCGATGAAGTCGGGGATCATGGCGATGCCGAGGCCCGCGCGGGCGGCACGCAGTGTCGCCTGCGGGCTGTTCACTTCGATCGGGCCGCTGACACTGACGGAGATCGTCGCGCCGTCTTCGGGTTCGACGAAGCGAACGCTGTTGTGCGAGCGGGAATTGGTGTCGATGAGGAAGGGCAGGCGGGAGAGTTCGCTCGGATGCGCAAGCGGTCCATGGGCCGCGACGAAAGCCGGCGTCGCGCAGGCATAGATGCGGAAATCGGAGAGCTTGCGGGCGATCATGCCTGAGTCGTCCAGCTTGGTGATTCGGATCCCGAGGTCAAAACCCTCTTCGATCAGGTCGACGAAGCGGTCTTCGGCCACGATTTCGAGCGCCAGTTCCGGATTTTCGCTGGCGAAATCGATCAGCGATTGGCCGATTTCCGCGTCGATGAAGGTGCGCGGCAGGGTAACCTTGAGCTTGCCTTTGAGGTCCGCATTGTTCTCACGCACGAGATCGGCAAGGTTGTCGATCTCCTTCAGGATGTCGGCGGCCGTGCGATAATAGGTGTGGCCCGCCTCGGTCATGGAGAACTGCCGGGTGGTGCGGTTGAGCAGCAGCGCGCCCAATTCGTCTTCCAATTCACGGACATACTTGGAAAGCAGCGCCTTTGATCGGCCCGTCTTGCGGGCTGCTGCGGAGAATCCTTCGGCTTCCACCACGTCGATGAAGGCGCGAATTCGGGTCAGTGTGTCCATCAGGCTGTCGGTCTCCCTGTCTGTCATGATTGTGAACACTAGGGCCTGTTCGTTCAACAGATATCGCGAAGGCCCCCCAAAAACTTAGCGCTCAGGTCAAAAAAACGCTTGATTATGACGGCTGGCTTTCTTATCTCCGTGCTTGCCCAAAGTCGCACGTGCCTGTGGGTGTCCGCCGACCCTCGAACTGGGATTTATCCCTAAGGTGAGGTCATCGGTAAGGTACCTGGAACTAACCCCTCCAGTCGCTATTCCGGCCAACCGGGAAATGCGAGGACATCTTGAAGCAACGACGGTGCGGGCCTTTCTGGTTCTCTGCCGGCTTTCCATCAGCCGGGGTACTGAAGAGGCACACCATCATTGCCGGAAGTGCGGTAGGGTCTCCCTCCAATCCATGGCAGACAAAGCGGATTTATGCGCTCAGGCAAGAGTGCGTTCATCCATCGTTTCGCGCGTCGAGCGTTCGTACGGTACCGGTGTCTCCACCGACTGGTTTCGAGCGATGTCTCGCCGTCCTTTGTCCATCCGAAGCTTGGCCGCTTCGGGTATCGCTGGAATATGGAAGGTTACATCGATGACCACTGCTCGCATCCTCGACTTCATCAACACCCGACGTCCCGAAGGTCCCTGCCTCGTGGTTGACCTCGACGTCGTGCGCGACAATTTCGGTGCCTTCCGTCATGCCCTGCCGGACAGCGCCATCTACTACGCAGTCAAGGCGAACCCGGCGCCAGAGATCCTCCAGCTCCTGGCCTCGCTCGGCTCGAACTTCGACTGCGCTTCGGTCGCGGAAATCCAGATGGCCCTTGATGCCGGGGCGGATGCCTCGCGCATCTCGTTCGGCAACACCATCAAGAAGGAACGCGACATCGCCCGCGCTCATGCGCTCGGTGTCAACCTCTATGCCGTCGACAGCCACGAGGAAGTCGAGAAGATCGCCCGTGCCGCCCCCGGCGCCCGCGTGTTCTGCCGCGTCCTCACCGATGGCGAAGGTGCCGAATGGCCGCTGTCGCGCAAGTTCGGTTGCGTACCGCAGATGGCCGTCGACGTGCTCGTCTACGCGCATCAGCTCGGCCTCGATTCGTTCGGCGTGTCGTTCCATGTCGGCTCGCAGATGACCAAGGTCGATGCCTGGGATTCGGCACTCGCCGATGCCAAGCGCGTGTTCTCGTCGCTCGCCAAGCAGGGCATTCACCTGCAGATGGTCAACATGGGTGGCGGTTTCCCGACCAAGTATCTGCGCGACATCCCGTCGGCGGAAGCCTATGGTCGTGCAATCACCGGTGCGCTGAAGAAGCACTTCGGCAACAACATCCCGCAGACCATCATCGAGCCGGGCCGCGGCATGGTCGGCAATGCCGGCGTGATCAAGGCGGAAGTCGTCCTGATCTCGAAGAAGTCGGACAATGACGAGCACCGCTGGGTGTTCCTCGACATCGGCAAGTTCGGCGGTCTCGCCGAAACCATGGACGAAGCGATCCGTTACCCGATCCGTACCGTCCGTGACGCCGATGCCATGGAGCCCTGCGTCATCGCCGGCCCGACCTGCGATTCGGCCGACGTGCTCTACGAGAAGAACATGTATCCGCTGCCGATCTCGCTCTCGATCGGCGACGAGGTTCTGATCGAAGGCACCGGCGCCTACACCACCACCTATTCGGCGGTGGCGTTCAACGGCTTCGAACCGCTGAAGTCCTACGTCATCTGACGTCTCCCGTGCCGGCCAACCGGCACGGACCTTCACAATCATTGTCACCGCTTGGGATGGGAGGCCACCATGGCCGCTGTTCTGACCAGCATGCGCGCGCTTTTCGCGCCGGCGCCTGCATTCGTCATCGATACCGAAACTCCGGCCGACGTCGTGGCACGCGAGGCTCTGCTTGAACGCGCCATGGGCACGGATCGCCGCAAGAAGTCGTCGGAGAAGATCCGCCGCAACCGGGTCCCGGCGGAGGGACTGGCTTTTGTTGCCCGCGACCGCGATGGCCACGTTATTGGAACCGTACGCCTGTGGAACATCGAAGCCGGCGTCAGCCGTGAGGGTAAAGCGATCGACGCTCTGCTGCTCGGACCGCTCGCTGTCGACCAGGCGCATGAGGGCAAGGGCATCGGTGCTGCGCTGATGCGTGCTGCCCTGATGGAAGCGAAGAAGCGTGGTCACGGTGCCGTGCTGCTGGTCGGCGACGCACCCTATTACGAACGCTTCGGTTTCTTTGCCGAGAAGACACAGCATCTCGTCATGCCGGGCCCTTTCGCGCGTGACCGCTTCCTGTCGCTGGAACTCGTGCCCGGCTGGCTTGAAGGAGCCGCCGGCATGGTTGTCGCATCCGGCCGCAAGCTGTCGCAGCCGACGACAGTTCGCCGCGCCGCCTGATCCGGGCGCAACTTGCCACCCCCTCTGTTTGCCAAGGCCGGAAATCGGGGTCGCCCACCTGCGACCCCGAGAGATACCTGCAGAGATTGGACTGTCGGTGCTCTCGTCCCTTTTCTAATGTCGCCGCAACCGGATGTGCGGAATGTGATGATGAGGGAGATTGGGAATGTGGAAAGTCATGCCGAGTGGGGTTGCGCTGGCGCTTCTCGTCAGCGGGACGGTGCAGGCGGCCGATGCGGTTCAGGTATCACCGGCGTCGCCACCCGAAGCAATCGAAGCCTCGTCGTTTTCCTGGGCTGGGGGTTATGTCGGGTTGCAGGGCGGGTACGGCTGGGGCGAGGGCGATGCGGCGGCCGGCGGCGTCACGGGTACCATCGACTTCGACGGTGGCCGCTTCGGGGGCTTCGCCGGCTATAATGTCGATCTCGGCTCTTCGATGATCGTCGGGGTCGAAGCTGACCTTGGCTACGACTGGAACGAGCGCGAGGATGGCACCGAAACCTTCGGGACCAACATCCAGGGTGCTGTTCGTGGTCGTATCGGCTACGCTGCGGAGCGCGCGCTTGTTTATGCCGCCGGCGGATGGGCGGCCACGCAGTTCAGCTATGACGACACGGGGGTCTCGATCGACGAGACGATGAATGGCTGGACCGTTGGGGCGGGTGTGGATTACGCGATCAACGATCGCCTCTTCGCCCGCGCCGAATATCGCTACACCGATTATGGCAGCGTCGATATCGGCCCTGTCAATATCGATTTTACCCAGCATGTCGTGCAGGCCGGGATTGGCCTGAAGTTCTGAGCGATCCACCGCCGCGAGTCGGGCCCGGCCTCCGTCGATGACGGGCCGGGCGCGATTTTGTCGGGATGCTGCGTCGCGTCTTGCCCTGTGCCAGCCCCTCGTTTTCCCAATCGTCAAGCCTGGCCGTGGCTTCCATGCCACAGTTGCCCCGTACAGACAGTTCTCTGTTCGGGATTGCTAACCTATTGATCTAGCTCAATCCGAATATGGTGGTGCAGCCTTTACCTGCGGGTGGCTTTGCCAAAACCGATGTTTAAGGAGAGAGACCATGACTGCCGCCCGCCCCCTGCGCGAACGCGCGCTTGCCACCACCGCACTTCTGATGCTCGTCGCTCCGGCGGCGATGGCTGCGGATCTCGCGCCCGCGCAGGAGCCGGTCCCGCAGGCGACGGGGGACGCCATCGAGGCGCAGAGCCCCTGGCAGGTTCGTGTTCGCGGTCTCGGCGTCATCACGAATGATTCCGGGTCGGTGGATCAGATCCCCGGTTCGGGGCTGTCCTACAGCGATAGCGTCATCCCCGAGCTCGATATCAGCTACTATCTGACGGACAATATTGCTGCCGAACTCATTCTCGGTACGACCTACGCCAATATCTATGGTGATGATTCCGTCGCATTCCTGGGTAAAATCGGCAAAACCTGGGTTCTGCCCCCGACGCTCACCTTGCAATATCACTTCACCGATTTCGGAGCCTTCAAGCCTTATGTCGGCGCCGGTGTGAACTACACCATGTTCTACAACCAGTCCGGTGCTGCCGCGAGTGACCTCAATGTCAAGGACAGCTTCGGTGCCGCCCTGCAGGTCGGTGCGGACTACATGGTCAACGATCATTGGGGTGTGAACTTCGACGTCAAGAAGCTGTTCCTGCGTCCGGAATATGAGACGACGATCGGCGGCAACGCCTATACCGGCAAGGCGAAACTCGATCCGTGGCTCATCGGCGCCGGCGTCACATACCGCTTCTGAGAACTGCGAATTCCTGCAGGAGTTAAGAGGGCGATCGCTGTGGCGGTCGCCCTTTTTTCGTTCGATGGGCGTGGCGCTTCTGCCACGGGTTCACGCCGTTGTGTGACCGTTGGACATTTTTCGGTCCAGTTTGGGAACCATCTAACACTTGGGGACTTTTGCGGCTGGGTCCGGCGAGTCCATCGCACGGGCGGGAACTCACGCACCGTACAGGTTTGTATTGTTGTGTTGTATAATTAATACACAAACAATCCTGGGATGGTGATATAAGCGACCTCGTAAACAGGAGTGACTCATATGTTCAAAACCTTCCTTCTCGGATCTGCCGCCGCTGTGGCAATTTCGACTTCGGCCTTTGCTGCGGACGCAATCTACGAAGCTCCCGCAGAGCCGCCGGTTGCCGTCGAAACCGCACCGCAGTTCTCGTGGGCTGGTGGCTATGCCGGTATCCTGACCGGCTACGGCTGGGGTGACGGCGAAGTTGCCGGCGTCGATGAAAGCTTCGACGGTGCTCGCTTCGGTGGCTTCGTCGGCTACAACTGGGATCTCGGCAACCAGCTGGTCGTCGGTCTCGAAGGCGACCTCAACTACGACTGGAACGAAGAGACCGTCCTCGGTGCCGACGTCAAGAGCGGCATGAACTGGTCGGCCCGCGGCCGTATCGGTTACGCCATGGACCGGGCGCTGCTCTACGCAGCCGGTGGTTACACGGGCACGAACATCGAAGCTGACGGCCCTGGTGGTAGCGACGACGACACGCTGCACGGCTGGACCATCGGCGGTGGCGTCGATTACGCCGTGACCGACCGCGTCTTCACCCGCCTCGAATACCGCTACAACGACTTCGGTAGCGGCACGCTGGGCGGTGCGGATGTCGACTTCAACCAGCACGTCGTGAACGTCGGCCTCGCCGTCAAGTTCTGATCGGTCTGATCCAATGAAACGCCCGGCTATCCTTTCGGACAGCCGGGCGTTTTGCATTTCTGACGTCTGAGAGTTCAGGCGGCCGATGCTGCGTGGTTGGGAGGCGCCGATGATGTCATGCCCTCGCGGGAGACGCTGCGGCGGTTGAGCTGGAACCGGTTGACCAGCGAGGTAAGCTCCACCGCTCCTTCCGCAAGTGTGTGGCTGATCGCCGTCGTCTCTTCGACCATGGCCGCATTCTGCTGTGTCATCTGGTCGAGGCTATTGATCGCGGTGCTGATCTCCTGCAGCCCGACGGCCTGCTCGCGTGCCGCGATGGCGATTGCGTCGACATTGGTGTCGATGCGGCTCACATAGTCGCCGATCTGCGTCAGGGCTGTGCCCGTCTCGCCCACAAGCTGCACGCCTGAGGATACCTCGACACTCGATTTCTGGATCAATCCCTTTATGTCGCGCGCGGCATTGGCCGAACGCTGTGCCAGTTCCCGAACCTCCTGTGCCACCACGGCAAAACCCTTGCCGGCATCGCCGGCCCGCGCCGCCTCAACGCCTGCGTTGAGCGCGAGCAAGTTGGTCTGGAAGGCGATCTCGTCGATAACGCCGATGATCTGACCGATTTCGGAGGATGCCGACTCGATGCGTTGCATGGCCGAGACGGCGGAACTGACCACAGCGCCGGAGGCTTCGGCACAGTTCTTCGCCTCGCGGACGAGTTCACGGGTGTCATGCGTGCGTTCCGCCGAGGAGCGGACGGTTGCCGTCACCTGCTCCAGCGCTGCCGAGGTCTGCTCAAGGGCTGCGGCCTGCTGCTCGGTGCGGGTTGCGAGATTGCTCGATGCGTCGCGCATCTCCTGGCTGTTTTCGAGCAGCCGGCGCGTTTCCTCCAGCACCTTTTCAAGAGTGGCCTGGAAGGTGGCGATTGAGTGGTTGAAATCCTGACGTAGCGGCTCAAACCGGGCGTCGAAGGCTTCATCCAACGTGATGCGGATGTTGCATTCTGCAAGACGATGCAGGCCGGCGCCGAGGGCTTCGATGACAAATCTCAGGGCTTCGGCTTCGATCATGCGATCCTGGTCGCGCGCCGCGCGCTGGCGGTCGACCTCCGAGCGTGCAGCCTCCGTCTCCGACTGCAGGCGCTGATTCTCGAGACCCGCCTGGCGGAAGACCTCGACCGCCGTCGCGATATGACCGATTTCGTCCTTCCTTTCGGCATACGGCACGACTGTCTGTAGGTCACCTTCCGCCATGCGCGTCATGTATTCGGTGATCTCGCCCAGAGGCTTCAGGGCGCGTCTGTGGATGAAGAAGACGGTACCCAGTGCCGTACCGATCAGCAGGATGCCGAGGACCAATTGCAGGCGCTCACGGCTTGCGCTTTCCTCCGCTGCAAACTTTTCGCGGTCGACCAGATACTCTGTCGCCATTGCCACCAGTTCATTGACGGAGACTTCGTGGTCGTGAAACTCCGTCTTCAATCGGGTCAGAGCCGACTTGGTAGCGCTCTCATCGTTGGCCTGCAGCGCGGGCAGATAGTCGTCGCGTAGCGTGCTCCAGTAGACGTCACCTTTGGTCAGCACCTTGTCGTAGAGCTGGGCCTGCAGATCATTGGGTAGCGTCGACGTCTTCCAGTAGTCTCGACGCTCCTGATAAGCCTTCTGGAGGGCGTCGAAACGGGGAATGTTGACGCCGGCCGTATCAGGATGAAGGACGGTCTCATTGGCCAGCGCATAGGATTCGATGAGGTAGAGGGGTGGTGGAAGGATATCGGCGATCAGATCCTTGCCATCGACGATCTCTTTATAGATCGGACCATTGACCTTGAGTGTCTGCAGGGTTTTCGCTCCGATCCCTGCGACGGCCACGATACCGGCAGCGAGGGCGAGGCCCGCTGCCGTGACGACGATTTTCAGATTGAGGTTCATGGACGGCCCGCTGACGAGAACGGCGTGGCTATCGCGGCGCGCACGCGTCTGCGCGCCAGGGCGGGGCCTGCCGTCGTCTGTTTGTTTGAAACAAAAATTCTAAGGACTAATTCCTCTTCCCGCGAACACGGCTTTGTGTCTCTTGTCCGCCCCCTCAAATAAGAGGTGAAATTACTACCGCACGGTTAAGGTAAGTGTTCGATGAACGCGAATATGCGAATTTTAGCCTATTTTGCTATCGCAGGCTAAAAATCTCAATGAATACACGCAATTAAGGGCGGTGGCTCGACGGCTTTGCTCAATCAGCCGGCGATGTCGATGACGCCGCAGTCGCCTGCTTCCGAGCCGAAAGCCAGCAGCTTGCCACTCGAACTCCATGCCATTGCCGTGATCGCGCCCTTGCCGGGACGACGCAGCAGCGCCTCCTTGCCGTCGGCGATGCGGACAGCCAGGATCATGCCATCGATGAAGCCGATGGCGAGCACTTCTTCCGCAGGATGGAAGGACACATTGGTCACCATGATGTTGGCACGTGTCCCAAGCTCGAGAGGCGCCTTGCCCATCGGGCCGTCCTTGCCGGAGAATGGCCAGACGATAGCAGCCGGGGCACCGGATGAGGCGAGCCACTTTCCCTTGGGCGACCACGACAGAGATTTCACCTTGGCTGGATAGCCGGTCATGCGCATGTGGCGGGTGTCCGAACCCTTTCCGTCGAGCTTCCAGCCGTGCAGGGCGCTTTCCTGCATCATCGTGACGACGAAACGGCCGTCCGGCGAGAATGTGACGCCGGTATGCGCGCCCTTCCATTCGAGGTCGACGGGCGCACCGGCTGTGCCCACCCAGTGCAGCGTGACGCCGTTGTAGCGGGCGACGGCGATGCGCAGCCCCTTGGGTGCAAAGTCGATCGCCTCGACCGTGCGCTCTTCGGTGAAATCCTTGGTCGTGCCGTCTGAGAGACGGACAAGGGTGGACTTGCCCACGGCATAGGCGATCGCCCCTTGCGGGCCGGCAGCCACCACCGAAATCCACTTGCGCGGTACATGGGCGAGTTCGGTCACGGTTCCATCATGGGCTACCCGCAACACGCGGCCATCTTCGCCGCCGGTCAGCAGCGTCTGGTTCGCGGGGTCCTTGACACAGGTCAGCAGCCCAGCGTTGGCCTCCGTTACCTTTTCGCCGCCATCCAGCCGGTGAATGGCGCCGCTCGCTGCGGCGAAGACCGGTATGTCTCCGAGAAAATGGGTCGAGACGACGTGACCTTCGATATCGAGCGGCGCGACGGTGGGCATAAGAACAGGCTTTCTTTCAGGCAGAGGTCAGGCGGGGAGGGCGCTGTAACGCCCTCGATCAGGCGTTGGCTTGGCAGGCCTTGAAGCTCGCTTCCAGCTTTTCCCGGTCGAGTTCGCGGCCGATGAAGACCAGGCGGCTCTCGCGCTTCTCGCCATCCTTCCACGGACGCTGATGGTCGCCCTCGACGATCATGTGCACGCCCTGAACGACATAGCGCTCCTCATCCCCCTTGAAGGCGATGATGCCCTTAAGGCGCAGAATGTTCGGCCCCTGTGTCTGGGTCACCTTCTGGATCCAGGGGAAGAAGCGGTCCGGATTCATTTCACCGCCGCGCAGCGACACCGAGGTCACCGTCACATCATGGATCGGTGACGGACCGTGGTCGTGATGGTGGTGATCATGGCCATGATGGTGGTGATGGTCGTGATCATGGTGATGGTGGTGGCCGTGATCATGGTCGCAATCGGGGCCGCAGACGTGATCCGGATCATCGTGGTCCAGGAAGTGCGGATCGTTTTCCAGTGCGCGCTCAAGGTTGAACGCGCCTTGGTCGAGCACCTTGGCGAGATCGACGCCGGAGCGGGTGGTCGAATAGATGCGGGCGGACGGATTGATCGCCCGGACGATGTGTTCGATCTGATGCAGTTCGTCGTGGCTGACGAGGTCGGCCTTGTTGATGACCACGACATCGGCAAAGGCGATCTGGTCTTCGGCCTCGCGGCTGTCCTTCAGGCGCAGCGGCAGGTGTTTGGCATCAACAAGCGCCACCACGGCGTCGAGCTCGGTCTTGGAGCGGACATCGTCGTCCATGAAGAAGGTCTGGGCGACGGGAACCGGATCGGCAAGGCCCGTCGTTTCGACGATGATGCCATCGAAGCGGCCGGGACGGCGCATCAGGCCTTCGACGACGCGGATCAGGTCGCCACGGACGGTGCAGCAGACGCAGCCATTGTTCATCTCGTAGATTTCCTCGTCCGACTCGACGATCAGGTCGTTGTCGATGCCGATCTCGCCGAACTCATTGACGATCACCGCGTATTTCTTGCCGTGGTTTTCCGACAGGATACGGTTGAGGAGTGTTGTCTTGCCTGCCCCGAGATAGCCGGTGAGCACGGTGACGGGTGTCGGTTTTACGGATGCTTCGGTCATGAAAGCCTCTGATGTCAGGGGGCGCCGGTGGATGCGGCTGTAATGTTGTTACCCCATATAGGCGTTCCCTTGCAGCAGTTCAAAGGCTTTCGTCAGACTGCCGCGATGTCAAAGACTGGGAATGCGTGCACGTCTTCCATCAGTTCCAGCAGCCCGGCAACGGCGTGTGCGATCAACCGTTCGCCCTTCTCGGCCGTTGCTGCCGCCGCATTGCCGGCAACACCTTCCGGATTGAGGTCCGACATCTTCCAGCCGAAGGCATGCGGCCCGTAGGCGCGCAGGTGTTTGTAGCGTGCTGCAAATTCTGATTGCCGCGAAGGGAAGGCGCGGGCCTTGGTCATGTCGACGCGGTCAGGAGCGAGTGCCAGCATGACGGAGGTCTCGATGTCTCCTCCGTGGATATCAATTGCCTTGTCTTCCGGCCTGATCCAGCCCTCGGGCTGGCCGAAACGTGTCCAGCTGGTGGCAACGACGAGCATGTCGAAGCGAACGCGTGCCTCTGTGGCGACGACGGTGAGCAGCGGGGAGTTGCCGCCGTGGGCGTTCAGCAGAACCAGCTTGTGCACTCCCGTCCGGTGCAGGCTTTCGGCGATGGAGAGCCAGCGGTGGACTGCCTCGTCGAAGGCGAGTGTCCGAGTGCCGGCAACGTCCATGTGCTCGATGGAATAGCCGACCGGCTCGACCGGCAGGATGGTGACCGGCAGTGTCTCAGGCAGGGCCGCCGCCAGACGCGCGGCGATGCCGTTTGCGATCAGCGTGTCGGTTTCGAAGGGCAAGTGCGGGCCATGCTGTTCATGCGCGCCCAGCGGCAGGACCGCGATCCAGTCGGCTCGTTCGGCAGGCGTGATGAAGGGATCGTTATCCTCGTACCAAGGCTTCGGTTTCGCCATCTGGCATCCCTTCCTGATCTCCGTTAAGACTTCGCACCGAATTGGACAGGTTCTCGGTCGGTGCGCCGGCAGTGCCCGTAGGTTTGAGGCGCGGGGAGAGTAATGGCGAAAAAGGACAAGGTCGACAAGGACAGGGCTGACAAGGAGCGCGGGGACAAAGAGCGCGGAGGGAAGAAGAATGCCAAGAAGAAGGAACCCGCGGCACCCGGCACACTGGCTGGCTCGATAACCCAGGTGGCGCGTGCCATGCGCACCCGCCTCTCGCACGGTCTTGCCGCGAGCGGTCTGTATCCGGGGCAGGACGGTGTAATCCAGTTGCTGTCGAATGATGACGGACTCACGCCCGGTGCGCTTGCGCAGCGTCTGGGGGTGAAGGCACCGACGATGACCCGCACCATCGGACGCATGGAGGCGCAGGGCTTCGTGTTCCGCCGGGCCGATGACCGTGACGCACGGTTGACCAAGGTGTTTCTGACCGAGGAAGGGCGCAGCAGCCTCGAACGCATTGCTGCAGCGACCGTCGATTGTGAGCGCGAGGCGACGCTCGGTCTGTCGAACAAGGAGCTCAGGACGCTCGTCAAGCTGCTTGCGGCGGTCGAAACCAATCTGTCCGGCAAGGGCTCTCCCTCCCGCATCGCCGACATGCTTGATGAAGACGATTGAAAACTCTGATTAAATTCTTTAATTAAAAGATTTAAGGGGCGCCATAACGCGAGCCGACATGCTGCGAGGGAGGAAACGTGGCACAAAAGGTGAAGCTTTCGACCATCGCGGAGTCGCTTGGTCTGTCGACAGCGACGATCTCTCTGGCTCTCCGGGACAGTCCACTCGTGGCAGTGGACACGCGGGAGAAGATAAAGGAACAGGCCCGGCTTCTCGGTTACATCTACAACCGCCGCGCCGCCAGCCTCAGAACATCCCGCTCCGGCATTATCGGCGTCGTGGTGCACGACATCATGAACCCGTTTTACGGGGAAATCCTGAAGGCCATCGAGACCGAGCTCGATCGCAGTCGCCACACCTTCATCCTGTCCAACCATTACGACAGTGTCGACAAGCAGCGCATGTTCGTTGAGACGCTGCTGCAGCTCGGCGGCGATGGCGTGATCATGTCGCCGGCCATCGGAACGCCGGCGGAGGATGTGGCGCTGGCCGAAAACAACGGCATGCCCGCGATTTTCGTGGCACGGTCCATGGAAGGTGTCGATGTGCCGATCTATCGCGGTGACGATACTTACGGCATTTCGCTCGCGACCAATCATTTGATCGGTCTTGGTCATCGCTCGATCGCGATGATCGGCGGCACGGACCAGACTTCCACCGGCCGTGACCGCTACCAGGGCTATGTAAACGCGCTGCGAAAGGCCGGGATCGAGGTCGATCCGGGGCTACGCATTCCGGGCCCGCGCACCAAGCAGGGCGGTTTCGAAGCGGCGGTCAATTTCCTGTCGCTGCCACAGAAACCGACGGCGGCCGTCTGCTGGAACGATCTGGTTGCGATCGGCCTGATGAACGGGATCGCCCGCGCGGGCTTGATCCCTGGCCAAGATATCTCCGTCACCGGTTATGACGATCTCGAGGAGGCATCGATCGCGACGCCCTCGTTGACGACGGTGTGGAACGGTCAGGCGGAAGTCGGACGCCTTGCGGCGCGTGCGCTGCTCGACAAGCTGGCGGGAAGCCACGAACCTGACGGCATTCACCTGATCAAGCCCGAGATGCGGATCCGCCAGTCGACCGGTCCGATCCGCCGCTAGACCCCAAGGAGATAGTCCCATGTCATCGGAACGCATTGCCGTCCTCATCCCGGGGCGCATTCACCCGCGCGTGCGCTCACGCCTTGTCGATGCTTTCGATCTCGTGGAGATCGACAGGGCAGAGGATGTGGAGGGCTTGCCTGAAGAGGTCAGGAAAAGCATTCGCGGGGCGGCTGTTTCCGGCCGGTTTCCGGCGTCGTTGATCGCCGCCTTGCCCGGGTTGGAGATGATCGGCAGTTTCGGCGTCGGTTACGACGGTGTCGATGTCAAGGCGGCTGCCGCTCGCGGGATCGTGGTCACCAATACGCCAGACGTGCTCAACGACGAAGTGGCGGATACAACCATTGCCCTGCTCCTCAACACGCTCCGGCAGTTTCCCGCTGCCGAGACCTATTTGCGCGCTGGACGCTGGGAAGCGGAAGGCCCGTTTCCTCTGTCACCCATGTCCCTCAAGGGACGTCGCGTCGGCATCCATGGGCTGGGGCGGATCGGACTGGAAATTGCCGCGCGGCTGGCGCCTTTCAAGGTCGAGATCCGCTATCACACGCGTCGCCCGCGTTCCGACGTCCCGTATGGCTATCACGACAGCCTGCTTTCTCTCGCTAGTGCAGTCGACACGCTGATCTCGATCGTGCCGGCCACCCCGGAGACGAAAGGGTCGATCAATGCGGAGGTGCTGCAAGCCCTGGGAGCCGATGGTGTTTTGATCAATGTGGGCCGCGGATCGACCGTTGATCAACCTGCCCTCATCCGGGCGCTGGAGGAGGGCACGATCGCGGCGGCCGGGCTCGACGTCTATGCGGACGAACCGCATGTACCGGATGCGCTGATTGCCCTTCCGAACGTCTCCTTGTTGCCGCATGTCGCCTCTGGCTCCATTCCCACACGCAATGCCATGGCGGATCTGGTCGCGGACAACGTCATTTCCTGGTTTGCGGAGGCCAAAGTACTGACCCCCGTGCCTGAGACGCCGCAGAATTCCTGAGGTCAAAACAAGCTTTCGCCAGCCTTCGGCAAGCTTCGGGGCGCATCCTTCTTCGCCATAGCCTGTCAAAGGCAAGAGGATGCGCTTCGATGAAGGCCTATCTCCAGGTGCTGGCTATATCTGCAGGGTCTGCAGCCGTGTCCGCCGTCATTCTGTCCCTGTGGACCGGACCGGCCGCATACTCCGTCGACGATACGCCCGACCCCATCATTTCCGGTACGACGGCGCCGCTGGCAAAGCTTGGTGCCATGACCGCAGGCGTGTCGCCGCCGGCCGTCTTTTCCGTATCCAATTTTTCCCGAAAGACGGTTTGTCTGGTCGAGCGTGGGGCGACGCTTACCAGCCGCAGCCGGGATTTCTTCGCGCCACCAGATTGCGAAAGCGTTTGGCCTGGACTTGCCCGGGCAACCAACTGGACCCAGAACGAGGATGGCAGCGTCACGCTGTCCACCGTGCACGGTGCGACCGTGCTCACCCTCGTTCGAGGGAAGAGCTTTTCCTATGAAGTCGCCGATCCAATCGAAGCCGATCTGGCGCTGCTTATGGTCCCTTGAGGCGGCGCGTCCGGTTCGACGTTTGGAAGCACGATGCCAAGGGAAATACCTCGTTGACGGGTGAGGTCGAGCGGTGTCCCGGAGACGCGAGTGGATCTTAGCTGCGTGCTTCTTTCTCCAGCATGCTCGACCAAAGTCTAGTCCGAAAGACCAAGGCGCCTCGGCTTGAAAGGCTCGGTGCAACATGGTTAGCTCGGTTGTCAGTGCCGGAAGGGGCCGAGACGCTCAACCGGACGGGGAATTTCACAGGGAGGAACTACATGGATCGCAGATCATTTATCAAAAAGGCCGGCGCGACCGGGGCGGGCGTTGCCGCCAGCGCAGCGCTCGCCGCGCCTGCCATCGCCCAGGAAAATCCGAAGATCACGTGGCGCCTGACGTCGTCGTTCCCGAAATCGCTCGACACGATTTACGGCGGAGCCGTCGATGTTGCCGAGCACGTCAAGGCTGCGACCGGTGGCAATTTCGACATCCAGGTCTTCGCTGCCGGCGAAATCGTGCCGGGTCTGCAGGCCGTCGACGCCGTCTCGGCCGGCACTGTCGAAGCCGCGCACACCACATCCTACTACTTTTGGGGCAAGGAGCCGACCTTTGCGATCGGCACGGCACTTCCCTTCGGCCTCAATGCCCGTATGTCGAATGCCTGGTTCAACCAGGGCAACGGCAACACCTTGATGAACGAGTTTTATGCGACTCAGGGCCTCTACGGTCTGCCGGCCGGCAATACCGGTGTGCAGATGGGCGGCTGGTTCCGTAAGGAGATCAATACGGTCGATGACCTGAAGGGTCTGAAGATGCGCATTGCCGGTCTCGCTGGCAAGGTGCTCGAAAAGGTCGGCGTCGTGCCGCAGCAGCTAGCCGGTGGCGACATCTATCCGGCGCTGGAAAAGGGGACGATCGACGCCGCCGAATTCGTCGGTCCGTACGACGATTCAAAGCTCGGCTTCAACAAGGTGGCGAAGTACTACTACTATCCCGGTTTCTGGGAAGGTGGCCCGGTCGTGCATGCCTTCTTCAACCTCGAAAAGTACAACAGCCTGCCGAAGCATTACCAGGCCGTCCTCACAGACGCCTGCGCCTTCGCCAATACCAACATGATGGCGAAGTACGATGCCAAGAACCCGCCGGCATTGAAGCAGCTTGTGTCCGAGGGCACCGTGCTGCGGCCGTTCAGCCAGGAGATCATGGAAGCCTGCTACACGGCGGCGACCGAGATCTATGCCGAGCTTTCGGCGCAGAGCCCGTTCTTCAAGAAGACCTATGAAGACCAGCTCGCGTTCAAGAAGGACGCCTATCTCTGGGCGCAGGTGGGGGAATACACCTTCGACACCTTCATGATGATCCAGCAGCGCGCCGGCAAACTCTGAGCCCAGACTCTCGCAGAACAAAGGCCCTGGACGAGCGATCGTCCAGGGCCTCTTTTTTTCCGGGGTACCGCATGCAAAGGGGGAGCAGCCCGGACGATCCGGGTGCTCTTTTGGCCTCAGTTGATGACGGGCGGCTTGCTGAGATCGATTGCCGGAGCCGGTGCTGGTGTCGCCGGTTGTGCGGCCGGTGGCGTACCGAATTCCAGCGGAGGGAGACCGAGTGCCGGCTGCTGGGTCGGCTTGGCTGCGGGGGCTGCGCCGCCGCCCAGATCCAGGGGCGGCAGGCCGAGTGCCGGGGGCTGATTTGCGGCGGGAGCCTGTCCCTCGGTTCCAAGTGGCGGAAGACCAAAGTTCGGCCCCGCATTGCCACCGGGATTGCTCTGTTCGGGAATGGTGATCTCGATCGTGTTGGGATCGACCACCGCGGCCTCACCCTTGTAATGCATCACCAGGCCAGGGAAGGCGATGACCGCCATGATCGCCAGGAACTGGATGATGATGAAGGGGACGACGCCCTTGTAGATATCCAGCGTCTTGATGCCCTCCCTGAGCTCACCCGTGACCTTGTCCTTCCACTGTCCCTCCGGTGCGACCGAGCGCAGGTAGAAGAGTGAGAAGCCGAAGGGCGGTGTCAGGAACGAGGTCTGCAGGTTGATGCCGAGGATGATGCCGAACCAGACGAGGTCGATGCCGTGGCTCTGCGCAACGGGCGCCAGCAGCGGCACCATGATGAAGGCGATCTCGAAGAAATCGAGGAAGCAGCCGAGGATGAAGACGATGATGGTGACGACGATCAGGAAGCCGTACTCGCCGCCGGGCAGCGCCAGCATCAGGTCCTCGATCCAGACATTGCCGTTGATGCCGTAGAAGGTCAGGCCGAAGACGCGGGCACCGATCAGGATCATCATGACGAAGGCAGAGAGCCGTGTGGTGGCATCCAGGGCGTTCTTCAGAATGCCGACTGACATCCGACCCTTGGCGGCTGCAATGATCATGGCGCCGGCTGCCCCCATGGCGCCGCCTTCCGTCGGCGTGGCGATGCCGAGGAAGATGGTGCCGAGCACGAGGAAGATCAGCGCCAGCGGCGGCACCATGACGATGATGACCTGCTGCGCGAGACGCGAGATGACGTTGAGATTGCGGCTACGATTGATCAGGGCGAAGGCGTAGACCGAGAGTACGCCGAAGGCTAGCGCCGCCACCATCTGCCATTCGGGGCTCTGGATACCGGTGAAGAGCACTTCGTGGCCGAGGAAATAAAGCGCAGCCCCAATGGCGATCATCACGAAGAGAGAGGTCACGCCATCGCCCAAGGTCCGTGCTTCGCGCGGCAGGGCAGGGGCCCATTCCGGCTTGATCATCGTGACGGCGAAGACGTAGAGGCAGTATGCCGCGATGATCATCAGCGCCGGATAGAGCGCGCCGACATACATGTCGCCGACGGAGCGGCCGAGCTGGTCGGCCATTACGATCAGAACGAGCGAAGGCGGCACGATCTGAGCGAGTGTTCCGGAGGCTGCGATGGTGCCGGAGACCAGAGGTCCGTTATACTTGTAGCGCAGCATGATCGGCAACGAGATGAGGCCCATTGCCATGACCGAGGCCGCAACGACGCCGGTGGTTGCCCCGAGAAGGGCGCCGACCAGAATGACCGCATAAGCGAGGCCGCCACGTACGGGTCCGAACAATTGGCCGATCGTATCGAGCAGGTCTTCGGCCATCCTCGATCGCTCCAGGATGATGCCCATCAATGTGAAGAACGGGATCGACAGCAGGGTGTCGTTGTACATGATCCCGAAGATGCGTTCAGGATGCGACTGCAGCAGCGGCCAGAACAGGCGGATCTCGGAGGAGATATGCGAGAGTTCGACGCCGAGCACGAAGTAGATCAGGCCGCCGGCGGCAAGCGTGAAGGCAACCGGATAGCCGAGCAGAAGCATGGCCATGACGGTCGTGAACATGATCGGGGCGAGGTTGTGGGCGATCAGGTCAATCATCTCAAACCTCCGCGTTTTCGGTCGTGGCAGGGGTTGCCAGCGGATCGTCGATCAGTCCCATGAGGACTGCGGCACGCTTGATGATTTCCGAAAATGCCTGGGCGGTCAGTAGCAGAAAGCCAACGAGGATTGCCGCCTTTGCCGGCCAGATGATCAGGCCACCTGCACTCGACGAAATCTCCCCGCTGAAGAAGGAGCGCCAGAACCAGGGCCAGGCGAGATAGGCCATCAGTCCGGAGAACGGTACGAGGAAGATGATGTGGAGCACGAGGTCGATCCAGCTGCGCGTCCGCGCGCTCCAATTGCTGGAGAGGATATCGATGCGTATGTGCTCGTTGCGCTGCAAGGCATAGGCGGCTGCCAGCATGAATACTGTGCCGAACAGATACCATTGCAATTCCAGCCAGGCGTTGGACGAAATGTCAAAAGCTTTTCGGATGATTGCATTGCCGGCGCTGATGAGAACGGCGGCCAAAAGCAGCCAGGATACCGAACGTCCGATAACGCCGTTGATCGCATCGATCAGCCGCGAAACAGCCAATAGAACTGCCATTGTTTTTTCTCCCCGTGTCATTTCGTCCTTAGAGCATGGGTCCGCCCGGCGCAACTGGAAGGCCCCAGTCTGAAGGGGGGTGGGCGACGAAAGTCCTATGCCTTTCGAATGAAGTTCACTCCGCGGGAGCGGTTCAATTCCGGAGAAATTTAAGGATTGCAGTACGCCGACCTTAACAAGTTCTCGTGTACCTGTTTGCGTCCCGCTTCGAAGCAGTGCAGAGTTCCGTACAGGTAAGCGTGGTCAAGACTGTGGCGATTTGAAACATGGCTCTCGCGATCACTTGCGGTCGGAGCGGATGAGAGCATGAAACTTCGATTGGCAACTGGCATATTGCGTCCAACCTTGCCGGGAGGCAGATCATGAGAGCCGAGAAGGGGCACGAGCTGAATGTGCCGACGGACGTCTATCTGTCCTTCGTCAGTTCGCTGTTCGGCAACCGGTCGACGCTGTTCACCGGCATGGTGGTGCATATCCTCACCTATCTCGTCGTCTATCTCCAGACGAACGCCGTCTTCTATTTGTTCCTCTGCGGCTGCTTTGCCACGGTCTTTGCCTATCGCATCTACTCCTTCAAACAGTTCGATCAGGTCGACAAAACGAGCCTGACACGCGAGGCCATTTCCGTCTGGGAGATGCGTTACGTGATCGGCGGTGCATCGACGGCCGCGATCCTGGGTATCGGCAGCGGCTATGCAATGCTTGCTTTCGAAGACACCTTCGCGGAGCTCGCCTGCATCGCCGTCACCATGGCCTCGATGGTCTCGGTGGTCGGACGCAATTACGGTTCGCGGCTGGCCGTCGATTTGCAGACGCTTGCCTGCTGCACGCCGATGGTGATAGGAAGCCTGCTGGCTCAGGATCTGTTCAAGGCGCTGCTGTCCCTGATGCTCATCCCGTTCTTCCTGACGACGCGGGCCATGGCGAACGGAGTTCGCGAATTCCTTTACGAGAACGTCATCGCGTCTCGCGAGATGGGCAAGATCGCCGACCGTTTCGATACCGCGCTCAGCAACATGACACATGGCCTCCTCATGCTCGATCCGGACAACCGTATCGAGGTGATCAATCGCAAGGCCTGCGAATTGCTGCATCTCGGCGACCGCCAGCGCGTTACCGGATGCGATCTCGACGTCGTCTTGCGTTATGGCGTGCGCCATACCTTCGTTGACGGGTCGATGCCGAGCCTCCTGCAGAAACAGCTGTCGCAGTTGACTCAGGGCCTTTCCAGCCGTGCGCTCATGCATTTTTCCGAAGGTCTGGTGCTTGAGTTCTCGGCCAGCCGCCGGGCCGAAGGTGGCGTCGTGCTGATCTTCGAAGACGTCACGGCGCGGGTCAGGGCTGACCGGAAGATCCTGCACATGGCGCGCTACGATGCGCTGACCGGTCTGCCGCAGCGTGGTTATTTTGGCGAGCTGGTGCGCGAGCGACTGGAGCAAGAGGACGCTTTCGGTGCCTCCGTCGGCTTCATGATCCTCGACGTTGTCGACTTCAAACACGTGAACGACCTCAGGGGCCATCTGACGGGTGATCGGCTGCTGACGGCAATCGCCAATCGTTTGACCGCGCTGGTGGCCGGCCGGGCGATCGTCGGGCACCTGGTCGGCGACCAGTTCGTCCTGTTCTTCCCGAATGTCGACAATCGCACGGACCTCGAGGCTGAGATGCGGACCGTCCACGGGGCGGCCAGCGGTTATTGCGATATCGAGGGCCTGAGGCTGCCGGTATCCTTTTCTGCGGGGGCTGCGATCTTCGACAGCGCGACGCTGTCGATGGAGGACTGGCCGGTCAAGGTGGACATCGCCCTGTTTGAGTCCAAGGCGCGGTCTGGTGGGCAGTTTACCCTTTTCGTTGGCGAAATGGATGCCCGCTATCTGGAGCGGCAGCGCCTCAAGGAGGATCTTCGGGCGGCGGTCGACAACGGCGATGTTACGGTCGTCTATCAACCGATGTTCTCGCCTGACGGACAGGAGATCCGTTGCTGTGAGGCACTGGCGCGCTGGTACCATCCGGAAAAGGGAGCAATCGCCCCCAATATCTTCATCCAGATCGCCGAGGAGATGGGCATCGTTTCTGCGATCACCACCCAGGTGCTGCGGCGAGCCTGTACCGATTGTCGCACCTGGCCCGCCGGCATCGGGGTTTCGGTGAACCTTTCGGTCCACGATCTGCGTTCTGCCGACCTCGTCGATACCGTAAAGGCGATCCTCGCCGAGACGGAGCTTTCTGCGACCCGTTTGCATCTGGAAGTGACCGAGAGCAGCCTGATCGAGGAGCTGTCATCCGCGCGTGCCGTTCTCGATCAACTGAGAGCGCTTGGGATCACGATTGCCATCGATGATTTCGGGACAGGGTTCTCCAGCCTCAGCTATCTCGACACGCTTCCGGTCGACGTGGTGAAGATCGACCGGTCCTTTGTCCGGGACATCGGAGAAAATCAGCGCCGGTTGAAACTGTTGCGCGGAATCGTCAGCCTCAGCCGTGGGCTCGACCTCAGCATCGTCGTCGAAGGTGTGGAAAACCACGAGCAGCTCGCGCTCTTATCCAAGCACCACTGCGCCGATCTCATTCAGGGCTATGTCTTCTCAATGCCGATCGGCGCGGCAGCTGTCATCGACCTGGCGCGCGATGTACAAACGCGTGCGGGCAAGGGCGGCGCGGTCGTCGCGTAAATCCTAAATTAATAACGTCTTGTGCTGCATCCGGCGCGGAGCAGTCTCGCGCCGTTAACCTAAAATACAGTAACCTTAATAATCTCTTAATTTTTGGGGGAGGTAATGGTTAACATTGCGTGTTAGCCCTTTGTGCGGGCGAAACGTAATGAGTAGAGGCCATGGAACTCGAAGGGTTTTCGGAACGACTGATGCGCTATCTCGACCACGTCGAATATCGGCGGGTCGAAACCAGTGAAGATCTGGAGGCGATTGAACAGCTTCGCTACAAGGCCTACAAGGCGGCCAATGTGCTGCCCGTTGCCGTGCCGAGCATGATCGACGATGCCGATTTCGATCCTCATGCCTTCGTCTTCGGCATCTATTACTTCGAAGAACTCGTCAGCACGATCCGGCTGCATCACGTGACGCCACAACATACACTGTCGCAATCTGCCGGTGTGTTTCCCGATGTGATGGACGCTTATCTCGAGGCGGGACTGACCCTCATCGATCCGGCGCGCTTCGCGGTCGATCCTGCCGTTGCCGCCGAGATGCCGGTCCTTCCCTATATCACGCTGCGTCCCAGCATTGTGGCTGCGGCCTATTTCAAGGCGGATCGCGTCTTGCAGCATGTCAGGCCCCATCACGCGGCCTTCTATAAGCGGGTCTTTTATGCCGAGACCATTGTCGAGCGGCGGATGACGGAAATCTACGGGCTCGAGCTGACACTGATGGCGACCAACACCCATACCACCGGTGACAAGCTGTTGAAGCGCTATCCCTTTTTCGATTCCGGCGTGCATGAGCGCCGGTTGATGTTCGGGCGCCAGGAAACGCGGAACCGTTTTGATCCGCTCACCATCCTGCCTTCGGCGCGGCTGGTGGCCAATGGCAAGATCAGTGGTGCGATCGCGGGGTTGGATTATTGACGCAGGCGGCGAGTTGCGATTGCGCTCGGTGCGACCTTTGTGTATGCGGAAAAAGACGAAAATTCACCGTTTGCGGTGCGGGATGAGATTCTCCACCGGTGCGGCCCGCGCTTGAACTGGGAGATCGAATATGAGCGAAGAGCATACTGGTCCTGTCGAAGTCGGTGCTTCGATGGATTACCGGGAACATGACAAGACCTATGATCTGTTCATCGCCGGCGCGAAGTATGGCACCGCCATCATCGTCGCCCTGATGATCGCCATGGCTGCCGGCTTTTTCGGCGGTGCGGGCTTCCTCGGCGGTACTTTCATCTGGATCGTGCTGAGCGTTGCCGGGATCTTCCTTCTGCGCTGAAATCCCCAGGGCGCTTCTGGCGTCAGAGACATGGAAGGGCGGTCCCGTGTGGACCGCCCTTTTTTGTTGTGCGTTCCCCATCAGTTTCTTGGCACAAAAAAACGGCGGGTTTCCCCGCCGTTCGTTCGTGTCTTGCGTCGCCGGTGGGATCAGCTGGTGGTGCGTGTCCGGGCGAGGCCCTGTTTTGCCGGCTCGTATTTCGGATCGAGGCGCAGCGCGTGGCTATAGGACTTGGCCGCACGGGCCTTGTCGCCCCGGCGTTCATAGATCAGCGCCTGGTTGGCCCAGCTCTCGGCGATGTTGCCGTTCAGTTCGATCGCGTGGTTGAAGTCGGCAAAGGCGTTTTCGTCGTCGTTCAGCGCCACGTAAGAGACCCCGCGGCCGTTATAGGGTTCTGGTGCGCTTGGCGACAGCGAGATGGCCTTGGAGAAATCGTCGATCGCCTTGGCGTGGTCGCCGCGCAGCTGGTAGATCAGACCACGATTGTGATAGGCGCGGCCATCGGTGGTGTTCAGCTGGATGGCGCGGTTGAAGTCGCCGAAGGCTTCGTCGACGCGACCCGCCTGGCGATAGATGTTGCCCCGGCCGATATAGGCAACGTCGTAGTTCGGGTTGATCTTCAGGGCTGCATTGTAGTCGGCGGCCGCTTCGACGGGCTTGCCCATGTTGCGATAGACGAGCGCGCGGTTGGCATAGGCCTGGAAGAACTGTGGGTTGATCTGAAGTGCCGTGTTGAAATCATCCAGCGCCTGGCGGAACTGGCCGGCGCGACCATAGGCGGAGCCGCGAACATTGTAGCCTTCCGGATCGCGCGGATTGGCCTGGATGACGGCGGTCAGCGATGCGATGTTTTCTTCCGAACCCTGGGCGCGGTCGATCCGGATCACGTCCGTCGTTTCCGTTGTCGTGGCGCAACCAGCCAAAACAAGAACGCTCATCAGCGCCGTCGCTGTAATCAGGCGTTTGCTGCTGATGACGGTGAAGACGGTCGGGAGCACGGGGCTGTCGGTCATGGAGCGCATCATCCGGCCGCTGCCAGCGCCATTTACGGCCCGGTGACAGCGTTGGTTGGTGTTGGATATCAAAAGAGCGGCGGCGATTCGTCTCGCCCCCGCCCTCATTTCACAGGAAAACGTCTAAAACGGGGCCGATCAGCGACCGCGAGCAGCCGGCAGAAGGCCTTCGCGCTGCATCTTCTTGCGCGCCAGCTTGCGAACGCGACGAACAGCCTCAGCCTTTTCGCGTGCACGCTTCTCAGACGGCTTTTCGAAGTAGTCGCGCATCTTCATTTCACGGAAGATGCCTTCGCGCTGCATTTTCTTCTTGAGAGCGCGGAGCGCCTGGTCAACGTTGTTGTCGCGGACTAGTACCTGCACGTTTATCCCGTTCCTTTGGTTCTTTGGGTTGGTCCTTCCGTCAATGAACGTCACATCCACGGAAACAGCAAATTGCTTCGCGCGACCTTCTGAGTCTGCGCGATTGGGCTGCTGGATAACAGATCCACCCCCGAAAGTCCATATGGCGCAAGCCCTGTGGTGGATAAATTTCATGGCCTGCCGGCCAGGAACCCGACGTGTCGAAAGGTGGGTGGCATTGCGTCGCAAAACGGACGTCATGGCGCAACTTGATTTGCGAGGAGTGTCATCCTACCCCAGTGCCTGAACCACAGGAGTTTAAGGCGAATGCGCAAATATTCGGTCTTTGCCGTTGTCCGTGAGGCCATGCGTGCCCACAAGGGATGGGAGGCTCAATGGGTCTCTCCCGAGCCGCGGCAGTCCTATGACGTCATTATCATCGGTGCCGGCGGCCATGGCCTTGGTGCTGCCTATTATCTCGCCAAGGAGCACGGCATCACCAATGTCGCTGTCATCGAGAAGGGCTGGCTCGGCGGTGGCAATACCGGCCGTAACACGACGATCATCCGGTCCAACTATCTCTATGAAGAGAGCATGGACATCTACGAGCATTCGCTGAAGCTCTGGGAAGGCCTGTCTCAGGACCTCAACTACAATGTCATGTATTCACCGCGCGGCGTTATGATGCTGTCGCACAATGTGCATGATATGCAGTCGTTCAAGCGCCATGTGAATGCCAATAATCTCTACGGCATCGACAACGAATGGCTGACGCCCGAGCAGGCCAAGGCCTTCTGCCCGCCGCTCGACATCTCGAAGAATGCCCGCTACCCGATCAATGGGGCAGCGCTGCAGCGCCGCGGCGGCACGGCGCGTCACGATGCGGTTGCCTGGGGTTATGCGCGTGCGGCGTCGGATCGCGGCGTGCACATCATCCAGAACTGCGAAGTGACCGGCATCCGCCGTGGCCCGAATGGTGAAGTGACCGGCGTCGATACGACGAAGGGCTTTATCGGCGCAAAGAAGATCGGCGTTTCCGCGGCCGGCCATTCCTCTGTCGTCATGGGCATGGCGGGTGTGCGTCTTCCGGTTCACTCGACGCCGCTGCAGGCGCTCGTCTCCGAGCCGCTGAAGCCGATCTTCCCCTGCGTGGTCATGTCCAACACCGTGCATGCCTATATCTCGCAGTCGGACAAGGGCGAGCTGGTCATCGGTGCCGGTACCGACCAGTACAATTCCTACAGCCAGACCGGCGGCATGCAGATCATCACGCATACGCTGGATGCGATCTGCGAGCTCTTCCCGATGTTCCGTCGTGTTAAGATGATGCGCCAGTGGGGCGGGATCACCGACAATACGGCAGACCGTTCGCCGATCCAGAGTGTGACACCGGTTCCGAACCTCTTCGTCAATGCCGGCTGGGGCACGGGCGGCTTCAAGGCGACGCCGGGCTCGGCCAATCTCTTCGCTCATCTCATCGCCAAGGGCGAGCCGCACCGGCTGGCCCAGGGTCTGACGCTCGACCGGTTCCGCACCGGCCGCCTCATCGACGAGGCAGCCGCCGCTGCCGTGGCGCACTGAATTAGGGATCGTCCATCATGCTGGTCATCAAATGCCCCTATTGCGAAGAAGAGCGTGCAGAGCTCGAGTTTCGCGCCGCCGGTGAAGCGCATATCGCGCGCCCGGCAAACATCGCTTCGATCACGGACGAGGAGTTCGCGGATTACTTCTTCCTGCGTGATAATCCGAAGGGCCTGATCTTCGAGCGCTGGCGCCATATCCATGGCTGCGGGCGCTTCTTCAATGCCGCTCGCGACACCATCTCCGACAAGATCCTGCTGACCTACAAGGCCGGTGAACCCATGCCCGATCCTGCAACGCTGGTTGCCTCGTCTGCATCGAAGGGAGAAAAGGCATGAGTGCTGCCAACCGTATTCCCGGCAAGGGCCGCCTGACTCCGGCGCTGACTGCCCGCTTCACCATCGATGGCCGCACGCTGACAGCTTACGAAGGCGATACGGTGGCCTCCGCCATGATCGCCAACGGCATGCATCTCGCCGGTCGCTCGTTCAAGTATCACCGTCCGCGCGGCATCCTGACGGCTGGTCCGGAAGAGCCGAATGCACTGCTCGACGTTTCGCGTGACGCTGCCCGTCGCCAGCCGAATGTGCGGGCGACCGTGCAGGAAGTCTTCGATGGGATGATGATCGAGACGCAGAACCGTTGGCCGTCGCTGTCGCTCGACATCGGCGAGGTCAACAACCTGCTGTCGCCCTTCTTCGCTGCGGGCTTCTACTACAAGACTTTCATGTGGCCGAAGGCTGCATGGCACCAGATCTATGAACCGTTCATCCGTCGCGCCGCTGGTCTCGGCCATGCGCCGAAGGAAGCGGACCCGGACCATTACGCCAACCGCTATGCCCATTGCGACGTGCTGGTCATCGGTGGCGGTGCCGCCGGTCTCGCGTCGGCGCTTGCTGCCGCCCAGACGGGCGTGCGCGTCATTGTTGTCGACGAACAGCCGGAAATGGGCGGTGCCTTCCACTTCGACACCGGTGCGACCGTTGACGGCCAGAGCGGCTGGGACTGGGCACAGGCGACCGTTGCCAAGCTGAAGGCCATGTCCAACGTCACCGTGCTCTCCCGCACGACAGCTTTCGGCTATCACAACCACAATTACGTGGCGCTGGTCGAACGGGTCACCGACCACATCGCCAAGCCGTCGAAGAACCAGCCGCGCGAGCGGCTGTGGCAGGTGCGTGCCAAGCGCGTGATCATCGCCAGCGGGGCGATCGAGCGTCATATGGTGTTCGCCAACAACGACCGTCCGGGCATCATGCTGGCCTCCGCCGGCCGCACTTATCTCAACCATTTCGGCGTGGCCGTCGGTGCGAAGGTTGGCGTCTATACGGCGCATGACTCGGCCTATGAAGCGGCGATCGATCTGAAGAAGGCTGGCGTCTCGGTGCCTGTCATCGTTGACGCCCGCGAGAAGCCGGGTGAGGGCGTTCTCGCCCAGGCCCGTGCGCTCGGGATCGAAGTGCTGACGGGCCATGGTGTTGTCGACACCGCTGGCCGCCTGCGCGTTCGCTCGATCACTGTTCGCCGCAATGGCGGCGGCTCTACCCGCAAAATCGAGGTTGATGCGCTTCTGATGTCGGCCGGCTGGACGCCGTCCGTGCACATGTTCTCGCAGTCGCGCGGCAAGCTGAAATATGATGCTGCCAATGACCGCTTCTTACCCGACGTCTATGTGCAGGATTGCGTCTCTGTCGGTGGCTGCAACGGCACCGATGATCTGCAGGCACTGCTCGATGAGGCAACCGCTGCCGGTCTCTCCTCGGCCAAGGCTGCGGGTGCGACTGATACGCCTTCGCTCTCTCTTGCCGGCGCCAATGCCCACGCATGGACCGGCGGCATGATCGGCGCTGCGGAAGGGGCGGGTCGTGAGGACAACGTCAAGGCCTTCGTCGACTTCCAGCACGATGTCTGCGCCAAGGATATCCGCCTTGCCGTGCGCGAGGGCATGCATTCGATCGAGCATATCAAGCGCTTCACGACGAACGGCATGGCGTCCGACCAGGGCAAGCTTTCCAACATGCATGGCCTCGCCATCGCGGCGGAAGTGCTGGGCAAGGAGATCCCGCAGGTTGGTCTCACCACCTTCCGGGCGCCCTATACGCCCGTCACCTTCGGCACGCTGATCAACCACTCGCGCGATGCGCTGTTTGATCCGGTGCGCAAGACGCCGATGCATGCCTACGAAGTTTCCCAGGGCGCCGTCTATGAAGACGTCGGCAACTGGAAGCGCGCCTGGTATTATCCAAAGGGCGGCGAGGACATGCATGCCGCCGTCAACCGCGAATGCAAGACGGTGCGTGACGCAGCCGGCGTGTTCAACGCCTCGACCCTCGGCAAGATCGAGGTCGTCGGGCCTGACGCTGCCGAGTTCCTGAACCTGATGTACACCAATGCCTGGGACACGCTGAAGCCTGGCAAGGCGCGTTATGGCATCATGACGCGCGAAGACGGCTTCATCTATGACGATGGCGTTGTCGGTCGTCTGGCGGAGGATCGTTTCCACGTGACGACGACGACGGGCGGTGCGCCGCGCGTCATGAACCACATGGAAGACTATCTGCAGACGGAATTCCCGCATCTGAAGGTGTGGCTCACCTCGACCACCGAACAATGGGCGGTCATCGCCGTCCAGGGTCCGAAGGCGCGCGACATCATTGCGCCTTTCGTCGAGGGCATCGACATCTCGAATGAGGCCTTCCCGCATATGAGCGTGGCCGAAGGCAAGTTCTGCGGCGTGCCGACGCGTCTCTTCCGCGTGTCGTTTACGGGTGAACTCGGCTTCGAAGTCAACGTCCCCGCCGATTTCGGCGCTGACGTCTTCCGCCAGATCTGGGAGCGCGCCCAGTCGCTCGGCGCCTGCCTCTATGGCACCGAGACCATGCACGTGCTGCGCGCCGAAAAGGGTTACATCATCGTCGGCCAGGACACCGACGGTACGCTGACGGCCGACGATGCCGGCCTCTCCTGGGCGGTGTCGAAGAAGAAGACCGATTTCGTCGGCATTCGCGGCATGAAGCGGCCTGACCTTGTCAAGGAAGGCCGCAAGCAGCTCGTTGGCCTTCTGACGAAGAACCCGAACGAGGTTCTGGAGGAGGGCGGCCAGATCGTTGCCGATCCGAACCAGCCGAAGCCGATGATCATGCTCGGGCACGTTACCTCGTCCTACTGGTCGGAAAACCTTGGCCGCTCGATTGCGATTGCCATGGTGGCCGGTGGCCGCGCGCGCATGGGCGAGACGCTCTATGTGCCGATGAAGGACAAGACCATCGCGGTTGAGGTCACCGACATGGTATTCTTTGACAAGGAAGGAGGCCGCATCCATGGCTGATACGTCTGTTGCAGAGCGCAAGACTGTTCTCGACGGCTTCCATGGCGGCAGCGCCAAGGTGCGCCTCACCCCGGCGCTACCGGCCTCCCGCGTGTCGCTGCGCGCTGGCGCCGATGCCGTCGCCGGTCTTTCGAAGTCGCTTGGTCTCAAGCTGCCGGTAAGGCCGAAGACCTCGGCTTCCGCGAAGGGGCGCACGGCGTTCTGGATCGGTCCGGACGAATGGTTCCTGATCGATGAGAAGGGTGACGCGTTGATGGCCGATTGCGCCGCCTCCGGCGTGGTTCATTCGGCGACCGACATCTCCCACCGCAACACCGCGATCATCGTGTCCGGTCCTGCCGCTGCCGACACCCTGAATGCTGCCTGCCCGCTCGACCTCTCGCTCGCCGCCTTCCCGGTGGGGGCTGTGACGCGCACCGTCTTCGGCAAGATCGAGATCATCCTCTACCGCGTCGAGGAAGAGACGTTCCGGGTGGAATGCTGGCGGTCCTTTGCGGAGTATGCGTTTGGCATGCTGGCCGAGGGCGCGGAGGATGCTTCGCTCTGAGGGGCGGGCGTTTGAAGGGATTTGAGGAGGCCGGGGTGACCCGGCCTTTTTGCGTCTGGGGCTCATCGGGGAGCTGGTAGCTGGCTTCCCGTCCTTATAGACTTTTCCAGAACGCATTTGGCGGAGAGGGGCGGCAGCTGATGAATGATGATTTCGATCCAGAAGTGTTGCGTTGGTACAAGAGCTTCGTGCACAGCAGCTGGGATGCCGATGATCATGTGTCACCAAACTTCCTTGTGTCCTTGTCGGACGCCGAATTGACCGAGTGTGATCAATCGTTCGGGGAAATGTTTCCTAAAGAATATTTGGATTTTATGGGATTGGTGGGTCATGGCAGGATTCGCCGTGATATGAATGGTTTCTTCAGTGAAGAATTTAGCAATTACCTCCTCTCTCCATCGGAAATAAATTCTATTGTTATTGGAGATTGTGACCATCTAAAAATGTACATAGAGTTCTTTTCGGAGGACTATATTCCGTTTTTCTATCTGGGGGGCGGGGATGTGTTGACGTTTTCTCGGCGGGGGGATGGCGCTGTCTATAGCTCCGGGCTTTATTACAAGTATGCGGACAGTTTTGGAGTGTTCTTGGCTAAGCTCATGAATGACGTGAATTTCTACGCCAAGGAGGATGCCGCCGCTCCTGTTCCTGGATTGGATTAGGTGCGGGTGGGCTGAGGTCGGCATTCAAGTTCACCAGTTCCGAAGTGCTGAAGCCGTCCGACAAGAATTGTAACTACGCCGTGTCGGGATGCTGGTTACGGTATCTCGTTGAAGCTGATATTCCCTATCATATCCTTGAAAACCAGTGAGCATAGCGTTGATAAAACAAACCTTGATGGGTCTGGCAGATTGTCTAACGGAGCGGCGATTCAAGCGGATCAAGCCCAGGCTCTTCGTACTCCGACTTGGCGCGGAAATGGAACTGTTTGTCGAGCTAAACCTCTTTGGCGGAGTTCCGACGAACAACGTTGGTTGCGACGTTGGACTGACAAGCGGCAGAAGCTTGAGCTTTGCGATAAATGCCCTGAAGTCACATGGCGGGCACGTGTATCGCCAGTCCACCTGGCGACCCGATCCATTTAACACGCGATGCCAGGTTGGTCACGTCTGTGGGTGGGAGCCGCGCACGTCGCTGCGAATTTCGGATTATGAAGAGGCCGGACTGGTCGCGAGGTTCATCGCAGATCTGGATACGCATATTCTGCCTCAAGCTACTCGCTGTGACGATCCGTCGCGGTATTTCGAGCTGCTTGGTCAGGATCATCGACTGTTTCCATGGCTTCACTGCAATGGTGCCATGCGCGCCGCAGAGTTTGTATTTTGGGGCCGTGAGTTGGGTAAAACCCAGACGGAGTTGAACTCCGTTTTGGCGAATTATGATGCGAGAGTTCGTAGTCGTTTGGGTAGGGAAGCGAAAGACGAGGACTTCATTGGAGCGGTTGCCGCCCTTTATGATTCTTCCCGCGCATATGTTGAGTAAAGGCATTCTTTCATGGTCGGCGATACGAGGCGGCACCGTTCAGTTCACAAGGTTCAGGCTTGTTCCCACCCCACCCATTTCACCCAGCGCCCGTGAAAATCCGCCCGGCCAATCTCGCGGGTTTCGCCCGTCGGCCAGAGCGTGAGCAGGATTGCTGCCCCGTCCGGCTTGCCATCGGCCTCAAGCTGCAGGCGCGCCAGCGGTGCGGCGTCCGTCGCCCGGGCACCGGCTTCGGCGATCAGCGCTTCGCCTTCGGCCTTCAGCGCCGGTGGCAGATATTGCCAGGCGATGGTGTGGTAGATCACATGGGCCATGCCCGGACGGGGCGTTGTCAGGCGCTTCCGCAGCCAGTCGATGGCATCGGCCTTTTCGACCTTCAGGCCGCTGTCGGTTGCCATTTCAAGGGCTGCTGCCGTGCGGTCGAGGCGATCCTGCTGGTCGGCCCAGATGTAGGAGAAGAGCCGCAGCCGGTCGTCTTGCGAGGCGGGGTCGAGCGGGTTCAGGTCGCAGCCGGCGCGCTCGATGATGTCGATTGCGGCTTGTGGCGGCGGGGGACCTTCCCAGCGCGGGGCTAGCTCGACGGCGGAAGTTTCGCCCCAGTGGAAGTCTTCCAGTGTGTAGCTGTAGCGATCCCACTGAAGGTTCAGTCCCGCGCTGGCGCCGACTTCCGAGAGGATCAGCGGTTTGCCGGTCTGCGCCGCAATGGTCAGGAAACCGGGGAGCACGGCGGAGGAGCGGCGCACCTCGTTGGTCTGCGGGGCCGATTTCAGGCGCTCTAGCATGAAGGCTTCATCCCGGCGCATCGCGGCCTCGATCGCGGCCCAGAGCGTGTCGTCATCGATGGCCTGGGGCGGATAGACAGCTGCAAGTGCAGGGTCCTGGCCGGAGCGGACAAGGGCGTGCAGTGTGCCGGCGAGCCGCAGCGCCAGTGCATCGCCGGTACCTTCAGGGTTGCCTGGCCAACCGAGCACTGTGGCGCCGACCTTGGCGTCGTCCGTCAACCTCTCTGCCGCCAGCGTGCAGAGCCGCGCGGTGAAGGGAGAGCCGAGATCGGCGCAGGCCCTGGCCTGGCGGCGAAAACTTTCTCGGATCAGGTTTGCGCGTTCGTCGCTCATTGTCTGAGGCGCCTTTCGTGTCAGACGCCTTCGGGACGATCCTTCGGGTCGAACTGGGAAATCGTGATCCAGTCGGCGGTCAACGCGGGTTTGCGCTCGTCCTCGATCTCGACGGTCACCTCATAGGTGTTCATCAGCATGCCGGCACCGCGAAAGCGCGCTTCGGCGAGCTTGAATGAGCCGCGAATGCGTTTTCCCGTCTTCACCGGCGACATGAAGCGGACCTTTTCGAAGCCGTAGTTGATGCCCATGGTCTGCTCGCGGATCTTCGGCAGGCAGTTGTAGTTCATCGCCGACAGCAGCGAGAGTGTCAGAAAGCCATGGGCGATGGTGCCGCCGAAGGGTGTCTCGGCTGCAGCCCGCACCGGGTCGGTGTGGATGAACTGGTGGTCCATGGTGGCACCGGCGAAGGCGTCGATCATCGGCTGGTCGACGGTGATCCAATCGGACACGCCCACCACGGTGCCAACGAGGCCCGGCACGTCCTTCAGTGAAATCTCCTGCGGCATGAAAAGAACCCGATCCTTCAATAATTACCGCAGGCTACAGCCGCTTGGTGTCATGAGGAAGAGGCTAACGTCACTGGTGGGGAAAAACTCAGGCTTCAACCCAGAAATCGACACTGCGGGCCTTCACCGTGAGCTTCGTGGCGCTTCGCCCGGTCTCAAGGCGACGCCATTTGCGCTTGTCGTGGGAGGGGAGCGTGAAGTCCTTCGGTTCGGTCGATCGGTTAAACAGCACTGCCATCTGGCACTCCTTGCCCGTCTCCCGATCGATAGAGGCCAGCATCATGGCGAAGATGCCGAGATCCGGTGTCTCCCAGTCAGCGACCGTCATCGGTAGACCATCGGCGTTCAGCCAGTTGACATCACCATCGCCTGTGAGGACACTGGTATCCATGAAGCAGGAGAAGCGCTGGCGCATGGTGGCAAGCCTGGCGGTGGTGTCGATCAGCTCCTGGTCGGCCCCAGACCAGTCGAGCCAGGTCAAGGCGTTGTCCTGGCAATATGCGTTGTTGTTGCCGCGTTGGCTGCGGCCGAACTCGTCGCCGGCTGTCAGCATCACGGCGCCGCGGCTGGCAAACAGCGTCGAGAGCAGGGCTTCGACATCCTGCCGACGCTTCTTCAGGATCGCCTTGTCGGAGGTTTCACCCTCGATGCCGTTGTTCCAGGAATGGTTCTCGTTGTGGCCGTCCCTGTTTTCCTCGCCATTCGCCTCGTTGTGTTTGTGTTCAAAGGAAACGAGGTCGTAGAGCGAAAAGCCGTCATGGGCTGCGATGAAGTTGACGCTGCGCGTCTGGCCCTGGCCGTCATGGGCGAAGAGATCGGCGGAGCCGGCGAGCGCCGTCGCAAGATCTCCTGTCGTGCCCGTATCGCCCCGCCAGTGGCGGCGGAAGGTGTCGCGGGCGCGGTCGTTCCATTCAAGAAAGGCGGGCGGGAAGCGGCCGAGCTGATATCCGCCGGGGCCGATGTCCCAGGGTTCGGCAATCAGGATGCGATCCTCCAGCACCTCGTCCTCCAGGATGGCTGCAAGCGTTGGGGCATCCTGATGGAAGCCGTCCCAGTGGCGACCCATGATCGGCGCGAGGTCGAAACGGAAACCGTCGATACCGGCTGTAAGCACGAAGTGGCGGAGCGTATCGACGATGAGTTGACGGACAAAGGGGTGGTCGCAGGCCAGCGTGTTGCCGCAGCCGGTGTCGTTGACCAGCGTACCGGGATCATCCGCCACATGGCGGAAGAGCGAGCGGTTGTCGATGCCCCGCATGGAAAGCGTCGTGCCATGCACATCGCTTTCGCCCGTATGGTTGAAGACAAGGTCGAGGATGACGCCGATGCCTTCGGCATGCAGGGCGGCGACCGTGTCGCGCAGTTCCTTGACACCGCCGGGCACGAGGCGCGGGTCGAGCGCCATCATGGCAACGGGATTGTAGCCCCAGCTGTTGGTGAGACCGAGGGGGGGCAAATGCCGTTCGTCGATCCAGGCGGTGATCGGCATCAGTTCGATCATGTCGACGCCGATGCGGCTGAGATGCGCGAGGATGGCGGGGTGGGCGAGGGCTGCGAGAGTGCCGCGCTGGGATTCCGGCACATCCGGATGCAGCATGGTCAGCGCCTTGACGTTGACCTCGTAGATGAAGCCGCTGCGCTCACCGAGCGGCATCATGGGTTTCACCGGCTTATGGGCCTTCAGGATCGCCTTCGGCATCAGGGCCGCCGTATCGATGCCGAACTGGCCGAGCCTGACATCATAGACGAACGGGCGGTCGAGTTCCGTCGCATAGGGGTCGACCAGCAGCTTCGCCGGATCGTACCAGTGCCCTTGCGCCGGGTCATAGGGGCCGTGGATGCGGAAGCCGTAGCGGGCGCCTTCCTTCAACCCCTCGACGAAGACATGGTGCACATCGCCTTCGCCGCGCGTCATCGACAGACGCGAGACTTCTGCCTCACCGCGCTCATCGAAAAGGCAGAGTTCGATGCGATCCGCATGATGCGACCAGAGGCGGAAATCGGCACCCGCCTTGCCAAGGGTGGCTCCGAGCATCGGGATGGTCATGGCTTGCCTCGCGGTCTGGTTGATTCGCTCGCCTCGAAGGGAACAATAGCAGGCGGGCGATTGTCGACCAGTGCGATTGCGCTCAGATGGCCTTAAGGTTCACCGCTTTCACCGCCTCTTCCTTGCGCTCGCTGTAGCGATCGGTCAGGTAGTCCGAGATGTCGCGCGTCAGCAGGGTGAACTTCACCAGCTCCTCGCAGACATCGACGACGCGCTCGTAATAGGACGAGGGCTTCATCCGTCCGTTGCCGTCGAATTCCTGGTATGCCTTGGCGACCGATGACTGGTTGGGGATGGTGATCATCCGCATCCAACGGCCGAGCAGGCGCATGGCGTTGACGGCATTGAACGACTGCGAGCCGCCGGAGACCTGCATGACGGCCAGCGTCTTGCCCTGGGTCGGCCTGATAGCGCCGACGGACAGGGGAATCCAGTCGATCTGCGCCTTCATGATGCCCGTCAGGGTGCCGTGGCGCTCGGGGCTGACCCAGACCTGGCCTTCGGACCATTGGGAGAGGTCACGCAGTTCCTGCACCTTGGGATGGCTCACCGGCGCATCGTCAGGTAGCGGCAGGCCGGAGGGGTCGAAAACCCGCACCTCGGCGCCGAAATGCTCGAGCAGGCGCTTGGCCTCCATTGCAAGGAGGCGGCTGAAGGACACCTGACGCAGCGAGCCATAGAGGATCAGGATACGCGGCTTGTGGGTGGAGAAGGGGCGGCGCAGCGCCTCAAGATCCGGCATGCGGAGGTGATCGAGATCGGCGGCGGGCAGGTCTACATTCACGTCAGACAATGCGCTTGCCCTCCGCATCGAGCACGGCCTCGCCGTCTTCCTTGACGAAGGCGGAGGTGAAGGCGTCGGCGGGAAGGATGTCGAGCACCACTTCGGACGGGCGGCAGAGGCGGGTGCCCATCTCGGTGACGACAAGCGGGCGGTTGATCAGGATCGGCGTCGCGATCATGGCGTCGAGCAGCTGGTCGTCCGAGAGGGCGGGATCGGCAAGGCCGAGTTCCTCGTAAGGCGTGCCCTTTTCGCGGATCGCCTCACGAACGGAGAGGCCGGCGTCGGAGATTATCTTGGCAAGCTGCTCCTTGCTCGGCGGGGTCTTCAGATATTCGATGACCGTGGGCTCGATGCTGGCATGGCGGATGAGGTCGAGCGTGTTGCGCGAGGTGCCGCAGGCCGGGTTGTGATAGATGGTGACGTTCATGGTCATCAGGCTCCTTCGGAGGCGACAGGGGGATTGGTCTTGCGGCTCTCTGCAAAGAGCCAGGTGGCCAAGGCGGCTGCGATCAGGGCGCCGGCAATCTGAGACAGTATGAAGTCGGTAAGGTCGATCGGGCGGATGCCGGCAAAGGTATTGGTCAGGCTGCGGGCGATCGCCACGGCCGGATTGGCAAAGGAGGTCGAGGCGGTGAACCAGTAGGCGGCCGTGATGTAGAGGCCGACCAGCATCGGGATTGCTTCTGTCTTGAATCGCAGGCCGCCGAGAATGGTGAGCAGCAGGCCAAAGGTCGCGACCGCTTCTGCCGTCCACTGGGCCGATCCCGTGCGAACCGTCTGCGAGATCTGGAAGACCGGTAGCTCGAACATGGCATGGGCGATGAGCGTGCCGGCGATGCCGCCGAGGATCTGGGCAATCATGTAGGGGAGCACGGAGGAGGTCTCCAGCTCCTTGCGCAAGGCAAAGACGAGGGTCACGGCGGGGTTGAAGTGGGCGCCGGAGATCGGCCCCAGTATCGTGATCAGCACGAACAGGATCGCACCGGTCGGGATCGTGTTGCCGAGCAGGGACACGGCGACATCGTCGGAGAGACGATCGGCCATGATGCCGGAGCCGACGACGGTGGCGACCAGGATCGCGGTGCCGAGCGCTTCGGCTGTGAGGCGACGGGTTAGGTCGGTCATGGTCTTCAGCCGGCCGTCTGCTCGGCGGTTCCAATTTCCTGCAGACGTTTTTGCAGCGAGAGCTTGTCGAGGCTTGCCATCGGCAGACTGACGAAGATCGAAATGCGGTGATTGAGCATGCGGTAGGCCTCGGCGAAGGCAAAGTGCTTTTCGCTATCCGTGCCTTCGGCAGCAGCCGGATCCGGCACGCCCCAATGGGCTGTCATCGGCTGGCCGGGCCAGACGGGGCAGGCTTCGGCGGCGGCGTTGTCGCAGACGGTGAAGACGAAATCGAGCTGTGGTGCGCCTGGGACTGCAAACTCGTCCCAGTTCTTCGAACGCGCGAAGCTCGTGTCGTAGTTCATGCCCTTCAGCAACTGTAGCGTATAGGGGTGAACCTCACCCTTTGGCTGGGAGCCGGCGGAATAGGCCTTGAACTTGCCTTGGCCGAGCCGGTTGAGCAGCGCTTCGGCGATGATCGAGCGGGCGGAATTGCCGGTGCAGAGGAAAAGCACGTTGTAGATCTTGTCGGACATGGCCGGTCTCTCAGTTCGAGCGGGTTGGTTGTAGCTTCGGGCTGCAGCAGGCGAGATCGTCGATTAGTGGCTGGCAGAGGCTGGCATTGCCGCCGCAGCAATCCTTGAGCAGGTAAAGGGCAACGGCGCGGAAACGGTCGAGATCGGCGCGGTAGAGGATCGATCGGCTCTGGCGCTCGCCCGTGATCAGGCCTGCCTGCGAGAGCGTCGACAGATGCGCCGACATGGTGTTCTGCGGCACGCCGATCAGGCGGGCGAGCTCGCCGGCGGGTACGCCGTCGGGTTCATGTGCCACCAGCAGGCGGAAGGTCTGGAGCCGGGTCGGCTGGGCCAGAGCGGCAAGCGCCGCGATCGTCGATTTCTCATCCATATATCCAGAATAGTGGATATGATGTGGGAGTCAAGTGTGGCGGCTTGGGACCAAGAAAAACCCCGGAACCGAGGGCGCCGGGGTTGAGATTGTTCTCAGAGGCAGTCAGTCAGGTCACGTAATGACCGTCGGCTCGCTCATGCCCGTATACCGCTTGATCTCGGCGACTTCTTCCGCCGCCGCGATCAAATCAGCCAAGGCCGCCTGCGTCTCGATTGCGTGGCGGCTGGCGTCGGGCTCATAGCGCTCGACATAGAGGCGCAGGGTCGCGCCCGAGGTGCCGGTGCCGGAGAGGCGGAAGACGATGCGGCTGCCGCCTTCGAAGAGGATGCGGATGCCCTGGTTCTTCGAGACGGAGTGGTCGATCGGGTCGTGATAGGCAAAGTCGTCGGCGGCGCTGACGGTCAGGCCGTTGATCTCAGTGCCGGGCAGGCTGTCGAGCTTGGCGCGGAGCGCTGCGACCAGAGCGTTGGCATTGTCCGTGTCGACGCCTTCATAGTCGTGGCGGGAATAGTAGTTGCGGCCGTATTCCGCCCAATGGGCCTCCACGATCTGCTTCACGCTCTGCTTGCGCGCGGCGACGATGTTGAGCCAGAAGAGCACCGCCCAGAGGCCGTCCTTTTCGCGCACATGGTCGGAGCCAGTGCCGAAGCTTTCTTCGCCGCAGACGGTGACCTTGCCGGCATCCATCAGGTTGCCGAAGAACTTCCAGCCGGTCGGTGTTTCATACATGCCGATGCCGAGCTTTTCCGCGACGCGATCGGCGGCGGCACTGGTCGGCATCGAGCGGGCGATGCCGGCGATGCCGTTTTTGTAGCCGGGGGCGCAGGTCGCGTTGGCGGCGATCATCGCCAGGCTGTCGGAGGGGGTGACGAACATGCCCTTGCCGACGACCATGTTGCGGTCACCGTCGCCGTCCGAAGCCGCGCCAAAGTCCGGGCCGTCGGCACTCATGACGTCGTCATAGAGTTCCTTGGCATGCACCAGGTTCGGATCGGGATGGTGGTGGCCGAAGTCTGGCAGGGGGACTTCGTTGCGCACGGAGCCTGAGGGTGCGCCGAGGCGCTTTTCGAGGATCTCGACGGCATAGGGGCCGGTGACGGCGCTCATCGAATCGATCACCACACGGAAACCGCCTGCGATCAGACTGCGGATGGCGGGGAAGTCGAAGAGTGTTTCCATCAGGTCGGCATAGTCGGCGACCGGATCGATCACCTCGACCGTCATGCCGGCGAGATCGAAGCTGCCGACCGTGTCGAGGTCGATGTCGGCGACATCGGCGATCTTGTAGCTGTCGATGACCTTGGTGCGGGCAAAGATCGCGTCGGTGATCTTCTCCGGTGCCGGGCCGCCATTGCTGATATTGTACTTGATGCCGAAGTCTTCGGTCGGGCCGCCGGGATTGTGGCTGGCCGAGAGCACGATGCCGCCAAAGGCCTTGTATTTGCGGATGACATGCGAGGCAGCGGGCGTCGACAGGATGCCGCCCTTGCCGACCAAAACCTTGCCGAAGCCATTGGCAGCGGCCATTTTCAGCGCCTTCTGGATGACTTCGCGGTTGTAGAAGCGGCCGTCGCCGCCGATCACCAGCGTCTGGCCTTCGAAGCCTTCGAGGCTGTCGAAGATCGCCTGGATGAAGTTCTCCGCATAGTTTTCCTGCTGGAAGACCGGAACCTTCTTGCGCAGTCCCGAGGTGCCGGGCTTCTGGTCCGCATAGGGTTTCGTGGAGACGGTCGAGATCATCGATTACTGGCCTTTCGAGACGAGGCGTTGATAAAGTTCAACATAGGATACCGCGCTCCTGTTCCAGGAGACGTCGGATTTCATGCCCTGCTTCTGCATCTGCGACCAGAGACGCTGGTCACTGTAGAGGCGAAGCGTGCGGCGGATGGCGCGACGGAAGGCGTCGGCGCTCACGGGGGCGAACTGCACGCCGGTTGCCACACCTGCAGCGAGAGCCGCTTCATTGGCATCGATGATCGTATCCGCGAGACCGCCGGTCCGGGCGACGAGCGGGATGCAGCCGTAACGCAGTGCGTAGAGCTGGGTGAGCCCACAGGGTTCGAAACGCGAGGGTACGAGGATGACGTCGGAGCCGGCCTGCATCAGGTGCGAGAGTTTTTCGTCGTAGCCGAGCACCATGCCAACGCGGCCGCGATTGTAGGCGGCTGCCCCTTGCAGCGCTGCCTCGATAAAACTGTCACCGGAGCCGAGGATGGCCAGCTTGCCGCCTGCGCCGATGATCTCATCCAGCACTTCAGGCAGAAGGTCCAGGCCTTTCTGCCAGGTCAGCCGGGACACGACGGCGAAAATTGGACCCTCATCCGTGTCGAGGCCGAAGCGTTCGATCAGTGCAGCGCGGTTGCCGGCGCGTTTCTTCAGAGTGGCCGCGGAATAACCCGATGGCAGCAAAGCGTCGTCGGCCGGGTTCCAGACATCGGCGTCAATGCCATTGACGATGCCGTAGAGGTCGGTGCCACGGCTGGCGATCAGGCCCTCTAGCCCCATGCCGAATTCCGGCGTCAGGATTTCCTCAGCGTAAGACGGGCTGACGGTCGAGACGGCATGGGAGGTGATGATGCCGCTCTTCAAATAGCTCAGGGTGCCGTAATATTCGAGCGCCTCGTAAAAGGCATGGCCGGGCAGTTCGAGGTAGGGAAACAGCGATCCGGCGAACTGACCCTGGAAGGCGATGTTGTGGATGGTGATGAGGCTCGGCACCTCCGGCGTCTCGGCGTAGCGCATGTAGACCGGTACCAGAGCGCTCTGCCAGTCATGCACATGAACAAGCTCCGGCTTGAAGTCCGGCAGGATGCCGGCTGCAATCTCCGCGCCTGCCTTGGAAAGCACCGCGAAACGCTTCCAGTTGTCAGGGTAATCGCGCCCATCGGTGGCCAGATAAGGGCCGCCCGAGCGTTCGTAGAGCTGCGGGCAATCGAGGATCAGGATGTCCAAGCCCTCATGCCTGGCCGAAAGCAGGGTGGCCTGCTCGCCGAGCAGGCCCTCGAATTCATGGATCTTTTTCGGTGCCTTCACCGCCTTCATCACCGCCGGATAGCCGGGGATGAGTGTCTTCGTCTGCACCCCGTGGGCGACAAGTGCCAGCGGCAGGGCGCCGGCCACGTCGGCCAGGCCCCCTGTCTTGATCAGCGGGTAGAGTTCGGAAGCGACCGAAAGGACCTTCATGGACGTGGCTAACCCAATTTGTCGATCATCGCCTGGGTGATCAGGCAGATCCCATTTTCGCTGCGGCGGAAGCGCTTGGCGTCCATTTCCGGGTCTTCCCCGACGATCAGACCTTCGGGGATTACCACACCATGGTCTATCACGACATTCGTGAGACGCGCATGACGGCCGACCTGAACCTTGGGCAGGACGACCGCCCCTTCGAGACGGGAATAGGAATTGGCGCGGACACCGGTGAAGAGCAGGCTCTTGTAGAGCGACGAGCCGGAGATGATGCAGTCGCCCGAAACCAGCGAGGAGATCGCCGAGCCGCGGCGGCCTTCGTCGTCATGGACGAATTTGGCCGGGGGTGTGATCTCGGAATAGGTCCAGATCGGCCAGCTCTTGTCGTAGAGATCAAGCTCGGGGACGATATCCGTCAGATCGATATTGGCCTGCCAATAGGCGTCGATCGTCCCGACGTCGCGCCAATAGGGCTCGCGCTCGAAATCGGAGCGGACGCAGGACTGGGCGAAGCGATGGGCGACCGCCTTGCCGCTCTTCACGACGTAGGGGATGATGTCCTTGCCGAAGTCGCGGCTCGAGTCCGGGTCGGCAGCGTCGCGGCGCAAAAGTTCCATCAGGAACTTGGTGTGGAAGACATAGATGCCCATGGAGGCAAGGGCGAAGCCCTCGTTCCCGGGAATGCCCGGCGGGTCGGCCGGCTTCTCGACGAAATCAATAATCCGGTCTGTCGGATCGACATGCATCACGCCAAAGCCGGTCGCCTCCATACGCGGCACCTCGAGGCAGCCGATGGTGACGTCGGCGCCCGAATTGACGTGCTGCTGCAGCATCAGTTCGTAGTCCATCTTGTAGATGTGGTCGCCGGCGAGGATCACCATGTATTCGGGTGCGTAGGACTCGATGATGTCGGCGTTCTGGAAGACGGCGTCTGCCGTGCCTTCATACCACTGGGTCTCCGAGACACGCTGCGAAGCCGGCAGGATATCGAAGCTCTCGTTACGCTCGGGGCGGAAGAAGTTCCAGCCGAGCTGCAGGTGGCGGATCAGCGAGTGGGCCTTGTACTGGGTGGCGACGCCGATGCGTCGGATACCGGAGTTCAACGCGTTCGAGAGGGCAAAGTCGATGATGCGGGCCTTGCCGCCGAAATAGACGGCCGGTTTGGCACGTCGGTCTGTCAGTTCCTTGAGGCGGCTTCCGCGACCACCGGCCAGAACATAGGCCATGGCATCGCGCGACAGGCTTTTTGTTGTCTTATCCGTCATTTTCATCCTCCCCTTACTGTTCCAATTCCAGCATGATCACGGCGAGCGGCGGGAGCGTCAGCCCAGTCTTCGCCCATCCGCTTCCCGTGGCATGCGCCTCCACGCGGCCACCATTGCCTTTTCCGCTGCCGCCATAAATCTCGGCATCGGTATTCAGTATCTCACGCCAACGACCCGCGACAGGCAAGCTCAATTCGTACCGCTCGTGATAGGTCGGCGTGAGGTTGCAGATGACGGCGATCGGTTTTTCGCCGGGCGCCTTGCGCAGCCAAGCGAAGACCGAATTGTCCTGATCATCGGCAACAATCCATTCGAAGCCTTCGCCCTCGCAGTCGCGGGCATGAAGCGCCGGTTTCGAACGGTAGGTCAGGTTCAGGTCGCGGACCAGCCGGCGCATGCCCTCGTGGGGAGCGTAGGCCAACAGGTTCCAGTCGAGCGAGCGCTCCTCCGACCACTCGCCCCATTGGGCAAATTCCTGGCCCATAAAGAGCAGCTTCTTGCCGGGGTGACCCCACATCATGCCGTAATAGGCGCGAAGATTGGCAAACTTCTGCCAGTCGTCGCCAGGCATCTTGGCGATCATGGAGCCCTTGCCGTGCACGACCTCGTCATGGGAAATCGGCAGCACGAAGTTTTCCGAGAAGGCGTAAAGCAGGCCGAAGGTGAGTTCGCTGTGGTGGTGCTTGCGGTAGATCGGATCGCGGGCGAAGTAGCTCAGCGTGTCGTGCATGAAGCCCATGTTCCACTTGAAGCCGAAGCCGAGGCCGCCTTCATGCACGGGCTGCGAGACCTTGGGCCAGGATGTGCTTTCCTCGGCAATGGTCATGATGCCGGGGTGGCTTCCATAGATATGGTGGTTCATCTGCTGGAGGAAACGCACCGCCTCCAGGTTTTCGCGCCCGCCATATTCATTCGGGATCCACTCGCCTTCCTTGCGGGAGTAATCGAGGTAGAGCATCGAGGCGACGGCGTCGACTCGCAGACCGTCGAGGTGGAATTTTTCGGCCCAGTAGAGCGCGTTGTTGATCAGATAGGACAGGACTTCCAGACGGCCGAAATTATAGATCGCCGTGTTCCAGTCCGGATGGAAGCCCTGGCGGGGGTCCGCATGCTCGTAAAGTGCGGTGCCATCGAAATGGCGCAGACCATGCGCGTCAGTCGGGAAATGGGCCGGGACCCAATCCAGGATCACGCCGAGGCCGACCTTATGACATCCGTTGACGAAGCGGGCAAAACCTTCCGGTTCGCCGAAGCGGGCGCTGGGCGCATAGAGGCCCGTCGTCTGATAGCCCCAGGAGGGGTCGTAGGGGTGCTCCGTGACGGGCAGGAATTCGATATGGGTGAAGCCCATGTCGACGCAGTAAGGGATGAGCCTCGCTGCCATTTCATCCCAGGTCAGCATCGAGCCATCGTCGCGACGCTGCCAGGATGCAGCGTGTACCTCGTAGATCGAGATTGGCTGCCGGCGCTGGTCGATGCTGGCCCAGTGCTTGCGGTGGGCCTCATCTTCCCAGACCTGCTCCAGTTCCGGCGTGGTCATGGAGGCGTTCTTCGGGCGTAGTTCAGCGCGGCGTGCATAGGGATCGGCCTTCAGCGGCTGAAGCTCGCCATGCGGTCCGACGATCTCGAATTTGTAGGTGGCGCCGGCACGAACATCCGGGGCGAAAATTTCCCAGATGCCGGTGTCGCGGCGCAGACGCATCACGTGGCGGCGGCCGTCCCAGTCGTTGAAGTCGCCGACCACGGAGACACGTCGGGCATTGGGTGCCCAGACCGCGAAATGGAAGCCGTCGACGCCCTGATGCTTGATCGGATGGGCGCCCATCTTGTCGAAGAGCCGCAGATGCGAGCCTTCCCGGATGAAATAGTCGTCCATCGGACCGAGGATCGGCCAGAAGCTGTAGGGGTCCGTCACCATCCACTCGTCGTCACCACGGGTGGCGCGGTAGCGGATCGGTTGCAGGCTTGCGACCTTGACGAGACCCGAAAAGAAGCCGGCGTCGTGGCGGCGCGTTAGCTCACCGATCGCCTCACCCGTCAGCGTATGGGCGGTAACCGTCTCGGCACCCGGCACGAAGCAACGCGCGACGAAACCGCCGTCATGCTCATGAAGGCCGAGAAAGGCGAAAGGATCGCCATGGGTGCCATCGATGATTGCCTGAATTTCTTCCGCCGACGGTGTATCCGGCTTGGGGTCGACACCGCTCTTCTTCGGCGATTTTGCCATCAGGCTCTCCAGATGTCCGCGTTGTACTGGCGAATGGTACGGTCGGATGAGAACCAGCCCATGCGTGCGGTGTTGCGGATCGTCTTGGAGTACCAGCCCGACTTGCCCGTCCAGATCTCGTCAACCTGACGCTGGGCCTGGGCATAGGCGTCGAAATCGGCGGCGACCATGAACCAGTCGTGCTGGTAGATGCCCTGCATCAGGCCGGCATAACGTTCACGGTCATCGGGCGAGAAGACGCCGGAAGAGATGGAGGACAGGGCCTGCTGCAGTTCACGGGACGCGTCGATGGCGGCGCGGGGATTGTGCCCCTCTGCGCGCACCCGCCCGACCTCGTCCGCGGTCATTCCGAATATCACGATGTTTTCCTCCCCGACATGGTCGCGCATTTCGACATTGGCACCATCGAGTGTTCCGATGGTCAATGCACCGTTCAACGCGAACTTCATGTTGCCGGTTCCGGAGGCTTCCATGCCGGCAGTGGAAATCTGTTCGGAAAGGTCGGCGGCCGGCACCATGACTTCAGCCAGCGAGACGTTGTAGTTCGGCACGAAGACGACCTTCAGCAGGCCGCGCACCGAGGGGTCATTGTTGATCACGCGGGCGACGTCATTGGCCAGCTTTATGATCAGCTTCGCATTGTGGTAGCTCGGCGCCGCTTTGCCGGCGAAGAGTTTCACGCGCGGGACCCAGTCGCGTTCCGGATGGGATCTGATCTGGTCGAAGAGCGCCACCGTCTCGATGATGTTCAGAAGCTGGCGCTTGTATTCGTGAATACGCTTGATCTGGATGTCGAACATCGCATCCGGATCGAGCCTTATGCCCATGCGGCCGGCGACGAGGCTGGCGAGCCGGACCTTGTTGGCCCGTTTGACAGCCGCAAACTTCTCCTGGAAAGACGCGTCGTCGGCGAAGGCGTCGAGCGCCTTCAGCTTGTCGGCGTTATCGAGGAAATCAGGGCCGATCGCTTCCTTGATCAGACTGGTCAGATCCGGATTGCACTGCATCAGCCAGCGGCGGGGTGTAATGCCGTTGGTCTTGTTGTTGATGCGGGTCGGATAGAGCTTGTGGAGATCGGCAAAGACCGTCTCCTTCATCAGCTCGGTGTGCAGAGCCGAAACGCCGTTGATCGAATGGGAGCCGATGAAGGCAAGGTTGCCCATGCGCACGCGGCGGTCGCCGCTTTCATCGATCAGCGAGATATGCCGGATCTCCTGGTCGTTGAAGCCACGGTTCTTGCGGGCGTCGAGCAGGATCTTGGCGTTGATCGCATAGACCAGCTGCATATGGCGCGGCAGCAGGCGCTCGAAGAGCGGCACGGGCCAGCTTTCCAGCGCTTCGGGCAGAAGCGTGTGGTTGGTGTAGGAGAAGGTCTTGGAGGAGATTTCCCAAGCCTCGTCGAAATTCACGCCGTGGACGTCGACCAGAAGACGCATCAGTTCCGCGACGGAGACGGCGGGATGGGTGTCGTTGAGCTGGATCGCGACCTTCTCCGGCAACTGGGCGAGTGTGTTGCCCTGCTGGAGATGGCGGCGCACGATGTCCTGCAGTGACGCCGAACAGAAGAAGAATTCCTGGCGCAGGCGCAGTTCCTGGCCAGCGGGGGTCGCGTCGGCCGGGTAGAGAACGCGGGTCAGCGATTCCGCCTTGTTGCTCTCGCGCAGCGCGCCGATGTGGTCGCCGGCATTGAAGGCATCAAGCAGGATCGGGTCGATTGGCTGGGCCGACCACAGGCGCAGGGTATTGACGCGTTCGCCACGCCAGCCGACGGCCGGCGTGTCATAGGCGGTGGCAATGACACGCTCGCCCTGCTTCCAGACGTAACGCAGTTCGCCATCCGGGGCGTCGATCGTCTCGACGGTGCCGCCGAAGCCGATTTCGTAGGAGCTTTCGCGGCGTTCGAATTCCCAAGGGTTCCCGTGGGCAAGCCAGCTTTCCGGCAGCTCGACCTGCCAGCCATCGGCCATCTGCTGCCGGAAAAGTCCGTGCACATAACGGATGCCATAGCCATAGGCGGGAATGTTGACGGTCGCCATGCTCTCCATGAAGCAGGCGGCGAGTCGGCCGAGACCGCCATTGCCGAGGGCCGCATCCGGCTCCAGTCCGGCAATAACGTCGAATTCAACGGACAGCGAGGAAAGCGCTTCGCGAATGTCGTCCATCAGGCCGAGGTTGGACATGGCGTCGCGCAGAAGGCGGCCGATCAGGAATTCCAGCGACAGGTAATAGACCCGCTTGCCGTTGTTCATGTAGGTGCCGCGGGTCGATTCCATCCAGGTATCGATGATCCGGTCGCGGACCACGAGGATGGTGGCGGTCAGCCAGTCATGCGGCGTCGCGACTTTTGCGTCCTTGCCGATGCTATAGGTCAGCTTGTCCATGATCTCTGCGGCCAGAGAGGCCGGATCGGACGCGATGCGTTTGGGAAGGGGAAGATCGGCTTTGTGGGGGGTCTTGATCATCGGTCCGCCTGACTTTGCTCGTTTCGCAGGGTCCCGCCCGATCCGCTGTCGGCGGTCACCCCCTTCACAGTCAGTTTACGCATCGATATGACACACATGCAACAGGCCCGTTGGGCCGCTGCGCGAAATTGTTCCGGATCGATTCAATCGTTTTAAGCTGCTGATTTGTCGATGATTGCCGTATCAGGGCCGAACGGCAATCGGCCGCACCCCGATGGGACACGGCCGATTGTATGCAAATTTCCGCAAACGCTTTGGAAGCGTGTCAGTTGGTCAGGCGTGTCGAGGCCTGGACTGCCTTGTCGCCAATTTCCTTGAAGGCCGCCACGAGTTCTGCGGCATTCTGCGCGTCGTAATAGTTCGACGTGCTGGAGGCGCAGTATTTCAGCAGGGACTGGCCCTTGGACGGTGCCATGAAGGCGACGGTAAAGATCTGCACGCCGGCCTTCTTGGCGGTGTCGCAAGTGGCCTTGGTCTTCGTGTCGGCGCTTGAGTAGTTGTTGTCACCGTCGGTCATGAAGATGATGAACTTGCTCGGGACCTGGCCGTTCTTGTTCTTGTGCGCGGTGTCTTCCGACGTGGCAGAGACGTCGCTGTAAGCCCGGGCCATGGCGTCAGAGGAATCCGTGCCACCGGTCGCGGTCAGGGCCTGGACGTAAGTCAACGCAGATGCCGTGCCCCATTGCAGGGTCGTCGGTTTCTGCATGGACGAATTGTAGGAGACCGCAGCGGTGCGGACATATTTGCTCGTCGGGTCGGCCGTGTTCAGCTGTGTCGTGAGGGAGGCAACCGCGAGCTTCAGCGATTCGATCTTGGTGTAGTAGTTGGTTTGCTCGTAGCTGCAGGTCCTGGAGACCCAGTTCCGGCCCTGGTAGTAACCGCAGTCGTAGTAGACCGTCTCCCTGGGCTTGGCGTCGTTGACGGTGCTTGTGTCTTCCTCCATGGAGCCCGAACGGTCGAGAACCATGAACATCGACAGCGCATTCTTGCTTTCGGTCGTGCTCTGCGCACTCGCCGACACCGAGAGGGTTACGGTTTTCCAGCCGAGAAGGGCGGTCATGCCGTTGGTCTTCATCGTGTAGGAGCCGGTGAGCTGCACATCGAAGGTCTTGCCCCCCGTTGCGGTCGTGCGCTGGACGCTGGCGATTGCGGCCTTGTCGATATCGGCCGGCGCGGCGGCGCCCGGATCGGTCGAGCTGTCTTCCTGGGGGACAATGTTGTAGAATTGCGAGGCCATGAACTCCTTGGCCAGCGCAATCGCTTCATCGTCGGAGACGTTCTTGACGGCCAGGGCGTTGGCCGCTGCCAGAACGGCCGAGTCAGCAGAATCTTGCAGCAGGGTCTTGATCTGGACCATGCGATTGAAATCGATCGCGACGCCGGCCGCCGCTGCCGTGACGGGGATCAGCAGCGCGGTGATCATGCCGAAATTGCCCGACCGGCAACCGATCAGGCGCGACAAAAGCGAGGAATGCTGTGTTTTGGTCCTAGTCATCATGTCCATCCAAACGCAGGCTATGGACGATTTATAGGGCCGGACCTGTTCCATTCGACTTAAAGGAAAAGGTAAAATTCGATGGAATGGTTGTGATTACTGCTTCACCGGGATGACATCGACGGACTGATCGGTCTTGTGACTGCCATAGCTCTTCAAAACGCCAATGACAGGTGCGACGTCGGAGTAGTCGCGGCCATATCCGACGACGATATGGTCGGTGCCGGCGGGAATGTTGTTGGTCGGATCGAGCTCGATCCAGCCGGTCAGCTTGCCGCACCAGACCCGCACCCAGGCATGCATGGCGTCTGCACCTTCAAGACGTTCCTTGCCCGGTGGCGGAATGGTCCGCAGGAAGCCACTGACATAGCCGGCGGGAATGCCCAGACTGCGCAGTGCCACGATCATCACATGAGAGAAGTCCTGACAGACGCCACGCGTCTTGGCGAAGGCTTCCGCGGGTGTTGAATCGACGGTCGTCGCTTCCGGGTCGTACTTGAAATCGCGGTAGATGCGGGTGCAAAGCTGCTCGGCGATCTGGCGCACGGTCATGCTCGGCTTCAGCTCCGTGCGGGCATAGGTGGCGATCTCGCGGTCCCGAGGCAGGCGCGGGCTGATGCCGAGAAAGTGGTGGGGCGATTCCGCGTCGAGCGTCCAGGTTTCCGCCAGTTCCTGCGGCAGCCGGTCGAGGATCGGCGAAAAGTCCGCCGGCACGGACACGGGCTGGACCATGACACGCGCCTGCATGCGGATATCGAGCTTCTCATGCGGCGCGCGCAGGATTGCATGGCGGGTCGGATGGCGGAAGAAGTCGTCGAATGTAGCGAGTTCGTCGGGTTCCGGCGTTACGGTCACTGCGCCGGCGATCAGGCGCTGGCGGTCGGGCAGCGACAGAGGCAACAGGCGCAGCATGTGATGGGCGCCCGAGGCCGGGACTTCGTAGCGGTAACCGATGTGGAGCGAGAGATCGTACAGCATCGGGTCAATTCAGATAGGTGCGGGCGAGAATGTCAGAAAACTTCTCCAGCTCGCGCTCAAGGTTGATATAGACGTCGGCAGTCATCGCCTCAGGAGTCATCACGGCAAGACCCGAATGCAACCGCATGGCTTCGCGGAACAGCATGGACATCTGTCCGTTCACCATCGCGTTCGGCAACTGCTCGGCTTCGATGCGGATCTCGTTCAGCTGGAACAGGATCGAGCGCGGGTTGAGCGGATCAAGCGCCAGCAGGTCCGTGACAGTCAACCGCGCCGTCGAGACGTTGTAGCGGCGACGATGGGTCATGACGTTGTCGCCGATCTCCAGCAGCATGTCGAGCGCGCCATCGGGCACATCCGGGCCGGTTAGGCGTCCGAGCAGGCGGGTCATGTGCAGGCCACGTTCGAGCAGACGACCGATCGTCAGGAAACGCCAGCCGGTGAAGCGGTACATGTTTTCATGCACCAGACCGGCGAATCCCGCGAGCTTGCGCAGGAGGATCGTCATCGCATGGGCCGCGTCGTCGCCCGGTTTGACCCGCTCGTGGAACCGCTTGGCCGTCTTCGAGAGATCGTTCAGTGCCAGCCAGCCATCGGGCGAGAAGCGGTCACGGATGTTGCTTGCGGAATAGACAGCGCTGTCGATGTTGCGCAACAGGCTTTCCGGGACCCCGGTCTTCGTGTCGACGTCGATGTCGGAGAGGTAATCGCTGACGAAGGCCAGAAGCGGCTGGTCCGGATTGGCACTTTCGGCATAACGGGCGTGCCAGGCGCGCAGGATGCGCAACACCCCTTCGGCGCGCTCGATATAGCGACCGAGCCAGAAGAGATTGTCAGCGGCGCGGCTCGGCAGGCTGCCGGGCATGTTGCGGGTGAAGCTCTCCTCGGCGGGCAACAGCGAGGTACGATCGACCGGCTTGTCTGACACGATCCAGACGTCGGCAGCACTGCCGCCGGATTGCATGGCGATGGCCGAGACGTCGGAGCCGCTGCCGATGCGGGCAAAGCCGCCCGGCATGATCTGCCAGCCGTTCTGGGTCCGGGCGGCAAAGACACGCAGCGACATGGGACGGGGCGTCAGCTTGCCGTCGATCATGGCCGGCGTGGTGGACAGCGTCACCACCTCCTGGCCGACGAGGTTGCCGGTTTCCGCTTCCAGCCATTCCGAGATGCTGCGGCTCTGCGGATCTTTGTAACGCGAGCCGAGGACCGAGCGCCCGTTGTCGTCGAAGAAGGGCAGGCGTGAGAAGGCCGAGCCCACAACCATGCGGTCGAGATTGCGGGCGACATGCTCACGCTCAGCCTTCTGGCCGCACCACCAGGTGGCAATCGACGGCAGCTTCAGTTCCTCGCCGAGCAGATGCCGTGACAGAGTCGGCATGAAGGCCAGCAGTGCCCTGGTTTCGAGGATGCCCGACCCCAGTGCGTTGACGAATGTGACGGAGCGGTTGCGCAAAGCGTCGACCATGCCGGGCGTGCCGATGTAGGAATTCTGGTCCAGCTCCAGCGGATCCGCGAAGGCGGCATCGAGGCGGCGCCAGAGCACGCTCACAGGTTTCAGGCCGGCGACGGTGCGAACCATGACTTTGCCATTGACGACCGTCAGGTCCTCGCCTTCCAGCAACATAATGCCGAGATAACGGGCGATATAGGCATGCTCGAAATAGGTCTCGTTGGCAGGGCCCGGGGACAAGACGGCAATCCGGTCGTCTGCGCTCTGCTGGCGCCCCTGGAGCGCTTTGCGGAAGGCGCCGAAGAAGGAGGCGAGGCGGTGGACATGGGTTTCGGCATAGAGATCGGAGAAGGCACGCGCGGTCGCAACTCGATTCTCAAGCGCAAAGCCAGCACCCGATGGGGCCTGCGTCCGGTCGGCGAGTACCCACCAATTCCCGTCTGGACCGCGGCCAATCTCGAAGGAACAGAAATGCAAATAGTGGCCGCCGGCGGGCTTGATGCCGACGAGCGGACGCAGGAATTCCGGATTGGAGGCAATCAGCTGCGGCGGGAGGAAACCTTCCTGCACCAGCCGGTTTTCCGAATAGATGTCGGAGACGATCGCCTCCAGGAGATCGGCGCGCTGCACGAGGCCGTCGGCCAGAACCTGCCACTCGGCTTCCGAGATCAGGACCGGGATATGCGAAAAGGGCCAGGCGCGCTCGCTCGATCCGCCTGCACCATAAGCTCTGTAGAACACGCCGGCATCGCGCAGATAGCGGTCAGCGCGGGCGAAACGTTCATCGAGTTCCCGCTCGTCCATCGTCTCGATGGCCGAGACGAAAGGTTGCCAGACAGGCCGCACCTTGCCCTGGGTATCGATCATTTCATCGGCCGCACCGGCGAGCGCGCGATAGCCGGCCAGGCGGGCCGTGCCATTCGCTGCCTCAGGCGGAGAAAGCTCCGCTGCCGTCTTCTGTGCCATCAATCAGATACCTTGCGGTCGTCTCAGGTCCAAAGTGTGCGGGAATTCCGGCGACACGGTCTCGGGCCAAAGGGGATAGGAGCCGGCTGTATGGCCCCAAGGCTCGAAACGTGCAAGCCGACGGGCTTCCGCTTCATTCCCATTCACAGGGAAAGTATCGTAATTTCGGCCACCGGGATGGGCGACATGGTAGACGCAGCCTCCGATCGATCGGCCAGACCATGTATCATAAATGTCGAATGTTAGCGGTGTATTGACGGGCAGCATCGGATGCAGCCCGGAGGCTGGCTGCCAGGCTTTGTAGCGCACACCGGCGACGGCGACGCCGTTCACGTCGGTCTTTCGGAGTGGGACCGCGCGACCGTTGCAGGCGATCGTGTAACGGTCCGGATTGGCGGTCTCCAGCCTGACCTGCAGCCGCTCGACGGAGCTGTCGACGTAGCGCACCGTACCGCCGATCGCTCCTTGCTCGCCCATCACGTGCCAGGGTTCCAGCGCGCCGCGCAATTCGAGTTTCGAGCCCTCGTATTCCACCTCGCCGAAGAAGGGGAAGCGGAATTCGAGCTGGGCGGCGAACCATTCCGGCTTGAAGTCGAAGCCGTTCTGGCGAAGGTCGGCCAGCACTTCAAGGAAATCCTGCCAGATATAGTGCGGCAGCATGAAGCGGTCGTGCAGGCTGGTTCCCCAGCGGACGAAGTTGCCGCCGATCGGATTTTTCCAGAAGCGGGCGATCAGCGCACGGATCATCAGTTGCTGTGCGAGCGACATGCGGGCATTGGGCGGCATTTCGAAACCGCGGAATTCCACGAGGCCGAGACGTCCCGTCGGGCCATCGGGAGAAAAGAGCTTGTCGATGCAAATCTCGGAGCGATGCGTGTTGCCCGTCACGTCGACCAAGAGATTGCGGAAGAGGCGATCGACCATCCAGGGAAGGGGCGGCAGATGTCCCTGGTTCGGCAGAGGGATCTGCGCCATTGCGATCTCGAGCTCGTAGAGCGAGTCGTGGCGTGCCTCGTCGAAACGCGGGGCCTGGCTGGTCGGCCCGATGAACAGGCCGGAGAACAGGTATGACAAAGACGGGTGGCGCTGCCAGTGCAGGACCAGGCTCTTCAGGAGATCCGGCCGGCGCAGGAAGGGGCTGTCGTTCGGGGTCGCTCCGCCGACCACCACGTGGTTGCCGCCGCCGGTGCCGCAATGGCGGCCGTCGATCATGAACTTGTCGGCGCCGAGGCGGCAGAGGCGGGCTTCCTCATAGATCGCCGTCGTGGTGGCAACGCAATCTTCCCAGTCATAGGCCGGGTGGATGTTGACCTCGATCACGCCCGGGTCCGGGGCAACGCGGATGACGTTCAGGCGCTCGTCGTGGGGCGGCGTGTAGCCTTCGATATGGACCGGCAGGTTCAGTGCTGCGGCTGCCCGTTCGGCCGAGGCGATCAGGTCGAGATAGTCTTCGAGTGCGGCCGTTGGCGGCATGAAGATGCAGAGCCGACCGTCGCGAACTTCCACGGAGATGGCCGTGCGGACCCGTCCGCCGATCTCCTCATAGGACTGCCCGAGCAGCTGCTGCTGGGCAATGTCGGCCTGGAAGGAGTGTTCGGGCATGACCCGGCCCTTCTCGGTCGAGAAGTCGGGCAGGGGCGGCTTCTCAATCGTCGGATCGACCGGGTTGATGTAGGGGTACCACGAGGGCGAGATGTAGGGCAGCGAGTTCAGGGGCAGGCGGAAACCCACGGGGCTATCGCCCGGAACAAGATAGAGGCGGCCGCGGCGTGTGCTCCAGCGCTCCGACACCCAGGTGCGGCCCGAGACGCGGGACTGCCAGGCCTGGACGGGCAGGACATAACCAGCCGGGCTTGTCAGGCCGTTGGAGAAGACCTTAGCGATGCGGGTCCGTTCTTCCGGATCCTTGAGCTTCGAGTTCGAGGGATCGACATTTTCCGGGAGATTGGCTTCCTTGACGATCCATTCGGCCGGGTCCTCATAGGCCGGCATGACATTGTCCGTTGCGATATCGAGTTCGACGGCGATCGCCTGCAGAAGGCGAGCGGCGTCCTCGTGGCCCACCTTGTGGTCGCGGCTTTCTACCGCGATCAGGTCCGGATTGTTCCAGACCGGCTTATTGTCGCGACGCCAGTAGAGCGAGAAGGTCCAGCGGGGAAGGCTTTCTCCCGGATACCACTTGCCCTGGCCGTAATGCAGGAAGCCACCGGGGGCAAAGCGCTCACGCAGGCGGCGGATCAACTGGTCGGCCTTGTCGCGCTTTGTCGGGCCGACGGCGGCCGTATTCCATTCGTCGGACTGAAAGTCGTCGATCGAGACGAAGGTCGGCTCGCCGCCCATTGTGAGACGGACGTCATGGGCGCGCAGATCTGCATCGACCTTCAAGCCGAGCACATTCAGGGCTTCCCAACTCTCGTCGGAAAACGGCTTGGTGATGCGCGGATGTTCGGCAACCCGCTTCACATGCATGTCGAAGGCAAAATCCGTCTTGGCCTCGCCGATGTAACCGCCGGAAATCGGGGCGGCATTCCGGTAATGCGGCGTGGCGGCGAGCGGAATGTGGCTTTCGCCGGTGAGAAGGCCGGACGTCGGGTCGAGGCCGATCCAGCCGGCGCCGGGGATGTAGACTTCGGCCCAGGCGTGCAGATCGGTGAAATCCACCTCGGTGCCGGAGGGGCCGTCGAGCGCCTTCAGGTCCGGCGTCAGCTGGATCAGGTAACCGGAGACGAAGCGGGCGGCGAGGCCGAGATGACGCAGGATCTGGACGAGCAGCCAACTCGAATCGCGACAGGAACCGCGCGCCGAGGTCAGCGTCTCCTCGGGCGTCTGCACACCCGGCTCCATGCGGATGACGTAGCCGATTTCCTGCTGCAGGCGCGCATTGAGGCCGACGACCATGTCAACGGTCCCTTGGCCGGGCGTCTTGTCCAGCGTGGCGAGAAAGGCTTGAAGTGCCGGAGAGGCCGCCTCCGGCGTCATGTAGATTGTCAGATCGTCGCGGATGTCGGCGGGATAATCGAAGGGCCATTTGACCGCTTCTTCCTCGGTGAAGAAGTCGAAGGGATTGTAGACCGTCATGTCGGCGACGAGGTCGACCTCGATCTTCAGTTCCGTGACGGGATCGGGGAAGACGAAGCGGGCCAGGTAGTTACCGTAGGGATCCTGCTGCAGATTGACGAAGTGGTTTTCCGGCATGACCTTGAGCGAGTGGGAAATGACTTTCGTGCGGGAATGGGCGGCGGGCTTCAGCCGGATGATCTGGGGCCCGAGGCGGACCGGATTGTCGTATTTGTAATGGGTAAGGTGATAGATGCTTGCCTTGATCGACATTCGTTACCGCTTCGCTGTTCGCCCGTGCCGCTTTTTCCGGCTTGCATCGATCTTGTGCAATGCAGCGCCATAAAGCAAGCGGCCCGGAGAGCCGAAGCGTCCGGGCCGCACAAGTTCCGCAAATTGCTATTCGTCAGCTGCGGCCGAATTCGTCGACGAGGCGGATGATGTCGTCCTCGCCGAGATAGGAGCCGGTCTGCACCTCAATGACTTCGAGTTGGATTTTGCCGGGATTGGCGAGGCGGTGCACCGAGCCCTGGGGGATATAGATCGACTGGTTCTCGTGCAGGACGGTCACCTTGTCGTCGATTGTGACCTCTGCCGTGCCCCGCACGCAGACCCAGTGCTCGGCACGGTGATAATGCTTCTGCAGCGACAGCTTCTTTTCCGGATTGACGAAGAGCCGCTTCACCTGGAACCGGTCACCATTGAGCACGGAGGTGTAGCCGCCCCAAGGACGAAGCGCCGTCGGATGATTCTCGGTGAGACCCGCGGTTTCCTTGTCGGCTGCAAGCAGCTTCACGAGATTGCCGACATCCTGGCTGCGGTCGAGCCGGCCGACATAGACGGCATCTTCCGAGGCGATGACGGCAACGCCGTCCATACCTTGAACGGCAAGGTGGGCCTCGCGCGACATGACCAAAGAGTTCTTCGTGTCTGAGACGGTGGCATTGCCGTTGACGACATTGCCGTTTTCGTCGCCGCCGGCGAGCTTCCAGATGGCGTCCCAGCTGCCGAGGTCAGACCATGTGATGGCGGCAGGAACCACGGCGGCATTGGCCGTTTTTTCCATGACTGCGTAATCGATGGAAATGCTCGGCGCTTCGGCAAAGGTCTCGGCATCGAGGCGGGTGAAGTCGAGGTCACCCTGAGCCTTTTCGACGGATTTCTCGACGGCCGCCAGCACATCCGGCGCAAGCGCCTTCAATTCCTCGATCATGCGCCCGGCAGAGAAGACGAACATCCCGGAGTTCCAGGCAAAGTTTCCGCTGTCCAGCATTTGCTGGGCAACGTCGGCGTTGGGTTTTTCAACGAAGCGCGAGACTTCGTGCACGCCGTTGCCGATTTCGGGGCCGATCTCGATATAGCCATAGCCGGTCGCCGGCTCCGTGGGCGTGATGCCGAAGGTGACGATCTTGCCGCTGCGGGCGGCGTCTGCCGCGCTCGCGACGCAGGCGCGATAGGTGTCGTCGACCGTGATCTCGTGATCGGATGGCAGGATCTGGATCAGCGCGTCTCGGCCATGGCGCTGGGAGACGATCACGGCGGCTGCGGCGACGGCTGCGGCGGTGTTGCGCGCTTCCGGTTCCAGCACGATGCCATCGAGCTTCACGTCGAGTTCACGCGCCTGTTCTGCGACGAGGAAGCGGAAGTCTTCATTGGTGACGACGAGGGGCGCGTCATAGAGGGCCTCATCGGACACGCGCATCAAGGTCTTCTGCAGCAGCGTCTCGTCGCCGAGGAAGCGGATGAACTGCTTGGCGGCAGCGGCGCGCGAGAGTGGCCAGAGACGGGTTCCCTTGCCGCCGGCCATGATGACCGGCACGATCTTGGTGCTCATGTTTCTTGCCTTTCAATGTCTGGCCGGGGCGAGTGTCCCGGCCGAATTCGCTGTGCCTGCCTCTCCTGGCGCCTGTCAGACGTTGTGCGGCAGACGGTCGACGCAATCCCAACGCGGGGGCGCGGATTTTGTTACATGTTTGGCCGATGGTTCCAAGTGTGGTCCTGGATCGTCCTTAATTTCGGCTGCTGACGCGTTGCTGCCCGTCGACCGATGTGCTCAAGTCCCGAAACCTCCTGCGCCGAGGCGCGGAGGTCGTTGTTCGTTCTGACACAGGAAAGTCGCAGCCCTGATGCCCACCGCTCCCCTTTTTGATGTTCCCGTCGCACCGCTTCTGCCTGTCGAGGGCGTCTCTGCCGGCTTTCCCGTGCATCGGATCTTCTGCGTCGGGCGCAATTATGCTGCTCACGCCGCCGAGATGGGCAATACCATCGACCGGGCGGCCCCTTTCTATTTCACCAAGCCGCCGACGGGGCTGGTGCTGAGCGGCGGCACGATGACCTATCCGCCCGGCACCGAGGACTGCCACCACGAGATCGAACTGGTGATCGCGATCGGCGCGCCGGCGTTCCGGATCACGGTAGAGGAGGCAGCGGGTGTCATTTTCGGGTACGCCGTCGGCCTCGACATGACCCGGCGCGACCTGCAGCAGGCGGCCAAGGACAAGCAGCGCCCCTGGGACATGGGCAAGTCCTTCGAGGATTCGGCGGGGATCGGGCCGATCAAACGGGCGTCCGATTTCGTGCCGGGTCGTCAGCGGATCGAGCTCACTGTGAATGATGCTGTCCGCCAGGAGGGGGAGCTCTCCGAGATGGTCTGGTCCGTACCCGAGGTCATCAGTCACCTGTCGCGCTACTATCACCTCACACCCGGCGACCTGATCTACACCGGCACGCCCTCGGGCGTTGGTCCGGTCCTGCCGGGCGACCGGCTGGTCGGCAGCGTCGAGGGGCTTTCGCCACTGACCGTGGCCATCGGTCCGGCGGCCTGAGGTGGAGGCTTCGCAGAGCGTTGCCGGTCCCGCACTGGTCGAGGGCCGAAGCTGCGGCACCTGTTCGCTCTGCTGCATCCTGCCCGACATCGACGAGTTCGACAAACCGGCCAACGAGCCCTGTCAGCACTGTCTGAGTGGTGGTGGCTGTGCTGCTTATGCTGCCCGGCCCGCCACCTGTCGCGACTTCTTTTGTCTCTGGCGGACGGATGCATCGCTTGGGCCTGAGTGGGAGCCCCCTATCAGTGGCATGGTGCTTTACGCGCAGGGGCCACAGCTGACGGTGCTGGTCGATCCTGAACGTCCCGAAGACTGGCGGCGGGCGCCGTATCTCGGGGAATTGGAGGCGAAGGCACGGGCGCTGAAAGCGGATGGAGGGTATGTGGTGGTGTATGTGGGGGATGCGGTGACGGTGGTGTCGATCTGACATGCCTGATTCGGTCTCAAGCTTTCCACCTGCATGCGGAAACCAAAAAGGGCTCGCCGTTTCCGGCAAGCCCTTGAAAGAATTCGAATGGTGGGCGTGACAGGGATTGAACCTGTGACCCCTACGATGTCAACGTAGTGCTCTCCCGCTGAGCTACACGCCCATCCGATGAGCGGCTTAAGACCACAAAACCTGATCGCCCGTCAATAGGCATTTTGCAGTTTTGTGAAGAGATTTTTTCAATCTCTCGCCAAGGCCTTACGCAGCAAGGAGTTTGTTCACTTCGTCGACGAGATCGCGAAGGTGGAAAGGCTTGGACAGGACCTTGGCGTCCTTCGGAGCCTTCGAATCGGCGTTCAATGCGACGGCGGCGAAGCCGGTGATGAACATGACCTTCAGGTCCGGATCGAGTTCGGTGGCGCGGCGCGCCAGCTCAATGCCGTCCATTTCCGGCATAACGATATCGGTCAGGAGAAGGGAGAAAGGTTCTTCGCGCAGGCGGTCGTAGGCGCTGGCGCCGTTGTCGAAGGAAGAAACTTTATAGCCCGCCTTTTCCAACGCCTTCACCAGGAACCGGCGCATATCGTTGTCATCTTCGGCGAGAAGGATTTTCTGTGTCATTTAGGGACCGCTGTATTCGATTTCGTGGGACGCTCGCAGCCGCTCACTCTAGGTCCAGCCCAGTAAAGAACCGGTGAACAACGAAATCGTGAGCCTGCTCCGCCATTTCCGGGAGTATGGACTTTGCGACAGCCGACTGGCAACATGGCGAACACAACAAGTTTGTGACTTGGTAAAGAAGAGGAACTGGGGAGCGGATGACCAACGAATTCGAGCCTTTCGAGATTCGCGAACCCGCCGTCCAGACCATTCCCTTCGTGTATAACTCCCCACATAGCGGCCGTTGTTACCCGAGTGCTTTTCTGGATGAGTCGCGCCTGGATGGGCATGCGATCCGGCGGTCCGAGGACCATTACGTGGACGAGCTGTTCTCGGCAGCGCCCAGTTTCGGCGCGCCGATGCTGGTTGCGAATTTTCCGCGCGCCTATGTGGATGTGAACCGGGAGCCTTACGAGCTCGATCCGCGCATGTTTTCCGATCCGCTGCCGCCTTATGCCAACAGCAATTCGGCGCGCGTTGCCGGCGGACTGGGCACCATTCCGCGCATTGTCGCGGAAAATATGGAGATCTATGAGGGTCGGATGCCGCTCGCGTCGGCCATGGAGCGGATCGAGACCTGCTACAAGCCTTACCATGCCTGCCTGCGCAAGCTGATCGCCCGCACCCATGCGCGTTTCGGACTCGGCGTGTTGATCGATTGCCATTCGATGCCCGGTAACATCCGGGTTGCCGGCAGCGGCATCAAGCCGGATTTCATCGTCGGGGACCGCTATGGCACCAGCGCTTCGGGCGAACTGTCGCGGGCGGCGCTGCAGTTCCTGGAAGAGCTCGGCTTTGCGGCCGTGCGCAACAAGCCCTATGCCGGCGGCTTCATCACAGAACATTATGGTCGCCCGGCGCGCGACCTGCATGCGTTGCAGATCGAGGTCAATCGCTCGCTCTATATCGACGAATTGACGCTGGAGAAGCGTCCGGATTTCGACGCGCTGGCCGGGTCACTTGCGATCTTCATGGGCCAGATGGCTGATTTCGTCGCCGACTATTTCGGCGATCAAGCGCTCGCGGCCGAGTAGCAGCTTTCACCAACTCTCTCTTTGCAGGCGCGTCGCTTCCCGTGGCGTGGCTGGAGGTGTGTGGTCCCCCTTTGTTTGCGCAAACTCAGGGCAAAAAAAACCGCGCACTGGGCGCGGCTTCAAGTCTAGGGAGGAAACACCCAAGGAGGGTATTTACAGTCAGAGACTGTAAGTAAGACGTTATGTGCTGCAGTGCACCATTGTCAAGTTGAATCTTGGTGCTTTTTTGGGCGTGGCGAAAAAATGCGCAATTTCATAGCGTGGGATGAATTCGTAGAACGGCAGCTGGCGGTTTTCTTTCGGGGCGACAGGCTTTAAGACTGGCGCCACACTCATGCGACGGAACCCTTTCATGCGCCCCACCCGTGATTTCTTTTTTCGCCTCGCCGATGCCGCCAAGGCAGAGACTTTGCCGCGCTTCCGCTCCGGTTTGTCGGTGGTCAATAAGGAGGCGCAGGGCTTCGATCCAGTCACTGAAGGCGATCAAGCGGCGGAGACGGCGATCCGCGCGTTGATCGAGTCGGAATTTCCTGATCATGGCATCCTCGGTGAAGAGCATGCCAATATCCGGATGGACAGCGACCAGGTCTGGGTTATCGATCCGATTGACGGGACGCGGGCCTTCATCTCCGGCGTTCCGGTCTGGGGTACGCTGATCGGCTTCCAGGAGCATGGACGCTCTGTGATGGGGCTGATGGAGCAGCCGTTCACCGGCGAGCGCTATTTCGCCGATGGGAACAAGTCCTGGTATTTCGGGCCTGACGGCGAGCGACAGAACCAGGTGCGGGACTGCGGCAGTCTTGAAAACGCGATCCTGTTCACCACGTCGCCGCATCTCTTCCAGGGCTGGGAGGTCGCGCGTTACCAGGCGGTCCAGGATCGGGCGAAGCTCTTCCGCTACGGCGTCGACTGCTATGCCTATTGCCTGCTCGCGGCCGGCCATATCGATCTCGTCATTGAAACGGTGCTGAAGCCCTATGACGTCGGCGCGCTGATCCCGATCATCGAGCAGGCCGGCGGCGTGATCACCACCTGGGATGGCGGGCGGCCGGAAGCGGGCGGCTCGATCATTGCGGCCGGCTCCAAAGCGGTCCATGCTGAGGTCCTGGAGATGCTGAAGCGCGATTGAGCCGCAGCGTCAGGCGTCGAGGCGGCTGTCGGTCAGTTCGCCGACGGGATCGGCTTCCTCGGGTTCGCCGCCGGGAATGAAGGCAAAGAGCGCGGCCAGCGCCTGGGTGCGGTAGCGGTCCTGCTCCTGCAGGATCTCGTGGCGGGCGCCGGGAACGGGCACCAGTTGCCCGGCACGGAAATACTGCGCCAGGGATTCCTGATAATGATAGGGAACGATCGGGTCGTTGCCGGGTGCCACGATGACGGTCGGTACGGTGATCGAGGCGAGGTGGCGGGGGTCGCGGACCGCGGCAATCGCCTTTTGGCTTTCGTAGAGCCAACGGGCGGTCGGCGGACCCAGGAAAAGCTCCGGATGGTCCAAGACGAGCCGCTGGTTGCGCGCGAAGCGCTGCGGATCCGTGGTCAGCGGGTTGCCGTCGAAGTCCTTGCGGGGCTCGTCCTTGTTAAGGCAGATGCCGCCAAAGCCGCTAAAGGTTGCGAGCGTCGCCAAACGACGGATGTTTTCCGGTGAGGTCTTCTGGCCGCCGAGGCCGACAAAGGGGGCCGTCAGCACCATGCGCTCGATGCGGTTGGCCAGGCGCGGCGCCGCCTTCAGCGCGATCAGGCCGCCGGTCGAATGGGCAACCATGAAGAAGGGCAGGCGGGTGTCGGGCAGCACGATCTGTTCGAGGAAGATCTCGAGATCTTTGATATAGTGATCAAAGCGGCCGACATGACCCTTGCGCGGATCCTTGATCAATCGGTCCGAGCCGCCCTGGCCGCGAAAATCATAGGTCGCGACCCAGAAGCCGCGCGCATTCATCTCGCGGATCGTTTCGAAATATTTCTCGATGGTCTCGTTTCGACCGTGCAACAGAACGATGGTGCCGCGCGTGGTCTCGGCAGTGGATTTGAACACCGCATAGCGCAGATTGACGCCCCGATAGCCTTTGAAGTAGCCGACCAGCGGGTTTCCGGGAACGGGGTTGCCGGGCGTGGCGTGAAGTCTCGCTTCCATCCTCACAACTGCCTGTCGTTTGAGCGCGTTGTCCTCGTCACGGGATAGGATGACCCCTGCGAAAGGTCAAAGAAAAAAGCCGGAACCGCAAACGGAGAATGCGGTCCCGGCGAAATCGACCGGAGTGGAAGGGGCGATATCTCCGGTCCATCGGGTTCGAGACAACCGATGCCAATGGTTTAGCGGGGGAGGGCTGAACCCAGATTGAACCTGTCGTTCATGGCGGATTCATCGAAGCCAACCGGCTGTCGCGATCATCCATCTTGAATTCGCAAAACCGATTTCCCACATCGAAGTCACGGACGCCGAAAGGGTCCGGTTTCGCTGCCGCCATCGCCCAATGCGGGATGCCGGTGGTCCCATAACGCCAACGTCGCTTCCAGGAGGACACAATGCGTCACGTCGATTTTTCCCCCCTCTACCGCTCTACCGTCGGTTTCGACCGCCTGTTCACGATGCTCGACAGCCTCGGACAGCCGGAGCAAGCCCAGAGCTATCCGCCCTACAACATCGAACGCACCGGCGAGAACCTCTACCGGATCACCATGGCCGTTGCCGGCTTCGACGAAAGCGAGCTTTCGATCGAGGCGCATGCCCATGTGCTGACCGTCAAGGGTGAAAAGGCCGAAGACGAGAAGGCCGAGCAGAGTGAGTTCCTCTATCGCGGTATCGCCAAGCGCGCCTTCGAGCGGCGATTCCAGCTTGCCGACCATGTCGAAGTCACCGCTGCTTCGCTGAAGAACGGTCTCTTGCACATTGACCTTCTGCGCAACATTCCCGAGGCCATGAAGCCGCGTCGCATCTCAATTGCCGCCGAAGCGGCCGGTGCTGCGCCGAAGGCGATCGAAGCGCATGTGAACTGAGCTCAGCAGCACGCTGATCTTGAAGGCGGCGGGCGAAAGCCTGCCGCCTTTTTATTTGGGCTACTGCATGCGTCTCGTCCAGGCTGTGCAGAGGAGCTTGTCGAGGGAGATCATGCCCGCCCCTTTTACCGCCAGATAGAGCAGCGGAAAGATCCAGAGCAGGCGCTGGTCGAGGATGACGCTGTCGGGAAAGCGGTCGAAGAGCGCGCCGACGGTGCCGGCATCGACCTTGTGCACGAGGATGTCGGTGAGGCTCTGGACGACGATGAATCCGATCATACCGGTTGCGGCAATCCGGGTGAACAGACCGAGGACGACGAGGATCGGCAGGATCGTCTCGCCATACGTGCCGAAGATCACCATCAGTCCCCACGGAAAAAGAGCAACCGCTGAAACATCGCCTCCGGCTGCGTCTACGGCCGGGAGCGCAATCTGGTAATAGGCGCTGTCACTGATCGAGAGGAAACCTTCGAACTTTGTCATCGCCGAATTCCAGTAATAAGCAAGCAGAACCGCGGCAAAGACAAAGCGGGCTGCTAGGCCGAGGAACCAACGATCGAGAAGCCGTTCAACGTGCGCGACAACCCTGTCGTAAAGGCGTTTGAGGGAAGCAAGCTGGTGGATCATCCGGGTATCCCTGTCTCTGGAAGTCTCAAGCCGCTGAAGGCGCCGCTCGTGAGTGTAAGCGTGAAGAGGCCGGCGATATCGGCCCCGGGATCTGCGCTTTCGGCCGCGTCGCAGGCTTCTGCGAAGGTGCCTCCCGCCATCAGTATGCCGATGAAAGCCGAGGCCGCAGCCGTCAGAACCGTCACCGAGACATCATAGGCAGGGCGGGTGATCAGCACGGCTTCGGGCTGGAAAGGGTCCAGACCATCAAGCGGAAGACCGGCCCGGTCGCGGCCGACGATGGTGCCAGCGGCATGGGGCAGTCTGAGCAAATGGCTGCCGGGATGAGGTTCGAAACGTATCTCGGGCAGGGTATCCTGTGCCACGTCCGCGAGGGCGAGCGGGTCAAGGGGGGCGCAGTCGGCTGCGTGAAACGCGTCCAGCCAAGCCCGCTCGACACGTGCCACGTTGGGGAGAAAGGGGAGGTCGCGGGCTGGACCGAAGGATTCGATAAAGGCCGGAAAGCTCGCGCCATAGGTAAACATCAGTGGCGAGGTCGGCAGGTTGTCCCGGACATAGACATTCGCCATGGCGCGGAAGAAGTCTTCGCCGACGAGGTTCTGGAGAGTCGGGTAGATCGCGGCGAGCGCATCGACAAGCGAGATCGTGACATTGTTGCGGTAGACGGCGAAGCGGCGAGCCACCCGTGTGCCGGATCGGTGGAGACCGGCAGGCGCGGGAAGGTCGCGATTGACGAGCGCTGCGGCGAAGTCGCCATTGGTGACGGGATCAGGACGCATGGCGCAGCCCGAGCCGTCGTTCGCCGAAGAGGTCGAGAATGGCGTCCGCCCGCTCCGCCTCTCGCCTGAGGATCGGCCAGTCCGGCACGTCATTGTCCCATTCGATGAGTGTCGGAAGCGGTCCCGTGCGGGCCAGCACCTCGCGGTAGAGCAACCAGACGACATCGCCCACCGCCCGGTCATGGCTGTCGATCAGCAGCGGCAGGCCGGCATCGTCCTCATCCGTCGCGTGGCCGGCGAGGTGGATTTCCTCGACGCCGAGCAGGGGAAAGTCGGCGAGATAATCCAGCGCGGAATAACCATGATTGGTGGCGGAGACGTGGACGTTGTTGATGTCGAGCAACAGGCCACAGCCCGTGCGTCGGGCGATGGCACGAATGAAATCCGTCTCACTCATCGTTGCGGCTTCGAAGGCGACATAGGTCGAGGGGTTTTCTAGAAGGATTTTTCGTTCCAGCACTTCCTGCACGCGGTCGATGTGGTCGCAAACCCGGTTCAGAGTGTGCTCATCGTAGGGTACAGGCAGAAGGTCGTTGAAGAAGTGATCGTCATGGGTGGACCAGGCGAGGTGCTCGGAGACCATGGCGGGCTCGTAGCGTTCGACGACGGCTTTGAGTCTTGCCAAATGATCCGGGTCGAGCCCCTTTGGGCTGCCGATCGACAGGCCGACCCCGTGGACAGACAGCGGAAAGTCCTCGCGAACGCGGCCGAGGATCCGGTGTGGATGACCGCCGGCGCCCATATAGTTTTCCGCATGCACTTCGAGAAAACCGATGCGGAATCCATCCGAAAGTATGGCATCGGCATGTTGCGGCTTGAAGCCGGCGCCGCTGCGGGGTGGGAGCGTGGGCTTGATGGTCGGGATCGATTGCTGTGACGGCATCACGTGTTCCTCGGCGGGCGGATGATCGGCCGCATCCCGGCCGCTGCGGTGTGCCGCAGGGGCCGGGACGGGAGAGGCTCAGGCTTTGGGGAGGTCGCGATCGAGGGCTTCGAGCGAACCCATGCGGCCGTCGGGCAGCGCCATGGTCAGGCAGGTGCCCTTGGCGACATATTTCCAGGAATTGCCCTGATAATCGACCTTGGATGTCCCGGCGCAGGTGGTGCCGGCGCCGGCGGCGCAGTCATTCTTGCCGGCCATGGCGACGCCGAAGCACTTTTCCTTTTCCTGTGCGGCGGCGGGACCCGACAGGAGGGCTGCGGCACCGACGGCCATGGTAACGGCGGCTGCGAGTGCTGCGGCATTGGTGGTGGTCTTGCTCATGATGGCTTCTCCTCGGATCGTGAAGCTGTTTCCCAAACCGGCCCGAATGGATGCCGGCAGGGAGATCATGGCGAGCGGATCACCGATTGGAAAATCAATGATTATTGTATTCTTGTTGTTCGATATGCTTGTAAGAACGATGCTGTTCAGACGACTTCTATGAATTGATCGACTTCTTCTTCGGTGGTTGCGAAGCTCGTTACAAGACGCAGGAGCGTTTCGTTGGCACCGAGCAGATGCGGCATGTCGCGGGGCGGCAGCCAGTCGTAGACCATGGCGCCCTTGGCGCGGGCGCGGGCGACCGCATCCTTGTCGGCAACGGCGAAAACCTCGTTGGCGGTGGTATCCCAAGCGAGTCGGGTGGTGTTCTTGGCGGTCAGGCCGGCGCGCAGGCGGTCGGCCATGGCGTTGGAATGCGCTGCGAGTTCCAGCCACAGATCGTTCTCGAGATAGGCTTCGAGCTGGGCCGATATGAAACGGGTCTTGGAAAAGAGCTGGGCCGATCGCTTGCGGATATAGGGCATTTCTTCTGCCATTTCCGGCTTGAAGAAAATGATCGCTTCCGCGCACCAGCAGCCGTTCTTCGTGCCGCCGAAAGAAAGGATGTCCACCCCGCGCTTCCAGGTCATTTCGGCCGGGCTGGCGTTCAGCGCCACCAGCGCGTTGGCAAAGCGTGCGCCATCCATGTGGAGCGGAAGCTTCTTCTCCTTGGCGATCGCGGCGATGGCATCCAGCTCGTCGAGCGAATAGACCGTGCCGGCTTCTGTCGCCTGCGTCACGGTGATCGCCATCGGACGACCGTGATGGACGGAGGGCACATCGAAGCGGGATACGGCGATGTCGAGCGCTTCGGGGTCGATCTTCCCATTATCCCCTTCGACGGGGAAGAGCCGGGTGGCGCCGGTCAGGAATTCGGGTGCGCCGCCTTCGTCGGAATTCACATGGGCATCGTAATGACAGAAGGTGACGCCGCCGGCCTTGGCGACGCTGGCCAGTGCCAGCGAATTGGCGGCGGTCCCGGTCGCGACAAAGAAGACGGCGACTTCCCGTTCGAACATATCGTTGAACTTCGCCTCGATCAGCTTGTCGTGGTCGCTGGTACCGTAGGCTGCGGCATAACCGGAGGCGAAGCGGGTCAGGCTTTCGGCGATCTTGGGATGGGCGCCAGACCAGTTGTCGGATGCAAAGAACATGGGGTCTTTCCTGAGCCAGGGAGGGTGTTGGGGAGATTAGGCATTTCCGCGACACGATCAATCCGGTCCGCGTCGGACCGTGTCGCACGGACCGATTCCGCAAGAAGGCGAATAGCAGCGATGCTGACTTGAAATAAAATTGCGCCCCAGGCCTCTACATGGCAATTTAGCGTCGGGTGGCCGGTTAATTTTCCGTGCGTCCCCTTGCAAGACAGGTTACATTCTGTCATAGGAATTCTCAAAATTAGGTCAGATTGATTGACCTAATTCGAGTTTCGGGACTTCGAACTCAGGTGTCATGCGGTGGTGATGTAACCCGGTCAGGGTGGGTCTCCGTCGTCTGGCGCCCGAAACTGTGAAAGGTCCCAGATCAACCTGCCCGGTCCCGCCGGGCCCCATTGGAGGGAAGGCCATGACGAACATGACGTCATCCGAAGAGAACATGCGGTCCGCGAGCGCGGAACTGACCGGCGCGACGCCGGTTGCGCGCGGTCTTCCTGCCAAACAGGGTCTCTACGACCCGAAGAACGAACATGATGCCTGCGGCGTCGGCTTCATCGCCCATATGAAGGGTGTGAAGTCGCACCAGATCGTCAAGGATGGCTTGTTCATCCTGGAAAACCTCACCCATCGCGGCGCCGTTGGCGCCGATCCGCTGATGGGCGATGGTGCCGGTATTCTCGTGCAGATCCCGGATCGTTTCTTCCGCGAGGAGATGGCGGCCCAGGGCGTGACGCTGCCGAAGGCGGGCGAATATGCCGTCGGTCACTTCTTCTTCCCGCAGGATGAAGAGCAGATCGTCCATTTCAAGAAGGTCATCGCCGAGGTCTGTCTGGCCGAGGGGCAGGCCCTGCTCGGCTACCGCGATGTGCCGGTCGACAATTCGTCGCTGTCGAAGGCGCCGGAGATCGCTGCCACCGAGCCGCGGCAGATTCAGGTCTTCATCGGTGCCGGCCGCGATGCCGCGACCCAGGAGCAGTTCGAGCGCCGCCTGTTCCTGCTGCGCAAGGTGATCTCGAACCGCATCTACGACCAGTATGGCGGCCAGGAAACCGGCTTCTATCCGGTCTCGCTGTCGTCCTCGACGATCGTCTACAAGGGCATGTTCCTCGCCTATCAGGTTGGCGCCTATTACAAGGATCTCGCCGATCCGCGCTTCGAGTCGGCTGTCGCCCTCGTGCACCAGCGCTTCTCGACCAACACCTTCCCGTCCTGGAAGCTCGCGCATCCCTACCGCATGGTCGCCCATAACGGCGAAATCAACACGCTGCGCGGCAACGTCAACTGGATGGCGGCGCGTCAGGCATCCGTGTCCTCCCCGCTCTTTGGTGACGACATCTCCAAGCTCTGGCCGATCTCCTATGAAGGTCAGTCTGACACGGCCTGCTTCGACAACGCGCTCGAATTCCTGCAGCGCGGTGGCTATTCGCTGGCGCATGCCGTGATGATGCTGATCCCCGAGGCTTGGTCTGGCAACCAGCTGATGTCGGCAGAGCGCAAGGCGTTTTACGAATACCACGCTGCGATGATGGAGCCGTGGGATGGTCCGGCCGCCGTCTGCTTCACCGATGGCAAGCAGATTGGCGCGACGCTCGACCGCAACGGCCTGCGTCCGGCGCGTTATCTCGTGACAGACGACGACCGTGTCATCCTCGCATCCGAAGCCGGCACGCTGCCGGTGCCGGAAGAACGCATCGTCAAGAAGTGGCGTCTGCAGCCGGGCAAGATGCTGCTCATCGACATGCAGGAAGGTCGCATTATCTCCGACGAGGAGGTGAAGTCGTCGCTCGCCGACAGCCATCCTTACCGCGAGTGGCTGGATCGCACCCAGCTCATCCTCGAAGACCTGAAGCCGGTGGAGCCGCGCGCGCTTCGTCGTGACGTATCGCTGCTCGATCGCCAGCAGGCCTTCGGCTACACCACCGAAGACACGAAGATCCTGATGTCGCCGATGGCGACCACGGGCCAGGAAGCGATCGGCTCGATGGGCACGGACACGCCGATTTCGGCCATGTCGACCAAGTCGAAGTTGCTCTACACCTATTTCAAGCAGAACTTCGCCCAGGTGACGAACCCGCCGATCGACCCGATCCGCGAAGAGCTCGTCATGAGCCTCGTGTCGTTCATCGGTCCGCGTCCGAACATCCTCGACCATGAGGGCATGGCGAACGCCAAGCGCATGGAAGTGCGCCAGCCGATCCTGACCAATGGCGATCTCGAAAAGATCCGCTCGATCGGTCACATGGAAGACCGGTTCGATACCAAGACGCTCGATTTCACTTATGACGTGGAGCGCGGCGCCGAAGGCATGCCGGAAATGCTCGATCGCCTCTGCGAGCGTGCGGAAGCGGCCGTTCGCGGCGGCTACAACATCATCGTGCTGTCCGACCGCCAGATCGGCCCTGACCGCATCGCCATTCCGGCGCTGCTTGCGACCGCTGCCGTGCACCATCACCTGATCCGCAAGGGTCTGCGCACTTCGGTGGGTCTCGTGGTGGAATCCGGCGAGCCGCGCGAAGTGCATCACTTCTGCTGTCTCGCGGGCTTCGGTGCCGAGGCAATCAACCCCTATCTCGCCTTCGACACGCTCACCGACATGCACAAGCATGGCGAATTCCCGAAGGAAGTGTCGGAAGACGAAGTCGTCTACCGCTACATCAAGGCTGTCGGTAAGGGTATCCTCAAGGTCATGTCCAAGATGGGCATCTCGACCTATCAGTCCTATTGCGGCGCGCAGATCTTCGACGCGGTCGGCCTGTCGTCCGAGCTGGTCGACAAGTATTTCTTCGGCACAGCCACGACGATCGAAGGCATCGGCCTGACCGAAATCGCTGAAGAGACGGTTGCCCGTCACAGTTCAGCTTTCGGCAAGGATCCGGTCCTTGCCAACACGCTCGATATTGGCGGCGAATACGCCTACCGCATGCGCGGCGAAAACCATGCCTGGAGCCCGGACTCGATCGCGTCCCTGCAGCATGCCGTGCGTGGCAACAGCCAGGATCGTTACCGCGAATTCGCCGAAATGGTGAACGAGAGCAATCTCAGGATGAACACCATCCGCGGCCTGTTCAAGATCAAGTCGGCGGAAGCGCTCGGTCGCAAGCCTGTGTCGATCGACGAGGTCGAGCCGGCGGTTGATATCGTCAAGCGCTTCTCGACGGGGGCCATGTCCTTCGGCTCGATCAGCCGCGAGGCGCATACGACGCTGGCGATTGCCATGAACCGGATCGGCGGCAAGTCGAACACGGGTGAGGGCGGTGAAGAGAGCGATCGTTATCTGCCGCTGGCGGACGGTTCCGCGAACCCCGAGCGTTCGGCGATCAAGCAGATCGCATCCGGCCGCTTCGGTGTCACGACCGAATATCTCGTCAATGCCGACATGCTGCAGATCAAGGTCGCGCAGGGTGCCAAGCCCGGCGAAGGCGGTCAGCTGCCCGGCCACAAGGTCGATGCAACCGTCGCCAAGACCCGTCACTCGACGCCGGGCGTTGGCCTGATTTCGCCGCCGCCGCATCACGACATCTACTCGATCGAAGATTTGGCGCAGCTGATCTACGACCTGAAGAACGTCAACCCTGAGGCCGATGTCTCGGTCAAGCTCGTCTCGGAAGTCGGCGTCGGCACGGTTGCCGCCGGCGTTGCCAAGGCGCGCGCCGATCATATTACCGTCTCCGGCTTCGATGGTGGCACGGGCGCCTCGCCGCTCACCTCGTTGAAGCATGCCGGTTCGCCTTGGGAAATCGGTCTCGCAGAAACCCAGCAGACGCTGGTGTTGAACGGTCTTCGTTCACGCATCGCGCTGCAGGTCGATGGTGGTCTGAAGACCGGCCGTGACGTGATCATCGGCGCACTGCTTGGCGCTGACGAGTTCGGCTTTGCCACGGCTCCGCTGATTGCCGCCGGCTGCATCATGATGCGCAAGTGCCATCTGAACACGTGCCCAGTTGGCGTTGCCACCCAGGACCCGGTCCTGCGCAAGCGCTTCAAGGGCACGCCTGAGCATGTCATCAACTACTTCTTCTTCGTTGCCGAAGAAGTGCGCGAAATCCTTGCCTCGCTTGGCGTGACCAAGCTCGACGAGATCATCGGCGCTTCCGAGCTTCTGGAGAAGGACGACATGCTCGCCCACTGGAAGGCCAAGGGGCTGGACTTCTCGAAGATCTTCCACAAGGTCGATGCGCCGAAGTCTGCCACCTACTGGACCGAGCGCCAAAACCACCCGATCGACGACATTCTCGATCGCAAGCTGATCGAGAAGGCGATGCCGGCTCTCGAGGCCAAGCAGCCTGTCGTCTTCGACGTCGACATCAAGAACGTCGACCGGTCTGCCGGCGCCATGCTCTCGGGCGAAGTTGCCAAGCGCTACGGCCACAAGGGTCTGAAGGATGACACCATCCATGTCACGCTGAACGGCACTGCCGGTCAGTCCTTCGGCGCCTTCCTGTCGCGTGGCATCACCTTCGACCTCGTGGGCGACGGCAACGACTATGTCGGCAAGGGTCTCTCGGGTGGCCGCATCATCGTGCGTCCGCCGGAAAACGCCCGCATCATCGCTGAGAACTCGATCATCGTCGGCAACACCGTGCTTTACGGTGCGATATCGGGCGAGTGCTATTTCCGTGGCGTGGCCGGTGAGCGTTTTGCCGTGCGCAACTCGGGTGCGATCGCCGTCGTCGAAGGCGTGGGTGACCATGGCTGCGAATACATGACGGGCGGCGTGGTCGTCGTGCTCGGCGAGACGGGCCGCAACTTCGCAGCCGGCATGTCCGGCGGTGTGGCTTACGTGCTCGACGAGAGCGGCGATTTCGCCAAGCGCTGCAACATGGCCATGGTCGAACTCGAGCCGGTTCCGGAAGAGGACGACATGCTGGAGAAGCTGCACCATCACGGCGGCGACCTCATGCACAAGGGCCTGGTCGACGTATCCGGCGACATGACCCGCCACGACGAAGAGCGCCTCTACCAGCTGATCTCGAACCATCTGCACTACACGGGCTCGAACCGTGCCAAGCAGATCCTCGACAGCTGGGCCGAGTATCGTCCGAAGTTCCGCAAGGTCATGCCGGTCGAATACCGCCGCGCGCTTGAGGAGATGGAACGCATGCGCATGGGCGTAGCTGCGGAATGATTGCCACCTCGACATCCCGGATGGGCCGGGATGTCGCCGCCCACGGCCCGGCCGTGCAGTTGAAGCTCAGATTAGCAGGACTTTAAAATGGGCAAGGTTACAGGTTTCATGGAAATCGACCGGCAGGTGGCGAAGTATCAGCCGGCCTCCGACCGCATCCGCCATTTCCGCGAATTCACCATCCCCATGTCGGATGCCGAGGTGACCAAGCAGGCGGCGCGCTGCATGGATTGCGGCATTCCCTACTGCCATGGTCCGACCGGCTGTCCGGTGCACAACCAGATCCCGGACTGGAACGACCTCGTCTATAACAACAAGTGGGAGGAGGCGATCCGCAACCTCCACTCGACGAACAATTTTCCGGAATTCACCGGTCGCGTCTGCCCGGCGCCGTGCGAGGAAGCCTGCACGCTGAACCTCGAAGACACGCCGGTCGCGATCAAGACCGTCGAGCAGGCGATTGCCGACAAGGCCTATGAGCTCGGCTTCATCGTGCCGCAGCCGGCAACGATCCATACCGGCAAGAAGGTCGCGATCATCGGCTCCGGTCCGTCGGGTCTCGCCGCGGCCCAGCAGCTCGGCCGCGCCGGCCATGAAGTGCATGTCTATGAGCGTGAAACCAAGCCCGGCGGGCTGCTGCGCTATGGCATTCCGGACTTCAAGATGGAGAAGAACTTCATCGATCGCCGCGTCGAGCAGATGAAGGGCGAAAACGTCACCTTCCATTGCGGCGTCAATGTCGGCGTGGATGTGACCGTCGCGAAGTTGCGCGCAGATTACGATGCCGTGCTCTATTGCGGCGGCTCGGAGACCCCGCGCGAGGCCGGCATTCCCGGCGTCGAGTTCCATGGCGTGCATGATGCCATGCCCTATCTCGTGCAGCAGAACCGTCGCGTCGGTCGCGAAAACATCGACAGCAATGGCTGGCCTGCCGATCCGATCCTCGCCGGCGGCAAGCATGTCGTCGTCGTCGGTGGTGGCGACACGGCGTCGGACTGCGTCGGCACGGCCTTCCGCCAGGGCGCCGTCAAGGTGACCCAGCTCGACATCCGTCCGCGTCCACCACAGACCGAAGACAAGCTCGCCGTCTGGCCCTTCTGGGCCACCAAGATGCGCACCTCGTCTTCCCAGGCTGAAGGTGCCGTGCGCGAGTTTCAGGTGGCAACGCTCGAATTCGTCGGCGAAGACGGCGTGCTGACCGGCGTCAAGTGCTGCCAGGTCGATGAGCGCCGCAAGCCGATCGCCGGCACCGAGTTCATCATCAAGGCCGATCTCGCCTTCATCGCCATCGGCTTCTCCGGCCCGTTCACCGATAGCGTGCTGAAGGAACTGAACGGCAAGCTCGAGCTCAACACCGACCGCCGCGGCTCGACCAATGTCGTTGCCAATGACAAGGACTACCGCTCGTCGGTCGACAAGCTCTGGGTCGCCGGCGACGCCCGTCGCGGCCAGTCGCTGGTCGTCTGGGCGATCCGCGAGGGACGCCAGGCCGCCCGCGCCATCGACGAGGCGCTGATGGGCGAAAGCGTGCTGCCGCGCTGAGCGGGAGCGTCATCGACGAATTACATCAAGGGTCGCCTGCGGGCGGCCCTTTTGCTTTGAGCGATCAAGGCGTGGCGGTCGTCGTGACCGGGCGCTGCACATAATCCACGCGGCCTGCCGGCGGGTCGGGGAGCGCACCGTTGCGGACAAGCATGTCGCGGGGCGTCTTGGTGCTGGTGGCGGGAAGGGGCGCGCCGCCGAGCAGTTCGTCGGCTCCGTCGAGCGCCGGGTCGAAGAGGTCGATCGGGGGCGTGCTGACGATGCCCTTGGATTCCACCGGCGGCAGATCGATCAGGGCCGGCAGGTTGGTGGCATCGAGGCGGACCAGATCCGGACTGCTCATGTCGCCAAGCAGACGGCGCACGGATTTTTCCACGTAGAAGGCGAGTTTACGTTTGCCGGGAGCGGTGAAGCCGATGCCATCATTGCCACGCAGGCGCACGGGCTGGCCGTTGATGTCGGAGCCGGTGACGATGAAGCGGCCATCCTGGTCGACGAAGCCGTCCCAGACATCGACGAATTCGCCGCTCAGTTTTTCGACGCTCGTGCGGTAGAGCGTGTTGAGCCGTAGGGCGTCTGCGGTCATGTTCTGTGGGCGAAACGCCGGCAGGCCGACCCAGATCAGCGGGACCTTGGCGTTTGTGGCGACTTCGGCCAGTGCCGTGACCCGGGAGGCATAGGCGGCGAACCACGCGTCGGTGCGGAAATCCAGCTTTCCGGTTGATGTCACCAGTTGTTGGCGGTCGTTGGCGCCGATCTGGATGACGACGACGCTTGGACGGATTTCCGAAATCAGACCCGGAAGCTCACCCGTCCAGTCGTAGTAGTCCTGCCGCACGAGGCCGGAGGAGCCGTTGGCACGGGTCTCGATTACCACGCCCGGTGCGTCCTCAAAGGCACTCTTCAGGCCCTCGCCAAGACCACCCGCCACAAAGTCGCCGATCACCAGAACCTTCTTGGCATTGTCCAGCTTGGCCGGTGGCGGCGGGGCCGCGGGCACGGCACGGCTTGTGGGCGTGCGCGTGTCGATCGTGGTGATGCTGCCGCCGGTCTTCTTGCGGGGTCGTGGTTCGCGGATGGGGCGCCGAACATCGCGCGGCGGTACGTATTCCGGTTGGCGCGTGCCGAACAAAACATCAAACAGGGTGCGGCGCCGTTCCGGCTGCTGCTGCGCCTGCGTCTCGACGGCCAGGAAGGCTGTGGCCGCAATGAGGACGGCAAGCGCAAGGCTCGCAAACCGCGTGGGGCGGCTGAAAGAAACGCGCCGATTTGTCATTGCGATCTCCTCCCGCCGGTTGCGTCAGGTGGCCGAGACGGTGCGGCCGACGCGATGCCCGTTGTGGAGCGCGTCGGCCATCAAGTCAATCTGCGGTCTGTCGTGTCACGGACCGATCAGTTGCGCAGCGCTTCCAGAAGCACCCGCGAGGGCTGGCCGTCGGCCGCCATGCCGAGACGCTGCTGGATGGCGGTGATCGCGGCCTTGGAACCGGAGCCGAAATTGCCGTCGATCTTGCCGTCGTAATAGCCGAGCGCCTGCATGCGCGTCTGCAACTCGAACTTTTCCTTCATGTCGAGCGTACCGTCCGGCCGCGGCCACCGCTGCTTCATGCCGCCATAGCCGGCGATCTCGTCGGCGAGCAGGCCGACGCCGAGTGCATAACTGTCGGCGGCGTTGTAGCGCTTGAGAACGAAGAAGTTCTTGGTCATCAGGAAACCCGGACCATTGCCGCCGCCCAGCATTTTCAGTTCGGCGCGCTCGGCGCCATTCTTGAAACCTTTCCCCGAGGGGCGGGCAAAACCGAGCGCCTGCCACTGGGCGAGCGTCTTGGTCTGGCCGGCGAACTTGTAGCCGCCCTGTGGCACAACCGCCTCATAGCCCCAGGTACGCCCCGTCTGCCAGCCGTTCTTGGCCAGCAGATTGGCGGCGGTTGCTAGCGCATCCGGCACAGAGTGCCAGATGTCTCTCGTGCCATTCCCATCCGCATCGATTGCATAAAGCAGGTAGCTGGACGGAATGAACTGGGTGTGGCCCATGGCGCCAGCCCAGGAACCCATCAGGTTCTTGTTAGAGACGTCGCCGTTCTGAAGCATCTTCAAGGCCGCGATCAGCTGCGTGCGGGCATATTTCGCCCGTTTCTTGTCGGCATAGGCAAGCGTAGCCAGCGAGCGCGGGACATTGTGAAGGCGGTCCGGACGCTCGAGTGCTGCGCCGTAATTCGTCTCCATCGACCAGATGGCCAGAATGATGTGCTTGTCGACCCCGAAGTGATTCTCCAGCGCCTTCAAAAGTCCGGCATGCTTGACCAGCATTTCCTGGCCGATCTTGACGGTGTAGGGGTTCACACGGCTGTCGAGATAGTCCCAGATTTCGGACTTGAATTCCGGCTGATAGGCCGCCTTTTCCAGAACGAACTCATCCGGCTCCTTCACGCCATCAAAGGCCTTCCGGTAGGTTTTCTCCGAAATGCCGCTCTTTGCCGCGATCGGATAGAAGTCGCGAATCCATTTCTGAAATCCGGCATCGGCGAAAGCTTGCACGGGCATCATGGCCGTCGAGAGTGTCAAGGCGATTGCGCCGAGAAGGCTGGGATGGTGTCTTTTCATGGGCATCTCCCGTTCGTTCTACGGTTTGCAGCCGGAACAAAGGCTGTTCACGCAAGGTTAATGCTGTTCGGTCAACAAACCTTTACCATGTGGTCCCGGCTGCCCCCGTCTTCGGTTCGCTTTTGCGAATTCTAAGCAATTCTATGTTACTGGCCGTGACTGCGGTATGATGGCGTAAATCGATTAGATCCTCGAGGAGGAATGAGTGGTTCAGACTAAGAAGCTCCGCAAAGCCGTTTTCCCTGTCGCCGGCCTCGGCACTCGCTTTTTGCCCGCGACCAAGGCGGTCCCGAAGGAGATGCTGACCGTCGTCGACAAGCCGGTCATCCAATATGTGGTCGACGAGGCGATCGAAGCGGGCATCGAGCATTTCGTCTTCGTGACGGGACGCGGCAAGGCCGTCATCGAGGACTATTTCGATATCCAGTTCGAACTCGAGCAGACGCTGAAGGCCCGCAACAAAAACGCTGAACTTTCGCTTCTGAGCGATCTGCAGCCGACGGCCGGTCAGACCAGCTTCACCCGTCAGCAGGAACCGCTCGGCCTCGGCCATGCCGTCTGGTGCGCCCGCGACATCGTCGGCCATGAACCGTTTGCGCTGCTCCTGCCCGACATGATTATGCGTGGCGAAAAGGCTTGCCTCAAGGGCATGGTCGAACTTTATGAAAAGACCGGCGGCAATATTGTGGCGGTCGAGGAATGCGCGCCCGATCAGGCGCATAAATACGGCATTGTCGGCGTCGGCGAGACGCTCGAAGGCGGCTTCAAGATCAGCGAGATGGTAGAGAAGCCGGCCAAGGGCACCGCGCCCTCCAACTTCTTCATCAACGGCCGCTACATCCTGCAGCCAGAGATCTTCGAGATCCTGTCGACCCAGGAGCGTGGCGCCGGCAACGAGATCCAGTTGACCGACGGCATGCTGAAGCTTGCGAAGACGCAGGACTTTGCAGGTTACCATTTCAAGGGTCAGACGTTCGACTGCGGCGCCAAGGACGGCTTCATCCTCGCCAATGTCGCCTTTGCCATCGAGCGCCCGGATATCCGCCCGGCCATTGAGCAGGAACTGAAGGCGATCCTCGCCGCCCTCAAGTGAGACGCATTGCCTCGACCGCCAAGTCTCAGCGCTTGGCGGTCAGGCCAACCAGGGCGGTCACCTTATCGGTGTCTCCGGACGACTTGTAGTCGTTGCGCTCATAGGTCAGATCCGCCGTCGCATCGAGATAGCGATTGACCTTCCAAGTCAGACCTGCGCCGGCATTGTAAACCGTCTTGTCGGCCGCTGCTCCCGCATCGTCGTAGCGGCTCACGGCGGCTCCACCGGTGAGGCGCGCTACCAGATTGCTTCTGATATCATGGGCCAGATTGACGTCGATGCTGTGCACGCTCCCGCCGCTCACGCCTGCCGCGGTCGACGGATCAAGCGTGGTGTCGAGCGTCACGTCGATGGACGTGCCTTCGCGTGGTGACCAGAAAAGGCTTCCATCGACAGTGACAGCGGACAGGTCGGCCAGACGACTGTCATCGAAGCGCTGCTGTTCATAGCCGACCGCGACTTCACCGCGAAGCTTCTCGCCTAAGTCGACGGTCACGCCGGTCTTTGCTCCGTAAATGTCCGCCGAACGGCGGTAACCGCTCGAATCCACGCTATCGTCATAGATGAGCTTGCCAGTCGTTGCCTCGATAAACGGCGTGATTGCGGTCGAAAGTTCGACACCCAGACGGGCGCTGATGGTCGCCCGGGTCCGGTCGCGATCGCTGCGGTCCAGGGTAGTGCCGTTTGACAGTTCCGCGTCCGAGTAGAGATATCGGCTGGCCTGGGTGGCGATCGATCCGCGCAAAAGGCCGAGGTCGCGTTCCAGCGAGACGCCCGCGTCGAACTGGTGCACACCCGACTGGACGCTCGCTCCCGTAATCGCGTTGGGATCGTTGGTATCCTCGCGGCTGAAGCTGTATGCACCCGTGATGTTGGCAATGGTGTCGTCGGCGAGGTCCAGGCGCAGATTTGCATCGATGCGAGCGCGCGGTTTGTCGGTGCCGTCGCCCGAAAGCGTTTCCTGCCATGCGCCTTCGCCGCCGATGGTCAATTCATGGCGCGACCAGTCCGACGTCAAAGTCCCCTTGAGGCCGGTCTCGGAGAAGACCCGTCTCTCGCTGCCTGAGTCCGTCTTTTCCCGTTCGATGCCGATCTGCTGGTTCAGGGAAGGACGCAGGACAAGGGTGCCGAGCCGGATGCCCATATCCTCTTCTTCGCTGCGGCGGATGCGCGATGCAATCGGGTTGTCGAGGCGCGTTTCGCGTAGATTTTGCCGACCGAAATCCTCTTCCAAGGGAGCGATGTCGGCAGCTTGCGGGTCGGTTTCGAGGGCCGGGGGCGGCGCCGTGGTGGCCGTTGTCGTCGGATCGGTGACGGTATTGGGTGCCGTTGGATCCGTCGGACCCGTGAGAGGCTGGGTACCGCTCCTGTCGGGCTGGCTGTCATCGGCGGCCGCCAGCCAGTTTGTCGATCCGCTCGTTGCCTGCTGGGCAGCCAAGGGCAGGGGATAGACAAAGACATGGGCGGCCAGCATGGCGGCCATGCCGCGCAGCCCGAGACGGCCAGCGCCTCGCAATCCCGTCTTTCCATCGATCGTCATCTGTCCGCCCGGCGCTCCGTCATGCTTACCGAAACGTAAAGCCTGGTGGTTAATGTTTGGTTTCGCGGCGTGGCATGCAGGGCGGCTGATTTACAGCGTCCGTCAAACGCAGTAAGGACGGCCATGATCAAGCGCGCCGTCAATCTCGTCGAAGCCAGTGCCACCCAATCCGCGATCCGGGTCGTTGCGACCGAGCGGGAGGGCTTGCAGGTGCTGGAAGATGCATTGGCCGGACCCCTTGCCGTACCTTTCGGTCATGCCGTGAAGACGATCGGCGACATCAGCGGGCGTGTCATTGTCACGGGCGTCGGCAAGAGCGGTCATATCGGTTCGAAGATTGCTGCGACCTTCGCTTCGACCGGTACGCCCGCCTTCTTTGTCCATCCGGCCGAGGCCAATCACGGCGATCTCGGAATGATCGCGCAGGACGATGCCATCCTTGCCATTTCCTGGGGTGGCGAGACGGTAGAATTGCAGGGTATCCTCAATTACTCGCGTCGGTTCTCGATTCCGCTTATCGCAATCACTTCCGGTGAGACTTCCACCCTGGCCCGCAATGCCGATGTCGTGCTGCTGATGCCGAAGGTCACGGAAGCCTGTCCGCACGGATTGGCGCCGACCTCTTCCGCCGTGCTGCAGCTCGCGATCGGCGATGCCATCGCAATCGCGCTATTGGAGGCACGGGGCTTTTCGCCCTCGGACTTCCGGACATTCCATCCCGGCGGAAAGCTCGGGGCGGCGCTCACGCATGTGCGCGACATCATGCATACAGGGGATCGCGTGCCGCTGGTTCCCCTCGGTACGTCCATGCCGGATGCAGTCAAGACCCTGTCCCACAAGCGCTTCGGCTGTGTGGGGGTGGTTGATGGCGAGGGCAGGCTCTGTGGGATCGTCACCGAAGGCGACATGGCCCGCAATCTCGCACGCGATCTCTCGGTGCTTTCCGTCGAGGACGTGATGACCCGCAATCCCAAGGTGATCAAGGGCGATGCGCTGGCGACCACGGCGGCGGCGATGATCAACAAGCTCGGCATTGGCGCTTTGATGGTGGTCGACGATCACGATCATCCGATCGGTCTCATTCACTTCCACGATTTGCTGCGGATCGGCGTTGCCTGAGGGCGGACGCCGTTAACCGTTCACACCTGTTCAATCGTCAAATCACGGCCGTTGCTCGCGATGACGCGGACCTGTGTGCCAGCAGGCAGATCGGGGCCGGAGACGATCCATATGGTGTCGTCGAGGCGGATGCGGCCGCGACCTTCGCGGATCGGTTCGGCAAGGGTTGCCGTGCGCCCGACAAGGCTTGCGCCGCGCTGGTTGAGCAGCGGTTCGTCACTGCCGATATCTGTGCGGCCGAAATGGCGGCGGCCCATGAGCGTGAAGAGGACGGCAGCCGCGGCGAAGAACAGCGCCTGCACCTGCCATGTCCAGACGGCGAAATCCCACAGGAGCAGGGAGAGCGCACCGGTCCCCAGTGCGGCGAGCCCGATCCAGACAAGGAAGACGCCGGGCATCAGCAGTTCGGCCGCGAGCAGCAGCATCCCTAGAACCCACCAACTCCATGGGCCGAGTTCGGTTATGATGCGGGCCGTCATCGTCATGTCTCGCTGGAGGGGCCGAAGGGATTTACGGCGGGCGTTGTGCGAGCGGGTGTCGTGACACGCGGTGCGGCGGCAGGTGCTGCAGGGCGCGCGGACGGCTGATCGCCGAAGACTTCACGGGCAATCGCACCGATCCCGCCGAGCGAACCGATCAGGGCGGAGGCTTCCATCGGCATCAGAACGATCTTGGAGTTGCCGGCTGTGCCGATGGCTGCCAGGGCCTCTGTGTATTTCTGTGCAACGAAGTAGTTGATCGCGTTGACATCCCCGGCGGCGATGGCCTCCGAGACGGCGCGGGTCGCCTTGGCTTCGGCTTCGGCGAGGCGTTCGCGCGCTTCTGCCTCGCGATAGGCGGCTTCGCGCTGACCTTCGGCCTCCAGGATCGCCGACTGTTTTGCGCCTTCTGCCCTGAGGATCTGGGCGTTGCGGAAGCCTTCGGCCTCCAGCACCTGGGCGCGTTTCTCGCGCTCGGCCTTCATCTGCCGACCCATCGCATCCACGAGGTCGGCGGGGGGCTGAATGTCCTTGATCTCAACACGGGTGACCTTGATGCCCCAAGGACGCACGGCTTCATCGACCACCTTCAGCAGCCGGTCATTGATGACTTCGCGGTTGGACAGGAGTTCGTCGAGGTCCATGGAGCCCATGACAGAGCGAATGTTGGTCATGGTGAGGTTCAGGATCGCATTCTCCAGATTGGCCACCTGATAGGCGGCTTCGGCTGCATTGAGAACCTGGTAGAATGCCACCGCATCGGCAGAGACCGACGCGTTGTCCTTGGTGATCACTTCCTGTGTGGGGACATCGAGGACCTGCTCCATTACGTTCATCTTCGCGCCGATGCGCTCGATGAAGGGAACGATGAGATTGAGGCCGGGCTCCAAAGTCCGCGTGTAGCGTCCGAAACGCTCGATCGTGTAACGATAGCCCTGGGGCACTGTCTTGATGCCGGCGAAAAGAACGAGAACGACGAGCGCCACCAGCGCGATGACGACGATATCCGGACCTGCGAGCATGACGTGCATCCCTCCCCAAAACGGTCGCATGCGACCACGATCATGGCGCTAACATCGGGATATCAGAGGTTTATTGCAAGACCCGATGGAAAATCGGAAGCCAAGTATCGTCGGCGGGCGGTATGAAAACGACAAGAGGCGGAGGGTGTCCTCCGCCTCTTGTCGTCGTATTTCAGTGCAGACTGCTGCTAAGCCGCTTGTTCTCAGAACTCTTCCCAGCTGTCCTGAGCGACCGCGGCATTGCCGTGTGAGCGCGGGGCAGGGGCTGCGGCGCGCGTCGGTTGGGTTGCGCGCGAGGTCGCCGGCATTGCTGCGGGGTGGCTTGGGCGCGCCATGGCACGCGCTGTGTCACGCAGAGCGCCGGCTTGTGCCGTCTGGACGCCGTCGATCTGGAAGTGCGAGATCAGGTCGCGCAGCTTGGCGGCTTCGGCAGCGAGTGCGCCGGAGGCAGCGTTCGATTCCTCGACCATTGCGGCGTTCTGCTGGGTCGTCTGGTCCATGGCGTTAACGGCATGGTTGACTTCCGAAAGGCCGGTTGCCTGTTCCTTGGCCGAAATCGCGATGGCATCCATATGCGTGTTCATCTCGCTGATGAAGCCGCCAATGGTGCGCAGCGCCTCGCCTGTCTTGCGGACAAGATCGACGCCGCCGGCGACTTCCGTCGAGGAGTTCTGGATGAGCGCCTTGATTTCCTTTGCGGCGTTTGCCGAACGCTGGGCGAGTTCGCGGACTTCCTGAGCGACGACGGCAAAGCCCTTGCCGGCTTCCCCTGCGCGGGCAGCTTCGACGCCGGCGTTGAGGGCGAGCAGGTTGGTCTGGAAGGCGATTTCGTCAATGACGCCGATGATGTTCGAGATCTGCTGCGAAGATCCTTCAATCCGGCGCATGGCCTCTTCAGCGCGAGCGACAACTTCCGAGGACTGGTTTGCCGATGCGTTGGCCTGGGAGGCGACACCGCGGGCTTCTTCGGTGCGCTTTGTCGAGTTGACCACGTTTGCGGTAATCTCTTCGACTGCAGCGGCCGTCTCTTCAAGAGCTGCGGCCTGTTGTTCGGTGCGCTTCGACAGGTGATCGGTTCCCGAGGCGATCTCGCGGGTGCCGGTTTCCATGGTTGCCACGCTATTGGTGATGCCTGCCATGGTCTCATTCAACTGGCGGACCGACTGGTTGAAGTCGTGGCGCAGGGATTCGAAGTCCGGCGCGAAAGCCTCGGTGATCTGGAAGGCCAGATCGCCGGCTGCAAGCCGCTTCAGGCCGCCGGCGAGGCCGGATGTTGCGATGCGCAGGCGCTCTGCGGCATCGGCTTCTGCACGCTGCTGGTCGGCAATGCGGTTTGCCTCCGCCCTCTGGCGGTTGGTTTCGGCTTCCTCTTCCAGGCGCTTGTTGGCAATGGCGGCCTCGCGGAAGATCTGCATGGAGCCTGCCATGCGGCCGATTTCGTCCTTGCCACCCTGTTCGATGACGACATCCAGATCGCCGTTGGCGAGGCGCGAGGTGACATCTGTCAGTTTGCCGAGCGGACGGGAGACTAGCTGGAAGTTCAGGAAGCCCATGAGGACGGCGGCAGCGCCGACGACGAGCGAGGCGATCAGGCTGACGCGCTGGACGATGTCGAGGGCCGCATGCTGCGTCGCATTGGCCGCCTGTGCTCGGGCCGCCATCGCGGTCTGTACCTCAGCCAGTTTCTTTTCAATCACGCCGACGTAACGCGCACCTTCACCCGTGACCTCAATGGCGCGGGCAAGTTCGACCGTCTGCGGGTCGCGCATCAGGAGGATCTGGCGCTCGACAACCTTGCTCGTCCAGTCCGTGACCGCAGTGAACGCGTCCTTCAGCCTGGGAAGCTCCGACGGTGCCGACTCGGTGAACAATTTTTCGATGGCGACCATGTCGCTCTTCATCTCGGCGACACCCTTGTCCGCTTCAGCCGAATATTCCCGGTTACCGGTCAGCAGGAAGGTCTTCAGATGCATGTCGGTGAGAGACAGATCCGCAGAGAATTCATTGATCGTGTCGACCAGTTGGTTGACAAGCTCGGTCTCCGCTACCTGGTGATTGGCTTCCACCGCGCGGTTGTAGATGAAGGTCGATGATGCGATGGCGATGGTCGCCAAAATGCCGAAGGCGATGAAGCCCTTGGCGCTGACAGAAAGGTTCTTCAGCATGGTCTGATCCAGTTTCGGTCCGAGAGAATGTGCAACATGGTTTCGTGGCACAGTCGCCGTCATGGCGCCGTGGCGGTCGCTCAGGAACCGGCCTGCATGCGTCTTTCGAGTTCCGTCAGGTTCAATTCGACCGTAACGGCACCAACCTTCTTCTTGTCGGCCGACAGAATGGTGAAGCTCACCTGGTCGCGCCAGATCTTGGCTTCATCGTCCCATTCCGGCTCATCGATGAACAGTGCATCGTCCGCAACGGCAAAGGTCTTCTGGTACTTGTCCTCGTCACCCTGCCAGAAGTCGCTGGTCACAGAGCTCTGGCCGACGTTGAGGCCGGTCTTGTCCATCACGAAGACTTCGGCATAGAGGCCGAGCGACTTGCCCTGAATGCGGGCGAGATAGACCGACAGGGGGCTCGACAAGGTCGCTGCGATCAGCGGCTTGTCGGCTGCTTCGCGCTCTGCCTTCCACTGGTTGTCCAATGCGTCGATCTTGTCCTGGGTGAGATTGTCGAAGCGGGCGTTCTGCGCTTCGACCGAGACCTGGACGATCTCTGTGTCGATGAATTTCCGCATGTCCTCGATGACGGCGGGCGTCACGAGCTTTGCAACGTCCGGCTTCGGCGGTTCGGCAAAAGCCGAGCCTGTGGTCATCATCAGAACAGCCATTGCTGCGGATGTTTTCAGAATACTCATCGGGGGTCTCCTGTTGTTGATGAGAATTCTAGCATCCATTGTTAAACGGTCCCTTAATATAAGAAAACGCGGATCAAAAACTGTAATAAAATTCAAATGGTTGCAATTGAATTTGATCAGGTGACCAATTTTTTACCCTCTCAGGTTGCTGAGGCTTGCCGCGAAGAAGCCGCCGCAAGACTACTCATTTGCCTTGAATATGTGCGGGTTAGCCGATGGTGGCATTGCTCTGGTGGTGAAGATTTGCTCACGAATTAAAAAGGTTGCATGGTATAATGGTTGTGCCACTGTCTTGAACTGGCACGCCATCTGCAACACGCGCTGTGCCATTCGAAGACGCAGGCGGAGCTCCAAAGTAAAAGGCCGCCCGAAGGCGGCCTGAAAGGTCGTCGACGGGCGTTCAGGCCCAGCCTTGCAACTCGCGCCGCACGACGTTCTCGATCACGCGCATGCCGTTGGCGCTGTCGTTGAGGCAGGGAATGTGGGTGAACTTCTCCCCGCCATTGTGAAGGAAATCCTCGCCCGCCTCGCCGGCGATCTCTTCCAGCGTTTCAAGGCAGTCCGAGACGAAGCCAGGATTCATCACGGCAATGCGCTTCACGCCTTCCTTGGCCAGTTTCTCCACCGTCTTGTCGGTATAGGGCTGCAGCCATTCTTCCGGCCCGAAGCGGGACTGGAAGGTGACCATCAGCTTCTCCTTGTCCCAGCCGAGATGTTCGCGCAGGAGGCGCGTCGTCTTGTAGCACTGGCAGTGATAGGGATCGCCCTTCATGAAATAGGACTTCGGAATGCCGTGGTAGGAGGTGATCACGAGCTCCGGCTCCCAGTCGAGCGTGGCGAGGTGTTCGTTGATCGAGTTGGCGAGTGCCTCGATATAGACCGGATCGTCTGCGTATTGCGGAACGGTACGCAGGGCCGGCTGCCAGCGCATTTTCAGGAGTGCCTTGAAGGCTTCGTCATTCACCGTCGCGGTCGTTGCCGCCGCGTATTGCGGATAGAGCGGGTAGACGAGGATCCGTTCGCAACCGGCCTTGTGCATCTCGTTCATCTTCGCCTGGATCGCCGGCTGGCCGTAGCGCATGGCCCAGTCGACATGCACATTGGGTAGGTCCTTCAAGGCAACGGCGAGTTTCTCGGCCTGGCTGCGGGTGTAGGTGCGCAGATAACTTTCATCGAGATCCTTGTTCCAGATCTCTTCATAGGCCTTGCCGACCTTTTGCGGACGTTTGTTGAGTACGATACCGTAGAGGATGGGATACCAGAACCAGCGGGACCACTCGATGACGCGCTTGTCCGTCAGGAATTCCTCGAGATAGCGACGCATGGACTTGTAGTCCGTGCCATCGGGCGTGCCGAGATTGACGAGGAGCACGCCGACCTTGCCGAAATTGACGGGTGGGTGGTCGGAGGGCCAGTGGGCGGGCATTGCGGTCATTGGGACATCCTGGTGATTTGCTGCGGTGAAGCAATACGTCGAAACATCGCGCTGGGATCATCTGATAAAAGCAAAAGCCGGCCCGGGGAAGCCCGGACCGGCCAATGTGTCTGCGGCGAAGGGTCTTACTTTGGCGGCAGCTGCAGTTCCTTGCCGATGGCGATCAGGTTCGGGTTGCGCAGGGCATTGGCCTCGGCAATCTTGGTCCACAACAGACCGTCGCCATAGGTGGCCTTGGCGATCTTCCAAAGGCTGTCGCCGGCTACCACCTTGTAGGCAGTTTCTGCGACTGTCTTGGCGGTTTCGGTGGCTGCCGGTGCCGCAACTGTCGGTGCCTCTGCTGCGGGGGCGGCAGGAGCAGCCGGGGTTTCCGTGGCGGTTGCTGCCGGCGTTTCAGCGGCGGGCGCCGTCGTCGCGGCCGCAGCCGTTCCGACAACGGTGATGCGACCGTCGGTATAGGGCTTGTAGGGGCTGTTCTTGGCGATGTAGTCAGCCACCACGGTTTCAAGGCCAGGGCCGAAGTCATAGGCGTTCTGGCCCCCGGTCGCGAAGACCTTGTAGCCGTCGCCGCCGGAGCGCATGTAGTTGTTGGTCGCGACCCCATAGATCTTGTTGGTGTCGATGGCGACCCAGGCGTCGCCCTCCTTCACCTGAACGTCGGAGATGCGGCTGCCGGCGGGCTTCGACTTGTCAAAGGCAAATTTCAAGCCCGAGACCTGCGGGAAGCGACCAGCGCCTTCCTCGACCTGGCTGACGCCATTCTCCAATGCCGCGACAATGTCAGAGCCCTTGAGCTGGAACGAGGCGAGGGTGTTCTGGAAGGGCAGGACGGTCAGGACTTCGCCCATGGTGACCGTGCCGGCATCGATCGAGGCGCGCAGACCGCCACCGTTCTGGATGGCGATGGTGACGCCCTGTTCCTGCAGGCGATCAACCATGGCATCGGCGACGAGGTTGCCCATGGAGCACTCGACCGAGCGGCAGGTTTCGCGCGCGCCATCGATGGCGTCGGCGGTAGCGCCGATTTCCTTCTGCTTGATCTCTTCGATCGGCCCGGCGAGTTCGGCAACCTTGGCGGTGAAGGCGGCATCTGGGGTCACCGAGGCATCGAGCAGTTTCGGCGCGCCCGTAGCGGACTTTACGACGCCTGAGTCGTCAAAGGTGACGGTAAGATCGCCGAGGTATTTCGAATAGGCATAGGCCGTGACGATCGGCACGTCCTTGCCGGACGGGTTCTTGACCAGCGTCGGATAGGGGCCGGCGGCCTTTTCGTCGGTGGAGGATAGAAGTGTGTGGCTGTGACCGCCGACGATCACGTCGATGCCATCGACAGCGGCTGCGATTTCCTGGTCCCTGACATAACCGACATGCGACAGAAGCACGATCTTGTCGATGCCCTGGCCTTCGATCTCCTTTACGGCTTCCTTTAGGTAGCCGATCTCATCGGAAAAGAGGATCGCATCGCCGGGCGAAGAGGTTTCGTCCGTGTCAGTTGCGAGAACGGAGACGACCGCGACTTTCTCTCCGCCGAAGTCCTTGACGATGTAGGGCTTGAACTTGTCGGCGACCGGCGAATTCAGACCCGCGAGCGTATTCCCGGAGATCATCGGGAATTTCAGCGCATCGATGAATTTGGCGAGTTCCTCCGGGCCATCATCAAATTCGTGATTGCCAATCGCCATCGCGTCAAAGCCGATGCCGTTCATGAACTCGGCGATCGGGGCGCTCTTGTATGTGGTGTAGAACAGCGAACCCTGGAACTGGTCGCCGGCGTCGAGCGTGAGCACGTTCTTGCCGGAAAGTTCGGCGCGGCGGGCGTCGATGGCTGTCTTCACGCGGGCAATGCCGCCGAAGCATTCGTTCTTGGCCGCGTCTTCGGCCGAGCAGGTGGAATCCGACTTGTTGATCGCCTCGATCCGGGAGTGCAGATCATTGATGTGCAGGATGTTGAGTTCGAAATCGGCAAAAGCCGCGCCGGTGGAAAGGGCGAGCACGGACGCGCTCAAAAGGCCAATTCGCAGGTGTCTGAACATCATTTTTCTCCTGTTTCAATCCGTCTGTCACTGTCTGGCATGCAACTGTGACAGAGGCATGCCGGCTCGGGATGCCGGATGTTTTCATCAAGGTCGTGACAGGGCAAGGGAAAAAGCAGTTGCGTGCGTTCGGGCGGGCGTTCCCAAACGAAAAAAAGCGGCCGTGATGGCCGCTTTGATTCCCGGAGATAAAACCAGTGCTTATGCGCGCCGGGCGAGCGAGAATTGCGCGCCGCTGTCGGAGGTGCAGTTCAGTTGCGTCGGCGTGACCAGGGCGCAATTGACCTTCTGCTGGGTGTTGCGGACGAGCGAGGTCATGTTGATCTCGACGAGGCGGTCGCCCTGCAGGGTGTAGGTGCCGGAGGCCAGCACCTGGTTCGTGTCGGTGGTGCGCGTGGTGAAGGTCCCACCCCGGAAGCTTGACGCGATGCCGTTGGGGTCAACCCAGTCGCCCTCGATCGACGGACCTTGCTGTACGGTCGGAAGCTGACGCGGGGGACCGGACGAATAGCAGGACGTGAGGGCGAAGCTTGCCGCTGCGAGCGTCACCACGGTTTTGGTCTTCATCTCAATCTCCCAGGAATTCGACGGTTCGGCCACGCCGCCCGCCCTTCTGCGTTGTTGCAAACCATGCCGCGAAGCCTTGGCCAAAGCAAGGCGCAGCGCTTCAGCACCCTCAGTTATCCCGGCCCAGTTGCGCTCCAGGATGCCGGCCGGCGCCGCATGGAAAAGGCCCGCCGCAAGCGGCGAGCCTCAATCGGTGTCTGAATGGCTCAGCGCACCAGAATGTTCCGGAACTGCCACGGATCCTTTTCGTCCAAATCTTCCGGGAAGAGGCCCGGGCGGCCGTCGAGCGGGGTCCAGTCGGTGTAATGGCCTTCGACCGGGCCAAGATAGGGCGACTGCACTTCGAGGCAGCGCTTGTAGTCCATCTCGTCGGCTTCGACGATGCCGGCCTTCGGGTTCTCGAGTGCCCAGACCATGCCGGCGAGCACGGCGGATGTTACCTGCAGGCCCGTTGCGTTCTGGTAGGGGGCGATGCGGCGGGTTTCTTCGAGCGACAGGCGCGAACCGTACCAGTAGGCGTTCTTGTCGTGGCCATAGAGCAGCACGCCCAGTTCGTCGACGCCATCGACCAGTTCATCTTCGTCCAGAACGTGGAGGACCGGCTGCGGCGTGCCGCCATTGCCGAACATCTCGTGTAGCGAGAGAACGGCGTCATTGGCCGGGTGGTAGGCATAGTGGCAGGTGGGGCGATAGACGACTTCGCCGTCCTTCTCGACCGTGAAGTAGTCGGCGATCGAGATCGACTCGTTGTGGGTGACGAGGAAGCCATACTGCGGACCCGGCGTCGGGCACCAGGTGCGAACGCGGGTGTTGGCGCCCGGCTGCTCGAGATAGATCGCCGCCTTGCAGCCCTTCTTGTGCTTCTTGGCGTTCTTCGGCATCCAGTTTTCGTGCGTGCCCCAGCCGAGTTCTGCCGGCTGCAGGCCTTCCGAGATGAAGCCTTCGACAGACCAGGTGTTCCAGAAGACGTTGAGCGGCTTTGGGTTCTTGGTGCGCTGGGTGTCGCGCTCGGCGATGTGCACGCCCTTGACGCCGACCTTCTTCATCAGCTTGGCCCAGCCTTCGCGGTCATTCTGGTCCGGCTCGTCGAATTTGATGCCGAGTTCGTTGGCGATGTTGACGAGACCCTGCTTGACGAACCAGGAGACCATGCCCGGGTTTGCGCCGCAGGTGGAGATCGCCGTCGTGCCGCCCGGGTTCTTCGCCTTTTCCTGGCGCACGGTTTCGCGCAGCGCATAGTTGGTGCGCTCGGAGTTCTTCATGTTCTTGTCGAAGTAGAAGCCGAGCCAGGGTTCCACGACGGTGTCGATATAGAGCACGTCGAGCTTGCGGCAGAGCTTCATCAGATCGAGCGAACCGGTGTCGACCGAGAGGTTGACGCAGAAGCCTTGGCCTTCGCCTTCGGTCAGAAGCGGCTTCAGGAGCTTCTTGTAGTTGTCTTTCGTGACATGCGCCTGGATATGCTTGATGCCATGTTTGGCGAGCAGTTCGGCTTCGTCGTTGCGGGGATCGATGACGACCATCCGGCTCTTGTCGAACTTGAAGTGGCGTTCGATCAGCGGCAGGGTGCCGCGGCCGATCGAGCCGAAGCCGATCATCACGATCGGACCGGTGATCTCGCCATAAACCGGGTAGGTCATTTCACTCATCTGGGTCTCCTTGGAGGCGTGACCACGCTGGTCGCGCAGGTGCGTTTCGGCTCATGACTAGAGCCTCAACGATAATGGCGGTTCTAGATCACAAAACACTGACACAATAAAGACCGTCACCGAGCCGCTGCCGGCCGTCAGCCGCTATTTTTCAGTGCCGCATCCTGTCGCAGCCGCGCAACCAGCCGCGCCCTTTGCCGATCAAGGCCCTTGTATGCGAGTTGGGCGGGCTCCAGGGCCTCCAATTGGTCGGCAAGCGCGAGCGCCAGCCTGCCGCCTTCAGGATGGGTTTTGAACACTCTGACGGGGTCGAGATAGATGCGGATGGTGAAGACGATCGCCCGCGTGCGTGGAAGCTTGGTCAGCGTCTGCCGCTCGACGCGGATCACGGCCTCTTCCGGGGCAGCCTGATCGTTGCGGCCGGTTTCGGGGTGGAAGAGCTTGTGCTGCCAGTTGATCGACCAGTTGAAACGCTCCGCAGGCTGCCCGGGCAGGAGGTTGTCGAAGATGCGGTTGATCATCGCTGCATTGCGTGTCCCCGCCTGGAAGCCGGGCACGTGCTCGTGCACGGCTTCCATCGGCCGACCGAACTTTTCGGAGAGCAACCAGGAGGAGGGGAAGGACAGGTGGGCCGCGGCAATATGCCATCCCATCTCGCGCTTCATCATGATCACGAGGTCGTCCTGCACAAGCATACCCGCGTGCAGCAGCGGGGGAATGGTTTCGTCGGCGAGGTTCGTTGCATGTCCGGCCACATGAAACGTGTTGCCTTCCCGGCAGCCGTGGCCGGGGTGGTCGGCAACCAGATGATCGACCAGCGCCTCCAGGCACTCCCGCTGGGCCGGAAGGCTGTCCTCCGTGGCGCGAAAGATCTCGTCGCGTCGCGCCTCGATCAAAGTGCGCTTTTCGTCGACATAGCGCGGCAGATCTGCATCAGGCTCGATCCAGCGCCTCGGGTCAAGGGCGGAGAGGCCGATGGTGAAGGGCCTGGTCGGACCGGCATAGGGGGTGTGGGAAAAGGCATTGGACATGGGCTCAGGCTCGCTTTGCCGTCAACCTGCCGTGTCGGCGGTCCGATGGCAAGCGCGAGGTTGCCGTCCTTGGCAAGGCAGGTGTCGTCTTTGCCGGCAGGTTGCTTTTGCGGTCAGGGTCTTGACGAAAGGCGCCTCGGGCCGATCTTCTTTCCCTGTCTCTCCTTCTCCGAAAGCCCTGTCTTTGTTCCTGCTTCCCCGTCTCGGCCTGATCCTGCTCGGTCTCCTCATTGTCCTGGTGCTTCTTTCTGTGGCGCTCTTCATCGCGACACAGATAAGGGCGCGGGGCATTGAGGCGCAGTTTCCCAATACCGGCACGCTGACCGATGTCGGCGGTTTCCGCCTGAATGCCCTGCATGTGCCGGCCGGCCCCGATGCCGACCTGCCGCCCATCGTTTTTATCCATGGGGCTTCCGGCAACCTGCGCGACCAGGCCGGGGCTTTTCTTGAGCCGTTGAGAGGACGTGCCGAAATGCTCTTTGTCGACCGGCCCGGGCACGGCTATTCCGAACGAGGCGGGCCTGACAACGTTACGCCGGCCGGTCAGGCCCATGCGATTGCGACGCTGATGGAGAAGAAGGGCATCGCGCGGGCGATCATCGTGGGGCATTCCTTCGGCGGCGCCATCGCCGCGAGTTTCGGCGTTTTGCATTCGGACAAGGTCGAAGGGCTGATTTTCCTCGCAGCCGCGACCCATCCCTGGCCCGGAGGCGTGGACTGGTACTACCACGTCGCGTCGGCGCCGATCATCGGTCCTTTGTTCTGCAACACGCTGGCGCTGCAGGCTGGTTTCTCCAGGATCGAACCGGCAACCGCGCATGTGTTTGCCCCGAACCCGGTGCCTGCGTCCTATATCGCCGAAACCGGGGCGGCGCTGGTCCTGCGTCCGGCGACCTTCCGAGCAAACGCGACGGATGTCGCGGGGCTGCATGCCTATGTGACGGATTTTTCGAAGCGCTACAGCGAGATTGACAAGCCCACCGTGATCATCACCGGGGATAGTGACGAGATCGTGCTGGAGGAGATCCACTCGAAAGGTCTCGCCCGCGACATAAAGGGGTCGGAACTTGTCTGGATCAAAGGGCTTGGGCACAAGCCCGACTATATCGTGACCGACATCGTGATTGCTGCCCTGGAGAAGGTTGCGGGACAGCCGCGGGACCTGCAGGCCATGGCGCGTGCCGTGGAACCGCGTCTGGCGGCGACGCGCGTGGAGCCCGAAGAAAGCGCGCCGTCTTTGCAGGCCGGCCAGTAGCGCACAAAAAAGCCGCCCGGAGGCGGCTTTTTCGGTAATGGTGCGCGATCAGATACCCGTCTGGCCGTCCGAGCCGATATAGGCGATGCGCAGCATGTTGGTCGAGCCGGGCGTGCCGAGCGGAACGCCGGCCGACATGATGATGCGGTCGCCGGGCTTGCCGAAGCCTTCTTCGACGACGATGCGGCAGGCGCGGTTGACCATGTCGTCGAGATCCGTCGGCTCCGAGGAGACGACGCAGTGCAGGCCCCAGACGACCGACAGGCGGCGTGCGGTCTGGATGACCGGCGACAGCGCGATGATCGGCACTTCCGGACGCTCACGAGAGGCGCGCAGGCCGGTATTGCCCGACGACGTGTAACAGACGATCGCCTGCAGACGCAGCGTCTCGGCGATCTGGCGGGCTGCCAGCGAAATGGCGTCGGCGCCGGTCGCTTCCGGCTGGGCGCGCTGGGCGTAGATGATGCCGGGATAATGCGGCTCGCGTTCGACGGTTTCGGCAATCGAGGCCATGGTGGCGACGGCTTCGACCGGATACTGGCCAGAAGCAGACTCGGCCGACAACATGATGGCGTCAGCGCCTTCGAAGACGGCGGTTGCGACGTCCGAGACTTCGGCGCGGGTCGGGACCGGGGCCGTGATCATCGATTCCAGCATCTGGGTCGCGACGACGACCGGCTTGCCTTCGCGGCGGCAGGCGCGGATCAGCTGCTTCTGGATGCCGGGCACACGCTCGAGCGGCATTTCCACGCCGAGGTCACCACGGGCAACCATCAGTGCGTCGGACAGTTCGATGATCTCGTCGATGCGCTCGATCGCCTGAGGCTTTTCGATTTTCGACATGAGGCCGACGCGGCCCTGGGCAATCTTGCGGACTTCCGCCAGGTCTTCCGGACGCTGGATGAAGGAAAGCGCCACCCAGTCAACGTCGTTGACGGCGAGCACCGCATCGAGGTCGGCGCGGTCCTTGTCGGTCAGGACGCCGGTTGCGAGAATGGTGTCGGGAAGGCTGACACCCTTGCGGTCAGAGATCTTGGTGCCCGAGACGACGGTCGTCACAATGCTCTTGCCGTCGCACTTCTCGGCCTTCAGATGAAGCTTGCCGTCGTCGATCAGCAGGCGGTCGCCGGGCTTGACCGATTCCAGGATTTCCGGATGGGGCAGGTAAACGCGGGTTGCGTCGCCGGGCACGTCCTTGTTGTCGAGCGTAAAGGTCTGGCCGGGTTTCAGCTCGACGGTTGTATCGGCAAACTTGCCGACGCGGAGCTTCGGGCCCTGCAGGTCGGCCAGGATGCCGATCGGGCGGCCACAGGCGGCCTCGACATTGCGGATGCGCTGAACCAGCGTGCGCATCAGGTCATGGCTGGCATGGCTCATGTTGATGCGGAAAAGATCGGCGCCAGCTTCGTGCAACTTGCGGATCATGGCCTCTTCGGAAGAGGCGGGACCGAGGGTGGCGAGGATCTTTACTTTGCGGTTGCGCTTCATCAGTTCTGGCTTTCCTGGGTGCCCGACGTGTCGGAGAGCTGGACCATCCAGCTGCCTTGTCGTCCGGTGTCGTATTCCTTGAATCCCATCTGCTGGTAGCCGCGTGCGAAGCAGTCCTTCACGCCAACGATCTTGAACTCGTTTTCGGCGACACACATGTTGATGTCACCAGCCCAGCGTCCGCCTCGAGCAGCGTCCTCAGCATAGAGATAATAGTAGCGCGATTGGAGTTCGCCTTCGATCAGGGTGGCGCAGGTGCCGGCCGGAACCTGCCACCAGCCTTCGGTAATCCAGCCCTCTTCCGCGCGGTAACCGACGGCGACACCGACGAGGTTCTGCGTGCCGTTGCAGACCCGGAATTCGGCATGGGCTGCGCCGGCGGCGAGCATCGGGGCAAGGAGTGCACCCGCGATCGTGAGAGGCCTCAGAAAACGCGCGGCAACGCGATTGCAAAACTCTGTGAATTGCTTGTCCACGATTGCCGCCGGAACTCCAAAAATGCGCATGGGATGCCTTCTTGCGATGCTGACCTGAGAATGTCAACGCAACTCTAATCGATTATATTTCCAGTCTTCACCCAGTCCCGGGACCATGTTGTCCGATCTTGGCACAAACGTGACAGGCATGAAAGCTTGCGCTCCCTATTCCCCCATGCGATCAAGCCTGCCTTAGCAGACGATGGCTTCGAACTGATGAACGATCTTCCCGTTTTCGAAATTTTGGACGGCCGTCATGACAGCGGTTTGGTGCTGCTCGCCGATCATGCCACGAATATCGTGCCAGAGCGCTATGGCCGCCTCGGTTTGCCGGACAGCGCTTTCGAACGCCACATCGCCTATGACATCGGCATCGAAGCGCTGACTAGACGGCTTTCCGCCGTATTGAACGCGCCGGCCGTGCTGTCGCGCTTTTCCCGACTTTTGATCGATCCGAATCGCGGCGAAGACGATCCAACCATTATCATGCGCATCTCGGACGGTGCGATCATTCCCGGCAATCATCCGATCAGCGCGGAAGAATGGCAGCATCGGATCGAGACCTATCATCGGCCATATCACCAGGCTGTGTCGCAGGTCATCGCAAAGGTGGCGGTAGCATCCGGCAAGGCGCCTCTGGTTCTTTCCTTGCACTCCTACACGCCGGCCTGGAAAGGCGTGCCCCGGCCATGGCATGCCGCCGTTCTGTGGGACACCGATGCCCGCGCCGTCCGTCCGCTCATCGACGGGCTGGAAGCTGCGGGAGACATTCTCGTCGGCGACAACGAGCCCTATGACGGAGCGCTCAAGGGCGACACGATGTATCGTCACTGCATGATGAGAGGTATCCCCCATGCGCTGCTCGAAGTGCGGCAGGACCTCATCGGTCACGAGGAGGGCGTCGAGGCCTGGACCGGACGGCTGGCGCCGATCTTCGCTCGCCTCAATGCCGACCCGATGCTGCACGAATATCGCATCCACGCTTCCCGCACAGGCCCTTATCCGGACCTGCCGATTACGCCATGAAGGATGACGCCATGTCCCTGCCCACAAAGGAGCAACAGACCGAACTGGAGGCTGCCGCGTTTCGCCGCCTTGTCTCCCATCTGCGCAACCGTGCCGACGTGCAGAACATCGACTTGATGAACCTCGCCGGGTTCTGCCGCAATTGCCTGTCGAACTGGTATCTCGATGCGGCGAAGGAAAAGGGTCTCGATCTGACAAAGGACGAGAGCCGCGAGATCGTTTACGGCATGCCCTATGACGACTGGAAAGCTTTGCACCAACGGGAGGCGAGCGCCGAACAACAGCGGGCCTTCGAGACAAACCGTCCGAAGGAATGACGCGCGGCGCCTGCTTTGGGGACTTGACGCGGGCTTCGGTTCGCGGCACGTGATCGCCCACGAATTTCCATCCCGAACTGCCATCCCCGACATGAAGGAGATTGCCCATGTCTGATGCCGCCCACGGCGTCGCTCGCGACCAGCTCCGCGCTTTCGTCGAGCGTATCGAGCGCCTCGAAGAAGAAAAGAAGACGATCGCCGACGACATCAAGGACGTCTATGGCGAAGCCAAGTCCATGGGCTTCGACACGAAGATCCTAAAAAAGGTCATTGCGCTGCGCAAGAAGGACGATCAGGAGCGTATGGAAGAAGACCTGATCCTCGACACCTATCTGCATGCGCTGGGTATGATCGAAAGCCCGCCGGAAGGCTGAAGGACGTTCAGAACGCCGACAAAAAAACCCGCCGATCCGGCGGGTTTTCTTTTGGCTGCAATTCAGATGGACTGACAATCAGGGCGTGCCAAAGCGGCTCGGGTCGACGGTCGTGGCATCCAGGCGGAAGCCGACGGGGACGGTCGTGGTGGGGGCGAGCAGCGAGCGCGACACGACGCGCGGTGCCTTGCCCGGTTTGATCACCGTTTCGAACTTGCCCTGGTTGAGAGCCCATTGCTCGATCATGCCCTTGGTGAGCTTGGTGCCACCATACATGGCCATGTGTGCCCGTTCGGCCTCTTCCTGACCCGGACGGCCGCCCTTGACGGGCAGAGCCGCATCGGCGGCGGGAACGCCGGCCTTGGGCGTGTCGAACATGTCGCCGAAGTCCGATGTCGGCTCCCCGGCCGGCTTCTGCGGCAGGGATGCGACTTCCACCGACTTGGCGGCGGGTGCTGCCACTGCGGGCGCGGCTGCGACTGGCGCTGTCGCTGCGGCACTTGCCGTTGCCTGTTGCGGCGGGATCGGTGCAACCATCTCTGCCTGATTGCTGCTTTCCAGAGCTTCGGCTGCTTCCGGCGACAGGATGGCCTGCTCGACTTCGTCGACTTCGGCTTCGTCTTCGGCCTGGGCGTTGGCGAGCAGGGCCTCGGCGACGGCCGGGCGTGCGGTCGGAACCGGAACCGTCGCGCCATTGGCGAGAACCATGGCGTCGCTGTTGGGATCGATCGACGCCGTCATCACGGCCGGATCATTGGTCGCCTGGTCCGGACGCGGTCCAAGCAGGGTCGGGACCGGCACCTTCATGCTGGCGAGATCGGCAAATTCACCGGTCGGGGCGCTGGCCGGAACGGGAACACCATTTGCCACCTGCTGGAGGGCGTCTTCGGCGGCGTTGCGCGGCGGCTGGTAGAGTGCCACGGCAAGGCTGGCATCAGCCGGACGGAGCGCGGGGCGTGCCTGCGGAACGGGTGCGGAATCGACGCCCGGCAGGGCGTTGGCGACCATGACCGGCTCGGTTGCTGTGACGACCGGCGGCGGAGGCGGTGCTGCGGGCTCGGGCTGCGCGGCGAGAGCGGGGCGCTCGGCCGGAGCCGGGATATCCTCTTCCTCATCTTCGTCACCACCACCAAACAGCATGGCAAGGAAGTTGCGCGGACGGCTCGGACGCTTGTCGTCCGCCATCATGATCGCGCCACCGGCCTCAAGCCGGCGCTTGTATTCGGCCATTGCCTGCTGATAGCCCGGCAGCGGCTTGCCGTCCGACGGAATATGCACGGTCTTTCCATCCGGGAACAAACGCACGAGGTCCTGACGGTTCATGCGCGGCCAGGCACGGACGCCTGCGACGTCCATATGCACGAACGGGGAACCGGAATTCGGATAGTAGCCGACGCCACCGGCCTGTAGCTTCACGCCCAGTTCGCGCAGGGTCTTCAGCGGCACGCCAGGAATGTAGAAGTCCATCGCGGTGCCGCGCATATGCTGGCTTTCCTTCGCGACGCCCTTGGAGCGCGAGCGCAGCATGGCATTGGTCTGCGGTGAGCGGTAGCCGGAGACGGCCTTGATATAACCCTTGGCGCCGGCGCGACGATAGACTTCCCAGACGAGGTCGAAGAGGCGCGGGTCCATCTTCGTTGGTTCGTTGCGGCGCCAGTCGCGCAGGATGTAGTTGAGCTGCTTCAGACCCTTGGGGTCATAGCGCCCATTGCGCTTGAAGGTGATCGAGGCGCGTTCACCCGTATGGACGAATTCGATGTTGAGGGTGCGTGTTTCGGCGCGTGCCGCCGTCGTCGTGCCGAGCACGGTTGCGGCACCGACGAAGAGAAAGGCCATAAACGAACAGACCAGTCTCGCTGCAATCTTTGCGCATGCGGCCTGGGCCTTGCGCCCGTTCTGCCATCGGCGCGCGCTGATGTCTTGCGATGTCTGCAATGCTATCCCCGTCAGAATACGTCCCACGCCAACTCAAGGTGAACGTCAAATGCGGTCACACCATGGCAAATTTGCCACATCCGCACAAGCAGTCCCGTTATGGTGAACGTCTGCCTAACACATGTCAGGCTCTTGGTAGGCGATTAAGCTTACTCCAGGGTTAACATTGGCCGATTGCGCCAAATCAAGCGGCATCCTTTTGCGGGTCGTCGGGATCGATTCCATAGTCCTTGAGCTTGCGGTAAAGCGTCGAGCGGCCGATTCCGAGCTTGCGGGCCACCTGGCTCATCTGGCCCCTGTAGAATTTCAGCGCGAAGCGGATCAGCTCCTCCTCGATTTCGGCGAGCTTGCGGACATTGCCGGCCTCGTCCGTGCTGATGATGACATTGCCGGTCGTCGTTGTGCCGAAAGTTGTGGACGGGGAGGGGGCAGGTGGGTTTGCAAAGGTCGCCGTGCGCTCGGCAAGCGCGGCCTGCACCCTGGCGACAGGACTCGATTCGTCCCTGACCTCGGTCGCTTCGCGCGCATGCATTCCGGCGCGGTGGCCGCTGACCTGTGCTGCAATCTGCGGAAAATCGCCTTCGGTCAGGCTGCCGCCCTCCGCCAGGACCACGGCGCGGAAGATGGCGTTTTCCAGCTGGCGGGTGTTGCCGGGCCAGTCAAATGCCGTGAGCAAGGCGATTGCGGAGGATTCGACCTGAAGCGTGCGGGGCAGCCGCTGCTCCAGCGAAAAGCGCTCGACGAAGGCGCGGACCAAATGCGGGATATCCTCCTTGCGGCGGCGCAAAGCGGGAATCGTGATCGGAAACACGTTCAGTCGGTAATAGAGATCCTCGCGGAAGCGGCCGGATTTGACCTCTTCGATCAGATCCTTGTTGGTGGCCAGGACCAGCCGGACATTGGTTTTAGAGGATTGCCCCTGGCCGTTGCGCGTCAACTCTCCCGTCTGGACTGCATCGAGCAGGCGCACCTGGGCGGCGGCCGGCAGTTCGCTGATCTCTTCAATGAAGAGCGTGCCGCCTTCGGCCTCCGCGAACTTGCCGGCGGCAGGTCCCTCCGTTCCGGCGTGGAGGCTATCTCCGAACAGGATGTCGCCGAATTGAGCCGGCGAAATTGCCTGGCAATTGACCGTCACGAACGGGCGCGAAGATCGGTCGCTCGCCGCATGGATGGCGCGGGCCACCAATTCCTTGCCGACGCCGGCTTCGCCCTCGAGCATCACGGGAATTGTCGATTGCGCGGCGCGTCGGCCGAGTTCCACGACGCGTGACATGGCAGCGCTCGCCGCCACGATATCGGCAAAACTCACTGCACCGCTGCGGGCCCGGCGCGGCGTGCGTCCATGCAGGGTGCTGCGATGGATCTTCAGCGCGGCCTCGACCGCGCCTGAAAGCCGTTCCGGGGCGAAAGGCTTGACCAGAAAATCGAAAGCGCCGGATCGGACCGCGTCGAGCGCCGTCTCTGTGGCACCTTCCGCCGTCGCGACAATCACTGGGACACCCGGATTGACTTCGGCAAGAACGCCAAGAAGGCCGGATTGCAGACCTTCGGGGGACGAGGCGTCGACCACGATGACGCCAATCTGCTCACGAAGGCGTCGAAAGGTGTCGATCGCGGTATGCGCCGTATCGGCGACATGAACGGCATGGCCGTGCGCCTCGATTGCAGCCTTCATGCTGCGGCGTTCGGCGGCATCTTCATCGATGAGTAGGATTTGTGCAGTCAACGTGCGGCTCCCCGAGGTCAGTACCGGCGCTTTGCGCTCCTGGGTTATCGACGGGGAGCCTGCCAGAAAGGACTGAACATGTTGTTGGGAGAAAGCCTCGGATTTTAACGATTCTTAACCTGTATTGGCACAGGCGACCAAAATCACGCGGGACGCCGGATTCCTGCGCATAAGCTCCGCGAGGCGGATCGAGCCAGGGGATATGCGACTGCTGCGTCGCTTGCCGATTGTGCCGGGACTGACTACATCTCCCCGACAAGAGACAGGAAAGGACATCACTATGAAGATCGAACGAAGCACCGTTCTTGCCGGCGCTGCCGATGCTCAGGCAAGGCAATCAGGACAGCTTGGCGATCTGCCTGTCTGGACCCTCGACCATCTCTATCCGGGGCAGACATCAGCTGAATTTCTGTCTGCCGTCGATAAAGCCGGCGCCGATGCGCTCGCTTTCGAGACCAAATGGAAGGGCAAACTCGCTGCCGCGCTCGAAACCGTGGGCGATCACTCGCTTGCTGAAGCGCTGCGCGAAATGGACGCGCTGGAAGACCTGCTCGGTCGCATCGCTTCTTATGCGGGTCTCACCTATTATTCAGACATGACCAATCCGGCGAACGGCAAGTTCTTCGGCGATATCCAGGCCAAGCTGACGGATATGTCGTCGCGCCTGCTCTTCTTCCCGCTGGAACTCAACCGTCTGCCCGACGACGCGGTCGATGCCGCCATGGACCGCGATCCCGCACTTGCCCACTTCCGCCCCTGGATCGTCGATCTGCGCAAGGACAAGCCCTTCCAGCTGGATGACCGGATCGAGCAGCTTTTCCTCGAAAAATCCCAGACGGGTGCTGCCGCATTCAACCGGCTGTTCGACGAGACGCTCGCAGCCCTGCGCTTCAAGGTCGGCGAGGACGAGATGCCGCTCGAGCCGACGCTGACACTTCTGCAGGATGCAGATCCCGCCAAGCGAAAGCTCGCCGCCGAAGCCTTGTCGAAGACCTTCAAGGACAACATCCGCATCTTCACCCTGGTGACCAACACGCTGGCGAAGGACAAGGACATCTCCGACCGCTGGCGCGGGTTCGAGGACATCGCCGACAGCCGCCATCTCGCCAACCGTGTCGAACGCGAAGTGGTCGATGCGCTGGCGGAAGCCGTGCGCGACGCCTATCCGCGCCTCTCGCACCGCTATTACAAGATGAAGGCGAAATGGCTCGGCATGGAACAGATGAATTTCTGGGACCGCAATGCACCGCTGGCCGAAACCCCTGACCGCCTGATTTCCTGGGATGAAGCCAAGGACATGGTGCTGTCGGCCTATGGCGATTTTGCCCCGGAAATGGCCGAGATCGCCGGCCGCTTTTTCGACGGGGGCTGGATCGATGCCCCGGCCCGCCCCGGCAAGGCACCCGGCGCCTTCGCCCATCCGACCGTGCCCTCCGCCCACCCTTACGTGCTGGTCAATTACCTCGGCAAGCCGCGCGATGTCATGACGCTCGCTCATGAACTCGGCCATGGCGTGCATCAGGTGCTGGCCGGCGGCCAGGGCGCGCTGATGTGCCAGACCCCGCTGACGCTCGCCGAAACCGCATCCGTCTTCGGCGAAATGCTGACCTTCCGCGCCCTTCTCGACAAGACGACCGACAAGCGTGAGCGCAAGGCCATGCTCGCCCAGAAGGTCGAGGACATGATCAATACGGTCGTGCGCCAGATCGCCTTCTACCAGTTCGAGCGCAAGATCCACACCGCTCGCAAGGAAGGCGAACTGACCGCAGAGCAGATCGGCGAACTCTGGCTCTCGGTCCAGTCGGAGAGCCTCGGACCGGCGATCAAGATCTCCGAGGGCTACGAGACCTGGTGGGCCTATATTCCCCACTTCATCCACTCACCCTTCTATGTCTATGCCTATGCCTTCGGCGACTGCCTGGTGAACTCGCTCTATGCCGTCTACCAGAACGCCGATCAGGGCTTCCAGGACAAGTATTTCGAGCTCTTGAAGGCCGGCGGCACCAAGCACCATTCGGAGCTTCTCGCTCCGTTCGGCCTCGATGCCACCGATCCGTCGTTCTGGGCCAAGGGTCTGTCGATGATCGAGGGGCTGATCGACGAGTTGGAAGCGCTAGATAAGGCAGCCTGAAGCGGAGCAGCCGACATCCCATGCGTGACCACGCGCCTTACGCGCTCTTCCGCGATGACCGCGCGGGAACGAGCCTCGTTTTTGCCGAACCGGAGACGCTCGTCGTCGCCCGGTCGGCAGACGAGGTGGAGCCTGCGCTTGCGCGGCTGGAAGCGCACCGGAAGGCCGGCAAGTGGGTGGCCGGTTATCTGTCCTATGAAGCCGGTTTCGTTTTCGAGCCGAAGCTTCGGCCGTTGATCGAGGATGGACGCGAGACACCGCTCATCGCCATGGGTGTTTTCTCTGCTCCGGCAGCGGACGACCACCCGCTGGCGGAAGCGCCGTCCAACATTCCGAATGCGCCGCTGCTCAGCGATCCCCGCGCCGCCTGGAACTTCGACACCTATCGCAATCGTTTCGACCGACTGCACCACCATCTGCGCAAGGGCGATTGCTATCAGGCCAATCTCACCATGCCCATTGAGGCAAAATGGGAGGGCGATCCCTGCGCGGCCTTCTGGTCGCTCGTCGGCCGCCAGCCCGTGCATTATGGCGCCCTGATCGACTACGGCGCCGGCCCCGTCATCCTGTCGCGCTCGCCCGAACTCTTCTTTTCCGTCGATGAAGAGGGCTGGATCGAGACCCGTCCGATGAAGGGCACGGCAGCGCGGGGCGCGTCCCCAGAAGAGGACGAGGCGATTGTCGAGGCGATGCTGGGTGACGAAAAGACCCAGGCCGAAAACCGCATGATCGTGGATCTCCTGCGGAACGACGTTTCCGTCATATCCGAGGTCGGCACGCTCTCCGTTCCCAAGCTGTTTGCCATCGAGACCTATCCCACGGTCCACCAGATGGTGAGCTATGTCCGGGCAAAGCTTCTGCCGGGAACCGGCCTGCCTGAGATCATGGCGGCTCTTTTCCCCTGCGGTTCGGTGACCGGTGCGCCGAAGATGTGGGCCATGCGCATCCTGCATGAGCTCGAAGCGGGCCCGCGCGATGTCTATTGCGGCGCCATCGGATGGTGCGACCCTTCCGGGCCGATGCGTTTTTCCGTGGCGATCCGCACGATCTCTCTTTTCAACGGCGGACGGGCCGTTTTCAATGTCGGCGGCGGCATCGTCTTCGATTCGAAGGCAGAGGCCGAATATGAGGAATGCCTCTTGAAGGCGCGCTTTGCCCTGGGGGATCAATGGATTTCTCGCTGATCGAGACGATGCGGTGGCAGCCGGGTACGGGGTTTCTCCGGCTCGACCAGCATCTGCGTCGGCTCGCCCGCTCTGCCGATGCGCTCGGGTTTCGCCAGCCGCAGGATGCCAAGGGCAAGCTTGAAAAAGAAGTGTCAGGGGATGCGCCGCTGCGTGTCCGGCTGGTGATGAGCTTTCGCGGCAAGATTGAGATCTCGACCAGCGCCTTCATCCCCGAAGGGGAAGAGACCGTGTGGCGGCTCAAGGTCGCGAAAACGCGACTGCAATCCGAGGATAGCCTGTTTCGGCACAAAACCACCCGCCGCGAACCCTATGAGGCGGCGCGCGCCGAATATTCCAAGGACGAAGCCGACGAGGTGATTCTGCTCAACGAACGCGACGAGGTCTGTGAGGGCACGATCACCAATGTTTTCGCCGAGGCTGCGGATGGGACGCTGATTACGCCGCCGCTGACCAGCGGCCTGCTGCCGGGTGTGCTCAGGGCGGAACTGATCCGCGAGCGCAAGGCGCGGGGTGAGGTCCTGAAGCTTGCCGACTTGCGCCATCGCAGGCTTTTTGTCGGCAATTCCCTGCGCGGGCTGATCCGTGCCGAACTGGTTGAATAGGTATCCGATGTTCATTCTCTCCCTGACCTATCTAAAGTCCGTCCAGGAAGCTGACCGCTTCATGGCTGCGCATATGGATTGGGTGAGTGAAGGCTACGCTCGCGGTGTGTTCATCGCGTCCGGACGCAAAACCCCGCGCACCGGTGGCGTCATCCTGGCCCAGGGTGAACGTCATCAAATCGAAGCCTATGTCGCCGACGATCCCTTCGTGGTGGAGGGCATCGCGGTTTGCGAGGTGATCGAAGTCGCGATAACGCGGACCGTGGCGGGCCTTGAGGGCTTGAAGGGCTGAATAGGCCCAAGCCAATCGTCGATGCATCACGCGTCTGTGGCCTAGGCCAGGTCGGCCAGTGTCTTCACGTTCGCTGACCGGCCAGCTCTTCGGAGAGTTTCGAGACGATTTCCTGGGCCTCGCGGTCTGCCGGGTAGATGTCGAGATATCGCTCCCAGGCATGCAGGGCTGCCTGTTTGCTGCCGCGCTCCGTCAGGATGCCGGCAAGCCCCGCAAGTGCACCGAAATGGCGCGGCTCCAACTTCAGCACGCGCTCAATGTCCGAGACGGACTTCTTGTAGTTGCCCATGGTGAAATGCAACGTGGCGCGCTGGTTCCAGGCGCCGACAAAATCGGGCTTCAGCGTGATTGCCTGGTCGATAAAGTCGAGCGCTGCAGCATTGCGCTTCTCGGCAGCCGCTTTGGCAGACCATTGCATCAGGAGGTCGACGGTCGGGCTGTGCGATTCACTCCAGGCTGCCATGGTGGAATTCGCAAGAATACGGGCTGCCTGGGGATCACGCTCACGCTTCAGTTGCGCCAGCATCTCGTCGATGCTCTGCGCTTTCGGCGGAGCCAGCGGTACCCGTTCTATGGCGGCCTCAGCCGGCGGCGTCACTGTTGGGGCAGGGGGCGCCGGCATTGGCTGCTGGGGCCGATCGGGCAGGGCCTGATCTGGCACTGGCTGCCCAGGCATGGGCTGCTGCAGCATCTGCTGATCGAGCGCCTGCGCTGCCGCGTTGCCGGAAGATAGCGCGGATGAGAGAAGCAGAAGGCTTGAAGCGAGTCGCAAAGAAAAACGGCGCATGAAGGGAAGGTAGTCCCTCAGCGCCGTCTTTCAAACTCAAATCTTCGATATCAACACGCCGTTGCCGGCGGCAGTCACGTCACGCCCGGGATCCGCAAGGATCCCGAAAGTCTCAGCCCTGGCGAGCCTTGAAGCGCGGGTTCTGCTTGTTGATGATGTAGATGCGGCCCTTGCGGCGAACCAGACGGTTGTCGCGATGACGGGCCTTAAGCGCTTTCAGCGAGTTCTTGATCTTCATTTTTCTGGTCCACAACGATTGTCGGGGAATGTGTCATTCACCCACTGTCTTCAAACAATCAAAAGCGCGCCGCTGGGCGCGCCCCTGAAGAGTTGGCGGCAATTAGCCCGAGGAGGGCCTGCCTGTCAACCGGTCCGGCGGCATTTGCCCCGCCGAAACGGCTAAAAAACCCGGCATATCAATCGCGGAAAGGCAGGATTTCCGTCACATGCCCCATCTTTCGGCCGTGACGGGCTTCCGTCTTGCCGTAGAGATGGACAAGCACATTGGGCTTGGCGAGCCAGGTCGGGACAGAATCGATGTCGTGGCCGATCAGATTCGTCATCACGCAGTCGGAGTGGCGGACGGGATCGCCCAAGGGCAGGCCGGTTACCGCGCGGATGTGCTGTTCGAACTGTGAGACGATGCAGGCGGCTTCCGTCCAGTGGCCGGAATTGTGGACGCGCGGCGCGATTTCGTTGGCAATCAGATGGCCGTCTTCGAGCACGAAGAACTCCATGCCGACGACGCCGACATAACCAAGGCCGTCTAGCAGCTTCGTCGCGGCGGCCCGGGCTGCCGTCGCCGTTTCCGGCGTGATCGCGGCAGGCTGGGTCGAGGTGTGGAGGATGCCGTTCCGGTGGACGTTCTCTGTCGGGTCGTAGCAGCGCACCTGGCCGTCGATGCCGCGGGCAGCGATGATCGAGACCTCGCGGACGAACGGCACGAAGCTTTCGAGAATCAGCGGCACGGAACCGAGGGCCTCAAAGGCGCCACCTGCCGAGTCGCCTTTGCGGAAGACCTTCTGCCCCTTGCCATCGTAACCCAGCCTGCAGGTCTTCAACACGCCTTCGCCGCCGAAATCGACGAGGGCTGTCTCAAGGTCGGCCTGGCTGTTCACGGCGTGGAAGCGGGCCGTCTCGATACCGGAGGCATTGAGAAAGCGCTTTTCAGTCAAGCGATCCTGAGCGACTTCCAGCGCCTTTGGTGGCGGATAGACGGGGACGCTCTTTGCCAGATGTTCGGCCGCCGAAACGGGTACGTTTTCGAACTCGTAGGTGACGACGTCGCAGAGGCTCGCGAGTTCGGTCAGTGCTGCCGGTTCGTCGTACGCCGCGGTAATCTGACGGTTGGCCACTTGGGCTGCGGGGCTGTCGGCCTGCGGTTCCAAGATGATCGTGCGGAAATTCAGCCGCGCTGCCGCCATGGCCAACATGCGGCCGAGCTGGCCGCCGCCAATGATGCCGACCGTGTGCACTGTCATGGAGTTTCGTCCATCGGGTAGTCGGCGACCGATCCTGCCTGGCGGACGATCCACTCGTCCAGGCGGTCGGCCAGTTCGTCGTCATGAAGCGCCAGCACGCGAGCGGCCATCAGGGCGGCGTTCACCGCACCGGCGCGTCCGATGGCCAGCGTGCCGACAGGAATGCCGGCCGGCATCTGGACGATGGAATAGAGGCTGTCGAGTCCGGACATGGATTTTGACTGGACCGGTACGCCAAAGACGGGCAGGGGCGAGAGGGAGGCCACCATGCCGGGCAGATGAGCGGCGCCGCCGGCACCGGCGATGATCACCTGGAAGCCTTCGTCACGGGCGCCCTTGGCAAAGGCGTACATCCGGTCAGGCGTGCGATGTGCCGAAACGATGCGTGCCTCGTAGGAAACGCCGAGTGCGTCGAGGGTATCGGCGGCATTCTTCATGGTTTCCCAGTCGGACTGGCTTCCCATGATGATGGCGACGGGCGGGCAGTCGGCAGCCATGCTTGGTCCTTCCGGCTCAGGCGATGATATCGGGGATGATCTGGTCTTCCAGCGCTGTGATCTTGTCCTTGATGGACAATTTCTTCTTCTTCATGCGCTGGATTCTGAGGGCGTCGCAACCGGTTGTGATCATCGCGTTGATCGCCGCGTCATAGTCTTCATGCTCCTGGCGAAGCCGCGCCAGCGAGAGCCGGATGTCAGCCTGTTCCTGATCGGCCATCTTGTTCCCCATCTTCGCCCTGTGGCCCATCGTTAAAGAATGGCCGTTGGATTCGCGCAAGCTCCTATCATCAAATACCGGTAACGGGAAGTTATCCTTGTCCCTGATTTTCGGGGGTCGAAATCACGAAATCGCCTTCGACAAACCGCATTTCTCGTGTCACATTACTTTCGCAAAGCCTGAAACTCCAGCGGATGAGGGCTGGAGGTAGGCGACAAGGAAGGACGTATCAAATGACCATACAGGCTCATCTTGACTCGCTGCAGAAGAAGCATGGTGCACTGGAAGACCAGCTCCATGACGCGCTCGCATCCCCCTCCGTCGACGACCGTCAGATCGCCGAACTCAAGCGTCTGAAACTGCGCCTCAAGGATGAAATGGAACGCCTGAAGGCGTCTACGCGCCACTAACCTTCCAGACCGGCTGCGCCGGGATCCAATTGCCCCCGAGGCCCCCGAAGATCCCGATGTATTCTTGAAGCAGCCAGAAACATTCCCCCGCCCCGGAGTTCCCAAGGACTTCGGGGCTTTTCTTTGGCTTCAGGGCTGTGCGGAGATCACTATCAGGTCCAGAACTGGTCGAGCCAGATGTTCATCCGGTCGAAACCGGGTCGGCGAACGCTGTAGAAGCGGCGGGTACCCTCGGCGTTGACTTCGACCAGGCCGGCGTCGAGCAGGGCCTTCAGATGCTGCGAAACGGCGGGGCGGCTGATGGGCAGGCGGCTTGCCAGATCGTTCACGGTCTTCGGCCCCCGGCGCAAATCTTCAAGGATGTGCCGCCGGTTCGGGTCTGCGATCGCCATGAAAGGGTCCGCGTTCGTCATGGCGAAACGTTATGTCAAAGGCCGGTCTCCGGCAAGCGCGATGTGCGGTGCAGCAAGCGCCGCGCTCAAGGGCCGAGCAGGCCCGTGCCGCCGTCGTAGAAGAGCTTCGCCCCGGCAATCAAGACCATGCCATACATCAGCGGGTAAAAGATCCTCGGCTTCATGTAGTGGACCACTTTCGCGCCGATCAGGGTGGAGACCAGAGCGACGGGCAAAAGGACCGCGGACAGGCTCAAATTGGTGCTGTCGAGCTCGCCCAGGGCGAAATACGGGATCACCTTGATCGCATTGAGAATGGCGAAGAAGCGGGTCGACATGCCGGTATAGGTTTTCGGGTCGAGCTTCAGCGGCAAGGTGTAAACCTGGAAGGGCGGGCCACCGGCATGGGCGACAAAGCTGGAATAGCCGGCAAGCGCCCCCCAGAAGGAACCGGCCATCGGCCGTTCGGGCGCTGGAGGTTTTTCTCCGCCGTCTCGTGCCGCATAACTTTCGATAAAGTAGCGCAGTGCAAAGATCAGCGCGATGCCCCCGAGGACCAGGCGCATGGCATTGGGCGAGACGAGCGTCGAAGTCGCCCAGCCGAGAATGATGCCGATGATGGCGCCGGGAAGCATAACGAAGAGCGTTGCCCGGTTGTTGTGCCTGCGCCAGGCCCAGAGCGCCACGGCGTCCATGACCAGCAGGATCGGCAGAAAGATTGCGGCCGCCTGCATCGGCGGCACGGCGATTGCCAGCAGGGGCACGCCGATCAGGGCAAATGCGCCACCCAGCCCACCCTTGGACAGGCCGACCAGTGCGACAGCGGGAATAGCGACGGCATAGAAGTTCAGGTCTGTCAGCATTGATCGGTTGATCCTTTCGGAAGAGCGGTCTATCGGATTTGTCTAGATAAAACGAGGACGAATTCCACCGTCGTGGAAATGTCCCGCAAACGGATATCGCTGCATGACTGAAGACCGCTGCCGCCTCGTGCTCATCGTCCCCGAGATCGCCGATCCGGCTCTGCGCGCCGAGACGGTGGCCAATGCTCTGCGGGGTGGGGACGTGGCCTCGGTCATCATCCCGCAATACGGGCTCGACGACGGTGAGTTCCAGAAACATGCAGAGCTTCTGGTGCCGGTGATCCAGGAGGCGGGCGCTGCCGCTCTCGTGGTCGACAACAGCCGGGTCGCAGGGCGGGTGAAGGCGGATGGTCTGCACATCACCGGGAATGCGGAAGCACTGGCCGAAGCGGTGGAGAAACACCAGCCAAAGCTGATCGTCGGCGGTGGCAATGCCATGGACCGGCACCATGCGCTGGAAATCGGCGAAACTCAGCCGGACTATGTCTTCTTCGGCAAGCTGGACGGCGACATCAAGCCAGAGGCGCATACGAAAAACGTCGCGCTCGGCGAATGGTGGTCGGCGATGATCGAGATCCCGGCGATCGTCATGGGGGGCACGGACCCGTCATCGGCGGTCGTTGTTGCCGAAGCTGGCGTCGAATTCGTGGCGCTTGGCAAGGCGGTCTTCGAGGATCCGGCCAATGCGGCCGCGATCGTTGCACGGGTGAATGCGGAGCTTGACGAAAAAGCGCCACGGTTTGCGGATTGAACCGCGGCATGCGCCAATCTTTCACCTCCCGCAGCCTGATTCTTGCCGTTCTCATCGGAGCCAGCCTGGCTTCGGGCCTGCCCGCGATGGCTCAGGAGAGCGAGGATGGTGTCGAGATCGGTGACGCACCGGCCATCCAGCCGGCCAATCCTTCCGATGCGGGCGACATTGATCGCGGCAAGCGGGACGACAGCGCCGGTGGCGATGCCACCAAGCTCGATCGCAATGCCGGGAAAGCGGATCCGCCGCTCGTCAAGAGCGGGAAGGTGACGGCAGGGGCAAAGAGCGAAGAGCTGCAGGGCATCAACATCTACCTGCGCATGGGCGCCCCGCTGCCGGACCTGCCGGCGGAGAAGCCGTTCAAGGGAGAGCCGGACGAGGCTTACGGTGCCTTTCAGCGCGGGCTGTTTCTGACGGCCGTCGATAAGGCCCTTCCGCGCGCCCAGCTCGGGGATCCGGCGGCACAGACCCTGCTTGCCGAAATCATGTCACGAGGGCTCGGAGTAAAGCGGGACACAAAAGGCGCTGCCTTCTGGTATGCCCAGGCCGCGCAGGGCGGAGACACCTCTGCCATGTTCAAATACGCCCTTCTTCTCATGGAAGGGCGTGAGGTCGAACGCGACAAGGCCAAGGCCGACGATTACATGAAAAAGGCCGCCGACGGCGGCAACGGATCGGCGCAGTTCAACTGGGCGCAGATCCTCGTCTCGCAGAATCCCGGCGTCCGCGGGCTCGAACTTGCTATGCCTTATTATGAAAAGGCTGCCGAACAGGGTATCGCCGACGCGCAATATGCGCTGGCTCAGGTGTATACGGCCCTGAAGGAGGTGCCGCCGGAAAAGAAGCGGCGGACGCGCGAATGGATGGAGCGCGCCGCCAAGGCCGGTTTCGATACAGCGCAGCTCGATATGGGGCTGTGGCTCGTCAACGGGATCAACGGTCCGCGAGACTATGAGGGGGGCTATCGCTGGCTGTCGATTGCCGCCAAGCGCGGCAATGTGGTGGCGCAGAACCGGCTGGCGCATGTCTATATCAATGCGCTTGGCACGGCGCCCAATCCGGTGGAGGCCGCGAAGTGGTACGTGTTGTCGCGACGGGCCGGGCTGAAGGATCCAACGCTTGAAGATTTCTATCTCGGACTGAACGAAGAGCAGCAGAAGCAGGCAATCGATCGCGCCAACCGGTTCCGCCGGAGCTGAGTTGACAGCACGGGTCGACGTCGCGTCCGGGGAGGGCGGCGCTCATGGATCTCGTCGATGTCTTCCAAAGACTGGGCCTGGCAATCGCGATCGGTGCGGCCGTCGGGGTCGAGCGCCATTGGCGCGAGCGTGCCGAACCCGAAGGAGCCCGCACGGCCGGTATCCGAACCTTTACGCTGATCGGCATGACCGGCGGATTGGCCGGTCTTCTGGAACTCGGGATCCGCGTCAGCCCCTTGCCCGGACTTATCGTCGCCGCCTTCCTCGTTGCCGTCACGACGGTCGTGCTGCGCTTTGAGCTGATCCAGGCGCGAGCCGAAAACAGCGTCAGCGCAACGACCGTCATTGCTGCCATCACCACGTTCGCGCTCGGGGCGCTCGCCGTGCTCGGCGACATGGTCATCGCGTCTGCAGGCGGTGCCGCGATCGTGACGGTGCTCGCCAGCCGTGAGTTTCTGCACGGGGCCATTCGACGGTTGACCTGGGTGGAATTGCGTTCAGCGGTGGTGTTGCTGGCGATGAGTTTTGTCTTGCTGCCGCTGATACCCGCCACACCCTATGGTCCTTTCGGCGGTGTGTCTCCGCGCAGCCTGCTGGTCCTTGTCATTCTGCTCGCCTCCGTGTCTTTCGTTGGTTACGTTGCGGTTCGCCTGCTCGGCAGCGGGCAGGGATATCTGGTGGCCGGCGCCGTCGGCGGCCTCGTGTCGTCGACCGCAACGACGGTCACGCTCGCCCGGCAAAGCGTATCCGGCATGCCCGCGCAAGCCGCTGCCGGTGGTGCTGCGGCCGCAGGAGCGGTATCGCTGGTGCGGACCGGCCTTCTGGTCGCGGCCCTCGCTCCCTCGCTCGTTTCCGCCGTCCTGCCACCGTTGCTGATTTCCGGTGCCGTGATGATGGTCTGCGCCGTTCTCTTCATACGCCGTGACGCCTCGCGCGTCGCGGCGGAGCCACCGGCCAATCCGTTCGAGCTGCTGCAGGTGGTGAAGATGGCACTTCTGATCACCGTCGTCGCCTTCCTCGCCCGGGCATCAAGCCGGATCTTCGGTGACGGTGGGCTCTACGTTGTTTCTGCACTGTCGGCGCTTGCCGATGTCGATGCGGCGACCGTTACGGTCGCGGGGATGGCCGCACAGCTTACGCCCACCGTGGCCACTTACGCGATCGGTATCGCAGTCGTTGCAAATTTGCTGGCGAAGGTCGCCTATGGTGCGGTGACAGGAAGCCGGGCCTTCGTCCTGATGCTGACAACTGCCACGACACTTGCCGTCGCTGCGGGCCTGATCGCGGCGTTCGTGGCGCAGCTGCCGTGATCCAGTCGCAGGACGATCGGCGGCTTTGCCCCTTGAATTCCGGCGTTATTTGTGGTCTTGAACCCGCCAATCGCCGCGCTGTCGCGTGCTGCATCCTCGCCGCTCTCCGGCGACCATCCAATCTTGAGGAATACCACTTATGGCACGCTCCGCCCTTCTCAACGTCATGGTTCAGGCCGCCATCAAGGCCGGCAAATCGCTGGCACGCGATTTCGGCGAAGTGCAGAACCTGCAGGTTTCGGTCAAGGGCCCCGGCGACTTCGTCTCGCAGGCCGATTTCCGCGCCGAGAAGATCGTGCGTGAGGAGCTTCTGAAGGCCCGTCCGACCTATGGCTTCCTCGGTGAGGAAAGCGATGAGATCAAGGGCACGGACGGCGCACATCGCTGGATCGTCGATCCGCTCGACGGCACGACCAACTTCCTGCACGGAATTCCGCAGTTCGCCGTCTCGATCGCGCTGGAACGCAATGGCGAGATTGTCGCCGGCGTCATCTTCAACCCGGCGACGGACGAACTCTACACGGCCGAGAAGGGCGGCGGCGCCTTCCTCAACGATCGCCGCATCCGCGTCGGTGCCCGCAAGGTCCTGTCCGATTGCGTCATCGGTTGCGGCGTGCCGCATCTCGGCCGCGGCCAGCACGGCAAGTTCCTTGTGGAACTGCGCCACGTCATGGGCGAAGTCTCGGGCGTTCGCCGCATGGGCGCTGCCGCGCTCGATCTGGCCTATGTCGCCGCCGGCCGTCTGGACGGCTTCTGGGAAGCGCAACTGAATGCCTGGGATATTGCTGCCGGCGTGCTGCTGATCAAGGAAGCCGGTGGTTTCGTTTCGGACATGAAGGGCGGTCAGGAGATGTTCGAGAACGGCACCGTGCTCGCCGGCAACGAATATATCCGCAAGGCTCTGGAAGAGGTCGTCAACCGTCCGGTGCCGCAGGCCTGACGCTGACGACAGGTCGGCCATGCGGTGGCAAGGTGGTAAAATTCCCCTGTCGCTTCGGCTTCAATTCGTCTCAATTTTCCACTAGCCTCCGCAGCAAGATTCTGCGGAGGTCGTGCATATTATGGCGAAAGTGAAGGTGGAGGACCTGGAAGTTGGGGTGACCCGTCCGGGAGACTACGGTCAGAAACTCTCCAGCCCGATGCCGTTCTTCACGACAATGGTCATCTTTCTGATCATTGTCTGTTTCATCGCAGCAATCCTCTACCGGCAGGCGCACGCCGCCTTCGTCACCAATCCGGGGCTCAATGGCCTCATTCTCGGTGTGCTCGCGGTTGGCATCATTCTCGTCTTCAACCATGTCTGGGCCCTGCGGCCGGAAGTGCGGTGGTTCAACAATTTCCGGGCCGCTGGCGACAATGCAGATCGGGTCGGGCGCGATCCGCGGCTTCTTGCGCCAATGCGTGCGCTGATCGGCGGGCGCCGGTCTATGGCGATCTCAACGACGGCGTTGCGCTCGATCCTTGATTCGATCGGCACGCGTCTCGACGAATCGCGCGACACCACGCGTTATCTCATCGGCCTTCTTGTCTTTCTCGGCCTGCTTGGCACCTTCTGGGGGCTGCTGGGTACCATCGGCTCGATCAACGACGTCATCCAGGCCCTTGACCCGGCTTCGGGCGACAGTAATGACGTCCTCCAGGCGCTGAAGAGTGGCTTGACCGCACCTCTTCAGGGCATGGGCACGGCCTTTTCGTCCTCGCTGCTCGGCCTTTCTGGATCGCTGATCCTCGGATTCCTCGACCTGCAGGCCGGACGTGCGCAAAACCGCTTCTACGTCGAACTGGAAAACTGGCTGTCGTCGGTGACAGATCTCGATTCAGAGCGTCCCGTGGCGATCGATGCCGATGGCGCCGTTGCGGCGGAGGATATCCGCTCTCTCGTTGCCGAGATCCAGAAGCTCGCCAATCGCGAGGGTGCTGCCGGTGGCGATAGGTCGGTGGCGGCCATCGCTGGTCTCGCCGAGGGTATCCAGGGGCTCGTCAAGAACATGCGCAACGAGCAGCAGATGCTGCGCGACTGGATCGAGGCGCAGCAGGAAGACGCGCGGGCCATGCGCAAGACGCTCGACCGGCTGAACGACAAGATCGGCGGGGCGAAGTAAATGGCACTCGGGCGCAACCGCCGCCGAGAGCGCGCCGTCGATTACTGGCCAGGCTTCGTCGACGCCCTGTCGACGCTGCTTCTCGCCATCATGTTCCTGCTCACGGTCTTCGTCCTGGCGCAGTTCATCCTCAGCCGCGAGATATCGGGCAAGGACGAGGTCCTCAATCGCCTGAACAGCCAGATCGCCGAACTGACCAATCTCCTTGCGCTGGAAAAGAGCGGCAAGCAGGATCTGGAAGATACGCTCGCCGCGCTCCAGTCGTCCCTCTCGACGTCGGAAAGCGAACGTTCCCGGTTGCAGCAATTGCTCGACAGCGGGGCAGGGTCGGCCGATGCAGCCAATGCGAAGGTTGGACGCCTCAACGAGGAACTGGTCGCGGAAAAGCAGGTCAGCGCGCGCGCGATGAGCCAGATCGAACTGCTCAACCAGCAGATTGCGGCGCTGCGGTCGCAGATCGCCGCTGTCGAGGAGGCTCTGCAGGCGTCCGAGGCGAAGGACCAGTCGTCTCAGGCGAAGATTGCGGATCTCGGACGGCGGCTCAATGTGGCCCTCGCCCAACGGGTGCAGGAGCTCAATCGCTATCGCTCCGACTTCTTCGGCAGGCTGCGCGAAATCCTGTCTGACCGGGAAAACATCCGCATCGTCGGCGACCGCTTCGTCTTCCAGTCCGAAGTGCTTTTCCCCGTCGGTGGCGCCGAGCTCGATGCGGCGGGTCAGGCTGAAATGGACAAACTGGCCGCAGCTCTTCTTGAGCTGGCGCAGGAAATTCCCGCCGAGATCAGCTGGGTCTTGCGCGTCGACGGGCATACCGATGCATCGCCGCTCACCGGCACCGGGCGGTATCGGGACAACTGGGAGCTTTCCTCGGCGCGTGCCACCTCGGTGGTCAAATACCTGATTTCCAAGGGCGTTCCGGCCAACAGGCTGGTGGCCGCCGGTTTTGGCGAATTCCAGCCGATTGCGGAGGGCGATACACCGGATGTGCTCGCCCAGAACCGGCGCATCGAGTTGAAGCTCACCGAACGCTGACGCTGATCCCACGCAGGCCTTCTCTCAGGCAGCGACAACTTGCGGACTGACTTACGTGTGCGTAAAAGTAAGACATGACGCTTTGGGAGGGTGGCATGCAGCAATTCGACGTCGTTGTGATCGGCGGGGGCCTCGCTGGCCTTGTGGCCGCGACGGAGGCCGTTGACAGAGGACTGAGGGTCTGCGTGATCGATCAGGAGGGCGAGCAGAACCTCGGCGGTCAGGCGTTCTGGTCGCTCGGAGGACTGTTTCTTGTCGACAGCCCGGAACAGCGCCGCATGGGCATTCGCGACAGTTTGGAACTTGCCCGGCAGGATTGGTTCGGCTCTGCCGGTTTCGACCGCACGGAGGATTTCTGGCCGCGCCAATGGGCAGAGGCCTATCTGCAGTTCGCCGCAGGCGAGAAACGCTCCTGGCTCAAGGCGCAAGGGGTCGGTTGGTTCCCGGTGGTCGGCTGGGCCGAACGCGGCGGATCGCTTGCCGATGGGCATGGCAATTCCGTTCCGCGCTTCCATGTTACCTGGGGCACCGGCCCCGGCGTGCTTGCTCCCTTCGTGCGCCGAGCGCGGATGGCGGCGGAGGTCGGCAGGCTCACCTTCCTGTTCCGACATCAGGTGGACCAGCTGACAGTCCAGGACGGCGCGGTGACGGGCTGTTCCGGCACGGTGCTGGCCGGTGATGCGACGGTGCGGGGCGCGAGCAGTTCCCGCAACGTCGTGGGAGATTTCGAGGTCCGGGCTGATGCCGTCATCGTGGCCTCGGGCGGGATCGGCGGCAACCACGATCTCGTGCGCAAGAGCTGGCCGGTCGATCGCCTCGGTCCTGCGCCGAAACACATGGTGGCCGGGGTGCCGGCCCATGTCGACGGCCGCATGCTGTCGATCACCCAGGCGGCCGGTGGCGAGATCATCAACGGCGACCGCATGTGGCATTACACAGAGGGACTGAAGAATTGGGATCCAATCTGGCCGAACCACGGCATCCGCATTCTGCCCGGGCCCTCGTCCTTCTGGTGCGATGCCGAGGGTAACCGCTTTGCACCGCCGGCGATGCCGGGCTTCGACACGCTCGGGACGCTCAAGGCGATCCGGTCGCGTGGGCATGAATACTCCTGGTTCATCCTCAACAAGGCGATCATCAAGAAGGAATTTGCCCTGTCCGGCTCTGAACAGAACCCGGATCTCACGGAAAAGAACATTCCTCTGCTGCTCAAGCGTCTGGGCAAGAACCCACCCGGGCCAGTGCAGTCCTTCATGGACAAGGGCGAGGATTTTGTCGTCCGCGACACGCTGGAAGACCTGGTGTCGGGCATGAATGAACTGTCGGGTGAGCACCGGCTCAGTGTGCATCACCTACGGGCCCAGATCGAGGCGCGCGACCGGGAGATCGGCAACCGTTTTTCCAAGGATGCGCAGGTGACGGCGATCCGGGGCGCACGCAACTACCTGGGCGACAAGCTGATGCGCACGGCCAAGCCTCATCGGCTGCTCGATCCCGCTGCCGGGCCGCTGATCGGAGTGCGCCTGCACATTCTCACGCGCAAGACCCTGGGCGGGTTGCACACTGATCTCGAGGGGCGTGTTCTGAACCGGGAAAACAAGCCGGTGCCGGGACTTTACGCAGCCGGCGAGGTTTCCGGTTTCGGCGGTGGCGGCATGCATGGCTACAATGCGCTCGAGGGGACATTCCTCGGCGGCTGCCTTTTTTCCGGTCGTGTGGCGGGGCGCAACGCGGGACGTTGAGCAATCGTCGCTGAGGAACGGCAAAGGGCGGTGTCGTGTACCGGCCCTTTGCCGCAGTTGGATGGCGCGATCAATCCATCTGCACGTTGGCGTCCTTGACGACCGGGGTCCACTTGGCGACTTCCGCCTTCACATGGGCGCCGAGTTCCTCCGGCGAGGAGGCGACGATGGTGGCGGAGAACTCCTTCATGCGTTCGGCGACACCGGGATCGGCCATGGCCTTGACCGCTGCGGAATTCAGGCGGTCGACGACCTCTTTCGGCGTGTCTTTCGGGGCAAAGAGCGCGTTCCATGTATAGGTCTCATAGCCGGGCAGGCCCGCTTCGGCCATGGTCGGAATATCCGGAAAGGAGGGTGCCCTCTCGGACGTCGTCACCGCCAAAGCCCTCAGCGTACCCGCCTTGATGTGAGCCGAAGAGGACGGAAGGTTGTCGAACATGATCGACACCTGGTTGCCGAGCACGTCGTTCAAGGCCGGTCCCGACCCCTTGTAGGGGATGTGCTCCATGGTGACGCCGGCCATCGATTTGAACAGCTCGCCGGAGAGATGCAGCGGCGTCCCATTGCCGGAGGAGGCGTAGCTCCATTTGTCCGGCTCGGCCTTGAGAAGGGCCAGAAGTTCCTCCACCGATTTGGCCGGAAGCTCCGGATTGACCACGAGCACGTTGGGCACTACCACCAGCAGTGACACGGGCGTGAAATCCGCTTCGGCATCATAGGGTTTGCTCTTGAGGATCAGCGGATTGAGCGCGTGGGTCGCGACGGTGCCCATCAGGATCGTGTAGCCGTCCGGCTCGGCCCGGGCGACATTTCCGGCGCCGAGGCTGCCGCCGGCCCCTGCCACGTTCTGGACGATCACCTGCTGCCCGAGATCCTCGGACATCTTCTCCGCGATCACGCGGGCGACGACGTCGGTCGAGCCGCCTGCGGCAAAGGGGACGACGAGCGTCACGGGACGCTCGGGAAAGGCGGCCTGTGCCTGAGCCGCCGCCAGGAATCCGGCAATCAGGCTGCCGGCAAAAAGGGATTTGTAGAACGACATGAGTACTCCTCCATCCAATGTCGGATGTCCCGGGCCGCTCCTCCAGTCCGCGGGACGGATTGGAGTGTGTCAGGCCTGCCGGATGCTTCAACAGGAGGGAGTGCGCGAACGGGCGTCACGTTGGCGCCGGAAAACTCTATGGGTGGGTTCCCACCCATTTCAGCATTTTCATAGGGTGGATATCCACCCATCTCGCAGCGCGGTGAATGCGCTACTGCGCCGCAGCCGTGAAGTCGCGACCACCGGTCTCGAACTGCAGGCGCGCGAGCTTGGCGTAGAGGCCGCCCTGCTGGATCAGGCTCTGATGGGTGCCTTCCTCGACGATGCGCCCGTCGTCCAGCACAAGGATACGGTCGGCCTTGAGCACTGTTGCGAGGCGATGCGCGATGACGATCGTGGTGCGGTCGCGCATCAGGCCGTCGAGCGCCTTCTGCACCAGTTTTTCGCTTTCCGCGTCGAGCGCCGAGGTCGCCTCGTCGAGTAAGAGCAGGGGGGCGTTGCGCAGAAGCGCACGGGCGATTGCGATGCGCTGGCGCTGGCCGCCGGACAACGTGATGCCGCGTTCGCCGACCAGCGTGTCGAAGCCGTTGACCTGCCGACCGATGAATTCGCTGGCCTGGGCAGCGTCAGCTGCGGCCTCGACCATCGCTCTTGTTGCGCCCGGAGAGCCGAAGGCGATGTTGTCGTGGATCGATGATGCGAAGATCGTCGTGTCCTGCGGCACGATCGCGATGCGGTCGCGGACAGCCTGGGGATCGGCGGTGCGAATGTCGACGCCGTCCAGACGGATCGTGCCGGAGGCTGGATCATAGAAGCGCAGGATGAGCGAGAAGATCGTGCTTTTGCCGGCGCCTGATGGGCCGACGATGGCGACCGTTTCGCCATGAGCGACCGAGAAGGAAAGACCCTTCAGGGCCGACTTCGTTTTTGCGGAAGGATAGGAGAACTGCACGGCCTCGAAATCGACGCTGCCGCGGGCCGGCGTCGGCAGGAGGGCGGGATTGGCCGGTGCAGCGATCTCCGGATGTTCGGCAAGCAGTTCATGCAGGCGCTCGGCGGCACCGGCGGCTTGAGACAGTTCGCCCCAGACTTCCGACAGCGTGCCGAGCGAGCCGGCGGCAATCAGCGAATAGAGCAGGAACTGGCCGAGCGTGCCGGCGGTCATCGTGCCTTCGAGCACGTTCTGGGCGCCATACCAGAGGACGCCGACGACGCTGCCGAACACGAGCGAAATGGCGACGCCGGTCAGAAGCGCGCGCGACTTGATGGCGGCACGGGCAGCCTCGTAGGCACTTTCGACGGCGGTGACATAGCGGCCGCGAGCCGCATCCTCGGCGTTGAAGGCCTGCAGCGTGCGAGCGGCGCCGATGACCTCACCGGCATAGGAGGAGGCTTCGGCCAGCGTATCCTGTGCGGCGCGCGAGCGCTTGCGCACGGACCGGCCAAAGGCGACCAGCGGGAAGACGATGACGGGAATCGCTGCCAGCACCATGATCGACAGTTTTGGGCTGGTGGCGATCATCATCACCATGGCGCCGAGGCAGAGAATGGAATTGCGCAGTGCCAGCGAAGCGGTGGCGCCCACGGCCGATTTCAGCTGCGTGGTGTCTGCCGTGAGGCGCGAGACGATTTCGCCGGACTGGTTGATGTCGAAGAAGGCGGGCGAGAGGCGGGTGACATGGGTGAAGACATCGCTGCGCAGATCGGCCACGACGCGTTCGCCGATGGTGATGACATAGTAATAACGCAGCGCGCTTGCGACCGCGAGCACCAGTGCCATGACGATCATCATGGCGAAGTATTTGTTGATGAATCCGCTGTCGGCAGCGTTGAAGCCATGGTCGAGCATGCGGCGGATGGCGATTGGCAGCGCCAGTGTCGTCACGGCCGCGAGACAGAGGAAGATCAGAGCGCCGGCAACGAGCCCCTTGTAGCGCTTCAGGTAGGGATAGAGATCGGCGAGCGGTTTCAGGGAGCGGCGCTTCTTCTCGGTGTTTTCGGCTTCCAAGGTCACTCTGTCATGCTCCTGCTTCACGCTCACAAGGGCTGTCAGGCTTTGCTGCCATGGCACTTGTTATCCCTGCGCCCTTCATGTATAGGCACGGCATCGAATTGGGAAGCCGTAGCCCATTGGACTGCGGCTTCATCTATTGAATAGGTCCCGCTGACGCAATTGCGGCAAATGGACCCCACGGCACAGCAGGAACAGAGCGATGAAGGCTGACATCCATCCCGACTACCACGTCATCAAGGTCGTCATGACCGATGGCACCGAATACGAGACCCGTTCGACCTGGGGTTCCGAAGGCGCAGTGATGAACCTCGAAATCGACCCGAAGTCGCACCCGGCCTGGACCGGCGGTAACCAGCAGCTGCTGGACCGCGGCGGTCGCGTTTCGAAGTTCAACAAGCGTTTCGGCGGCCTCGGCCTCTAATCGTCTTGAACGATCTGAATACGAAAAGCCCGGCCTTCGCGCCGGGCTTTTGCGTTTGGGCGAACCACGCCTGGGCTCGGTGAAGTGTTACCGGCCTAACGTCCCCGGGCTCGACCCTATTTGCAGGACAGAAAAAAGCCGGCTCTGCGGGTGCAGGCCGGCTGAAAGGTGGTGCTGTCGCTGATAGTCTCAGCCGGCGTTGAAAGCGGTCCGCAGAAGGTTGAGTTGGGCCTGGACGCTGTTTTCATTGTCCGGCTGGAATTCTTCCTCAGAGGCGGGGCGATAGATCTCGCGGTCGAGCAGCGCAATGCGGTTCTGTAGGCGGAGCGAGCGTTCGACCAGGTCGCGGAAAGCTTCCGGCAGATCGTTCCAGCCCGGTGCGTTGCGGTCGACGTTGAAGCCGTCGAGGCGAACCTTGCTCTTTTCCGACAGGACCTGATCGCGGCTCATCTCGCCGTTGTTGACGGCGCGCTGCAGGAGAAGCCAGGATGCCATTTGCATCAGGCGGGTGGTGAGACGCATGGATTCGGCAGCGTAGAGAACCGATGCCTGACGCGGCAGAACCTTTGCGGCAGCGCGGCCCGGGCCATCGAGAAATGCGGCCGTTTCCTCGACGAGACCCATGCCCTCGGCATAGGTCGCCTTGAACTGGCTGGATGCTGCTGCTCGTCCGGCGAAGCTCACCGTATTCATACCGAGTTCCGACATGGATGTTTCCCTGTAAAACGCATCACTATGGCATGTAACGAGAGCGCTACGATCTTGTTCCTGCCGCATTTGGTGAAGGCACGATGCAATCATTACCCCAAATGCGCAAGGCGAAACTTAAGGAAGGGTTAATTCCCACACTTTTGCGATAACCCGTGATCGCTAGACAAAAAAAGAGCCGCAAATGCGGCTCTTAAGGTAAAACAGGGAGAAAATCAGACCATCGCCATGAGGAGAAACTGCCTGAGTCCAGAAGTTCTGGATGAGCATAGTTTCCCAGAAAACGCTTAACGGGAAGTAAACGGGATCGTGAGAAATGGTTCTTTCCGGTGCTGTTGGGGCGCGTCTGCAATAAACGGGCGCCTATACTTTCGGTCCGAACAGGCTGTCGGCGGCCTCTCGGCTCGCTTCCTTGCGTGTGATCTCGGTATTGATTCGCACAATCTCGGCTTCGAGCTCCGCGATCCGCCGGCGCAATTCGTCGGCTGAGATCGCCGACAAGTCACAGCCCAGCTGGTGGGCGGTCGGAGCCTTGCGGGGTTGTTCGTCGATCGTCATGCGCTTGCTCCCATGCGGACTTCGGGTTCTTCGGTGTGCTCGGGCAGGGGGGCGGCGCGCGGATCGAGGTTCAGGCTTTCAGGCGTGCTGAGCGGCGAGGCGCTGATCGGCAGGTTCGGCATGTTTTCCCGATCCTCCGCCGGGATCGCCTTGCGCAGTCGGCTGCGATAGATCGCATAGGCCGAGATCGAAAGATGCGCGAGGGCCGTGACGGTGAACAGCGAGTAGGGGCCGGCCGCCGTCATGACGGGGCCGCCGATCGTGGGGCCGATGATGGTGCCGATGCCGAAGAGCAGCAGGAGGCCGCCCGAGACCTTCACGAATTCGTCCGGTTTGGCAAAGTCGTTCGCGTGGGCAACTGCGATCGGGTAGAGGGCGTTTGCTGCCGCGCCATAGATGCCGACGAGAATGAAGATCCAGGTGGGGCTGGTCGGCTCGATGAAGACGAGGGCGACGGCGGCAAAGGCGGCCAGTGCCGAGAGGGCTGCCAGGACATAGCGGCGGTCGATACGGTCCGAGAGTTTGCCGGCTGGAAACTGCATGACAGCGCCGAGGAAGATGGTGACGGACAGGAGCGTTGCGATGGTCGCAGCGTCGAGGCCGACCCGGGTGCCGAAGACGGCGCCGAGCGTGCCATAGGCGCCGTTGGCGATCCCGACCAGCAGGATGCCGACGAAGGAGACGGGCGAATTGCGGTAGAGCAACGGCAGGTCAAGCTTCAGGGATTTCAGCGGCTGGGGAGATGCCGCCGTCGACATGGTGGTCGGCATGACGGCGACGCCATACACAATGCCGCAGATCATGAACAGGATGGTCGTCGTCGGGTCGAAGACGCCGACCAGCATCTGACCGCCGACGACGCCGATCAGGGTGATCGAGATGTAGAAGGAGAAGATGGCGCCTCGGCTCTCGTTGGTGGCGCGCTCGTTCAGCCAGCTTTCGATGATCATTGAGGTGCCGGCGGTGCAAAAGCCGGTGATGGCGCGCAACACGATCCACCAGTGTGCATCGATGATAATCCCGCTTGTCAGCGCGATGACGGAGATGAGCGACACGAAGGTGGAGAAGGCGCGCACATGGCCCACCCGCATCACGAGTTTCGGGGCCACGAAACATCCGAGCACGAAGCCCGCGGCCCAGGATGTGCCGAGCAGGCCGAGAACTTCATTGGAATAGCCTTCAGCCGCGCCGCGAACCGGAAGCAGGAGGCCGTAGAGGCCATTGCCGAGAAACAGGAAGAGCGTGCCCAGAAGCAGGGCCATTACGGGCAGGAGATTGCGTCTCATGGTCTTCTTCATCGATCGGAGTTTTGGCGAGCCTGCAGCCATCGGCATGGGACTGCTATGTTAGTCCCATCTTCCTACCGTTGTCTGAACACCCCGCCTTGGGCTTGCGGGATCTGTGTCTGGAGGGCAAAAGTGACAGCGATGTGGCTGGTGGGGTGTCTGGCCGACATTTCCTGCTGAAGGGCACATGTCTGCGGCCTATGCCGACAAGGAATGAGAATGAACAAGGCCATATCCGCCTTCCTGCTGCTCGCCATGCTGATCCAGATCATCAAGCCGCTCGGCTTGCCGGGACTTCGACGTCGTCTGGATTTCTGGAAGCTCGCCGTGGTCGCCTTCGTCGCCTGGTCGGTGACGCTTCTGCTCAGGCCGTGATTCGGCTGTATCCGCTCAACGCGCCGACCTTACCGTCTGCCATTCCGGCAGCGGGAAAAGGCGGTCATAGGTCCAGTTGAAGACGAAAGCATAGACCATGTAGAAGGCTGCGAAGGCGATATCCATGACAAAGGCCTGCAGCAGGCCGATGCCGAGATACCAGGCGACGAACGGCAGCAAGATCATCAGCAGCCCGAGTTCGAAGGCAACGGTGTGGACCACCCGCATCGGAAGGGTCTTCAACGTTGTGCCCCTCAACCGCAGGAGCATATGGTCGAAGCCGAGATTGTAGATGTAGTTCCAAGCGGTTGCGAGTGTGGCGCTGACGACGCCGACAATGCCGATATCAGCGGCAGGCATCGAAAAGGTCCAGCTGCCGACGGGAACCAGGATGGCAAGGCCGATGAGTTCGAAGCTGACGGCGTGGCGAATACGATCTGCTGCGGTGCGCATGTTCTTCCCTCCGGGAAACCGGCGGGTCGTCCCGCAGTGCAATCAGACCCATGATGGGGAGGTCGTCCTCGTCGCGCCATATAGGTTGTGTTCGAGTGACGAACAAGCAGGTTGTGCTGTCGATTTGAGCAAAAGCACAACAATTAAGCTTTATTGCCGACGTGGTTGCCTTCCGGTCACAGATGGATCTCTCCTCGCATCACCGGAACGGAGCAGCCGCTGATCTCGACAAAGTCGAACCGCCCATCCGCTGTCGAGACAGCGAGGTGGATCAGGCTCCGCCGTCCCATCTCCACGCCTTGTTCGACCAGCAGGCTGCGCTGGCGTGGATGGGGACTGAGAGTCGTGAGGAAGGCGCCGAGGGCCGCAGACGCGCTGCCGGTCGCCGGGTCTTCTGCCACATTGTCGAACGGCGCAAACATGCGGGCACGCACATGGTCTTCGCCAACCCAGGTGTAGAGGAAGGTCGCGCAGTCGCAATCCTCGTCGGCATGGGCGGCGCGCAGGGCGGCTAAGGACTCGATATGCGGCTTTGCACGTTCGAGCGCTTCAATATCGGTGACTTCGATCAGAATGAATTTCAGTCCCACGGAGGCAAAGACGGGTTCATGCCGGCTCGACTCGATGTCCCTGAGCTCCAGATTGAGGCATGGTGCCATCGTGGACGGCGAGGTGCGGGCACCGACGACAAGCGGGCCGGGTGCCCGGATCGTCGTTCCGGTGAGCTGGCCCTCGCTATCGCGTGTCACGGAGACTGAAACCAGGCCCGCCTTTTCTTCGAAACGAATGCTGTCACCAACCGGATTTCCGAACACGCTGCCGGCGCTCGCAAGCACGAAGGCGGTCCCAACATTGGGATGGCCGGCAAAAGGCACTTCCGTGACCGGTGTGAAGATCCGCACCTCGGCTGTATTTCCCGGATCCTTCGGCGGCAGGACGAAGGTCGTCTCGGAATAACCGAACTCGGCTGCAATTCGCTGCATGTCCGCGTCGCTCAGTCCCCGTGCGTCGGTGATCACAGCGAGCGGATTGCCGGCGAAACGGGTTTCGGTGAAGACGTCGACGGTGACGAAGGGGAGGGGCTTCATGGCGGACGGCATTATTGCTCCGAGGTTTGGTCGTGCCACTGATAACGGAAAAAGCCCGGCGGGTGGCCGGGCTTTTGTGTCCTCGTGACAAGTTTTGAGAGCTATCCGTGGCCGATCACTCGGCCGCTATTGCGCTCACTTTGTTCACGCTTGCCGCATAAATTTGCTCGATGGTCTTGGCGATGCTTGTTTTGAATTCCGCATCGCTCATCGACACGCGCAGCTGTTCGGCGAGCGCGCGGGAGAAGCTGGCGATCATGCCGTGGTTGCGGCTCAGCTTGTCGCAGGCCTCGATCGTCTTATAGCCTCCGGACAGGGCGACGACGCGAACGACGGCGCTATGGGCCACCAGAGGGGCGTAGAAATCATCGAGCGTCGGAATGCTCAGCTTCAGCATGACCTTTTCACTCGACGGCAGCTTGTCGAGTTGAGCGGCAATTTCGTCGCGCAAGATGGCCTCGGCTTCCACCTTTGTCGGGCTCTTGATCGAGACTTCCGGTTCAACGATCGGCACGAGGCCCTGGCCGATGATCTGGCGGGCGACCTCGAATTGCTGCTTGACCACCGCGGCGATGCCGGCCTTGTCTGCATGGGCGATGACCGAGCGCATCTTGGTGCCGAAGATGCCCTTCTCGCGTCCACGAATGAGGAGCGCTTCGAGGTCAGCCATCGGCTTCATCAGCTGAACGCCGTGCTCTTCGTCCAGGAGACCCTTGTCGATCTTCAGGAACGGGACGACGCCGCGCTTCTGCCAGAGGAAGGAAGGTACCGGCTCGCCGTCGACATCGCCATCCATGGTGCGTTCGAAGAGGATGGCGCCAATGACCTTGTCGCCGGTGAAGGCGGGGGCCTTCATGATGCGCACGCGCATGGCGTGGATCAGGCGGTACATTTCGTCGTCGCCGCTATAGTCGGTTTCCTGTACGCCATAGAGACGCAATGCACCGGGTGTCGAACCGCCACTCTGGTCCAAGGCGGCGATGAAGCCGGGTGCCGAGGTGATCTTGTTCAACATTTTCGCGTCCACCATATCTCACTCCTATCCCTGAACATGGCGCCACCGCGCCGGACAATCTCTGACGTCTGCTGGCGACATTGTAGCCGCCCCGGTCACTCCCTGACCGCATTCGATCCCTTGAGGATCGTGATGACTCCGGCGATAACAGAACTTAAGCAAAGGGAAAATGGGTGGCTAAGCTATTGAAACGATTGAAATCATTTCAATCGTTTGAAAATTCAAATATTTTTAAAACCATTTCAAACGGCATGGAAATTGCCGTGCCGAAGTCGCCTCCATGCGGGTCATTCATGGGCCGGGAACCCGGCAAACGCCTGGAAGTTCCTTCGGCCAGAATGGTAACATCGAATTCCGGACGGCCCAATGACATCGGGCACGAAAAAACCGCGTGTCCGGGGACACGCGGTTTGACAGTCTATTGTCCGCTTGTGAAGTAGATCAGCCCTTGGTGAGGACCGCCACGCCCGGCAATTCCTTGCCTTCCATCCATTCGAGGAAGGCGCCGCCGGCCGTCGAGACGTAGGAGAAGTCCTCCGCGACACCGGCATGGTTGAGGGCTGAAACCGTATCGCCACCGCCTGCGACCGAGACCAGCTTTCCGGCCTTGGTCTGATCGGCGGCATGTTCGGCGGCCGAAACGGTCGCCTTGTCGAAGGGCGCGATCTCGAAAGCACCGAGCGGACCGTTCCAGACCAGCGTCGCCGCCTTCTCGATCCAGCCGTTGATCAGCTCAACCGACTTCGGTCCGACGTCGAGCATCATCGCATCGGCAGGGATCGCCTTGATGTCGACCGTCTCGTTTGCCGCATTGGCCTTGAACTCGCGGGCGACGACGCCATCGACCGGAAGGACGATGGCGCAGCCGGCCTTCTTCGCGGTTTCCATGATCGAGCGGGCAGTCTCGGCCAGATCATGCTCGCAGAGCGACTTGCCGACATTGATGCCCTGGGCGGCGACGAAGGTGTTGGCCATTCCGCCGCCGATCACGAGGGCGTCGACCTTGGTGACGAGGTTTGACAGGAGGTCGATCTTGGTCGAGACCTTGGCACCGCCGACGATGGCAACGACCGGGCGCTGCGGCTGTCCCAAGCCCTTTTCCAGGGCCTCGAGCTCGGCCTGCATGGTGCGACCGGCATAGGCGGGCAGGTGGTGGGCGAGGCCTTCCGTCGAGGCGTGCGCCCGGTGGGCGGCCGAGAAGGCATCGTTGACGTAGATGTCGCCGTTCTGGGCGAGTTCTGCGGTGAATTCCGGCGTGTTCTTCTCTTCGCCCTTGTGGAAGCGGGTGTTTTCGAGAAGCAGGATATCGCCGTTTTCCATCTTGGCGATGGCGTCTGCAGCCGGCGCGCCAATGCAATCGGATGCGAAGGCGACCCGCTGGTCGAGCACTTCCTCGACCGCGGGCGCGATCAACGACAGCGACTGGTCGGCGACCGGTTCACCCTTGGGGCGGCCAAAATGGGCGAGCAGGATGACCTTGGCGCCCTTGTCCGACAGTTCCTTGATGGTGGGGGCGACGCGCTCGATGCGGGTCGTGTCCGACACCTTGCCGTCCGTGACGGGAACGTTGAGGTCGACGCGGACAAGCACGCGCTTGCCTGCGATATCGGTGAGGTCGTCGAGGGTCTTGAAAGCCGGCATGGATCTACCCGTCTTGTATGCTGTTGAATGGGGCTGACGGGCCGGACCTTACACCGCTTATGTGACGGTGCAAGGCGAGGGCCGTCATTTTTCGCTCTGTGATCCGGTCTGGGCAGCCGCCCGTTTCTGGCGCAGATAGTCGCGCAGGGCGTGGGCGAGTTCGCGGATGTTGAGGAAGATCGGCCAGGTGGTGGCCGGCTCCACCGGTTCCATCGAGACACCGACGGATGCAATGTGGCCATGCTCATCGATGTCGCGGACGATGAGCACGATGGTGCCGAGGCGCACGCGGTCGGCATAATCCGCCCGGCCGCCAACGCGCTGGGTGATCAGTTCAGCGACCGTCTTGCCGCGTTCGCTGTCGGAGATGGACAGCGGGCCATAGGCGTCATCAAGGTTCTTGACCTGCGTGCCGGGCGCAATGGCGAAGGTGCCGAAGAACTCGCTGTCGTCATCCTCCACCGCCGCCTCCGTTGCGAAGAGCCGGTCGAGAAGCTTCGAGTAACTTGGCGCGATGAAGAGATAGACATGGTCGTTTTCGCGCAGCCGACCGGCATACTGGTAGCGCATGGACTTGCCATCGCGGATGACGAGCGAGGGCATGGCCCAGCGCGGGATACGCTCGCCACGCAGTACGGGGCTGCCCTTGACGACGCGGTAGGCGAGCAGTTCATGGTTGGCCGTGCCCGGCAGGTCGAGTTCGACCTTGTCAATGGCACCGATGCGCGGCGGGATGATCAGGCCGAGCCGCTTGGCGACCGGCTTGATGGTCCAACCTTGTATCACCAGGGAGACCATCACGACGATGAAAGCCGTGTTGAAAAAGATCTGCCCGTTCTCGAGATTGCCGACGATCGGCAGGATGCCGAGCAGGATGGAAACTGCGCCGCGCAGTCCCACCCAGGCGATGAAGCCGGTTTCGCGCTGGGTGAAATCGAAGGGAAGCAGACACAGCCAGACGGCGAGCGGACGGGCGATGAAGATCAGAAACAGCGCCAGAACAACCGCCGGCAAGAGGATGCCGAGAAATTGCGAGGGTGTGGCGAGAAGCCCGAGCAGCAGGAACATGATGATCTGAGCAAGCCAGGTCATGCCGTCCTGAAAGCGGCTGATCGTGATGCTGGAGGGCAGCTTGCGGGAACCGGCATAGATGCCGGCGACGTAGACGGCCAGGAAGCCGCTACCGTCCATCATGCCGGTGAAGGAGAAGATCATCAACGCGAGCGCGAGGATGAAGATGGGGGCGAGGCCGCGTTCGACCTGCATGCGCCTGAGGATGAAGACGATGATCACGCCGCCGATCAGGCCGAAGACCAGCCCAACGCCCATTTGACGAACGAAGTGCAGCAGAAGGTCCATGCCGAAACCGTTGGTGTCGCCGCCGCTCGCGATCAGTTCCACCAGGGCCACGGTCAGGAAGATTGCCATCGGATCGTTGGTGCCGGATTCGACTTCAAGCGAAGAGCGGACCCGGTCGCGGATGTTGATGCCGCCGATGCGTAGCAGGAAGAAGACAGCCGCCGCATCGGTCGAGCCGACGATGGCGCCGAGAAGGAAACCCTGCAGGTAATCGATGCCGAGCAGAAAATGCGCCGCAACGCCAAAGATGACGGTCGTCAGCAACACGCCGACCGTCGCCAGCGTGATCGCGGGTGCTGCCGAGAGCTTGAAGGATTGCAGCGAGGTGCCGTAGCCGGAATCGAAGAGGATGACTGCTAGGGCAAGCGAGCCGATCACATAGGCCAGCGGAAAGTTAGAGAAATCGATGCCGAGCCCGTCGACGCCGGCGGCGAGGCCGATGCCGAGGAAGAGCAGGAGAAGGGGCGCGCCGAAGCGAAAGGCGATGAGGCTGGAAAAGGCCGCCAGAAGAACGAGCGCGGTGGCGACCAGTGTGACGGCATAGAATTCGGTCAAGCGCTCGTCCCCTTCCCGACAGCCGTTGGCACGACCGCCGCTCAATGCCGCCCAGCGCCGCTTCCGGTTGTCAAACCAGCGAGCGCACTTTTATCCCGCTGTCATGGCGGGCTGGCGATTTAAGATTATGCATGCATGCCGGATGGCATGCATCTTCATGGAACAAGATCGTGATGAGAGTGGGGCGAAATTTAAATTTTTGAATTTCGCTCCCCTTTTTTTAGTCAGCGTGGTTCCGCCAGCAATCCCCTGATCAGTGCATAGGTTGCGCCGAGGAGGACGATGGCAAAGGGCAGGCCGGTGGATACGGCCATGGCCTGCAGTGCCACCAGCCCGCCGCCGAGCAGGAGTGCTACGGCCACCAGTCCTTCAAAACTCGCCCAGAAGACGCGCTGGGGTATCGGTGCATTGACCTTGCCACCGGCAGAAATCGTGTCGATCACCAACGAGCCGGAATCAGACGAGGTGACGAAGAAGACGATGACCAGAACGATGCCCACGAAGGACGTGATTGCGGTGAGCGGCAGATGCGCCAGCATCTCGAAAAGCTGCAGTTCGAGGGCTGCATCCTTCACGCTTGTCATGCCGTCGTTGACCAACTGGCTGATGGCTGTGCCGCCGAGAGCCGTCATCCAGAGTACGGAGACGAGTGACGGGATGAGAAGAACCGCCGTCAGCAGTTCACGCACGCTGCGGCCGCGGCTGACGCGGGCGATGAACATGCCGACGAAGGGCGACCAGCTGATCCACCAGGCCCAGTAGAAGGCTGTCCAGCCATGGACGAAGTTGGTGTCGTCGCGGCCGAAGGGATTTGCAAGCGCCGGCAGATAGGTGCCGTAGGCGGCGAGGTTGAGGAAGAAACCTTTGAAGATCTGCCAGGTGGGGCCGACGGCAATGACGAAGAGCAGCAGGAGTGCCGCAAGGCCGAGGTTGATTTCCGAGAGGAGCTTGACGCCCTTGTCCATGCCGGCCACGACGGAGGCAATGGCGATGGCCGTGATGACCAGAACGAGAGCGATCATCATCGTCTCGGTGGCTGGAATGCCAAACAAGAATTCCAGGCCGGCGCTCGCCTGCTGCGCGCCGATGCCGAGCGAGGTGGAGAGGCCGAAGATCGTCGCGAAGACGGCGAGGATGTCGATGATGTGGCCCGGCCAGCCCCAGACGCGTTCGCCGAAGATTGGATAGAATACGGAGCGCAGGGTGAGGGGGAGGCCCTTGTTGAAAGAAAAGAGCGCGAGGGACAATGCAACGATGGCGTAGATCGCCCAGGGATGCAGGCCCCAGTGGAAGATCGTGGCGGCCATGGCCAGGCGTCTTGCCCCTTCCGGATCGTTTACCGCACCGCCAAGGGGCGCCCAGTCGGTGCGAGCGCCGCCTTCGAAGACCGGACCATCAAGGGCAGCGGTGAAGTGGCCGATGGGTTCGGAAACCCCGTAGAACATCAATCCGATGCCCATGCCGGCGGCAAACAGCATGGAGAACCACGACAGATTGGAATAGTCGGGCGTCGCCTGCGGGCCCCCCAGCCGAATGCGGCCGAGCGGCGAGACGATCAGCCCTAGGCAGGCGAGCACCAGCACATTGCCGGTCAGCAGGAAGAACCAGTCGAGATGACCGGTCAGGAAATCGCGCAAACCGGTGAAGGCGGGCTCGAGCGTGGTCTGGAAAGCCAGCGTGAGGAAGGTGAATGCGACGATCGCGAGCGCCGATACGGTGAAGACGACATTGTGGATGTCGAGTTCAAACACCAGGCGTTTCCGGTAACTGATGTTGTCCTGGCCGATCTCATAGGGTGTGTCGATGATCTGCGTCTCCCCTTCCGGGGCCGGGACAGCATCCTCCTGAGGCTCGACATTTGGCATGGTCGCGTAAGTCAACGTCTCGGATTCCTTTCGAATTGTCCGGGACTGAGAAGCCCGGGAACGCGGCTGAAGGCCGCTGGAGATGGCGTCGCGATGCCGCGTTTGTGCCACAATTCAAAGGGGCAACCGTCATGGCCGGTTATTGTTCCATCGCCATGGAGAATTAATTGGCGAAGCCGTTGAGCGGCTTCTTTCGCAAAAAAAAGGCGGGCCCTTGCGAGCCCGCCCTTTGGATACCGATCCTTCGTTGATCAGAAGGTCTTCGACAGAGCGACTGCCGTGTCCGACATGCGGTTGGAGAAGCCCCACTCGTTGTCGTACCAGGTCAGGATGCGGACGAAGTTGCCTTCGAGAACCTTGGTCTGGTCGAGGGCGAAGATCGACGAGTGGCTGTCGTGGTTGAAGTCACGCGAAACCAGCGGCTCGTCGGTGTAGCCGAGAATGCCCTTCAGCGCGCCGTTGGAGGCGGCGATGATGGCTTCGTTGACTTCTTCCTTGGTGGTGTTCTTCTTGGCGACGAACTTGAAGTCGACGACCGAGACGTTCGGGGTCGGGACGCGGATCGAGGTGCCGTCCAGCTTGCCCTTCAGTTCCGGCAGAACCAGGCCAACAGCCTTGGCAGCGCCGGTCGAGGTCGGGATCATCGAGAGCGCTGCGGCGCGGGCGCGGTAGAGATCCTTGTGCATGGTGTCGAGCGTCGGCTGGTCACCGGTGTAGGAGTGGATCGTGGTCATGAAGCCATGATCGATGCCGATGGCGTCGTTCAGGACCTTGACGACCGGAACCAGGCAGTTCGTCGTGCAGGAGGCGTTGGAGATGACCAGGTGATCCTTGGTCAGCTTGTCGTGGTTGACGCCGAAGACGACGGTCAGGTCAGCGCCGTCAGCCGGGGCCGAGACGATGACGCGCTTGGCGCCGGCGGTCAGGTGGGCCGAGGCCTTGTCCTTCGAGGTGAAGATACCGGTGCATTCCATCGCGATATCGACGCCCAGTTCCTTGTGGGGAAGGGTGGACGGATCCTTGATCGCGGTGACCTTGATCGGCTTGCCGCCGCCGACGATGATCGTGTCGCCGTCGACCTTCACGTCGGCCGGGAACTTGCCGTGGATCGAATCGTAACGCAGCAGGTGAGCGTTGGTCTCGACCGGGCCGAGGTCGTTGATCGCGACGACTTCGATGTCGGTGCGGCCGGATTCGACGATGGCGCGCAGTACGTTACGGCCGATGCGGCCAAAGCCGTTGATGGCAACTTTCACAGTCATTGGTGGACTCCCGATTGAATAGTGGGCTCTTGAGCTATGTCAGGGCGCCCGAGGGACGCCCTGGCGGGAAGGTCAGGCAAGCTTGGCTTCGGCAGCCGCGACGACTGCTTCTGCGGTGATGCCGAAATGCTTGTAAAGGTCCTTTGCCGGGCCGGAGGCGCCGAAGGACTTCATGCCGATAAAGGCGCCGGTCGAACCGATGATCGCGTCCCAGCCCTGGCGGATGCCGGCTTCGACGCCGATCTTCACCGGTGCGTTGCCGATGATGGCCTGCTGGTAATCGGCGTCCTGTTCGAAGAAGAGCTCGAAGCAGGGAACCGAGACCACGCGGGTCGGAATGCCCTTGGCGACCAACTGCTGCTGCGCCTTGATGGCGATTTCGACTTCCGAACCGGAGGCGAAGATGGAGATCTTGGCGTCGCTGGCAGAGATCAGCTCGTAAGCGCCATAGGCGCAGAGGTTCTTGTCTTCGTATTCGGTGCGGGCCGGAACGAGGTTCTGGCGGGTGAGCGCCAGACCGGACGGGCGGTGCTTTTCTTTCAGCGCAATCTGCCAGCATTCCGCCGTTTCGGTTTCGTCGGCCGGACGGAAGAGAAGCAGGTTCGGGATGGCGCGGAGGGCTGCGAAATGCTCGACCGGCTGATGGGTCGGGCCGTCTTCGCCGACGCCGATGGAGTCATGCGTCCAGACATGCACGACGCGGATGCCCATGAGGGCGGCCAGACGCACGGACGGACGGCAGTAATCCGAGAAGATCAGGAAGCCGCCGGAATAGGGGATCAGGCCGCCATGCAGCGCGATCCCGTTCATGGCAGCCGCCGTCGCATGCTCGCGAATGCCCCAGTGCATGTAGCGGCCGGAGAAGTCGGTCGGCGTGATCGACTTCATCTGGCTGGTCTTGGTGTTGTTCGACGGCGTCAGGTCAGCGGAACCGCCCAAGGTTTCCGGCAACAGGCCGTTGATGACTTCCAGCGCGTCTTCCGATGCCTTGCGGGTGGCAACCGTCGGGTTGTTTGCGGCGATCTTCTGCTTGAAGGCGTCGATCGTGGTGTCGAAGCTGCCTGGCAGATCGCCGGCGAAGCGCCGGTTGAACTCGGCGCGCTTCTCGGCGTCCGCCTTGTTCAGTCGCTCTTCCCATTCCTTGCGCGCCTTCGTGGAGCGCAGGCCGACGAGGCGCCAGGCGTCCAGGACATCGGCCGGCACGGAGAAGGCTTCCGCTTCCCAGTTCAGCGACTTGCGGGCGGCTGCAATTTCTTCGGCGCCGAGCGGCGAGCCGTGCACCTTGTGGGTGCCCTGCTTGTTCGGAGCACCGAAACCGATGATGGTCTTGGCGGCGATGAAGGTCGGCTTGTCGGACTTATGCGCGGCCTCGATGGCTGCTGCGATTTCGTCCGGGTTGTGACCGTCGATCTCGATGGTGTTCCAGTTGGCCGACTTCAGGCGAGCGATCTGGTCGGTCGAGTCCGACAGAGAGACGGCACCGTCGATGGTGATCTTGTTGTCGTCCCAGATGACAATCAGCTTGTTCAGCTTCAGATGACCGGCCAGTGCGATGGCTTCCTGGCTGATGCCTTCCATGAGGCAGCCGTCACCGACCAGCGCATACGTGTAGTGGCTCTGCAGGTCGGAGCCGAACTCTTCAGACAGCTTGCGTTCAGCGATCGCCATGCCGACGGCATTGGCGATGCCCTGGCCGAGCGGGCCAGTCGTCGTTTCGATGCCGGAGGCATGACCATATTCCGGATGGCCGGCGGTCTTGGCACCCAACTGACGGAAGGACTTGATGTCCTCGATCGTCATGTCTTCGTAGCCGGTCAGATAGAGCAGCGAATAGAGAAGCATCGAGCCGTGGCCGGCCGAAAGGACAAAACGGTCGCGATCGGGCCAGAGCGGGTTCTTCGGATCGAACTTCAGATAACGGCCGAACAGGACGGTGGCGACGTCAGCCGCGCCGAGGGGGAGACCCGGATGGCCGGAATTGGCCTTCTCGACGGCATCCATGGCGAGGAAGCGGATCGCATTCGCCATCCGGTTATGTTTTTCTGGAGAGATCATGGCTAGTCCGCTGGTTCGCAGTGTCAATCACGGCCCTTCGCAGGACCAAATGAGGAGCGAGCGATCCATATCAGGTGCCACGCGCAAGTCAACAAAATGGCCCGGTATAAGCCTTTTATCGTGCAGGTTCCCATCGATCTGCCGCTTTCCTGTGCGACCCGGCTGGATGGCTTCGGCAAGGGCAGGTGCACTTCCGATAGTCCACAGAATTGGACCATGCCGGGAGGGCGCGCTTTATTGACGCGTGCCAAGCGGGGGGCTTAGTGTCGCCGCTCAAATCACCCGGATTGCTTGGACGATTCGCAAACAGCGAAAGCGCAGCAACGAGGCAGGGGTCAGGGATGCCGGTGGAAAATTCGGTCGAAGCCGCGCTCGCGGCGCTTCGTCAGGCCGTGGGCGGCCTCGAAAATGCCGTCGACATGCGTTTTGAAGCAGAACGGGAAAGCAGCGAAGTCGATGGCGAGGTCCGTCGCGTGCATGCCGATCGTGCCCGTTTGGCCCAGGAACTGGACGAGTCGCAGTTTCGGGCCAACAGCCTGGAAGAGGTCAATCGCGAGGTCTCGCGGCGCCTCGTCACCGCCATGGAAACGATCCGGGCCGTGCTCGACCGGTAGACCACCGGTTCGTGCGGCCGCAGACCTGAGATTTGGTGTTGGGCGTCGTCCCGCCCGCGTAACGAAGAGTTGGATGGCCGATGGCCCAGGTGACAGTCACGATCGACGGGAAGGCCTATCGCATGGCGTGCGAGGAGGGGCAGGAGCCCCATCTCACCAACCTGGCGGGCCAGTTCGACCGTTATGTGGGCCACCTGAAAAGCCAGTTCGGGGAAATCGGCGATCTCCGGATCACGGTGATGGCCGGCATCATGGTCATGGATGAAATGGCGGAGCTCAATCGCCGGCTCGCAGACGCCGAACGGGAGCTGGCGGATCTCCGCCACGGGCGCGACAGCGTTCTCGACGGTGCGAGCCGGCGCGATGAGGCTGTGGCACAGACGCTGGCGGAGGTTGCCGAGCGGCTGAACGGCATTACCCGCAAGCTTACCCAGCGTCCGGCGCCGGCAACCAGCGACAATTGAGAAAAGCGGCTGTGGTCGCTTTATCTGAAACGCATTCTCCCACTGGCGGAGCGGGAGCGAAGCGCCTATATCTGAGCTGCGGTCTGCGCCTCACGACAGGAACCACAATCCCTGGGGCCATACTCGATCCAAAGGGAGCTGTCCCTGGCCGGGCCCGTGGGCTCGGACATATGGCGCCCACCTACGTTTGTAGGCACCCAGGATCGTAAATCTCCATCGGTTGCCGTGGATCGCACTTCATCCTCGACATGAGACCACAAAAAAGCCGCCGCGATCGCTCGCGACGGCTTTGTTCGTCCTGGTTCGACCTTCGCTCAGAACTCTTCCCAATTGTCCTGCGAAGCGGCCGTCGCGGTTGATCCGCCGCCGAAGGCCTTGGTCAACTTGCCGACCATCGAACGTGCCGGCGACGGGGCCGGACGGGACTGGCTCTCGGCAGCACGCGGCGTTGTCATGCGCGGGGCGGGGCTTGCCGGCTGGTAGGTGGAAGCTGCGGTAGGTGCTGTCCGCTGCCCCTCGGCGGTCTGGAACCGACCGAGCAAGCCGGCCAGCGTGCGCGCACTGTCTGCCAGACGGTGGGTCACGGCCGTCGCTTCCTCAACCATTGCGGCGTTCTTCTGGGTGAACTGGTCCATGTGATTGACCGAGCCGTTGATCTCGTTCAGCGCCGTCGACTGCTCGCGGGCGGCCGAGGCAATGGCCGAAATGTGGTCGTTGATCGAGGCGACCTGGCCGGAGATCTCGCCAAGCGCATTTCCGGTCTGCTGGACCAGCGAGACGCCGCCGGCAACCGCTTCCCCCGACTTGTGGATCAGCGACTTGATGTCCTTGGCGGCATTGGCAGAACGCTGGGCGAGTTCGCGCACTTCCTGGGCGACGACCGCAAAACCCTTGCCGGCTTCGCCTGCACGGGCGGCTTCGACACCGGCGTTGAGCGCGAGCAGGTTGGTCTGGAAGGCGATTTCGTCGATCACATTGATGATCTTGGAAATTTCGCTTGAAGCCTGTTCGATACGGCCCATGGCGTCGATCGCGTCGGAAACGACCTTGCTGGAGCTTTCCGTGCTCTGGCGGGCGACGGCTGCGATCTGGGCGGCCTGATCGGCCTTGGCAGAGGATCCACGGACGGTCGCCGTGATCTCTTCGAGCGCTGCGGATGTTTCTTCCAGCGAGGCCGCCTGCTGTTCGGTCCGCTTCGACAGATCGTCGGTCGCCTGACGCATTTCGGCGGAGCTTGCCTCGATGCCCGATGTTTCGAGGCGAATGTCGGCGAGGGTGCTGCTCAGCTTCTCGACGGAGGCGTTGAAGTCGACCCGCAGCTTGTCGAGATTGCCGGCGAAGGACTGCCCGATGCGGACTGTCAGGTCGCCGTCGCTCAGCTTGTGCAGCGACTGGGCCAGAACGTCGACAGCCTGTTCGACGGCTTTGGCGTCCTCGGCCTTGGCGGCTTCACGTTCACGGCGTTCCACCTCGCCCTGGGCGGCCGCGTCCGCCGCCTTGCGTTCGATCTCGATCTTGTGGATGGCGCTTTCGCGGAAGACGTTGATCGAGCGGGCGAGGGCTCCGATTTCATTCTTCAGGTCCTGATCCGGGACTTCGGTTTCGAGATGCCCGCTGGCCAATTGATCGGCGACGCCGGTGATGCGCGGCAGGGCGCCGACAATCTGGCGGACCAGAAGGGCAATCAGGGCGGCAGCGATGACGAGGACGATCAGTGCCGTGCCGCCAATGGCATAGGCCATTTCCGTCGCGATGCCGTTGATGTCGGCGGAGCGGACACCGGCATAGAGAATGCCGATGACGTCTCCCGTTGGAGAGAAGATCGGCTGGTAGATGGTGTAATAGGGAACGTCGAGGATGACGGCCTCACCGCGATAGACCTGACCCTTCGTGGCATAGGGATAGACGGCGCCCGTCTGGCCGAGGGCGGTTCCAACCGCGCGCTTGCCGTCCGGCTTGATAATGTTGGTCGTGCGGCGCCAGAAGTCCTTGCTTTCGGCATCCCAGCCGAAGATCGTTGCCGTCTGGCCGGTCATGCGGCCGATCGTGTCGATCATCGTATGGTCGGTGAATTCCTTGGGAACCTCCGGCATGACGATACGGTCGACATTGCCATTCGATGCCCAGGTGATCTTGGTGCCCGGCAGGTCGCGCTCAATGATCGTGGCGGCTGTGCGAAGGCTCGCGTCCTGACCGCTGATGGCCTGTTCCTGGATGCGCGTGGCAATGCTGCCGGAGATGACCCAGGAGACGGCGCCGAGCGACGCCACGAGGATCAGAACTGTCGTCGCCGTGATTGTTTTCGTGATGCCGAAGCGCGAAAAGATCTTCATGCAAAAGTGTCCCTAAAACGTTTGCTTGGGCTTTAGTATAAGCCAATACTGTTAATCCTTGGTTTTTCAGGGGATTTTGCGGATGGCTTGATAAATGGCAAAATTGAAGAAATTGCCCGGATTTTCTCCCCAAATTTGGCGGGTCTGCGGCTTCGGAGGCGAAAATGAGTGATAAAAGCGCTTTGAAGGCGGTCTTGCGTAAGGAGCGGCTGAGCCTGCGTGACCAGATTGATCCGGCGGTCCGCTTGGAGCACAGTCTGGCGATGGCAGACTTCGCGGGCCAGGCGATCGCCATCGAGCCGGGCGCGGTGGTCTCCGGCTTTTTCCCGATCCGTTCGGAAGCCGATATCCGGCCCTTGATGGCGCGCTTGAAGGCGCGCGGCGCGCGTCTCTGTCTGCCGGTGGTGCTGGACAGGGAAACCATTGTGTTTCGCGAACTCGTTACCGGCGCGGAACTGGTCGACACCGGGTTCGGGACGCGCGGCCCCGGGCCGGAGGCCGAGGTCCTGGATCCCGACTTGCTGCTCGTGCCGCTCTCGGCATTCGATGCCAGGGGCAACCGGATCGGCTATGGAGCGGGCCATTATGACCGCGCAATCGCGCGTTTGCGGGAAAAAGGACGCAATCCGCGCCTCATCGGCATTGCATTCGACTGTCAGGAGGTGGCAGAAGTGCCCGATGAAGCGCATGACGTCCGGCTCGAGGCCGTTCTGACGGAAAGTGGCCTCAGAACATTCATGGAGTGATTGGACGAAATGCGACTTCTGTTTCTCGGAGATATGGTGGGCAAGACCGGACGGACGGCTGTGTGGGAGCGGTTGCCGGGTCTGATCTCCGATCTGAAACTGGATTTCGTCATCGTCAATGGCGAGAACGCCGCCGGCGGCTTCGGGATTACCGAGGACATCTATCTCGAAACCATCAATGCCGGCGCTGATGTTGTCACCACGGGCAATCATGTCTGGGACCAAAAGGAGGCCGTCTCCTTCTGCACCCGGCACGACCAGTTCCTGCGGCCTGCCAATTATCCGGCGGGAACGCCGGGCAAGGGCTCGGGACTGTTCTATGCCCGCAACGGCGCGCGCGTGCTCGTAGCCAACATCATGGGCCGCGTCTTCATGCACCCCGAGCTCGACGATCCCTTCAAGTCGGCTGAGACAATCCTGGCTGCCTGCCCGCTGAAGGAACAGGCCGACGTGATCGTCTTCGATTTCCATGCGGAAGCGACGAGCGAAAAGCAGTGCTTCGGCCATTTCGTCGATGGCCGTGCGAGCTTCGTCGTCGGGACCCATACCCATGTCCCGACTGCCGACCATCAGATCCTGAATGGGGGCACGGCCTATATGTCGGATGCCGGCATGTGTGGCGACTACGACTCCTCGCTCGGCATGGAGAAGGAAGAACCGCTCAATCGCTTCATCTCGAAGATGCCGAAGGGGCGTTTCGAGGCTGCGAGTGGTCCGGCAACCATCTGCGGCGTCGGCGTCGAGATTTCCGATGCGACGGGCTTGGCCGAAAAGATCGCGCCACTCAGGATCGGGCCGCGGCTTGCCGAAACCATTCCGTCGTTCTGGGCCTGATCGCGACCCGATAACACCATTGTGACGCCATCTGCCGGTCGGGCTGCTTTACGCCCGCCAGCCTCTCCCGCATTCTCCTTACCGAGGACACGCGAGCGATGCGGGAGCGGCATGATGCTGAGACTGGTGTTTTCGAGCCTAGCCGTGGTTCTGGTCGCGCAACATGCGCTGGCACAGGACACAGAGCGTCCGCCGGTCAGCCAGTGCCAGCTGATTGCGGAAGCCCTACCGCAGGTTCAGTTTGCAAGCTTCAAGCCCTCAGGCACTTTCGGTGGAGCCGTCATTCCTGCGCAGCTTCAGGAAGATGTCACGATCAGCTTCGTCGGGCACTCGACCTTTCAGATCGACACACCCGGCGGCGTCTCGATTGCCACCGACTTCAATGGCTGGCTTCGCACATCCCGCACGCCCGATGTCGTGACGATGAACAAGGCGCATTCGAGCCACTACACGCTCAACCCGGATCCCGCGATCGCAACCGTGCTGCAAGGGTGGAATGCCGCGCAGCCGGGCGAGAAGATCGAACACCGCGTCGTTGTCGGCGACACCTATGTTCGCAATGTCTCGACCGATATTCGCAGCTGGGGAGGGGAATTCGAGCCTAACGGCAATTCGATCTTCATTTTCGAGGTTGCGGGCCTCTGCATCGGCCATCTCGGCCATCTGCATCACGAACTCACCGACGCGCATTATGCAGAGATCGGCCGGTTGGATATTGTGATGGTGCCGGTGGACGGTGGGCTGACGATGGGCGCCCAGAGCATGAGCCGGACCATCGAGCGGTTACGCTCTGCCGTCGTCCTACCCATGCACCGGCGTGGCGCTGTCGTCGAAAGCTTTTTGGCAATGTTCGATGACAGTTTCGATATCGAGCGGTCACAAAACAGCGGCTTCACGGTGTCCATGCGGACCTTGCCGAAGAAGCCGCTGATCTTGGTTCTGGCGGGCGTTTGACCAGGCTGATCAGGCAAAACGCACGTGGCGGTGGACGCCGACATCCGGCATCTTTTCCGGATCAAGGTTCGCCTTGGCGATCTCCCAGCCGAACTTGACGGTGCTGCCAGTGGACGCCCAGATCTCGCCGTCGTCGAGAGACAACGACAGAAGGATGAGGCTGGGATCGGACTTGCCGCCTTCGTACCAGGCTGCAACAACCGAGTTCCAGTACTCATCGATTTTCGCACTGTCCTTGACGGCTGTCAGCGGGCCGGAGAGGCAGGCGTGATAGTCATGGTTCTTGCCGACGACGCAGAAATGTCCGCGACTACCGGGTCGCAGGGCCTTGACGAGGTCCGTGTCGGTCTTGGTGAAGAACCAAATGGTGTTGGTGCGGTGATCGGCGAAGGGGGCCATGGGCCGCATATGCATGTCGGACCCGGCGAGACCGAGCATGCCGGCATGGATATCTTCGATCTCTTCCCAGAGCTGTTCCACCGGGTTTTCGCGGGCTTCGCTGAAGCTTGCCATCTGTCCTGTCTCCTTGTCGTTTAGCGAGGAGAGCAACGAGCAGCGCATCCACTTGTTCCGGGCGCGAGACGAGTTCCTTGTCGGTCGTGGCCTTGAACAGGACCCCAATCGCCCGTATAAGGCGGCCATTCCGAACATTCAGACCTGATCAGGGGTGCCATGGCTGGCCATTCACAGTTCAAAAACATCATGCACCGCAAGGGGAAACAGGACGGTATCCGCTCCAAGATGTTCTCCAAGCTCGCACGCGAAATCACCGTTGCCGCCAAGACCGGTCTGCCCGATCCGGCGATGAACGCGGCCCTTCGTCTCGCCGTGCAGAACGCCAAGGCGCAGTCGATGCCGAAGGACAATATCGAGCGCGCGATCAAGAAGGCATCGGGCGCCGATGCCGAGACCTATGACGCGATCCGCTACGAAGGTTACGGTCCGGGCGGCGTTGCCGTCATCGTCGAGACGCTGACCGACAATCGCAACCGCACTGCTTCCTCCGTACGTTCGACCTTCTCCAAGGCCGGCGGCGCGCTGGGCGAAACCGGCTCGGTGTCCTTCTCCTTCGACCATGTCGGCGAGATCACCTACAAGGCCTCCGTCGGCGACGCCGACAAGGTGATGGAAGCGGCAATCGAAGCCGGTGCTGAAGACGTCGTTTCCGATGAAGACGGCCACACCATCTACTGCGCCTTCGAGGACATGAACGAGGTTTCGAAGGCACTCGAAGAGGTGCTGGGCGCAGCCGAGTCCGTCAAGGCGATCTGGAAGCCGCAGAACACCATCGAAGTCGACGAGGACAAGGCGACTTCGCTGATGAAGCTGATCGACACGCTGGAAGACGATGACGACGTGCAGAACGTCTATTCGAACTTCGAAGTGTCGGACGAAGTCATGGCGAAGCTCTCCGCCTGATCGCCCAATACGTCTGTTGAAACAAGAAGCCCGGCTGTGTGAACAGCCGGGCTTCTTGCATTTCGCCTTGGATGCGGCGGTGGATTTCGTGTCTCAGGCGGCAGCGCTGCGAACGCTGGCGATGACGTCAACGAGGCCATTGACGATGCGTTCGACCTGTTCCTTGTCGTCGCCTTCGGCCATCACGCGGATCAGCGGCTCGGTGCCTGAGGGGCGGATGACGAGACGGCCGGACTTGGCGAGTTCGGCTTCTGCGTCCGCAATCGCCTGCTTGACCGTAGCGTCCTCGAGCGGCTTGCCACCGGAGAAGCGGACGTTGCGCAACAGTTGCGGCACGGGATCGAAGCGGTGGCAGATTTCGCTGACGGTCTTGCCGGTGCGCTTGACGGCGGCGAGGATCTGCAGGGCGGCCACGAGGCCGTCGCCGGTCGTTCCATGGTCGGACAGAACGATATGGCCCGACTGTTCACCGCCGACATTGAAGTCGTGGCTGCGCATGTGCTCGACGACGTAGCGGTCGCCGACCTTGGTGCGGGCAAGGGTGAGACCCTTGTCGCCGAGGAAGCGCTCGAGGCCGAGATTGGACATCACGGTGGCGACAATGCCGTTGCCGCGCAGCGTCCCATCCTGTGCCCAGGTTTCCGCGACAACGGCCATCAGTTGGTCGCCGTCGATCACGGTGCCATTCTCGTCAACGATGATGACACGGTCGGCATCGCCATCGAGGGCAATGCCGATGTCGGCACGGACTTCGTGAACCTTCTTCTGCAGCGCCTCCGGATGGGTGGAGCCGCAATCGAGATTGATGTTGGTGCCGTTCGGTTCGTTGCCGATGGTCACCACATCGGCGCCGAGTTCCCAAAGTGCGGCCGGCGCGACCTTGTAGGCGGCGCCGTTTGCGCAATCGATGGCAACGCGAAGCCCGTGCAGCGTCACGTCGCGGGGCAGGGTGCGTTTGGCAAATTCAACATACCGGTCGTGAACGCCGTCGATACGCTTGGCGCGGCCGATTTCCGTCGGCGCTGCCAGCTGGCCATAGATATCCTTTTCCAGCAGCTCCTCGATCTGCAGTTCCAGCTCGTCGGAGAGCTTGTAGCCATCTGGGCCGAAGAGCTTGATGCCGTTGTCGGCGAAGGGATTGTGAGAGGCGGAGATCATGACGCCGAGATCGCAGCGGAGCGAACGGGTGAGCATGGCAACGGCCGGCGTCGGGATCGGGCCAAGGACGAAGGCGTCGAGGCCGGCTGCGGTGAAGCCCGCGACCATGGCGTTTTCAAGCATGTAACCGGAGAGGCGGGTATCCTTGCCGATCACCACTCTGTGGCGATGGCCGCCACGGCGAAAAATCGTGCCGGCGGCAATGCCGACGCGCATGGCGAGGTCCGGCGTCATCGGGAATCGGTTCGACAGACCGCGAATGCCATCGGTGCCAAAATAACGACGTGTCATCTGTTTTCCTTCAAGTCCATGCCGGGCGGCTGCCGGCTCAGGCCCGGTTAAGGGCGCACCGACGCCAATAGGTCGGCTGCTCATGCCACAGTTCGCGGCAAAGAACACATAAATTACGGCAAAAACTGATTACATCCCGTTACCAATGCTGTCGCTTCTTCCGTGTCGCGTCGGCGGCAACGAAAAAGGCCGCCCGGGTGGGCGGCCTCTGCGTCTATCAGGTCAAGATCCGCTCAGTGCGGCTGCGGCTCCAGGCCGCCCTCGGCCTCACCGCCTTTGTTGACGTCCTTGCGTCCCGTGGACGGGACTGCCGAGCTGCGGCTGGTCGGGCCTTCGTCGCCGCTGTCACGGGCCGGCTTTTCGCCGCGGATCAGCGCCTTGATCTCATCGCCGGTCAGTGTCTCGTATTCGAGCAGGCCTTCGGCAATGGCGACGAATTCGTCGTGGTGGTCGGTCAGGATGCGACGCGCTTCCGTATAGGCTTCGTCGATCAGGCGACGCACTTCGGTGTCGATCTTCTGCGCGGTCGATTCCGAGACGTTCTTCGACTGCGAGACCGAGTGACCGAGGAAGACCTCCTGCTGGTTCTCACCATAGGCGACCTGGCCGAGCACGTCGGAGAAGCCCCACTGGGTGACCATGGCGCGGGCGAGTTTGGTCGCCTGCTCAATGTCGGAGGAGGCGCCCGATGTGATGTTCTCCTTACCGAAAGTCAGCTCTTCGGCAACGCGGCCACCCATCATGATGATCAGGCGGGAGACCATCCACTTGTAGCTCATCGAATAGCGGTCGCCTTCGGGGAGCTGCATGACCATGCCGAGGGCACGGCCGCGCGGAATGATTGTCGCCTTGTGCAGCGGGTCTGCGACCGGCACCTGCAGCGCGGTGATGGCATGGCCGGCTTCGTGATAGGCGGTCAGTTTCTTCTCGGCTTCGGTCATGGCGGACGAGCGGCGTTCCGCACCCATCATGATCTTGTCCTTGGCGTCTTCGAATTCCTGCATTGTGACGACGCGCTTGTTGCGGCGGGCAGCCATCAGGGCGGCTTCGTTGACGAGGTTCATCAGGTCTGCACCGGAAAAGCCGGGCGTGCCACGGGCGAGAACCTTGAGGTCGACATTCGGCGCCAGCGGCACGTTGCGGGCATGGACCTTGAGGATGCGTTCGCGGCCGACGATGTCGGGGTTCGGCACGACGACCTGGCGGTCGAAGCGGCCCGGACGCAGAAGAGCGGGGTCGAGAACGTCGGGACGGTTGGTCGCGGCGATCAGGATGATGCCTTCATTGGCCTCGAAGCCGTCCATCTCGACCAGCAACTGGTTGAGCGTCTGCTCGCGTTCATCGTTACCGCCGCCGAGGCCGGCGCCACGATGGCGACCGACGGCGTCGATTTCGTCGATGAAGATGATGCAGGGCGCATTCTTCTTGGCCTGTTCGAACATGTCGCGGACGCGGCTTGCACCGACGCCGACGAACATTTCAACGAAGTCCGAACCGGAGATGGTGAAGAAGGGCACGTTGGCTTCGCCGGCGACCGAGCGGGCGAGCAGCGTCTTACCGGTGCCGGGAGGGCCAACCAGCAGCACGCCGCGCGGGATCTTGCCGCCGAGGCGCTGGAACTTCTGCGGGTCGCGCAGGAATTCGACGATTTCTTCGAGATCCTGCTTGGCTTCGTCCACACCTGCGACATCGTCGAAGGTGACGCGGCCATGCGCTTCCGTGAGCAGCTTCGCCTTGGACTTGCCGAAGCCCATAGCGCCGCGCGAGCCACCCTGCATCTGGCGCATGAAGAAGAGCCAGACGCCGAGGATCAGCAGCATGGGGAGAAGCGTGCCGATATAGCTCAGGAAGCCGGAGGAGCCGTCTGTTTCCGGGCGGGCCACGATCATCACGTTCTTGGCTTCCAGCTTGCTCAACAGGTTGTCGTCAACGACAGGAGCATAGGTCTGGAAGGCGGTGCCGTTTTCGGAATAGGTGCCGAGAACGCGGTTGCCGGTGACCGTGACGTCACGGACGCGGCCCGAATCGACTTCACGCAGGAACTGAGAATACGGAATCTCGCGCGAGCTCGATTGCGACGGTGACGTCTGGAACATGCTGAACAAAGCGATCAGCAGGAGAGCGATGATCGCCCAGAGCGCGAAATTGCGAAAATTTGGGTTCATGGAATTCCCCGAACATGTGCTGCGGGACGGAACCCCGCTATCTTACCGGCTAACATAGGAGCGCACTGCGCCATTGCCAAGGCAAACCGGCCCTCTCCCATCGTTTTCCGTCAATAAGTCTTAAACGGGACAGGCAATTGCAGGTTCCCGGCCGAAAAGACGCGCGATCTCGTCGGCGAGCGGAAGATCGAAGTCGGGCAGGAACTGATCGAAGACAGAGAGCCGCGGGGTGACGGTGACGGCCGGGGCGTTGGTGTCCGTGGTCGCGCAGAAACGCCGGATCTGCGGGCAGTTTCCGGCCATGGCGAGACGAATACGGTGGGGTAAATCAGGCGCGATCTCTGGCGCCGGACCAGGCGAAACGATGACATCGGTGCCGCTGTCGTTGACGATCTCGTAGCGTCCGTCCCAGACGGCGCTCGCTCCGGAGGGCAGGGGGAGCGGCAAAAGACCGCGCCTCTCGCGCGTGAGGAACAAATCCAATTTTCGACAGACGACGAGGCAACCGGAGAGCGTTTGCGCAAAGTCCCTCTTCGTCGAACTCTGCGCGCCCAGCCGTTCCATCGCGTGCGTTGCGGGGCGGTGCGGCCGCCCCCCAAGGATTGCGGAGAGTGTAGCGAGGACATGCCGGGCTTCGGTTGTCTCTGCCCACGCATCGCTGTTTAAACGCAGGCGCAAGGCTCCATCACCGATGACCTCGGCATGATCTGCCAGCCACGCGGCGGCGCGTGTCGAAAGCGCCCGCCGTTCCGCGCCAGCCCTGGCGATCGCGCGCAGGTCGGGGGAGATTTGCCGCTGCCGGATACGGACCCGTTCGGAGCGAAGATCTTCGTTGCTCGGGTCATCGATCCAGCCGTGCCCTGCGCTGTTGACGAAATCGCGAATGGCGGCGCGTGTGGTCGCCAAGAACGGGCGCAGGATCCACAGACGGCGTTCGTAAAGGGTGGCGGCGGCCATGCCAGAAAGACCGAGTGCGCCCTCCGCGGATCGTTCCGAACGCATGGTAATCGTCTCGACCTGATCGTCGAGAGTGTGGCCGGTCACCACGGCGTCCGCTCCAAACTCGCTGGCGGCTTCGGCGAGCATGCGGTAACGCGCATTGCGGGCGGCGGCGGAGAGGCCTGTGGTCGGTTTGTCGCCGGTCCAGCGGATAGATTGGTGCGGGATCTCGAGACTCTGGCACAGTTTTTGGACGGCGCGCGCCTCGGCGGTGGAGGCGGGGCGCAGTCCGTGATCGACGGTGACGGCGCAAATGGAATGGGGAAAGCTGCCGGCACGGAGCACCTCAAGGAGGGCGAGGAGAAGGCCGGTGGAGTCGCTGCCGCCAGAAATGGCAACCAGCAGGCGGGAAGGCTTGTTCAAAGAAGAGAGAAAGGCGCGAGCAGCCTCTTGCGGCATGCGAGGTTCCGGCAGGACCGATGTCCCGGCCTCGGATGTCATCAGCAACGCAGGCGCTTCTGCTCGCTCGCGACCTTGGAAACGACGGCGCGGGAGGCTTTCGGATAACGCTTGGAGACTTCGCGCAGCGTCGCGCAGGCGGTCTCGGTGTTGTCGAGGGCGGCGAGCGACATGCCGAGCTTCAGCAACATTTCAGGCGCCTTCGGCGAGGTGTTGTAGGTCTGGTGGGCGTTGAGGAAGGTCTTGGCCGCCTCGTTGTAGTTGCCCTGCGAGTAGAGCGCTTCGCCGAGCCAGAAGTTGGCGTCTGCAATCTTGGCGCTGCTCGGATAGGCTTCGATGAAGTCGCGGAATTCGCTTTCGGCCAGGCTGTAATCGCCGGAGAGAACATGGCCGTAGGCGACCTGATAGACGTCCGCCTCGGAGTTCAGGGATGCGGTTTCCTTGGGGGCGGCGGGTGGCGTGACCGACGGAGCGACAGTCGGAGCCTCGACGCCGGGCAGTGCCGAAGCGTTGGCGCCGGGTTCTTCGTTGAGCGTCGCGCCAATGGGCATACCGCTGTCATCGAGCGCAATCTCACCCAGCGTCTGTTCGCCGGGTGCAGTACCGGAAACGTCGGCGCTGGCGCCGACGTCGGGGGTATCAGTGATGATCTGGGCGACGGAATCGGATCCACCGCCACCGTCGACGGGTTTCGTCAGCGAGCCCGTCTTCTTCTTTTCAAGATCCTGGAAGCGGAACTCGTTGTCTTCCTGCTGCTTGCGGATCGTCTCCTGCATCTGCAGAAGCTGGAAGCTCATTTCCTCAATGCGACCATTGAGGGTGCGGATCTCTTCTTCGAGCTGCTGGACACGCAGGGTCGGATCGGTGGCCTGGGCCATGTGGACCTCGGCCTTCGGCTGCTCCGGCGCTTTCTTATGGCCGAGCGAGACGTTCGGAAACAGCTGGAACGCCTCTGCGCTGCCATGCAGTCCCGTGAGCGAGGCCGTCGCTAGCAGTGCGGCCATCACAAGTTTCTTCATGTCCCTTTTCCTGTTTTCGCGATGAAGTGCACCGAACCGGCGCCGACAGGAGATTTTTCCAATTGCCTGCAAAAAGCAACCAAGTTCGGCCAAACTAAGGAGAAATGTAAAAGGCGGCCCGGGGGCCGCCTTTCGTGTTCAGGCGATCCGTTGCGGATCACATGCCGGCGCCACCGAGAACGGTGACTGCGCGGCGGTTCTGCGACCAGCAGGAGATGTCGTCGCATACAGCGACCGGACGTTCCTTGCCGTAGGAGATGGTCTTCATGCGCTGCGCCGGAACACCACGCTGGGCGAGGTAGTCGCGGGTCGCGGCTGCACGGCGGGCGCCGAGTGCCAGGTTGTATTCGCGGGTGCCGCGCTCGTCGGCATGACCTTCAATGGTGATGGCGTAGTTCGGGTAACGGGCGAGCCACTGGGCCTGACGGTCGAGCGTCTGGGCGGCATCCGCACGGATCGAGGTCGAATCCGTATCGAAGAAGATGCGGTCGCCGACATTGACGGTGAAGTCCTGGGTCGAGCCCGGGGTGGCGGCACCTGCGCCGCCGGCGCCGAGGCCGAGGTCACCGGCGCTGTTCGGCAGGTTCTTCTTATTGGCGCAGCCAGCAAGCGCCAGAGCGACCGTGAGGGCAATGAGGGCCGGGTTGCTGGCGAGGGTCTGCAGACGGCTCTTGGCCGGAGTGTGAATGCGGCTCATGCCGGTCTCCTTGAATTTCCTGTTAGGGTTGCTGGACCATAACCAATCGCGGTTAACCGGCTTCCAACAATCATGGTTAACAAATCGACAATTCGAATGGGATGACGCCCGATTTGCCTGAGTTTACGGCGAAAAAGAGGCGCTTTCGCGCCTCTTTTCAGTCAGTGCTATTCCATCAAAGGCGACCAGGCCGGGTCGGATGCGAAGGAGGGGGTCTTCACCTGCTGTTCGTTGTAACCCGACAGGTCGATCGAGTAGAGCTGAGGACCGCCAGCGCCGGCATTCTGGCGGAAGAACATCAGGACGCGGCCGTTCGGTGCCCAGGTCGGACCTTCGTTGTGGAAGCCAGTGGTGAGGATGCGTTCGCCCGAACCGTCGGTCTTCATCACGCCGATCGAGAACTTGCCGCCCGACTGCTTGGTGAAGGCGATCAGGTCACCGCGCGGAGACCAGACCGGGGTCGAGTAGGAGCCGTCGCCGAAGGAGATGCGGCGCTGGCCGGAGCCGTCGGCCCCCATGACATAAAGCTGCTGGCGGCCGCCACGGTCACTTTCGAACACGATCTGGCTGCCATCGGGTGAATAGGACGGAGAGGTGTCGATCGCCGCCGTCGAGGTCAGGCGGGTGGTCGTGCGCGAGCGCAGGTCCATCGTGTAAATATTGGCATTGCCGTCCTGCTGGAGGCTCATGATGACGCGCTGGCCATCCGGCGAGAAGCGGGGAGCAAATGTCATGCCCGGGAAGTTGCCGACCACTTCACGGCCACCGGTCTCCAGCTGGAGCAGGTAAACGCGGGGCTGGTCGCCCTCGAAGGACATGTAGGTGATTTCCTGGCGGCTCGGCGAGAAGCGCGGCGTCAGAACGATGTCCTTGCTGTTGGTCAGCATGCGGACGTTCTCGCCGTCCTGGTCCATGATCGCCAGCTGGCGCTTGCGGTCGGTCTTCGGGCCGCTTTCGGAGACGAACACGACCCGGGTGTCGAAATAGCCCTTCTCACCGGTGATGCGCTCATAGATGGCGTCGGCGATGATGTGGGCCACGCGGCGCCAGTTCTTCGGGTCGGTGAAGAACTGCTGGCCGGTCATCTGCTGGCCGCCGAAGGTGTCCCACAGGCGGAATTCGGCGCGCAGCCGACCGTCGGCTTCGCGGGTGATGCGGCCGACGACCAGGGCGTCTGCCTTGATCACCTTCCAGTCCTCGAAGCGCGGCGGCTGGTCGGGATTGGAGATCTTCTCGATGAAGGCCTGGCGGTTGATCGGGGCGAACAGGCCGGACCGCTTCAGGTCGGCCTCGACGACGGCCGAGATCTGCGCACCGATGCCGTCACCCGAGATGAAGTCGGTGATGGCGATGGGCAGCGGCTGCACGTTGCCGCGGTTGATATTGATTTCCACGGCTGCGTTCGCGGGGGAAACGAAGGCACCGGCCAGGCCGGCACAGACCAGCAGAAGTCGGAGGAATGCGTTTTTCATGCTCTCGAAGCCTTTCAGCTCTTACATCAGTTCGCTGGGGTCGAAATTGACGACAACTTCAGACCAAGCGTCGTATTTGTCCCGCGGCAGATTGGTGAACGGGGCGGATTTGCGAACGGCACGCACGGCGCCGCTCATGAGGACCTGTTGGGCGCTGGGGGAGCCACCGGTGGCGCTCGCCTCCGGTTCACCGACCAGTTCGCCGTTTTCGTCCAGGCGGAAGGTGACGCGGATGCGCACGTCGGCGGCATCGGCCATGCCCGGGGTGATCAGCCAATTGTTCTGAATGATGCCGCGCAGGGCATCGAGTTCGCTTTGGCTGAGCTTGGAGCCACCGGTATTGGTCTTGCCGCCGAGCGCTGCCTTGTCGGTCGAGCGTTTGGCGCCGCCACCGGCCGCATCCGTCTTGTTGAGCAGGGCGGCCACTTCGTCAGCATTGAAATCGCTTTCCATCTGCTGCTTCGACTTGGCGGTTTCCTGCGTCTTGGTATCCTGCTTAGCGTCCTTTTTCGCGGTCGTCTTCGGCTCCGGCTTTTTCTCGGCGGGCTTGGCGACTTCCGGCTGCGGACGGGCGGCCGGGATTGGCGCCTGTTCAGGCAGCGGGATTTCCTCGGCAGCGGCCTGTTCGGCGGGCGCGGGTTCGGGTGGCTTGGTCTCTTCCGGCGGCGTCGGCTCGGCGGGTTTCGGCTCCGGTGGCGGGGCCGTCTCTTCCTTGACGATTTCCTTGACGTCGTTGACCTCGGGATCGGGCTCCGGCACCGGGGTCTCGACCTTTTCCGGGGCAGCCGCGACTTCCTGCTCGACCGGACGCTTGGATGGTGTCGGCGGCGATTTCAGGTCAACCTCGTTGTCGCCGAAGTTCTCGGCGGGCTGCGCAATCGGCGGCTTTTTGGTCGGAACGGGCGCGGATTTTTCGGCGAGCGGGGCCTTCTTGTCGCCCTGCTGGATCTGGGTGAACTCTTCAATCGGTACGATGTCGACCGGAAGCGATTCCATGTTGACCACTTCCAGCTTTTCAGGCGAGCCGAGGCTCACCAGCGTCGCTACGAGCGCCAGTCCGTGCAGAAACGTAGATGTGAAGAGGCTGCCCTTCATGTCGTCCGATCAGTTCTGCTGTTCCTGCAAGGTCACGAGACCGATATTGGTGAAGCCGGCGGCCGATATCCGCGCCATGACCTGCATGACGATGCCATAGGTGGCGGCGGTGTCGGCGCGTACGTAGATGCGTTCATTGTAGCCGGTGGTGGCGATCGCCTGCAGCTTCGGCACGACCTCGTCGATCGGGATTGCCGTTTCCTGCAGATAGATCTCGCCCTTCGGATTGACCGAGACGGTGATCGGCTGGGTTTCGCTGTTCATCGCCTTGGCCTGCGTCTGCGGCAGGTCGATGGGAACGCCGACCGTCATCATTGGCGCTGCGACCATGAAGATGATCAGAAGCACCAGCATGACGTCGACCATCGGGGTGACGTTGATTTCGCTGACGAGGGCGCGCTTGCCGCTGCGACGTCCGCGACGGCCTCCGCCTCCTCCACCTGAACCGACCGACATTCCCATGCGCTAATCTCCTGCCGTCGAGGCCTTATTGCGCCGCCTGGCGGGGCTGCAGCTTCTCGTCGATTTGGCGCGAGAGGATGGCCGAGAATTCGTCGGCGAAGCCTTCCATGCGTGCGGTGAGCTTGCCGGATTCGCCCGAGAACTTGTTGTAGGCGATGACGGCGGGGATAGCAGCGATGAGACCGATCGCGGTCGCGAGCAGTGCTTCGGCGATACCGGGGGCGACGACGGCGAGGCTGGTGTTCTTCGAGCCGGCGATGGCCTGGAACGAGGTCATGATACCGATGACGGTACCGAAGAGGCCGATGAAGGGCGCGGCAGAGCCGATGGTGGCGAGCGAGGAGAGGCGGGCTTCCAGCGTTTCCGACTCACGTGCCATGGTCACGTCCATGGCGCGGTCGATACGCATCTGCAGGCCGATCGGCGAGCGGGCGCCGCGCTCAAAACTCTTCTTCCATTCGCGCATGGCGGCGACGAACATGGCGGCAAGGCCAGTGTTGTTACGCTCGGCGAGTGTGCGGTAAAGCTCTTCCAGCGACTGGCCGGACCAGAACACCTGCTCGAACTGGTCGAACTGGCGGCGCGCACGGGCATAGCTCAGATATTTGTCGATGACGATCGCCCAGGTCCAGACCGAGGCGGCCAAGAGGCCGAGCATGACCAGCTTGACGATCAGGCCCGCCTGCATGAACAGTCCCCACAAGCTCACGTCGTGGGTCGCTGCTGCCATTCCAACTTGTTCCATCGCCTAAAAATCCCCGAAATCCAAACGCCCGGTGAGAGGACCGGGCGGCGACATGAGCTGTGCTGCTGGAAGAATGCGGTCGCTGCCGCCGACATCCCTATCCCGCCTAAGCTCCCAGAATGCCTTCTGGGCTGAAAATTTGGTCAAAGGAAGGCGTGCGGTGCACAAACTCCCACTCCGGAGTAAGACCCTATTATGGTTAAGAAGGCGTTACTTTCGGGGGGATCACAGAGATGTCAGGACTGACCCAGGAACTGTGAAGCGAGAGCTTCGGGCAGCCGCCGCGGCCGGCCGCTTCGATTGACGACGGCGATGATCACCTTGGCCGCGATCAGTAGACCGCCATCGCGGAGGACTTCCTGCTGCAACACCATCTTGGCGCCGCCGGCTTTTTCCGTGCGCGTGCGCACCGTGATGATGTCGTCCATGCGGGCCGGGGCCTTGAAGTCGATTTCCATGCGGTGGACCATGAAGGCCAGCCCTTCGTCCGAAGAGTGGAAGAGGTCCGACTGTTCGACGCCGAGGCAGCGCAGATAATCGGTGCGGGCGCGCTCCATGAAATGCAGATAGCGGGCGTGATAGACGGCGCCGGAGAAATCGGTGTCCTCGTAATAGACGCGCTGTGTGAGGGAGTGCACGCCGTCGGTGATCTCGCCGGAGAGGGAAACGGATAGGGATGTCATGGTATTCTCCGGCGGCGATCGTCTCAACGGCTCCTCCCCTCGAACGATTGCCGAGGGGACAAGGGCTTCACGTGCTGCGCTCGCTAGCGCATGACGGTCTCATCTGTCCAGATCCATGACGTCTGCTTCCGTCACTCCCAGCCTTTCCATCACGTCGACGCGGCTCGCCGCATCATCGGCGACGATGAATTCGTCCAATTGCGGCGGCTTGATGCTGGTGCCTGACAGCATGGCATGCGCCTGGCCGCGATGGTGGGTCTGATGCTGGAAGAGATGGGAGAGCACGTCGTCCGTGCGCTCCACCTGAATGCGGCCGGTGCGGTGGATGCGGGTAGGACGTCCGAGATCTTCGTCCCCAAGCTTCTGGCACAAGGTCAACAGGCGAAGGTCGGATGCCTGTTGCGCGGCGCGGAGTTCGGCTGCGACCGGGTATGGTACCGCGTTCTGCCAGGCTCTAGGGCCGAGGTTGCCGCCCTCCAGAGCGTCGATGTAGAACCAGTCGATGATCAGGATGTGATTGAGGGTCGCGACCAGCGACGGAAAGAAGCCGCTTCGCGGCCCCTCGAATTCGCCGGACTGAAGGGCGGAAACCGCCTCGTGCAGCCGGTCGTTGGCCAGCATATTGGCAAAAGCGAGCTTGCGAATGAACCTGATCGCATTGGTCATGGCGTGTCCAGGTCTCCGTCGTTCCAGACGATGTGCTTCGGCGCGGTGGGCAGGGTCTCGATTTCGTCGGCGATGAAGTAAGGCGGGATATCGAGCGCGGTCAGGGCTTGCCGTGTCGCCGGTACCCACTTGAATTCGAGGCTGTTCTTGCCGTCTTCGTTGCGGTGGACGATGTCGGACGCATGGAAGGGGAAGTGATCGGGGATGTCCATGCGGTAATAAAGCCCGAGTTCGTGCCAGGCCTTGCCCTCGTAGTCGAAGAAGTTTTCGACGATCCAGAGAAGGGGGCCAACGGCAGCCTCGACGCCCAGCTCCTCCTGCATTTCGCGCACGAGCGTCTCCGTCGAGGTCTCACCAATCTCGGCGCGTCCGCCCGGAAAGGTCCAGAAGGTCTCGTGGGTGGCGCGGTGGACGAGGACGTGTCCGTGGCGGAAGGCGAGGCCAGCGATGCGGTGGTTGAAGCGCCGGTTGCCGTCCTTGATGGTGATGAGGGTGCGTTTGGACATGAGGTCAGTCGTCCTCGAGTGTCAGCCTGAATTGTGCAGCCTCTAGATCCTTTGGTGGGGTCATCCCGAGATGTTTCCAAGCGGTGGCCGTCAAAACACGGCCACGCGGGGTGCGCTGAATGAAGCCCTGCTGGATCATGTAGGGTTCGATGATGTCCTCAATGGCGTCGCGTGGCTCGGAGAGACCGGCGGCAATGGTTTCGATGCCGACCGGGCCGCCGCCGAAATTGACGGCGATCATCGAGAGGTAGCGCATGTCGAGCTGGTCGAGTCCCATATTGTCTACGTTGAGGCGCGTCAGCGCTTCGTCGGCGATCTCGCGGGTGACGGCTTCGGCGCGGGCGACTTCGGCGAAGTCGCGGACGCGGCGGAGCAGGCGGCCGGCGATGCGCGGCGTACCCCGCGCCCGGCGCGCGACTTCGCGGGCGCCATCCTCGGTCATCGGCAGGTTCAACAGACGGGCGCCACGGCGGACGATCGATTCCAGTTCTTCGACGGTGTAGAAATTGAGGCGCACGGGAATGCCGAAACGGTCGCGCAGCGGGGTTGTGAGCAAGCCTAGGCGGGTGGTGGCGGCAACAAGGGTGAATTTCGACAGGTCGATCTTCACCGAGCGGGCAGCCGGGCCTTCGCCGATGATCAGATCGAGCTGAAAATCCTCCATGGCCGGATAGAGGATTTCCTCGACGGCGGGGCTCAGTCGATGGATCTCGTCGATGAAGAGCACGTCGCGCTCTTCGAGATTGGTGAGGAGGGCGGCAAGATCGCCGGCCTTGGCGATGACCGGGCCGGAGGTCGAGCGGAAGTTGACGCCGAGTTCCTTGGCCATGATCTGGGCGAGCGTCGTCTTGCCGAGACCCGGCGGGCCGACGAAGAGGACGTGGTCCAGTGCCTCGCCGCGGTTCTTCGCGGCCTCGATGAAGATCTTCAGGTTGGCGCGGGCCTCCGCCTGTCCGGTGAAGTCGTCAAGCGTCTGCGGCCGGAGTGCTGCGTCCAAGTCTTCGCCGCGCTTTTCCGGGGTCAGGATCGGGTTGTTGGTCATCATGCGAGGAGTTCCATGCCGGGTATCGCCCCGGCCGAGGTTTTGTCAAAAGTTACGGTCGTCTTGCAGCCAGCGCGCGCTGCCGACCAGGCAATCAGGTAGTCTGCAATATCCGTCCGTGGCGTGTCTTGAGAGAGGAGCGCGTCAAGTTCTTCTGTGAATTCAACAACAAGTCGATCCGCCGCCAACAAATTCTGAACGAGATCGCTGATCGCGGCCAGAGGAAGCTTCAGTCTTCGATGCAAAACCCAAACAGTTTCGGCAAGGACCGTTGCGCTGATGAATGCAGGGTCGTCGGCGCTTCGCTGAGAGAAGAAGTCGCGCGCCAGTTCGTTTTGCCTGGGATCGTCCTCGACAAGAAATCGAACGAGGACATTGGTATCGACGCCGATCACTTCAATCGCTCTGCGGTTTCGCGCAGGATGCGCTGATCGTCTTCGACCACGGCGTTGGCCACGGCCTCCGCCATGTCTTCAAGGCTCAAGGTTGCCCCTGGGGGCAGCTTGAAGAAGCCGGCAAGATCCATCAGGTTCTTGTTTTTCGGGATCGCCACCACCTGACCATTTCGGGCAGCGACATAGAACCTTGTGCCTGGTTCCAGCTTTAGCGCATCTCTAACTTCGCTCGGGATCGTAATCTGACCCTTGGAGGTCATCGTGGTAAAGGCACCCATGTCTTACCTCCTCAAAGAATTCTTACGCGAAGCATACCAGTCTTTCGCTTTCTCACCAATTCCTACCGCGACAGTTCCTTCAGCCCCAACCGGATCAGCTTGGCACTGTCTGCCCCTTCGCCGCCATTCTTCAGCGCCGCGGCAATGGCATTGGCCGCCTGGTCGCGCGAGTAGCCGAGATTGGTGAGGGCCGAGACGGCATCGGCGACAGGGGCGGAGGCGACGCCTTCGCCGAGTTCCTGCTTGAGGCCGATGTTGGCTGACGCCTCGCCGGCAAAGGCGGGAGCCTTGTTCTTCAGTTCGGTGACGAGGCGCAGCGCCACCTTGGGCCCGACGCCGGGGGCGCGGGAGATCGCGGCCTTGTCCTGCAGGGCAATCGCGTTGGCGAGTTCCGATGGGGTGAGGGTCGAGAGTACGGCAAGCGCCACCTTGGCACCGACGCCCTGGACGCTCTGCAGGAGGTTGAACCATTCGCGCTCCAGCGCGCTCATGAAGCCGAAGAGCTTCAGTTGGTCTTCGCGCACATAGGTCTCGATGAAGAGCACGACCGCTTCGCCGGCCGAGCCGATGCGCGACAGGGTGCGCGACGAGCAGTGGGCGACGTAGCAGACGCCGTGGACGTCGACGAGCACGTGGTCGTCGCCGATCTCGTCGATGGTGCCTTTGAGTTTGCCGATCATGGGAGCGTCCGTCGCGTTAAAGAGGATGGGTTTCTGGGGAGATGATATCGATATCCGGGAAATAGCTGCGGTAGCGCGCTGCATCCCGCGTCAGCAGACGATGCGAACGGACGGCTGCATGCGCGCCGATGAAAAAATCCGGGAGTGTCCGCTCTCGCTGTCCACCGTTCTTTCGATAAAGCAGATGGGCCTTGCCGGCGCGGAATGCCACTTCATAGGAAAGCGGTTCTTTTTTCAAATCGAGCCAATCGAGCGCCTGGCTGAGTTGTTGTTCGCTCAGCGGTGAGGCTGCAAGCTCAGACCAGATGACAGGATTGATCACCAGCGGCCCCTCGTGGAAGCAACGCCTCATGGCGCCCAGTGACCATACCCGCGTCGGGCTCTTCGGTCCGAGCACATCAATCAGAGCATGGGTGTCAAGGATGGTCGAGGTCATCACGCGGTCCTCGAAGCCAATCGACATACTCGTCAGATGTCATTCCATGCGTGTCGAACGTCCCCTCGACACTTTTGGCCCAGGCGTCGAAATCCTCGAATGCGTCGCCGGCATCGCCGTTTTTGACCAGCATGACGCCCGCCTCTGCCACGACAAAGTTCACCTCCGATCCCGGCTTGATATCGAGCCGATCACGGATGTCCTTGGGGATGGTGACCTGACCTTTTTCGGTGACGCGCATGGTAATACCTCTCGGGTATTACTTACAGGTGGATATGGAACAAGTCAAGAACAAATCAGGCGGAGGCCAGCACCTTGCGCATTCTGTCGCCGCCGCGATTGTGGGCGTGGCAGATGGCGATGGCGAGTGCGTCGGCTGCGTCGTTGCCCTTGAATTCCGCCTTGGGCATTAGGATCTTCAGCATCATATGGATCTGCTGCTTTTCGCCGTGGCCTACGCCAATGACGGCTTTCTTCACGGCGTTCGGCGCGTATTCCGCGACCCGCAGACCGGCTCGGGCAGGAACGAGCATGGCGATGCCGCGGGCCTGGCCAAGCTTCAGGGTGGCCACGGCATCTTTGTTGACGAAGGTCTGTTCGACCGCCGCTTCATCGGGCTGGTAGGTATGGACGACCTCGGCGAGGCCGTCATGCAACTGGCACAGCCGGGAGGCGAGGTCCATGTCGCCGTCCGATGTCACCGTGCCCGAGGCGACGAAGCGCAGGGAGTTGCCGAGCGTCTCTATGACGCCCCAGCCGCAACGGCGCAGGCCGGGGTCTATGCCGATGATGCGAATCGTGGAAGTCATGGAACACCTTACGCTGGAATGGCCGACGAGTGCCAGAGAAATGTGAACAAAACAAAAACACCGAGAGTGGTTATAATTTATTATCATATCCTCTTGGGTGCCTGGACGGGCGTCCCTACATGAGCTGGACATAGATCAAAGGCTTCAGACATGATCCCGTTTTCCATTCTCGATCTCTCTCCGATTGCCGAAGGGCACGGCGTCCGCGAGGCTCTCGACGCTTCGCGGACACTCGCGCAGGCGGCCGAGAGGAACGGGTATCGGCGGTTCTGGCTCGCCGAACATCACGGTATGCCTGGTATTGCCAGTGCCGCGACTTCCTTGGTCATCTCCCATGTCGCAGCCGGGACCGAGACGATCCGGGTGGGCTCCGGCGGCATCATGCTGCCCAACCACTCGCCTCTGGTGATCGCCGAGCAGTTCGGGACACTGGAGGCGCTCTATCCGGGCCGCATTGAGCTCGGCCTCGGCCGCGCGCCGGGGACCGACATGCGAACCGCTCGGGCGCTCCGCCGGAATATGGAAGCGGGTGCCGAGAGCTTTCCGCACGACATTCTCGAATTGCAGAGATTGATGGGAGAGCCGGATGAGGAGGGCGGTCTGATCGCCGTTCCCGGCATGAACAGCCATGTGCCGATCTGGCTCCTTGGATCCAGCCTCTACAGCGCTCATCTCGCAGCAGCCCTCGGCCTGCCCTATGCCTTTGCCTCGCATTTCGCGCCAGACCAACTGCTGGATGCGGTTGCGATCTATCGCGAGCGGTTCCAGCCTTCAGCGGCGTTGCAAAAGCCGTATGTCATGGTCGGCACGATGGCGGCAATCGCGGATACGGATCGCGAGGCGTCTCACCTCTTCACCTCCGCGCAGCAGCAGTTCGTCAATCTGCGGCGCAATATTCGCCGGCCGTTCCCCAGGCCCGTCGACAGCATGGATGGGTTCTGGTCTGAAATCGAGCGGATCGGCGTCGAACACACGTTGCGCTATGCGATTGTCGGTTCAGCGGAAACCGCAGCGGAGAAGCTCGCCCTTTTCATCGCGGAGGTTCGCCCCGACGAAATCATCGTTTCAACGCCCGTTCATGATCTCGCTGCGCGGATCCGATCCGTCGAGCTCTTTGCCGGGCTCAGAGCAGATGTGGCTCAGGTGGTCTGACCCCCGAGATTACAGGGTTTCGCGTGCCGTCTTTACGGGCGATTAAGGCCTGGAGAGCGATTGTTCCCCGATAAAGAGAGAATCTGCCGATCCATGCGGCAGATCGAAACTCCGACCGTGGCCAGCTGTGGCCGGGTCGTCCGGGGAACAGTTATGACAGCTCGCATTCATTCGCTTTCGTTCAAGGTCATCGCCGTCTTTCTGGTCCTGACCTTCATCACCGTCGCCCTCCTGAACATCTTCGCCTATCGCAGCTCGAGCCAGCTGTTTGGCGAGCAGACGGAAAAGGCGATGGCGAGTACGCTGACCTTTCGCGGCGATCTGTTGACCGAGAAGCTGCATGCGCTGGAAAATCAGGCGGCTTCCATTGCAAAGATCGAAACCCTGCAGCAGTCCCTCACGGGTCTGAAGAGCGGCTGGAACACGATCACCAAGAGCAGCGGCGATGCCAAGGCGGAACTGCAGCAGATCTTCGTCAAGGAAAACCCCTTCCAGGCTGGCGAGCGGGAAAAGCTGATCAAGCCGGAAGGGCCGAGCGGCTTCTACTATTCCACCCATGAAACAACCCAGACCCAGGTTGCCGCCTATCTGGACGGAACGAGTTTTAGCGACATGCTGATCGCCGACCAGAATGGCAACGTCGTCTACTCCTACAAGAAGGGACCGGCCTTTGCCGAAAACCTGAAAGACGGAAGCTTCGCCGCGACAGGTCTCGGAAAAGTCTATCAGCAGTCCGTCGATGCCGCTGCAAAAGCAGTCGACGACGTCGTCGGCGTCAATTTTTCGGGGCTTTCGGTTGGCGCCGATGCGGCCTATCCGGATATCTATTTCGCGGTTCCCCTGGTGAAACTCGGCAGCTTCAAGGGCAGTCTGATGTTCCAGGTCAAGGCGGACGTCTTCGTTGATCTCCTATCCAAGGGCATGGTGCCTGGAAGCAGCCAGACGGCGGCCATCGTGTCGGCCGAAGGCGCCGGCATCGCGCTGGATGCCGCCGGCAAACTGACCGATGTCCGCGCCGATTTTTCCGCGTCCGGTGACGGCATTTCCGTAACGTCCGGAGAACGTCCGGACGGTGCTGCGGTCATCTACGGGCGACGCGTGAGCTTTGGCGACCAGAGCTTTGTGGTGACTGAGAGCCTGACGGAAGCGGAACTGCAGGCGGGGTCCATCCGCATCGCGACCATCCTCGTGATCACCGGTCTCGTGGCTCTGGGTGTCCTTGCGGCTGCGACATGGATCTTTACGCGCCGCCTCTTCGCGCCGCTCGAACGCCTCGTCATCTTTACGGGTGCTGTGGCCGACGGCCAGATCGACCAGCCGGTCGAAAACCAGGAGCGACGAGACGAAATCGGCAGCATGGCGCGTGCGCTGGAGCGGTTCCGGCAGGCCCTCATCGAGCAACAGAGGCAGTCGGCAGAGCGCCGCGAGGAACGTGCGCGCGCCGAAGAAGAGCGCCGGCAGAGAATGGAAGAGAGGGACCAGGAGGCGAAAACCCTGCAGGAGGTCGTCGAAACGCTCGACACCGGCCTCGACAGGCTGGCTGCAGGCGATCTTGCCTTCCGCATCGAGCGCCGCTTCCCCGCCGATCTGGAAGGGTTGCGTTCCAATTTCAACAAGGCGATCGAGACGTTGAGTGCCACTCTCGGCGGTATCGGGGGCAACTCGGTCGCGGTTCGCGAAGGTTCCGAGGAGATGCGGGCGGGCGCCGATCAGCTCGCCGAGCGGACAGAGCGACAGGCCGCCGCGATTTCGCAGGCCGCTGGCGCGATCCAGGAGATCACCAGCGCGGTGAAGACGCAGATCGCGCGCGCCGAAGAAGCCGAGCGCATTGCGCGCGCGGCCAAGGACGATACGGCCATGTCGGGTCTGATCATGCGCGACACGATCGCGGCGATGGAGGCAATTCAGGGGTCGTCCCAGGAGATCAACAAGATCGTTTCGGTGATCGACGAGATTGCCTTCCAGACCAATCTGCTTGCGCTCAATGCCGGCGTGGAGGCCGCGCGTGCCGGTGAAAGTGGCAAGGGCTTCGCGGTGGTCGCGCAGGAGGTGCGCGAACTTGCGCAACGCTCCTCGAACGCCGCCAAGGAGATCGCCAACCTGCTTTCAAAGTCCCGCGGCGAAGTCGATCACGGCGTGAAACTGGTCGAGAAGGCCGGGAATGCACTGGATGGCATCGGGTCACACGTGCTCTCCATCAACAGCCATATCGGCGAGATCATGGAGTCGACGCGGGAGGAGGCGCAGACCCTGGTCGACATCAACGCTTCGGTGAACCAGCTCGATACGATGACGCAGCAGAATGCCGCCATGGTCGAGGAAACCACGGCTGCCATCCACCGCTTGGCCGGCGAGGCTGCAGAGATGGATCAGCGGCTTGGACTGTTCAACCTGGGGACCGTTGCCGGTCATGCCGGCCAGCGCGCCGCTTGAAGGCGAATTATCGGGCTTATCCAATATTTTAAGGCGCGGTTCCTTCGGGATCCGCGCCTTTCCTTTGTTTCTGTTCCGCAAATCCAGGTATCACGGTAAGCAAATCACTAAAGGTTAGAGTTAAGATCTGTAGTTAATCGCAACTTAACCTTTACGCGGCATTCTCTGTCCCAATTCAGGATATCGGGCCGTGAACCGGCCTGATGAGACAACGCTGGGATTTGGAGTATCCTGTCATGACGAAAACCATACTTGCTGCTGCAACGGCTCTCTTGTGCGCCAGCTCAGCCGTTCTTGCTGCCGACCTTTACCAGCCCGAGCCGCAGCCGGCCTATGTCGATGCTCCGGAAGTCACGGTCGCCGAAGCCTCCGGCTGGTACCTGCGCGGTGATCTGGGCTACAACTTCAACAAGCTGCGTGGCGCCGAGTATTTCCAGGGTTCCAATGACACCCTGACCGACTTCACGACGGCTTCGATCAAGGACAATTTCACGGTCGGCGCCGGTGTCGGTTACCAGGTCAACAGCTATCTGCGCACGGATCTGACGTTTGATTATATGTTCAAGTCGGATTTCCGCGGCTCGACGACCGGTACGTGCGGATCGCCTGCAGAGGCGTGCACCTCGACCGACCTCGCTGCGATGAAGGCCTACACGCTGATGGCCAACGCTTATGTCGACCTTGGTTCCTACGCCTATTTCACGCCGTATGTCGGCGCTGGTATCGGCGGCTCCTACGTCAAGTGGGACAAGCTGCGCAACACCTCCTGCCAGGACGACGGCGGCGGTTGCGATCCGACGGAAGAACATGGCGGCAAGGGCAGCTGGCGCTTCGCCTACCAGCTGATGGCGGGCGCCTCGATCGATGTCACCTGCAACGTCAAGGCAGATGTCGGCTACCGCTTCCGCCACACGCTGGGCGGCGATATGTTCGGCTACCAGGCCAATGGCGGCCCTGGTTACGACAAGGGCTTCTATAGCCACGGCATCCATGCCGGTGCGCGTTATGTCTTCGGCGGCTGCGAACAGCCGGTCGCCTACGAGCCGCCGGTCGAGCCGATCGTCTACAAGTAAGGCTGAACGCGGCTGCTGGCGAGCACCTGCAATCCTTGATCCATGCTTCCACCAAGGGTCCCTCAGGGGGCCCTTGTTGCGTTTGTCCTCAGAGAATGCCGGTGCGGCGCAGAACCCACCAGGACAGCATCACGGAAATGACGATGAAAGCGAAGGCATAGCCGGTGCCGTGCAGTCCCTCGGCGAAAGGCAGGCTGGTGGTGTTCATGCCGAAGAAGCCGGTTACGAGCGAGGGCGGGAGGAGCAGGGCTGTCATCAAAGACAGGATGTAGAGATGTCTGTTGGTCTCCGCACTCTGCTTCGAGTCGAGTTCTTCGTGCAGCAGGCGTGCGCGATCGGCCAGAGCCTGGACATCCTGATCGACGGCTTCCAGCTTGCCCGACAGACGCACGAGGCTTTCTTCGACGCCTTCGGGCATCTCGTCATCGTCGGTTGCGGCCGCCCGGCGCATGATCAGCAGCATGGTGCGCAGATGCCGGTGCAGCCGGACGATCAGGCGGCGGACGGGGGTGAGGCGGCGACGTTCGTCGCGCAGTTCGCTGCCGTAGACGAGATCCTCGATCTGGTTCAGCTCTTCCGTGAGTTCGAGAACCACCGCGATCAGGCCGCGCTGGAATTCCGCGACCAGTACTTCGAACAGTTGCAGCGGCGAGGCGTAGCGGCCAGCGTTCTTCTCGACGGCTGCCCGCACCTTGTCGACCGAGCGGATCGGCTGCAGTCGGGTGGTGATGATGAACTTTTCCGACAGCGCGAAATGCAGCCAGCCGATATCGCGAGTCGTGGCGTCGAACTCCCGCTGAAAGTCGATCAAGGTTCCATACAAGAGGCCCTCGTCGACGGCGAGGGCTGCATGGGTGTCGTGCGTCGTCAGTGCTGCGTGGACGGGTGGCGTAAGTTCTGGGAACTGCTCCAGGAATGTCGGCAATCGGGTGTCTGCAAGGTTGAGATGCAGCCAGACGAAGCCGTCGCCGGGCAGGGCTTCCTGGGCCGTGCATTCGGCAGGAAGGCGCTCGCTTCCGCCACCTGCGGTCACCCGATAGGCCCAAACGAGACCCGGAATGGTGTTGGTCAGCGGAAACATCGGTCCTCGTGTGCTCGGCGATGGCTGCAGGCAGCAGGGCCGGTCGCCTCGGGGATGATCGGTGCGTCTGCTCATGCGCCCGGTGCATGAAGGATTGATGACAGTGCCTTGCTGCGGGGACGATCCCTTCAGGATGCGAAACGGCTTGGCGCGGACGGAACAAAAATTTTGCTCACCGCGACGCAGACCCGCTTGACGACGCTTTCCGACAAGAGTAGTTCCGACGGCGGGACACCTCTCCCCAACGAGAGGCTAATTACCTGGAAGGGTATCTATATGGCTGATGTGATCGCCCCCGCCGCGCGTCCGGCAAACACTCATTTTTCGTCTGGCCCCTGCTCGAAGCGCCCCGGTTGGTCGCTCGATGCGCTTTCCGATGCCCCGCTCGGTCGTTCGCACCGCGCCAAGGTTGGCAAGGAAAAGCTGAAGCTGGCCATCGACCTTACCCGCGAAATTCTGAAAGTTCCCGCTGACTACCGCATCGGCATCGTTCCGGCCTCCGACACGGGCGCCGTTGAAATGGCCATGTGGTCGCTGCTCGGCGAACGCGGCGTCGACATGCTCTCCTGGGAAAGCTTCGGCGCCGGCTGGGTCACCGATGTGGTGAAGCAACTGAAGCTCGCCGATGTCCGCAAGTTCAATGCCGACTACGGCCTTCTTCCGGACCTGGCGCAGGTCGATTTCGACCGCGACGTCGTCTTCACCTGGAACGGCACCACCTCTGGCGTCCGCGTTCCGAACGCCGATTTCATTCCTGATGATCGCAAGGGTCTCACCATCTGCGACGCCACGTCTGCCGCCTTCGCGCAGGATCTGGACTTCTCCAAGCTCGATGTCACCACCTTCTCCTGGCAGAAGGTTCTGGGTGGCGAGGGCGGTCACGGTGTGATCATCCTTTCCCCGCGCGCTGTCGAGCGCCTGACGACCTATGTGCCGGCCTGGCCGCTGCCGAAGATCTTCCGCATGACCTCGGGCGGCAAGCTGATTGAAGGCATCTTCGTCGGTGAGACCATCAACACGCCGTCGATGCTCTGCGTCGAGGACTATATCGATGCCCTGAAGTGGGCAAAGTCGATCGGTGGCCTTGAAGCCCTGATCGCTCGTGCCGATGCCAATGCCAAGGTGATCTTCGACTTCATCAAAAAGAACGACTGGATCGCCAATCTCGCCGTTGATCCGGCGACGCGCTCGAACACCTCGGTCTGCGTCAAGATCGTCGACCCTGAGGTAACGGCACTCGATGCCGATGCCCAGGCGGCTTTCGCCAAGGGCATTGCCAGCCTTCTCGAGAAGCAGGGTGTCGCCTATGACATCGGCGCTTACCGCGATGCGCCGGCTGGTCTTCGCATCTGGGCTGGTGCCACGATCGAGACTGCCGACATGGCCGCTCTGATGCCGTGGCTCTCCTTCGCCTACGAGACGCAGAAGGCGTCTCTGGCCAAGGCTGCCGCCTGATCATCGCCGATTTCGGCTCCGCCTGACCGGCGGAGCCACGCAATTCTCATCATCTCATTCAAACGAACTCTCTCAAGGAGGCCTCGTCATGGCACCTCGCGTTCTCGTATCCGACGAACTCTCGGAAACCGCCGTCCAGATCTTCCGCGATCGCGGCGTTGAAGTGGACTTCCAGCCGAAGCTCGGCAAGGACAAGGAAAAGCTCGCCGAGATCATCGGCAATTATGATGGTCTGGCCATCCGTTCGGCCACCAAGGCGACGGAAAAGCTGATCGCGGCTGCGACCAACCTCAAGGTCATCGGCCGCGCCGGTATCGGCGTCGACAATGTCGACATTCCGGCCGCCTCCAAGCGCGGTATCATCGTGATGAACACGCCCTTCGGCAACTCGATCACGACCGCCGAGCACGCCATCGCCCTGATGTTCGCCGTTGCCCGCCAGCTGCCGCAGGCCGATGCCTCGACCCAGGCCGGCAAGTGGGAAAAGTCGAAGTTCATGGGTGTCGAGATCACCGGCAAGACGCTCGGCGTCATCGGTGCCGGCAATATCGGCGGCATCGTCTGCAAGAAGGCGATCGGCCTTGGCATGCATGTCATCGCCTATGATCCCTTCCTCTCGGCTGAGCGCGCCCAGGAAATGGGTGTCGAGAAGGTCGAGCTCGAAGAGCTTCTGCCGCGCGCAGACTTCATCACGCTCCACGTGCCTATGACCGACAAGACCCGCGGCATCCTCGGCAAGGAAAACATCGCCAAGACGAAGCCGGGCGTGCGCATCATCAACTGCGCCCGTGGCGGTCTCGTCGATGAAGCAGCCCTTGCCGAAGCCATCAAGTCCGGCCACGTTGCCGGTGCCGGCTTCGACGTCTTCGAAGTCGAGCCCGCGACCGAAAGCCCACTCTTCGGCCTGCCGAACGTTGTGTGCACGCCGCATCTCGGTGCATCCACCACGGAAGCCCAGGAGAACGTCGCCCTTCAGGTCGCCGAGCAGATGTCGGACTACCTCATGAAGGGTGCGGTTTCGAACGCCATCAACATGCCGTCGATCACGGCTGAAGAAGCGCCGATCCTAAAGCCGTTCATCCGTCTCGCGGACGTGCTTGGCTCGTTTGCCGGCCAGATGACCGAAGATCCGATCAAGGAAATCGAGATCCTCTATGACGGCGTGACCTCGACGATGAACACCAAGGCGCTGACGTCGGCGCTGCTCGCCGGCCTCATCCGCCCGCAGGTGGCCGACGTCAACATGGTCTCGGCCCCGATCATGATCAAGGAAAAGGGCGTGATCGTCTCGGAAGTGAAGCGCGACAAGACCGGCGTCTATGACGGTTACATCAAGCTCACCGTCACCACCGACAAGCAGACCCGCTCTGTTGCCGGCACTGTCTTCTCCGACGGCAAGCCGCGCTTCATCCAGATCAAGGGCATCAACATGGATGCGGATGTCGGTCAGAACATGATCTACATCTCCAACACCGACGTGCCCGGCATGATCGGCTTCATGGGTACGACGCTCGGCAATGCCAAGGTCAACATCGCGAACTTCCAGCTCGGTCGCGACAAGGAAGGCGGCGATGCCATCGCGCTTCTTTACGTCGACGGTCCCGTCGAGCAGGCCGTTCTCAACCAGCTGACCGCCAATCCGGCGATCAAGCAGGCGAAGCCTCTGGTCTTCAACGTCGATTGATCGACCAGTCACCGAATATGAATAAGTTGACGGCGCGGGATCAAACCCGCGTCGTTTTTGTTTCTGGAACAACCTGGAGAATGGAAGGGCCACATATAAGGAACAGTTGATGCGTTCAACTGCCGCATGGCGGCTTGTCGCATTGATCCTGACCTGTGAAGCTATAATTGACTTCTGTCATCTCAATCGACGTCTGGCGATCGAGATCGAAAACGAAGGACGCAGTCATCATGTTCGAAAACTTCGACGCTCAGATCCTTGCGCGCATTCAGTTCGCGTTCACGGTCTCCTTCCACATCATCTTTCCGGCCTTCTCGATCGGTTTGGCGAGCTATCTGGCCGTACTCGAAGGCCTGTACCTGTGGAAGAAGGACAAGGTCTATCTGGAGCTCTTCGACTTCTGGAAGACCATCTTTGCCGTCGCCTTTGGTATGGGGGTCGTCTCCGGTATCGTGATGTCCTACCAGTTCGGCACCAATTGGTCGGTCTTTTCCGACAAGGCCGGGCCGGTCATCGGACCGCTGATGGGTTACGAGGTGCTGACCGCCTTCTTCCTTGAGGCCGGGTTCCTGGGCGTCATGCTGTTCGGACGCAATCGTGTCGGCCCGGGGCTGCATTTCTTCTCGACGCTGATGGTCGCCATCGGCACGCTGATTTCGGCCACCTGGATCCTTTCGGTCAATTCCTGGATGCAGACGCCGGATGGTTTTGCCATCAACGAGGTGGGCCAGTTCGTGCCCGTGGACTGGTGGAAGATCGTGTTCAACCCGTCCTTCCCTTATCGCCTGACCCATATGGTGATCGCCGCCTATCTGACCACCGCTTTCGTCGTCGGTGCGGTCGGCGCCTGGCATCTCCTGCGCGGCACCGCACCACGCCGCGCCGGCGTCATGTTCTCGATGGCCATGTGGATGGCCGCGATCGTCGCCCCGATCCAGATCGCCGCCGGTGATGCCCATGGTCTCAACACGCTGGAGCACCAGCCGGTCAAGGTCATGGCGATGGAAGGCCATTTCGACAGCCATCCGGATGGTGCACCGCTCATCCTGTTCGGCATTCCGAACACGGAGGAAAAGCGGATCGACTACGCGATCCAGATCCCCAAGCTGTCGAGCCTTATCCTCAAGCACGACCTCAACGCGCCGCTCGATGGCCTGGATAAGGTTCCCGACGACAAGGAGCCGCCGGTTGCGATCGTCTTCTGGTCCTTCCGCGTGATGGTGGCGATCGGTTTTGCCATGCTCGGCGTCGGCCTGTTCTCGCTCTGGTGTCGCTGGAAGGGGACACTCTACGAGAACCATTGGATGCATCGCGTGGCGCTGGTCATGGGCCCCTCCGGTTTCGTCGCGGTGCTTGCCGGGTGGATCACCACGGAAGTGGGTCGTCAGCCCTACACGGTGTATGGCCATCTGCTCACGGCGGATTCGATCTCGCCGATCGCGGCACCGGCGGTCGCTGCCTCGCTGATCGCCTTCATCATCGTCTACTTCATCGTCTTCGGTGCCGGCACCTTCTACATTCTGCGCCTGATGGCCCGCCTGCCGCGCGATCCTATGCCGGATCTCGACGACGGCCCGATCCGCTCGTCCGGCATCACGCCGGCCGCCCAGCCCGGTCACCATGGAGGCAAACATGCCCATTGATCTTCCCTTCATCTGGGCCGGCATCATCGCCTTCGCCGTGCTCGCCTATGTCATTCTCGACGGTTTCGATCTCGGTGTCGGCATCCTCTTTCCCTTCTTTCCGGAGAAGCACGAGAAGGACCTGATGATGAACTCAGTCGCTCCCGTCTGGGACGGCAACGAGACCTGGCTGGTGCTCGGCGGGGGCGGGCTGCTCGCCGTCTTTCCGCTCGCCTATGCGACGATCCTGCCGGCGATCTACGCGCCGATCATCCTGATGCTGCTGGGACTGATCTTTCGCGGCGTGGCCTTCGAATATCGCTGGCGCACCAAGCGCGCCGAACACCTGTGGAACTGGGCCTTCACAGGCGGTTCGGTTGTCGCGACCTTCTTTCAAGGCGTGGCGCTCGGAGCTCTGGTGCAGGGCATTCCGGTGGAGAACCGCGCTTATGCCGGCGGCTGGTGGGACTGGCTGACGCCGTTTTCGATCGCGACGGGTTTTGGCCTGTTGATCGGCTACGGCCTGCTCGGGGCCACTTGGCTCGTGATGAAAACAGAGGGCGAGATCGCCGAACGGGCGAAGGTTTTCGCCTTCCGGCTCGCCTTTGCCACGGTCGCCGCCATGGGCGTGTTCAGTCTCTGGACGCCGTGGCTCGAACCGGCCTATCTCGATCGGTGGTTCGGCTATCCAACCATCGTCTTCTCGTTCGTCGTGCCGGCGCTGGTGCTGGGCTGCCTCTGGCTGATCGTGTCGGGCCTGCGCAACGGTCGTGATGTCCAGCCGTTTCTGGCGGCGCTCGGTCTCTTCGTGTTGGGCTATGCCGGTATCGGCATTTCCTTCTATCCCTATATCGTACCGACATCGCTGACGATCTGGGAGGCCGCAGCACCGGATTCCAGCCTCGCCTTCCTGCTGGTCGGCGCTGTGGTGCTGGTACCGATGATCCTGTGCTACACCGCCTATGCCTACTGGGTATTTCGCGGGAAACTCAATCCGGATGAGGGGTACCACTGATGGACACACGCCAGACGCTCAGTCGGATCCTGTGGTTCGTCGCCCTCTGGGCGGCAGGCGTAGCGGCCATCACCATCGTCGGCTTGATCATCAAGTTCTGGCTGAGAGCTTGAGCCGATCACCTGAATTTCAACGGATAATCCGCCGCTCGGTCTACAAAAGAGATCGGGCGGTCTCCATATGAGCGGCAGGGTCCGATGGGACCAAGAGAGTTTAGAGGAGGAGGGGAGACCCCCAATGCGGCAATACGGAAAGATTTTTGCGACGCTGGCGCTCGGCATGATGGTCACTCTGGTGGCCGTCGACTTCGCCGAGGCGCGTCGCGCTTCGGGCGGCTTCGGTAGCCGCGGAACACGCACGTTCAACCAGCCGGCCATTACCCGCACGGCGCCGGCGCCGGCCGCGCCGATCGAGCGCACGATGACACCGCGGACCAACGCCACCCAGCCGGGCGCCAGCCAGACGACAACGCAGGGCCTCAATCGCCCCGGCGGCCTGTTTGGTGGTCTCGCCGGTGGCCTGATGGGCGGCCTGCTGCTCGGTGGTCTGTTCGGCATGCTGATGGGCACTGGATTTGGCGGTGGTTTTGGTTTTCTCGGACTGCTTCTGCAGGGCCTGCTGATCTTCTTCCTGGTCCGGTTCGCCATGCGCATGTTCGCCAATCGCCAGCCGGCCTCTGCAGGGGCGGGTAGCAATTCCGGCATTGGCGGCTTCCCCGGCATAGGTGGCCTTGCCCGCGACAATCAGGGTGATACTGGTCGCTCCAGCTTCCAGATCCCGAAGATCGGGGGCGGCGGTGCGGCAGCGGCTTCTGCTGCCCGTCCCGGCCAGCCGGACGAACTCGGCATCACCCAGGGTGACCTCGAGCGCTTCGAGCAGCTGCTGAAGGACATGCAGGCGGCCTTTGCGGCCGAGGACTATGGCACGCTGCGCCGGATCACCACGCCGGAAGCGATGTCCTATCTTGCCGAGGAACTGAGCGAGAACGCCACCAAGGGCGTGAAGAACGTCGTGCGCGACGTTCACCTCGTGCAGGGTGACGTTGCTGAAAGCTGGGCCGAGGAGAAGGCGGAATACGCCACCGTCGCGATGCGCTACGAGGCCGTCGACTACATGGTCGATCGCCAGACCAACGCGGTCGTCGAGGGCGATCCGAACTCGCCTTCGGAATCGGTCGAGATCTGGACCTTCGTTCGCCGTCCCGGCACGCTGTGGCAGATCTCGGCGATCCAGAGCGCCAACTGATCTGAGCTGCTTCGGTATTTCAGACCTCCCCGTCGGGTTCGGCGGGGAGGTTTTTTGTTTGTGATAGTGGTCTATTGCTTGGCCTTGAGCGAGGTCGCCCCCCTCTGTCCTGCCGGACATCTCCCCCACGAGGGGGGAGAGCCGGGTGCGGATACGCCTCGGCTCAATCAAGCGAATTCGTGATCGGATAGCCGGTTATTCCGTGAGGAGACCGAAAGCGCCTGCGGCCACTCTCCCCCCGTGTGGGGGAGATGTCACGGAGTGACAGAGGGGGGTATCCCTCGGACGACGCTCAGCTTTTCACTAATTTCACCCTCAACCCGGGCACTGCTGCAATTGCCGCGCATAGGTATAGGTAATCTCCGTAAACCGCTTCGCCCCCTTCAATGCTTCCGGGCGCTTCTTGTAAGCGCCGCGCAGATAGCCTGTCAGCCCGGAATGATAGGCGAGATAGAGATTGTAGGGATCGTTGAGCGGTATCTGAAGCTTGTCGGCCGTCTCGCGGTGATACCAGCCGATGAAGCGGATGGCGTCGGCGAAATCGGTGCGGCGGGCGCCCCAGCGGCCGGTTTCCTTCTGGTAGCGGTCCCAGGTGCCGTCGAGTGCCTGTGAATAGCCGTATGCGGACGAGGCGCGCTTGCCGGGGATGAAGCCGAAATACCATTTGCGCGGTGGCTTGGCGTTATGGCGGAAGCTCGATTCCGTATAGATGGTCGCCATCAGGATCGGGACCGGAACGCCGTATTCGCGCTCGGCCGAGACGGCGGCGCGGCGCCAGTTGTTGAACAGGCCGTCACGCTGCTCGAAGATCGCGCAGGCATTGCGAGTCTGGGATGGCGGCTTGGCACAAGCCGACAGCATCAGCATGACGCCGAGGGCGGAATAGAGAGCGGTACGCATGACAAAACCTCGCTACAGGCCGCCCATTCTATTCATTAAAATTTAACGAAAGGTTTTCTTAACCGCCCCCGGATCTCGCATCCCCCGATCCGGGGTGGCAAAGCCTTCGCTGCAGGTGGTTGCCGAGGTCTTGCGGAAGCCCGTCGGGGCCTTTGTGCTCTGCGGCGAGGAAGGTGGCCGTCATGGCGAAAAGCACGGCTATTGCCGTATCTGCACGCTGGTGTGCCGGACCTGTGAAGATGCCTGTCGACAAGCTTTGACCCAGATACAATGATACGTTGACGACGGTTCGATTTGCCACCAGTCTGCCGGGCGATCGCGGGCAGCGAGGAGAGGCGTCACAGTCTTTGCCCTGTCGGTCACAGATGGACATTTGTCCGGGAGCGAGGATTTTCAGGCATGCAGCACGTCGGCATCGGCATCATCGGATGCGGCAATATTTCAAGCGCTTATCTCAAGACTTTGCCAAACTTCCCGATCCTCAAGGTCTGCGGCGTGGCAGACCTCAATGCGGATCTGGCAGCAGCACGGGCGGCCGAGTTCAACGTTCCGGCCCGCTCGATCGACGAGCTTTATGCCGACCCGGAAATCAGCATCATCCTGAACCTGACGGTGCCGAAGGCACATGTGGCGGTCGGGTTGAAGGCGCTCGAGGCCGGCAAACACGTCTATTCGGAAAAGCCGCTCGGCGTGACCTTTGCAGAGGGAAAACAGCTGTCTGAGACGGCGCGGGCGAAAGGCCTTCGCATCGGCTCGGCACCGGACACCTTTCTCGGCGGCGCGCATCAGACGGCGCGGGCGCTGGTCGATGGTGGTGCGATCGGTCAGCCGATCGGCGGCACGGCCTACTTCATGTGCCCCGGCCACGAGCGATGGCATCCCAATCCTGACTTCTATTATGAGGCGGGCGGCGGGCCGATGCTCGACATGGGGCCGTATTACATCACCGATCTCGTCAACCTGCTCGGCCCGGTCGAGAAGGTGGCGGGATTTGCCACCAAGGTCCGCGATACGAGAAAGATCGGCAGCGAGCCGCGCCGGGGCGAGGTGATCTCGGTGCATGTGCCGACCCATGTCATGGGGCTGATGTCCTTCGTCAATGGCGCCGTGGTGCAGATCTCCATGAGTTTCGACGTTGCCGGCCATCGCCATACGCCGCTTGAAATCTACGGCACGGAGGCGAGCCTGATCGTGCCCGATCCCAATCATTTCGGCGGCGACCTCTTCCTTCTGCCGCTCGTCGGTGAAGCCCAGGGCAAGTCCGTTAGCCTGCCTTATGCCGAAGGCAACTGGCGCTCGCTGGGCTTGGCCGACATGGCGCATGCGATCATCGAGGATCGTCCGCACCGGGCGAATGGGGATCTGGCGCTGCATGTGCTCGAAGTCATGGAGGCCTTCCAGACGGCCTCCGACCGGGGCGAAACCGTCGCGATCACCACCCGCATCGAGCGGCCGGCGCCGCTCTCCGATTCCCTCGTCGATGGCCTTCTCGGCCGCTGACCTCTCGTTACTTCAAGAAGGATTTCATCATGCGTCAGGCTCTGATCTGCTGGGGTGGCTGGGACGGGCACCAGCCCGAACAATGCGCCGCCCTCATCTCCGACATGCTGCAGGCGGAGGGCTTTTCCGTCCGCGTCGAGCCGGGTACGGAGGCCTTTGCCGATCCCGCGATCCGCGATTACAGCCTCATCGTGCCGATGCTGACGATGACCAAGATCGAAAAACCCGAGATCGAGAACCTGGAATTCGCCATCCGCGGCGGCGTCGGCCTCGGCGGCTTCCACGGCCAGGCGGGCGACAGTTTTCGCGACTGCGTGCAGTATCAATACATGATCGGCGGCCAATGGGTCGCCCATCCCGGCAATATCTATGATTACACGGTCAATATCGTGAAGCCCGAGGACCCGCTCGTAACAGGCATAGGCGATTTTCCCTATCGCTCCGAGCAGTATTACATGCATGTCGACCCCAACAACGAGGTGCTGGCGACGACGACCTTCACCGGCGAGCACGATGCCTGGATCGACGGGCATGTGATCCCGGTCGTCTGGAAGCGCCGGCACGGGCAGGGCAGGGTGTTCTACTCCTCCCTCGGCCATCAGGCAGCGGAGTTCGAGGTGCCGCAGATGCGGGAGATTGTAAGGCGGGGGTTGGTTTGGGCGGCGCGGTAAGGGCGGACTAGCCGACGAGCCAGGAGCGTACTGCGGTCCAGTTGTTGAGAATGACAATTACGGCAGTTGCGATCGACAGCATTGCGGCTGCCTTGCCCATGGTCGGCAGGCTGTTGACGCGGCCCTTCAGTTCGCCGAACTCGATTGCGGAGGGGGCTGCGCGCAGCATGCCCTTGATCTCGGCGGTGTCCTGCAGGACCCGCTTCATATCATCTTCAAGGGCTTTGACGCGCTGTTCCATGGCATCAAATGTGCCACCGCCGTCGCTGTCTTTCAAGGCGGATGCTGCCGCGAGGCGGCGCTTCGGCGTGTTGGTGACCATCTCATCCCATCCAATCGCGCAACCATGGTGATGTGTGCAATCTTTGCGGGAATCCGGTTGCGCGTCAAGAATCGCATGTGATGAGCGGCGCTGTGATGCTGCCCGGATTCAAGTCGGCGTCTCAACATTTTGAAAAATAGGAGAGTTTTGGTAGCGGGGGGCGGACTTGAACCGCCGACCTTGGGGTTATGAATCCCACGCTCTAACCACCTGAGCTACCCCGCCACACATCGAACATTCGGGCCTAAAGGCCGTCGCCGTCCGAAGCGATGGGCGGCTTATAAGGCGAGGGTCCGATCAAAGTCAAGCGCGTTGAAAGCAAAAAGGATTGCGCTTTCCACCGTCGCTTAAATCCCTCTGCTCAGGCCGCCACCGGGCTTGCCAGAAGCGCCTTCAGCGAGGCTTCCGCCGTGCCCGAACGTTCAGACCGTTCGATGAAGCCGCCGCCATAGACGCGGGCGTCGGCGCCGGTTGCCGAATAGAGCACGCAGGCCTGGCCGGGGGCGACGCCGGCTTCGCCGATTTCGAGATCGACATAGACGCCCTTTTCGTCGGCATGCAGGACCGCCGGTGTCGGCGGGCGGGTGGAGCGCACCTTGGCGAAGCAGGGCATGCCGTCGGCCGCATCTTCCGCCAGTGTCCGGTCACCCAGCCAGTTGATGTCGCGCAGATAGACGCGGTGCGTTTCCAGCGCTTCCTTCGGGCCGACGATGACGCGGCGCGAGCGGGCGTCGAGATAGATCACATAGAGCGGTTCGCCGGTGGCGACGCCCAAGCCCTTCCGCTGGCCGATGGTGTAATGCAGGATGCCTTCGTGATTGCCCAGCACCCGGCCATCGAGATGGACGATCTCGCCGGCCAGAGCCGCATTCGGCTTCAGCTTGTTGATGACATCGGCATATTTGCCCTGGGGCACGAAACAGATGTCCTGGCTGTCGGCCTTCTGCGCGACGACGAGGCCCATCTCTTCGGCGAGCACGCGGACTTCCGCCTTCGACATGGCGCCGAGCGGGAAGCGCAGATAGTCGATCTGCTCCTGCGTGGTGGCAAAGAGGAAGTAGCTCTGGTCCCGCTCCGAATCGATCGGGCGGAAGAGGGCGCGGTGGCCGGGATCGTTGGGCAGCGGCACCGACTTCGAGCGGATGTAATGGCCGGTCGCCAGCGCATCGGCGCCGAGCTCCTTGGCGGTCGCAAGCAGATCGGCGAACTTGACCGTCTGGTTGCAGGCGACGCAAGGGATCGGCGTTTCGCCGGCGACGTAACTTTCCATGAACGGGTTGATCACGGTGTCGCGAAAACGCTGTTCGTAGTCGAGCACGTAATGGGGAATGCCGAGCGTTTCGCAGACGCGGCGGGCATCGTCGATGTCCTGGCCGGCGCAGCAGGAACCGGCGCGGTGGACGGCGGCGCCATGATCGTAGAGCTGCAGCGTGATGCCGAGGACGTCATAGCCCTCGCGCTTCAGGATGCCGGCGACGACGGAGGAATCCACGCCGCCCGACATGGCGACGACAACGCGCGTATCTTCCGGTCTCTTGTCAAAATCCAGCGTGTTCACGGGCTTCGTCTCTGTGCTTCATGCGACCGTTGATGATCCCGCTTGCGGGATTTGAGCCGAGCTTGCCGGGCTTTTTCGCCCGCTGCCGCTGCCGGTCTGATTGTTGACGGATATAGAAAGGATTGCTTGTTCATGCAAGAGCAGCGATTCGCGGGGTTTTCTCGCAGGAAGGTTCGAACCCATGCCCGTCCAGATGACCGTCACGCCCGAGAGCTTTCCGATCGCGGGGACTTTTACCATTTCGCGCGGCTCGAAAACCGAGGCGAAGGTCGTGACGGTGCGGCTGACGGATGGCGCGTTTGTCGGCCAGGGCGAATGCGTGCCCTATGCGCGCTATGGCGAGACGGTGGAGAGTGTCGTGGAGGTGCTTTCGGCGCTGGTGCCGGAGGTGGCTGTCGGGCTTGATCGGGCGGGCTTGCAAAAGCGGCTGAAGCCGGGTGCCGCGCGCAATGCGCTGGACTGCGCCTTCTGGGATCTCGAAGCCAAGCGGGCAGGTCTTCCGGTCTGGCAACTTGCGAAGTTACAAGAGCCGAAGCCGCTATCGGTCACCTATACGCTGTCGCTCGGCACGCCCGCGAGCATGCGGGCTGCGGCGGAGAAGGAGGCGCAACGGCCGCTGTTGAAAGTCAAGCTCGGGGGCGAGGGCGACGTGGAGCGCATCCGAGCCGTCAGGGCAGGCGCACCGAATTCCGCTGTTATCGTCGATGCCAATGAGGGCTGGAGACTGGATCAATACAAAGCTCTGGCGCCGGTCTTTCTCGATCTCGGGGTGAAGCTCGTCGAACAGCCGTTTCCGGCAGGGGAGGACGATGCGCTTCTGGGTCTTGATCGTGTCCTGCCGGTCTGTGCCGACGAGAGCTGCCATGACACGGCCTCGCTTGCCAGCCTGAAGGGCAAGTATGATGCAGTCAACATCAAGCTCGACAAGACGGGTGGTCTGACCGAGGCGCTGGCCATGCGGGTTGCGGCTGTGGAAGCCGGTTTTCAGATCATGATCGGCTGCATGGTCGGCACATCGCTCGCCATGGCCCCGGCGTTTCTGGTCGGGCAGGGGGCGGCGTTTGTCGATCTCGACGGGCCGCTGCTCTTGGCGCGGGATAGGGAGCCGGGGACTGTCTATGACGGTGCGGTCATGGGCGTGCCGCCGCGTGGGTTGTGGGGCTAAGAAAGTCCCCTCCCAAACCCTCCCCACAAGGGGGAGGGCTTAACCCGGCCCTGCCGTCTGCGCCTGCAATTCACCTCTTTGCCAGTCATTGGCGGTTCTTGTCGTTAGAACTGGCGGATAGCATCTGCAAGAATTCTCCGTTCGTGTCGCGGAGATAGCCGGTCGGCCGGAGACTGCCAGTTAAGCTTCAACGCCCATGGCAAATCGCCCGTCAGCGAATGGGCGGAGTATCCAGTGATCTTTCTTGCTCAACCTCAAGGCGGGATGCGGCGCAAAAGCCCCTCCCCCTTGTGGGGAGAGGGCGGGGAGGGGACTTCTTGTCTAGGAGATTCGTAACCTCAGGCCTTCGCCATCCAGATCATGTGCTTCTTGCCGCGCCCGGTTCGGCCAGCTCGCACCGGAATCTCTTCCACCCCATAGCCGCAGTCCTTCAAGCGGCGTGTGAACTTCGGATCCGGCCCCTGCGACCAGACGCCGAGCACGCCGCCGCGGGTGAGAGCGCTCTTCGATTTGCGAATCCCGTCATAGGCATAGAGGCTGTCGTTCTCTTCGCGCGTCAGGCCATCGGGGCCATTGTCGACATCGAGCAGGATGGCGTCGAACTGACCCTTCGACTTGGCGATCAAGGCACCGACATCGCCTACATGAACCGTCACGCGCGGGTCGTCGAGGCTGCCGGCATAGATCTCGGCCATCGGTCCGCGCGCCCAGTCGACGACGGCGGGCACGAGTTCGGCGACGGTGACCTTGGCATCCTGAGGCAGCACGGCAAGCGCGGCGCGGAGCGTAAAGCCCATGCCGAGGCCGCCGATCAGGATGTGCGGGCGCTTGTGATGAGCGATCCGGTCGTAGGCCAAAGTGGCGAGCGCTTCCTCGGATCCGCTGAGACGGCTGTTCATCAGCTCGTTGCTGCCGAGCATGATCGAGAATTCGGTGCCGCGTTGTTTCAGGCGCAATTCGCCGCCGCCGGGTATCTTGGCCGTGTCGAGCTGGATCCAGGGGAGCATGGCAAAACGTCCTCTTGTGCAATCTGGCGTCCCCGTATCACGGACGATGCGTCGGGTTCAACGTTGCGGCCGTACCGACGGGGATGAATTGAGGCTTGCGGCGTTGGCGCATCCGGGGCTAGCTCTTCCCACGACGCCGAGCCTGCGCCGCCGGGCGAGACCATCCGCCGACGCTGCAGTTCTCTTGCTCGGATCAGAACTCCAGGAGACCGCCCATGCCCGCGCCCGTCAATCCGTTCAAGGCTGCCCTCCAGACCGAAGGCGACCTGCTCACCGGCCTCTGGGTGGCGCTTGCCAATCCGCATTCGGCGGAAATCTGCGCCGGAGCCGGCTTCGACTGGATCCTGATCGATGCCGAACATGGGCCGAACGACATTCCGCTGATCGCCGCCCAGCTTGCGGCCGTCACCCGCCATCCCACCCATCCGGTCGTGCGGCTGCCGATGGGCGAACCGTGGCTGATCAAGCAGGCGCTCGATATCGGCGCGCAGACGCTGATGGTCCCGATGGTCGAGACAGGCGAACAAGCGGAGCTTCTGGCCAAGGCGCTGCGTTATCCGCCCGACGGTATCAGAGGCATGGGGGCGAGCCTCGGACGCGCCTCGAATTTCGGCCGGATCGCCGACTATGCCGAGACGGCCAATGCGCAAGTCTGCCTGATTGCCCAGATCGAAAGCCGGTTGGGTGTCGAGAATGTCGATGCCATCGTCGCCACTGATGGTGTCGATGCAATCCTGATCGGCCCTGCCGATCTTTCGGCCGACATGGGTTATGGCGGCAAGGCGACCGTGCCGGAGGTCATGGAAACGGTCGAGATGTTGATCGGGAAGATCAAGGCTGCCGGCAAGCCGGCGGGCATCATGACCGGTGACCCGGAGATGATCGCGCTCGCGCGACACGCCGGCGTGCGTTTCATGGCGAATGGTACGGATACCTGGCTTCTGGCCAATGCGGCTGCGGCCATGGCGGCGCAGATGCGTAATCCGGATGGCGAAGGCCGCACATCCTCAGGTTCTACCGGTTACTGATAGTCGGCGCGGTTGATGCCGTGGCGCTGGAGCTTGTCGTAGAAGGTCTTGCGCGGAATGCCGAGCGTCTCGATCGTCGAGCGCACGTCACCCTTGTTCGCCTGCAATGCTTCGCGGATCAGTGTCGCTTCATGTTGCTCCATCTGCTCCGGCAGGCTGAGACCCGGCGCGGTTGCCAGTGAGGCCTGTTTCGGCGGTGGGGTGATGCCGAGCACGACGCGTTCGGCAAAATGCGAGAGCTCACGTACATTGCCTGGCCAGTCGTGGCTTTCCAGATGCCGGCGCACGTCCGCCGTCATGCCGGGGATTTCGCGGCGGAAGCGCTCGGCGGCGCGGGCGATAAAATGGCCGAAAAGCAGCGGGATGTCGGCGCGGCGTTCCCTGAGCGGCGGGATCGAGATCGTCACGACGTTCAGGCGATAATAGAGATCCTCACGAAATTCGCCGCGTTCGGCTGGATTGCCCAGATCGAGCTTGGCGGCGGCGACGACACGCAGGTCGACGGGCCTCACCTCATTGGTGCCAAGCGGGCTCACCTCGCGCATCTCCAGAACCCGCAGCATCTTCACCTGGGTGGAGAGCGGCATGCTCTCGATCTCGTCGAGGAACAGCGTGCCGCCGCTTGCATGTTCGATGCGCCCGACACGCTTCTTCTGGGCGCCGGTGAAGGCGCCGGCTTCGTGGCCGAAGAGTTCGCTCTCGATAACGGTTTCCGGCAAAGCGCCGCAGTTGAGGGCGACGAAGTTGCCTTTGCTGCGACGGCTCCAGCGATGCAGGAGGGTTGCCACCACTTCCTTGCCGCTGCCGGTTTCGCCGGCGATCAGCACATCGACATCGGTGTCGGCGATCTGGCGCAGCGTCTGGCGCAGATGCTCCATGGCCGGTGTCTGGCCGATCAGTGGCAGGTCGTCGGGCGTCGCTGTCGCCGCCTCGCGCAGACGGCGGTTTTCCAACACCAGCCGGCGCTTCTCGGCAGCACGGGCGACGCTCTGGACGAGGCGGTCGGCGGGGAAGGGCTTGGCGATGAAGTCATAGGCGCCGTCGTGGAGGGCGCGCACGGCCATATCGACATCGCCGTGGCCGGTAATCAGCAGGACAGGCAGATCCGGGTCGAGGGCACGGATATGGGCGAAGAGTTCCAGCCCGCCCATGCCGGCCATGCGGATATCGGTGATGATGACCGCCTCGCTGTCCCGGGACAGCTGGGCCAGCGCCTGGGGTGCCGCGCCAAAATCGCGGACCGGATAGTCGGCCAGTTCCAGCGTCTGGCGGGTTGCGCGGCGCAAAGCCTGGTCGTCGTCGACAAGGATGATTTCGATCCCGCTGCTCATATGGTTGCCCTCTTCAGGGTGATGGTGAAGGTGGTGCCTGCTGTGCCGGTTTGGACCGAAAGCCGTCCTCCATATTCGGTGACGATGTCGCGGGCGATGACCAGGCCGAGGCCGAGTCCGCCCTCCTTGGAGGTGGTGAAGGGGATGAAGAGGTTGTCCCTGACATGGTCCGGGAGACCGGGGCCGGTGTCGCTCACGGCGAGATCGATTTCGTCGTCGGTGAGGCGGGACAGTTCGAGGGTGATGGCCGCCCCTGCTTTGCCTTCAATGGCTTCGAGGGCGTTCTGCAGGAGGTTGATCAGCACCTGTTCGAGGCGGATACGCTGGCCAAGCACCTTAAGATCGGCGGGGATGTCGCCGATTGCAAGGCGGTCGAAGCTGCCGGCGAAGCGGCTCTTCAATAGGAAGAGCGCACCGTGGATTGCGGCCTTCAGCTCGACCGGCTCGGCCGCCTGACGACCCTTGCGGGCGAGACCTTTCAACTCGCCGGTGATCGCACCGATGCGCTCGGTCAATTCCGCGATGAGGCCGAGGTTTTCCTTCGCCGTTTCGCCGTTGCCGCGATCGAGGAAGGCTTTGGCATTGTCGGCATAGGCGCGGATGGTCGCGACCGGCTGGTTGATCTCGTGGGCGACGCCGGCCGCGACCTGGCCTAGGATCGCCAGACGGTTCGCCTGAACGAGGTCCTGCTGCACGCCCTGCAGGCGGATGTCGGTGGCGCGGTGCTCGGCGATCTCGGCCTGAAGCCGATCGCGGGCCTCGGTAAGCTCTGCGGTGCGCAGCGTCACCTGGCGCTCGAGTTCCGCCTGGGCGGCTTCTGCTTCTGCTGTGCGGCGGGCGGCTCGGCCGGTGCGGTCGATCAGCCAGGCTCCTGATGCGAGGAGCGGCACGAGGATCGCCAGGGCAGAGAGGCGTCCCTGCCAGAGGGCCGCTTGCTCGATCTGCGAAGTCGGTGTGAGCACATGGATCAGCCAGCCATTGCCGGGTACGTCGAGCGATATCGCGAGATTGGTCTGGTGCGGCTTGTCTTTCGCCTCGTCCACGGCGACAAATGTTTGGCCGCCTTCCGTCTCCAGCGACCAGACGGGTAGGGTGACGAGGGGGGCTTCGCCGAACTGCAGGCTCTCGCGGATCGCCAGCCTCTCCGCCTGGGGAATGTCTGCCATGGTGTAGAAGCGCCAGTCGGGCCGGCTGGTAATGAGCACGATACCACGCGTGTCCGTCACATAGGTGGTGTTGCCCGAGCGCTGCCAGTTCTTTTCCAGATCCCCGAATTCGACCTTGACCACGACGACGCCCAGCGCACGCCCCGCACCGTCCTCCACGCGTTGCGACAGGTAAAGGCCGGGTCTGCGGCTGACGCTGCCCAGAGCATATTGCTCCGCAGCTCCGTTCGTCATGGCGTCGGCGAAATACCGACGGAAGGCGTAGTTGCTTCCAACGAAGCTGTCGGGTTGGCGGAAATTGCTGGCGGCGATGGCCGTGCCGTCGGTTCGGACCACATAGATGACGGAGGCGCCGGTGCCCGGGATCAGGGCTTCCAGCTTCTGGTTCAAGGCCGCCAGACCAGCCGTTGATGACGTGGTGAGGGCCGCAGCCAGGTCGGCATCTTCGGCCAGAACCAGAGGCAGGGTGCGCGAGCGGTCGAGAACAGCCAGCAGGAGCGCGCGCTTGAGCTCCGCGCCGGACATCGCTTCCTCCGCTAGCGCGCCAATCGCCGCCTCCCGCGCCCGCTGTCCGGCGTAGAGCAGCCCGATCAAGAGCGTCAGCGCCGCAAAGGTCGCATAGCTCAGCCACAAGGTTCGACCGGTTCGGCGAAGGGTGCGCATCAGACGGGGCTCTCACGAGAGGTGTGCGTTCATTCGCACACTAACACAGGAATCGTGTGTGGAAAACCGCACTTCGTGGACCTCAATCAACTCCTTACGGCACGGGTAAATCCATTTGAATCAATGATTTACTCCGGTGTTTTGCGTTTGGCACGCACTTTGCTGAACCAAATTGCAAGCAGCTCGTCTCTGCGAATCCAGTTCAGCAACCGCCCGGGAGGCCGGAATTCGTTCCGTCGGGGCACCACGGAGGAAAGTATGCATATCGATACAACAGCAAGCGCCCCTGGCGGCGCGCGGCAACCCCTCTACAAGCATCTCTATGTTCAGGTTCTCGCGGCGATTGCCGCCGGCATCCTGCTCGGCCATTTCTACCCGGAGATCGGCGCGCAGCTGAAGCCTCTGGGCGATGCCTTCATCAAGCTCGTCAAGATGATCATCGCGCCCGTCATCTTCCTCACCGTCGCCACCGGCATTGCCGGCATGAGCGACATGAAGAAGGTCGGCCGCGTTGCAGGCAAGGCGATGCTCTACTTCCTGACCTTTTCGACGCTTGCCCTCGTTGTCGGGCTTGTTGTCGCCAACGTCGTGCAGCCGGGTGCCGGCATGCATATCGACCCTGCGACTCTCGACGCCAAGGCGGTCGCGACCTACACCGAAAAGGCGCATGACTCCACCATCGTCGGCTTCCTGATGAACATCATCCCGACGACCATCGTCGGTGCCTTTGCCGATGGCGATATCCTGCAGGTGCTGTTTTTCTCGGTGCTGTTCGGCATTTCGCTGGCGCTGGTCGGCGAGCGCGGCAAGCCGGTCACCGACTTCCTGCAGGCGGTCATTGCACCGGTCTTCAAGCTGGTCGCCATCCTGATGAAGGCTGCTCCGATCGGTGCCTTCGGCGCCATGGCGTTTACCATCGGCAAGTATGGCATTGGATCGGTGACCAGCCTCGCAATGCTGATCGGGACCTTCTATCTGACGTCCTTCCTGTTCATTGCCGTGATCCTCGGTGCCGTCGCCCGTTACAACGGCTTCTCCATCCTGTCGCTCATCCGTTACATCAAGGAAGAGTTGCTGCTCGTCCTCGGCACGTCGTCTTCGGAAGCAGCCCTTCCTGGCCTGATGAACAAGATGGAAAAGGCGGGCTGCAAGCGGTCCGTCGTCGGCCTCGTCATTCCGACCGGCTATTCCTTTAATCTCGATGGCACCAATATCTACATGACGCTGGCGGCGCTGTTCATCGCCCAGGCCACCGGTATTCACCTGTCGCTCGGCGAGCAGATTCTGCTGCTGGCGGTCGCCATGCTGAGTTCCAAGGGTGCCGCCGGCATCACCGGCGCCGGCTTCATCACGCTTGCCGCCACACTCTCGGTCGTACCGTCCGTACCGGTCGCCGGCATGGCACTGATCCTCGGCATCGACCGCTTCATGTCGGAATGCCGCGCGATCACCAACTTCATCGGCAATGCGGTTGCAACCGTTGTCGTTGCCCGCTGGGAAGGCGAACTTGACGAGACGCTGTTCCACGCAGCGCTCGGCGGCAAGGTGCTGGAAGAGGCCGAACTGCCGCAGCCGGTGCTGCAGGCGGCGGAATAACACGTCCTCGCCGACCCAAGACGGCGGTGGAACAGAAGCGCGGCCCGGCATTTGTCGGGCCGCGCTTTTTGTTTGCATTCACGCGACGACAGTGATGCGAAATCTGCCGGGCTGGTCGGGGAAACCTGCCGACGAAACGATGGTGCCTTAGTGGCTTCGGGCGGCGACGAGGGCGCGGGCCTTTTCACGGGTGCGGGCGACGACCTGGCGGATGCGGGTGGTGCGGCCATTGTCATTGTCGGCGACTGTCATGGCATTGCCCCTCCATTCAAATCCGCTGCCGAACCATGCCGAAACGAAGAGGGCAGGAAGAAGCAGATCGCGGGCGGCCATGGCCGGCAGCATACGCCAGCCGCTGGGCCAGCCATAGGCGCGTGCAAGCAGCACTTCGGGGCCGTACCAGGCGATGAGATAGATCGGAAGTGCCACTGTCGGCAGGCCGCCATCGATTGCAAGCGCCAACATGGCCGCCACAGGCAGGGCGGCGCCGGTGAAAAGCTCGGGCAGGAAGTAGAACGGGAAGGAGGCGCGACGCAGGCGGGCCCAGCGCAGCTGGCGTTTCCAGACGGCGGTGATGTCGCGGCGCCCGAGCGGCTGCGGGAAGGGCTCTTGTACGAGCCGGACATGGAGGCCGGCTCCCCGGATCAGAATGGTGGCTGCCGCATCCTCCGCCACCTCTTCGCCCAGGCGCTCGAAACCGCCGAGCCTTGTGATCAGGTGACGATTGAACAGCATGGACTTGCCCTGGGCGAAGCCGAAGCCGGCCGCATCGGCAAAGAGCTGCCAGCGGGCCTGGAAACTGTCGAGCCAGGCACTTTCCAGCATCGCTCCGAAGTTCGCCGGTTCGGTTCCGGCCGGCGGCGAGCAGACGAGGCCGGTTTTGTCGTCCCAGCGTGCCATCATGCGGGCGATTGTGTCCGGCGGCATCAGGACGTTGCTGTCGGTCATCACGATCCAGTCGTGACGGGCGGATCGCCAGCCTTTCACCACGTTGTTCATCTTCGGATTGACGCTGAACGGATCCTCGCCGACCAGCAGACGCGCGGATATGTGCGGGTGCTCCGCCATCAAACGTTCCGCGATCGTGGCTGCCGGGTCGTCTGGCCGCGCCACGCAGAAGATCAGTTCGTAGGCCGGCCAATCCAGTTGGAAGGAGGAGGCCAGGCAGCGTTCCAGATTGTTTTCCAGCCCGCAGATCGGGCGGATCAAAGAAACCGGCGGACGGGATGCCCTTGGCCTGTCTTGATTGCGGTGACGAAGCCTGGATACGATGACGAAGGCAATGCTTGCAAGCTGCACCAAAAGCGCGATTGCAGCGAACCCGATCAGAAGTGTCATGGCGAGTCTCCGAAAATTCCTTCCCGGATAACACCGCTGTGTGACAGTTCGGCGAAGCCCGAAGGTCCACAGGATCCGGGCGGTTGACACGGGAGGCCTGCCGCCCTCTATCGTCACCTCGTATTGAAACGAACGAGGAGCGGCGGTGATGGCGGAAGCAGAGGTCAGGCTCGATGACAGTTGGAAGGCCGTGCTCGGAGACGAGTTCTCGTTGCCCTATATGCAGGATCTCAAAGCCTTTCTCCGCAGCGAGATTGCCGCCGGGAAACACATCTTCCCGAAAGGCCGGGAGTATTTCCGCGCACTCGATCTGACACCGATCGACCAGGTGCGCGTGGTGATCCTGGGGCAGGATCCCTATCACGGTGCGGGCCAGGCACACGGGCTGTGCTTCAGCGTCCGACCGGGCGTGCGTATTCCGCCTTCACTGGTCAACATCTACAAGGAACTGCAGAGCGATCTGGGCATCCCGCCGGCGCGGCACGGTTTTCTGGAACACTGGGCCCGTCAGGGCGTCCTGTTGCTCAACAGCGTGCTCACCGTGGAGGAGGCGCGGGCGGCCTCCCATCAAGGGCATGGCTGGGAGCGGTTTACCGATCAGGTGATCCGTGCGGTGAATGAGGATTGCGAGCACGTCGTGTTCATGCTGTGGGGCTCCTACGCGCAGAAGAAGGCGGGTTTCGTGGACCGGTCGCGCCATCTCGTGCTGAAGGCCCCGCATCCCTCACCGCTTTCGGCGCATAACGGTTTCTTTGGCTGCCGCCATTTTTCACAGGCGAATGCTTATCTGGCGTCGCAGGGCAAAAGTACCATCGAGTGGCAATTGCCACACGATCCGATATCTGGCAGATCTTAATTAGTATTCCTGAAACAAATGATTGCAAAAGATACCAATTTTACTCCCTAATATCTTTACAGCCTGACGTTGGTGGATTTCCAAATGGCAATCGTCAAGATCATGTCGTTGGTTTGATATCATTTCAGGTATTTCTACATGACCTCCTCTTTGTCGGGCCTGCCCGTATGGCGCCGCCCAGTCGGCGTTCCCATGTGCGGCTTGATCGAAGGGCCGATTGACCTGCTCGTCATCGGTGCGGGCTATCAGGGGTTGTCCACGGCTCTGCACGCAGCGCGCCGCGGGCTGCGGGTTCAGGTGATCGAGATGGGTGCGCTTGGCGCAGGCGCGTCGGGGCTCAACGGTGGGCAGGTCATTCCCGGGCTGAAGCACGATCCTGAAATCCTGCGGCGCATGCTCGGTGACGAAGCCGGGGAGAGACTTGCAGACTTTGCCGCCGGCACGGCCGATGCCGTCTTCGACCTGATCCGCTCCGAGGAGCTTGCTGTCGAACACCAACGCGACGGCTGGATCCAGGCGGCCCATACACGCACGGCCATGCAGGCCGCCATACAGCGGAACCGCCAATGGCGTCAGCGCGGGGCGGACGTGATGCTGCTCAACGATGCAGAAATCGCACTGCTGTCCGGTGCGCGCGGCTATTGCGGTGGCTGGCTCGATCGCCGGGCGGGTGCGGTCAATCCCTTGGCTCTGGTGTTCGAACTGGCGCGACTGGCAACCCGGGCCGGTGCCGGACTTCTGCTCAACGAACGGGTGATCCGGCTGCAGCAGAGGGATGACCATTGGGTCGCCTCCACCGATCGCGGCCGGACGCTGCTTGCCAGGAAGGTGCTGGTGGCGACCAATGCCTATTCGGATGCGCTCGTTCCCGGACTGGCAGAAAGCCTGGTCTGGCTGCATTCCTTCCAGATCGCCACGGCGCCTTTGCCGAGCGACATTCTGGACCAGATCCTCCCGGGCGGGCAGCCGGTCTCGGACAGCCGGCGCATCCTGGTCTATTATCGCCGCAGCCCGGACGGACGGCTGGTGATGGGCGGACGTGGCCCCATGCGCGAGCCACGCTCGGCGGAGGATTGGGCGCATCTCGAACGCGCCATGCTGCGGCTTTTTCCCATGCTTGCGGGGATCTCGATCACGCATCGCTGGTTCGGCCGGGTTGCCATGACGCCGGACTATCTGCCGCATCTGCACGAGCCGGCGCCTGGCCTTATGGCTGTCGCCGGGTGTCAGGGGCGGGGGATCGGCCTTATGACGGCCCTGGGGCCGCGGCTTGCCGAATATGCGGCGACAGGCAATGCCGATGCTCTGCCATTTCCGATCTCACCGATCGCGCCCATTCCGTTTCATCGTTTCAGACGGCTCGGTGTGGCTGCACACGTCGCGTGGTATCGCATGCTCGACCGTCTGGAACGGTAATCCTGTGCCGTGGTTGGGGATTGCCGGTGTTCCTGATCTCTCTCGCTTGAAGTCGTACTCGGCGTAGCCAATAGTATCCCATCAATTCTCGCAGGCCTCGGAGGCATGATGTCCAACTCCCTGAAGTTCTTTATCGACGGCGCATGGGTCGATCCAATGGTGCCGTCTTTGCTGGACGTCATCGATCCCTCCACCGAGGAGGCGTTCACCCAGATTTCCGTCGGCAGCAAGGGCGACGTGGATCGGGCTGTCGCTGCGGCCAAGGCGGCGTTCGTCAGTTTTTCGGTGACCGAACCTGCGGAACGGCTGGCGCTTCTCAAGCGTATCCTCGAGGTCTACAACGAGCGCTATGAGGACATTGCCCAGGCGGTCAGCCGGGAGATGGGTGCGCCGATCTCCTTTGCCCGCGAGGCCCAGGCCTGGGCGGGACGCGCGCACCTGGAATCGACCATTGCTGCTTTCGAAGAGTTCGCGTTTTCCGAATTGCGCGGCTCGACGATGATTGTGCGCGAGCCGATCGGCGTCTGCGCGCTTATCACGCCGTGGAACTGGCCGCTCAATCAGATTGTCTGCAAGGTGGCGCCTGCGATTGCGGCGGGCTGCACGGTGGTGCTGAAGCCCTCCGAAATCGCCCCGATCTCCGGCGTCATCTTCGCCGAGGTGATGGAAGCTGCGGGGACACCGAAGGGTGTGTTCAATCTGGTGCAGGGACGGGGTCCCGATGTCGGCCAGGTCATGGCCGGGCATCCGGATGTCGACATGGTCTCGTTCACCGGTTCGACCCGCGCCGGTATCATCGTCGCCAAGACGGCGGCCGATACCGTCAAGCGCGTGGCGCAGGAACTGGGCGGCAAGTCGGCCAACATCATCCTGCCGGATGCCGATCTGGAGATCGCCGTGCGCAAGGGGGTGGAAGGCTGCTTCGGCAATTCGGGCCAGTCCTGCGATGCGCCCACCCGCATGTTGGTGCCGGCGGAGTGGCACGACGAGGCGCTGCTGATCGCGCGCGAGGCTGCAGAAGCCCATACCGTCGGCGATCCGCAGGCGGAAGGAACGGTTCTCGGTCCCGTTGTCAGCGATGTTCAGTTCAACAAGATCCAGCGGCTCATCGAAACCGGCATCGAGGAGGGCGCGTTGCTCGTGACCGGCGGTCCGGGGCGGCCGGAACATCTCAATCGTGGTTATTACGTCCGTCCCACGATCTTCGGCCACGTCACCCCGGACATGACGATCGCGCGCGAAGAGATTTTTGGCCCTGTACTGTCGATCCTGCCTTATGAGACGGAGGAGCAGGCGATCGAGATCGCCAATGACACGGTTTATGGTCTGGCGGCCTATGTCCAGTCGGGCGATCTTGCCCATGCCCGGCGGGTCGCATCCCGCATGCGGGCAGGTTCGGTCTATCTGAACTATCCGGACTGGGACACGATGGCACCGTTCGGTGGCTACAAGCAGTCGGGCAACGGGCGCGAATATGCGGACTGGGGCATTCACGACTTTCTCGAGATCAAGGGCATCGTCGGCTACGGCAGCTGACGATCACGTCGTCATAACCACCCGCGCGTCATGAGCCTCGACGATCCCCGCCAATACCGCCTCGGCCTCGTCTACGGCGCCATCTCGGCGCTGGCCTGGTCGTCTTCGGGTCTGTTCATCCGCCATATCGGCACCGATCTCATGACCATGCTGTTCTGGCGGGGTCTGTTTTCCGGCACTTGCGTCTTCCTGTTCTTCGTCTATCTGGAGCGCAGCCGTGTGCCCGGCATCCTCAGGCGCATGGGCTGGCCGAGCGTCTGGACGATGATCTTCTCCGCCGCCAGCATGGTTACCGGCATCGGCTCGATGTATTACACGGCGATTGCCGATGCGATGGTCATCTACGCCACCGTGCCGTTCGTCACGGCAGCTGTCGCCTTCGTCTTCATTGGCGAACGCCCGAGCCGCTCGACGCTGATTGCAAGCGGTGTGGCGCTGATCGGCGTTCTGGTCATGCTGACGGATGCGCATGGGCAAAGCGGCGGGCTGTTCGGCAAGTTTCTCGCGGCGGTGATGACGCTTTGCGTCGCGGCCATGGCCACCCTCATGCGCAAGCACCGTGACGTCCCGATGCTGCCGGCAATGGCTGGCTCCGCCTGGCTCTGTTCGTTCGTCACCTTCTGGTTTGCGGCCCCGCTGACCGTCACCATGGTCGATCTCAGGATGATCATCCTCTTTGCCATCGTGCAAAATGCCATGGGTTTGATCTTCTACACCGCTTCAACCCGGCGGTTGCCGGCTGCGGATGCCAGCCTGCTGACGGCGCTCGAAGTGCCACTGACGCCCCTCTGGGTGTGGCTGGTCCTCAGCGAAGTCCCTTCTCAGGGGACGCTTGTCGGCGGACCGATCGTGCTCGCCGCCCTGTTCGGCCACATCCTCTACGAAGTGCAACGCAACCGCACGGCGCCTGTGGCGCCGCTCCCGTAAGAGAGGTCAAACCGATGAAACGCAGCTTCAACCCGACTTCGGTGCGCAAACCGTTCGGCCAGTATAATCACGGTCTGCTGGTGCCGCCGGGAGCGAGCCTGCTGGTGACCTCCGGGCAACTCGGCATCCGGCCCGATGACAGCATCCCGCCTGATGTGACAGGTCAGGCCGAACTCTGCTTCGAGGCGATCCGGGCCATATTGGAAGAAGCGGGCATGACCTTCGCCGATGTCATCCGGATCTCGGGCTTCGTGACCAGACGGGAGGATTTTCCGGCCTATATGGCGGTCAGAGATCGCTACACGCTGGAACCCAAGCCTGTTTCCACGCTGATCGTGGTCGGCGGGTTCACGCGCCCAGAGTTCCTTGTGGAAGTGGAAGTAACGGCTGCCAAAGTCATGTGACAACCTGCGGTCGTTTTCGATATTGTTCCATTGTATAGTGCAGAAAGCGCTCTTTTTCTTCGCGGCTTCAGCAACAGAGGTCCCGTCGGTGCGGGGGAACAATTTATTGCTCCGGGTGTTCTTGTCGTCGATGGCAGTCAAACGGAAAGGATGAAGCCATGAAGACGAAGATTATCGCTCTTGGAGCTATCGTAGTTGGTTCGATCGCGTCGCCCGTCCTGGCCCAGGAAGGGACTGTTACCGGTGCTGCCGGTGGTGCTGTCACCGGTGCGATTGTCGGTGGTCCGGTTGGTGCCGCCGTAGGTGGTGTGGTCGGCGCAATCGCCGGCACGGCTGTCGCCCCGCCGCCGCCGCCGGTCGTCACCTACGTCCAGCAGCAGCCGATTCCGGCCCAGCCGATCGTGATCGAACAGCAGGTCGCCGTTGGTGAGCCTCTGCCGCAGCAGGTCGTCCTGACCCCGATCCCGGAGCAGCCGAAATATGCTTACGCCGTGGTCAACAACCAGCGCGTGATCGTCGACCCGCAGACCTATGTGGTCGTCGGCGTGGTGCAGTAAGCCACCTCTTTCGATCGATCCATCACATCGGCGGGTGACGCGTGATCAACATGCGCACCGCCGACCACCCAAGGAGTTATACCATGGACCAACGTCCTGATCCTCGCCTCGATACACGTCCGCACGTGACACAGCAGAATGCCGGTATGAGCGGCGCCAGCTGGGGTATCGCTATCCTGCTGATCGTCGTGATCGCAGCGGCAGCCTTCTTCGTCTTCGGTGACCGTAACCCGGCCGATACCACGACTGCCCCTGCGACTTCGACGAGCGAGCCGGCCACGCCGCCTGCTGCAGCACCCGCCGATCCGGCTCCGGCTACCCCGCCGGCCGCCACCGCTCCGGCAGAACCGGCGGCACCTCCGTCTGCTGAGCCTGCCGCTCCGGCTCCGGCTGCCCCGGCGACCCCGCCGGCAACCACGCCGTAACGCGGGAAGCGTCATGATTAAGGAAAGGCCAGTCCGTCACGGGACTGGCCTTTTCCACGTTGGACCCATCGCATTCACATGCAGGGATTCAAAAGTTTTCCATCTCGCGGCGGACCTTGTCCATGAAGCGTGCGCGGGTTTCTTCCGTGCAATTGTTCATGTCGTAATGGGCCAGATACTTCACCGGTGCGCCGATCTTGATCTGCGCGCGGATGACCCGCTTGACGATCTTCTTCGGCGGATTGCCGGCGAGGAAGGCGCGCATCGGTGTGGCGCCATAGGTCATGACGGCGGCGAGCTTCCTGATGTGGCGCAGTGTCGGGGTCAGTTTTCCGTCCACCAGATCAAAGGACACACCAGGCAGCCAGACGCGGTCGAAATAGCCCTTCAGCATGGCCGGGAAACCGAAGTTCCACACGGGCGTGACGATGACCAGCGCTTCAGCCTTCAACAGGCGATCGACATAGGGTTTCACCAGCGTCAGATTGTCCGGGATGTCGTGATAGACGCGCCGGTCATGGGCCGACAGCACCGGATCAAAACCCTCCTCGTAAAGATTGCAGCCATCGACCTCGTGGCCGGCCTTTTCCAGGCTTTCGCAGGTGAGCTTGTAAAGTGCACGGCCAAAACTTTCTTCGAGGGGATGGGAGTGGAGGACGAGTACGCGCATTTCAAAAGCTCCAAGTCGTTGCCCGCCGCTTTTGCAGTCGGGGTTCAATTCAAAACTTCCGCGCCGTTTGTCCCAGCATCCCTATCCTTCGCCGCCTGATGTCGAGGGATGGGGGATGCCATGTCGTGGAGAGCATGAGCCGGAGGGGACCGGCCGGGAGTACCTTCGGAATGAGTTCGTTCCGGCGGCTCTTCGTCGCGGCTCCGGAACGGGGAGTCGCAACGCATCTGATGGGCTTTATGAGGCTTCGGAAAACACCTCCAGGCCCGGGAACAGGTAGTTCTTGCCGGCGGAGAAATCGAAGTCCGGGTTCTCCCAGGCGATCATTTTGCCGGGGTTCAATAGTCCTTTCGGATCCGTCTCCTTCTTGAACGCAAGCTGAACCTGGTCGGTCTGCTTCATGCCGCCTTCTTCGAGCGTATAGCGGTGCGGATTGAAGATCGGGCAGCCGTTTTCTTCGTGGATGCGGATGATCTCTTCCAGCCGTTCCTTGGTGGTGTAGCGCACCAGCGGCAGGCCGGCGCACTGGATCTGGCCGTCGAACTTGATGAATTCGAGATGGCCGATGACCTCGTCGGGGAAGAGCTCGGTCATGATCTTGACCTTCTCGACGTGATCGGGACCGGGATACTGGACCTGGAGATAGGTGATGTTGCTGTCGAGCTTCAGCGCTCTCAGCGTCGTGTGGTTCCAGGCCAGTTCATAGGCATGCGGGATGCCCTTCATGCTCTCGACCGTGTCGGAGCGGAAACGCACGTCCCCCTTCATCTTCTCGGCGAAGGCGAGGAAGGGTTCGATCGAATGGGGGGCGACCATCAGGACCACCACCGACTGGCCGTCCTTCAGCCAGGGCTTGTGGCGTGTGAAGTAATCATAGGGGATGGGCGCTGCGATCGGCGCGACTTCCTTCAAGAGGATGCCGTTCTTGTGGGCGAGGGCATCGGCGAATTTCACCGCATCCATGAAGTCATCATAACCGACGATAACGTCGACCCAGTCGTAAGCGGGGGCGAGCGGCATTTCGACTTCGGTGATGATGCCATTAGTGCCATAGGCGTGCGAAACCTTCTGCAGGTCCCAGGCGGAGAGTTCGAGCACGCGCGGTTCGGCTTCCATGGTGACGACGCGCAGGCGCAGGATGTTGCCGAGGTCGCGCAGGCCGCCCCAGGTGATCGAGCCGACGCCGCCGGAGCCGCCGGCGATGAAACCGGCGATCGAGGCTGTCTGGGCGGTCGAGGGGTGGAAGCGCAGTTCCTGGCCGGAATGGGCCTTGGTCTGCTTGTCGAGCTCGGAGATGATGATGCCGGGTTCGCAGATGACCCTGCCGGGCAGGATCTCCTTCACCTTGTTCATGTTGATGAGGTTCAAGACGATGCCGCCGGACAGTGGCATGGCCTGGCCGTAATTGCCGGTGCCGCCGCCGCGCGGGGTGACCGGCACGCCATGGGCATAGGCCACCTTCAGAACCCGGATGACCTCGTCTTCCGTGGTCGGGGAGACGACGAGGTCACCGACGACATTGTCCAGTTCGGCCTTCAGGATCGGTGAGTACCAGTAGAAATCGCGGCTCTTCTGCTTGACGAGCGCCGGATTGTCCTCGACGGCGATGCCCGCCAGTTCTTCCTTGATTTTGGCGTAGTCGGCCATGGCTAAACTCCAAGAAGTGGGTCAAGGTCGCGGTAATCCGGCAGGCTGCGGTCGATGCCCATGCCATTCCGCATCACGATGCGGTCGGCCTGCGGACGGGACAGAAATTCGCTCCAGCGGCGGGCGCTGAAGAGGATGAGATCGGCGCGACCGCCGACGGCGATGCGGCCATGATCGGGGCGTCTCAGGATATCGGCCGGGGTGCGGGTGACGACCCTTGCGGCGGTGTCGAGCGGGTGGTCGAGATGGATGATGCGCACCGCCTCGCGGAAGACCTCGACGGGGTCGAGGTCGCCATAGGCATAGAAGGGGTCGCGGGTGTTGTCGGAGGAGACGGCAGTGGCGACACCGGCGGCTGACAGTTCGTGGAAGAGGGTGACGCCGCGCTGGCGGGGCGTGCGACCGGCATGACGATCCTGCAGATACATGTTGCACATGGGTAGCGACACGACCGAAAGACCGGCCTCGGCCACCAGATCGATGGTACGTTTTGCGTGATCATCATCCTGGCGGGCAAGCGAGCAGCAATGGCCGACGGTGACTGCGCCCTCGAAGCCATTGCGGATTTTTGCTTCCGCGATGGTCTTCAGCGTCAGGGTTTCCTTGTCCTGCGTTTCGTCGACATGCAGGTCGATGTCGAGGCCCTTCTCGCTTGCCGTGCGGAATAGGATATCGAGCTTTTCGTCTAGCCCTGGCATCAGGTAGGTGACGCCACCGAGCAGGCCCTTGTGGGCGACGATGACCTCGACCAGATCCTTGAAAAAGGTCTCGTCAGTGATCTGGTCGAAGGGGAAGAGGGCGGCGGCCTGCAGGTCGACCTTGCCGGCCCAGGCATCGCGGACTTCGGCGAAGACCTCAAAAGAGATGCGGTGCTGGGGCGCCAGGCTGTCGAGATGGGTGCGGATCAAGCTGGTGCCGTGGGCATAGGCCGTGCGCAGCGAGAATTCCATCCGGGCCTTCACGTCTTCCGCCGTCCAGCGGGCCTCGCGGTCGGTTTTCACGGCTTCGAGCGCACCTACGAAATCGCCCGAGGGGTTCGGCCTGCGGTCCCAGATATGGCCCTTGTCAAGATGGGTGTGCATGTCGACGAAGGTCGGCCAGACCATGCCGTTGCGGAGATCCGTCGAGGGTAAGCCTGCCGGCGCCTCTCCCCGCTTCAGGATCGCCTCGACCTTGCCGTCGGCGACGACGATGTCGGCGCTGATCAGGCCCTCGCAGGCGGGCGCCTCGACGCCATCAACGCAGATTTCCGGTAGCGTCGCGTTGGCAAGGACGAAGCGCTTGGCGGCGGGCAGGGTGGCAACGGCAGTCGACATCAGTTTTCTCGTTTCAGGCTGCTCTCATGCCAGCGGTGGAGCGCCAGCCAGGAGATGAAGGAGGTGATGGCGAAGATCACGACGCCCAGGCAGGAGAGCAGGAAGAGGGCGGCGAAGAGACGGGGAATGTTCAGACGGAACTGGGCCTCTAGCAGGCGGAAGGCAAGGCCTGATCCCGCGCCTGCGGACCCTGCGGCAAATTCGGCGACGACGGCGGCGATCAGCGCGAGGCCGCCACCAATGCGCAAGCCCGTCATGAAATAGGGGAGGGAGGCTGGGAGCTTCAGGTAAAGCAGCGTCTGCCAGCGTGAGGCGCCGTAGAGGTCGAAGAGGTTGAGCAGGTTGTGGTCGACGCTCTTCAGGCCCTGCACCATGTTTGAGAGGATCGGAAAGAAGGCGACGAGGAAGGCGCAGATCAGCAGCGCAACCTGCGTCGAGGGCGCGTAGATCAGGATCAGCGGGGCGATTGCCACGATCGGCGTCACCTGCAGGATGACGGTGATCGGGTAGAAGGCGACCTCGATCCATTTCGACTGGACGAGGAAGACTGCGATACCAACGCCGCCGATCAGTGCCAGCGCGAGAGAAATCAGAGTGATCTGGGTGGTGACCCAGAGCGCCGGCGAGAGCGTGCCCCAGTCCTTGATCAGGGCGCCGGCGATGGCGATCGGGCCTGGCAGGATGTATTGCGGCACGCCGGAGACCCAGACGCCGACCTGCCAGATCACCAGCAGGACGCAGACAACGAGGATCGGCACGAGGATTTTCAGGAGGGTTTCGGCCGGTCCGGTCATCAGTGTTCCTCCCCGCCGATCGCTTCGAGCAGTGTTCTGGAGACGGTTTCACAGGCCTGGCGATAGTCTTCCGAGGTCCGATAGAAAGCGTCGCGGTCAAGGCTGGTCTGCAGCGGGAAATCCGCATGCACCCGGCCCGGACGCGCCTTCATGACGACGATGCGGCTCGAGAGATAGGCGCTTTCGTACACCGAATGGGTCACGAAGATGACGGTAATGCCGGTGTCCTTCCAGAGTTTCAGCACGTCGTCGTTCAGCTTCTGGCGGGTGATCTCATCAAGGGCCGCAAAGGGTTCGTCCATCAAGAGCAGTTTCGGCTTGGTGACGAGAGCGCGGGCAATCGAGACGCGCATCTTCATGCCGCCGGAGAGTTCGCGGGGATAGGCGTTCACGAAATCCTTCAGGCCGACGCGTTCCAGGGCGGCCATGATGTCGTCAAAGGCTGCGTGTTTCGAGACACCGCGCAGCTTCAAGGGCAGATAGACATTGCCGAAGACAGTTGCCCAGGGCATCAGCGTCGGCTCCTGGAAGACGAAGGAAATGTCGCCGTCGGGCAGGCCCTTGGCATTGATGCGCGAGCTTGGCCAGTCGATCGTGCCGGATGTGGTGTCGCCGAGACCGGCGATGATGCGCAGCGCCGTCGACTTGCCGCAGCCGGAGGGGCCGAGCAGCGAGACGAATTCACCGCCATTGACCGTCAGTGACATGCCGGTGAGCGCCACGGTGCCGCTGGAAAAGACCTTGGACACGTCCTTCATCACCACCAGCGCCCGGCGCTGTTCTGGGGGAGGGGCGGTGATGGGATCGATCTCAGCCATGCGATACTCGGTTTGAAGGAATGCTACTCGGCAATGTCAGCGGGTAAAAAGTCCCCCTCTGGTCTGCCGGCCATCTCCCCCACAAGGGGGGAGCGGATCCGTGGTAACCGCTCGCTTCCCTTGAAGCGAAGGCGGTGCGGCTGGGTTAAACCCTCCCCCTTGTTGGGAGGGTTTGGGAGGGGTTTTACTGTCAGTTGACGGTGATCACTCCCACCCGCAGCTTCGCTGCGACCTCCCCCCTCAAGGGGGAGGTGGCGACTACTTTTTCAGGGCCAGACCCACGCCCTTGCAGACGAATTGGGTGGTGTAGGCCTTCTTGAAGTCAAGGTCGGCCGGCTGGACGCCGATCTGGACCATGGCGTCGAAGAAGGCCTTGTATTTGTCGTCGGTCATGCAGCCGATGCCCTTGTCGAGCGCTTCTGCGGATTCGACAATGCCATATTCCTTCATCTTCTTGATCGAATACTCGATCTGACCATCCGTCATTTCCGGATTGTCCTTCTTGATGAGGTCGTTGGCGGCCTTGTTGTCGCCGTAGAGATAGTTGTACCAACCTTCAATCGAGGCATCGACGAAGCGCTGGACGACATCCGGCTTGCTCTCGATCATGCTCGTCGTGGTCGTGATCATCGTCGAGTAGGGATTGTAGCCGTTGTCGGCGAGCAGGAAGACTTTTGGCGCCCAGCCGGCCTGCTTCTCGATCTCATAGGGTTCCGAGGTGAGGTAACCCTGCTGCGCGGACTTCGGATCGGCAATGAAGGGGGCCGGATTGAAGGTGTAGGGCTTGTACTTCTCGTCGGTGAAACCCTCGAAGTTCTTCTTCATCCACTCGTAATAGGTGACGTAGCCGTCCTTGCCCATGAAGATGGTGTCGAGTTTGGCGAGGTCGGCAAATTTCTCGATGCCCTGGTCGGGATGGGCGAGCAAAACCTGCGGATCCTTCTGGAAGATCGCCGCGACATCGACCAGCGGGATGCCTTCCTTGACGGCGTCCATTTCGCCGAGCGGGCTGCCCATGTAGAAATCGACCTTGCCGGCGATCAAGAGCGAGCGGTTGGCGGCCTGCGGGCCGCCCTGGACCACGGTGACCTTGAGGCCGTATTTCTCATAGGTTCCATCGGCCACCGCCTGGTAGAAACCGCCATGTTCGGCCTGGGCCAGCCAGTTGGTGCCATAGGTGACTTCGTCAAGGGCCAGAGCCGAGGACGTGGAGGCCAGCGATGCTGCAAGGCCCATCAGGGCAAAGAGGCTGGTCTTGGTGAGCATGTCGCGCATTGATCGTTCCCCTGTTCGTTGCAGGACCCGTTTTCGGGCTCCCTTTTTGGTCATTTGATCGGTCCGATTGCGTCTTGAAAAGCATCAAAATTCGTCCGCATCGATGCTTTTTTTGCACTGCTCCAAAGTTTGATGCATAGTGATGCGGCATGACTAATTTTTGCGCAACGGAGGTCCCGTGCTGCACTCCAGAAAGCTCGTCTATATCAACGAAATCGTTCGATGCGGCTCGATCCGCAAGGCGGCGGCGCGGCTCAACGTGGCCTCGTCCGCCGTCAATCGGCAGATCTTAGCACTGGAAGAAGAGCTGGGTGCGCCGATTTTCGAGCGGCTCCCCAAGGGGCTGCGCCTGACGGCTGCGGGCGAGCTTTGCGTCGAGCATATCCGCGAGGTTCTGAAGAACTACGAGCGGCTCGAGGGGCGCCTCCGGGGGCTCAAGACGCCGCAGATCGGCAAGGTGTCGCTGGTGACGACCGTCGGTCTCGCTTCCGGTCCGTTACCCGCGATCCTTTCGGGTTTCATCGCCAAGCATTCACGGGTGCAGATCAAGCTGCGCAGCGATGGCGGGGTGACGACGATCAATCCCGTGCTGACGGGCGAAGTGGATGTCGGGCTTGGCTTCAATATTCCCGCGACGCCCGGCATCCGCACACTTGCCAATTTCGACGTACCCGTCGGTGTCGTGCTGCCGCCGGGACATCGGCTGGCGCTGGAGGAGGGGCCAATCGATCTCGTCGAGGTGGTGCAGGAGCCGCTCATCCTGGCGCAATCGGGGACCAGCCTGCGCAACATTATCGACTTGGCGCTCGCACCACTGCCGCTGCCGGTCGAACCCGTCGTCGAGACGAACTCATCCGAACTGATGAAGCAACTGGTCAAGTCCGGGACGGGGCTGACGCTGCTCAACCCGCTCGATGCTTTGGCAGAATGCCGACGCGGTGAGCTCGTCTTTCGGCCGCTCACCGAAGCGCATGTCCGGCATCAGCCGATGAAGCTCTTCGCCCGGGCGCGGGCGACGCTCGATTCCGCCACCAGCCTGTTCATCGAATACCTGCTGCAGGAACTGATCGTTCTGGTTCAGGATCTCAAGGACAGGGGCCATATTCCCGAAAGCATTCGCGGCGGCGCGTGAGGTGATCGTTTCTCAACCGGGTGTGTAGAGGTTTGACAGGGGATAGGCTGCGACGTCGCGCAGGAGTTCGATGAAGCCTGCCACCTGATGTTTGCAGATGGCCTCGCCCTTTTCCGCCGTGCCCTTGGAGGCATCACCAACCACGCCATGGGGGTTGAGGTCGTGGGCGATCCAGGCGAGCGAATGAGGCGGTAAGGGCGTCAGGAATTTCGAGTTGGCGCGGATGTCCTCCGCTTTCGAGATAAAGTTCTGCGCCTTGTCCATGCGCACCAATTCGGGGCGGAAATGCAGCATCAGGGAGGTCTCGACCTCGCCGCCATGGATGCCGTAGCGGCTTTCATGCTCGGAGATCATGCCGTCCGGATTTCCGAAGCGGCCCCATTGGGTGGAGACAACCACCATCTGGTGGCGAACGCGCAGTTCGCGGGCGACGATGCTCATGACATCGACATTGCCGCCATGGGAATTGACGATGACCAGCTTGCGAATGCCGGCCTCGGCAACCTTGCTGCCGATCGCCGTCCAGGCCGGGATCAGGATTTCCGGGCCGAAGGACAGGCTGCCGGGGCCGTAGACGTGTTCATTGGCCTTGCCGATTTCCTGGGTCGGCAGGACGAGAAAGTCCAGGTCGTCGGGCCGCTGCACCTTCAGTTCCGCCAGCATGCCATTGGCAATGGCCACATCGGTTGCGATGGGCAGATGAGGACCGTGCTGCTCGGTCGAGGCGATGGGCAGGATGGCGATCGTGGTGTCGGCGGAAAGGGCGGCGAAGTCCGTCGTCACCAGTTCGTTCCAGAAGAAGGGTTTCGCCATTGCCGTGCCTCTTTGTCTCGTTTCATCGACCGATAGGGCAAAACGGCAGGCTTCGAAAAGCATCATAATCAGTGCAGGCCGCTGCCTTTTTGGGTGCGCTTTCCACTCACGAGATCGTGGCAAGAGATTGCGGCGGAGACCGGCGCCGGCGCATGATGGCTGCACATCACATATGGGCTCCAGGGAACGGCGGAATGGATAAACACGATCTGGGCGGGGATGGCTTAAAGCCGAGGATGGAGATCGAGCCTGGGACCTACTCCGCGATCTATGCGATCGGCGACGTGCATGGCTGCCTCGACCCTCTGCTGGCGCTGGAAGACAAGATCCGCGAGGATGCAAGCCTGCGCGAAGGGCGCAAGCTGATCGTGATGTTGGGGGATTATGTGGATCGTGGCCCGCAGTCTGCGACCGTCCTTTACCACCTCAACGCCGCGCCGCCGGTCGGTTTCGACCGGATCTGCCTGCGTGGCAATCACGACGATGCCTTTCTCGATTATCTCAAGGGCGATCCGGCCGGAGACTGGTATCTGGAGCACGGGGCGGATGCCACGCTGCAGTCATACGGCATGGATATCGAGGCCCATGGGCCATTTATAGGTTCAAATTTTGCGCTACGGCAGGCGGCGCGCGCGGCGATCCCGGCAAGCCATGTCGACTTCCTTCAGGCCCTGCCGGTGCTGCTGACCATCGGCGACGACGTCTTCGTCCATGCCGGCATCCGGCCGGGACGACCGCTTGCCGAGCAGGAGGACGAGGACCTGTTGTGGATCCGGCGGTCCTTCATCGATCTCGGACCGGGCTTGCCCGTGCGCGTCTTCCATGGCCATACGCCGATGCGCGAGGCCTTTGTCGGAGCGAACCGCGTCAGCCTCGATACCCATTGCTACAAGACGGGGCGGTTGACTGCCGCGCGGCTCGCAGACGGCGAGGTGCAGATCCTGTCCGTCGGCTAGGCTGAGGCTTTCAGCGGATCGCGCGGCTTGCCCCATTCGGCAATCGCGATGCCGCCGAGGACGAGGGCGAGCGCCAGGATGTGGAAATATTCGAGGGTCTCTCCGAGAAGGGTGATCGACAGCAGCGTGCCGAAGACGGGCACAAGGTTGATGAAAAGGCCGGCGCGGTTGGCTCCGATTCCCTCGACACCCTTGATGTAAAGGATCTGCGAGATCAGCGAGGGGAAGAAGCCGCAATAGAGAATGATGAGCCAGCCGCGTGCGTCGGGCAGAATCATCTGGCCTTCGCTGGCTTCCCACCAGAGAAGCGGCAGGCTGGTGAGGGCTGCGGCGAGCGCTGGCACGGCCATCAGGCTCTTCCAGTGCACCGGCGGCTTCCAGCGCAGCGAAATCGTGTAGATCGCATAGGCGATGCCGGCGCAGAGCATCAGCAGGTCGCCATAATTCAGCGTGAGGGTGAGAAGCGTCTGCAGATTGCCGTGCGATGCAGTCACGGCTGCACCGGCAAAGCTGATGACGAAGCCCAGGATCTGGATTGCGGAGACCGGGATGCGGAACAGCAGGAAGTTGATGACGAAGATCAGGACGGGTATGGCGCCCTGTTCGATCGCGCCGTTGACGGCGCTCGTATACTTGAGCGCCGTGTAAAGGAAGCCGTTGAATGCGGCATAGCCGACGGCGCCGTAGAAGATCAGAAGCTTCCAGTTTGCTTTCAGGAGATCCCAGTCCTTGCGGATCTGAGGGACCGAAATCGAGGCAATGACGAGCGTCGCGACCGCCCAGCGACCGAAGCTCAGGGCCATCGGGCTGACATGGCCGAGCGCTAGCTTGCCGGCAATGGTGTTGCCGCCCCAGAGCAGTGTTGTGATGACGAGATAGATATAGGCGCGGATCGGCAAAGCGTTTCTTCCCTGCATGTCTGCGCTCATTCCGGGAGACGTCGGGGCGTATCCCTTGCGGCGCGAATTGCCTCGGAAATAGGCGAGGGGTGACGCTTTGTCACGTAAAAAGCCAAATCGCCCGTCATGAGGGGTCGATTCCATAAAAACAACACAGTATAGATGCGCGGGTTTGGGTAGGGCGCAGACGCTGCGCGATATACAGGATTATGAGATGACGAATGTCGTGGTGATTGGTTCGCAATGGGGTGACGAGGGCAAGGGCAAGATTGTCGACTGGCTCTCCGAACGTGCGGACATCGTGGTCCGCTTCCAGGGTGGACACAATGCCGGGCATACGCTCGTCATCGATGGCGTGTCCTACAAACTGTCGCTGCTGCCATCGGGCGTCGTGCGTCCTGGCAAGAAGGCCGTCATCGGCAATGGCGTCGTCGTTGATCCGCATGCGCTGATCGCCGAAATCGGCCGGTTGAAGGACCAGGGCGTCGAAGTGACGCCTGACAATCTGCGCATTGCCGAGAACGCCACGCTCATCCTCTCCCTGCACCGTGAACTCGATGGCATGCGCGAAGATGCAGCTTCCAACAGCGGCACGAAGATCGGCACCACCCGCCGTGGCATCGGCCCGGCTTATGAAGACAAGGTCGGCCGTCGCGCGATCCGTGTCATGGACCTCGCCGATCTCGATGCGCTGGAAGGCAAGGTCGAGCGGATCCTTACCCATCACAACGCGCTGCGTCGCGGCTTTGGCGTGGCCGAAATCGAACACAAGACTATCATGGATGAGCTCACCTCGATCGCCGATCGTGTGCTGCCTTTCATGGATTCGGTCTGGGTGCTCTTGGACAAGGAGCGCCGCAAGGGCTCGCGCATCCTGTTCGAAGGCGCGCAGGGTTCGCTGCTCGACATCGATCATGGCACCTATCCCTTCGTCACGTCTTCGAACACGGTTGCCGGCCAGGCCGCTGCCGGTTCGGGCATGGGACCGGGTTCGCTGGGCTACATCCTCGGCATCACGAAGGCCTACACCACGCGCGTCGGCGAAGGTCCTTTCCCGACGGAACTGCATGACGAGATCGGTCAGTTCCTGGGCGAAAAGGGTCACGAGTTCGGTACAGTGACGGGTCGCAAGCGCCGTTGCGGCTGGTTCGATGCGGCGCTGGTGCGCCAGTCGGTCGCCACCAATGGAATCACCGGCATCGCGCTGACGAAACTCGACGTTCTCGATGGTCTCGATGAGCTGAAGATCTGCGTCGGTTACAAGCTCGACGGCCAGGAAATCGATTATCTGCCGGCTGCCCAGGCCGCTCAGGCTCGGGTTGAGCCGATCTACATCACGCTCGAAGGCTGGAAGGAATCCACCGTCGGCGCCCGCAAATGGGCCGATCTGCCGGCGCAGGCGATCAAATATGTCCGTCAGGTGGAAGAACTGATCGGTGCTCCGGTCGCGCTTCTGTCGACAAGTCCGGAACGCGACGACACCATACTTGTGACGGACCCCTTCGAAGACTAATCTGAAGGTTAACGATTTTTGCCGGCGCGGCGGGCCGGCTTTCAAGAGAAAGTGCTGATGGCTGACTTTATCGCAGTGATTCGACGGGCCGTGGACGGCCTGTCGAACAATACTCCGGAGATGCGTGCGCGGGTCTATGAAAAGGCCCGTTCTGCCGTCGTTCGGCAGCTCGAGAACATGTCACCGCGCCCGCCCGAGCACATGCTGCAGCGCCAGCTGGAAAAGCTCGATGCCGCGATCCGGGAGGTGGAGGCCGAACACGCGGAGGCCCTGCCGGCCATCGACGACGTCCAGGAACCCACCTTCGTTGCCGACGTCGCGGAGCAACCGGCCCCTCAGACTGAGCCGGAACCGCAGCCCGCATGGAATGAAACGCCGCCAGAGGCGGCGGTCGAACCCGTCTATCCGACACACGAGCAGCCGGCCGAACCTCAGCCTGCCCATGCCGTGGTCGATGAGAGCGACACCGCTCATCGCGAGCCGGAGCCGGTTCAGCCCGAGGCGCCCAGTGTGACGGGTGACGACTGGGCCGATGCCTATATGCGTGAGCACGCGCCCGAACCGGAAGCGCCTGTGCACGAGGCGGCTGTGGTCGAGGATGTGGTCGAGGAGGCGCCCGTGCGCGCCGAGCCCGCGGCCGAGCCGGCGCCGGCCGTTTGGTCTGATGCCGATTACGGAATCACCGGCGACGAAACCGATTATGCCGGCATGTATGATGCCAAGGTGTTTGGCGAGACGCCGTCACGCGAAGCCGAGGCCCAAACCGAAGAGCGTGCCGAGCCTGCTTTTGCCGCCGCGCCTGAGACGGACCGTGACACTGCACCGGCACAGCCGGCAGAACCGGTCTTTACCGGATGGACTGCGGCGTCCGAGCCGGAGTTTGGCGCCGCCCCCAAGGCTGAGCCGGCCTGGGGCGAGTTTGCCGGAGAGCGGCCTGCGGAGACGACCGAAGCACCGGCTGAAGCCATCGACCATGCGCCGCCGGTCGTCGAGGCAAGGCCTGCGATCCTCGACGCGGTCGATGACTGGCTGCAGAGCCGTGCTGCCGATCCGGCTCCTACCATTCCGGCTGCGAGCTGGGACATTCCGCCTGCGGTCGAAACTGCTGCCAATCGCGTTCCCGAACTTCCCGAGATCGACCCCGCACCCGTTGCGGTGTCCTATACGCCGACCGACGAGTTTCCGGCTTACGAGGAGCCTGCGCGCGTCGAGGTCGATCAGGACTTCCCCGTGCCCGCCGGTCTGCGTCTCGAGGAAAGCCAGCCCGAAACCTTCGGCTCCGTGGCCTCTGGCCCTGATGTGGCTGCAACGGTCGAACCCGATGATTTCAGCCAGTGGTTCCGCGACAATGTCGATGCGCAGCCCGCAGGGGCAGCCGGAACAGCCGCAACGACAGAACTGCCCGTCACCCAGGACTGGGACACGCATCTGTCGACCTTCTCGCCCGATCCGAAGGGAGCGGGTATCGATCAAGACAATGATGTCGGTCGGATGATGGGGGGCTATGACCAGCCGGCCTATCGCCTGGAGCCGAAGAAGCGCCGCAATCTTGCGCCGATTATTCTCGGGGTTGTCGGGCTGCTGGTCATTGCCGGCGTCGGTTATGCCGGGTGGACCTGGCGGGACGATATCGGCGGCATGGTGGCGAGCCTGACCGGAGAGCCGGAGACGGCGACCGAGGGTGCGGCAACGACCCCGACTACGACGGCGACCCCGCCGGCCGACCCCGCGCCGGCCGCGACAACCGCACCTGCGGCTTCCACGTCGTCGCCTGCGGCGGCGCCCGCAGAGGACGGTTCCGCGAAGGGGCAGAAGTTCACCCAGCGGCTCAAGGCCGACGGGACGGAGATTGACGAAGGGGCGGGGGCTGCGTCTGCCGGAACGGCCGAAGAGGGACGCTCCGTCTCGGCCCAGACCGTTGCCTCGACCATCGAGCCGACGGATGTGCCGGCAGCAACGAATACGCCGACCGCCGGGCCGGCACCGACCAACGGTGCTTCCACCGCGGCTCCGGTTGCCGGTGGCGAAAAACTCTTCCTCTATGAGGAGCGCATCGGACAGGCGACCCCTGTTGCCGTCCCGGGCTCGATCGCCTGGTCAGCGGTGCGCGAGACTGGTGCCGACGGCAAGCCCGATCCGCAGATCCAGGGCAAGATCAACGTGCCCGAACGCGGTATCTCGGCGCTCGTCACCATCAAGCGCAATACCGACAATTCGCTGCCGGCGAGCCACATCATCGAAGTGGTTTTCTCGGTTCCCGCCGATTTTGAAGGCGGTGCGATCGACAACCTGCAGCGCATCGCCATGAAGCGCACCGAACAGGATCGCGGTGATCCGCTCGTCGCCGTCACTGCCAAGGTGACCGATGACACCTATCTGGTGGCGCTCAACGATTTTGCAGATGTAGTCAAGCGCAACATGGAGTTGCTCTCGACGCGTGGCTGGATCGACATCCCCGTCACCTATCGCAACGGCCGCCGGGCGCTGCTCACCTTCGACAAGGGCACCCAGGGCGCCAATGTCTTCCAGCAGGTGATGCGCGAATGGGCGGCGCTTGCGCCCGCTGCGCCGGCCAACTGAGCGATAGCGTTTCATCTAGAGAAATCCGCCGAGAGACATTTCGGCGGATTTTTTGTTTGCGGCCGGATCCGAAGGTATCCACGATGGGCTTCATAGAAATGACGTGTCCGCTCGCGATCATTGGCAGCCCATGAGCGGCAGGAAAGAACGATGACAGCCATTGCCGACAACGTGCCTGCACGATCCGCCGTCCCTTCGGCCGGAGAGCCCGCGATCGCCTTCCTCTCTGTCGACAAGAGGTTCGGACGGGGCGGGGCATCCGTTCAGGCGCTGGACGGTCTCAGCCTTTCCGTCCCGAGAGGGGCCGTCTATGGACTGCTCGGCCCGAACGGTGCCGGCAAAAGTACGCTGCTGCGCATACTGGCGGGGCTGCTGACGGCCGATGGTGGCGATGTCATGATCTTCGGAGAGGCGGCCGCCCCCTCCAATCGCCGACGTCTCGGCATGCTGATCGAAGCGCCCAGCTTCTATCCCTTCCTCAGCGCTCGCGACCATATGCAGATGCTGTCGCGCTTCACGGATACGGCGTCTCTGATCGACCCCATTTTGCGGCGCATCGGTCTGGAAAAGGCGGCGGACAAACCGGTCTCCGGTTTTTCACTGGGTATGAAGCAGCGGCTCGGGATCGGCTGCGCCCTGATCGGCCAACCGGAAGCCATCATTCTCGACGAGCCGACCAACGGGCTCGATCCGGATGGTATTCTCGAAATGCGGGCGCTGATTGATGAACTCGCCCATCGAGACGGTCTAACGGTGCTTCTGTCCAGCCATCTCCTCGACGAAGTGCAACGGGTCTGCGATCGGGTGGCGATCCTGCAGCACGGTCGTCTCGTCGCAGAGGGGGGCGTTGCCGCTCTTCTCGAGCGGGAGGGGCGTTTCTGGATGTCGGTCGAGACGCCCGAGCTGCTGCTTAAACAGCTCGGAGAGCGGGCGGTGGCCGGCGATGGCGGCGTGTACCTGCGGATAGAGAGGGAGCAGGTTCCGGATCTGATCGCCTCGTTGGTCGGTTCCGGCGTGCGCATCCATGAGGCGAAATGGGTCAAGCCGGATCTCGAGACCGTCTTTCTGTCGCAGACGCGGGAGGGCGGCCGATGAGATCGCTTTTGTCATCGGAAATGCTCAAGCTCGGTCGGCAGCGGGCCATCCTGTTCTGGGGCTTCCTGGCGGTGCCGCTTCTTTCCTTGCTGTTCAAGGTGATCCTCGAGGGGCTGCTCTTCGTTCGCATGGGACGTCAGGGTGGCGGGGAGGTCGATATCTTCCTCTCGGCGGCCAAGAGCCTCAGCATTTCCGGCAATTCGCTCGGGCAATTGCTCTATGCGCTCGGCATCGCCTCGGTGTTCTTTCTCGAATACCGCTACGCCACCTGGCGGCTTTTGGTGCCGCGACAGGGCCGCATACCGCTCTTTGTCGCCAAGTGTGCGATCTGCCTCATCTGGCTCGCTCTCGGGCTGCTGCTGGCTGTGCTGGGGGATATGGCGCTCAACGTCCTCTTTTCCGTGCTCAAGGGACAGGGGCTCGGCGGGGTCGTGATCCGGGTGGGGTCGTTCGTCACGCTGGTTGCCGCATTCGCCGGTGCGCTTCTGGAACTCGCTGTGCTCACGGCCCTCGTCGCCGTGCTGGTCGTCGTCTTCCGCTCGATGATCGCCGGTGTCATCCCGGCTTTTCTGCTCGCCATCGGGTCCACGGTCCTGCAGCTCTATCTGGGGGCGGACGCAGACCGGTTGCCATTGCCGAGCTATGCGGCGCAGTGGCTTCGCGACTGGATCCTGGCCGGTGGATCTCCGGTCGCGGGCCTGACCGGTGGTGCCGTGCTGGCCGGATGGGCCGTCATCCTCTTTGCCGGTGGCCTTCTGCTCTTCTCACGGCAGCAGCTCGCCGCGGAGTAGGGGGCCGGTTAGTGCCGCGCAACGAAAAAAGCCGCCCGGTGTCCCGGACGGCTCGGATGCTTTAACGGTGATCGGTCGATCAGGCTTCAACGACCCTCAGTGCCTTGGCCCGTTCCAGCGCGTCCTTCTGGACGGCTTCTTGGACCTTTTCGAAGGCGCGAACCTCGATCTGGCGCACGCGTTCGCGGCTGATGTCGAATTCGGCCGACAGTTCTTCCAGTGTCACCGGATCTTCCGCCAGTCGACGCGCCTCGAAGATCCGGCGCTCGCGTTCGTTCAGCACGCTCATGGCCCGCTGCAGCATGCGGCGGCGGGTTTCCAGTTCGTCCTGCTCGATCAGCACCTCTTCCTGGCTGTCATGGTCGTCGACCAGCCAGTCCTGCCACTGACCGCTTTCGCCTTCCGAAGCGCGCAGGGGCGCGTTCAGCGAGGCGTCGCCGGACAGGCGGCGGTTCATCGAGATGACTTCATCCTCGGACACGTTCAGCTTGGTCGCGATCTCGGCCACCTGATCAGGCTTCAGGTCGCCTTCCTCGATCGCCTGGATCTTGCCCTTGAGGCGACGCAGGTTGAAGAACAGGCGTTTCTGGTTGGCGGTCGTGCCCATCTTCACCAGCGACCAAGAGCGCAGGATGTATTCCTGGATCGAGGCCTTGATCCACCACATGGCATAGGTCGCTAGGCGGAAGCCGCGTTCGGGGTCGAATTTCTTGACGGCCTGCATGAGGCCGACATTGCCTTCCGAGACGACTTCGCCGATCGGCAGGCCGTAGCCGCGATAACCCATGGCGATCTTCGCCACGAGACGCAGATGGCTGGTCACCATGCGATGGGCAGCGTCGCGGTCGCCGTGTTCGGCATAACGCTTGGCAAGCATGTATTCTTCCTGGGGTTCCAGCATGGGGAACTTGCGGATCTCGTCCAGGTAGCGATTGAGGCCGGCTTCACCGGCAGTGATGGAAGGCAGACTGTTGCGGGCCATATAGCACCCCTCTTTCTTCGTGGACTCCCTGAAACCCGGCGAGTCCCATCTCCGTGGATCTCTCTATCCCACAGAAATCCGTATGACAGATAAGTATGGCAAAACGGCGATACAAGATTTGCGTTCCGTCACGAGAGCGTGACGGTGTGTCAATGCAGGCGCAACGTTGGAAGAGGATGGCGAAATTCGGCAGCAACGATGTTCTTACGCCGGGGGCATCAGAGAAGGCTGCTGTTGGGTGATGCAGTGAATGCCGCCGCCGCGTGCGAAGATTGCGCGAGAATCGACGGTCACCACGCGGCGACCGGGATAGGCCTCTTCCAGCACAGCGCGTGCGGCCGCATCGGCCTTGTCGTCACCGAAGCCGCAGGCAACCACGCCGTCATTGACCACGAGATGGTTGACGTAGCTGTAATCGACGAACCCGTCCTCATCCCGGATCTCTGCCGGAGCATCGAGGTCCAGAATTGTCCAGGGGCGGCCCTTGGCATCGCTGGTCTCGGCCAGATAGGCGCGCAACTCTTTCATGACCGCATGATCGGGATGTTCCGGATTGAGCTGTCGATGCACGAGCAGAATGCCCGGCGCGGCAATGGTGGCGACGATGTCCACATGGCCCGATGTGCCGAAGGGGTCATAGTCACGGGTTAGGCCCCGCGGCAGCCAGATTGCCTTGGATGCGCCGATCGTGCGGGCGAGTTCGGCCTCGACGCGGGCCTTGTCGGCAAAGGGGTTGCGACGGGGATCAAGCTGGACCGTCTCAGTGACCAGTACCGTGCCCTCGCCATCGACGTGAAGGCCGCCGCCCTCGTTGACCAGCAAACTCGAGACGAGCTCCGCTCCACAATGGGCGGCAATCATTCGCGCGATTTCTGCCGACTGCTTCCACTCAGCCCAGTCGTGGGCGCCCCAGCCGTTGAACACCCAATCGACGGCACCCAGCACCGTCGGACGCGCGTCATCGAGGACGAAGGTCGGGCCGAAGTCACGCATCCAGAACTCGTCGAGTGGCATTTCGACCTGTTCGATATGGCTACCGAGCATCCGGCGTGCCCGTTCCTTTTCGGAGGGGTCGACGACCATGGTGACGGGCTCGAATTCGGCCACACTGTGAGCAACCGCCGTCCATGCTTCGTAGCCGGTTTGCTTCCAGGCTTCGCCACTTCCGAGTGTCGTGCCTTCCCGGGGGAAGGCCATCCAGGTGCGATCATGACGGGCGGTTTCAGATGGCATACGCCAGTTCATCGATGACTATCCCCTTGGACTCTTTCATTCTTCGCTTTGATGCCACTCATCAGCAGCGGCGTAAACCTGACAAGGCTCAGCACGCTCGAAGATGACCTTACATTGCCTTCAGTGCGTCGATAACCTTCTGCAAATCGGCAGGGATCGGCGCTTCGAAGCGCATGGTCTTGCCGGTGGTCGGATGCTCGAAGGCGAGCAGATAGGCGTGCAGTGCCTGGCGGTGAAACTTGTTGACTGCGCGCTTGGCGTCTTCCGGCAAGAGATTGGCCTTGGTCTTGAACGCCGCTCCATATTCCTGGTCGCCGACCAGGGGATTGCCGATATGGGCCATGTGGACGCGGATCTGGTGAGTGCGGCCGGTTTCCAGGCGGCATTCGACCAGCGAGGCGAGGCAACTGGCATCAGGCTTTTCGCCGTAGCGTTCCAGCACGGTGTAATGAGTGATCGCCTCGCGGGCGTCGTCGGTGTCCTCGCGTTTCACTGTGCGCTTGGTGCGGTCGGCGCCAGAGCGGCCAAGGGCTGCGTCGATCGTGCCAGCGAGCGTGCGCGGGCGGCCCCAGACGACGGCGCGGTAGGCGCGCTCCAGCGGGCCGGTGCGGCCATGGTCGGCGAACTGGTCGGCGAGGTGACGGTGGGCGATGTCGTTCTTGGCAACGACCATGACGCCGGAGGTGTCCTTGTCGAGGCGGTGGACGATGCCGGGGCGCTTGACGCCGCCGATGCCGGACAGGCTGTCGCCGCAGTGATATATCAGCGCATTGACCAGCGTGCCATGCCAGTTGCCCGCGCCCGGATGGACGACGAGGCCGGGCGGCTTGGCGATGACAATCAGGTCCTTGTCCTCATAGAGCACGTCGAGCGGGATGTTCTCGCCCTTCGGCTGCGGGTCCTCGGGCGCCGGCAGGTCGATGACGACGGTGTCGCCGGTCTTGATCTTGCGGTTGGGGGAATCCAGCAAAGCGCCATTGATCTGCACGGCGCCCTGTTCGATCAGTGCCTTCACCCGGTTGCGGGAAAATTCTGCCCCCAGCGCTGCCGTCAGCCAGGCGTCAATGCGGCCTGCGGCGTCCGCATCGGCAATCAGCTCTTTTCTTGCGGCAGTGCTTTCGGTAAAGGGGGCGCTCATCGTGTCATTCCGTCTTTCCTCGACCGACGGTGCGGCCCGGTTTTCCTGCCATGTGGCACAGACCGGCGCTTTCGACAATCGATTGCCGGATGATTTCGCTCCCGTTGCCCCTGTGAGGGACGCCGGGTCCACGACCATGAAGCTTAGGACAGAACCGCAACCATGACCCATCTCGACGACGAAGAAGACGAAAAGCCGCTGGATCCGGCGATGGAAAGCGTCCGCCGCAAGATGATCAAGTTGCAGATGGTCTCCGGCGGCATTATGGCCGTGATGTTCCTCGCAGTGCTGGTTGCGATCGGCTACAAGCTGACGCGCGATGACGGACGTACGGCGCCTGCTGCGACGGTCGGACAGCCCTTTGCCGTGCCGTCGGGCCAGCCACTGTCGCTGACGGCCGATCTGCCAGCCGGGTTCCGGGTTCTCTCCACCTCGCTTTCGGGAAGTCAGATGCTGATCCTCGGCGAGACCGCTGGCGTCAAGAAGACGTTTATCTTCGATCTTTCACTCGGCCGCATCATCGCCGATGTAACGCTGTCGGAAAAGTAAGCCTGATGGCCGGCGGGAGCACGATCGAGATCACTGATCCCGCCGATCCGCGGATAACCGAATTCACTGCCATCCGCGAACGCGACCTGACGGGCCGCCACGGACAGTTCATCGCCGAGGGCACGGTGGTGCTCTCGATGCTCGCCAAGGCGCATGCTGCCGGCGGGGATGTGGTCGCGGAGAAGCTGCTGATCCTCAAGAACCGGCTCGCCGGTCTCTCCGATCTTCTAGTGCGGTTTCCAAGCGATGTCCCAGTTTATGTGGCCGAAGCGCCAGTGCTCGACGCAATCGCCGGTTTTCACCTGCATCGGGGCGTGCTCGCGCTCGGACGTCGGCTTCCTGCGCCGGCGCTCACCGACCGGATTGCGGCGCTGCCCGAGGATGCTTTGGTGCTGGTTGGCTGCGGGATATCCAATCATGACAATATCGGGTCGCTCTTTCGCAATGCGAGCGGGTTTACCGCCGACGCGGTCCTGCTCGACGAAACCTGCTGCGATCCGCTCTATCGCAAGGCGTTGCGGGTCTCGGTCGGCTCCGTTTTGACGATGCGTTACAGCCGCCAGGGATCGGCCGAAGATCTGCTCGGCGCTCTGGCGTCTTCAGGGTTCGAGATCTGGGCGCTGTCGCCGGCGGGAACGGTCGAGATCGGGGCGGTAACACCGGGTCGGCGCGTGGCCCTTGTGATGGGAACGGAAGGCGAGGGACTGCCGGAGGCGATCCTCAGGCGATTCCAGTCGGCGCGCATCGCTCAGGCGCCGGGGCTCGACAGTCTCAATGTTGGCACGGCGAGTGGAATCGCGCTCTACGCCATCGCGCGTGCGATGGGCCGGTTGGGCTGAACCCGATTATTCTGCGGGTGTCGGCTGGCTTGCCGGTCTGCCGATCGAGGGGTCGAGTGCCAGGACTCGATCAACGAGGCTCAGCGGTGCATTTGAACCGCGGGCGGTCGGCACCAGGAATTCGCCGATGGGAGATGTGCCCTCGCCTGCATTTTCGCGCATCGAAGTCAGGAGGATCATCTTGGCGGCAATATCCCCCAGCTCTTCACGCAGTTCGTTGTCTGCCGCCGATGACGAGGCCTTCAACAGGCGTTCTGTCAATGCCGTCTGCCGATGGCGAATATCGTTTTCGAGAAGGTCGGGGCTGAGGCGCGGGGTAGAATTCTGCTCTTCGGGCATCGTCGGGTCATCCGTGATCTCGGGCAAAGGCAGGCCCGCCTGCTTGAGGCCGCGCTGAGCATTCCTGAGCTGCAGATTGGCTGCTTTCAGCTTGGCTCTCACGTCGGCCAACTCCCGCTGACGGCGCTCCAGAGCCGAACTCGCATCGGCGCGCTCTGCCGCATCCCGCGCGAGGCTGTCCTCCAGCCTCAGCACCTTGTGTTCTTCCTGGGTCAGCCGGATCTCGGCATCCTTGGCGCGTTTGGCCAGAAGCTTGTTTTCGCGGCGAAGCTCCTCGCGCTCGTCCCGCATAAACTGAATCCGGGTTTTGAGCGTGTCGATCTCGGTGTCGCGGCTCATCGCTTCGATCCGCATGTGATCGATGTCGCTGACGAGGCGGCCGATACGGTGGGCGCGGTCCTCGAGTTCGACGTCCTTGGCTGCCGTCGCAATCTCGACGCGCTTCAGTGTTTCGCGAACCGTGGCCATGTCGAGATCGGCGCGGCGAAGGCCGGAGCGCATGTCTGCCGCCTCCGTGCTCATCTCGTCGATCTGAGTCTTTAAATCCTTGTTCTCGGCAACCAGGCGACCTGCTTCCGCAGACAGCGTCTCGTTCTGCAGTTTGAGCGCAATCCCTGCTTCGCGCTCCCTGAGCAGGGCGTGCTGGGTCTTGGCGTTTTCAGCAGCGTATAGCGCGCGCACCATGTCCTTCTGGGCACGGATTTCCTGCGGGCTCAGCGGCATTGTCGCCTTCAGGCGATTTTCGGTGTAGAGCACCACCCGTCTGTGGATTGCGGGTGCCAGCAGCATTGCCAGAAGGGCTGCGGCCATAAATCCCATTGCGAAAATCAGCGCATATTCAATCACGGTCGGGCCACAGCGTTCATGTGAGCATTAAAGCATATTTAATCATGGTGGCCCCGTGACGGCAAGGATTGCCGCCGGGGCTGCACCGGATTCTCGAACTATGCCTAACGACAGAGCAGAGCCAGCTTGTGTGAGCCTGAGCTTCCTCCGGCGGGTCGGATCAGAAGGGATTCCATGTGGGCGTGCGGGTCAGCTTGAGATAGCCGACATTGACGCCGAGGCGGGCACCGACGCCGGTGCGGATCGGCACCAGCACCACATCGCGGCTTTTCAGCACGGTCATGCCGACGCCGGCCACGATGTAGGCGGAACCGCTGACGCCGCCGTAACGGGCATAAAGGGTGTCTACATCGGGAAGATCGTAGACCAGCATCATGGCGCGGGTGCCATTGCCGCCATAATCGATGCCGAGCGACGGGCCCTGCCAGAAGACGTCATGCTGGCCGACATTCTTGGTGTAAAGCGTGCCTTCGCCGTAGGTGAGGCCGGCAATCAGGGCGCCGGATCCTTCCTGACCCAAGATGTAGCCGTTCGGCAATCCGTATTGCTCGAAGGCCTGCTCGATGACCTTGGCCAAGGCACCACTGGTCTCGCCGAAGAAACCATGCCCGGCATCGACCACTTCCTGGATGGTGTATTCGCCGGCGGCCTGGACCGGTCTCGGAGCCGCTGCCAGTCCAGACACCGCAAATACGGCCAGTAGGAAGAGGCGCATGGCCGGGAAAGAGCGGATTGTCAGGTGACGCATGGAGCCTCCTTGATGTGAAGTCGACGGATTCGGCTTCTCCGATGGGGGTAATTAAACCTAGCGAGCATCATCTTAATAATCGGTTTACCAAATATGGTGTCATTATGGCCGACAAGGAATCCGGTGACGCCGCAGGCCGTGTTCATGTTCGACCGCTGCGAGACCCACGACACTTCTCTGGAGACGACCATGGCGAAAAACCCCAATCTCACGCTCGCGGGTCCCGATCTCGCGGCCCTCTTGTGCAGCCGTGTCTGCCACGACGTGATCTCGCCGGTCGGTGCGATCAACAACGGGCTGGAGTTGCTCGACGAAGGCGGTGCGGATGCCGACGCGATGGATCTCATCCGCACCAGCGCTCTCAATGCCTCCGTCCGGCTGAAGTTCGCCCGGCTCGCGTTTGGCGCCTCCGGTTCGGTCGGCGCGTCAATCGATACCGGCGAGGCTGAAAAGGCCGCCCGGGACTTCGCAGCTGCCGAGAAGAAGACGGAAGTCACCTGGAACGGTCCGCGCGCCATCATCGCCAAGAACCGCGTCAAGCTGCTGCTCAATCTCTTCCTCGTCGCCTACGGTGCTATTCCGCGCGGTGGTTCGCTCGACGTCACGCTCGAGGATCCGGAGAACGAGGCGAAGTTCAAGATCGTCGCCAAGGGCCGCATGCTGCGCGTGCCGCCGAAATACCAGGAAATCCTCTCAGGTCATCTGGAAGAGGCGATCGATGCGCACACCATCCAGCCTTACTATACGGTGCTTCTGGCTGACGAGGCCGGCATGGAGTTGAAATGCCTGCCCAGCGAAGGCGAGATCGCCTTTACGGCCGAGGTCATCTAAGCCGTTGATCCGTTTCGGGACGGGTTGCGTCCCGAGGCGGTAACGGTTCCTTAGGCGCTGTGGCATAAGGTGCGGGCAGCATTGTTTTTGCCCGGAAGCAGGAGAGGATTTGGCCATGAAGCGCCTCATGATTGCAGACGGCTCGGACGTGGTTCGCAAGGTGGGTCGCAAGATCCTGTCCGAACTGGGCTTCAAGCTGTCCGACGCGGCGACTGGCCGTGAGGCTCTGGCGCTTTGCGAGCGCGAACTGCCGGACTTTCTGATCGTCGACGCGGCCATGGACGACGCCCTTGATCTCATCACCAATGTGCGCGCGCTTCCGAACGGCAAGGACGTCCGGATCTACTACTGCGTGATCGAGGCAGAGCTGAAGGTGATGATGGCTGGCAAGCGTGCCGGCGCAAACGACTTCCTGCTGAAGCCGTTCGACCGGCAGATTCTGACGGCGACGTTCGGAGACAAGGCCATGGCGGCCTGACATCGGTCACCGCTACGATCCAGATGAAGTGACAGGCGGCACCGTTTCGGTAGCCGCCTTTTTCTTGTCCGTTCCCCGGGAGCGGGTTGCCCTGATCGTGCGGACGGAACCTGCCGTGCAATGCAAAAGGCCCGCATCCTGGATGCGGGCCTTTTGCGGCAACATATGCGGGAAACGGATCAGGCCGTTTCCATGTATTCCGCGCCATCCGGCTCACGCAGCACATAGCCACGGCCCCAGACGGTTTCGATGTAGTTGGCGCCACCGGCAGCGTTGGCGAGCTTCTTGCGGAGCTTGCAGATGAAGACGTCGATGATCTTCAGTTCCGGTTCGTCCATGCCGCCATAGAGGTGGTTCAGGAACATTTCCTTGGTGAGCGTCGTGCCCTTACGGAGCGAGAGGAGCTCCAGCATCTGGTATTCCTTGCCCGTCAGGTGAACGCGTGTACCGCCGACTTCTACGGTCTTGGCGTCCAGGTTGACGATCAGTTCGCCGGTGATGATGATCGACTGGGCGTGACCCTTGGAGCGACGGACAATCGCATGGATGCGGGCAACGAGCTCATCCTTGTGGAAGGGCTTCGTCATGTAGTCGTCGGCGCCGAAACCGAGGCCGCGAACCTTGTCCTCGATGCCGGCCATACCGGAGAGAATGAGGATCGGCGTCTTTACCTTCGACAGGCGGAGCGTGCGAAGCACCTCGTAGCCGGACATGTCGGGCAGGTTCAGGTCGAGCAGAATGATATCGTAGTCGTAGAGCTTACCGAGATCGACACCTTCTTCGCCGAGGTCGGTTGTATAGACGTTGAAGCTTTCCGATTTGAGCATCAGTTCGATGCTCTGAGCGGTCGCGCTGTCGTCTTCAATGAGTAGAACCCGCATATTTATCCCCTTTACCGCCGCCGAAAGGTCGAGAAGCCCCCTACGCGATACGGATCCAGTCGTTGCCTGATTTGCAGGCTGCCACCAAATGGTTAACAAATTCTGATTCCCTCTGGCAAGGTGTATCGAATTTATTAAGCAAAGATTTCAGCCTCATGATTTTGCATGTGTTTCGGTCATCGCCACACTTGAATCTGCGCCTCAGGTTTTACCCGTAACCGATTCATTTGACTCATCATTGTCATGTGCCGTTTTCCGGCGCTGGCATTTACTGACCCTTAAGTGATCCGCCTTATCATTAACGATGCCCGTAAACGAAAGGTTACCAAGGGTAGCTTTTTGTTAACGCCGCAGACTTTTTTTGGACGGTTCGCGGTCGGCGTGTTGAGTAGCAAGTGTGGCGGGGGGTCTCGCATCACGGGAGTATTGCGTATGAAGTCGCGTGAGAGCCTGGTTCGCCTGAAAGGTTTTCAGGTCACCGAAAAGCGTCGGCAATTGCAGCAGTTGCAGTCGATGATGGCGGAGTTCGAACGGATGGCGAAAGAGCTCGAAGCTCAGATCGGCATCGAGGAGAAAAAATCCGGCATCACGGATCCCAATCATTTCGCCTATCCCACCTTCGCCAAGGCGGCTCGCCAGCGCGCGGACAATCTCCAGGTCTCGATCCGGGAACTGAAGGTCCAGCAGGAAGCGGCAGAATTGGCGTTGGAAGAGGCAGAAGCGGAATACCAGAAGGCCTCAGCGCTTGAAGAGCGTGATGGCCAGATGCGTGTTCGGGCCTGAACCGACGGTTCCAGCCCATTGAGACTATGAAAAAGGCGGTCGCAGCTTTGTCTGCGTCCGCCTTCGTGGGTTCAAGATCTGTCGGTCGATCGGCTCAGGACTTGCGCACGTCATTCCAGTCGGGGTGACGGTCCATCTGTGCCTTCATGAAAGGGCAGAGCGGGATGATTTTCCATCCACCCTCGCGGGCCTGAGCAACCGCGTGTTCCGCCAGCGCCTGACCGACGCCCTTGCCGCGCATCGCATCGGGCACCTGGGTGTGGTCGATGATGATCAGGGTAGGGGAGGCACGGGAAAAGGTCATTTCCGCCGCTTCCGAGACGCCCTCGATATGGCCGAGATAACGGCCGCCCGAGTCCTTGTCCTCGCTGGTGATCTGCATGTCCGTTCCTCCTGTTGCTGTACACTCTGTCCTCTGCTTAACATCGGGTCTGCGGATGCGGCAACGGATCGGCGCGTGACACAGCGTTCAGCAGGGAGGGGCTTGTTTGTCGATCTGGTCGAAAGCCTCGCTGCTTGTCCTGGCTCCGGCCTTGCTCGCTCTCGGAGTGACCCTGCCGCTCATGCGGTTTGAAAGCTTCTATGTGCTGAAGACCGACGCTTCGCTCGTTGATATCGTGGTTGCACTTTGGGCTGGTGGTGACGCAGCCCTGTCGGTTCTCGTCGTTCTTTTTTCCATCGTCTTTCCGCTTGCCAAACTCATCCTGGTGACGGCGGAAAGCCTCTCTCCTCATCTCAACGAGGATTTTGGCTGGATCGGTCGGGTGGTGCCGCATCTTTCACGCTGGTCGATGATGGACGTTTTTCTGGTCGCAATCATCATTTTTGCCACGAAGACCAGTGGGCTGGCGGAGGCTTTCACCCAGCCAGGTCTCTGGTTCTACGCGGGCTCGAGCGTGATCGTGGCCATTTTGCATGGCGGCGTGCGGCGCGGGGCCCGCAATGAGTAAAACCGGCAGGCGGGGCCTTGCCGGTTTTGGGATGGGTCTTTTCTGAAAAGTGACTGGCGTGCCGCGGAGGCGGCACAAAATCGATTAATGGCGATACTGCTGGATACGGGTGGTGCGCAGGCCCGGCAAACCGTGATCGTTGATCGAGGACTGCCAGGACAGGAACTCCTCAACCGTCAATGTATAACGGTCACAGGCTTCTTCCAGGCTCAGCAGACCGCCACGCACAGCCGCGACAACCTCTGCCTTGCGGCGGATCACCCAGCGGCGTGTGTTGGCCGGCGGAAGATCGGCAATCGTCAGGGGGCTGCCATCGGGGCCGATGACATATTTAACTCGTGGGCGGATCATTTCGGTCATTGGACTCTCTATACAAACTCAAGACCACACATCCGCATACTAGGAGCGATGCTTTAAAATTTGCCTAAGCAGGTTGTAAGCATTTGATAATAATTTCTCATTGCGCCGGTGCGCGAGATTCGCCGGTTTTGCACCTTACCCTGCGCAAAGTTGCGGCAAATGCATGGGAGTTATGCAGGGCTCACGGCTAGTCGTGTCGCCCGTTTCGTGCGACATGCGCCGCAGAATGCCTTGATCGACGTTCATTCGAACGATCGGCGTAATTTTTCTCCCCTTGCTGACGGTATCTACCCCGCAAGATCGGCGACAGGCCCGACTGATAGCTGTTCCGTATCGGAACGATACTTTGTTCATGCACATGCAAATCCCGGCCGGACATTCATCCGGTCGAAAGGAGTTCGATGTTTAGGCCGACTGATGTGGCGCGACGCCACGAACTGGGTGCTCATGACGAGTTGCAGACGAATGACGCGGGATCGTCCGGTTCCTTTGCGCGTGACCTTGCCTCGCTTGGCCGAAGCAATGGGTTCGAGCACTGTCTGCTGACGCGGTTTCCGAAAGCGGACAGCCCGGAATTCGCCGCCAACCTGCTTGTTGCAACCTGGGCTGACGAATTGCGCCTCGCCTACGAGCATGCGGAGATTTTTGCCGGCAGCCTGCTGGTGCAGCGTCTTAAGCAGACGGCTTTGCCGATTTATGCAGTCGAGAACCTGTTTCTCGCCAATGCGGCATCCGAGGCGCGCAATCCTGTATCGCTTCTGTTCGATCAGCATGCGCCGTCTGGCCATCTCGCCTTTACTCTGCACGACCGGCATCAGACACAGTATATTCTCGTTTTTTCAGGCCGTCCGACCAAGCCTGCGCGCGAGGAGATCGCGATCATGCTGTTGTCGGCCATGGAACTGATCGACGGCGGCGTCGAAAGCCTCGTTCCGCGGCCAGGGCCGAAGGAGAAGCTCTCGGCCCGCGAAATCGAATGTCTGCGCTGGTCGGCTGCGGGCAAGAGCAGCGACGAGATCGCCATTATCCTCGACATCTCCAGCCATACGGTGGTCAGCTACCTGAAGAGTGCCATGCGCAAGCTGGAGGCGGTGAACCGCATGCAGGCGGTGGCGCGCGCTTGCCGGTTTCGACTGCTCTGACACGCGGGCTCCGGCCAAGAACGCAGGATGGGCGCCGCCTTGTTCGGCGCCCTCGTTGATCGTGGACTGGGGTCAAAGCAGGAACAGGCTCAGTTCAGTGCGCCCGTAGCCGAACTGATATTGGGCAGCATTGGCGTGACGGAGCGCCAGTGTGTCGCCCGCATCCAGCCAGACCAGCGTCGACGTTCCCGACGTGCCGACACCGCCGCTGTGGGTTGCGATATCGCTCGACCCGTTGCGGCTGACATGAAGCTCGTGAGCCGCATCGTCGGCCGTTACAGTGAACGCCAGCAGGTAGTAACCCGAAGCGGAGACGGCGAGAAAACGACCGTGGCCCGAGGATAGAGCCGGGCCGAGAGCCATGTCGCCGCCCGATAGATGCAGCGTGTCAAAGCCGGTGAAGCTGCCGGAAGCGGGCGTGAAGGTGGCTGGCGCCAGGGCCGCGCGTGCGAGCGGCCGCTGTTCGTGGCGCACATAGCCTTCCGGCGAAATTCCGATCGCCTGGCGCCAGCCGGTGATGTCTCCATACATCTTCACCGAGAAGCGATCCTCGCCGGCGAGCCCCATTTCCGTACGACCCTGCCAGTTGGATTGAAACACCAGGCTTGCGGTGTCGCCGGTTGAGGCCTTGTTGATCGACATGCGGTGACTGTCGCCACCATGGTTGAACAGGCTGCCGGGCGACTGGACCAGCAGGCGATTGTAGCCATCGGGAGTGCCGGATATACCAAGCCTGTCGAGGCTGACTGCACCGGGCAAGGCAGGGTTCTGCCAGTCGCTGCCGTCGAAGATCTTGACCATGGCGCTATCCCGGAAAACGGCTATCCAGCCTGTTTTCGGCGTGATGAAAGTCCATGCGCCGTCCTGGCGAACGGCCAGCGTCCGCGCGCGGCCGGCGAAGGCGCCGCCGGCGGCATCGGTGATCCACAGGATTTGCCCCTCGCTCGGGCTTTCCGGCGGGTCACCGGCCTCGCTGTCGACGACGAGTTGGACGACAGCGTCGAGCCTCTGCAGGGCTTCGTTGTGGGTGACGTGTTTTTGCGCCTGAGCAGGCATTATGAACGGTAGATCGAGGCGTGTGGTTGTCTCGGACATCGGCATCTCCTCTCGGTTTCCGGCTGCGACATGCAGCAACGGACGGCAGTGAGCAGTATGACGTCGTGTCCGGAGCGGGGGATGAAATCGCCACGCCATCTTTGATTTTGTTGGATAAGTTTGAAAATTCATCCCCGCCGGCGCGGGTCGGCCCAGGCGATGAAATTGGGGTTGGCGAAGGGAGCGTCGTCCTGCACATGCTTGCCATAGACGAGTGGCGTGCCGTTCGTGGTCGCGGTCAGCCCGCCGGCGGCACGCAGAACGGCGTCTCCTGCGGCGGTGTCCCACTCCATCGTGCGGCCGAAGCGTGGGTAGATGTCGGCCTTGCCCTCCGCCAACAGGCAGAATTTCAGCGATGAACCGACTGTGTGCTTCTCTTCTATGCCGGCCTCGTCGATGAAGGCCATGGTCGCCTCGCTGTTGTGCGAGCGGCTGATGAGGGCGCAAGCGCGAAGCGGGCGCTGCCGCGTGCGGATCGGGCAACGTTCCGTCACCTGGAAATCGGCGCCGATGGTCAGCCGCTCCGCAACGCCACCCGCTCCGAGATAGGCGACACCGAGGGCCGGTGCATACACGACGCCTGCGACCGGAACGCCGTTTTCGACCAGGGCGATGTTGACGGTGAAGTCGTCATGGCCGCCGATGAACTCCCGCGTGCCGTCCAGGGGGTCGACCAGAATGAAGCGCCCGGCGGAGATGTCGGGCAAACGGCCGGCCGCCGCCTCTTCTTCGGCGACCACGGGAATATGCGGCAGGCGGCGGGAAAGCGCCGACAGGATGATGCGTTCGGCGGCTTCATCGGCTTCCGTCACCGGCGTCCTGTCGCCCTTGAGCCGGATCTCGGCACCCGCCCGGTAGACCTCGAGAATGACCGGCCCGACGGACAGTGCTGCCTGTTCAAACAGCCTCAAGATTTCCGTCATCGCCGGCATGTGCATCTCCTCGGGACGTTTCTGTCTTCGTCCACCCGACCGATTTAGAGCGGCTCGCCAGACTTGTGAAGCCTTCTGCCACCAGCATAAGGCGGGTTGCGGCTTTCGTGCTGCACTGCGATCAAACCTGTGTTCCATGTCTCAAACAGCATAGTTTTTGTCCTGATCGCGCTTGCTCTTTGTGACGCCTATGCGAATGTGACGCGACATTTGCAGAGGTTGTTCGATGCGTTATTCCGCCCTTTCGATCTTCCGCCAGGCGCTTTCCGGCAACCGGAACTGGGCGCCGATGTGGCGCGAGCCGCAGCCGAAGCCGCATTACGACGTTGTTATCGTCGGCGGTGGCGGGCACGGCCTTTCGACGGCCTATTATCTCGCCAAGGAATTCGGCATCACCAATGTCGCCGTCATCGAGAAGGGCTATCTCGGTGGCGGCAATGTCGGGCGAAACACGACGATCATTCGCTCGAACTACATGCTCGAGGGCAACGAGCCTTTCTACGAACTGTCGATGCAGCTGTGGGAAGGCCTGGAGCAGGACTTCAACTACAATGCCATGGTTTCCCAGCGCGGCATCGTGAACCTTTTCCATTCCGACGGCCAGCGCGATGCCTATGCGCGGCGCGGCAATGCGATGATGATGCATGGGGTAAAGGCCGAACTGCTCGACCGCGAGCAGGTCAAGGAGATGATGCCCTATCTCAATTTCGATCATGCGCGCTTCCCGATCTTGGGTGGCCTCCTCCAGCGGCGCGGCGGCACCGCCCGTCATGACGCGGTCGCCTGGGGCTACGGGCGCGGTGCCGACGAGCGCGGCGTCGATCTCATCCAGCATTGCGAAGTGACCGGCATCCGCCGCGACGAACTCGGCCAGGTGACCGGCGTCGAGACGACCAAGGGCTTCATCGGCTGCAACAAGCTGGCGCTGGCGACGGCCGGCCATACCTCTGTTACCGGCAAGATGGCGGGGCTCGACCTGCCGATCGAGACGCATGTGCTGCAGGCCTTCGTGTCGGAAGGCATCAAGCCCGTGATCGATAACGTCATCACCTATGGTGCGGGACATTTCTACATCTCGCAGTCGGACAAGGGCGGTTTGGTCTTCGGTGCCGATATCGACTACTATTCGTCCTACGCCCAGCGCGGCAATCTTGCGACCGTCGAGCATACGATCGAGGAGGGCGTGTCGCTGATCCCCGGCCTGTCCAGGGTTCGCGTGCTGCGCGCCTGGGGTGGCGCCATGGACATGTCGATGGACGGCTCGCCGATCATCGACCGCACGCCGATCGACAATCTCTACCTGAATTGCGGCTGGTGCTATGGCGGCTTCAAGGCGACGCCGGCGTCCGGCTTCTGCTTTGCCCATCTGATCGCCAAGAACGAACCCCATCCCGTGGCCCGTCTTCTGCGCCTCGACCGCTTCGAGCGCGGTTTTGCCGTCGACGAAGGCGGCAAGGGTCCACAACCGAACCTGCATTGAGACATCGCCATGGCCAGCCTGATTACCTGTCCGCATTGCGGCGTCCGTCCCAAGGAAGAATTCAGCATTCGCGGTGACGCGAGCCCGGTTCGCCCGGCGCCAGGTGCGTCCGACGACGCCTGGAACGCTTACGTTTTCATCCGCGACAATCCGAAGGGCCGGATCATCGAGCACTGGCATCACACCGCTGGTTGCCGGCGCTGGCTTGTCGTCGAGCGCGACAATGCCGCGAGTCACGAGGTCTATAGCGTGACCGATGCGAGCGAATACGCAAAGGAGGCTGCACGATGAGTGGTTTCAGGCTGTCCTCCGGCGGGCTCGTCAACCGCGCGCGCACGATTTCCTTCACCTTCGATGGTCAGACCTATACGGGTTATGAGGGCGATACGCTGGCCTCGGCCCTGATCGCCAATGACCAGCTGCTGGTCGGCCGCTCCTTCAAGTATCACCGTCCGCGTGGTATCGTGACGGCGGGTTCTGCCGAGCCGAATGCGCTTGTGACGATCGGAGCTGAAGGGCGCACCGAGCCGAATACACGCGCAACCGTCGCCGAGCTCTATCAGGGGCTCGAAGCCAATAGCCAGAACCGCTGGCCGTCGCTGAAATACGACATCGGCGCGGTCAACAGCCTGTTGTCGCCGTTTCTCTCGGCCGGCTTCTACTACAAGACCTTCATGTGGCCGAAGGCCTTCTGGGAAAAGCTCTATGAGCCGATCATCCGCAAAGCCGCCGGCCTCGGCAAGACGCCGTTCATCGCCGATCCCGACCGCTACGAAAAGGCCTGGGCGCATTGCGACCTCCTGGTGATCGGCGCCGGCCCGGCCGGTCTGATGGCAGCGCGGGCTGCAGCGCGGGCGGGGCTGCGCGTCATTCTGGCGGATGAAGGTTTCCGGCTGGGTGGTTCGCTGCTGTCCGAGCGTGTCACCGTCGGCGGCGTGCCGGCTGCCGAGTATGCAGCCTCCGTCGTCGAGGAGTTGAAGGGCCTTTCCAACGTCACGCTGATGCCGCGCACAACCGTGTTCGGCTGGTATGACGACAATGTCTTCGGTGCCGTCGAAAAGGTGCAGAAGCATGTCGCGCAGCCGTCCGGTGAGCTTCCGGTCGAGCGGGTCTGGCGCATCGTCGCCAAGCGGGCGATCCTCGCTTCGGGCGCGGAAGAGCGGCCGCTGGTCTTCGGCGGAAACGACAAGCCGGGCGTCATGACCTCGGGTGCCGTCCGCACCTATCTCAATCGCTACGGCGTGGGTGCCGGCCAGAACGTCGCCATCTTCACCAATGGCGGTGCCGGTTATCGCACGGCGGCCGATCTGGTCGCTGCCGGAGTTGGCGTTGCGGCCATCATCGACGGGCGGACACACTCGTCCGATGTTGGTCCATCAGGCGTGCGGGTCATCCGAGGCGGCTCCGTCATCGACACCAAGGGGTATTACCGGATCAAGGGACTGATCGCCGAGCGCATGGGCCATCAGGAAGAGATCGCCTGCGATGCTCTCGCCATGAGCGGCGGCTATAGCCCGATCGTGCATCTCGCCTGCCAGCGCGGCGCCAAGCCCACCTGGTCGGACGAGCACCAGGCCTTCCTGGCGCCCGATGTGGGGCAGGGGCTGCGGATCGCAGGCTCCGCTGCCGGTCATGCCTCGCTTGCCGCCGTGTTGCGCGATGGTGCTGACATGGCACATGAGGCGATCGGCGATCTCGGTCGTCTCGTCGGCAATGTGGACGTGCCCGAAGTCGAGGGTGAATTCGACGCGAGCTTTGCGCCGCTCTGGTATGTGCCGGGCGCCAAGTCCAAGGCTTTCGTCGACTTCCAGAACGACGTGCATGTGAAGGACCTGAGCCTTGCCCAGCGCGAGGCCATGGGGCATGTCGAGCACACCAAGCGCTACACGACCGGCGGCATGGCGACAGACCAGGGCAAGCTCGGCAATGTCGCCACGATCGGCATCATGGCCGGCATGCGCGGCGTTTCGCCTGCCGAGATCGGTACCACGACCTTCCGGCCGTTTTATACGCCCGTTTCCTTCGGGGCGATGGCGGGCACCTCGCGGGCTGAACATTCGCGGCCCGTGCGCACCTCGCCGCTGCATGGCTGGGCGAAGAAAAACGGCGCCGTCTTCGTCGAATCTGGCCTCTGGTATCGCTCTTCCTGGTTCCCGCGCGATGGCGAGAAGACCTGGCGCGAGGCCGTGGACCGCGAAGTCTTGAACATCCGCGCCAATGCCGGCATCTGCGATGTGTCGACGCTCGGCAAGATCGAGATCTTCGGCAAGGATGCCGCGGAATTCTTGAACCGCGTCTATTCCAACGCCTTCCTGAAGCTCCCGGTCGGCAAGGCGCGCTATGGCCTGATGCTGCGCGAAGACGGGATGATCTACGATGACGGCACGACGAGCCGGTTCTCGGACGAGCATTTCTTCATGACCACGACGACGGCCTATGCCGGCGAGGTGATGACGCATCTGGAATTCTGCTCCCAGGTTCTCTGGCCGGATCTCGATGTCCGCTTCGTCTCCTCCTCAGATCAGTGGGCGCAGATGTCGGTTGCGGGTCCCAAGGCGCGGCTCATCCTCGAACAGATCATCGAGGACGATATCTCCGACGAGGCCTTCCCCTTCCTCTCGGCCCGCGAGGTGCTGCTCAAGGGCGGCTTGAAGGCGCGTCTCTTCCGCATTTCCTTCTCCGGCGAACTCGCCTTCGAAGTGGCCGTCCCCGCCAATTACGGCGAGGCGGTTGCGGACGCGATCATGGCGGCCGGCAAGCCGCACGGCATCTGCCCTTACGGCGTCGAGGCACTCAACGTGCTGCGCATCGAAAAGGGTTTCATCACCCATAGCGAAATCGATGGGCGTACGACGCCAGACGATGTGGGCCTTGGCAAGATGTTCTCGACACAGAAGCCCGACTTCATCGGCAAGCGTCTGTCGAGCCGTTTCGGCCTGACCGCTGCCGATCGTCCGCAGCTCGTCGGCCTGAAGCCCGTCGAGCGCGACAAGGAGTTCAAGGCAGGCGCGCATCTCCTCAAGGAAAACGTCAAGCCTTCGACGCTCAACGATCAGGGCTGGGTGTCCTCCGTCTGCCATTCGCCGACGCTCGGCCACACGATCGGCCTCGCCTTCCTCAAATCCGGCCGCGAGCGGCTGGGCGAGAAGATCGTCGTCTGGGATGGCTTGCGCGGTTCGGAAGTGCTGGCCGAGGTCGTCAGCCCCGTCTTCTACGATCCCGACAACAAGAAACTGAACCTGTGAGGATCCTGCCATGCCGGTGACCTATGCCGCCCGTCACGTGCTCGAGGACCACATCTCCGGTTTCGAAGCGACGCCGAACCCCCATCATCTCGCCATCCTGCGGGCCGTCTCCGTGTTTTCGGTGCTCGCCCATTCGGGGCATGAGGCCGACATCGACGAGGCGCTGACCAATCTCGAAGATGTGCATGTTCGCGTCTGCGGACCGGGCGAATGGCTTGTCGTCAGCGAGACTGTTGCCGCTGACACGATCGCGCGGCAGCTGGCAGATCTCGGGGCAAGCCGCGCCTCGTTCGTCGACCAGAGCGACGGGCGCGTCGTCTTGCGCATTCAGGGGCCGAAGGTGCGGGCGATCCTTGCCAAATGCACGGCGCTCGACCTGCATGCCGATCTCTTCGAAATCGGCCAGTCGACCAATTGCCAGATCTGCCATGTCGCTGCGAACCTCGCCCGCACAGGCCAGGATAGCTTCGAGATCATCGTCATGCGCAGCTTCGCCGGCTTCCTGTTCGACGAGGTTCGTGAGATGGGCCGCGAGTTCGCGCTGACGGCGGGGTTTGTGTGAGGGACTGAGCGTTCTTATCTTCGGGTGAACTGCCTACGCAGTTTCAGCGTTTACGCTGCAAAGGAACCCGTCCCGCATGTTTCACCTGATGTTTTCTCTGCCTTGGCTGATCGTGGCCACCCGCTTCATCGGCCCTTTGCCATGGCCTTGGTGGGTCAAGGTTCTGCTGGCAGTCTTCCTGCTGTTTGCCTCGCAATATCACCTGTTTAGCCGCTTTACTTCTGGATCGGTCTTTGCGCCTGAATTTCCGCGGCCGCTGGTGATCGCCTTCAACCTGTTCTTCGGGGCGATCGTGCTGCTGGCGGCCATGCAGGTCGTCCTCGACATCGTCGGCATTCTGATTTTCGCCGTCACCTGGTCCTTCCCGGCCGTGCCCCCGGAAGTGCGCTATGGCATGGGGATCGCGGCGCTTGCGCTCGCGAGCTTCGGCATCAGCCAGGCGATCCGGGTGCCGCCGGTGAAGCGGATCGAGGTCAGCATTCCCGGCCTCTCACCCGATCTCGACGGTTACCGGATGGTGCAGTTGACCGACATGCATATCAGCCGGCTGTTTACCGGCCGATGGGCGAGTGCTGTCGTTGAAAAGACCAACGCGCTCGATGCCGATCTCATCGTTATCACGGGAGACCTGATCGACGGCAGTCTCGATATCCGGCGGGAGGATATCGCGCCGCTGGCGGGCCTGAGCGCGCGGGATGGGGTGCTGACCGTTCCCGGCAATCACGAATATTTCTTCGAGGTGGATCGCTGGCTTGACCATTTCCCGTCGCTCAACATGCGGATCCTCGCCAATGAGCATGCGGTGATCGAGCGCGGGGAGGGCCGGCTCGTCATCGCCGGCGTGACCGATCTTTCGGCGCGGTTTACCGGGGCGGTCGAGCCTGACCTCGGCAAGGCGCTTTCAGGTGCCCCTGCCGATGCGCCCGTTATCCTTCTCGATCACCAGCCGCGTCTGGCCGAGCGGGCCGCGAGCCACGGTGTTGCCCTCCAGCTGTCCGGTCATACCCATGGCGGCATGGTGCGTGGCCTGGACCAGATCGTTGCCCGCGCCAATAACGGTTTCGTTTCCGGCTTTTATCAGGTTGGTCAGATGCAGCTCTATGTGAACAATGGCACAGGCCTTTGGCCGGGCTTTGCGCTCCGGATCGGTGTGCCGGCGGAGCTGACGCAGTTCACGCTGCGGGCGGCGCCGCGTATCTGATAGCTAAAACCGGCCGGGCAGTCTCTCGCCGGGCCGGTTCTGACGTCAGTCGGGTCAGGAGGCGGCGCGGTAGGCGGGCTGTCCGAGACGGGCTGCACGCTCGGCCGGTGTCCAGACGTCCTTGCCGCCTTCTCGGATCTCGCTGCGACGGTTCAGCTTGAAGCGCTTCACGAGGTCTGCGAGTACGCTTGCCCCGTCCGATACGGCTCGGCTGATCTCGGTCGATTGCGTCACCATGGCCGCATTGGCCTTGGTCATGCCGTCGACTTCGCTGACAGCGCCATTGATGGCTTCGAGAGCGGCCGTTTCTTCCGCTGCCGATCGTGCGATGCGGTCGACATTCTGATCGATATCGGACACGAACTTCTCGATCTCCTGGAGAACGCGACCCGTCTCGCCGACGAGGCGAACACCCTCCTGCACCTCGGTTGCAGAGGTGTTGACCAGAGCCTTGATTTCCTTGGCTGCATTTGCGGAGCGCTGGGCGAGTTCACGCACTTCCTGCGCGACGACGGCAAAGCCCTTGCCGGCTTCGCCCGCGCGGGCGGCTTCGACCCCGGCATTGAGTGCGAGCAGGTTGGTCTGGAAGGCGATCTCATCGATCACGCCGATGATCTTGCCGATCTCGTTGGAGGCACCCTCTATGCGCTCCATTGCGCTGACGGTATCCTTGACCACGGCGACAGAGGAAGTGGCTGCCGTGCGGGCTTCCATCGCGATCTTGCGGGTTTCCCGGGTGCGCTCGGTTGCCGTCCTGAGTTTGTTGGTTGCCTCGGAGAGGGCCGCTGCCGTCTGCTCGAGGGCTGCGACCTGCTGATGGGTGCGGCCGGACAGTTCCTCGGCCGAATGTCTCATCGAGCTGCCATTTCGCGCGAGTTCATAGGTCTGGTCGAGTACGCCCGAGAGCGTCTGCTGGAAGGCGCCGATCGAGGCGTTGAAGTCGCGGCGCAGCGGCTCGAATTCCGAACTGAACGGCTGGTCGAGCGTCATTCGGATGTTACTGTCGGCAAGGCGGCCGAGGCCAGCGCCGAGTTCCTCGATCACCCGGATGCGCTCGGTGACGTCGGTCGCAAACTTCACGACCTTCAGCACCTTGCCGTCGGTGTCCATGATCGGATTGTAGGAAGCCTGGATGTTGATCCGCTTGCCATCCTTGCCGAAGCGGGTGAACTGGTCGGCCACAAACCGGCCTTCGCCAAGGCCCTTCCAGAAGTCGCGATATTCGATCGAGGCCGCGTAATCCTTGTCGCAGAAAATGGAATGATGGCGCCCGACGATCTCCGACAGGCTGTAGCCCATGGCGCCGAGGAAATTCCCGTTGGCGTGCAGGATTTCGCCTGATGGCGTAAACTCGATGATGGCCTGGGCGCGATCGAGCGCTGCCAGCTTGCCTTCGGCATCGAGCGACTTCAGCTTCATGGCGGTGATGTCGGTGGCGAACTTGACGACCTTGTGCGGGCGACCACCCTTCAGCACCGGATTATACGTCGCCTCGATCCAGATTTCGCGACCGCTTTTGGCCACGCGCTTGTATTGCCCCTGGCCGAAGTTGCCGGCGGCGAGGTTGCGCCAGAACTGCTTGTAGTCGGCGGAGGCAGCTTCGGTCGGGGTGACGAACATGCGGTGATGCTGGCCGACGATCTCGTTCAGCTGATAGCCGAGCGCCTTCAGAAAGTTCTGGTTGGCGTGGAGAATACGACCCTCAAGGTCAAATTCGATGATGGCTTGGGATTTTTCGAGGGCGTCGAGAATGGACCGGGCATCGCTGCCAAAGGCGAAAAAGGACATACGCATCTCTGGGTTCTAAAACGCGGCCAGGAGTTCATTGCCGCCCGCTGATGATTATATCTGCTAACTTACTGAACCCTTAAAATTAGGTGGAAATGTCGTGTTAGGTTGACACATTGCCCTGACAGGGCCGCCGCGCTGAGAACATTGCCTGTCATCCATGCGACATGTTTCGTCGCAGCATGGTCTTCTGGCTTTCATGCGGGCAATCTAGCTTTGTCGCATCAATCATTGCCGCCAAGGGGAGCGTTTTCCATGAAGAGCCATGCGCGTGTCGTCGTCATCGGCGGGGGTGTCGTCGGGTGTTCGGTCCTGTACCATTTGACCAAATTCGGCTGGACCGATGTCGTGCTGCTCGAGCGCTCCGAGCTGACCTCCGGCTCCACCTGGCACGCGGCTGGCGGCATGCATACGATCAATGGCGATCCGAACGTTGCCAAGCTGCAGAAATACACCGTCGAGCTCTACAAGGAGATCGAGGAATATTCCGGTCAAGACATCGGCCTGCATATGACTTCCGGCCTGATGCTGGCGGCCACGAAGGAGCGCTTCGACTGGATGAAGTCGCTACTCGCCAAGGGCAAATATGCCGGCGGCGAAGCGACGCTGATTTCGGCGCAGGAAGCTTATGAAATGATGCCGCTGCTTGATCCCAAGCAGTTTGTCGGCGCTGTCTTCGATCCGCATGAAGGCCACCTCGACCCTTACGGCACCACCCACGCCTATGCAAAGTCGGCGAAGAAGAACGGTGCGGAGATCTATCTGCACACCAAGGTCGAGGATCTGGTGCAGCTGGAAGACGGCACCTGGCGGGTGATCACCGACAAGGGCGAAATCCGCGCCGAGCATGTCGTCAATGCCGCCGGTCTCTGGGCGCGCGAAGTCGGCCGCATGGTCGGGCTGGAGCTGCCGGTGCTCGCCATGGAGCACATGTATCTGATCACCGAGGACATGCCGGAGGTCATCGAGTTCAACAAGACGACGGGCAAGGAGCTGATGCACTGCGTCGACTTCGACGGCGAGATCTATATCCGCCAGGAGCGCAATGGCATGCTGATGGGCACCTATGAAAAGGACTGCCGTCCGTGGTCACCCATCGAGACGCCCTGGACCTTCGGCCATGAGCTGCTGGCAGAAGACCTGGAGCGCATTACGGGCGAGCTGGAAGTCGGCTTCCGGCATTTCCCGGCCTTCAACAATGCCGGCATCAAGAAGATCATCAACGGCCCCTTCACCTTCTCGCCGGATGGGAACCCGCTCGTCGGTCCCGTACGCGGCATGACGAACTTCTGGTCGGCCTGCGCGGTCATGGCGGGCTTCAGCCAGGGCGGTGGCGTGGGGCTGGCGCTTGCCAACTGGATCATCCAGGGCGATCCGGGCTTCGATGTCTTCGCCATGGATGTCTGCCGCTACGGCGATTATGCGACGCTCGCCTATACCAATGCCAAGGTTCGGGAAAACTACTCCCGCCGTTTCTCGATCCGCTATCCGAACGAAGAGCTGCCGGGCGCGCGTCCGCTGCTGACCACGCCCATCTATGACAAGCTGAAGAGTGCCGGTGCCGTTTTCGGGGCCTCCTATGGTCTGGAGACGCCGCTCTGGTTTGCGCCTGAGGGTGTCGAGGACAAGTTCTCCTGGCGCCGCTCGACCGATTTCGAGGCTGTCGGCCGCGAAGCCAAGGCCGTGCGCGACAGCGTCGGCCTGATGGAAACCTCGGGCTTTGCCAAATACATGGTGACGGGTGAGGGGGCGAAGGACTGGCTCGACCATATGCTGGCCGGGAAGATCCCGGAGGTCGGCCGCATGGCGCTCGCGCCGATGCTGAACGACGCCGGCAAGCTGATCGGCGACTTCACCGTCGCCAACATGGATGATGAGGACTTCCTCGTCATCGGTTCCGGCATCGCCGAAGACTATCACATGCGCTGGTTCGAGCAGCATCTGCCCGACGACGGTTCCGTCGACGTCGAGCCGCTCAATCTCGGTCTGTTGGGCCTGTCGATCGCCGGGCCCAAGGCGCGCGATGTGCTGGCCAAGCTCACCCATCTCGACGTCTCCGACGAGGCGATGCCCTTCATGGCCATCCGCGAGATGGATCTGGGCATGGCGCCGGCAATTGTCGGACGCGTCAGCTATACGGGTGACCTCGGCTACGAGATCTGGATGCGGCCGGAATATCAGCGTTATCTCTTCGAGGCGCTGATGGAGGCCGGTGCCGAGTTCGGCATTTCGCTGTTCGGGCTTCGGGCGCTGAATGCGCTGCGTCTGGAAAAGGCCTTCGGCAGCTGGTCACGCGAATACCGGCCGCTCTATGGCCCCTACGAAGCGGGTCTCGGCCGTTTCGTTGCCCTGAAAAAGCCGGCGGACTTCATCGGCAAGAAGGCGGCCATGGAAGAGAAGCTGTCGGGCGGGACGCTCAGGCTCAAAACCTTCATCATCGAGGCGAAAGACGCCGACGTCATCGGCGACGAACCCATCTTCCACAAGGGCGAAGTCTGCGGCTGGGTCACCTCCGGCGGATTTGCCCATGCCAGCGGCGTTTCCGTTGCGCTGGGTTATGTTCCCAAGGAGATAGCAGACGAGGTCGACGGTTGGAGCGTGGAAATTCTTGGGGACATTCTTCCGGCACGGCTCCAGCCGCAGCCGCTTTTTGACGCAAATGGGTCGCGAATGAGAAACTGAACCAAATTCGGCAAAAATGGGCTTGCATTAGTGCGAGTTCACGTTCAGCAGGTCGCTTCCGGTGACCTGCTGATTTCATAGACTTTTTCTGCCGCTTTTTTGTGTGCAGTGATCCTGACGGTGCCAAACTGTTGGTTAACAGTAACATTTTGTCCACCTTTTGCCTTTTTGGCTTCACATTTTCCGCCAAAGCGATATGGAATCCCCCTCATACCCATGGCTTCATGGGACAACAAAATGAGACGCAACGCTCAGGCGCGTCCGGGGGATAATATATGGAGTACTTCATCCAGCAGCTCATCAACGGGCTGACTCTTGGATCCATCTATGGCCTCGTGGCTATCGGCTATACGATGGTTTACGGCATCATTGGCATGATCAACTTCGCCCATGGCGACATCTTCATGCTTGGCGGCTTTGCCGCCCTCATCGTCTTCCTCATCCTGACATCCTTCTTCGCCGGCATTCCGGTGGCGCTTGCGCTGCTGATCATGCTGATCGTGTCGATGCTGATGACGGGGTTGTGGAACTGGACGATCGAGCGGGTGGCCTATCGGCCGTTGCGCGGCTCGTTCCGCCTGGCGCCGCTGATCACCGCGATCGGCATGTCGATCGTTCTGTCCAACTTCATCCAGATCTCGCAGGGCCCGCGCAACAAGCCGATCCCGCCGCTGATCAACGACGTCCTGCACATCGGCAACGTCACCATTGCGCTGAAGCAGGTGGTGATCGTGATCGTGACGGCAGTGCTGCTTGCCGCCTTCTGGTACATCGTCAACAAGACGCCGCTCGGTCGCGCCCAGCGTGCAACCGAACAGGACCGCAAGATGGCGGCGCTGCTCGGCGTCGACGTTGACCGCACGATCTCCATCACCTTCGTCATGGGTGCTGCCCTCGCATCCGTCGCGGGCACCATGTACCTCATGTATTACGGCGTGGCCTCGTTCAACGACGGGTTCATCCCGGGCGTCAAGGCTTTCACGGCTGCTGTTCTCGGTGGTATCGGCTCGCTGCCGGGCGCCGTTCTGGGCGGGCTGCTGATCGGCCTGATCGAGTCGCTGTGGTCTGCCTATTTCAGCATCGCCTACAAGGACGTGGCTACGTTTGCTATCCTTGCATTCGTGCTGATCTTCAAGCCGACCGGCATTCTCGGTCGACCGGAAGTCGAGAAGGTTTGATCCGATGACAACTCCTGTAAACGTAAACGCTGCCGCTTCGTCCGGCACGATGGCGCGCGCCGTCAAGGAAGGCCTGTTCGCCGGCCTTCTGGCCCTCGGCTTGTTCAGCCTCTATATCGGCATCAAGACCGACCAGAACATCAGCAACGAGCTGATCTGGTATACGCGCTGGGGCATGCTGGCGATCTTCGTGATCATTGCTGCCGTGGGCCGTTTCGCCATGGTCGCTTTCTTCGCGCCCTGGCTTTCGGCGCGCAAGGAGAAGAAATCGGCAGCCATGCCGGTTCACGACATCGATGCAAAGCCGAGCTTCTTCAAGACGCATTTCCTGAAGATCGCTCTTCTCGCCCTGATCCTTTATCCGCCTGTCATCGTCGCGCTGAGTGGCGTACAGGGATCTCTGAAGTTCATCGACAACTTCGGTATCCAGATCCTGATCTACGTGATGCTGGCCTGGGGGCTCAACATCGTCGTCGGTCTCGCCGGTCTGTTGGACCTCGGTTATGTCGCCTTCTACGCGGTCGGCGCCTATTCCTATGCGCTTCTCGCGCAGAATTTCGGTCTGTCCTTCTGGATCCTGCTGCCGCTCGCCGGCATCCTGGCCGCTTTCTGGGGCATCATTCTCGGCTTTCCGGTCCTGCGTCTCAAAGGTGACTATCTCGCCATCGTGACGCTCGCCTTCGGGGAAATCATCCGACTGGTGCTGATCAACTGGCAGGAAGTTACCAAGGGTACCTTCGGGATCTCGAGCATTCCGAAGGCCACCTTCTTCGGTATCGAGTTCAACGCGTCTGCCGATGGCTTCGCGAAGACCTTCGGCCTGCCGATGTCGTCGGCCTACTACAAGATCTACCTCTTCTACGTGATCCTGGCACTCTGCTGCCTGACCGCCTATGTGACGATCAAGCTGCGTCGCATGCCGATCGGCCGTGCCTGGGAAGCGCTGCGCGAGGACGAGATCGCCTGCCGTTCGCTCGGCATCAACACGGTGACGACCAAGCTGACGGCGTTTGCGATCGGTGCGATGTTCGGCGGTTTCGCCGGCTCTTTCTTCGCCGCCCGCCAGGGCTTCGTTTCCCCGGAAAGCTTCGTCTTCCTCGAATCCGCCGTTATCCTCGCCATCGTCGTTCTCGGCGGCATGGGTTCGCTGACGGGTATCGCGGTTGCGGCCATCGTCATGATCGGCGGCACGGAAGCGTTGCGTGAAATGGAGTTCCTGAAGCACATCTTCGGCGAAGACTTCACGCCGGAGCTCTACCGCATGCTGCTCTTCGGTCTGGCCATGGTCGTGGTCATGCTGTTCAAGCCGCGCGGTTTCGTCGGCAGCAGAGAGCCGACGGCCTTCCTCAAGGAACGCAAGGCCGTCTCGGGCAGCTTCACCAAGGAGGGTCACGGCTGATGACCTCCGGGAACACGACAATGAGCAATGACACCATCCTGAAAGTCGAGCATCTGTCGATGCGCTTTGGTGGTCTGATGGCCATCAACGACTTCTCCTTCGAAGCCAAGCGCGGCGAAATCACCGCGCTGATTGGCCCCAACGGTGCCGGCAAGACGACCGTCTTCAACTGCATCACCGGCTTTTACCGGCCGACCATGGGCATGATCACGCTGCGGCAGAGGTCCGGCCAGGAGTTCCTGCTGGAGCGCCTTCCGGATTTCGAAATCCCGAAGAAGGCGAAGGTCGCCCGTACCTTCCAGAATATCCGCCTGTTCTCGGGCCTCACCGTTCTGGAAAACCTTCTGGTGGCGCAGCACAATGCGCTGATGAAGGCGTCGGGCTATACGGTTCTCGGTCTGCTCGGCATGCCGGCCTATAAAAAGGCGGCCGGCGAGGCGATCGAGAAGGCGCGCTACTGGCTGGAAAAGGCCGATCTCATCGATCGCGCCGACGACCCGGCCGGCGACCTGCCTTACGGCGCGCAGCGTCGTCTGGAAATCTGCCGCGCCATGTGCACGGGACCCGAGCTTCTTTGCCTCGACGAGCCCGCCGCCGGTCTCAACCCGAAGGAATCGCTCGCGCTCAACACGCTGCTCAGGAGCATCCGTGACGAAGGCACCTCGCTGCTTCTCATCGAGCACGACATGTCCGTCGTCATGCAGATTTCGGACCACGTGGTGGTTCTGGAATACGGCCAGAAGATCTCCGACGGCACGCCCGATCACGTTAAGAACGACCCGAAGGTCATCGCGGCCTATCTGGGTGTCGAGGATGAAGAATTGGACGAAGCGATCCATGAAGTCGAAGCCGTTGCCGGAGGGAACAACTGATGTCCTCTGAACCGCTTCTGAAAGTCTCTGCCGTCGAGACCTATTACGGCAATATCCGTGCGCTCGCCGGTGTCAATGTCGAGGTCCACAAAGGCGAGATCGTCTCGCTGATCGGCGCCAACGGTGCCGGCAAGTCGACCCTGATGATGACGATCTGCGGCAGCCCACAGGCACGCGCCGGCCAGATCGTCTTCGACGGAGAGGACATCACCAAACTGCCGACGCACCTGATCGCCCGTCGCCGCATCGCGCAGTCGCCGGAAGGTCGTCGCATTTTCCCGCGCATGACCGTGATGGAAAACCTGCAGATGGGCGCCGGTCTCGACAATATGAAGTTCTTTGCGGAGGACGTGGAGAAGGTCTTCACCATGTTCCCGCGTCTGAAGGAACGTCAGAACCAGCGCGGCGGCACCCTGTCGGGTGGTGAGCAGCAGATGCTGTCCATCGGCCGTGCGCTGATGGCGCGGCCGAAGTTGCTTTTGCTCGACGAACCGTCGCTCGGTCTCGCACCGCTGATCGTCAAGGGCATTTTCGAGCAGATCAAGCGCCTGAACGAGGAAGAGAGACTGACCGTCTTCCTCGTGGAGCAGAACGCGTTTGCCGCGCTGAAGCTCTCTGACCGTGCCTATGTCATGGTGAACGGCAATGTCACCATGAGCGGGACGGGCAAGGAACTGCTCGCCGATCCGTCGGTCCGGGCGGCCTATCTCGAAGGCGGCCATCATTGAGCGCGCGGAGGATTTGACATGCAAGGATTGTTTTTCGAAAGCGACACCACCGTTCGGCTCGTGCTGAGGTTCCTGGTGCTCTTGCTTGGTTTCTGGACTGCCTGGCGCACGGGCAAGGCAGTTGCGGAGAACTGGCAGAGCTATGGCAGCGTGTTCATCGCAGTGCTCGGACTGGGTGTTGCGATGCGGTTCCTGCACTTTTCGTTGTTCGGCGGGCCGTTCATCAGCCCGTTCTACTACGTCATCGATGTGGTGCTGCTTCTGGCCTTTGCGCTCGCCGGATTTCAGGCGCGGCGGACGACCCAGATGGTCGACAACTATTACTGGCTCTATGAGAGAACATCGTATCTTTCGTGGAAGAACAAAGATTGACAAGGTGTTGTTTTCTGTCACAGATTGGCGACAGAGAGCCTCGGCTTGAAATAACGAGTGGAACAGTTTTCCGGCGCAGTGAGAGCGGGTATTGCGCACGGTTTTCAAACCCAAACCCGCATAAAAAACTGGGAGTAACAGTATGAAGAAGTCTCTCCTCTCGGCGGTTGCGCTGTCGGCCATGGTTGCCTTCAGCGGCAACGCCTGGGCTGACATCCTCGTCGGCGTCGCCGGTCCGCTGACCGGTCCGAACGCTGCCTTCGGTGCACAGCTCCAGAAGGGCGCCGAACAGGCTGCCGCCGACATCAATGCCGCTGGCGGCATCAATGGCGAACAGATCAAGATCGTGCTCGGCGACGACGTCTCCGATCCGAAGCAGGGCATTTCCGTTGCCAACAAGTTCGTTGCCGACGGCGTCAAGTTCGTGATCGGTCACTTCAACTCGGGCGTCTCGATCCCGGCGTCGGAAGTTTATGCCGAAAACGGCATCCTCGAAATTACCCCGGCTGCGACCAACCCGGTCTTCACCGAGCGTGGTCTGTGGAACACCTTCCGTACCTGCGGCCGTGACGACCAGCAGGGTGCGGTTGCCGGTGCCTACCTCGTTGAAAAGTTCAAGGACGCCAAGATCGCCATCGTTCACGACAAGACCCCGTATGGCCAGGGTCTCGCCGATGAAACCAAGAAGGCGATGAATGCCGGTGGTCTGACCGAAGTCATGTACGAAGGCGTCACGACTGGCGACAAGGACTTCTCCGCGCTGATCGCGAAGATGAAGGAAGCCGGCGTTTCGATCATCTACTGGGGTGGTCTCCACACCGAAGCTGGTCTGATCATCCGTCAGGCTGCTGACCAGGGCCTGAAGGCAACGCTCGTTTCGGGTGACGGTATCGTTTCGAACGAACTGGCCTCGATCGCCGGCGACGCCGTCGAAGGCACACTCAACACCTTCGGCCCGGATCCGACCCTGAACCCGGCCAACAAGGAACTCGTCGAGAAGTTCAAGGCTGCCGGCTTCAACCCGGAAGCTTACACGCTCTACTCCTATGCTGCTATGCAGGTCATCGCCGGTGCCGCCAAGGCTGCCGGTTCGGTCGACGCCGAAACCGTCGCAACGGCTATGAAGGAAAAGGGCCCGTTCCCGACCGCTCTCGGCGACATCTCCTACGACGAGAAGGGCGACCCGAAGATCCCCGGCTACATCATGTACGAGTGGAAGAAGAGCGCGGACGGCAAGTTCACCTACGTCCCGCAATAAGGTCTGCCATTACGGCGACAAGGAAAGCCCGGCTTCGTGCCGGGCTTTTCTGCGTTTTGGGGATCCCTCAGCAGGGCAGGGCGCGCAGCACGAAGTCGACACGTTCCTCGACGGATGCTTTCGGAATGATCGTCCATTCATACCCAAGGTCTGCGTAGTGGGTGGCGAGCCTGTCATATTCCTCAACAGCGGCTGCGAAGTCGTGTTGGCGCTCGTCATCCTTCGCGAAGATCTCGGGCCATGGCGGGACGGCGAAGACGCGGCGGTGATAGCGCGCGTCCGCTCTCAGGGACTTGATTGCCGCTGAGTTGCCGGTCGCGGATGCGAGGGCGGAGGCAGCATCAAAGAGGCTGCGATCAAAGAAGACCCAGCCATCATGCCCCTTCATGCGATCTCGGTCCTCTCGGGCGACGCGGATTGCCTCTTCTGCGAAGGCCTTCAGATCGATCCAGGGCAATGCCCTGCCGCCGATCGCCAGCTGATGACGGACGATGCGTCTTCCAGGTTCCTCGACTGTCGCAAAGCCCCGGTCCTGCAATGCCTTGAGGAGCGTTGACTTCCCGCCGCCGGAGCATCCGGTGACGATGACGAAATTGTCCATGATCCTGTCCTTGCGGTCGGTTGACGGTAGGCTGGCGGCTTCGCTCGTCTAGGGCGATGCCCGGTCGGCGGCGCGGGGCGATGCCACATGCGCTTGCGCGTCCACCTGTCCGATCTGATGTGCTCAGGTCTCGCGCAACACATCTGCGGCCTTGACGGCGGCCGAGGCGCGGTTTTCGACGCCCAGCTTGGCGTAGATCTGCTCGAGATGCTTGTTCACCGTGCGGGCGGACAAGCCGAGGATCTCGCCGATGTCGCGGTTGGCCTTGCCCTTGGCGATCCAGAGCAGCACTTCGCTTTCGCGATGCGTCAGGCCGAAGCGTTCGCGCAGCATCTCATCCTCGCTCTGACGGTTCGCCGAGGTGAGGCGGAAAAGATATTCGTCCGCGCCGATCGTGCCGAGCAGGGAGAGGGTGAGGGGAAGGCCGGTTGCGCCCGGGAAGGGGAAGCTGGAGTCCGATTGCGTCGACGTGCCGGCCCGGCGGGCCCGAAGCCAACTGGCGGCTGCTCTGGCAACGTCGCCGATACCCTCGGCATGACCTGTCGCGGTCTCGATCAGCCGATTGGCCTGTGGTGTCGTCCAGTGCACCTGCCCGTCGCCGCGGATGGCCAACAGATGCCGGCCCGCGGCATCGAGAGCCACGCGGGCGCTTTGAGCCGACCGCGCGTTCGACAGATGGACGCGGATTCGCGCGCGCAGCTCATCGATGTTGATCGGCTTGGTGAGATAGTCGACGCCACCGCATTCCAGCGCCTTTACCACATGTTCCGTCTCGGTCAGTCCAGTCATGAAGATCACGGGGACCTGGGCCACGACCGGTTCGGCCTTCAGCGCACGGCAGGTCTCGAAACCGTCCATGCCGGGCATCACGGCATCGAGGAGGATCAGATCGGGGCTGATGCGGGCGACGATCGACAGTGCCGCGTGGCCAGAGGTCGCGATCAGCACCGAATAGCCTGAGGCTTCCAGCGCTTCCGTGAGGAAACCGAGTGCATCGGGGCTGTCGTCGACGAGCAGGACGATATCGCGCTTTGCGGCTTCAGCCATCGATGGCCTCCCTGGCGCTTTCGAAGGAGGTGAGGAAGCTGCGCAGACCGGCGAGGTCGAAAGCCTGGACATGGGCACGGGCGGTCTCGACGAATGCGGCGTTACTTCCCAGTCCCGCCAGTTCGGCAAGCTTGGATTCGATGCCGCGGATGTAGCCGATGTCGCAGAGACTGATCAACTCCTCCAGATGGGCCGCTCCCGGTGACACCGGCTTTTGCGGTTGAAGCGCGGGCTGCAACAGGCGCGGATCGTCGGCATAAATCCAGTCGAGACCGAGGAAGCGGGCGAGCTTGTCGCGCAGGCGCGAGATGTCCACAGGCTTGGTGATCGCGTCGTCGTGACCCTCGCCGCCGGGGGCCGGGGCATCGCCAACATTGGCGGACAGCATCAGGATCGGTGCCTTCTGCCCGGCATCGCGCAACTTCTCAACCAGTTGCCAGCCGTTCATGCCGGGCATGGCGATGTCGACCAGGAAGAGGTCCGCCTTCACACCCTCGATGAGCGTCAGGCATTCGAGGCCACCGGCTGCCGTCAGCACGACGAAGTCCAGCGGCGCCAGTACCTCGCGCATCAGTTCGCGATGGTCCTCGTTGTCGTCGACGACGACGATGGTGCGGCGCGGGCCCGTATAGGAGACGATCTTGCGTTCGGGGGCCGGCGCCGTGTTCGGCCGGTCGATTGCCGACAGCATCAGGCGGATCCTGAAAGTCGATCCCTTGTCTCGCTCGCTGACCACCGAGATTTCGCCGCCCAACGTCTGGGTCAGCAGTTTGGTGATGGTCAACCCCAGGCCAAGGCCCGGCTGCGGGCGAATATTGTCGGCCTCGCCGCGCTGGAAGGGTTCATAGATGCGGGTCAGGTCCTTTTCCGCGATGCCGCGGCCGGTGTCGCTGACGGTGAAGGTGGCCACCTGGCTGCGATAGTCGACCGTGAAGCGGATCGTGCCTTCGTCGGTAAACTTGATGGCGTTGGACAGCAGGTTGACGAGGATCTGGCGGATGCGGCGCTCGTCTGTGCGGACGTAAAGCGGCAGGTTGCGCGAGCGCTGGTGCTCGAAGAGGATGCCCTTGGCCGCGGCCTGGGGAGCAAACATGTCGATGAGCTGGTCGAGAAAATCCTGGATGTTGACTTCGTTGGAGAAGACCTGCAGGCGGCCGGCCTCTATCTTCGAAATGTCCAGCAGCCCGTCGATCAGACCGGACAGGTGGTCGGCAGAGCGGCGGATGACCTTGATCGCCGATTGCCGGGGGAGGGGTATGGTCTCGTCGCGCTCCAAAATCTGGGCATAGCCGAGCACCGCGTTGAGCGGGGTTCGCAGCTCGTGGGAAAGCCCCACCACATACCGGCTCTTGGCGCGGTTGGCCGCCTCTGCCGTCTCCTTGGCGTTCTGCAGGGCGGCGTCTGTCTTGCGGTGGGCTGCGATTTCCTTGAGCAGCAGGGTGTTCTGGCGCGAGGATTCCTCCTCGGCCACCAGTCGGCTGTCATGGGCGAGTACGTAGAACCAGGAGACGATACCGGCGATGATGGCGAAGATGAAGAAGACCACCAGCACCGTGCGGTTGACGACGTCGGTCATTGCGGGTGTTGCCACGTTCACCTGATGCGCGATGAGGGCAAGGATCGCCCCAATGAGCGAGATCGATGCCATGGCAGTCAGGGCGTAACGGCCGAGCCGCGTGGAGAACTTTTCCAAGAGCACGGCCGGCAGGAAGGTGCGGGCGACAGCGCCTGCCTGGGCGTTGATCTTTGCATGCGGCTTGCACATGTCGTGGCAGCGGCTGTCCAGTGTGCAACACAGGGAACAGATCGGCGCGGCGTAAGCCGGACACCAGGCCATGTCCTCCGGCTCGAAAGGATGTTCGCAGATTGAACAGGTGATACCGGTCTGATTCTTCCAGCTCTGGCGGGGTTTGCGCGCGAGATAGAACTTGCCCGCCGTCGCCCAGGCGATCAGCGGAGAGATGAGAAAGGCGATGAGGGTCACAAAGGTCGACAGCGAGGCGAGAAGGCTGCCGAAGGCGCCGAAATGCGCGGCGAGCGCCAGGCTGGCCGACAGGAGCATGGTGCCGCAGCCGACCGGGTTGATGTCGTAGAGATGGGCGCGCTTGAACTCGATACCCGGCGGCGAAAGGCCAAGGTTCTTGTTGATGAACAAATCGGCGGAGATGGCGCAGAGCCAGCTCATCGCAATGATCGAGAAGATGCCGAGCGTTTCCTCAAGCAGGCCGTAGATACCGAGCTCCATAAGAAGCAGGGCGATCGCGACGTTGAAAACGAGCCACACGACGCGGCCGGGATGGCTGTGGGTCAGGCGCGAGAAGAAGTTCGACCAAGCGAGCGAGCCTGCATAGGCATTCATCACATTGATCTTCAGCTGGGAAATTACCACGAAGCCGGCCATCAGCAGCATCGCGGCCGTCTCGTTCGGGATCATGTAGCCGAAGGCGGCGACGTACATATGGGCCGGATCGGCTGCCTCACCGATGGGTACGCCCGTCGACAGCGTCAGGACGGCAAGGAATGAGCCCGCCAGCAGTTTCGGTACGCCCAGCACCACCCAACCGGAGCCTGCGAGGAAGATCGCGATGCGGTGATGGAGCTTGCGTGCCCCCTCGGGCGGCAGGAAGCGCAGGAAGTCCACCTGCTCGCCGATCTGCGGCATCAGGGCCAGGATGACGGCGGACGCCGCGCCAAATTCGAGGAGGTCGAAAGGGGCAGCGCTGCCCATGTGGGCGTTCGAATGGCCCACACCGGCAAAGGCGCGCCAGAGGTCGATCTTTTCCCAGTCGAGGAAGGCAATGAAGATGAATGGCAGAATGTTGAGTACGATCCAGAAAGGCTGGGTCAACAGCTGGAATTTCGAGATCATGCGGATCCCATAGGTCACCAGTGGCAGGACCACGACGGCGGAGATGATGTAGCCGAGCCAGAGTGGTATGCCGAAAGCGAGTTCCAGCGCCTTGGTCATGATCGAGGCCTCGATGGCAAAGAGCATGAAGGTGAAGCTGGCATAGATCAGCGAGGTGATCGTCGAGCCGATATAGCCGAAGCCGGCGCCGCGGGTCAGCAGATCGATGTCGACGCCGTGGCGGATGGCATAACGGCTGATGGGCACACCAACCAGCAGCATCAGCACCGCAGCAACAATGATGGCAAAGAAAGCGTTCGTGGTCCCGTAGGCAATGGTGATCGTGCCGCCGATCGCTTCCAACGCAAGGAAGGAGATCGCGCCGATCGCCGTTTGGGATATGCGGCTGGACGAGAATTTTCGTGCGCTTTTGGCCGTGAAGCGGAGCGCGTAGTCTTCCAGAGTCTGGTTGGCGACCCAGCGGTTATACTCCCGGCGGACGGGGATGATGCGTTGGCGTGCCGGCATGCCTAAATTCTAGCGCCTTTTCAAGGGTGATGTCGGTTTAGGCATTTTCACGGGATTGGTCAGAATAGCAAGGGCACAGAAAGGACTTGCCGTCAGGGTTTGACGAGGCCCCCGTGATAATCCAGCTGGTAGGACAGCCGTCCATTCACGCAAATGCGTTCCACGCCCTGAAAGCTTGCGACATCGCCGATGGATTCGTCGATATATTCCCCGAAGGCATGCTGGAAAGTGAAGCCACCGAGAAAGCGACCTTCCTGATAGAGGGCACTGAGTGCCTGACGGATCACCGTGCCGGCCCGCTCGCCATTGATCAGACCGGGTTCGAGGATGCGGCCATAATAATTGAGGGCCCACACCGGTTCGTCATTCTTCCAGACGACTTCCTGGCCGAGGAAATCGGTGCCGCCATAATAGCTGTCGAGATAGCCGAAAGGTCCGCGCCGGTAGGTGATGTCGTGGGCTGCCCGGCGTGATGCCTGCGTTTCTGCCGTCTTGCCGCCGACATAGCAGGCCGCCTTTGCTTCCAGGATAAACGATTCCAAGGCCCGCATAGCGCTCCCCATGTCAGAACATAAAGGGAACGTAGCGGGGTTGACGCTGTTCGGCAACCCTGCCTTTCCAGGGGGAATGTGGCGTCGGGGGGTTAGGCGCTCTGCAAGCGGTCCGACAGGGCTTTCAACAAAGCCACCGAATCGTAGGGTTTGCGAACCACCGGGACATCGGCAAATCCTTCTGGCACGATAGAGCGGTCGTCGTAGCCCGTGGCAAACACGAAGGGAATGCCCAGCCTGGACAGTTCCTCGGCAACCGGCACCGAGGTGTCGCGACCGAGATTGATGTCGAGAATGGCGATCGAGGGCGTAAAGGTCTTCAGCCGGTTGAGAGCATCGGCGCTGGAACTCGCCGTCACGACGTTCTCCAGCCCGGCATCGGCCAGCATCATCTCCGCGTCCATGGCAATGAGCACCTGATCCTCGACCAGAAGCACGGGCAGGCCGGGTTGCAGCGGCTTGCTCTCTGCGGTCGGGCCTGATGTCTCAGCGGACGGGTGCTCTTGGGTAATTGCAGCAGTCTCCCAACTCAGGAATCGACCGGGAATGCAGAATTCCGCGGTTAGACCTTCCGGTTTATAATCCAGATGGCTGGTACCACCAAGGTCATAAGGAATGCTGCGTTCGATGAGCGCCGTGCCGAAGCCCTTACGGCCGATCGGGCCAACGGTAGGGCCGCCGCTTTCCTGCCAGCGGATCAGGCAATCGTCGTCTGCCGTCCGCTGCCATTCAACGGATAGCGTTCCCCCCGTCCGAGACAAGGCTCCATACTTCGCGGCATTGGTGCAAAGTTCGTGGATGACGAGCGCGGCAACGGCATGGGCGCGCGCGTCAAGGGTCACGGCTCCGCCCTTCAGCGACAGCGTGTCGAGGCCGCCGCGATAAGGCAGGAGTTCCGCCTGCAGCAGATCGGATAGCGAACCGCCACCGTCCCCGCGCGTCAACTGATCATGGGCATGGGAGAGTGCATGGATGCGGCCCCGCAGGGAGCCGATATAGTGGTCTATCGGTACCTCGTCCTGTCCTGGTGCTGCAACCAGCGACTTGATCACGGCCAGGATGTTCTTGACGCGATGGTTCAATTCCTCGTTCAGCATCCGCTGACGAACATCCGCCTTGCTGCGCTCTTCCTGCATCAGTTCGTTGTGATGCAGGACGATCTCGACGGTGGCGGACCGGATCGCCTCGGCAATCTCCAGGTCTGCGTCCTGCCAAGGCTCAGCCTGATGACGCACCGTCTCCTTCCAAATGGCAAAACTCTTGCGCGGCGTCAGCCGGTCGCCGAGCGGGCCGACATCATAGGTTTTTTCCGGATTGCCGGCCCAGTTCAAGGTCTGCAAACGCTCTTTGCGGAAAAAGAACAGATAATCTCGCGGGATCTGCGACAGGGGAACGGCCAGTACGCCGGAGACGATTTCGGGATAATCCGCTTCGGGACAGTCGGTCGACAGGGACTTCGTCGCCCAGATGCGGCCATCGGAGGTTTCGCCGACGAAGCGCGCGAGTTCTGCTTCCTCGCCGGAAGGCGGCACCGTGCCGATCGCGGTCCAGCGGTCCTTCATCCAGAGGCCGACACCATCGCAGGCCAACAGCTTCTGAAATTCTGGCAGGGCACTCGCCAAAATCTCATCGACGTCCGTTTGGTGCGAGGCCGACTGGAGGAAGCGGTCGAGCGCGCGGCGGGCTTCCGTCGAGATGTCGAGTTTGCGCTTCTGTCGCAGGGCAAGGAGATGCAACGAGAAGAACTCGCCGAACATTTCGGCTGCGATCCGCTCAGACATGGTGAGCGTTTTCGGCGCATAGTGATGGCAGGCAATGAGGCCCCAGAGCTTGCCGTCGAGGATCAGAGAGATCGACATCGACGCGGCCACGCCCATGTTGCGCAGATATTCGCAATGGATCGGGGAAACGCTGCGCAAGTGGGCGAAGGAGAGGTCGAGCGGTAGACTGATCTCGTCTTCTTCCGGCAGCAGGCTGACGCGGGTACCGCGTGCGTCTGAAATGACACGGATTGGGTTTTGCATATAGAGGATGCGGGCCTGCTGGGGGATGTCCGTGGCCGGAAAGTATTGGCCGAGGAAACTTTCGAGATCCGGGCGCTTGGCTTCGCTTGCAACTTTCCCGGATCCATCCTCCTCGAAGCGATAGACCATGACCCGGTCATAGCCGAGGACCGTTCGTACCAACCTGGCCGAGGATGAGATCAACAGATCGATGTCGGCGATGTCCTTGACGCGGCCGATCATCTCACGGGCCAATTGGAGCGGTTGCGTACGGCGCAGGGACGGTTCGAATTCCAGGATGGCGCCGTCGTGCTGGCGGTGTACGGCGATGTCGAAATGATCGCCGTTGGGCAGCCGCAGATGGGCTATGACGGCGGGGCGGCTTGGATCCGGGGCCTGCGCGATGGCATTGCGCAGATCGTGGGTCGCTTCGTCGCCGAGCAAGTCGGCAATATGCCGCCCCTTCAGCGCGCCCTCGGCGCGGAGCATAGCGTTGGCATTGGCGGAGTAACGGTTGACCACGGTGATGCCGGGATCGCAGGCAAGCAGACAACCATGGGGCTGGATACTGCCAGGGATATGGATCGGTTCACGGTCGCAATTCGACAGGTCGACGGTAGGCACGGTTAGCATTCAGGGGCACTTTCGAAGGCGTTACGGGCATAGTCGAAAGCGGTGTCGGCCCAAGCTGCAGCTGCCCGTTCGTCGTACACACACACGTTCTCCATACGCGTCGAGAACGCGCGCCAACTGGAAAAGTTCCGTGCCTGCGCAAAAAGATGACGGGCCCCATTGCTGTCGGTAAAACCCAGAGCTTCCGCCCGCTTGGCGAGAAGCCGGGCGCCGAGGGCTGAGCCTTCGAGGACATAGAGAAGTCCGATCTGCCCAGCGCCGTCAGGCGGCAAAAACTCTGGTAGATCGAGGGGCTCATCCAAACCGAGATCGCGAAGATCGGCCCGCAGTTCCTCGCCGTACAGGCCGGGTTGCCAGTCCTCAAAGCCTGCGGGCGGCGGCGCCTCGGCAAGCCAGGCTTCCACCGGCAGCCGGAAGCGCGCCATGCCGTCAAGATAACGCGCGTAGGAGGCGGGGGTGTCGAAGCTCCCGATCATCGTGTCGAGCGCGTGATGTGCCTCGGCGGTGCTGGTCTTCAGACCGAGCCGCCTGGGAGAGATATCCATGCTTCGTCTTTCGTTTTTCCGTCCGATCCTACAGTGCCGCCTTGATCACTGACAAGCCAAGAGGGCGTTGCGCCGGCTGAGAGGGGCTGCGCATCCTGTCGGGTCAGCAGGGATATAGGCATGATGTGGACTTGGATCGAGGTGGCACGGCTCCTCTTCCCTCTTTTACCCCCTGGCCTACGTCAAACGACGTATACGGTTTTGCACTGCGGCATCCGATAGTCCCTCTCAGCAACGGTTAACAGACATTAACCGACCGGTTGCGACCAAGAAGAGGGGATCACAACAATGTCCATGAAGATGAAACTGACAGGCGCGCTTCTCGGCGCCATGCTGTCGACAACCGCCTTCCACGGCGCGTTTGCCGCAGACGACACCATCAAGATCGGCGTTCTCCACTCGCTGTCGGGCACGATGGCGATCTCGGAAACGACGCTGAAAGACGCCATGCTGATGCTCATCGACGAGCAGAACAAGAAGGGTGGCGTTCTAGGCAAGCAGCTCGAAGCCGTCGTGGTCGACCCGGCCTCCGACTGGCCGTTGTTTGCCGAAAAGGCCCGCGAGCTGATTTCCAAGGACAAGGTCGCTGCCGTTTTCGGTTGCTGGACCTCGTCGTCGCGCAAGTCCGTCCTGCCTGTTTTCGAAGAGCTCAATTCCATCCTCTTCTACCCGGTGCAGTACGAGGGTGAAGAATCCTCGCGCAACATCTTCTACACGGGGGCGGCTCCGAACCAGCAGGCGATCCCGGCCGTCGACTACCTGGCTGAAAACGAAGGCGTCGAGCGCTGGGTTCTCGCCGGTACCGACTACGTCTATCCGCAGACGACCAACAAGATCCTCAAAGCCTATCTGATGTCCAAGGGCGTTGCCGAAGAAGACATCATGGTCAACTATACTCCGTTCGGTCACTCCGACTGGCAGACCATCGTCTCCGACATCAAGAAGTTCGGCTCGGCAGGCAAGAAGACCGCCGTCGTCTCGACCATCAATGGTGACGCGAACGTTCCGTTCTACAAGGAACTGGGCAACCAGGGCATCAAGGCTGAAGACATTCCGGTCGTCGCCTTCTCCGTCGGTGAAGAAGAACTCGCCGGCCTCGACACGGCCCCGCTCGTCGGTCACCTCGCTGCCTGGAACTACTTCCAGTCCGTCGATGCCCCGGTCAATGCCGAGTTCATCAAGACCTGGCACGCCTTCACCAAGAACGACAAGCGCGTGACCAACGACCCGATGGAAGCCGCCTATATCGGCTTCAACGCCTGGGTTAAGGCCGTCGAAGCTGCCGGAACCACCGACACCGACGCCGTTCTCGACTCGATCATCGGCGTTGCCGTCCCGAACCTGTCGGGTGGCTATTCGACCGTCATGCCGAACCACCACATCACCAAGCCGGTCCTGATCGGCGAAATCCAGGCCGACGGCCAGTTCGAAATCGTCCAGCAGACCCCGTCGGTCGTTGGCGACGAGTGGTCGGATTACCTGCCCGACTCCAAGGACCTGATCTCCGATTGGCGCAAGCCGATGGAATGCGGCAACTTCAACGTTGCCACCGGCAAGTGCGGCGGCAAGGGTAGCTGAACGGCTTTCCTCCACCTCCCCCTTGAGGGGGGAGGTCATCGCGTAAGCGATGGGTGGGGGTGATCTCGTGCACAGAGTCACCCCACCCCGAACCTTCGGTTCGACCCTCCACCTCAAGGGGAGGGTGTTCGCGGAACGCTCACAGCGGAACACTTCTTCTCCCCGTTCACGGGGAGAAGGTGCCGGCAGGCGGATGAGGGGCTGTACGAGCTCCGCCGCCCCGCCAACCGGGGGACAACAACATGCTCATTCGTTTCATTACACTCGTATTCCTGCTTCTTTCCTTCGCCGCGCCCTCCTTTGCGCAGAGCGATCCGCGCGAACTCCTGAACGCGCTCGGAAAGGCGAATTTCAAGCAGGCCGAAGAGCTTCTCGGGCAGATTGCGGCGACCGCCGATGCCCGCGTCGTTCCCGCTCTCGAAGCCTTTGCCGAGGGCGATCTCTATGTCCGCAAGTCGGACAACCAGGTCTTCATCACCAAAGCTGCCGGCAGCAATCTCGCGGCCATCGACCCGCTGACTGGCGAGACGGTCGGCGAGGAGCCGAAGGGCGCCTTTACCAAGATCAAGGTCAACAACTCCCTGCGTCGAGCGATCCGCTCAGCACTCGGCGGGTTAACGCTCTTGAGCCCTGATCGCAGCGTGCGCCTCGCCGCCGCCCAAGCGGTGTTGCAGTCGCCGAGTGCGGAGAATCTTGCCTTGATCGAGACGGCGCTCGCCACCGAGGCCGACTCGGAGGTCAAGGCGCGCATGGAAGAGGCGCGCGCCGTCTCCGTGCTTGCGTCCGATCGTTCGGCCGATGACAAGCGTGCCGCCATCGCCACCGTCGCGTCGCTCGGCGGGCGTGAGGCGATCGGCATCCTGATGTCGGTGTCGTCGACCATCGACGACAGCCTGAAGCCGGATCTCGATGCGGCAATCAGCAAAATCGAGGGGCAGCTCCTGTTCTGGGATATGGGGCAGAACGTCTGGTACGGCATCTCGCTCGGTTCGGTGCTGTTGCTGGCGGCCATCGGCCTTGCCATCACCTTCGGCGTCATGGGCATCATCAACATGGCGCATGGCGAGATGGTGATGATCGGCGCCTATTCCACCTTCGTCGTCCAGCAGGTTATTCGCACCAACTATCCTGAACTGTTCGACTGGTCGCTGGCGATCGCGCTGCCCGTCGCCTTCCTGGTGACGGCCGCCGTGGGCTTGATCATCGAACGTGGCGTGATCCGCTTCCTCTATGGCCGGCCGCTCGAGACGCTGCTCGCCACCTGGGGCATTTCGCTCATCCTGCAGCAGACGATCCGCACCATCTTCGGCCCGACGAACCAGGAAGTCGGCAATCCCTCCTGGATGTCCGGCTCGTTTGCGCTCGGCGGCCTCTCGATCACCTGGAACCGGCTGTGGATCGTGCTGTTTTCTCTCACGATCTTCTTCGCCTTGTTAGCCTTGATGAAGCGTTCGTCCTTCGGCCTGCAGATGCGCGCCGTCACGCAGAACCGCCGCATGGCTTCGTCCATGGGCATCCGCACGCCCTGGGTTGACGCCTTCACCTTCGCGCTCGGGTCCGGGATTGCCGGGATTGCCGGCGTGGCGCTGTCCCAGATTGACAACGTCTCGCCCAACCTCGGCCAGTCCTACATCATCGACAGTTTCATGGTCGTGGTGTTCGGCGGCGTCGGCAATCTCTGGGGCACTTTCGTCGGCGCGCTGTCGCTCGGCGTGCTGAACAAGTTCCTCGAACCTTCGGTCGGGGCGGTGCTGGGCAAGATCCTCGTACTCGTCCTGATCATTCTCTTCATTCAAAAACGACCGCGCGGGCTCTTCGCGCTCAAGGGAAGGGCGGTGGAAGCATGATCAGCGGCTTCATCCTGCGCGCACTCGAAGGCAAGATCGTCATCGCCATCGGCGTTCTCCTGGGCTTTGCCCTGCTGGTGCCAGCACTCAACCTGCTGACGCCGCCCGACAGCGCACTGCATGTTCCAACCTATGTGGTGTCGCTGCTTGGCAAATATCTCTGCTATGCGCTCTTGGCGCTCGCACTCGACCTGGTCTGGGGCTACTGCGGCATTCTCTCGCTCGGCCATGGCGCTTTCTTCGCGCTCGGCGGTTATGCGATGGGCATGTATCTAATGCGCCAGATCGGTTCCCGCGGCGTCTATGGCGACCCGATTTTGCCTGACTTCATGGTCTTCCTGAACTGGAAGGAACTGCCCTGGTTCTGGCATGGGATGAATTACTTCCCCGTCGCCATGGCCATGGTTCTGCTGGTCCCGGGTCTGCTCGCCTTCGTCTTCGGCTGGTTCGCCTTCCGCTCCCGCGTCAATGGCGTCTATCTGTCGATCATCACGCAGGCGATGACCTATGCGTTGCTTCTGGCCTTCTTCCGCAACGACATGGGCTTTGGCGGCAATAACGGCCTCACCGACTACAAGGAAATCCTCGGCTTCAATGTCCAGGCCGACGGCACGCGCGCCGTGCTTTTCATGCTCTCGGCGCTGTTTCTGGCGCTGTGCCTGATCCTCGCCTCCGCCATCACCCGTTCGAAGTTCGGCAAGGTGCTGGTGGGTGTGCGCGATGCTGAAAGCCGGGTGCGTTTCCTCGGTTACCGGGTCGAGAACATCAAACTCTTCACCTTCGTCGTCTCGGCGATGATGGCGGGCATTGCGGGGGCACTCTTCGTACCGCAGGTCGGCATCATCAATCCCGGCGAATTTGCCCCGGCCAACTCGATCGAAGTCGTCGTGTGGACGGCCGTCGGTGGACGCGGCACGCTGATCGGGCCGATCATCGGGGCAATCCTCGTGAACCTCGGCAAGAGCTATTTTACCGGTGCCTTCCCCGATCTCTGGCTGTTTGCCCTGGGCGGACTGTTCATCTGCGTCACGCTCTTCCTGCCCAAGGGCATCGTCGGCACGGTCCAGGCCTATCTCTCCAAGCGCAGAGATTATGCCCGCGAGGCGGACAAGGATGCGGCGAATACCGACGTGAAACCCGAAACGACCCCCGTGGCTGCGGAGTGAAACCATGAGCGACCAGACAACATCGAGCCTGCTCTATCTCAACGGCGTGTCGGTTTCCTTCGACGGTTTCAAGGCGCTGAACTCGCTCTCCTTCATCGTCGAACCCGGTGAACTCAGGGCCATCATCGGCCCGAATGGCGCCGGCAAGACGACGATGATGGACATCATCACCGGCAAAACGCGGCCTGACACCGGCGACGTCTTCTTCGACGGCGGCAAGATCGACCTGACGAAGAAGGACGAGGCCGAGATTGCGCAGCTCGGCATTGGCAGAAAATTCCAGAAGCCGACGGTGTTCGAAAGCCATACCGTCTGGGACAATCTGGAACTGGCACTGAACCGCAAGCGCGGGGTATTCGCGACGCTCTTCTACCGGCTGTCACCGGAGGACAAGGCGCGCATCGAGGAGATCCTGGAGACGGTGCGGCTCACCCATCGCAAGGATGAGCTCGCGGCCAATCTTTCGCATGGCCAGAAGCAGTGGCTGGAGATCGGCATGCTGCTGGCGCAGGAACCCAAGCTACTGCTCGTCGACGAGCCCGTCGCCGGCATGACCGATGCCGAGACGGCGGAGACGGCCATTCTCTTGAAGGAAATCGCCAAGACCCGCTCCGTCGTCGTCGTCGAACACGACATGGGCTTCATTCGGGATCTCGGGGTGAAGGTGACGTGCCTGGCGGAAGGCTCGGTGCTGGCCGAGGGAACGATCGATTTCGTCTCGAATGACCAGAAGGTCATCGAGAACTATTTGGGGCGGTGATGGCTCACCCTCCCCTTGAGGGGGAGGGTCGGCGCAAAGCGCCGGGGTGGGGTGACTGATTGCAGAGGGATCACCCCCACCCGCAGCTTTGCTGCGACCTCCCCCTCAAGGGGGAGGTGGGAACAAGACAACGGGGACAAACCCATGCTGACAGTCGAAAACGTCAATCTCCATTACGGCGCCGCCCAGGCATTGCGCGGCGTGTCGATCAATGCCGAGATGGGCAAGATCACCTGCGTGCTCGGGCGAAACGGGGTCGGCAAGTCGTCGCTCTTGCGCGCCATCACCGGCCAACATGCGGTGTCGGCCGGAACGATCACCTTCAATGGCACCAAGCTCAACGGCATGGCTCCGTTCAACCGGGCGCGCACGGGGGTCGGTTATGTGCCACAGGGGCGCGAGATCTTTCCGCTGTTGACGGTCAAGGAGAACCTCGAAACCGGCTACGCGCCGCTCGACCGCAAGGACCGCTATATCCCCGACGACATCTTCAGCCTGTTTCCGGTTCTCGACAGCATGCTGTCGCGGCGTGGCGGCGACCTCTCGGGTGGTCAGCAGCAGCAGCTTGCGATCGGGCGGGCCATGGTTACCCGACCGAAGATTCTGGTGCTGGACGAGCCGACCGAAGGCATTCAGCCGTCGATCATCAAGGATATCGGCCGCGCCATCCGCTATCTGCGCGATACCACCGGCATGGCGATCCTGCTCGTCGAGCAATATCTCGATTTCTGCCGCGAGCTGGCCGATCACGTTTACATCATGGATCGCGGCGAGATCGTGCATCAGGGGGCGGCCGAGACGCTGGATACGCCGGAGGCGCGCCGCCATCTGACCGTATGATTTTGCAAGACAGGGTTGATGATTTATTAGCGAAGTCGGGTTGATGCTGGGGACACGCGTGGTATTGAACGCGCATCTGCAAACAGAAGGCACATCCATGACATCCAGCACGGTATCTCACCGCGCTCGGGCGAGCGTATTGGCTCGTGCGGTCGCGGGGCTCTTTCTCTTCGGACTGTCGGCGGTTTCTGCCGAAGCGGCGAGCTGCGGCACTGCGGTCCAGCCCGGCCAACATAGACTGACCTTCCAGTCCGGCGGCGTGATGCGCGAGGCGGTCTATGTCATTCCGACCAGTTATTCGGGCAAGAAGAAGGTCCCGCTGGTCCTCGATTTCCACGGATCGAACAGCAATCCCACGGTGCAGCTCAAACGCAGCCATTGGGACGAGGTCGCGGAGCGTGAAGGCTTTGTCGTCATGGCGCTCGCCGGCAGCCTCAAGGGCGAGTTGCCGAATACTCATGCCTGGAATGTGCCGGGTGTGACGGCCGGCGAGGGGGCGGATGAGTCCGCTGCCATCCGTGATGCGCTGAGGCTCATCAAGGAAACGCTCTGCATCGACGCCACCAAGGTCTATGCGTCCGGCTATTCCGGTGGCGGGCGCATGCTGTCGCAATATATCTGCAACGGCTTTGGCGATTTTGCCGCTGCCGGTTTCGTCATGGGACTGCGCGCCGGAACGCCTGTCGAGGAAAACGGTGTCTGGCTGCCAAGGCGCGAAAGCTGCCAGCCGAGCCGGCCCGTGTCGATCATCGCCTTTTCGGGCATGAAGGATCACGTCAATCCGTTCGATGGCGGCGGCAAGGCCTATTGGCGCTATGGCGGCGAAGTGGCGCTCAACCGTTGGGCCGAGCTCAATGGCTGCAATACGCGGCCGCAGACCGAGACCGGCGCTTCGGCCGATGTCTCCCGCTATATGGGTTGCCGGGCCGGCACCAGCGTCATGTCCTACGTGATCGCCAATGCTGACCATGCCTGGCCGGCCCGCTCGGTGCTGTTTCAGCTGGCATCGGCCGGAGACAAGACCATCCGCGAGGTTGATGCGACCGACAGAATGTGGGACTTCTTCCGCACATCCGGCGGTGATTTGATGGCCGGAAATACCGTCGGTGCTTCGTGCGCGGACGGCCAGACAACCGCCTCAAACCAGAATGGCGGGCAGGGGAAAACGTGCAAGCAATCCAGCACACACGACAACAGCGTGCCCGTGGTATCGGGCGACTTGTAACCAAGTCGCTCGGCGGGCGCACGCGCATCGCCGAGCTTTTCCAGGAGGGGGCGGCGAAAATCCGTCTGCCCGAAAGTTTTACCGACGAACTCGAGGCGGTAACCATCAACACCGCCGGCGGCATTACCGGCGGTGACCAATTCGACTGGCATTTTCGCGCCGGTCCTGGCTGTTTCGTCACCGCAACGACGCAGGCCTGCGAGAAGATCTACAAGGCCTCGGCCGGCACTGGCCAGATCACCAGCCGAATCGAGGTGGCGGCAGGCGCCAAATTCCATTGGCTGCCGCAGGAAAGTATTCTCTTCGACAACGCTTCTCTCACCCGACGGCTCGAGGTCGATCTCGCTGACGACGCCGAATTCCTCGCGGTCGAGGCAATCCTGCTTGGCCGTAAGGCGATGGGCGAGGCGATGAATGCGGGCCTGGTGCGTGACCGCTGGCGGATCCGCCGGGAAGGGCGTCTGCTGCATGCCGAAGACCTTAAGCTCGAAGGCGATGTCGCCGGCCTGACCGCCCATCCGGGCGTCCTGTCGGGCCGTGTTGCTTTCGCCACGCTGATCCATGTCAGCCCCCGTGCAGAAGGACTGGTCAGCCCAATCCGTGGGCTGATTGGTGAAGAAATGGGCGGCGTAAGTTATTGGCAAGGCAAGCTTGTTGCCCGTGTCTCGGCCAGTGATGGCTTTGCCTTGCGAAAAATCCTCATCCCGATCATTTCGGCCTTGCGCGGGGGCGCGTCTGTGCCAAAAGTCTGGACTCTCTGACGACACCTGATTGGAGCACGCATGAACCTGACGCCGCGGGAAAAGGACAAACTGCTGATCGCCATGGCCGCCATCGTCGCGCGGCGCCGGCTGGAGCGGGGCGTCAAGCTCAACTATCCGGAAGCGATCGCGCTCATTTCCGATTTCGTCGTTGAAGGCGCGCGCGACGGCCGCAGCGTCGCCGATCTGATGGAGGCGGGCGCCCATGTCATCACCCGGGACCAGGTGATGGAGGGCATCGCCGAGATGATCCACGACGTGCAGGTCGAGGCGACGTTCCCGGATGGGACGAAGCTCGTCACCGTGCACGAACCCATTCGGTAGGGAGGTGATCGTGGCAGATCTCACGTCCAGACAACTCTTTCTGCTTGAGGAATACAAAGCTCTTCGTTCTGAGGTAGATCATCATTTGAAGGCTGTAATTCAGGTCGAACTGGCAGTTGTTGGTGGTGTCGCCGCAATTTTTGCCTTCGCGCACTCTCAAGGTGCGAATGAAAATTCCCTTTTTGCGATGCCCTTCCTTGTTATCTTGGGGGCAGCTGTTTCAATCCCCCATTTTATACGAACGAAGACGATAGGACGATATATCGCGCGCATAGAGGCTGAGCTGGCATCCGGTTTTGGATGGGAACATGAGTTGGATACGCGGGCATCTACGGCTCTCAGAATTGAGATTCCTCAGAAACTTCAAGCTGCTCCATTTATCTTGTTGAGTGGATGTGCTTGGATTCTCCTCTTCATAGGCTCAATTATTCTATTACTCTTAGGTGGGAAAAATGCTTGAGCTTCGGCCGAACTGCGAGTGCTGCGACAAGGATCTGCCGCCGGAGAGCCTGGCGATGATCTGCAGCTTCGAATGCACCTATTGCGCCGACTGCGCCTCGACCACGCTTGCCGGCATCTGCCCGAACTGCGGCGGTGAACTGGTGCGCCGGCCGATCCGACCCGTCGGCAAGCTCGCCAACAATCCGGCATCCACCAAGCGCGTCCTGAAAGCCGAGGGCTGCACGCCTTCGCGCGCCGCTTGAACCCGCTGAAGGAGCGATTCATGATCCCCGGTGAAATCATTGCAGCCGCAGGCGAAATCGAACTGAATGCCGGCCTTCCGACGGTGACGCTCGAGGTGTCGAACAGCGGCGATCGGCCGGTGCAGGTTGGTAGCCACTACCATTTCTACGAGACCAATGCCGGGCTGATCTTCGAGCGCGAACAGGCGCGCGGCATGCGGCTCGATATTCCGGCGGGCACGGCTGTGCGCTTCGAGCCCGGCCAGACCCGGCAGGTGACGCTGATCCCGCTGTCGGGCAAACGCGAAGTCTATGGTTTCCGCCAGCAGGTCATGGGTGGCCTCTGACATGGCTGGCCGGAGGGGATGGTCATGGTGCGTGCGATGAACTTGGGCGTGATCCTGATGCTGTGCGGCTGCGTATTGCTGCAAGACGCGCCGGCCTCGGGTGAGGACGTGCGGGACGTCGACTGCAACAATGCCCAGACCCAGGCCGACATGAACCAGTGTTCGGCCGAGGACTATCGAAAAGCCGATGCCGCGATGAATGCCCAATGGGCCGAGACACGCGCCGCCATGCTCGCATGGGACAAGGCGTCGCCCCCCTCGGATGCCAATGGTGCAGCCAAGCGGCTTCTGGTTTCGCAGCGTGCCTGGCTCGCCTATCGCGACGCCGCCTGCGATGTCGAAGGTTACTCGGCCGAGGGTGGTTCGATGCAGCCGTTGATGATCTCTTCCTGCCTGGCGGAGCTGACAAAGCGCCGGACGGAAGAGCTGAAATCATTGGTCGGGCTCTATTGAGGGTGTGACGCAATGGCTCAGGCACGGCAAGTCATGATTGTCGGCAATGGACCGGTGGACGACGGAGTGGCCTCGCTCATCGATGCGGCGGATCTCGTCATCCGGTTCAACGGCAGCCGTAATTTCGGCGCGGCGGGGCGCAAGACGGATATCGTCGCTGTCTGCAACACCGGCCGTCCGGGGGCCCAGATGCTCGCCGATCCGAACTGGCGCGATAGCGAGGCCGTGCGCCGCACTGCCGAGATCTGGTCGGTGCGGGACCCGGACAAATTTGCCGCTCTGAAGGGCGCACTCGCCATCAGCCATCCGGAACTCGATGACTTCTGCGATGATTACACCGACGGCTTCGCAACCTTCGCCCATGCAAATGGAAAGCGCCACAGGATCGTTCATCGAGACGTGCACGAGAGGCTGGATGAAAAGCTCTCGGCCCTTGATGCCGAAGCCTATGTGGTGCCATCGAGCGGCTTGGTGGTGATCGAGGCGCTGCTCTCCGATCCTGCCCATGCCGATGACACGATCATCCTTGCCGGTTTCGGCCATGCCGGCTGGGATGGTCATCCCTTCGACGCCGAGCGTCGTCTGGTCGATCGTTACATCGACAGCGGTCGCGTGATGCGGCTGCAACCCCTCTTTGCTTCTTCCCTCGCCCAAGGAACCTGACGCCCATGTCCTTCAAGATGTCCCGCGCCGCCTATGCTTCAATGTTCGGTCCGACCAAGGGCGACAAGGTGCGTCTTGCCGATACGGAACTGTTCATCGAGGTGGAGAAGGATTTCACCACCTATGGCGAAGAGGTGAAGTTCGGCGGCGGCAAGGTCATCCGTGACGGCATGGGCCAGAGCCAGGTGACCCGGGCCGACGGCGCCGTGGATACGGTCATCACCAATGCGCTGATCCTCGACCACTGGGGGATCGTGAAGGCGGATATCGGCCTGAAGGACGGCCGGATCGTTGCGATCGGCAAGGCCGGCAATCCGGACACCCAGCCCGGCGTCGACATCATCGTCGGTCCGGGCACGGAAGCAATTGCCGGCGAAGGCAAGATCATCACCGCCGGCGGCATGGACGCCCATATCCACTTCATCTGCCCTCAGCAGATCGAGGAGGCGCTGATGTCCGGCCTCACCTGCATGCTGGGCGGCGGCACCGGTCCCGCCCATGGCACGCTCGCCACCACCTGCACGCCCGGCCCCTGGCACATCGCACGGATGATCGAGGCGGCGGATGCTTTCCCGATGAACCTCGCCTTTGCCGGCAAGGGCAATGCCTCGCTACCGGGGGCGCTCGAGGAAATGGTGCTGGCCGGCGCCACTTCGCTCAAGCTGCACGAGGACTGGGGCACCACGCCCGGTGCCATCGACTGCTGCCTATCGGTTGCCGACCAGTATGACGTTCAGGTGATGATCCACACGGATACGCTGAACGAGTCGGGCTTCGTCGAGGATACGGTCGGCGCGATCAAGGGCCGCACCATCCATGCCTTCCATACGGAAGGGGCGGGCGGTGGCCATGCGCCCGACATCATCAAGATCTGCGGTCAACTGAATGTCATCCCGTCGTCGACCAACCCGACGCGGCCCTATACGGTCAACACGATCGCCGAGCATCTGGACATGCTGATGGTCTGCCATCACCTGTCCTCGTCGATCCCTGAGGATATTGCCTTTGCCGAAAGCCGCATCCGCAAGGAAACGATCGCGGCGGAAGACATCCTGCACGATATCGGCGCTTTCTCGATCATCTCCTCCGACAGCCAGGCCATGGGCCGCGTCGGCGAGGTCGCGATCCGGACTTGGCAGACGGCCGACAAGATGAAGCGCCAGCGTGGGCGCCTGCCGAGCGAGACAGGCGACAACGACAATGTCCGCGTCAAGCGCTACATCGCCAAATACACGATCAACCCCGCCATCGCGCACGGTCTGTCCCACGAGATCGGCTCGGTCGAAATCGGCAAGCGCGCCGACCTCGTCATCTGGAACCCGGCTTTCTTCGGCGTGAAGCCCGATATGGTGCTGCTCGGCGGCATGATTGCGGCAGCTCCGATGGGCGACCCGAATGCCTCGATCCCGACCCCGCAGCCGGTGCATTACCGGCCGATGTTCGGCTCCTTCGGCAAGGCGCGTACCAATACGTCCGTCACCTTCGTCTCCCAGGCGGCGCTGGATGGCGGGCTCGCCAACCGTCTCGGCACCGCCAAGCAGATGGTCGCGGTCAAGAACACGCGCGGCGGCATCTCGAAGAAGTCGATGATCCACAACGACCTGACGCCGCATATCGAGGTCGATCCGGAGACCTATGAAGTGCGGGCCGATGGCGAGCTGCTCACCTGCGAACCGGCGACCAAGCTGCCGATGGCGCAGCGATACTTCCTGTTCTGATCGAGCACAGGCGGCTGGATTGCCGGTTCTGCCGTTTGGTGTACACTGTCGCCATGGACCGACGGTGGGCACCATGGCTGAAGACGTGAATAATCTTGTGCTGGAGCATTTGCGGGCCATCCGAACGGATATCCGTGACCTGCGTGACACATTGATGGACGACGGGCATCGGCTGACCCGGATTGAGATCGGCCTTGCCGGGCTTCGGCGCGACCAGAGTGCGGATGCGACCGGTGTCGCCGAGATGGGGTTGAGGATCGATCGTTTGACGGAAAAGGTCCAGCGTATCGAACACCGTCTCGATCTTACCAATTGAGTGATCCGGTCAATTTTCGTTTTTCTTTTGGTTGAAGCCGTATTTGCCAACCATCCCTCAAGGGCAACGCTGACTTGGCTTGCGTGAAAGGCCGTCTGTTACAAATGCTGCCGCATGTCACGAAGCCGGAGCTGCGTTGATGCGAAGGGTTTTGCGCGCGCTCTCTGCGGGTTTCCTGCTCGTCCTTGTCGCGCTTGGCCTTGGGACCTTCGTCCCACGGCCGCTGGTGGCGCCATCGCTTGCCGCATCGACCGAGACCCGGGAAATCCTGCTGCTCTCCAATCCGATCCATACCGATATCGCGCTTACGCTCGACGACGAGGTGCGGGCTGCCTTTGCCGATCTCACCCCGTCCGGCCTGCCGATCGGCATGCCCGGTGCCGCCTATCTGGTGTTCGGCTGGGGTGGCCGGTCCTTCTATATCGAGACGCCGACATGGGGCGATCTGAAACCTCTGCCGGTGTTGCGGGCGCTGACCCTTGACCGGTCGGTGATGCATGTCGAAGTCGCCGGACCGATCGACCGGGGTCATAAGGCGGTTCGGGTGTTGTCCGTTTCGGCGGAGGGCCGGCGGCGGATGATCGCGGCGATCCGTGACAGCTTCCAGCGGGACGGTGGGTTGCCCTTGGTTATCGAAGGCGCTGCCTATGGACTGGACGATGCTTTTTTCCAGGCGCGTGGCGGGTTCAACGCGCTGGCCGGCTGCAACACCTGGACCGCGGCCATGCTGCGCCAGGGTGGCCTCACGACCGGGTGGTGGACGCCTCTCCCGCAACTGCTCGACTGGTCTGTTCCGCGAATCGATTCGCCCGAATCGACGCATTTCTGAGACAGATCACTCGACTGACTTGTGGCATCGCGTGGCCTGGGTCATTCCAATCCCCTAGAAAATCGGGGCAGCATTTGTGAAAACGCAAATCTGGCCGACGTGTCTTGTCGATTTCCGCATTCTCTGGTTGTGCTTTCGGCCTTTTTGGGTTGTTGTTCTTTCATTTTGCAGGTCGTTCAATTTCGACAGACTTCATTAGAGATTGGGGAAGAATTGCTCCCTAATCCATGTATATCTTCATGAAGGAGCATCTGGTGGATTTCATCAGGACGTGGCTGTGGCGGCAAATCGATCTGGGCAGTTTCGACAACCAGAAGGCGATGGTCGGGTTCGCGCTGTCGATCAGCTGCCGGGCGGTGATCCTTGCCAGTGGACTTAGCCTCGCAACGCTGCCCTTGCTCTATGGCCTCGGCTTCTTGACGATGCCGGTCGAAGAGGCGATCAAGATCACGGTGGCCTTCTCCTGGCTGTTCGGCGGTGCGTTTTCCGGTGCCTTTGCCTTTGTCGCCGGCCTTATCATCCGCGATCTCACGCAATCGCGCGCCGAGTTCGAGCGCCTGAGCCGCACGGATACGCTTTCCGGTCTCGCCAATCGCCGAGCGTTCAATGATGCATTTGCGCATGTCTCGGGGGAAGCCTCTCTCGCCATCATCGACATCGACCGGTTCAAGTCGATCAACGACCGTTTTGGACATCATGTCGGAGATCTGGTCATCCAGGAAATCTCGGGGGTCTTGCGCCAGGTATTTTCAGATCACCATCTCGTGGCGCGGCTGGGTGGCGAGGAATTCGGTGTCATACTCAAGGGCGGCGAAAGCGCCGAGCGGCTTGCGCTGGTGGAGCGAGCGCGCAGCGAAGTCGCTGCGGGTCGTTTCATCTGTGACGATGTCGAGCTTTCCGTGACCATGTCGGCCGGCGTTGCGGAATTTCTCCCGGGACGGCGGCCGGAATGGGTTTATGCGCTGGCCGATAAGGCACTCTACCTTGCCAAGAGCGACGGACGCGACCGGGTCCTGCACGAGTGGGACCTCGGTTCAGCGGACGGCATGAGTGCTCCCTACCAGGCTGATCCCTCGGGGATATTCAGCATCGCCGGAGCCGAGGCATAACTTCAATCTTGCTCGCTGCCTTCCGTTTGTGCATGGTTCAAAAAACAGACAATCGGAGACTTCATGCAGCGCGCGACAAGCTACAAACCCGCCGGCACCGTGGCGGAGGCTCCCGAAGGCATCGTGGTGTTGTCGCATGACGCGCGCCATCTGCGACGTAAGCTCTTGCATCTCGACGACGGTGAAATGGTCATGCTCGATCTCAAGGAGCCCGTGTTGTTCGCGCATGGTGACCGGCTTCTTCTCGAAGATGGCACGACGATCGAGATTCGGGCGGCAGAGGAACGGCTGTTTCAGATCACGGGCCGTGACGGGCTGCATCTGGTCGAGCTTGCCTGGCATCTCGGCAATCGGCATCTGGCGGCGCAGATCGAGGCGGAGCGGATCCTGATCCTGCGTGACCATGTCATTCGCGAGATGCTGACGGGGCTTGGCGCTGAGGTGACCGAGGTGGTGGAACCCTTCCAACCGGTGCGGGGGGCATATCATGCTCACGGAAGCCATGGACACGGCGCAAGTGGCCATGGCTGACAGCCTGTTTTCGCGAGCGCCCGTGACCCAGCGCGGTTTGTTGCGGTTGATGGCCTGGCTGTCGCCGGCCTTTCCCGTCGGTGGGTTTGCCTATTCCGGTGGGCTGGAAAGCGCCATTGTGGAGCGGCATGTGCGCGATGCCGACAGCTTGCGGTCCTGGCTGTGTCTGCTGATGGAGCAGGGCGGACTGCGCAACGACGCCATCCTATTTCTCGACGCGCATCGGCGGCAGACCGAAGGCGACGATCTGGCTGAACTCATTGAGCTGGCGGCCGCTCTTGCCGGTTCGGCGGAGCGCCATGCGGAAATCACCCGCCAGGGCGAAGCCTTCGTCAGTGCTGCAGCCGGCTGGCCGCATCCGGTGCTCGGGCAGTTATCCGGTCCGGTCGCCTACAGTGTGGCCGTCGGCGCCATTGCGGCGGCCCATGGGGTGGCCGCCGGCGATGCCTTGGCCGCTTTTCTGCATGCGCAGGTCTCGCAACTGATATCTGTTGCCATACGGCTTGGTGTCATCGGCCAGAGCCACGGCGTCCTCCTGATCGCCACCTTCGAGGAGCTGATCCTTTCCGCAGTGCCCGGGTTTGAGCGGCTCGGTCTCGACGACCTGGGTTCGGCAGCAATTGCGGCGGAAACACTCAGCATGCGCCACGAGACACAGTATTCTAGGCTTTTCCAATCCTAAGCATGACCCAGGATCAGAGTATGAATGCAAACAAATCCAAAAACGGTCCTCTCCGCGTCGGTATCGGCGGACCTGTCGGTTCGGGCAAAACGGCGCTGACGGAGAAGCTGTGCAAGGCGATGCGCGACCACTACTCGGTCGCCGTCGTTACCAATGACATCTATACGCGTGAGGATGCGGATGCGCTGATCCGGATGCAGGCACTGAGCTCTGACCGGGTGGTGGGTGTGGAGACGGGTGGCTGTCCGCACACGGCGATCCGCGAAGACGCCTCCATCAATCTGAAGGCGATTGCCGATCTCAATCAGCGCATTCCGGATCTCGACCTCGTCTTCATCGAGTCCGGCGGCGACAATCTGGCCGCCACCTTCTCTCCGGATCTCGCGGACATCACCCTCTATGTGATCTCGGTCTGCCAGGGGGAGGAAATCCCGCGCAAAGGCGGGCCTGGCATCACGCGCTCCGATCTGCTGGTCATCAACAAGACAGATCTCGCACCCCATGTCGGCGTCGATCTCGATGTCATGGAGCGCGATGCCGGGCGGATGCGGGCAGGCGGTCCCTTTGTTTTCACCGATCTCAAGCGCGGCGCCGGGGTCGAGCGGATCGTCAGCTTTTTGCAGCAGAGTGGCGGTCTCTGAAGCCCTGCCTTCTCGCGCGGCCCTCAGATCTGTTTGAGGGCCGAGACGTCGTTGATCTGGATGGTGCGGCCCCTGACCGTGACCCCGGCGCGGCGCAGCGTTGAAAAGGCGCGCGACAGGGCTTCCGGGGCCAGGCCCAGTTTGCCGGCGAGCAGGCTCTTCTGGAAGGGCAGGCGGACCGAAGCCGGGCCACCCTCGGCATTGCAGGCTGTCAGCAGATAATGAGCCACGCGCTGTGGCGCGGTCTGCAGGCGGTCGTTGGCGATGCAGTCCATGGTTGCCAGCAGATGGGCGGACAGGCAGCGCATGATGGTTTTCGCAACCTCCTTCTCCTGCTCCGCCAAGGCACGAACCTTCTGCAGATCGAACCGGGCAAGCGTCACTGTCTCGGCAGCCTGAGCGTTGTAGAGATAGTTGTCGCCCATGGTCAGCAAGCATTCGGCGAAGGTGTCGCCGGGGCCGCAGATGCGGATATCGGCCTCTCGACCGTCCTTGTTCAGCCGGTACAGGCGGACATAGCCGCCGAGCACGCAGTAGAAGTATTCCGCGTGTTCACCCTCACGGAACAGCACGTCGCGCGATTCGTAATTCGCAACGGTCGCTATGTCCAACATAGCCGCCATCGCCGTGGGGCCGAGTTGCGACAGAAAAGATGTCCGCAGAAGCGTGTTCTTGTCTCGTGTGTTCAGTCTCAAGATCTTGTTCACGGTTTTCCCGGCTCCCCGTTGATAGCGACGCCTTGGACCGACAGAACGTCCGCACGGCGACTGGCCGCGCATCAGTGCCCCGCCCGCGAGACCGCGCCGCCACCCCCGTGGCGCTGCAGGTCTGCAAACTGTCGGACGCGTCGCCCCTATCCAGCCCCTGCAGCATAGTTTCGGTTGCACAAGCCCTGTTTGATTTCGATCAACCCGACGGGCGGTTGCATGAGAATATCCGCACGGACTGCTTTCGGGGGCCCAAGAATAAGGGGCTCGGATGACCGAGCCCCCTTTGGGATCCTGTCGGGGTTGGGCAGGGCGTCAGAATTTTACGCCGAGGCCCAGCCGGACGCTGTGCTGGCTGAGGTCCGATTCGACCACCGTGCCGCCAAAGTTCAGGTCCTTGCTGCCGAAGTCGCTATAGCGATAGTCGAGACGGCCGAAGATCCGGTCGGTGACAGCATAATCCACGCCAGCGCCCACGGTGTAGCCGTGATAGACTTCGCTGGTGCTGGCATTGACGAGGCCGACGAGATCGGCGTCGACATGGGCGGCGGCCCAACCGGCGCTGGCATAGACCAGGGCGCGGCCGAAGCTGTAGCCGAGGCGACCGCGGATGGATCCCTGCCAGTCCGCCTTGCCGGTGAAAGTGCCGATCAGCGTCGCCAGGTCCTGTTCGTTCCAGTTGTGCTCGAGATCGCCCTCGAGACCAATCACGACATTGTTCGCGAACTGCTTGTTGAAGCCGGCAAAGGCGCCGAGGGAGCCGCCGTCGAAACTGCCGTCCAGTGGAGTCAGGCCAGCGGTTTCAAAATGGCCGTCCAGCCAGCCATGACCGCCTTGAAGACCGGCATAACCGCCGGTCCATTCAAAGCCCCGGTTCTCGATGTCGGTGGCGACTGGGGCGTCCGGAACGGACGAAACGGCGTCTGCAGCAGAGGCGGCCGTGGCAAGGAGAAAGAGCGCCGTCGTGGCGAGGAGGTTCTTCATGATCAAATCCCGATGCGGTTGGTTTGGTCCCTTCGAGCGGAATTGAATGTTTCCGTCAGAGATCCCATACACAGCGGGAAAAATCGCTGATCGGCCAATTCCGGTTAGGGTCGAAATTGGCCGATCGAGACGCTGCCGTTACTCTGCGGCGAGCGGCGGCAGGTTGATGACGTTGCCACCGCCATCGCCCTTGCGGATATCGGTTTTGCCGCGCTCGACGGCGGCAAGCCTTTTCTCCACCGCCTGCAGGCTCTCGAAGTTGCGGCGGGCGAGATGCGACAGGTCTTCTGCGGACAGCACCTGTTCCTCGACTTCCTTCTTGCCGACAAATCGACCGAAGACCCAGGCGAGCAGGCGCGAGACGTCGTCGAGGATCAGGAAGAAGGCGGGCACGACCACGAGGCTCAGAGCCGTCGAGACGATGATGCCACCGATCACGGCAATCGCCATCGGTGCACGGAACGAACCGCCTTCGCCGACGCCAAGGGCAGACGGCAGCATGCCGGCCGACATGGCAATCGAAGTCATGATGATCGGCCGAGCGCGCTTGCGGCCGGCTTCCACCATGGCTTCGAGTCGATGGAGACCCTGATGGCGCATCTCGATGGCGAAATCGACCAGCAGGATGGCGTTCTTCGTCACGATACCCATCAGCATCAGGATGCCGATCAGGACCGGCATGGACAGCGCATTGTTCGTCACGATCAGACCCACTGCCACGCCACCGATGGCGAGCGGCAGCGAGAACAGGATGGTGAAGGGCTGGATCACGTTCTTGAAGAGCAGGATCAACACCGTCAGCACCAGCAGCAGGCCGAGGATCATGGCGTTGAGGAAGCTCTGCTGCATCTCGGCCTGAACCTTGGCATCACCGCTCTCGGCCAGGCGAACGCTTGCCGGGATGTCGGCGTTTTCCACGGCCGTGCGATAGGCCGCCGTGGCCGTGTCGAGTGCGACCCCTTGCGGAAGGCTCGCGCCGATGGAGACGACGCGGTTGCGATCGTTGCGCTTGATCGAGGAAACGCCCTCGGCATAGTCGATGTCGGCGACGCTCGACAGCGGCACGGTGGCGCCACTTGCCGTGCGCACCTTCAGGGCGCGGATGGCGGCCAGATCGGTCCGCAGATCAAGCGAAGCCTGGACGCGGATCGGGATCTGGCGGTTGTCGAGCGAGATCTTCGGAAGAGCCGCGTCGACGTCGCCGATCGTGGCGACGCGCACCGTCTGGGCAATCTGCTGGGCTGTTATGCCCAGGCGAGCTGCTTCGTCAGCGCGGGGGCGGATCTGCAGTTCAGGACGGGGCAGGGCGCCGTCGGCACTGACGTTTGCCAATTCCGGCACCTGGCGCAGCCTGGATTCCAGAATCCCGACCGCGTCATTCAGTTCCGCCTCGTTCTTGGATAGGAAGTTGAAGGTGATGTCGCGCTCGCCGCGGTCGTTGAGCTTGGTGATCCGGATGTCCGGGATCGCGGCCAGCTTGGCGAAGACTTCCTCTTCGATGTCCCACTGCGGACGGGTACGGCCGTTCTCCGGAAGCTTCGGCAGATATTGGCCGATCACGGGGAGACCGCCGAGACCCTTGTTGACGAGAGTCTTGGCCAGCGAATGCTCGATCCGGTCAAGGTTCATGGTCACGCTTGCGCGGCGCAGCTCGAGATCACCGCGCGGGGAGGAGCCGCCGAGGATGAAGATGCTCGCAACATCCGGAACATCCTTGATCGCGGCATAAATTTCGTCCGTCTTGCGCTCGGTGTCATCGAGCTTTGCATTCGGCGGCAGTTCCACTGACAGCACGATGCGGCCGGCGTCCTCCGGGGGAATGAAGCTGCCGGGAACGCCGGACAGGAGGATAATCGAGCCGATCAGGAAGAGGATCGCCGCCGCGAGCGTTCCGAGGCGCGAATACCAGCGGCGTGTCGTGAAACGCACCAGCTTCGTGTACATCTTCAGCGGCAGGCTGTCGTTGTCGTGATGGTCGTCCATCGCGTCTTCGGCCCGCATCAGATAGGCGGCCATCATCGGGGTGATGAGACGGGCCACAAGCAGCGAGAAGAAGACGGAGAAGGCGACCGTCAGGCCGAACTGGATGAAGTACTGGCCCGGGATGCCCGGCATGAAGGAAACCGGCACGAAGACCGCGATGATGGTGAAGGTCGTCGCGATGACGGCGAGGCCGATTTCGTCCGCCGCCTCAATCGCCGCTCGATAGGGCGTCTTGCCCATCTTGATATGGCGGGCAATGTTCTCCACCTCGACGATCGCGTCGTCGACGAGGATACCGGTTGCCAGCGTGAGCGCCAGGAACGAGACCAGATTGAGCGAAAAGCCCATTATGTCCATGACCCAGAAGGTCGGGATGGCCGAAAGCGGCAGCGCAACCGCCGAGATCAGCGTCGCACGCCAGTTGCGCAGGAAGAGCAGCACCACGATGACGGCGAGGATCGCACCCTCGACTAGGGTGTGCATGGCCGCTTCATAGTTGCCATAGGTGAAGTAGACCGAGTCATCGATCATCTCGATCTGGACGTCGGGATTTTCGGCACGGACCTGGGCAAGGCTCTCGGCGACGGTTTCAGCGACCGTCACCTCGCTCGCGCCCTTGGCGCGGAACACCGCGAAGGAAACCACCGGCTTGCCGTCATGGCGGGCGAAGGACTTCTGTTCCTCATAGGTGTCGTAGACACGGCCGAGGTCGGAGAGCTTGACGAACCGGTTGCCAGGAAGGGCGATGGTCGTGTTGGCGAGGCTCTCGACATCGCGGTTATCGCCGAGGGTGCGGATCGACTGTTCGGCACCGGCAACCTGACCGCGGCCAGAGCCGAGATCGACATTGGTGCCCTTCAGCTGGCTGGAAATGTCAGAGGCCGTGACACCCAGGGCGTCGAGGCGATTCGGGTCGAGTTCGACGCGAACCTCGCGGTCCGCGCCGCCGTAGCGGTCCACGCGGCCGATGCCGGGCTGGCCCTGCAGGGCGCGCTTGATCGTGTCGTCGACAAACCAGGAAAGTTCCGCCAGGTTCATGTTCGGCGAGGAAACCGCAAAACTCTGGATCGCCTGGCCCTCGACGTCGATCTTGCTGACGATCGGCTCATCGACGGAGGCCGGGAGATCGCCGCGGATCCGGTCGATTGCGTCCTTGACGTCCTGGACCGCCTGTTCGGTGGGCACTTCCATGCGGAACATGACGACCGTCTGGGACTGGCCATCGGTGACGGTCGAATTGATTTCGTCGACGCCGGTGATCGAGGCGACCGCGTCTTCGACTTCCTTCGTGACCTGGCTTTCCAGTTCGGCCGGGGAGGCACCGCTCTGGCCGACGGTGATCGCGACAAGCGGCACGTCGATGTTCGGGAACCGGGTGATCGGCAGCGCGTTAAAGGATTGGATACCGACAACGACCAGCAGGAAGAAAGCCAGAATCGGTGCGATCGGATTGCGAATGGACCATGCAGAGAAGTTCATGGCGACGTCGGTCCTCAGTTGGAAACGCTGCTGGTGTCTTCTACGGGTTTGATCCGGTCGCCTTCGCGGACGAAGACACCCGCCTTGGCGACGACCAGGTCGCCCTCTTCCAATCCTTCGGTCACCTCAATGAAGGGACCATCCTGGATACCGGTCTTGACCGTCTGCATTTTCACGATGCCATCGGCTACGAGCCGTACCGTGGTGACGTTACGCTCGCTGGTGATCGCCGACAGCGGCAGGGCTATATCCTCGGCCTGGCCGACGGTGACGTCTGCATTTCCATACATGCCGGCACGGGCGGCCGCGTCGTCATCGATGGCGATGTGCACGGAACCCATGCGGGTCACGGCATCCACGACCGGCGACACCAGACGAACCGAACCGGATATCGGTGTGCTCGTTCCTGCAACCGTAATGGCCGACGGCTGGCCAGCCTTCAACCGCAATATATCACTTTCCGTCACATCCGCCACAAGTTCGATCTGACCGTCTCGAATGACGGTGAAGAGCGGCGAGGCGCTGCCCGACGCAATGGCGCCGATGCGGGCATTGCGTACAGACACGATGCCGGCGACTGGCGACTTGATCTCGGTGCGGGCCAGGCGCAGATCAATGTCGGAAATCTGCGTTTCGATGACCTTGATATCCGCTTCGGCCACGGCGATCGCCTGCTTGGCGCTCTCGACGCGGGTCTGGGCGCTCGCCAGCGACGTTTCGGCCTGTTCGCGCTGCGAAGCGGAGACAGAGCCGCTGCTGACCAGACGCGAAGCCCGATCGAACTGGCGCTGGGCTTCCTTGAGATTGGCTTCGGCTTCGACAACTTGTGCGCGGGACTGCGCCAGCGACGCTTCAGCCTTCGCCAGATTGGCGGCCTGCTGGCTGCGCTCCAGCTTCAGCGTGTCATCATTGAGCCGTGCCACGACCTGACCGGCGGTGACCGTATCGCCGACATCGACTTCCAGAGAGCTGATCTGCAGGCCTTCGACCTGCGGCTGAATATACACATCCTCGACCGCCTTGATCGTGCCGGTGGCAAGGATGCGGTCGACCAGAGTGCGGCTCTTCGCCTGGGTGACGACAATGGCGGGAAGAGCAGGGCTCTTTGGCGGCTCTGCGGGCGTTTCCTGCGCGAAAACCGTGGAGGTCATAAGCGTCAGCGTGGAGGCCAGCAGAATGGCCTTGGGGCTCGTGTTCAAAAGCATGGGTCCCTTCCCCGAAGAAGATCGCAAGTCTCAGCATATTACGCATGTGCGCCGTGGCCGGCTCACCATTCATGACACAATAAAACTCCTGTCATGAACCGTATCGGCCGAGTGGCGGCCCCTAAAACATGGTGCAAGAGGTGGGCGATGTCAGAATGGCTTGCAAGAGGCGCCGTCGCGGAATTCAAGTGCGCGACAAAGAATGTTCAACATAGGACGATAGGTGTTGCCGAAATGCAATCGCAATTCGTTGAAATAATTCGTCTTACTTACAAAAAACTGAAAGGCACGGAGATTGCTCCCCGTGCCCGTTTTCGGTGGTCCGCCTGGTTCTACTTGAGGGCCGCGTCGGTGATTTCGGTCGTGAAGGCGCCGGTGGGCTCCTTGGTGATGACCGGATCGGAACCGCCGCCCAGCAGTGTCTTGACCGTACGGTCGTAGTCGGCCTTGTCGAGCGCGCCGTTGGAGCCAGCGGTCAGCTTGGCGACCTCGCCCATCATGCGTTTCTGATGCTGTTCGGTCTGGGCGCCGGAGGCGTCGTTTTCGAGCACGATTTCAGCGGCTTCATCGGAGTTCTCTTCGGCGTACTTCCAGCCCTTCATGGAAGCGCGGACGAACTTGACCATCTTTTCCTTGAAGGCAGGGTCGGCGAGCTTGTCTTCGAGGACGTAGAGGCCGTCCTCAAGGGTTGCGACGCCCTCGTCTTCATACTTGAAGGTCACCAGGTCTTCCGCCTTGATGCCGGCGTCGATGACCTGCCAGTACTCGTTGTAGGTCATGGTCGAGATGCAGGCAGCCTGCTTCTGCAAGAGCGGGTCGACGTTGAAGCCCTGCTTGAGGACTGTGACGCCCTCCGGCGAGCCATCGGTCTTGATGCCGAGCGTGCTCATCCAGGACAGGAACGGGTATTCGTTGCCGAAGAACCAGACGCCGAGGGTCTTGCCCTTGAAATCCTCAGGCTTGGTGATGCCGGTTTCCTTGAGGCAGGTCAGCATCATGCCCGAGGACTTGAAGGGCTGGGCGATGTTGACGAGCGGAACGCCCTTTTCGCGGGTTGCGAGGGCAGACGGCATCCAGTCGACGATCACGTCAGCGCCGCCACCGGCCAGAACTTGCGGGGGAGCGATATCAGGGCCGCCCGGCTTGATTTCGACGTCGAGGCCTTCTTCTTCATAGAAGCCCTTGTCCTTGGCGACGTAGTAGCCGGCGAACTGGGCCTGGGTCACCCATTTCAGCTGGAGGGTCACCTTGTCGGCGGCGGCGGCCTGCATGGCGGTCAAGGAGACCGCTGCGCCGAGCAGCAGGGATGCGAGTTTCATGGTCATTTCAGTTCCCTCTTTTTGTTTTGGTGCAGTTTACGTCCGTCCACCACGGACGGACGGATGCCAGAAGGTGACCCGGCGTTCTGCCAGTGCCACCAATCCGTAGAAGACCGAGCCGGCGAGTGCGGCAACCGCAATCTCGGCCCAGACCATGTCGACATTCGAGCGTCCGACCTCTGTCGAGATCCGGAAGCCCATGCCGACAATCGGGGTGCCGAAGAATTCTGCAACGATGGCCCCGATCAGAGCCAGAGTCGAGTTGATCTTCAGCGCATTGAAGATGAAGGGCCAGGCGGCAGGGAGCCGCAGGCGCACCAGCGTCTGCCACCAGGAGGCGGCATAGGTGTGCATCAGGTCTCGTTCCATGTGGCTGGCCGAAGCCAGTCCCTGGACCGTGTTCACCAGCATCGGGAAGAAGGTCATGATGACGACGACGGCAACCTTGGACTGCCAGTCGAAGCCGAACCACATGACCATGATCGGAGCGATGCCGACGACGGGCAGGGCCGAGACGAAGTTGCCGATCGGCAGCAGCCCCTTCTGCAGGAAAGGCGAGCGGTCGATCAAGATCGCGACGATGAAGCCGAGGCCGCAGCCGGCGATGTAACCCGTGATCACGGATTTCAGGAAGGTCTGCTGGAAATCCGCCCAGAGGATATGGGTGGAGGTGATGATGCGCGCCCAGATCATCGAGGGTGCGGGAAGCAGGATCGAGGGGATCTCGAAGCCACGCACCACGCATTCCCAGATGACGAGCAGCGTAACCCCGAAGATCAGCGGCACTGCAAGGCCGATGGCCCGCTTGGTCGACACATCCTTGGGACGCTGTGCCACCAGCCACTGGTTCAGGCCCCAGGCACCGACCCAGAAGACGAAGGCGAAGACGAGGTAACCGTTCATGGCTTGACCCCCATGCGTGCGAGAACCCGTGTATGGGCCATTCCAACGATCGAAACGAGCAGGGCGGCGAGCCCGGCCGCCATGAAGAGGGCCGCCCAGATCTGGATGGTCTGGCCGTAGTAGGAGCCGGACAGCAGGCGGGCGCCGAGGCCTGCCACCGCGCCGGTTGGCAGTTCGCCGACGATGGCACCGACGAGCGAGATGGCGATCGCCACCTTCAGCGAGGTGAAGAGGTAGGGCATCGAGGCCGGCCAGCGCAGCTTCCAGAAGGTCTGGGACTGGCTGGCATTGTAGGTGTGCATCAGATCAAGCAGCAGAATGTCGGGGCTGCGCAGGCCCTTCACCATGCCGACAACGATCGGGAAGAAGGAAAGATAGGTCGAAATCAGGGCCTTGGGCATCAGACCTGAGATCCCGATCGAATTGAGGACGACGATGATCATCGGCGCAATGGCGAGGATGGGAATGGTCTGCGAGGCGATGACCCAGGGCATCAGCGACTTGTCCATGGCCCGGTTGTGGACGATGGCAATCGCCAGCACGATGCCGAGCACGGTGCCCATGGCAAAGCCGGCCAAAGTGGCCGAGAGCGTGATCCAGGCATGATAGACAAGGCTGCGCTTGGAGGTGACGGCCTTGTTGATGGTTGTGTCCCAGAGCTCGGCGACGATCTGATGCGGAGCGGGCAGGATCGGCCGTTCCTGAGCGAAGGTGCGTTCGACGAGTTGGGAGAAGGTGATCTCCTCACCGGCGCGCGCCGCTTGGTCGCGCACGAAGGGCGCGTTGAGATAGATGACGAAGACATGCCAGATCACGAGGATCGCGAGGATGACGGTCAGAACCGGCAAAATGCGGTCACGGAAGGCGGAAGGGGCTGATGTCATCAGGCACCTCCTTTTGCGGGAAAAAGCATGAGAGCCATGGAGACGACACCCAGCGCGACGCCTGCGGTTTGGATGGCGCTCAAGCGTTCGCCGAAGAGGAAGAAGGCGATCACGTTGATCAGCAGCAGCTGCGCGACGGAGGAGGCCGAGATGGCAAGACCCAGTCCACCCTCCCGCATCAGCTTCACCATCATCAGGTTGCCGACACAGTAGAGGGCGAGCGAGGCGAGCAGCACCCAGAGCTTGCCGCTGTCGATATAAGCACGGCTGACGGTCGCGGCCCCGAGGAAGGTCGCCATGGCGGCACCCAGCCAGAGGAGGAAGGTGGGGTTCATGGGGTGGCCTCCGCTCCTGCGGCACCCGACACCCTCCCCTTGAGGGGGAGGGTCGGAGCGAAGCTCCGGGGTGGGGTGATGTGCGAGACCTGAGCGTTGATCAATGACGTCGAACTCGTCGTCAGGTTCACCCCCACCCGCCGCTTCGCGGCGACCTCCCCCCTCAAGGGGGAGGTGGGAAGCGCGTGGCCGGCACTCACGACGCCGATGGCCTTGCCCCTCATCCGCCTGCCGGCACCTTCTCCCTGTTGCAACGGGGAGAAGGAACGCGTGGCACCGCGCTGGCCGTCCCCTCTCCCCGCTTGCGGGGAGAGGGTCAGGGTGAGGGGCATATCTGCCGAGACCACCACACTATTCCTCATAAGAATGCCCCGCCTTCAAACCCTCGCGCACCCGATGCGCGATCTCGAGAAACTCCGGCGTCTCGCGGATGTCGAGCGGGCGTTCCTTGGGCAGTGTCGATTCGATGATGTCGGTGACCCGGCCCGGACGCGGGCTCATGACGACGATCTTGGTGGAGAGGTAGACGGCTTCCGGGATCGAGTGGGTGACGAAGCAGATGGTCTTGTTGGTCCGGTCCCAGAGCTTCAGCAGTTCGGAATTCAGGTGGTCACGCACGATTTCGTCGAGCGCGCCGAAGGGTTCGTCCATCAGCAGCAGGTCGGCGTCGAAGGCGAGCGCGCGGGCGATCGAGGCACGCTGCTGCATGCCGCCCGACAGCTGCCAGGGATATTTCTTGCCGAAGCCGGTGAGGTTGACGAGATCGAGGGTCTGTTCGATGCGCTTTTTCTTCTCATCGGCGCTATAGCCCATGATTTCCAGCGGCAGTGCGATGTTGTTTTCAATCGTGCGCCAGGGATAAAGGGCAGCCGCCTGGAAGACATAGCCGTAGGAGCGCGCCTTGCGCGCGTTTTCCGGTGTCATCCCGTTGACAGTGATGTCACCGGCCGTGTGTTTCTCGAGGTCGGCGATTACGCGCAGGAAGGTGGTCTTGCCGCAGCCGGAGGGGCCGATGAACGAGACGAAATCCCCCTTCTTCACCTCGAGATCGACGTTGGACAGGGCGTGGACAGGGCCGTCATTAGTCTCGAAAGTAAGGCTCAGGTTCCTGGCCGAGACGACGGAGTAAGGTGCATTCATGCGCTGGGACCAATCGGGTTTGTTGCAAAGGCAGACTGCCTCTTGCATTCTTTGAACATGCGGTCGCTCGCGAGCAGCGGACCGGGATTGGCGGACCTGCCGCCGGTTGGAAGAGGACGGGACAATGGACGCATCAGCAAAGCCCACCTGCCGGATCGTGAAGCCCGGCCACACCTATGAGGGCAAGCAGGGACTGAGTTACTTCGAGGGGATCGCCGCCGAGACCGTGGGGGCCAAGGGCATCTGCATGCATGTGCTGACCATGCCGCCGGGTGCGCGCGCCAAGGCGCATCTGCACGAGAGCCACGAGACGGCGATCTACATGCTCTCCGGTCAGGCGCATACCTGGTATGGCGAGCGGCTGGAGAACCATGTCGTGGTTCACGCGGGCGAGCTGTTCTACATTCCGGCCGGAGTTCCGCATCTGCCAGCCAACCTGTCGAACGCGCCCTGCACCGCGATCATCGCGCGCACCGATCCGAACGAGCAGGAGAGCGTCGTCCTGCTGCCGGAGCTGGATGGGTTGGTCGAGGTGTGACGATCCTCTTCTCCTCAGCGGGGAGAAGGCGGCGCGCAGCGCCGGATGAGGGGGCGTGGAGCGTGCCTGTTCGCTGGTGTCTCTGACGTCGGCGCTTGGGTTACCCCCCTCTGTCCTGCCGGACATCTCCCCCTCAAGGGGGGAGATCGGACCCCGCATCGGTTTTGCCCCGCTGACACCGTTTGCTTTGCCACTAGCGGTGTTTTGAGACCAGTGAGAAAGAACAGATGAGGTTTGGCGAGCGGCCAGCCGCCTCCGATCTCCCCCCTTGAGGGGGAGATGCCCGGCAGGGCAGAGGGGGGTAACAACATGCGCCAACGCCATCGAACCGCTCACACTCCCGTCGCCGGAATGCCCGTGCGTTCCACCTTGCGCGGCGCGACCAGTTCCTTCCAGGTCGACAGCGCCTTGGAAACCGCAGGGAAGGGCTCGCGCTTGACGAACTTGCCGTGGCCCTCGCGCGTCTTTACGGCACTCTCCTCGATCGCGACGTAACCACGAGTCAGCGTGTAGCGCGGCAGGCCGGTAACGGTCTTGCCCTCGAAGACATTGTAGTCGATCGAGGACTGCTGGGTCTTGGCCGAGATCGTCTTGGAGCGCTTCGGATCCCAGACCACCAGGTCGGCATCGGCGCCGACGAGCACGGCGCCCTTCTTCGGGTATATGTTGAGGATCTTGGCGATGTTGGTTGAGGTGACCGCAACGAATTCGTTCATCGTCAGGCGGCCGGTGGCGACACCATAGGTCCAGAGCATGGGCATGCGGTCCTCAAGCCCACCGGTGCCGTTCGGGATCTTGGCGAAGTTGCCGACGCCGAAGCGCTTCTGTTCGCTCGTAAAGGCACAGTGGTCGGTGGCGACGACCGAGAGTGAACCCGACTGCAGGCCGGCCCAGAGTGAATCCTGGTGCTGCTTGTTGCGGAAGGGGGGCGACATGACGCGGCGGGCGGCGTGGTCCCAGTCCTTGTTGAAATATTCGCTCTCGTCGAGTGTCAGGTGCTGGATCAGCGGTTCGCCGTAAACGCGCATACCCTTCTGGCGGGCTCGGCGGATGGCTTCATGGGCCTGTTCGCAGGAGGTGTGCACGACATAGAGCGGCACGCCCGCCATGTCGGCCAGCATGATCGCGCGGTTGGTCGCTTCGCCCTCGACCTCCGGCGGACGGGAATAGGCGTGCGCCTCCGGACCATTATTGCCTTCGCTGAGCAACTTCGCGGTCATCGAAGCGACGACGTCACCGTTTTCGGCATGCACCATCGGCAAAGCGCCAAGTTCTGCGCAACGCTGGAAGGAGGCGAACATCTCGTCGTCGTTCACCATCAGCGCGCCCTTGTAGGCCATGAAGTGCTTGAAGGTGTTGATGCCGCGATCCTGGACGACCGTCTTCATCTCGTCGAAGACGCGTTCGTTCCAGCCGGTGATCGCCATGTGGAAGGAATAGTCGGCCGTGGCGCGTGAGGTCTTGTTGTCCCACATCTGCAAGGCGTCGAGCAGCGACTGGTCGGGGCCGGGCAGGCAGAAGTCGACGACCATGGTCGTGCCGCCGGAGAGGCCAGCGCGCGTGCCGCTTTCGAAGTCGTCGGCAGAGTAGGTGCCCATGAAGGGCATTTCGAGATGTACATGCGGGTCAATACCACCCGGCATGACATAACAGCCCGCCGCATCCAGCACGGTGTCGCCGGACAGGTTGGGCCCGATCTCGACGATCACGCCCCCCTCGATCTTGACGTCTGCCTTGTAGGTCAGATCGGCGGTGACGATCGTGCCGCCCTTGATGACTGTGGTGGTCATGTGGTCTCTCCCCGTGGTTCCATTTTTAGTGTGTGCTCATCCTGCGAAGCCAAGTGCCAGAGCCATGGAGCGCTCGACCCGGCGCATCGTCACGTCATCAAAAGTCCCAATGACTTCCCCGACCCTCTGCCGGCTGGCTGGACTGATTTTGTCGACCATGACTTCAGACTGCAGTTTGAGCCCATTTGTGGGAGTAGGCTCCACTGGCACCCGAAAGATGCTCGGAACGGAGCTGAAGCTGGTTATCGGGCAGACGAGCACGGTTTTGAGCTGCGACTCCGTCATCGAGTCCGTCTGAACGATGACGGCTGGGCGAGGCTTGCCCAGAGCGCTTGGCAGCACCACGGTGACGACATCGCCACGCTTCATTGGCCGCCTTCTCCGTCCTCATGATCCCACATGTCCTTCTGAAGACTATCAATCCACTCCATCACGTTGTCTTCTTCATCAGCAAAGGCCATTCGATTTGCTTCTGCTACAGCCTGCTCGCGGATGGACGGGTCGCGCAGGTCAGGTAGCCATAATTCAAAACGCTGGAACCCCTTCGCTCGCAGTTCGGCTCTTTCTTCTGCAGACAGTTCTCTTGGCAATGTCATTGGCAGGCCTCCGCATAGGACAGATCTTGAGTTTAGCCCACAATCTCCGCCGTCTCCAGAACCGCTCGGAGCAGCACGTCGCAGCCGGCGCTGGCCCATTCCTTGGAGATCTCCTCCGCCTCGTTGTGGGAGAGACCGTCCACGCAGGGGCACATGATCATGGTTGCGGGCGCCACCTTGGCGGCCCAGCAGGCATCGTGGCCGGCGCCAGAGATGATGTTCATATGGCTGTAGCCGAGGTCTTCCGCCGCCTTGCGGACGGAGGCGACGAGCGTCGGGTCGAAGGTAACAGGATCGAAATGACCGACGGCCTCGATGGAGCAGCCGACACCAAGGGCAGCACAGATCTCGGCTGCTTCCTTTTCGATGCGGGCGCGCATGCCGTCGAGCTTGGCCTGTTCCGGCGAGCGAATGTCGACGGTGAAGACCACCGTGCCGGGAAGCACGTTGCGGGAATTGGGCGAGAACTTCACCTGGCCGACGCCGCCGACGCAGCCCGGCTGGTTGTCCATGGCAACCGTCTGGACCATTTCCATGATGCGGGCCATGGCAAGGCCGGCATTGACGCGGTGGTTCATCGGGGTGGAGCCGGTATGGGCTTCCTTGCCGGTCAAGGTGAATTCCAGCCACCACAGCCCCTGACAGTGGGTGACTACACCGATCTGCTTTTCTTCGGCCTCGAGGATCGGGCCCTGTTCGATGTGATATTCGAAATAGGCGTGCATCTTGCGGGCACCGACCTCTTCGTCGCCGACCCAGCCGATGCGCTTCAACTCGTCGCCGAAGGACTTGCCCTCCATGTCCTTGCGGGCATAGGCATAATCCTGGGTCAGGACGCCCGCAAAGACGCCCGAGGCCAGCATGGCCGGCGCGAAGCGTGCGCCTTCCTCATTTGTCCAGTTGGTGACGACGATGGGGTGTCTGGTCTTGATGTTGAGGTCGTTCATCGAGCGTACGACTTCGAGACCTGCGAGCACGCCGAGCACGCCGTCATATTTGCCGCCGGTCGGCTGCGTGTCGAGATGGCTGCCGATATAGACGGGAAGCGCGTCCGGATCGGTGCCGGGGCGGGTCATGAACATGTTGCCCATGGTGTCGACGCCCATGGTCAGTCCTGCATCCTCGCACCAGCGCTGGAAAAGGCGGCGGCCTTCGGCATCTTCATCGGTCAGGGTCTGGCGATTGTTGCCGCCGGCAATGCCGGGGCCGATCTTCGCCATCTCCATGAGCATGTCCCACAGCCGATCGCCGTTCACGCGAAGGTTCGTGCCGGGTTGCGCCGTCATTGCTGATCCTCACCTGTTTTTGGGAGCCGGATCTTGCGCCCAACTCCCGAGTTCCCGAGGTCAACAGCAGCGGTTTATATTTGTCTTTTCCGCTGTCGTATCGGCAGTTGCCTTTATTTGACATCTGTCCAATAATTTGACCGACTGGTAAAACATTACAGCTTCCATCGGTGCACTCAAGCTGAATTTGGCAAAAATCTACGACAAAAATCTCGGCAATTGCACAGAATTTATGCGCCGATTATCAGTAGCGAGTTCAAGACGTTAGCGGGGAATACGTTCAACATGGCCATACCGAGAGCGGCGCAAACTCAGAGGCGGACGCGGATCCAGGAGGAAAAAGAGGAGCTCATCCTGGAAGCGGCGCTGGAGGTGTTTTCGCAGCGGGGATTTCATGGCTCGACGATTGACCAGATTGCCGAGGTCGCGGGCATGTCGAAGCCGAATCTGCTTTATTATTTCCGTACCAAGGAGGCGATGCATCGGGCGCTGATCGACCGGGTGCTGGAGAACTGGCTGGAACCGCTGGCGGCTTTCGATGCCGAGGGCGATCCGGAGGAAGAGATCCGGTCCTATATCCGACGCAAGCTGGAAATGGCCCGAGAATTTCCGCGCGAAAGCCGGCTCTTTGCCAACGAAATCCTGCAGGGCGCGCCACATATCATGGGTGTTCTGGAAGGCCCGTTGAAGGATCTGGTGGACGAGAAGGCCGAGGTTATCCGCGCCTGGATTGCGGCCGGCAAAGTGCGGGACTGCGATCCGCACCACATGATCTTCTCGATCTGGTCGACGACCCAGCATTATGCGGATTTCGACGTGCAGGTTAAGGCGGTGCTGGGCGAGGGACGCGATGGGGCCGAGCGCTTCGAAGAGGCCGCTCACTTCCTCGAGGGACTGTTCGTCAGCGGCCTGATCCTGAAGTTAGGCGTCAATCCCTGAGCAGCCCCATCACCAGAAGGCCAGCGGCGGTCACGAGCGCGCCGAGAAAAACGGCCGGGCTTGCCCAGCCGTGGCCGAGCAGGCCCTCCAGCAGGATGATGAAGGTTGGGGTCAGGTAGCCATATCCGAGCACCTTGGGCGCTGGGAGGCGCATGGATGCGTATTGCAGCAGCATGAATGTGATCGCCGTCGTGACGATCGACAGATAGGCGATGGTCGCCCAGACGGTGCCCGGAAGTGCTGCGAAATCCGTCTCGGCCAGCGGTACGGCGCCCGTGGGCAGAAGCCAGGGGATCGTGAAGACCACCACCCAGAAACCGAACGCGACCGGGTTTTCGCCTTGGCCGAACTTGCGGATCAGCGGCACATAGGCGCCGTGGCAGACGACGCCGACGAAGTAGATCAACTCGCCGCGCCCGACATCGAAGGACAGGATCGCGCCGATATCGGCCCGGAAGATCACCCAGATTGCGCCGAGCGCGGCGATGACAAGGGCGATCAACACGTCGGGTCTGGTCTTCTGGCCGATGAAGACCAGCGCAAAGCCCGCGCTGATCAGTGGCATCAGGGTGAAGACGGCACCGGTCTGCACGGGGCTGGTGAACTCGAGGGCTGCAAACATCGTCAGCATGTAAATGGCGATCAGGCCGCCCAGCAGGGCATAGCGCCAGACGCGGCGCGGCTTGGTGAACGGCACGCGGAGAATGCCAAACGTCAGGACGCCCATCACGACCATGGTCATCAGGTAACGCCACAGCGTCAGCGGTCCGGCTTCCAGATGCTGCGCGGCCATACCACCGAAGGAGAAAGAGCCCGCGATCAAGGCCGCAAAGAGCAGCATGGCGGCATGGGCAAGAACTTTTTCGCGGCCCTTGGCATGAACGGTGTGGCGATTGGCGGGAGCGGCTGGCACGTCGACGTTTTCGGTCATGCTTCATCTCGCAGCCACAGGAATCTGTCATCCTCGTCGGTGTGACTTGACCGGGCCGGTATTGTCATTCATCTGCGGCTTGAGGCGCAGCCGCATTGCTTCGCCCATGACAGATCTGTCCCGGACTTAATTGAAAGCGGCTCTGATGACAACGACGATCGGCTTCCACGATACAGACCGAAGCACCAGCGCGGTGCTGGAAGAGGTGATCGCCTCGATGGACGGCGAACACGTCACGCTCCGGGAAATCCTGCAGACCATGGGCGAAAGCGGGCTGCTGCTGTTGTGCGGACTGTTGTCTCTGCCGTTCCTGGTGCCGGTGTCCATTCCCGGTGTCTCGACCGTCTTCGGTGCGGGCATCGTGCTGATCGGGATCGCGGTCACGTTCAACCGCTTTCCGTGGTTGCCGGCGAAAGTGGCGGATCGCAAGCTCGATACCGGCAAGCTCGTGCCGGTGCTGCAGCGCGGGCTGACCATCCTGCGCAAGGTCGACCGTTTCGTGCGGCCGCGGCTGCTTGCGCTGACGACCGGTGCCGTGACCAACCGCATCAACGGGCTGGTGCTGACGGCAGCAGGCGTGCTTTTGATGATGCCGCTGTCCTTCATCCCCTTCTCCAACACACTGCCTGGTGTGGCGATCCTGCTGCTCTCCACCGGTATTTCGCAGCGGGACGGTGCTGTCGTTGCAGCCGGACATCTGATGGTTTTGCTGACGCTCGGCTATTTCGGCGCGTTGGCCTATGCGGCCATGGCTGCCGGCCAGAGCCTCAACCTGTTCGGCGGTTGATTACGGTTCTGCAGACCGCGCCACGTCGTCAGGCGGTGCGGGGCAGGGCAAAACCGTTGTCTGCCGCATACCGGAGAGCGAAATCCACGAAGCCATCGGCGCTCATGGGTCGGGCGAGGGCATAACCCTGCAGCGTCTGGCAGCCGAGATCGCGCAGGATGGCGGCATGCTCCATCGTCTCGACGCCTTCCGCGACGATGCCCACTCCGAAAGAACGGCCGATATCGACAATGGAGCTGATCAACCGGCGCTGCGTGGCATTCTCTACGACCGGGGCGACGAGCTGGCGATCGATCTTCAGTCGGCTGGGGGAGAGCTTGATCAGCGATAGGATCGACGCATAGCCGGTGCCGAAATCATCAATCTCGATCGCGATCCCATGGGTTCTTATCCGGTCGAGACTTTCGGCGACAGCGTCCGCCTTGTCGTCGAACGAAATCGATTCCAGCAATTCGAAGGAGAGGCTTCCCGGCTTCAATGCCAGCTTCTCGATGCGGTCGATCAGTTTGTCCTCGAAGAGGCGCTGTGCGGATATGTTGACCGAGACATGTTCAATGCCGAGGTCAAGGGATCTCCAGCGTGACAGCTGGGCCAGTGCCTGCTCCAAAATGCTGGCGTCGATCTGAGAAACGACATTCAGGCTTTCGGCAATCTCGAGAAACTTGTCGGGCGTCAGTATGCCTTTCTTGGGGTGGTTCCACCGGGCGAGTGCTTCGGCACCGTTGATTTGAAGCGTAGTGGCGTCAAACTGAGGCTGGTACCACGCGACGAAGTCGTCATCCGCGAGCGAGCGCAGGATGGCATCTGCCGTCTGTTTGACGTTGATGGTGCGGGCCCGCAGGCTGTCGTTGAAGTGTTCGACGCGATTGCGCCCACGCCGCTTGGCTTCATAGAGTGCGATATCGGCATTGACGAGCAACTGTTCTGCCGAAATCGAGCCCTGCTGCCGCATGGCGATGCCAATGGAGGCGCCTACGCGGCATTCATGGCCATTGTAAATGATGGGCTGGTTGATTGCGCCTATCAGGCGCTCTCCGAGGGCCGTCGCCCCGTCCGGATCAAGCGGCTTCAGACATATGACGACGAATTCGTCACCGCCGATCCGGGCGACGAAGTCACCCTGGTCAACCGCTTGCTGCAATTCGGTCGCCACATGACGCAGGATCGCGTCACCGGCACCGTGGCCGAGAGTGTCGTTGATCTCCTTGAAGCGGTCCAGGTCGAGATGAAGGATCGTCAATTGCCCGGAGGTATCGTAAAGCGCGGTCGCCAGCGTCTGATCGAGGAAACGACGGTTTGGGAGGCCCGTCAGAGCGTCGTGGAGCGAATTGTGCTCCATCCGTTTCCGGGCCGCGTCGAGCGCTGCATTCTGCTGTTCGGTCTGCCGTTGCGCTTCGCGCAGTTCTTCCTGCAACCGCACGTCAGCGCTGACATCCCAGTTGACTCCCAGCACGCTGATCCGGCCCTGCTGGTTTTGGTAGGCCGTTCCGACGGCGCGGATATGGCGAATTTCGCCGAAGCGATCGATGCGAAACTGCGTCTCGTAGGTTTTCCCGTCTCTGATCGCCTCGGCGAGACGTCGGTCCGTCTCCACCAGATCATCTGCATCAACACAGGATTTCCAGATGTCGTAACAAGGCGCTACACTGCGATCGATACCATAGAGCTGGTACATCCGCTCGTCCCACTGAATATCACCGGAGGTGGTGTCGAGCTCCCAGATCCCGATACTGGAGGTCTCGAGTGCCAGGTTGAGACGGCTGGACAAGGCGGTCAATTGCTCCTCACGCTGGTGGAGGGCGGCGTAGTTCTTCTGCCTCTCCATCATCAACAACGCGACCCAGATCACGATGGCGGAGATCGTGGACGCCACGAGGAATATGCCCAGCCGCACGACGCCGGAGAGGGTGGTGCCGGTGCCCCAACCTTCGTGTGGGATCGCGGCAATCGTCCACTGGTCGTTTCCGAGATCGATCAGCATACGGATCGGATCCTGGTCGAAGACGTTGTGATCGCCGAAAATGATGGATGAACCGGTATGGTCCATTGTCTTCTTGGCCACGACCAGTCGCAAGGGAAGATCATTTGCCAACAGTCCGCTGTCGTCATAGACGCGAGGCAGATCGACTATACCGATCACGCTACCCCAGAAGGCCGGTTGGCCTCGGTCGTTCACCATGCGGACGGGCAGTGCGATAATCAGGCCCTGGGTGCCATTGTTAAGCGGATTGGGGCCAATGATGACCGTCTGGCCGTCTTTCAGGGCGCGCAGCAGTCGAGCATCCTCAGGTGCGCTGAGGATTTGCCTTCCAATGAAGGTGCGGTTTCGTTCATAGGGATAGACGAAGGCCGTCGTCATGTCCGGGGCTGCCGCGACGTTGCGTAGCTGGGAGGGGATGGCAAGGAGGTTCTCAGCCAGCGCCGCGAACCTCTGCTGCGAGACATAGGGTTCCGTGCTGATGACGGCGACAAGCCCCTGGAGCAGGCGAATGTTGGCGTTGATATTGCCTTCGAGCTTGGTTCTGATGGTGCCCAGTTGCTCTTGAACGGCGTCGCGGCTGAATTGTCGGTCGATCTGTCGTTGCTGGCGGTCGGCGTAAGAGGCTGAAACGATAATCGCAAAGAGGACCAGAAGACTGGGCACGACTATCTGCAGGCGCGCAGTCCAGTACTGCCTGGGATCCCGTTTTGTCGTGGTCGCCGCCATATTTACAATGCCCGCAAAGGAAACCCCAGAAGAATTGAGGGGTTAAGTGACCCTTACAGATATTGTCGCCGCCAAGGGCTAAAGATTCCCTGAATCTGCAGTGAAAACGCCGAAATGGAAAACGGTCTGCCCGGTCTCAGATGGCCGGGCAGACCATCTGTTTTACTCTGCTGCCTGGACTGCCATCGGATTGTTCGGATGGGTCGTCCAGTTGGCGTAGTTCGGGTCGACCGGCTTGCCGGTGCGCTGGTCAAGTGTGCCGGGTTCAAGGCCGACCATGGTGATGCAGTTCTCGACAGGACAGACGTTGACGCAGAGATTGCAGCCGACGCACTCGTCTTCCATCACCTCGAACTTCCTGACGCCATCGACGATGCTGGTGATCGCCTGGTGCGAGGTGTCTTCGCAGGCGATGTGGCAGCGGCCGCACTTGATGCAGGCATCCTGATCGATATGGGCCTTGGCCACATAGTTGAGGTTCAGGTACTTCCAGTCGGTAACATTCGGGACAGCGCGGCCACAGATGTCGTCGAGGCTCTGATGGCCCTTGGCATCCATCCAGTTGTTGAGGCCGGTGATCATTTCCTGGACGATCTTGAAGCCATAGGTCATGGCCGCCGTGCAGACCTGCACGTTGCCAGCACCGAGTGCCAGGAATTCGGCCGCATCACGCCAGGTCGTCACACCGCCGATGCCGGAGATCGGCAGGCCATAGGTTTCCGGATCGCGGGCGATTTCGGAGACCATGTTCAGCGCGATCGGCTTGACGGCCGGGCCGCAATAGCCGCCATGGCTGCCTTTGCCGCCAATGCTGGGGTTCGGCGAGAAGTTGTCGAGATCGACCGATACGATGGAGTTGATCGTGTTGATCAGCGACACGGCATCTGTGCCGCCGCGCTTGGCGGCGCGGGCGGGGTTGCGGATGTCGGTGATGTTGGGCGTCAGCTTGGTGATGACGGGCATGCGGGTGTATTGCTTGCACCAGCGCACGACCATCTCGATGTATTCCGGTACCTGACCGACGGCCGATCCCATGCCGCGTTCGGACATGCCGTGCGGACAGCCGAAGTTGAGCTCGATGCCATCAGCGCCGGTTTCTTCGACCAGCGGCAGGATCGCCTTCCACTCTTCCTCCACACAGGGGACCATGATCGAGGCGACAAGCGCCCGATCCGGCCAGTTCATCTTGACCATCTTCATCTCCTGCAGGTTCACCTGCAGGGGACGGTCGGTGATCAGTTCGATGTTGTTCAGGCCAAGGAGCCTGCGGTCTGCGCCCCAGATTGCGCCGTAGCGCGGGCCATTGACGTTGACGACCGGCGGGCCTTCCGAGCCGAGCGTCTTCCAGACGACGCCGCCCCAGCCCGCCTTGAAGGCGCGCTCGACGTTGTAGGCCTTGTCGGTCGGCGGAGCAGAGGCGAGCCAGAAGGGGTTTGGCGACTTGATGCCGACGAAGTTGTTGCGGAGATCAGCCATTGTTCAAATCCTCTCTGAGCGGGTGCGTCATGCGACTGCGCTCACGCCCGCCGTCAAAACGGCGAGAGAGCGGTTGATGCTTTCGGCCGCGTCACGGCCCATGGCGACAGCAGAGACCGTCAGGTCCTGGCCTCCGAAGGCGCAGTCGCCGCCGGCCCAGACACCCGGGATCGAGGTGCGGCCTTCGGCGTCGATGGCGATCTTGCCGCCTTCAACCTTGAGACCGTCTAGACCCTGGCCGTCGAGCTTCTGGCCGATCGCGACCAGGATCTGGTCCGCCTTGATCTCGGTCGTATGGCCGGTGCCCTTCATCAGGCCGTTTTCGAGGTGGGTGTATTCGAAGGTGATCGAGGAACAGTGTCCGCCATGATGGGCGACTTCTTTCGGCTGCAGCCAGTGGCGGATGTGAACACCCTTCGAGGTCGCGAGATCCTGCTCGAACTCGGAGGCGTTCATGTGCTCCTTGCCACGGCGGTAGCAGATCGTGACGTTCTCCGCGCCGAGAAGCTTGGCCTGGACGGCGGCATCGATCGCGGTCATGCCGCCGCCGATGACGACGACGTCACGCCCGACCGGAACGTCTGCCTTGCTGTCGGCCTGGCGCAGATGGGCGATGAATTCGACTGCGTCGAGCACGCCGTTGATCTTGGCGCCGGGGATGTTCAACCCGTTGACGTTGCCGAGGCCGGCGCCGATGAAGACGGCGTCGTGCTTGGCCTGGAGATCGGCGAGGGTGAAATCGCGGCCCATCATCTGGCCGTCGAGCACATCGATGTTGCCGAGCGACAGGATGTAGTCGACTTCCTTCTGCGCGAAATCGTTCGGCGTCTTGTAAGCGGCGATGCCGTATTCGTTGAGGCCGCCGGCCTTTTCGCGGGCTTCGTAGATGGTGACCTGGTGGCCGTGGGTGGCCAGCCGATGGGCGGCGGCGAGACCGGCTGGGCCGGCACCAACGATCCCCACCGTGCGACCGGAGGACGCTGCCGGACGGTAGAACTGGCGGCCTTCTTCGATGGCGATGTCCGTAGCGTAACGTTGCAGACGGCCGATTTCGACGGGGCGCTCTTCCGCCGTGTTGCGCACGCAAGCCTCTTCGCACAGCGTTTCGGTCGGACAGACGCGGGCGCACATGCCGCCGAGAATGTTCTGGTCGAAGATGGTCTTTGCCGCGCCGATCGGATTGCCAGTCGATATCTGCCGGATGAACATCGGGATATCGATGGCGGTGGGACAGGCCGTCATGCAGGGCGCGTCATGACAGAAGTAGCATCGGTCGGAGGCAACGAGGGCCTCGTGATCGCCTAGGCGTGGATGCAGGTCGGAGAAATTCTTTGCATAATCGGCAGCGTCAAGCCGCCCGGCCTTAAGGCCTGGTTCCAGTCTTCGCATCGCAGTTCCCTCTTTTATATTCGAAGCGATGCAGGGAAGCGTAACTCAGGTTCAAACTTTTATCAAACGGTAAAAATTTGCATTTGTCGGTGTGGAAAGCCCGCAAATGCTGGGTTTTTGACGGTCGTCAAGCCCCTCGCTCAATGACTGGATAGCGTTGCCGCAATCGGCTTCAATCGTGCACAAACATGACAAGTTTGCTCAACTTAATACTTTACTCCTTTTATCATGTTTTGTATGGCTGACGGATCGACGGAAGTGACCGAGTCCAGTAACGGGCCGTTAAGGGAGAGACCATCATGGCGAAGAAGAAAATGCGCGTGGAGCCGAAGATCTCCGGGTCAGTTACCGGCGCCGAACAGGGTGCGCGGCAGCAGCCTGATGTCCGGAGTTTCCTCTATGTCGGCGGGCGTGATTGCCAGGTTGCGCATCTTCGTCAGATCGCCAGCAATTTTGGTGCGGAACTAATTCACCATGATGGGGGTTTACGTGAAGCGGTATCGCGTATCGACACAGTGCTTCCCTCTGTCGACTGCGTCTTCTGCCCGATCGACTGTATCAGTCACGATGCGTGTCTGCGCGTGAAGAGCGGTTGCAAGAAGTTCGGCAAGACTTTCATTCCGCTGCGGAACGGCTCGAAGTCCAGTCTCGAGCGCGCCTTGCAGACACTGAATGAAAGGAACTCGAACGGATGAGCAGGGACGGTGTCGACAAAAGGGGCTTTGGCTCTTTCCACGAGCTTGCACGTCAGCGCGGCGAGGGGCTTCTGCCCGAACTTGCCGAGGCAATGTTGCAACGCTCGCAGGAAAGTGAAGTGATGAATTGCGAAATCATCACTTTGCCTGGCTTGCATCAACGAAAATGCGATACCATGTACGCAGAACCCAACCGGGCCCCCGCCCTTGTTATCGACTTTCCTGCGCCGAGATGGCAGCGGAACGCCAACGCGAGATCGTAGTCGTTTCGTTTTCACTCTCATGCGGGAAGCAGAGGAACTATCCGCATGAACGCTCAGCACCCTGTTGCGAAGACGATCCTCAACGCCGTGCCCATTCTTCCGTCTCTCGACTTCTCGGAAACCCGCAGTTTTTACGTGGGTACTCTTGGCTTCGAGGATGTCGGCATGGATGGGCTGGATTATCTCGTTGTGCGCAGAGGCGGCATGGAGCTGCATTTCTGGCTGAGCGACGATCCAGTTCAATGCCAGAACAGTTCCGTCTTTTTCCGCGCAGATGCTCCCGGCGAAATTTACCAGGACTTCCGTGACCGGGGGATCGATGCGATCCGTCCGTCCGATACCTGCGGCGGCGAGATGCGGTTCCACATCCGCGATCCGCATGGCAATCTGCTGATGTTCGGCGGTTCGGCACTGGCCGCCGTCACCCACTAATTATTTTCGAGATCTGGTCGACCCGGATGCCGCGCACCCGCAGGCTTAGCGGTTTCGCATCACCGTGCTTGCCACGAGCAGCAGCCAGGACGCGATGAGCGTCAGGCCGCCGCTTGGTGCTGCCATAGGAAACAGGCCCTGGCCGAAAAACTGCCGTGCGGCGAGGTCTCCGGCAAACAGAAGCGTGCCGATCGTCATGGCGAGTGCCGCAAGGCCGGCCCACCTGATCTTGTCGCCCGCCAGCGCAAGGGCGAGCAGGGCCGGCGCATGGGCCAGGCAGATCGTCGATGCCGGCCGTAACAGGTGTTCGCCGCCGGCATGGCTCGCTGCCGCAGCCAGGGCCACGCCGGCAGCGCCGATCAAACCGGCTGCCGCTGTTGCCCAACGCGTGTCTCGCCAGATCGGCATCGGGCTCATTCCTTGTTCTGCATGTGAAAGGCGAGTTTCTCGACCGGCGGCCAGATGATGTCGCGCAGCTTCGGGTTCTCGATCGTTTCATCCATGGCTCGACGGAAGCAGAGAAGCCACTCGTCGCGCTCCACCGGGCCGATCTCGGCGACGAAATGGCGCCGCCTCAGCATGGGGTGCCCCCGCTTTTCCATGTAGATCGGGGGGCCGCCGAGATAGCCGGTCAGATATTCGTAAAACTTCTCGGCGCTGCCGGCGAGATCCGGCGGGTGCACGGCCCGGCAATGGGCAGCTTCTGGAAGCGTATCCATCAATTCGTAGAAACGGTCGGTCAGCGCCTTGACGGTCGCATCGCCGCCGATGGCTTCGTAGAGGGTGATGGTCTCGGTGGCTGTCTGTTCTGCTGTGTCGGTCATGAAGCGTTCATAACGGAAAGCCATGGCGAGGAAAATGGTCGGCGCCGCGGCAAAATGCGCGGCGCCTGGGAATGCCGGCCAGTGTGGCTGACAGGCCGGGTGGAGTGGCGATGGTCAGTCCAGGCACAAAGCGTCACGGACGTGGTTCTTGAGCGTCACCGTGTCCTCTGTGAAAAGTGGACCGTTCAACTGGTTTGGCCGGGTCTTGAGACGATGTGAGTTTAAGCTTACGACTTGGTTTTTGTGTTCACCACCGCCGGCCTCGAACGCCGTGAACCATGCTCCTCCGCTGCTTCCTTTGGTGAGCGAATTGTCGCTCATAGTGACGATCCCACCAACGTTCCTCGTCCACGAACCGTCGATCTTGTACATGAAAAGGCCACCATCCAGGTCTCGTGGGTAACCGATTGCAGTTAGCGGCGCGGATGCCGGGGTGCCCGTCGCCATTTCCAGCGGACGCTGCTTGTCATCGGCGCTCGCGAGGATGAAGGCATAGTCATAGGCGTAGTTGACGCCGTCGCTGTGGTAAGCGTCGTAGATCGAGACGCAGCGCCAGCCGACAATCTGCGGCGATTTATTGCCGGCGAGCGCGCGCTGGAAACTGAAATCGGTGTACCAACGACCGGTCTTGTGGCTCAGGACACAATGCGCGGCCGTCAGAATCACATTGAGATTTTCGATGTACTGCGCCGTGCATCGTCCGAGTTTCCCTTCGTCCGTGCGGAAAACCAGGCGACCGGCGCTCCAGTAGGGAGGAGCGAGACGCGGCTCGGCAATTTTTTCCAGTTCGCCGGGCGCGGTGAGGGAGGGGGATGTGGCCTCCGATGGGGTCTGGTCGGGAATGTCCGGGTTCAATTCCCGGAAGCGCCGTTGCATGTCCCTCAACTCTTCCTCGGTAATGACAGGCAGTGGCAGGGGCTCGGCTTCGTTCATCTGATCTTCGGTAAGAACGTCTGACCCCGTGTTATCCAGGTTCTGGATTGCCAGCTGTGCGGCTGAGCCCGTTGTTGTCGTCGTGAGGAGGCCGGCCAGTATGATGCAGATAAGTCTGAGATGGGTGCGCATGAATGTTCTCCTTGTCTGACTGGCAAGCCAGGCCGACGTCGACCTCTGCCGGCGAGACATGTGTTGCGGTTGTTTCACGGAGCAGGGATGCGGCGGGGGCTGCCGCATCCCCGACGGAGATCACACGATCAGCGGCGTGCGCAGTTCGATAAGACCCATCTTCAGGAGATCGTGGGACTTCTGGTCCGGCACGAAGACGCCGCGGGTCGGGTCGTATTTCAGCCTGATCTCGCTGACGTCGCCGCCGAACTTGGCGATCGCCGTGTTGCCGGTGATCTTTGTGATGATCGTCTCGCTGGCGAACTGGCTCTGCAGCCAGACATAGACCGTGGTGAAGGGCGTCATCTGGATGCGGTTCTGCGACGGCACCAGCTGCGCCGAGATCGGCTTGCGTTCCGCCGGCGTCTTGTTGACCATGGCCGACTGAGACAGACCGAAGGTCAAAGCAGGATACTGGTTGTAGGGCATGTTGTTGACGGCGGCGAAAGTGCCGGAATTGACGCTCGAATCGTTCTGGAACACGCCGAAGGTGGCTGACGGTGTGAAGGGGTAATAGCCCGCATCCAGCGCCGGCCCGGGCGTCACTTCCGACAGCTTGTTGATCGCCGCGCCCTGCGCCACTTCCGTGGTCGAGGCATAGATCCAGTAATCCTCCTTCCACTCGACGGAGGTCGACTGGAAGGGATCGATCGAAAGCCAGACGACATTGGGATCGCCGGAGCCGACCGGCTTGGCCAGAGTGATGCGCTGGCCGGCGGCCTTGATCACGTTCAGATCGGTCGGGTCGATGGTCAGAGTGAGCGAATAGTTGGGCATGCTGAAAGTCCTCCTGTTCGGTTGATCCTGTTTCGGCCGGACGCCCCCGCGGCGTCTCGAAACCGTTCCCATTTGCACAACCCGATTCCTCGCCCTGGTCGCGCTTAAATTGGTCCTTGGTTGTGATGCTGTTGGTCTGCGCGTGTCGGTGGGAAATATGGCATGCCCGGTTTCAAGAGGGCAATGACAAATGCATCTCATGCGTGTATTTTTCGTTGACCAAGTCAACCTGCTGTGCTTAAAAGGGAACCATTGTGATACTGTGCCGTTGTCGTTCCGGTGCGCCGGAGATCCGGTCAAATCATTGGCGGGAAAGGATTTCGGAGAGCTTATGCGGATCGGATACGCGCGGGTGTCGACGCTTGATCAAAATGTCGACATGCAACTCAAGGCTTTGGGGGCTGCCGGGTGCGAGAAGATCTTTTCCGATCTGGGACATTCCGGCGCGCAACGGCAGCGTCCTGGACTGGCTGAAGCCATGGCCGTGTTGCGGTCCGGCGATACGCTGGTCATCTGGCGTCTCGATCGCCTCGGCCGGTCGCTGTCGCATCTGATCGAACTGGTCAACGACTTCGGCCGCCGGGGCATTGCGCTCTATTCCGTCACGGAAGCGATCGACACGGGCTCGGCCGGGGGGCTCCTTATCTTCCATATCATGGGGGCCCTGGCCGAATTCGAGCGCGGACTGATCTCAGAACGCACCCGGGCGGGCATGGCTGCCGCGCGCCTGCGCGGACGAAACATCGGCCGGCCCAGCAAACTCCGGCCTGATGATCTGAATGCCGCGGTCGACCGCATGGCTCGGGGCGGGCTTTCGCTTGCCGATGCCGCCCGGCAACAGGGCATCAGCCGCGCCACGCTCTGCCGGGCGCTCCGGCGCCGCCGCGAGCTCGCTGCGGGCGATGTCGCGCTGCCAAGTGCCGTCAGCGGGCTGACGCCCGGGCGATAGGCGGCCTTCCCGCAGCGCAAAAAAATCAGGGACAGACGTGTGGCTGCATGCCATAAGGACGCCGAATTCCAGCAGGCGCCGCGACCATGATCCGTATCGAAAACATCTCCAAGCAGCTCAGCCACCGCATCCTCTTCATCGAGGCATCGGCCGCCCTCAACCGTGGCGAAAAGATCGGCCTCGTCGGCCCGAACGGTGCGGGCAAGACCTCGCTCTTCCGGATGATCATCGGCCACGAGCAGCCCGACGAGGGGCAGGTCTCCGTCGATAAGGGCGTGTCCATCGGCTACTTCAGCCAGGATGTCGGCGAGATGTCCGGCCGCTCCGCCGTGGCGGAAGTGATGGACGGAGCAGGGCCGGTGAGCGAGGTCGCCGCCGAGTTGCGCGAACTCGAAGCCGCCATGGTCGATCCGGATCGCCTGGACGAGATGGACGCGATCATCGAGCGGTACGGCGAGGTGCAGGCGCGCTACGAGGAGCTCGACGGCTACGGCCTGGAGGGCAGGGCGCGCGAGGTTCTGGCCGGTCTCTCCTTCTCGGAAGGAATGATGGATGGCGATGTCGGCGCTCTCTCGGGTGGCTGGAAGATGCGCGTAGCGCTCGCCCGCATCCTGCTGATGCGCCCTGATGTGATGCTGCTCGACGAACCCTCGAACCACCTCGACCTCGAAAGCCTGATCTGGCTCGAGCAGTTCCTGAAAGGTTATGACGGCGCGCTCTTGATGACCTCGCATGACCGCGAGTTCATGAACCGCATCGTCAACAAGATCATCGAGATCGATGCCGGCCAGCTGAACAGCTATTCCGGCAACTACGAGTTCTACGAGGGCCAGCGGGCGCAGAACGAGAAGCAGCAGCAGGCACAGTTCGAGCGTCAGCAGGCGATGCTCGCCAAGGAAATCAAGTTCATCGAGCGCTTCAAGGCGCGGGCATCTCACGCCTCGCAGGTGCAGAGCCGGGTGAAGAAGCTCGAAAAGATCGACCGCGTCGAGCCGCCGAAGCGCCGACAGGTCGTGGCCTTCGAATTCCAGCCGGCGCCGCGCTCCGGTGAAGATGTGGTCAGCGTCAAGGGTGTCTCCAAGCGCTATGGCGACAAGGTGATCTATGACGGCTTCGACTTCATGGTCCGCCGCAAGGAGCGCTGGTGCATCATGGGCATCAACGGTGCCGGCAAGTCGACGCTCTTGAAGCTGGTTGCCGGTGATTCGAAGCCGGACGAAGGCACGGTTTCGATCGGTGCCAGCGTCAAGATGGGCTATTTCGCCCAGCACGCGATGGACGTGCTCGATGGCGAGATGACGATCTTCGAAATGCTGGAAACGACTTTTCCGCGTGCCGGTCAGGCGCCGCTTCGCGCGCTTGCCGGCTGCTTCGGCTTTTCCGGCGATGATATCGAAAAGCGGATCCGGGTGCTCTCCGGCGGCGAGAAGGCGCGCCTCGTGATGGCCATCATGCTGTTCGACCCGCCGAACCTGCTCGTTCTCGACGAGCCGACCAACCACCTCGACCTCGACACCAAGGAAATGCTGATCCAGGCGCTGTCACAGTTCGAAGGCACCATGCTCTTCGTCAGCCACGACCGCCATTTCCTCGCGGCATTGTCCAACCGGGTGCTCGAACTGACGCCCGAAGGCGTGTTCCAGTATGGCGGCGGCTATACGGAATATGTCGAGCGCACGGGGCATGAGGCGCCGGGCTTGCGGGGGTGAGCGGAGCACGGACGGAGGTCGCGGCGCGCGGTTCGCTGAAGGCGGACTGCGACGCATGCACCAGCGCTGATTGCATAACAATGTTTAGATTTGTGAGAAATGGCGCACCCGACAGGATTCGAACCTGTGACCTTTGGAATCGGAATCCAACACTCTATCCAGCTGAGCTACGGGTGCTTCCGACGGCAGAGTTTGACTCGACCGTTCCGACTGCGGTCATAGCGCAGTCGGCGGTTGCCTTCAATCGCAAAAAGCGCGCAGCTGCGCTTTCTCCACGGCGTGGGACGTCAACGAGAAATGGCTGTTCATCGCTCAGTTTCCGAGAGATGGACCCCTAATTTTTCAGGGTCTTGCGGATAAAATGGTCGAATTATGATCAAAAACGCCGATTTCCGGCGTGTCACTTGGTGTTCGTGTCTTGTGGTGTTGCTTTTTGCCGCTAAGATCGCTGCCATAAGGGTAGCTGCCGGGGGGCGGCGGTACCAGGGGCAACGAACAATGGCGAACAAATGCCGGATTTGATGAATGGCGAACTCACGGGAAACCATAGCAAGCTCGACTTCTCCGCGATGGAGGACGCTGTCGGCTATCGGTTGAGGCGGGCTCAACTGGCGGTTTTTCAACATTTTAACGAAGCTTTTTCTTCCAAGGGATTGCGACCTACCGATTTTGCAGTTCTTTTGCTGCTCACCCGTAACGAAGGGGCGAAGCAGAGCGAAGTCGCAGAGGCGCTGGGCATCCAGCGGGCGAATTTTGTCGCAATCGTCGACGGGCTGGAGAACAAGGGCTTCATCGAACGGCGCAAGTCAGAGACGGACCGCCGCGTGCAGTCGCTGTTCATGACAGCGGCGGGCGTTGATTATCTGCAGGAGCTGATGCCGATCTGGAACGATCACGAGCAATGGGTGCTCGAGCAGCTCGGTGGGGTTGCCGAACGCGACAACGTCAACCGTTTGCTCCGTCGCTTCTACGACTGAGCCCTGCCAGCCGTTTTACCGCCGACAGCGCGAGAGCGCCTCGTCGATCAGGAGATTGGCGACCTTCATGCGGGTTGTCGCCTGATTGCGGAAATCCGGATGAATGCGGTCGGGATGGTTGAGCCGCGCGAATGCGCGGCGCTTTTCCTGCAGGCTGTCGCGATCGTCTTCGGCGGCAATCGCAAGATCGGCGGCGATGTCCTCGATCGAGAGCCGGTCCAGCCAGCTCGGATTTTCGGGCTGCGGCGGCTCGGGGGCGAGCTGCGGGGCATCGTCATCGCCCATCAGGAAGAGATAGGCCTCGCGACGCCGGTCGACGTCTTCCGGCGCGGACGGAACCCGTTCCGGTGCGTAACTCGCTGCGAGGCCATCAATGCGAAAACGCGGCTCGGGTAACGGTTCCTCCTGCGCCTGCTCTTCGGCGAGGCGGTCCACGACCGATTGAAACAGCGATTTGCCAAACAGCATCGGCGGCCTTTTCATGCCCCTTCTGTGCGGAGGGGCCATCTGGGTTGGCCGTGGACCAGACCATGCCGCCATGGCGCGAACCTTGCGGGGGCGATGAAACAGCCTCGACATTCGTGGCTGGTTGCCGTTTCGGTTCAGCCCTGCGACTGGCTCTGGCTCTGGCCGCTTTCCTCAACGACCACCTTCACGCCCAGCTGTTCGCTGGCACGGCCCAGCCGCAGGCCGGAGACCGGAGCGGCATCGGCGTAGCAGAGGCCGGTCGCGATGCGGACATAGCGGGTGTCCGGACAATGGTTGTTGGCGGCGTCGAAGCCGACCCAGCCGAGACCCGGCAGATGCACGTCCGCCCAGGCATGCGTGGCCGTCTGCTCGGCCCTGTCATCCATCAGAAGATAGCCGGAAACATAACGGGCCGGCAGGTTCATCAGCCGGGCAACCGCAATGAAGACATGGGCGTGATCCTGACAGACGCCGCGGCCGGCCTCGAGCGCCTGTTCGGCCGTCGTCTCGGTGTCCGTCGTGCCGGTCTCATAGGCGACGGCTGCGTGCAGTTTGCCCATCAGGTCGTGCATTTTCGCAAGCTCGTTGTCCCCGGTCAGGCCGCGCATCAGCTCGCGCGTCAACTTGCCGGGCTTTGTGCGCGGCGTGTCACGCAGATAGAGCCAGAGGGGCACGTAGCCGAGGTGAGGGCCGAAGACACCGGCGCGGTCTTCCGTGTCGACTTCGCCACTTGCGACAATATGGATGCTGTGGCTCGGTCCGTCGGTCGAAACGAGATGGGTATGGTTGCCGAACTGGTCATTGAAGCCGGCTTCGACCTTCGCGCCGTCGACGGCGATGTTCCAGGAGTGCACGGTCTGGCCGGGCAGGCTGCAAGGGGTCAGCCGCAGGCGCTGCAGCGAATACGGCACCGGGTCGTCGTAACGATACTCGGTGGTGTGGGTGATGCGCAGACGCATGGGATCATTCCTGCTCAGCTGTAGAACCGGTAGCCTTCGGTGATTTCGTTGCCCAGCTGATTGTTGCTGGCGATGAAGCCATCGAGGAATTCGTGCAGACCCTGGTCCATGATTGCGCCGATCGTGGTCGACTTCAGCGTCTTGACGACGCTGTCCGCCGTCTCGTGCGCCGGCAGCCGGTGATCATAGTCCTTGGCGAGATAGCCGAGGTTGGAGGTGATCTTCTCGTAGCAATAAGCGAGCGAGCGGGGCATCTGGCCGTTGAGGATCAGGAAGTCCGCAATGTTGGCGGCCTTGTATTCGCCGTCATAGACCCAGCGATAGGAGCGATGGGCGGACACCGAGCGCAGGATCGATTCCCACTGCATGTTGTCGAGCGAGGAGCCGACGTGGGTGATCGCCGGCAAGAGCACGTAGTATTTCACATCAAGGATGCGGCTCGTGTTGTCGGCACGTTCGATAAAGGTGCCGATGCGGGCAAAGTTGTAGATCTCGTTGCGCAGCATCGACCCGTGGAAAGCGCCACGGATCAGCCCGGCCTGGCGCTTCACCGTGTCGATGACCTCGGGCAGGTCGGCCGATTTCAGCTTGCGAGCGAGCATTTGCTTGAGCTCGATCCAGCACTCGTTGGTCGCTTCCCAGGTTTCGCGGGTCAGGGCCGTGCGCACCATGCGGGCATTGTTGCGACCGGCGTCGATGCAGGACATGACACTCGACGGATTGGTCGTGTCGCGCAGAAGGAAGTCGATGGCATCAGAGGCGGTCACCTTGCCGTGGCGCTCGGCAAACAGCGGGCGCACGTCGGCGCTCTTCAACACCGCATCCCAGTCCTCGTCCGAGGCGCCGGTGCGGGTCAGCGACATGCGCAGGCCCGCATCGACGAGGCGGGCGATGTTTTCGGCTCTCTCGATGTAGCGGAACATCCAAAAGAGGCCGTTGGCAGTTCTTCCGAGCATGACCATGTCAGTCCTCCAGTACCCAGGTGTCCTTGGTGCCGCCGCCCTGGCTGGAATTGACCACGAGCGAACCCTGCTTGAGGGCCACGCGGGTCAGACCGCCGGGGATGATCTGCACCTTGTCGGAGACGAGGACATAAGGACGAAGGTCGACGTGACGGGGCGCAATCCCCTTGTTGACGAGGATCGGCACGGTCGACAGCGACAGCGTCGGCTGGGCGATGTAGTTCGAGGGGCGGGCCTTCAGCTTGTCGGCGAAATCGGCGCGCTCCTTCTTCGAAGCAGTCGGGCCGACCAGCATGCCGTAGCCGCCGGAGCCATGGACTTCCTTGACCACCAGCTCTTCAAGGTGCTCCAGCACGTATTTGAGGCTGTCGGCTTCCGAGCACCGCCAAGTGGGCACGTTTTCCAGGAGCGCCTTGCGGCCGGTGTAGAATTCGACGATTTCCGGCATGTAGCTGTAGATCGCCTTGTCATCCGAGATGCCGGTGCCGGGCGCATTGGCGATCGTGATGTTGCCGGCGCGGTAGACATCCATGATGCCGGGCACGCCGAGGCAGCTATCCGGCCGGAAGGTCAAGGGATCGAGGAAGTCGTCGTCGACGCGGCGGTAGAGCACATCGATGGCCTCATAGCCGCGCGTCGTGCGCATCTTCACCTTGCCATCGATGACGCGCAGGTCCGAGCCTTCGACCAGTTCCACGCCCATCATGTCGGCGAGGAAGGAGTGCTCGTAATAGGCGGAATTGTAGATGCCGGGGGTGAGCACCGCGACGCGCGGCTTGCCCTTGCAGCCGGGAGGCGCGAGCGAGGCGAGCGACTGGCGGAGCAGATAGGGATAATCCTCGACGCGCTGCACCTTGTTCAACTGGAAGAGTTCCGGGAACATCTGCATCATGGTTTCCCGGTTCTCCAGCATGTAGGAGACGCCGGAGGGCGTGCGGGCATTGTCCTCGAGAACGTAGAACTGGTCCTCGCCGGTGCGCACGATGTCGGTGCCGACAATGTGGGTGTAGACACCGCCCGGCGGACGGAAGCCGATCATCTCGGGCAGGAAGGCGACGTTTTTCTCGATCAGTTCGCGGGGAATGCGGCCGGCCTTGATGATTTCCTGCTTGTGGTAGATGTCATCGAGGAAAGCATTCAGCGCCAGCACCCGCTGTTCGATGCCCTGGGCAAGCTTGCGCCATTCCCGTCCGGAGATGATGCGCGGGATGATGTCGAAGGGGATGAGTTTTTCCGAAGAGTCCTCGTGACCGTAGACGGCGAAGGTGATGCCTGTTTTGCGGAAGATGTTTTCCGCGTCCCTGGACTTCGCCAAAAGCCTTGCCGGATCCTGGCTGGAGTACCAGTCGTGGTAGTTCTGGTAAGGTCCGCGCGGAGCATTGTCCGCAGTCATCATTTCATCAAATGCCAATGGCGCCGTCCCCTTTTTTTGTCATTTGAATACAACCATTTTTGCAATGCAAGCGGCCTCGCAGACATCCGATGAATATTCTGAGGCGGAAGTTTCCGCCTTCGTTTTCAGCAAAAGCATAAGATTTGAGCGATTTTGAAGTTCGCAATCTTGCGAAGCAAAGGCGATCCGCGGTGGAACTGACAAACTGTGCGTTCTGATCTGGCGCCCCTCATCTTTGTTGCTCAAAATTTAATCGACACTTGTCGGATATTTTTTTGCCCTCGACGGGGCTCAAGGAAATTGATCGTCGTCTGCAGCAGAACTGCTTTGACCTCGCCCCCTTGCAGCATTAACGAGCGGGCTGGGCAAACGGTCCGTTTGCCGATCCTGATTTCGCGGTGACCGCCGATGACCCTGACCCGCCTCGCTCCCGTTCTCTTCGTTCTGTTGTGGTCAACAGGCTGGATCTCCGCGAAGTTCGGTGCGCATTTTGCCGATCCCCTGACGTTCCTCGTCGTGCGCTACGGGGTGGCGGCGGTGCTGTTCTTCATCATCTGTCGGATCAGCGGCGTCGCCTGGCCGAAACACCGCAGCGGCTGGCTGCACGCGATCGTCTCCGGCGTCTTCCTGCACGGCCTTTATCTCGGCATGGTGTGGTGGGCGATCGGGCAGGGGGTGCCGGCTGCCCTTTCGGGCATCATCGCCGGGCTGCAGCCGCTCATGACCGGGTTCGCCGCTGCCGTTCTGATCGGCGAGGATCTGAGCGTGACCCAGCGCGTCGGGCTCGTGGTCGGTTTCGTCGGGATCGGTATCGCGGTGCTGCCAAATATCGTCGTGATCGACGCGGAAACGGTCCCGGTCTACGCCGTCGCGATCAACGTGCTCGCCATGGCCTGCGTGACCGCAGGCACGATCTATCAGAAGCGTTATCTCAAGGAAGGCGACCTGCGTGCGGTCGCGACGCTGCAATATGTCGGTGCGCTTCTCGTCACTGTGCCCGCCGCCTTCCTGCTCGAAGACATGCGTGTCGACTGGAGCCTCGGCTTCTTCGCGACGCTCGCCTGGTCGGTGCTCGGCATTTCCATGGGCGCGATCGCGCTGCTGCTTTATCTGATCCGCAAGGGAGACGTGTCGAAGGCCGCGTCGCTGATCTACCTCATCCCCCCACTGGCCGCGGTGGAGGCGGCGATTGCCTTCGGCGAACATCTGACGCTGCCGATGATCATCGGGACCTGCGTGGTGGTGCTCGGGGTCTATCTCACCAACCGCAAGCCGGCGGTCCCGCCGGTCTGAGCGGCGTGTTGTCTTTCTCCGGGCGCTAAACAAAAATGGCGCGACCGAAGCCGCGCCATCTTCAATGCGTTAAGCGAAAAGCCTCAGGCTTCGCGACGGCGTCCGCCGGCCGTGCCGGAGCGGGCCGGGCGGGCCTGGCCGTTGCCGCCACGGTTCTGGCCGTTGCCGTTGGCCGAGCGGTTACCGCCATTGCCGTTGCCACCGCCATTGCCACCCTTGCGGTGACCGGACTTGGCCGGACGGCCGTCAGCCTTGGCGCCGCCTTCGGACTTGCCGCGGCCCTGGCCCTGATGGTTGCGGTTGTTGCCACCGCCACCACCGCCGCCACGACGCTGCGGACGAGCCGGGCGTGCAAGGTTTGCCGGTGGTTCGCCGGAGGCAACCGGGATCTCGATGCCCATCAGCTTTTCCACGTCGCGCAGCAGACGGCCTTCGTCGGGACCGCAGAACGCGATCGCGATGCCGTCACGACCGGCACGGGCGGTGCGGCCGATGCGGTGGACGTAAGCGTCCGGCACTTCCGGCAGGTCGTAGTTGAAGACGTGGGAAACAGCCGGGATGTCGATGCCGCGGGCGGCAACGTCGGTGGCGATCAGCGTCTTGATCTCGCCGTCACGGAAGCCCTTCAGAGCCCGCTCGCGCTGGCCCTGGCTCTTGTTGCCGTGGATCGAGGCGACCGAGTAGCCGGTGGCATCGAGGTGCTTCATCAGCTTTTCCGCGCCGTGCTTGGTGCGCAGGAAGACGATGGAGCGGCCATCCGGATTGTCGTTGAGGATCTTCTTGAGCATTTCCGTCTTGGCGTTCTGGCCGGCGACGAAATGCACATATTGCTCGACCTTGTCGGCAGCCTTGCCCGGAGGCGAGACGGCGACCTTGAGCGGGTCGGTCAGGAAGCTTGCGGCAAGATCGGCAATCGACGGTGGCATGGTGGCCGAGAACAGAAGCGTCTGGCGCTTCGGCGGGACCATCTTCGAAATCTTGCGCAAGTCATGGATGAAGCCGAGGTCCAGCATCTGGTCGGCTTCGTCGAGGACGAGGTAACGGACGGCGCGCAGCGAAATGGCGTTGCGGGCGATCAGGTCGAGCAGGCGGCCAGGCGTCGCGACGAGGATGTCGGTGCCCTTTTCGAGCTGCAGCTGCTGTTTGCCGATCGAGGCGCCACCGACGACCTGGTTGATCTTCAGTGGCAGGCGGCGCAGGTAGCTGCGCAGGTTGTCGCCGATCTGGTTGACCAGTTCGCGGGTCGGGGCGAGGATGAGGGCACGGGTGGTGCGGTTGTCGGGACGCTTCTCGTCCTTGAGAAGCATCTCGATCATCGGCAGGCCGAAAGCGGCCGTCTTGCCGGTGCCGGTCTGGGCGAGACCGATCAGGTCGCGGCCGGAGAGAACGACGGGGATGCCCTTCTCCTGGATCGGAGTGGGGGTCGTGAAGCCGAGCGTCGTCAGCGTCGCGACGATATTCTTGGAGAGGCCAAGATCATCGAAAGTTGTCAAAGTCATACCTTTCGGGGCGCCAAATACACGACCCCGGAACGCGGTCGTCGCGATCCGGTTGGCATTGGCGTCAAGAACCCCGCGTGATTTGGGAACTTGTAAGTTGGAAAAAGCTTCCAGCGCAGCGGCGGAATGTCCGCCTTTCATGTCATGCGCTTGTCCTTCGTCGCGTCTCAGATGTCGCTGGGCTCGCTCACGCGGCGGCCGGAAGGGGAAAGCTGGCTTGCAAATGGGCCTGTTTGCCGAAGAAGTCAAGCTTTCTTTTGCAGTGCGAAAGAAGCCAGGCCGTGTCAACAGCCGGTGCAGGTAAAGACATTGCGTCTTTCACGCCTATCCCGGCTGGGCGACAGGAGCGGTCACAAACCTGAGCGTGACATGCAGGCCGCCAGTCTCGCCATTGGCGATATCGACGTCGATACCATAGACTTCGGCAATGTCGCTGACGATGGATAGCCCGATTCCGGTGCCAGCGATCTTGGTGACGAGGCGGACGCCGCGCTCTGTCATCCGCTTGAGATCGGTCTGGCCGACACCCGGGCCGTCATCGGTGACTGTGAGCGTTACGCCGCCGGCATCGGCCGTCGCCGCAATCTCGACTGTCGATCGCGCCCATTTTACCGCGTTTTCAACGAGATTGCCGATCATTTCCTGCAGGTCGCTCGGATCGACGCCGAGTGTGAGACCCTCGGGAACGGTTACCCGCCACGTGAGGCGCTCCCCGTCCGGCGTCCGCTTCAGCGTGCGGACGATCATGGCGACCGATTGTTCGAGGTCGGCATCGGCGCTGCGCAGGCTGGCGGTCGCCGCGATGCGGGCGCGAGCGAGCTCCCTGTCGACGTGGTTGCGCATGACGCCGGCAAGATGAGCGAGTTCGTCGCCTATCTCGACCTCGCCGCGTTCCTTCAGCGTATCGGCGTCGTTGGCCAGTACGGTGAGCGGTGTCTTCAGGCCATGGGCGAGATCCGCCGCACGGGCGCGGGCACGGGCAATCAGGGCATCCTGATCGTCAAGCAGCCGGTTCATCGCTTCCACCACCGGGTGAAGTTCGGCAGGCATGGGGCCAGTGAGGCGCGTGGCCTGCCGGGCGCGGATGCGTTCGAGCCCTTCCCCGATTGCGGACAGCGGTTTGAGGCCGAAGGTCAGTTGCGCCAGCGAAGCGGCGACCAGAAAGATCGCGAGGGCGAGCAGATAAGGTATGATGTCGACGAAAAAAGCCTGCCGCGCTTCGCTCGCCGCTGCGCTGTCGATCGCCACCGCAAGGCGCAATGGCCGTTCGCCATCGGGCGCTTTCGGGATGATCTTGCGCTCCTGCACCAGGAGAGCCTGACCATCGGGACCGACTAGGCGATAGCGGTGAACGGTGCCGGTCTCCTGCGGATCGTCGGGGAGGGCAAGCGTGTAGTCCCAGAGCGAGGCGGAGCGCAGTTGGGTGCCGCGTCGGTCGTCCGTCATCTGCCAGTAAAGACCGCCATAGGGGGTGGAAAAGCGAATGTCGGTCGGGCGGTCGGGGATGCGAACGGTGCCGTCCGCGGCAAAGTCGATCTGGCCGGCGATGTTGTTGAGATGGTCGGTCAGCTCCTGGTCGAGCCGGTGTTCGATGCTGCGGGTGAAGAGTTCGACCAGAACGAAGGCCGCCAGCGACAGGGCAGCGGCGACGCTCAAGAGCGAGACGATGACGAAGCGGAGGCGGATCGAGCGGTTCACGTTTCCGGCCCGCCCATCCGATAGCCGAAGCCGCGGCGGGTCGTGATGGAATCACGTCCGAGCTTGCGGCGCAGGCGGCCGATCAGCACCTCGACGGAATTGCTGTCGCGCTCGAAGTCCTGGGCATAGAGTTGTTCGGTGAGTTCCGCCTGCGACACGTGACGGTCAGCGTGGAGCGCGAGATGGGTGAGGCAGCGGTATTCGAGCGGGGTCAAATCAACCGGCAGGCCGGCGAGGCTGACCTTCTTGTTTCGGGTGTCGATTGCGATTTCGCCGAATTCGAGCACGGGGCTTGCCTGGCCGGCCGTGCGGCGGATGATGGCGCGCAACCGTGCGAGGAGTTCCGCCATCTGGAAGGGTTTTGGCAAATAGTCGTCGGCACCGGCGTCAATGCCCTCGACGCGTTCCTGCCAGTTGCCGCGGGCTGTCAGCACAAGGACGGGCATGCGCCTGTTAGCATTGCGCCAGCGCTTGAGCACGGCAAGACCGTCCATGCCGGGCAGGCCGAGATCGAGCACCACGGCGGCAAAGTCCTCCTCGTCGCCGGTGAACCAGCCGGCTTCACCGTCGCCTTCGTGGACGACGACATAGCCCTCCCGCTCCAGATGGGTGGTCACATCGCGCGCGATGCGCGGGTCGTCCTCGATCAGAAGAATGCGCATCAGTCGTTCTCGATCTCCCGGATCTCGCCCGTGCGCGCGTCGACTTCGACCTCGACGAGACGTCCGTCGTTCCTCAGCACCCGGAATTCGTAAAGTTCCAGGCCGTGTTCCTGCTCGATGCGGGCCGAGACGATATCGCCGTCGACGCGCGCCAGAACTGTGCGCCGCAGGTCGGCCAGGGATTTGATCCGGCCGCTCGCCACGCCGTCGCGCAACTGGTCATGGGCGCTTTCATGGTGCTCGTCATCGGCTTGTGCAGGGACGGCGGTTGGGAGTGCGGCCAGCAGACCCACAAGGAGCAATGCCGGAACAGAGGGCGCAAGACGCAAGACGGAGAGGCGCGAGTTGAAGATCATCTCTTACTCTTACCATCGACAAGCTGAAATTTCGCTGACATTTGACGTCAGGTAACGCTCAGCCCGCATGCACTAGGTTCTGTTCAACGACGCAAGGCAATCCCGCCCCGTCGTCTTTACGAGGACCTTTCTCATGAACAAGCTCATCGCAATCTCGCTCATCACGTTCGCTTCTTTCGCCGGCTTTGCCCAGGCCGAAGACGAAGGCACCAAGTGCGACGCGCCGAAGGACAAGTGGATGACCGAAGACGCCATGAAGGCCAAGGCGACCGAAATGGGCTACGACGTGCGCCAGGTGAAGGTCGAAGACGGCTGCTACGAAGTCTATGGCATCAAGGACGGCAAGAAGGTCGAAGCCATCTTCAACCCGGCCACCGGCGAACAGGTCGGAGCCGAGTGATGGCCGCCGCCGAGCACAGCGTGCCCGGCACCCTCCAGTCCGGCCGCACCCCGCGGCCGGCACTGGTCAAGGTCTGGGACCCCTTCGTGCGCCTGTTTCACTGGGCGCTGGTCGGCTTCTTCGCCTTTTCCTTCCTGACCGGCGACGAGTGGAAGGACGCGCATATCGTGTCCGGCTACGTGATCGGAGCGCTGATCACCTTCCGGGTGCTCTGGGGCCTGATCGGCACCGAACATGCGCGCTTTTCCAGCTTCATCTACAGCCCGGTCACGGTGCTGCGCTTTCTCGCTGATACAGCAGCGATGCGGGCCAAACGTTATCTCGGCCACAATCCGGCCGGCGGCGCCATGGTGATCGCGCTGTTGATTATGATTTCCGGCATCGTGACGACCGGCTACATGATGACCACGGATGCCTATTGGGGCATCGAGTGGGTTGAGGACACGCACAAGGTGCTGGTCTATGCGACGCTCGGCCTGATCGGCCTGCATATCGCGGGTGTCGTGCTGGCCAGTCTGGAGCACAAGGAAAACCTTGTCAGGGCCATGGTGACTGGCAGGAAGCGGGCGGAGTGAGGCCGAAAACCGGCAGCACGCTGCCGCTTACGGATCGACAAGGAGGGTGACCGAGATGCGGTCACCCTCCTCGATGCTTTCGCTTCGGCGCAGGGCGGCTTTCAAGGGCAGGAGATAAGTGTCTCGTGCCTTGTCGGGGAACAGGGAGGTCCTTGCCTGCGTCCTTCCGATCCGGGCACGCACCGCGATTGCCCCGAGGGGATTGGCGTGACCGAAGAAGCGGGCCTCAGCGGCCGCGCCCTCCGGCAGATAGACCCCATGCCAGCCGCCGGGACCATCGAAGCGGATCACATCTGCCGCGAAGGCGATCTCGTGCGAGCCCTCGCTCATCCGGCGTCTCCGTCAGGCATCTCCAGTTCAAAGTCGCGTCTTGCCGCAGATTGCCCATTCAGCAGGATCTCCAGCCGGTGGAGGCCCCGGTGGTAAACACGCGTTGTGATCGGGCGGAAGGCATGACGTCTCTGGATGGTCACGCGCTCGCCGGGCGCCAGCTGCAGGCTCTTGCCCTTGAACACCTTGGGCGAGAGCGAGCCATCCTTCTTCTGGTGGTGGATCGCGTAGTCCAGAAGCACCGTTCGGGCGGCTGTTCCCGAATTTTCGAGGCGGATGCGGAAGTCGAGTTCGCCGGGAAAGGCGATCCGGTCGCTCGACAGTTCCAGCGTGGCGCTCACATCGGTCAAGCGTTCATAGCCGAAGTTCGCCAGTGCCTTGCCGTGACCCTTCTTCACGAGTGTGCGCGAGGCGTGCTTGAGGAGCCAGAGCCGCTCCTTCGACGCACCCTCGGCATGTCGCTCGACGAAATCGGCGACCAGATCCGGATGGTCTTTCGCGATGTCGTTCAGGCTGTTGGCAACGGAGCGGCGAACGTAGTCTTCTTCGTCATCCAGCAGCGCTTCGAGAAGCGGCAGGATCGGGGAGGGATCGCGCATAAGAGCAGGCAGGCGCATGGCCCAGGGCAGCCGGGGGCGGGTGCCTTCGCTGGCCAGTCGACGCACATGATGGTTTGGGTCAGTGACCCAGCCTGCGATGATTGCCAATGCCTTGTCCTGCTCATCGGCCAGGAAGGAGCGGATGCCAAATTCTGCCGTGAAATGCGGGGTGAGCGCTTTCAGGAAATTAAGTGCGGTTTCGAGATGGCCTCGCCCCTGGGCCGCAACGTACTGGTTGAAGGACAGAAGCGCCCAGCCGCTCAGTCCCTGCCGCCCCGCTGCCGGAAGGCAGGCGTTCAGGATCACCGCGGCCTGTTCGAAGTCATCCGGCAGGTGGCGGCAAAGGGCGGCGGCGATGCATTGACCGCGCTGCATCAGTTCCAGCCCGTCCAGGAGAGGCAGGATGTCTGCGAGGAAGGCGGCGTGATCGAACGGGTTCCAGGCACGCCTGATGGCGTCGGCCGTGTCGTGGGCGGTTTGCGGCCCGATCAGGTGTTTCAGCGGCTCGGCCATCGGGATCAGATCGTGTTCTGCGTTTTGAAGTGCTGCATCAGGGTAACACCCGCGATCGACGCCATGTAGGGGGTAAAGGCGGGATCGGTCCTCACTTTCACGGCCGCCGCATCCGCGCTTTGCCTGTCTTTCCATTCGACAAGATCGGCGATCATGTCGCCCTGTTCGAGGGACGCCAGCGCCCGCCAGCTGACGAAGCCGGGATAGGTCGCAATCGCAGCCATTGCGGCCCGGCGGGCCTCTTCGGCAGCCGCTTTGTCGGAGATCGTACAGACGGCGAGTTCGAGGACTGTGTTCATGGTTGTTCAGGTCTCCCGTGATGGATGATGCTTGACCTAACACAGTGCAACTGACAACCTTCTGGCCATAATCATCGAGGGAGACATGCATGCGCCCCGCCGACCGTCTGTTCCGGATCATCCAGCTGATGCGCTCCACCGGGCGGGCCATGACGGCAGCCGAGATCGCCGAGAAGATGGAGGTTGCACCACGCACCATCTATCGCGACATGGATCACCTGATTGCCTCGGGTGCGCCGATCGAGGGGGAGCGCGGTGTCGGTTACATGCTGCGCGAGGCCTTCGATGCGCCGCCGCTCACCTTTACCTTCGAACAACTGGAGGCGCTGGCCTTCGGTCTCAGGGCTGTCGAGATGCTGGGGGATCCGCGGCTGGGTCAGGCGGCGCGGGAGGCGAAGGACAAGATGCTCGGCATGTTGCCGAAAGACCATGCCGAGCGGCTGGTCTCGGCGCCCATTCATGCATTTCGGTCTTCCGCGCAACCCGAGGTGCCGTCCTGTCTGGGAGATGTCCGTGCGGCGCTGTCGTCAAGACGCAAAGTGTGGATCGCTTACCACTCCCTGCCCGGCGAGCGCAGCCAGCGGATCGTGTGGCCGCTGGGGCTCTCCGTCTTCGGGGCGATTTGGGTGATGACCGCCTGGTGCGAGATGCGCAACGGCTTTCGCGACTTCCGTCTCGACAGGGTCGAGGATTGGAAAGTCATGGCCGATCGTTTCGAACCTGAGCCGCATCAGACCTATCAGGCGTATCTCAGGCAACTCTCTTAACGCGCATTTCCTGGTCACTGCAATTTCTTACATTCGAATTTTCTTAAAAATTAACCGATCGAGCGGAGGGTTGGGCTTATCCACTATTTTCTGAAGGCCCATCATGAAAAATCTCCGTGTATCGAAAAAGCTGTCACTTGCCTTTGGTGCCGTCCTGCTCGTGGTCGCGGCATTCTGTTCTGTCGTCTATGGTTCGATGCAGCGTATTCACCAAGCGACGGTGGATAACGACCAGACACAGCTGGTCCTCAAGCTCTCCGGCCAGATCCTGTCTACGCTCGTCGAGCATCAAAATGCCATGCGCGGCTTTGTTGCCAGCCTGAACCCTGAATTCCAGGATCGGATGGCCAAGTATCGAGATGCGATACCGCCCCTGATGGCACAGCTGGAGCAAAATCTCGACACATCGCAGGTGGAGACCTATCTGCCGTCACTCAAGCAGGCGATCGGCGAATTCTATGGCCAGCTCGACACGACGGTGGGCAATGCCCAAGACCCCACCAAACTGGGGGACACGCGCGTCAATATCGCATCGACCGCCCGTCTGAGTGACATCCGCAAAGTCCTCGGCGGACTGGACAAAGCCATTTCCGAACTTGCCGCAGAGCGGTCAGCATCCCTGCAGGCAGCCTTCCAGATGGGCGTCAACACCATGATGGTGGGCGGTGCGCTGGCCTGTCTCGTGGCGGTTGTGATGGGCGTCTTGCTGACGCGAGGTCTCGCTGTACCGATCCGGGGGCTCACCGCGGCCATGCGCCGTCTTGCGGACGGAGATACGGCGATCGACGTCCCGGCGAAAGAGAGAGGCGACGAACTCGGCTCCATGGCCGCTGCCGTCGAAGTGTTCCGGACGAATGCTCTTGCTGCACGGGCCATGGAAGCCGAGGCGAAACAACAGCGGTCGATCGCCGAGACCGAACGCGCCGAGCGGGCGCGGCTGGATCAGGAACGGGCGCAGGCCATGGCGCAGGCGACGCAGACGCTGGCCGGTGGCCTGTCCGAACTCGCGAAGGGGAACCTCACGGTGCGCCTGAATTCCGCCTTTGCCTCTGAATTCGAACAACTGCGGGCGGACTTCAACGACGCCCTCAGCCAGCTTGCCGAGACCCTATCGGCCGTGGCGCAGGCCACCAACTCCATCGATGACGGCAGCCGGGAGATCAGTCTCAGCACCAATGATCTGTCGGTGCGGACCGAACGACAGGCCGCTTCCCTGGAGGAGACTGCGGCGGCGCTCGATGAGATTACCGTCAATGTCCGCAATGCCTCGAACAGGGTGGAAGAAGCACGCGCTGCTGCGGTCGATGCCGCAAAGAGCGCGGAGGCCTCCGGAACAGTCGTTGCCAAGGCGGTCGAGGCGATGGGCCGCATCGAGCAGTCTTCACAGTCCATTTCCAACATCATTGGCGTGATCGACGAAATTGCCTTCCAGACGAACCTGCTCGCCCTTAACGCGGGTGTCGAGGCCGCCCGTGCCGGTGAAGCCGGCAAGGGCTTCGCCGTCGTCGCACAGGAGGTGCGCGAACTTGCACAACGTTCGGCAGTGGCGGCGCGGGAAATAAAGGATCTGATCCGGGTGTCGACCGAGGAAGTCGCAACCGGCGTACAGTTGGTGAGCGACACCGGTTCTGCGCTGAAAACGATCGAAGGCTTTATCACGACCGTCAATCAGCAGATGAATGCGATCGCGACGGCAGCGAAAGAGCAGTCCAGCGGGCTTGCCGAGGTGAACTCGGCGGTCAACCAGATGGATCAACTGACGCAACAGAATGCCGCGATGGTGGAAGAGACCAGTGCCGCCAGCGCAGGTCTCGCCGACCAGAGCGTCAATCTTCGTCAACTCGTGCAGCGTTTCGAGGTTGGGGGCGTTCGGGGAGCTTACCGGGTCGAAAGCAACGGAGCAGGGGAGCTTAGACGTTCGGCCTGACGCGCGATCAGCGCGTGCCGATTTCGCACAGCTTCACGCCCCGGCTCGTTCCGGGGCGTTTTTTTCGAAATGCGGCTTGGAACCGACTTCTATCGTGCACCGGCTCAGAAATCCGTCGCGACCCCGCCTTCGGCCTTGCGTTTGGCGACGAAGGCGTCGAGCTCTTCCTCGACGGCGGGATCGATCGGCGGGCGCTCGTAGGAGCTAAGCTTCTCCTTGAAGATCCGGTTGGCGTGATCGTAGGTGGTCGGGCGGCCGGCTTCCGTCCAGGTCTCGAAATTGCGCCAGTCGGAGAGGATCGGCGAGTAGAAGGCACTCTCGTAGCGGGCCAGCGTGTGCGCCGTACCGAAGAAATGGCCGCCGGGGCCGACTTCACGGACCGCGTCGAGTGCCAGCGCATCCTGACTGACGTCGAGCGGGGTGAGGAATTCCGCCACCATCTGCAGCAGATCGACGTCGAGGATGAATTTTTCGAAGGATGCCGTCAGGCCGCCTTCGGTCCACCCGGCCGAATGCATGATGAAGTTGCCGCCGCCCTGTGTCAGGGCCCAGAGCGAGAAGACGCTCTCATAGGCCGCTTGGGCGTCGAGCGTGTTCGCGGCATTGGTGTTGGACGTGCGGTAGGGAATGCCGTAGCGACGGGCGAGCTGGCCACCGACGATCACCGCCTTCATGTACTCCGGCGTGCCGAAGGCCGGCGCGCCGCTCTTCATGTCGACATTCGAGGTAAAGCCGCCATAGACGACCGGTGCGCCGCGCCTCACCATCTGGGTGAAGGCGATACCGCAGAGCGCCTCGGCATTCTGCTGCACAACGGCGCCGGCAATGGTGACCGGGGCCATGGCGCCGGCGAGCGTGAAGGGCGTCATGACCACGACCTGGCCGCGCGAGGACATTTCGATGATGCCCTGCAGCATCGGGCCGTCGAGGCGGAGCGGCGAGGAGGAATTGATGATGGTGAAGAGCGAAGGCTCGCTCTCCATCTGCTCCATGGAGATGCCGCGGCCGATGCGGGCGATTTCGATCGCATCGAGATTGCGCTGCTTGCCGAGCGAGTAGCAGTGGAAGACCTTGTCGGTCAGCTTCACCATGTCGGAAAGGCAGTCGAGGTGGCGCACCGAGGCGTGGATGTCGATCGGCTCGACCGGATAGCCGCCGGTCGTGTGGATCACGTCGTAGCACTGGGCGAGCTTGACCAGCTTGCGGAAGTCTTCCTGGTTGCCGGCGCGGCGGCCGCCTTCGCGGTCGGCGACGAAGGGGGCAGAGGCGATCTGGGCGAAGACGAGGTTGTTGCCGCCCATGTTGACGTTGCGCTCGGGATTGCGGGCAAACATCTGAAATTCGCGCGGAGCCGACGCGATCATGTCCATGATCAGGTTCCGGTCAAAGCGGACGCGATCCGAGCCTTCCGTCACCTCGGCGCCATGCGCCTTCATGATCGCGCGCGCCTCGGGCAGCATGATGTCCATGCCGATTTCCTCGAGGATGGTCAGCGAGGCCTCGTGCATCTCATCGAGAGCGGCAGGGTCGAGCAACTCGGTCTTCGTCAGCCGGTTGACGAGATTGCGGTATTTGCCGGCGGCACCTGTGCGGCTGCGCTCTGCACCCCGGCCGCCCGTGCGCCTGCGGCGCTCGCCGCCACCGGATTGCGGTTCAGTCTCGGACAAGGCGGAGGAGGTAATGTCGCTCATGGTCGATCCATTGTGTCAATCTCGACATCAAGTCTGGCAGGTTCACGGACCAAAAGGCATTGCCGTTTGCGACGGAAAACCGGCTCATCTGGAACATCGCCCGTCTTGACAGCGACATGGACCGGCAGATCCAATATTTGTTGTGTCTTTTAAAGCGAGATGTGATCCGGGGTTACCCGCTGTTTACCATTCCCAGTCATTTATTTGGGGGATAAATTATAGTGGTTCGGGGAAGCGCCTTGCTCAACTTGGTCTGCGAGAAAATCGCCGCGCTGGAGCTGCCTTCCTACGTCAAGGACAGCCAACTCCGCTATGTTGCCGTCAACGCCGCTTTCGCGCGCCTTGTCGGCCTGCCGCAAGCGAGTTTTGCGGGGCGGAGCGACCTGGATCTGTTTGGCGGCGGTGCCGACGCCTTCCGTGACGACCACGAGCGGCGCGTTCTGGTGTTCGGCGACGAAGCCTGCCTGCCGTTCAGGCCCGGTGCCGGACCCCATCACCTGTTGAGGATCGAGCGATTTTTCGACGATGACGAGCGGCTCTATCTGTTCGGATTCGTTGAGCCAGAGGTGGTGTCGTCGCCATCCCCATCGACCGCCAGGCCCGATCCGGCCGCGGTCTCCTCAACGACGGACCCGTCGCAACTCGACATATTCAAAGCCGTTCTGGAGCAGTATCCTCTTGCGAGCTACGTGCGTGACAGCCAGCACCGACTTGTTTTCGCCAATCCCGCCTATGTGGCGATGGTGGGGCGGCCTTTGGAGGATCTGCTCGGCCAGGACGAATACGACAATTTCCCGAAGATGGGTGAAAGCTACCGGCAGGGCAACAGCCGCGTTCTGGCCACGGGCGTGACCGAGGAGGTGCATGACCTCTTCGTCTCGGCTGATGGCCGCGAAATCCCGATCCTGTCGCGCACTGGTATCGTCGAGGGACCGGATGGCGCGCGCTACATCGTCGGTTCGATTACCGATCTCTCACAGTTGCGTACAGGCGAGGAAAAACTGATCACGGCCACCCGCGAGGCGGAGGAGCTAAAGAACAAGTTCGAGTCCTTGATGACCTCGCTGCCGGTCGGCATCATGGTCCTCGACCCCTCTCTGAACGTCGAATATTTCAATGCCGCCATGGCCGAAATGTTTGAATTCGGCGACGGGGTTTCTCTGATGGGCGCCCAGTATGGGGATCTGTTGCGGCTGATCCATGCTCGTGCCAAATCGGGAGCAACGACGGAGGACATCGAGGAGCGTATCGCCTTCCGCCTCGAACAATTGCAATGTCTCGACAACGGTCCCTTGATCGACGTGAAGACGCCCTCAGGGAGGGCGCTGGCAGGCGGAAGCCGCAGGCTCGCCAATGGTCGGGTTCTGATCACCTTCTCGGATGTCAGCGATCTTGCGCAACGCGAGGAGGAGACGCTTCTCTACCGCACAGCGCTCGAGCAGATGCCGGTGCCGGTCTTCATTCGCGACACGGATCGCAGGCTCATCTATATCAACGCGGCCTATGAACGACTGCACGAATGCAAGCGCGAAGATGTCTACGGCATGACAGTCGAAGAGATGTTCCCTTGGCATGAGACGCGGCTGGATGAACATCGGCGTGTGCTTGAGAGGGGCGAGGTGTTCGAGAACACCAATGATGTCGTGCGTCTGCCCGGGCGGGAGATCCCGGTCATGACCCGGCTGAGCCGCATCACGACCTCGACCAACACACATCATCTGGTTGGTTCCGTCACCGATATTTCGGTCATTCGCGAGGGGCAGGTGGCGTTGATGGCGGCCCAGGAACAGGCGGAGGCTCTTTACCAGGATCTTCTGGCGATGCTCCACATCATGCCGGTGGGCGTGGTGATCCTGGGACCCGACTACATGGTCGAGTTCGCAAATCGCAAATGCCGGGACATCTGGAACTGGCCGGACGACGTGCCCCTCGAGGGCAGAAGCTTCCGTTTCTATTGCGAGATCAATCATCGCGATGGACGTGCCTGGCCAGGCGTTGACTTCGAAGAGGGCTATCGCCGCCGGATCGAGCAGTTCGATGCGCTGGAAGGATCCCAGACGATCGAGCTCGCCTACGATGACGGCAAACACGTGATGGCGACAGTCACCCGGCTTCGCGACCGCAAGATCCTGTTGACCTATTCGGATCTGACGGAGATCCGCCAGCGGGAACGGGAAATCAGCCAAGCCCAGCAACAGCTCGAACGGCTGGGCGGCTTCGTCCAAGAATCCATGCGGATGATGTCCCAGGGCCTGCTCATGATCGAGCATGGCCGCATTGCCGAGGTAAACCCATCCTTCGGTCGGATCCTCGATCTCCCAGAAGGGCTGCTGCGTCCCGGCGAAAGCTGGCGACCGGTTTTCCAGTATTGCGCCGAGCGCGGTGACTTCGGGGATGATGCCTTCGCCGTTCTGGCACAGTGGCAGGGCGCGCTCCATCAGTCGGTTCCGATATCGACGAGCTTCTTCGTCGGTGGAAAAACCTGGGTCAAGCTGGAGGCGACCTTCGGAGGCGACCGCAGCTGCGTCGTGGTCCTGACCGATTTCACCGAGCTCAAGTCGCGCGAGGCCGAGCTTGAGGTTCTCTTGGCCCGTGCCGAGGCGGCTGACAGGGCGAAGTCGGACTTCCTCGCCAATATGAGTCATGAAATCCGCACTCCGATGAACGGCGTGCTCGGCATGGCCGAGCTGTTGTCGAAATCCGAACTCGACAGCCGACAGAAGACCTTCGTCGACATCGTGGTCAAATCGGGCAATGCGCTGCTCACCATCATCAACGACATTCTCGACTTTTCGAAAATCGACGCCGGGCAGATGAAGCTGCGCAAGTCGCCATTCGATCCCGTCGAGGCGGTCGAGGACGTGGCGACCCTGCTGTCGGCGGCTGCCGCGGAAAAGGACATCGAACTCGTCGTTTCCGGCGAGCAGACCGTGCGTCACACCTTCATGGGCGACCCGGGACGCTTCCGCCAGATCGTTACCAATCTGCTGGGGAATGCCATCAAGTTCACCGAGCGCGGCCATGTGCATGTCGAGGTTTCCAGCAAACCTCTCTCCGATGGCATGGCGACGCTCAGTCTGCGGATCGAGGATACCGGGATCGGCATTCCGGAGGAGATGCAGGCGAAGATCTTCGAAAAATTCTCCCAGGCCGACACCTCTTCGACACGCCGTCACGAGGGAACGGGTCTCGGCCTTGCCATTACCGGCGGCCTGGTGAAGCTGTTCGGCGGACAGATGCGGGTGGAATCGGAGGTCGGTCGCGGCTCCACCTTCATTGTCGATCTGCCGTTGGCTGTGGTCGCCGAGCGCAGTCGCCAGAAGGAACTGCCCGCAAACGTCAAGGACGCCCGCGTTCTGGTCATCGACGACAATGCCGTCAACCGTCGGATCATCAGCGAGCAGCTTGCCATGTGGGGCTTTGACGGTCTCGCCGTCGCCGATGGTCCGGCCGGGCTCGCCATTCTGGATGAGGCTCATCGGGAAGGTCTGTCGATCGATCTCGTCGTGATCGACTACCAGATGCCTGAAATGAACGGCATGGATGTCGCCCGCGCGATCCGCAACGATCCGCGTTTCGACGAGACAGCGCTGATCTTCCTGACCTCGATGGACATGGCCGGCGACGACAGGCTGTTCGAGAGCCTGCGCATCCAGGCCCATCTGATGAAGCCGGCGCGCGCCAACGTGCTGCGTGGCGCAATCATCGACGTGATCCGCAGCGCCCGGGTCACTGGTGCGGTGGCCGCAAGATCGCGGGCTGCGACCCAGATGCCGGCACCGATTGACCGCCTAGCGTCAGCCGATGTTGCTGCTCCAGCCTCTCGCCAGAGCAACGTGCTCAAGGTGCTGATCGCCGAAGACAATCCGGTCAACCAGATCGTCTTCCGTCAGATCCTTGCTGACAGCGATATCGCCTACCGCATCGTCGACAACGGCGAGGAAGCTCTTGCCGCCTGGCAGAGCGAGCGCCCGGACCTGATCCTGATGGATGTCTCGATGCCGGTAATGAACGGTCACCGTGCGACCGAGATCATTCGCAGCGAGGAGAAGGCCGCGGGCGCGGGCGAACATGTGCCGATCATCGGGGTGACGGCACATGCGTTGGCGAGCGACCGGGAGGCCTGTCTCGCCTGCGGCATGGACGACTACCTGTCGAAGCCGATTTCGCCGGAACTCCTGATGCGCAAGATCGAGCAGTGGGCGCATCCGGGGGGCTTGGCGATCCGCGCGGACGCCTATTAGGCCGCGCGTTTCACGCCGCAGAGCATTTCCCGCTTTCCAGCAAATCCCGGGCGACGTTCCACCGTATAGCCCGCCGCAATCAGATTGCGGCGAACAAAACCGGCCGCCGCATAGGTGGCGAAGCTTCCGCCGGGCCGCGTCCGCTCGAACACCAGTTGCATGAGTTCGGCCGACCACATGGCGCTGTTGCGCGCGGGGGCAAAGCCATCGAGGAACCAGGCGTCGAACGTGAAGTCGCTTGCCTCAAGGCTTTCGCGGGCATCGCCACACACCACGGTCAGACGCGTCTGGTCGTCGAGGTCGATCGTAACCTGGCCCTTCGGTTCGTTCGGCCAGAGTGTCACCAGAGCCTTGCGCTCGGCATCGATTTCCGGCCAGCGGGACAGCGCGCGGTCGATGTCTGAGGCCTGCATCGGATGCAGTTCGAAAGAGACGAAGTGAAGATGACTGCCGGGTCGGCGGTGTATTTTCCACTGTCGCCAGGTTTCTGCCGCATTGAGCCCCGTGCCGAAACCGAGTTCGCCGATGCGAAATTCGGTTGCGTTCTGCCAGCGTTCCGGCAGGCCATTTCCGGCGAGGAAGACATGGCCGCATTCGAGGCGGCCATCCGTCTGGCAATAAAAATGATCGCCAAAGGCGGTCGAATAAGGCATATCGCCGTCGTGCCAGGTCAGGGGGGCTGTCGTTTCGCCCGATTGGGTCTGGTGCGCCGACGTCTCGTTCGATTGGGTCATGTCATGTCCGATAAATCGCCTGCCGCGGCGGGTCAATCGTCCACGGACGTCCTGATCGCTGGCGGCGGCATCATGGGGCTGTGGGCGGCCCTGGAAGCGGATCGCGCCGGCCTTTCCACGCTTCTCATCGATGCCGGAGCGCTCGCGGGTGGGGCAAGCGGCGGCTTGCTCGGCGCCCTGATGCCGCATATGCCCGACAGATGGAACGACAAGAAGCAGCTGCAGTTCGATGCGCTTCTGTCGCTCGAAGGCGAGATCGCTGCCCTGGAAGCCGAGACGGGACTTTCTGCCGGCTATCGCCGGGCTGGGCGCCTGATCCCGCTGCCGAAGCCGCATCTGCGCAAGATTGCCGAACGTCACCAGGCAGAGGCAGCCAGCAACTGGAACCAGCAGGGCGTCCGCTTTTCCTGGGATGTCCTTGATGCCTCGCCCCATCCGGACTGGCCCAATTCCGACATGGCGGAGGCTGGGCTCGTGTCGGACACGTTTGCCGCCCGCGTCTCCCCCCGCGGGCTGACGGCTCTGTTGATCGCAAGATTACGCCGGTCGCCGCGCGTGACTTTTCGCGAAGGCGTTGCGCTGGCCGCCATTCACACCGAGAGGGGCCGTGTCACCCTGTCCGACGGCAGCCTTGTTGGTTTCGGCCATCTGATCGTTGCTGGGGGACACGCGTCGTTTCCGCTTCTGTCGTCGCTCGGGCCGGCCCTTGCCCGACCGCTCGGGCAGGCGGTGAAGGGCCAGGCGGCATTGCTTGCGGCGCCGTCCGTGTCCTCCGAACTGCCGCTGCTTTATCTCGACGGTCTCTATATCGTGCCGCATGAGGGCGGGCTGGTCGCCATCGGCAGCACCAGCGAAGACCAGTTCGATGCGCCCCATTCGACCGACAGGCAGCTGGAGAGCCTGATAAGTCGGGCGATGGAGCTTGCTCCGAGGCTTGCCGGCGCTGCGGTCGTCGAGCGTTGGGCAGGCCTGAGGCCGAAGGCGATCGACCGTGATCCGATGGTCGGGCCACATCCTTCAGCAGAGCGGGTGATTGCGCTGACCGGCGGCTTCAAGGTGAGCTTCGGGCTGGCGCATGTGCTGGCCCGGGCTGCCGTTGGAACGATCGTGGGGCGCGAGGCCGGATTGCCCGAGAGCTTTTCGACCGCCCATCATCTCGCCGTTGCCGCGAAGCTCGGCTGATCGGGCAAGGCTGCCGCAACTGCGGTGAGGGCACACGCGGTCGTGACAGCCGGCGGGCTCATCCGTCAGATTTCACCCCTCTCGTTTCGTCATACTGTCATGCAAATCACCTAACCACTGGGTTGCAACGGCACTTGCTAAAGTGCCCGAACCGAGCCAGCACGAGGTGCTCGACATGCGTTACGCCATCTGCTTCACGCCGTCGCCCGGCGATCCGCTGACGCTTGCCGCTGCCGGCTGGCTTGGGCGCAATGTCTATTCCGGCCATGCCGTCGACCATCCCGGGCTGAAGGGGATCGGTGTGCACGAGATCGCCTTTCATACGGCGCTTCCGCGTCGTTTCGGCTTCCACGCCACTTTCAAGGCACCGTTCCGGCTGAGCGAAGGGGCAAACGAAGCGACGCTCCTGCGCGAACTGATGCATTTTGCCGGCAGCCTGGAACCGGTCACGCTTTCCGGGCTCTCCGTCGGGCGAATCGGTGAAGTCTATGGCCTTATTCTTGACCGCCCCTGTGCCGCCGTCGATCATCTTGCCGCTTCCGTCGTTCAGGCCTTCGACGGTTATCGGGCGCCGCTGAGCGAAGCGGAAATTGAAAGGCGCAATCCCGAACGCCTGTCGGCACCCCAGTTCTCCAATCTGCACCGCTGGGGACATCCTTACGTGATGGACGAGTTCCGCTTTCACATGACGCTGACCGGCCCGCTTTTGGCGCGCGATTTCGCCCGCATTGAGCAGGCGCTGAAGGCGCATTTCGACCCTGTTTTGGCCGAGCCCGTGACGGTCAGCAATCTCGCGCTTTTCGTCGAGACGGAGCAGGGCGCGCCGTTTACGGTGCATTCGCTGCATCCCCTGGGCCGTGTCTCCAGCCGCAAGATCGCGTGAAGCTGTTGCGGCGCAGCATCCCGCGTCATTTTCATCTCGACAGCTGACGCCGTCGCCAATAGCCTCGCGTCAAAACACGAGAGGTGAACCGATGACGACTGCTCCTTATCCGCGCGACCTGATCGGCTATGGCCGTGACATTCCCGATCCGAAATGGCCGGGGGATGCGCGGATCGCGGTGCAGTTCGTGGTGAATTACGAGGAGGGCGGGGAAAGCTGCATTCTCGATGGCGATCCGGCGTCCGAATGCCTGCTGTCGGAAATCGTCGGTGCCCAGCCCTGGGCCGGCCAGCGCAATCTCAACATGGAATCGATCTACGAATACGGCTCGCGCGCCGGCTTCTGGCGGCTGTGGCGGATGTTCACCGAGCGCAAGATGCCGGTGACCGTCTACGGTGTGACGCTCGCCATGGCGCGCAATCCGGAAGCCGTTGCCGCGATGAAGGAAGCGGACTGGGAAATCGCCAGCCACGGCTATCGCTGGCTGGAATACAAGGATTTTCCCGAAGAGGTCGAACGTCAGCACATTCAAGAGGCGGTGCGTTTGCATAAAGAACTGACCGGCTCGCATCCGCTCGGCATGTATCAGGGCAAGCCGTCGATGAACACGTTGCGCCTCGTCATGGAGGAGGGCGGTTTCCTGTACTCTTCCGACAATTATTCCGACGACCTGCCGTTCTGGGTGCCGGATCTCGACGGCAAACCCTTCCTGATCATCCCCTATACGCTTGAAACCAACGACATGCGGTTCGCCACGCCGCAGGGCTTCAATTCCGGCGACCAGTTCTTCACCTATCTTAAGGACGCCTTCGACGTGCTCTACGAGGAGGGGAAAAACGGCAGCCCGAAGATGATGTCCGTCGGTTTGCACTGTCGCCTCGTGGGGCGGCCGGGGCGCGCTGCGGCGCTGGCGCGGTTCATCGATTACGTCACCAGCCACGAGAAGGTATGGGTACCGAAACGGATCGAGATTGCCGAGCACTGGCACAAGCATCATAAGCCGGCGTGGTGAGGGCGAGATGAAGGCACTCGGCGACCTCAAGTCCAAGCTCATGAAATCCCCGGCATTCCGTGCCGAGTATGAAAGAGCCTGCGTCGAGTATCAGGCGCTGGAAGCGGAGCTCGTGGCCTCTTCCAGCAACCAAGCCCGCAAGATCGCTGCAGGCTCGGACAGGTTCGTGCCTGACAGCAGCCAGTAGGCCTTGTCCTTGTCCGCTGCTTCTTCAAACAGCACGGTCAGCGTGCCCGCTGCCAGGTGGTCGGTGATCAGGGCTGTCGGGCAGAGGCCGATGCCGAGGCCCGAGAGAACCGAACTGACCAGCAGGTTGAAATCGGCATAGAGCGGTCCTGCGGGTGTCCCGCCCTCGATCCCGCGTGCCGCCAGCCAGGATTGCCAGGCAGCCTCGGTCGCGTCGTGCAGCAGGTCCTGTTTCAGGAGGTCGGCGGGTGTTGTGATCGGCCCGTGCTGCTCCAGATAGGCGGGCGCACAGGTGGGCCGGGTGGCGGCATCCAGGATGCGGTCGGCCCGCCCCGGCGGGCGCGTCCCGTGTCCGATCAGCAGGTCGGCGCCGGCTTCATCCGGGGTCGGTGCGCCGAGCGGATAGACGATCGATACCTGGATATCGGGATGGGCTGCGCGGAAGCGGGGCAGGCGGGGGCCGAGCCAGTGGGTAACGACGGAAGGCATGCAGGCCAGACTCGCCCGGACGACCGTCTTTCTTGTAGAAAGTCGCTCGACGGCGCGGGCGATATGGCCGAGGCCTTCCGAGCAGGCGGCGCCGAGTTCGCGCCCATCGATGGTGAGGCGCACGCCACGCGGGCGGCGTTCGAAGAGAGCAAGACCCAGCCAGTCTTCCAACGTCTTCACATGCTGGCTGACGGCCGCTGCCGTCATGCCGAGCTCGGTCGCGGCCTGCAGGAAGCTTTCGCGGCGGGCGGCGGCCTCAAAGGCGCGGAGTGTCGGGAGCGGTGGCAATTTCATCCCTTCATGACTAAGCCAGACTTGCTCATGGGGCAAGAAGGGAGGCTGTTGTCATAAGACTGGCCGTGGGGCAACTTGTGGCCTTCATCCTGATGCCGTTCTGGAGCCTCACATGTCCCCCTTCAACGCAAACATCCCCATCCCTGCCGATGCGGCTGCCCGCCGGGCTGTAAAACCCGTCGTCTGCTATCCGGTCGAGTCGTTGAAGGTGCCCGACATGAGCATTCTGGAGCGCGCGCGAGCGACGATGGAGAAGGTCGGCGAGGTGATCGTGCCGCCGCGCGAGGGCAATACGTTCGAGGTGCCGAAGGGCCATTTCTTCCGCATCGTCAGCGTGGAGGGGCCGCAGGTCGGCGACCTGAACCTCTGGAACGCCAACGATCTCTCCGAGCGCTTCTTTTCCGGCAAGACGCGGGCGCTACATGCCACCCATGTGACCACAGGCAACCGCCTCTGGAGCAATCTGCCGTCGTTGCGCCCGATGGCGACGATCAGCCATGATACGCTCGGCTGGTACGGTTTCGACGAATTCGGTGGCGGTGTGCACGACGTGATCGGTACGCGCTGCGATCCCTATACCAACCGGCTCTTGTCGGGCGGCGACTATCACCATTGCTGCCATTCGAACCTCTGCCGTGCGCTGTCACGGCACCAGGGCATCGACATCAAGGCCGCCGAGCCGCATGTCCATGACGTCTTGAACGTCTTCATGTGCACCGGCTTCACCCGCGATACGCAGCAGTATTTCATGAAGGCGAGCCCGGTGCGTCCCGGCGATTTTCTGGAGATGTTCGCGGAGATCGATCTCTTGGGCGCACTCTCGGCCTGCCCGGGCGGCGATTGCAGCACCAGCCATTCGAGCGATGTGGCCAAGTGCTATCCGTTAAAGGTGGAGATTTACAGGCCCGATATGGCGCTGCTCGCGGACTGGCCGTTTCCGGAGCGGAATGGGTATCAACTGCAGGTTTGAGGCTCAACGAGCCTCTCGTTGCTGCTTCGGGTCGTTGTCGCCCAGTCGAAGCCTGACGAGATCGGCGACCAGAGCGATGACGGGCAGGGCCGTGGCCATCAGGAACGTGGCCGTAAAGGCGTGTGCGATCACTGTCGGATCGGCGGTGGCGCCTTCGACTGGGCCGAGGTTGTGGGCGAACAGCGCCGACATCGCCGATGCCCCGGTGACGAAACCGAGATTGCGCGACAGGCCGAGCAGCCCCGATAGGACGCCACGCTCATCCTCGGCCACGGTTTGCATGGTGACGGTATTGTTGGCCGCGAGGAAGATCTGGAAACCCGGCGTGAGCAGAACCAGAGCGAGGCCGTAACCCCAGAGCCCGAGCAGGCGTGGCAAAATGGCGAGCGCAGCGAGGCCAATGATGATCTGCAGAAGGCCAAGCGGCAGCATGCGTGCCGCGCCGTACCGGTCGGTCAGGCGGCCGGACGGAACCCCAGACACTGCGGAGGTCAGCGGCCCGACGGCCATCACTAGTCCGATCGAGGCCTCACCGAGCCCGAGACCGAACGACAGCATGTAGGGCCCGACGACCAGCGTCGACATCATCACGGTGGTGACGAGGAGATTCATGCCCAGGGAGAGCACAATGCGCCGGTTGACGACAAGGGCGACAGGCACGAGCGGGCTTGCCGCGGCCTTCTGGCGCCAGGCAAAAAGAGCAATCAGCACCGCCGTGATCGGAAGAAGTTCCCTGGCACCCAGAGGGCCATTCCCCGACGTCATCGACAGCGCATAAGTCGACAGGGCGAGCGCCAGCAATATGCTGCCCAGCCAATCGATCGATCCGGAAGCCGTCTTCTCGGTGCTGGAGCGTCCGGCGAAGGTGGCGATGGCCATCGTGAGAAGCATGCATGCTAAAAGACCAACCGCCAAGAAACCCGCACTCCAGCCGTATCGTTCGATTGTGAGACCTCCGAGCGAAGGACCCAGCGCCGTGCCCACGGCCGACATCGTGCCGAGCAGGCCCATGGCCGAGCCCGTCTTTTCCTTTGCGACGACCGTGCGGATCATCGAGACCGGCAGAGCCATCAGTACCGCGCCGCCGATGCCCTGGAAAACGCGGGCCATAACCAGGCTTGAGAGCGACGGGGCAAGCGCGCAGGCCAATGATGACACCGCAAAGAGCGTCAGACCGAGGATCAGGACCCGGGTCTGACCGATGATGTCGGCCAGTCTGCCAAGCGCAACAATGCTGGCGGTGACGGCGACGAGGTAGGCGATGATGACCCACTGCACCGACGGGATGGGGGCGGAAAAGGCTCTCGCCAAAGCAGGCAACGCAACCGTTGCAAGGCTGATGCCGAGCGATCCGACCAGCATGCTGCCAGAAAGAACGACCAGTTCAGGATTTCTGAAGGCCAAAGAAGGGAGTTTCATGACATTTCTCGTTGTCTGAGGGACGGGAGAAGAATAGCCTGCCACTTCAAGTCAACTTGAGGTCAAGGATGAAATTGCTCGATATCGGCGAACTGGCGCGCCGAGCAGGGGTCTCGGCTGCAACGCTGCGATACTACGAGGAGGTGGGTCTCATCCGGTCGGTCGCCCGGCACGGGCTTCGCCGCCAGTTCGAGCCGCGTGCACTCATGCAGCTTTCGCTGATCGCACTTGGCAAGACGGCGGGTTTCTCGCTGGAGGAGATGCGGGGCATGTTCGGCCCCGACGGTCTGCCGGAACTCTCGCGGCTGACCTTGCATGGAAAGGCCGATCAATTGGACGCGCAGATCCGCAAGCTGACGACGCTGCGAAACGCATTGCGGCATGTGGCCGATTGCAAGGCAGAGCAGCACATGGATTGCCCGAAGTTTCAGCGCCTGCTGCGTGTATCCTCGAGTGCCCGTCGGAATAAAGCGGAAACGGCTGCGGTGCCGGATGAAGCCGGCACCGCCATGGTCTGCCATCCCGTCACGTCCCTTTCAGGACGCCGGAACTGACGGCGCTCAAGCCTTGTCGAGGCTCGCGATATCGATGACGAAGCGGTAGCGGACGTCGCTCTTGATGACGCGCTCGTAGGCCTCGTTCACCTGCTGGATGTCGATGATCTCGATCTCCGGCGTGATGTTGTGCTTGCCGCAGAAGTCGAGCATCTCCTGTGTCTCCTTGATCGAGCCGATCGAGGAGCCGGCGAGCGAGCGGCGGCCCATGACCAGCGAGAAGGCATGGACAGGAACCGGATTTTCCGGCAGTCCGACGAGAACCAGCGCGCCGTCGATCTTCAGGAGGTTCAGATAGGCGTTCCAGTCGAGTTCGGTGCCGACGGTGCAGATGATCAGGTCGAAGGTGCCGGCAAGCTTCTTGAAGGTCTCCTTGTCGGCGGTGGCGTAGTAGTCCTTCGCGCCGAAGGCGATGCCGTCGTCCTTCTTCGACAGGCTCTGGCTGAGCACGGTGATGTCGGCGCCGAGGGCTGCACCGATCTTCACGCCCATATGGCCGAGGCCGCCCATGCCGACGATCGCCACCTTCTTGCCGGGTCCGGCCTTCCAGTGCACGAGCGGCGAATAGAGCGTGATGCCGGCGCAGAGCAGGGGTGCTGCCTTGTCGAGCGGCAGGTTGTCCGGAATGGAGAGCACATAGCCTTCCTTCACGGTGATGGTGTTCGAATAGCCGCCATAGGTGGGCGTCACGCCGTCGGCCTCGAAGCCGTTATAGGTCGGCACGACGCCCGGCATATACTGTTCGAGATCGACATTGCGGCTTTCGCAATGGACGCAGCTGTCGACGAAGCAGCCGACGCCGACGCGGTCGCCGACCTTGAACTGCGTGACCTTCGCGCCGACTGCGGTGACCACGCCGGCAATCTCGTGGCCCGGCACCATGGGATAGGTGGAGTTGCCCCATTCGTTGCGCGCCTGGTGGATATCGGAATGGCAGATGCCGGAGAACTTGATGTCGATCACCACGTCGTCGTCATTCGGCTCGCGACGTTCAAAGGTGAACGGAACCAATGGCTTGGAGGCGTCCGTTGCGGCATAGCCCTTGGCTATCGGCATGAAGTATCCTTTCGAGATATGATGAGAAGCGCTTTGTAGATAGGTCTAAACGCCGCTTGGACAAGCGGGCCCCTCCCATCGTCCGCGTTGAAAGTGCCTCTCTGTTCGAGCAACTCGACAAGGTTAGGAGGCTCGGCTAATCGTAGTCGCCAACTGCTTCGCCGAATGGGCGGCAGACCCTCCCTGCTGCGGCTTACTCTGCTGCGGCCTTACATGAAACTGGATCGACGGTATGGACAGAGCGGACTTCGTTCAACGTTTCGGCGGGGTGTTCGAACATTCGCCCTTTATCGCGGAACGCGCTTTCGATGCCGGGATGATTGCGGAGCCGCTGACGGCGCTCGACGTGCATGATGCGATGGCGATGATGTTTCGAACCTCCAGCCAGGAGGAGCGCCTCGGGGTGTTGCGGGCACATCCGGATCTCGCCGGCAAGCTCGCCATCGCCGGCGAACTCACGGAAGACAGCAAGCGCGAACAGGCTGGCGCCGGTCTCGATCGCCTGAGCGCTGACGAGCATGCCCGCTTCACCGAGCTCAACACTGACTATGTCGAGAAATTCGGCTTTCCCTTCATCATCGCGGTCAAGGGCTTGAGCAAGGACGACATTCTCGCCGCATTTGAGACGCGGATCTCCAACAGCCGCGAACAAGAATTCGATACCGCCTGCCAGCAGGTGGAAAAAATCGCCAGGCTTCGCCTCGAAAGCCTGCTTCCGGAGACCCACTGACATGCTTGAGACCTCGACCGTCGTTCTGCCGGATTTCGCTGCCGGTGCCGTCAATCTCGCCTCGGCGCGCCTCGGTGCTGTCGGCATCTTCTCGACCGACGAGTTCTTCGCGCCGCTGTCGCGGATGCTGAACGACGATCCGGCGAGTTTCGACCCGGATCTCTACGACGACAACGGCAAATACATGGATGGCTGGGAAAGCCGTCGCAAGCGTGTGCCGGGCCACGACCATGCGATCATCCGCTTGGCCATGCCTGGCCGCATCTTCGGCTTCGATGTCGATACGCGCTTCTTCACCGGCAATTATCCCCCGCATTGCGCGATCGAAGCCGCTTTCGTCGAAAGCGGCGACCCGACCGATGCGACGGTCTGGACGGAGCTTTTGGTCAAATCGCCCCTCGGTCCGTCCGCGCAGCACTTCTTCGCCAATTCCGATACATCAAAGGTTTGGACCCATCTGCGTCTGCACATCTATCCTGATGGCGGGATCGCGCGTCTGCGCGTCTATGGCGCGGCGCATTTCGACTGGTCGAAGGTTGGCGCTTCGGAAGAGATCGACCTTGCCTATATCTTCCATGGTGCCAAAGCACTCGCCTGGTCGGACGCCCATTACGGCCATCCCGACAAGATCCTGTCGCCGGGCCGCGGCACCAATATGGGCGACGGCTGGGAAACCAAGCGCCGCCGCGGTCCAGGCCATGACTGGGCGATCATCCGCCTTGGTCATGCCGGCGTGATCAATTGGATCCTGATCGATACGCATTTCTACAAGGGCAATTACCCCGACACCTGCGAGCTGCTCGGCGCCTATCTGCCTGACGCTGGTGACACGTTCAGCGACGCGGAGATCGCCGCCTCGGAACAGTGGCAGCCGATCCTGACGCGGCAGAAGATGCAGATGGATGCTGAGCATTTCTACGAGGGGGATCAGGTGCAGAAGATCGGGCCTGTGACGCATGTGCGGATCGGCGTGCATCCGGATGGCGGCGTCATGCGGTTGCGCCTCTTCGGTACCAAAGCCTAGCCAGCGGATACGAAAAGAGCGGGCTTTGGCCCGCTCGTCGCATGCTTGAAGCCGTCCGCAGTGCGGGCGGTTTTTTGTTGCCTTGACGGCACTTACTGCTTTGGCGCCCGCTCGGCTTCGCGGATGGCTTCCTCGTGATACCAGCTCGCCGCACCGCTCTCATAGATCACGGGCTTGGGGGCCTGGCGTTCACGCAAAGCCTTAATCCGGGCTGCGTCGCGCACCGGGAATTCGTAGATCTTCGCCGATTCCCGAACCATGTTCGTTGTCATGCTACTACCTCTCGTTTCACCGAGTGTTGTCTCGATGCTCCATCCCTAACACAGTTCAAAATGAAATGCACACGAAAAGTGCAATATGCCTAAAATATGGGCACTTATTGTGCAATCAGTGTGATGAATTTAAAATCATCACTGCGCTTTCTTGTGCCGTTCTGCCCGGTTAACACGGTGAGACGGTCTGTTGTTCCCTGATCCTGAACGTCGGTATTTAAGAAATCCCTGCTGTTCCGCGGGTTTGTGCGGCGCATACGCAAATTTTTCGCGCGTTGGGTCGGTTCGGCGGTAAACTGGCACGCTTCCTGCATTTTCATCTGCGACTCCCGGGAACGCCGGAGAATCACCCCTCTGTTGCGCCGATGAGTGGCGCGAGACTGAAGAGAGAGCACTATGACCAAGTTTAAGCTCGAGTATATCTGGCTCGATGGCTACAAGCCGGTAGCAAACCTGCGTGGCAAGACGCAGATCAAGGAATTCGACAGCTTCCCGACCCTGGAACAGCTGCCGCTCTGGGGCTTTGACGGCTCCTCGACGATGCAGGCCGAAGGCCATTCGTCTGATTGCGTGCTGAAGCCGGTCGCCATCTATCCTGACCCGGCTCGCACCAACGGCGCTCTCGTCATGTGCGAAGTCATGATGCCGGATGGCGTCACCCCGCATCCGTCGAACAGCCGCGCCACGATCCTCGACGACGAAGGCGCATGGTTCGGCTTCGAACAGGAATACTTCTTCTACGAAAACGGTCGTCCGCTCGGCTTCCCGGAGCAGGGCTACCCGGCGCCGCAGGGCCCGTATTACACCGGCGTTGGCTACAAGAACGTCGGCTCTATCGCTCGCGAGATCGTCGAAGAGCATCTCGACCTCTGCCTCGAGGCTGGCATCAACCACGAAGGCATCAATGCCGAAGTGGCCAAGGGCCAGTGGGAATTCCAGGTGTTCGGCAAGGGCTCCAAGAGCGCTGCCGACCAGATCTGGGTTGCCCGCTACCTGCTGCTCCGCCTTTGCGAAAAGTATGGCATCGACGTCGAATTCCACTGCAAGCCGCTCGGCGACACCGACTGGAACGGTTCGGGCATGCATTGCAACTTCTCCACCAAGTTCATGCGTGAAGTTGGCGGCAAGGAGTACTTCGAGGCGCTCATGGCAGCGTTTGCGAAGAACTGGAAAGAGCACATCGACGTTTACGGTCCGGACAACCACCTGCGCCTGACCGGCAAGCACGAGACGGCTCCGTGGAACAAGTTCTCCTACGGCGTTGCCGACCGTGGCGCCTCGATCCGCGTCCCGCACTCCTTCGTCAACAACGGCTACAAGGGTTACCTGGAAGATCGCCGCCCGAACTCCCAGGGCTGCCCCTACCAGATCGCTTCGATCGTTCTGAAGACGATCGCCGAAGTCCCGACGGCCGACTACGCCAAGTCCGCCGCCTGATTTCAGGCTGAGTGACAGAGATTGCAGCGCCGGGGGAAACCTCGGCGCTGTTTTCGTTTTGGTGGGTGAATCCAGTTATCTTTTGTTTGTGGGGGCTCTGGCTTATATTGAGGTCAAGGAGACCAGCATGCGACCTTCAGATGTGCTTGAACGAAAGAGATCTGCAATCCGCGAGGTGACGGAACGTCACAACGCCACGAACCCGCGCGTCTTCGGTTCTGTTGCCCGCGGAGAGGACCGCTCAGATAGTGATCTCGATATTCTGGTCGACGCGCTTCCGGGGTCTTCCCTGATGACGCTCGGCGGTTTGCAGTCGGCTCTTGAAGACCTTGCAGAGGGAGTGCCCGTGCATCTCGTCACGAGCAGCGAGATACCTCTGAAGCATCGGGGGCGTATCCTGGCGGAAGCACGGCCAATATGAAACGCGAGCATCGTGTCCGCTCACTTCTCGAACGGATCCGGAGCGCATCTCTGGATGCTCACGAACTCTTGGGTCCATTAGACCTGAAAGAGTTTCGCAACAATCTTCTCGTTCAACGTGGCGTCGGGATGAGCCTTTTAATGGCAAGCGAAAGCGTTGTTCAACTCGAAGCATTTTCGCCGGACTTCGTTGCAGAGCATCCGGAAATCGATTGGGTGACGATCCGTGGCATGCGAAACCGGATGGCGCACGGATACTTCGACATCAATCTCGACTATGTGTACCAAACTGCGAAACACGAAGCGCTTGATTTGGTCCGGATCGTCGACTCCCTGATTCATATCTATCCCGAGGGAGAATGACCCCTTTGCCCATCGAACTCCCCATCCGTCCCCTGACGGCCCAAGCCTTTGCGCCGTTCGGCGAGGTGATCGAGGCCGATCCCTCGACCGTGCGGCTGATCAACGGCGGCACGACCGAGCGGTTTCACGCGCTGTTTTCGCCTGAGGTCACGGGCGAGGGTGCTCGGGTCATCGTCAACATTTTTCGCGGCCAGCCGCGCGCTTTTCCTTATGAGATCGGCATGATGGAGCGGCATCCCTTCGGCAGCCAGAGCTTTTCGCCGCTGTCTGGGCGACCGTTTCTCGTTGCTGTTTCGCTCGATGAAGACGGCAAGCCGGGGGAACCTCAGGTGTTTCTCGCTGCCCCGCATCAGGGGGTGAACTATCGGCGCAACACCTGGCACCATCCGCTGATGGCGATCGGGGAGGTCAGCGATTTCCTGGTTGTCGATCGCGATGGACCCGGCAACAATCTCGAAGAGTTCTTTTTCGAGACCCCCTTCACGATTCGGGAGCCCCAGATATGACCGGCCTCACCACCCATGTGCTTGACACCGCTCTCGGAAAGCCCGCCCAGGGTTTGCGCATCCAGTTGATGCGGATGAATGGCGAGGAGGCGGAACTGATCAAGACCGTCTTCACCAATGATGACGGTCGCGTCGATGGCGGGCCGATGCTTGCAGGTGACGCGTTTCAGGTCGGGCAATACCAGTTGTTGTTCCATGCCGGCGATTATCTCAAGGGTACGGGGGCGCCTCTGGCCGAGCCCGCCTTTCTCGACGTGATCCCGATCCGTTTCGGCATTTCCGACACCACGGCGCATTACCACGTGCCTCTGCTGCTCTCGCCTTACGGCTATTCGACCTATCGGGGCAGCTGAGCATGCGTTTTGCTGCCATCGCCGATATTCACGGCAACGCGCTCGCGCTGGAAGCCGTGCTCGCCGACATCGCAGAGCAGGGGATCGCGACCGCTGACGTTGTCAATCTCGGCGATTGCCTGTCGGGGCCACTCGAAGCCGGGCGAACCGCCGATATCCTCGTGCCGCTTCAGCTGGTCACCGTGCGCGGCAATCACGATCGTTATCTGGTCGAGCATGCCGCCGGGGACATGCATGAATGGGAGGCGGATGCCTATGCGGAGCTTTCGCCCGCGCATCTCGACTGGCTGAAGTCGCTGCCCTTCGATGCGGTGTTTCGTGATGTCGCCTATCTCTGCCATGCGACGCCGCAGGAGGACAACACCTACTGGCTGGAGCAGGTGTCGCTGGAGGGTCATGTGCATTTGCGCGATCCGGCGACGATCGAGGCCTGGGCGGACCGGATATCCCAGCCCCTGATCCTCTGCGGTCATACCCACATCCCGCGAGCCGTGCAGCTTTCCGATGGACGGTTGATCATCAATCCGGGAAGCGTCGGCGGTCCGGGCTATACGGACGATGCGCCCCATCCGCATAAGGTCGAGGCCGGGCTGCCGCATGCGAGCTATGCCATCCTAGACGACGCGTCGGGCGCATGGGCTGTCACCTTCCGGCTGGTGCCCTATGACCACATGGCGATGAGTAAGCTCGCTGCGGAGCGGGACCGGCCGAGTTGGGCGAGCGCGCTTGCGACGGGTTTCGTCGAGGCGTAAGATCGGATCGGTCAGGCGCCTTGCAGACTGCGGGGCGCTCTCGACGCCCCGCATTGTCATTTTGCTCAGAACGGGCTCTCTGCAATAATGCCGCGATCCACGTCAGCCAATTGGCGTTTGCCGCAGAGCGCCATCGTCACGTCCATCTCCTTGGCGATGATCTCCAGCGCTTTGGTGACACCTGCCTGGCCCATGGCGCCAAGGCCATAAAGGAAGGGGCGGCCGATATAGGTGCCTTTGGCGCCGAGTGCGATCGCCTTCAAGACGTCCTGGCCGGAGCGGATGCCGCCATCGAGATGCACTTCGATCTTATCGCCGACGGCATCGACGATTTTCGGCAGCATGGAGACGGAGGAATGGGCGCCGTCGAGCTGGCGGCCGCCATGGTTGGAGACGATGATCGCGTCGGCGCCGGTCTCTGCCGCCATCTTCGCGTCCTCGACGTCGAGGATGCCCTTGATGATCAGCTTGCCGCCCCATTGCTTCTTGATCCATTCGACATCGGCCCAGGAGAGTTTTGGGTCGAATTGTTCTGCCGTCCAGGAATGCAGCGAGGAGAGGTCGGTGACGTTCTTCGCGTGGCCATGGATGTTGCGGAAGGTGCGGCGGTTGGTCTTGAGCATGTTCCAGCACCAGCGTGGACGGATCGCCATCTGGTAGAGGTGCTTCGGCGTCAGCTTCGGCGGGGCTGCGAGGCTGTTGCGGATGTCCTTGTGGCGCTGGCCAAGCAGCTGCAGGTCCGCGGTCAGCACGAGCGCCGAGCAACCGGCGGCACGGGCGCGTTCGATCAGGTTCACGACGAAGTCGCGGTCGCGCATGACGTAGAGCTGGAACCAGAAGGGCCGCTTGGTGACCGAGGCAACGTCTTCGATCGAGCAGATGCTCATGGTCGAGAGCGTGAAGGGCACGCCGAATTCTTCGGCCGCCTTCGCCGCCAGCATCTCGCCATCGGCATGCTGCATGCCGGTCAGGCCGGTCGGCGACAGCGCCACCGGCATCTTCACCTTCTCGCCGATCATCGTTGTCTCAAGCGTGCGACCGCTCATGTCGACCAGCACGCGCTGACGCAGCTTGATCTTGGCGAAGTCGCTCTCGTTCGCCCGGTATGTGCTCTCGGTATAGGAGCCGCTGTCGGCATAATCGAAGAACAGCTTTGGCACGCGCTTGCGAGCAAGGTTTTTCAGATCTGAGATTTCGAGGATCGGTGCCATGGTCGGGTTCTCCGGAAAAGTCCTGCTTCCTGCCATATCACGGCGCCGCCGCGGCTGTGAACAGAGTGAAGGCGAAAGAGGTAAAATAATTTTACCTCTTGTGCTGCTCAGAAATGCTCACCCGATCTGAATGGGCCGACGCGCATGCCGGCGGCGATAAGATAGGCCGTGGACCAGCCGATCAGCAGAAAGCCGTTGACGCCCTCGAGCGCCGCGAGCATCCGCCATTCCGGGTGGGGAACGACATCGCCATAACCGACGGTCGAGAAGGTGATGGTGGAGAAGTAGAGAGCCGTCTCGAAATCGTCGACCACGCCAATCAGCGTGAACCCTGCGGCCCAGAGCCAGACTTCCGCCGTCAACACGGCAAAAACTCCGATGACGACGGTGTTCATGGCCAGCATCCGGCTGCGATGGCCGTGCAGGCGAATCCGGTCGGTGACCCAGCTCATCGCATGGGTGACGCCAATCAGGCCAAAGGTATGGATCGCCACCGTCAGCGAGATCATCAAAGTGCCCAGCGCAAGGTTGGTGATCAGCACGACGCATCCTCCTCCGGATGACAGTGGTTCAGCGAAGGTCCTTGCGGATCATGAATTTCAGTCCCGACCAGATCTCGGTGACGGCGCAGACTTTCACATCCACGAGACCGGTTGGCAGGAAGATGGTGCGCAGAACGTCCTCGGTGATGGTGGTCGGGACTTTCGACGCCTTCTTGGGCCAGGAGATCCACAGCATGCCCGCCGGTTTCAACATGGCTTTCAGGCGAAGCGCATTGTCTTCGAGGCGGGCGCGCTCCGTTTCGAACACATGCAGATAGTCGAGGTTTACGCCCTGTGCGACGTCGATGCTCGGCGCCTGCAATGCCGTGGGCAGATCGGCGCTCAGATGAGCAAGGTCTGACGGGAGCGCGACGAAGAGAGCGGTAAATTCCGGCTTCAATCCGAGCTTTTTCGGAAGAGGGGTGCCGGAATAGCCGCTTTCGCTCATGACCGTCTCATGCCTCCGCGCCTGGCTTCGATGCCTTGCCCGCCACATAGGTTTCGACCACCGAACGATCGTCGCCGAGCGTCTGCAGCAGGAAGAGCTCTTCCGAGAGCGAGGTCACAGTCTCCATCCTGAGCCGCATGGCCGGGGTGGCTGCCGCATTGAGCACGACGATATCGGCATCCGTGCCCGCGTCCAGCGTGCCGATCCTGTCGGCGAGGTCGAGTGCGACCGCGTTGCCGAGCGTCATGTGGTAGAAGCTCTCCAGCGGGTTCAGCCGCTCGCCGAGCAATTGCTGGATCTTGTAGGCCTCGTCCATGGTCTTGAACATCGAATAGCTGGAGCCGCCGCCGATATCGGTTGCGACCGCAACGGTCACCGGCTTCTCCCGACGCTGGATGGCCTTCAGCGGGAAGAGGCCGGAGCCGAGGAAGAGGTTCGAGGTCGGGCAGTGCACCGCGACCGCGCCGCTTTCCGCCATGGCATCGGCCTCGCGATCCGAGAGATGGATCGCATGGCCAAACAGCGCCTTTTTCCTGAGCAGGCCGTAGCGGGCGTAGATGTCCGTATAGTCGGTGGCGTCTGGATAGAGTTCGCAGGTGAAGCGGATCTCGTCGTGGTTCTCGGACAGATGCGTCTGGATATGCAGGTCGGGGAATTCTTCCGCCAGCTTCTGCGTCATCGCCATCTGCTCGGGCGTCGAGGTGATGGCAAAGCGCGGGGTAATCGCGACGTGGTTTCGCCCCTTGCCATGCCATTGTTCGATCACCGCGCGGGTCTCGTCGTAACCCAGCTGGGGCGTATCGAGCAGACCCTGCGGCGCATTGCGATCCATCATCACCTTGCCGCCGATCATCAGCGTGCCGCGCTTCAGGCTTTCGGCAAAGAAGGCATCGGCCGAGGCCTTGTGCACCGAGCAATAGGCCACCGCCGTCGTCGTGCCCTGGCGCAGGAATTCGTCGAAGAACTGCGTGGCGATCCGCTCGGCATGGGCCGTCTCGACGAAGCGGCATTCCTCTGGGAAGGTGTATGTGTTCAGCCACTCCAGGAGATTGGCGGCATAGGAGGCGATCACCTGCATCTGCGGAAAATGCACGTGGCAGTCGATCAGGCCGGGCAGGATCAAATGCGGGCGGTGGTCGATCTCTGATGTCTCAGCGCCGGCCTTGGGCTTCACCTCGCCATAGGCGCCGACTGCTGAAATCTTGCCGTCCCGCACCAGCAGCGCGCCATCTTCCTCATAGAGATAGCTCTCCCTGTCACCGGCATGCTCTGGCGCACGACGGAAGGAGAGCAGGCGGCCGCGGATCAGGGTCTCTGTTGTCATCACTTGCCTTCGACCGTCGTCTCGTACCAGGCGACGAGCAGCTTGCGCTCTTCGGGCGAGATTTCGGTGATGTTTCGGGGCGGCATGGCATGACTGCGGCCGGCCTGGATGTAGATTTCATGGGCATGGGCGGCAATTTCGCCGTCCGTCTCGAGCTTCACGTTCTTCGGTGCGCGCGCGATGCCTTCCCAAACGGGCTCGGCTGCGTGGCACATGGAACAGCGCCCCTGTACGACATCGCGCACGGCTTCGAAATGGCCGTTGTCGACAAAAGTCTGTTGCCGCGGCGAGAGGCTCGCCTGTTCTTCGCCGGTCAGCACCTTCGGCACGGTCGAAAGCCACATGATGACGATGAAGATCAGCACCGTCACCAGCCAGGTCCAGGTCGGTTTGCCCTTGCGGGCATGCGTCGTGTTGAACCAGTGGCGGATGGTGACGCCCATCAGGAAGACCAGCGCTGCGATGATCCAGTTGAACTGCGTGGCAAAGGCCAGCGGATAGTGGTTCGACAGCATGAAGAAGATGACGGGAAGCGTCAGATAATTGTTGTGCAGCGAGCGTTGCTTGGCGATCACGCCGTATTTCGGATCGGGTGTGCGCCCTGCAATCAGATCGGCCACGACGATCTTCTGGTTCGGGATGATGATGAAGAAGACATTGGCCGACATGATGGTGGCGGTGAAGGCGCCCAGATGCAGGAAGGCAGCGCGGCCGGTGAAGATCTGCGTGTAGCCCCAGGCCATGGCGATCAGCACGATGTAGAGGAGCGCCATCAGGCCCCAAGTGTTCTTGCCAAGCGGCGACTTGCACAGGAGATCATAGAGGATCCAGCCGACGGCGAGTGACGCCAGCGACAGACAGATAGCCTGCCAGGGGGCAAGTTCCAGCACCGAGCGGTCGATCAGAAAGAGATCGGCGCCGCCATAATAGACGACGGCGAGCATGGCAAAACCGGAGAGCCAGGTGGCGTAGCTTTCCCATTTGAACCAGGTCAGATGCTCGGGCATGGATGCCGGCGCGACCAGATATTTCTGGATATGATAGAAGCCGCCGCCATGGACCTGCCACTCCTCGCCATAGGCCCCGACGGGAAGGCCCGGCCGCTTCACAAGGCCCAGATCCAGCGCGATGAAATAGAAGGACGAGCCAATCCAGGCGATGGCCGTGATCACATGCAGCCAGCGCACGGCGAAGGACAGCCATTCCCAGGCGATCGCGTATTCATACATTCGAGAAATCCCCTTCTTTGCCTTCCGGCTCCGTCAATGTGAAAAATATTGCGCTGCAAGGGAAGCCCCGACCTGCGCCTGTTCAAGGCGAAAGCCCATTTATGCAGTAAATCTTGGCTCTCGCACGAGGGGGAAGGTCAGGTCTTTCTCTCGGCGTCCAGCGTTTCCATGATCCATGCCTCAAAGGCCTTGATCTTGGCCGCGTTGCGCTTCGCATGGGGATAGGCGAGCTGGATTGGGGCATTGGCCGGAAGTGCGAGGGGAAAGGGCTGGATCAACCGCCCGAGAGCGAGTTCGTCGCGGAAGAAGAAGGGGCTCAGGATCGCCACCCCGTAACCCGACACGGCTGCGCTGGCTTCGAGATCCTGCGCCTCGTAGCTATGCAGCTTGGTGCCTTTCAGCTCCGCATTCGGAATGCCGGCAGCCGTGAACCATTGCTTCCACCAAGGATCGTCGGGGCTGATGATCGGCAGTTTCAGCAAATCAGCCGGTTCTTGAACGCCGCCGATGGTTTGTGCCAGAGCCGGAGACAGCATCGGAGTGAAGGTCAGGCGGATCAGCGGATGGCTGATCATGCCGGGCACGTCTCCCTGGCGCCAGGGGATCTGAATGTCCGCATCCATGCTGCCGACCATGCGGAACTGGCTGACGCGCAGCAGGCGCACCGCGATATGGGGATGGGCGAGCTGAAAGCTGCCGAGGTGTCGTGCCAGCCAGTTGGAGGCGAAGGTCGGGACCGAATGGATCTCCAGGGTCTCCACGCCCACCTGCCGTGCCTCATGCACGGCGTCCGACAGAAGGGCAAAGGCTTCGGCCACTTTCGGCTGCAGCCGCCGGCCGGTCTCGGTTACCTCGATCCGCCGCGGTTTGCGCAAAAACAGCGCCTCGCCGACATGTCCTTCCAGCAGCTTGATCTGGTAACTCACCGCCGTCTGGGTCATGCCGAGCTCGTCCCCCGCGCGGGTGAAACTTTCCAGTCGCGCCACGGCCTCGAAGACCCGGAGTGCGTTGAGCGGCAGCTGTTTCGACAATTTCATGGATAAGCTCTCTTTATGCGTGTCGAGCGTAATTGAATTGGATCAGACCTGCAATCGAAGGCAAGGTCGCACCATCAGAAACGAAGTGCAGAGAGAGCGTGGAGGCAGACATGGTGTCCGCGATCAGCAGAATTTTGTCCGTTGACCGGCTCTTGTCCGGCCTCCTTTCCCGCTTGCCGATCCGTCGGAAGCGAGCCGCACCCGTGCATGTGGCGGCGTTACCCGATGATTTGCTTGCGGATGTGGGGCTTGAGAACCTGCAGCGCCCGTTCGATCCACGAGCGGATGTCTGGCGACGCCAAGGCGGAATCGCGGATTATCTGCGGCCGGGGCCTTTTTGATAAAATCACGCAAAACCATTGGTTTGGCTGATCTTGTTGTCAGGCTGATTCTGGTGTTTGAGACTCTGATTCAGGTCGTCCGATGCTGAGGACCGTCAACAGTTCCGCCGCGACCATGGCCGCGATCACCGCCGGGCGCTTGTCCTTGACCGCATTGCCGCCGATCGGCAGCGTCAGGCGTTCCATCGCCGAGCGTTGGGCATCCTCGCGCTCGAGGAAGGAGGCGAAGGTGGCACGCTTCGTCTTCGAACCGATCATGCCGACATAGGCGAGGTCGGTTCGGGCAAGCGCTTCCCTGCCGATCAGGAAATCCAATGCATGGTCGTGGGTCAGGATGACGACGGCGCCGCCGGGCTTGACCTTCGCCACCTCGGCCTCCGGCATCGCGACGCGGCGGAATGTGATGCCGGCGGGCACGTCGCCGTCGATCTCGGCGCGCGTGTCGATCAAGGTGACCTTCAAGGGAAGGGGTGCCAGCGCCTGGGCGAGCGCCAGGCCGACATGGCCGGCGCCGAAGACCGTAACGTCGGGGAATGCCGCGCGTTCGTCGGCGAGGCGTTGCGTGAGTTCGACAGTGATGGCCTGATCGACGACGCGGAACGACAGGATCGTGCGACCACCGCAGCACTGGCCGATCTCGGGCCCGAGCGGTACGTCCAGCGTCTGCGGCACCGGTTCGCCAGCCAACTGCTTGCGCGCGTGTTCGATCGCCATGAATTCCAGATGGCCGCCACCGACCGTGCCCCAGATCGCTTCAGCTGCCACCAGCATCAATGTGCCCGCCTCACGCGGGGTCGATCCCCTGGTCTCGGCGACTTCGACGAGAACGGCGTTGGGGTGGACATCGAGAAAGGCGGGGAGGGTGGTCAGGCTCATGATGCGGCAATCCTAGCATTCTCAAGGGGGAACTGGACAGCGCGGCTTTCAGTTTATCCGACAGAGGTTTCACAGCGCCTGTAACATGCCCGACGTGTTATGGTTTCGCCTCGAAAACACGGGGGTTCACAATGACCAGAACGCAGGGCCTGATCATCTGGTTGCTCGTCGCCTGCTTTGCCGTGGCGCTGTTCCTCGTCAATCCGCTCGCCGATATTGCCGCCCGCTTCAGCCGTGACGTGATGGTCGGCAGCGGCGCACTTTATGGAACGCTGCGGGTGGCCAATTCGGTGATGAGCGTCGCCCGCGACGCTGATATCTCCGGCGGAGTCGGTGTTGCCTCGGTGACCGCAAGCCCCGGGCAATTGCTGCAGCCGGTCATCAATACCATTGAGCGGCTCGTCGATCTCCTCTTCGGCCTCGCCATCGTCTCCGGCATTCTGTCGCTCGTGCTGGTGCCCGTTGCCAAGTTCGCTTCCGTAGCCCTCGGCGCCTGCGCGCTGTTCTCAGCCGGACTGATCCTGACCGCACGCCGAGTGCCGCAATTGCTGTCTCGCCTGACGAAGGCGGTCTTCGTTCTTGGTCTGCTCGGTGCCGTTCTGCTGCCGGCCTCTTATACGATCGCCTTTTACGCCGGTGACGCGATCACCGACCGCGCCTGGACCAATGCGACGGAGGTTTTCGACCGCATGCGCGGGCAGCAGGATCTGGCCGGCGCGGACGTGGACGTGGTGCCACCTGCGGAAAACCTGTCTCCCACCGATCGCATCCCGCCGGCGGAGGACGGCATGTTCGATCGCCTCGGCTCCGCCTTTACCGGCACCCTGCAAGCCGCTTCGGATATGGCGGAAACCGCAGCCGCAAATGCGCAGGTGATACAGGATGGCGTGGCGATCTCGGCCGATCTCTTCACCGCCTCGATCGGGATCGCGACGGCCTATCTCGTCAAGCTGCTGGTCCTGCCGGTGCTGATCCTCGCAGCCTTCCTCTATCTGCTGCGGGCCGCGACGCGCTGATCCATCACGCCCGCTTCAGCCGCTCCACCGCCATCAGCACCCGCTCCGGCGTTGCCGGTGCATCGAGCCGCGGGCAGATCCGGTAACCTCCCACCGATGCCACCGCCATGGACAGCGCCTCCAGAACCGAGATCGCCAGCATGAAGGGCGGCTCGCCGACGGCCTTGGAGCGGCCGATGGTGGGCTCGGTGTTTTCAGACCAGGGCACGAGCTTGGTGTTGAAGATCTTCGGGCGGTCGGAAGCGAGCGGGATCTTGTAGGTGGACGGTGCGTGCGTCCTCAGGCGTCCCTTGCCGTCCCACCAGAGTTCTTCCGTCGTCAGCCAGCCCATGCCCTGCACGAAGCCGCCCTCGATTTGGCCGATGTCGATGACCGGGTTCAGAGACTTGCCGACATCATGCAGAATGTCGGTGCGCTCCATCAGATATTCGCCCGTCAGCGTGTCGATCGAGACTTCCGTGCAGGCGGCGCCATAGGCGTAGTAGTAGAAGGGCGTGCCGCGACCAGCGGCGCGGTCCCAGTGGATCTTCGGCGTCTTGTAGAAGCCGGCAGCCGAGAGCTGGACACGGCCGAAATAGGCCTGTTTGACGAAGTCGCCGAAGGAGAAGATCTGCTCCCCGACGCGCACCCGGTTCGGCAGGAACTCGACCTCCGAGGCGGGAACGCTGTATTTCTCGGCGGCAAAGGCGACCAGGCGTTCCTTGATCTGGCGGGCGGCGTCCCATGCTGCCATGCCGTTCAGGTCCGAGCCGGAGGAGGCGGCGGTGGCCGAGGTGTTCGGCACCTTGCCGGTCGTCGTCGCCGTGATCTTCACCGTGTCGACATCGACCTGGAAACAATCGGCAACGACCTGGGCGACCTTCGTATAGAGGCCCTGGCCCATTTCGGTGCCGCCATGGTTCAGGTGGATCGACCCGTCCTGATAGATATGGACGAGCGCGCCCGCCTGGTTGAAGGCGGTCATGGTGAAGGAGATGCCGAATTTCACCGGAGTGAGCGCAATGCCCTTCCTGATGATCGGGCTCGTCCTGTTGAAGTCGATGATCGCCTGGCGGCGCGCCTGATAATCGGCTGAGGTTTCCAGTTCCTCAACGACCTTCAGAATGATGTTGTCTTCCACCTGCTGGTGGTAGGGGGTCACGTCGCGACCCGAACCCTTCTCGCCATAGAAGTTGGCTTTCCGGATCTCGAGCGGATCCTTGCCCAGCGCATAGGCGATCTCCTCGATCACCCGCTCGCCGCCCAGCATGCCCTGCGGTCCGCCGAAGCCGCGATAGGCGGTGTTGGAGACGGTGTGGGTCTTCAAAGGCTGTGAGGTCAGCTTCACATGCGGATAGAAATAGCTGGAATCGGCATGGAAGAGAGCGCGGTCGGTAACCGGACCTGAGAGGTCGGAGGAGTAGCCGCAGCGGGCGGCGAAATTGGCCTCGATGGCGTGGATCTTGCCGTCGTCATCGAAGGCGACGTCGAAATTCATCTTGAAGTCGTGGCGCTTGCCGGTGACGCCCATGTCTTCGTCGCGGTCGGGGCGAAATTTGACGGCGCGCTCCAGCTTCTTGGCGGCGAGCGCGGCGAGTGCCGCGAACTGGTTGCCCTGCGTTTCCTTGCCGCCGAAGCCGCCGCCCATGCGGCGCGTATTGACGGTCACGGCGTTGGAGGGGATGTCGAGCACGTGGCCGACAATGTGCTGGATTTCCGAAGGGTGCTGGGTGGAGGACCAGACGGTCACATCATCATCCTCGCCTGGGATGGCCAGCGCGATATGGCTCTCAAGATAAAAATGCTCCTGGCCGCCTATGCGCATCGAGCTCTTGATGCGATGCTTTGCCTTGTCGAGCTCGGTCTCCGGCGTGCCGCGCTTCAGCGTCATGCCCGGCGTGACGAGCGGGCTGCCATTCTCCAGCGCGCCGTCGATGTCGGTCCAAAAGGGCAGGTCGCGGTATTCGACCTTGGCGAGGCGGGCAGCTTTCCGTGCCGCGTCGCGGGTTTCGGCGATGACGGCGAAGATGGTCTGGCCGTGGAACTCGATTTTGTCCGTCGCAATCAGCGGCTCGTCATGGCGGCCGCCGGAGGAGACGTCGTTGACGCCGGTGATGTCGGCGGCGGTCAGGACGTCGATAACGCCGGGATAGGCCTTCACCGCCGAAAGATCGATTGACAGGATCTCCGCATGGGCGCGGTCCGCCATGCCGAGTGCGCCATGCAACAGGCCTGCGGGTTCGGGAATGTCGTCGATATATTCGGCACTTCCGGCGACATGCTTGTGCGCTGAATCATGCCGCAGCGACTGGTGCATCGGCCCCTTGATGTATTTCGTCGTCTCGTAGGTCGCCTTATCCATCAAGGCCTCCGTCTTTCAGTCTCGCAAGTGAAGAGACAATTCCCCTCCCAAACCCTCCCCACAAGGGGGAGGGCTTAACCCAGCCGCCCCCTCTGGAGATTGGGCTGAGCGGGTTCCGCGAAGTCTCTCCCCCCTTGTGGGGGAGATGGCCGGCAGGCCAGAGGGGGTCTTTTCTCGTCTGTGGCCATGTCGGCGGAGCCGACAGAGGGGGGTAACTCTCGGCATGACCTAACAATGCAATCCCCATCACGCCTCCTCCACCGCAAAGCGCTGCAGTTCTTGCGGCGTGCCCGACACTTCCAGGAAGAAACGCGTCAGCAGGTTCTTTGCCGTCAGCTGGCGGTATTCCGCCGTGGCGCGCCAGTCGGTGAGCGGTTTGTAATCGAGGTCAAAGGCGTCGCGGGCGGCTTCGACCGTGGCTTGCGTCAAGGGCTTGCCGTACAGCGCGGCTTCGACCGACCGAGCCCGTTTCGGAGTTGCGGCCATGCCGCCGAAGGCGATGCGGATATTGGTGACGGTGCCGCTTGCGTCCTTCTCCAGATGGAAGGCGCCGCAGAGCGTGGAGATGTCTTCGTCGCGGCGCTTGGAGATCTTGTAGATCGCCACGTGGCTCTCCGCCTTCGGGCGGGGCACGAAGAGGCTTTCGACGAATTCGCCCGGCTGGCGGTCCTGCTTGCCGTAGTCGATGAAGAAGTCCTCGAGCGGCAGGGTGCGGGTGCCGGAAGCCGAGCGCAGGGTGACGGTCGCACCCAGGGCGATGAGGGCCGGCGGGCTGTCGCCGATCGGCGAGCCGTTGGCGACATTGCCGCCGATCGTGCCCATGTTGCGCACCTGCTGGCCGCCGATGCGCTCGATCAGACGACCCAAGGCGGGGATTTCACGGCGGAGTGCGGCGAAGGCATGGGTGTAGCTGACGCCGGCGCCAAGCGTGATGCCGTCAGGCGAGACGGCGATCTTCTGCAGGTCTTCGAGGTGGTTGATGAAGACCACCGGATCCAGCACGCGCATCTGCTTGGTGACCCAGAGCCCGACATCGGTGGCACCGGCAACCACGGTGGCCTTGGGGTGGGCGGCAAGCGTGTTGGCAAGGGCTTCGACACTGCCAGGCACCACGAGGCTGCGGCCATCGGCGCCCTTCAGCAGGATGGTGTCGCGGGTGGAGAGGTCCTCCAGCCGCGCGATGATTTCGGCGCGCTCGCGCTCCAGCGGGTCGAAAAGGGCAGATGGGCGGATTCGGGCCACCTGCTCGGCCGCTTTGACGATCGGCTCGTAACCCGTGCAGCGACAGAGATTGCCCTGCAGCGCCCGTTCGATCTCGGCGCGGCCAGGGTTCTCCGAGGTCAGCCACAACCCGTAAAGCGACATGACGAAGCCGGGCGTGCAGAAGCCGCATTGCGAGCCGTGACAGTCGACCATGGCCTGCTGGACCGGATGCAGCGTGCCGTCCTTCGCCGCCAGATGCTCGACCGTCACCACATGCGTGGCGTTGAGCGAGCCGACGAAGCGGATGCAGGCATTGACCGTTTCATAGACCAGGCGTCCCGAGACGAGGCGGCCGACCAGCACCGTGCAGGCGCCGCAGTCGCCTTCCGCGCAGCCTTCCTTCGAGCCGGTCAGCCGGCGCTTCAGGCGCAGGAAGTCGAGCAGCGTCTCGGTCGGATCGAGGCTTGCAAGGGCGATATCCTCGCCGTTCAGAATGAAACGAATGCTGTCTGCCATGAACTGGTCTTGTCCCCTCGATGTCCGGCTGCCGGACGCGGCTGCGTCGCCCGATTTGTCGATGGTGGGCGGCGCAGCGTCATCTTTCAAGTTTATTGTGCTGTCCAGCCGCCATCAATGGAGATCGACGTGCCGGTGATCTGGCGGGCTGCGTCGCTCGCGAGGAAGATCGCGGTCTGGGCGACTTCGTCGATCGAGACGAATTCCTTGGTCGCCTGCAGGCGCAGCATGACCTCGGTCTTCACCTGTTCCTCCGAAATACCCCGGGCCTTGGCCGTGTCCGGGATCTGCTTCTCGACCAGCGGTGTCAGCACATAACCCGGGCAGATGGCGTTGATCGTGATGCCGAACTCGGCGACTTCGAGGGCCACGGATTTGGTGAGGCCGAGGATGCCGTGCTTGGCCGTCACATAGGCGGACTTGAAGGGCGAGGCGACGAGGCCATGGGCCGAGGCGATGTTGATGATGCGGCCCTTCTTCTTCGCCTTCATGCCGGGAATGGCGGCCCGAATCGTGTGGAAGGCGCTCGACATGTTGATCGCGATGATCATGTCCCATTTGTCGATCGGAAAATCCTCGACGGGCGAGACATGCTGGATACCGGCATTGTTGACGAGCACGTCGACGCCGCCAAATTCACGCTCGGCCGTGGCGATCAAGTCGGCGATCTCCGCCGGCTTCGTCATGTCGGCGGCGTGGTAGAGCGCCTTGCCGCCCTTGTCCTCGAGCGACTTGCGGATGGCTTCGATTTCGGCCTTGTCGCCAAAGCCATTGATCACGACATTGGCGCCTTCGGCCGCAAAGGCGCGGGCTATACCAAGACCGATGCCGCTGGTGGAACCGGTGACGACGACTGTTCTTTTCATCTGAATTTTCCTTCTCGACGGATGCCGATGGATGACGGGTGTTTTGTTGCACCCGCGAAATCAAAGGTTAGTCTCAAATGAAGTTCCGAAGCAACGGCGATTTGCCGCAGCCCAGCCTTGGTGCGTGGTCAGAGGCGTGCGAGACGTAACACAGTGTTCGATGCCAGGCTCTTTTGCCTGCAGCCGGAAATCTCTATGTCAGGGACAACACACGCGATCAGGAGTCATGCCATGGAACTCGGGCTTTATACCTTTGCCGACGTCGATCCCAATGCCGCCAACAAGGGGGCCGATGCCAAGCGGCGGGTCGACGAGTTGCTGGCCGAGATCAAGCTCGCCGACGAGGTGGGGCTCGATGTCTTCGGCCTCGGCGAACATCACCGCCCTGACTATATGGCGTCCTCGCCCGCGACGATCCTCGCGGCCGCTGCCGTGCAGACCAAGAACATCCGGCTGACGAGTGCAGTGTCGGTCCTCTCCTCGGATGATCCCGTGCGAGTTTTTCAGCAATATGCCACCGTCGATCTGCTCTCGAACGGCCGCACCGAGATGATGGTTGGTCGTGGCTCCTTCATCGAGAGTTTTCCGCTCTTCGGCTATGACCTCGAAGACTATGACCTGCTGTTTGCCGAGAAGCTGCAGTTGCTCATGGAGATCCGCGAGAATGAGGTGGTCACCTGGGAAGGTCAGACCCGCAAGCCCATTCAGGGCAGGGGCGTTTATCCCCGTCCGCTGCAGGACCTGCTGCCGCTCTGGATCGCGATCGGCGGTACCCCGCAGTCGGCGGCGCGTGCCGGTTATCTCGGCCTGCCGCTGGCGCTTGCCATCATCGGCGGCGAACCGCATCGGTTTGCCCCCTTCTTCGATCTCTATCGCCAGAGTGCGGCGAAGGCCGGTGTCGACCCGAAGACGCTGAAGACCTCGATCAACGTCCACGGCTTTATCCACGACACGACGGAATCGGCGGCCGACATCTTCTACGAACCGCAGGCGGTGGTGATGAACCGCATCGGCCGTGAGCGTGGCTGGGGGCCGACCAACCGCGCCCAGTTCGATGCCTCGCGCGGTCCGCGGGGCGCGCTCTTCGTCGGAGACCCGGAAGCCGTGGCCGAAAAGATCGTCGCCATGCACGGCATCTTCAAGAATGACCGCTTCCTGATGCAAATGGCGATCGGCCCGATGCCGCATAAGGAACTGATGCGCGGGATCGAGCTCTTCGGAACAAAAGTCGCGCCGCTGGTTCGGAAGGCGTTGACGGAGAAGGCGTCGGCTGCGTAAGCAGCGGCCTTGCCCCGAGGGCGAATGCCCTGAAGACCGCGAGGACCCCTGATGATCGTTGAAACCGAAGAGGACCTCGTCCGTCTGAAAGATATCGGCCGCATCTGTGCGACCGCCGTCAAGGTGATGGCGGCGGCGCTGGAGCCCGGCATCACGACACGCGAACTCGATCTGATCGGCCGCAAGCTGCTGGAAGATAATGGCGCGCAGTCTGCGCCTGAGCTCTGCTACCAGTTTCCGGGCGCCACCTGCATCTCGGTCAACGAGGAAATCGCGCATGGCATTCCGGGCGATCGGGTGATCAAGGCGGGCGATCTCGTCAATATCGACGTGTCGGCGGAAAAGCTCGGCTATTTCGGCGATACCGGCTCTTCCTTCATCGTGCCGCCGGGCACGGCCAAGCAGGAACGGTTGCTGCGCGACGGCAAACGGGCGCTCTGGGTGGGCCTGAACCAAGTGAAGACCGGCCGGCCGATGGCCGATATCGGCAATTCAATCGGTGCGTTCGCCAAGAAGAACCGCTATACGCTGATCACCAATCTTGCCAGCCACGGCGTCGGCCGCTCGCTGCATGAAGAGCCGAAGGAATTGTCGACCTGGCCGGATCCGGACGAAACCCGGATCATGGAAGAGGGGCTGGTGTTTACCGTCGAACCGTTTCTCTCGCTCGGCGGCCATTGGGCCGAGGACGGCGACAATGATGCCTGGACGCTCTACAGCGATCCGCCGGCGCCGACCGTCCAGTTCGAACACACGATCGTGGTGACGAAGAATGGGCCGCTGGTGCTGACGCTCGCCGACTAAGGCGAGCGTTTTTGCGTCTCGTCAGAAGCCTTATTCGGACTTCGAAAAGGCGACGGCAACGCCCTTCTTCTTGAAATAGGACTGCATGATCTTGCGGCCCTGACGGTTCGACTGGGCGAGCTTGCCCGGCTCGAAGACCGCTTCCTTGACACCTTCGCGTCCCATCGCTGCCTTCAGGGCGGCAATGTGCAGGTCGATCTCCTCGTTGTCATTGTTCAGCGAGGTGTAGATGTTGTCGATGGCCTGCTGCAGGCTGAGATCGCTCATGGGGCACTCCTGAAAAAAAAAGGTTTGCGCTTTCCCTAGCGATTTTTGGGTGGGAGGCAAGGACAAGCGAACCGCTTGCTTGCAGCTTGTCGGCATTGGACCCATCATACGGCGACCGTTCTTCATGTTGGGAGGGCTGAGCCATGACGAAAGCTCGTATTCAGATGCGACGTGATGCTGACGCGATGGCGCAGGTCGAGGCTATGGCTGTGCGTTTTGTCGACGTGTGGAAGACCGGTAAGGCCGGCCCCCATTCCACGGTCCTGACATTTTCCTCGCCGGCTCAACTGTTTTCGATCCTGTCTCCTAAACGATGGGAGCTCATCGAGTGCCTGCAGACGCTCGGACCGTCCACCATCCGGGGTCTTGCCCGAGCACTGGAGCGGGATGTGAAGCGCGTGCATGAAGATGTCAGCGTCTTGGTCGAGTGGGGTCTGGTCGAGAAGGACGCCGCCTCCAAGGTGTTTGTGCCTTTTGACGAGATCGAAGCTGATTTCGTTTTGCGCGGTGCGGCCGCCTGACGCGCTCACTCTCGAACGGTCATCCTGTCTATTCTTGCGAACCTGTAATTATTGCGGGGGTAATTCCGCCACAATTTGGCAGTGGCATTGCTGCTGCGGAGCTTGTGCCCTAGGTTCCGTCTCGAATTACAGGACTTCTCCCACACGAAGGTTTTCCGCGTGTTTCATTCCTTCTTCCCCCGGCCCAAGCTGTTCTTCACCTCAGCCGCCCTCTGGACGCTCGTCTGTATTGTCGTCTGGTATACCGTCGGCCCGCAGATCGGTGCCGCGGTTGGCTTGCCGCCGCTGGCCGAAGGTCAGCAGCCACCGGTCGGTCTCGCCTTCTTCTTCACGCCTGATAATCTCTGGTTCTATCTCTATTTCACCATCTTCGTGCTGATCTTCGGAAGCGCTTGGAAGGTGCTGGCCAAGGACCACCCCTGGACCAACTGGTCCGTATGGGGCTCGGCCTTCATTATCTTCATCGCTTATTTTAGTGTGCAGATCTCCGTGGCCATCAACAATTGGCGTGGCCCCTTCTTCGATCTCTTCCAGAAGGCGCTGAATGGCGATGGCTCTGTCACTTCCGACCAGCTTTTCAGCCTCCAGTTCCGTTTTCTGGAGATTGGTCTGGTTGGCGTTACACTTTCGGTCGTGACTGCCTTTTTCACCAACCACTACGTCTTCCGCTGGCGTCAGGCGATGAACGACTTCTACATGTCGAAGTGGGACAAGCTGCGCCACATCGAGGGTGCATCGCAGCGCGTTCAGGAAGACACGATGCGCTTTGCCAATATCATGGAGGGCCTCGGTGTTGCCCTGATCAACTCGGTGATGACGCTCGTCGTCTTCCTGCCGATCCTCTTCCGCATGTCGGAACATGTGAGCGAGCTTCCGGTAATCGGCGCCGTTCCTCATGCGCTTTTCTGGCTGGCGATCGGCTGGTCGGCTTTCGGGACGATCCTGTTGATGGTCGCGGGTATCAAACTCCCCGGACTGCAGTTCCGCAACCAGCGTGTCGAGGCCGCGTTCCGTAAGGAGTTGGTTTATGGCGAGGATAATGCGGATCGCGCGCAGCCGGTGACCGTGCGTGAGCTTTTCGCCAATGTTCGCCGCAACTATTTCCGCATGTACTGGCACTATACTTATTTCAACATCGCCCGTTACACATTCGGTCAAGTCGATGCGATCTTTCTAAACTTCATCCTGATCCCGACCATTGTCGCAGGCAAACTGACGATGGGTCTTTGGCAGCAGATCTCCACCGCCTTCGGTCAGGTCACCGATAGCTTCCAGTATCTCGTCAGCTACTGGTCGACGATCATCGAGCTCCTGTCGATCCACAAGCGTCTCGCCGCCTTCGAAGCAGCCATCGACGGCGAACCTCTGCCGGCTATCGACCAGCGTTACCTGGAGCGTGAAGCCGCCGAAGGCGAAATCGCAGCCGACAGACCGTACTGAGGCATTCGGCAAAAAGAACAAGGCCGCGTCCGGGAAACCGGCGCGGTCTTCTGCTATTTGTCGAACGTCGGCTTAGTCACATCTCGCCCGTCCCCGGTGCCGCCTCACCATTCTTGCCCAGCATCTCCAACGCCTCCGAATAGGTGACGCAGGCGACATCCTGCTTCGGACAGACCTCCGCCACCAACCGCTCCATCGCCGCCCAATAGGCGCCACCGTTCATGGTGACGAAATGCAGGCCGATCTGCAGGGGTTGGCGGTCGCCGTGGTACTGGGTTTCGAAGGCGGTCTTGAAGGCCTCGTAGCTGCGCTCGGCGAATTCGTCGCCTTTCGACGGATGGTCGATGCCGCCGGAATGGCGGATGAAGAGGTTGTAGTCCATGGCGATGATGCGACGGTTGTTCGGCCCTTCCGGGATCAGCGGCAGCCCGAAGCGGATCAGCCCGCCCTCTTTGCGCGGCGGGGCTGGATCGTGGGTCACCAAGCTCGCATCATAGCGATAGCCGTGTTCCCGCTCGGCCTCGTAAAGGCTGTCGGGGGCCGAGAGGTAAGGGGCACGGAAGCCGGTAATGCCTTTCGTCACGAAATCCGCCCAGCCTTCCGGTTCGCGATCGCCCAGGCCGTTGTCCTTCCAGGCGCCGGCCATCACCCGGTCGAAATTTTTGAATTCCGTCAGCCACTGATCCTTCGTCCAGTCTTTGCCGTCGAAATGGCCGCAGGTGTGGCTGGCAATCTCGTGGCCTTCCTTATGCGCGGCCCAGATATTGTCGAGCCGGGTCGCAACTTCCTCCACCGTCTGCGCAAAGCCGATGTTGGAGCGGCCGGCCTTGATGCCCGGCGCCTTGTAGTCGCTCGCCCGCTCGCGCGGGATCAGCGTGGCGCAGGAGAGGAAATAGGTGAAGTGGGCATTTGCGCGTTTGGCGATGTCGCGGCTGCGTTTCCAGAGCTTGTTGTCGTGTGCGCCGTCGAAGGAGATCATCAGGATCTGTTTCGGCCTTGCGTCGGCCGCGCCTTTTGCCGCAGGGGCCGGCTCTCCGGCTGATGCCGTCGAGGCGGTCAAGGCAAGCGAAACGGCGATCAGGGAACGAAACATCGGCAAACACCCGGAAATCAACAAGGCGGTTTGCCTCCCATCCAAATGCGGCGAAGCTTTGAACAGGCTGGATATTCGTGGACGAGACCAGTAAGGCTTTCGACAACGCGACCTGAAAGGTTTTCTCCATGACGCTCCTCATTCTTGGCATCATCCTGTTCCTCGCCACCCACCTGATCCGCGTCGTCGCGCCCGGCTTCCGCCTGTCGATGACCGATCGTTTCGGGCTCATGGGCTGGCGCGTCATCAATTCAGCCCTCAGCCTCCTCTCGCTGATCGTGCTGATCTGGGGCTATGCCACTGCACCGGTGATCAATGTCTGGTTCCCGCCCATGGGCATGAACCACCTCACGATCACGCTGATGCTGATCGCCATGATCTGTCTGGTCGCCGGTTTCCTGCCAGCCGGACATATCGCGACGAAGACCAAGCACCCGATCGTGCTCTCCATCAAGATCTGGGCGGCTGCCCATCTCATTGCCAATGGCGACCTTGCCTCCATTCTGCTGTTTGGGTCGCTGCTCGCCTGGGGCGTGGTGCTCCGGATCAACTACAAGCGCCGCCAGCGCGCCGGCGATCTTGAGCTGAAGCCCTTCGTTTCGGCCCGCTTCGATGCCATCGCCGTCGTGCTCGGCCTCGCCTTGTGGGCGCTCATCACCTTCAAGCTGCACGAGTTGTTGATCGGCGTGGCGCCTCTGCCGATGTAAGGCCGCGGGCATTTCGCGGTTTTCCCCTTACAAGCGCGCAAAAATCGGCTAGAAGGCCGCTCACGCATGACATTGCATGGAAAGGCCGGCATTGCCGGGGGTATGTATGGTTGACCAGAACGACAGCTTTATCCGCGAAGTCAACGAAGAGCTTCGCTCCGATCAGGTGCGTAATGCCTGGAAGCGCTACAGCCGCATCATCATCGGCGTCGCGGTCCTGATCGTCGTCGGTACGGCCGGCCACCGGCTGTGGGACCATTGGGACACGACCCAGGCCTCCGGTGCTGGCGACCAGTTTTTGGCCGCGCTGAAGCTCGCTGACGAAGGCAAGCGGGACGAAGCCGAAGCCGCCCTTCAGGCGCTCGAAAAGGATGGCTACGGCGCCTATGGTCTGTTGGCGCGCTTCCGCGGTGCCTCGGTCTTCGCCGAAAAGGGCGATCCGGCAGCCGCGATCGCAGCTTTCAAGGCGATCGGCGACGATCAGAGCGTGCCGGAAGCGGTGCGCAACGCGGCGCGCGTCCGCGCTGCCTGGCTGATGGTCGACAACGGCACCTATGAACAGGTCTCTGCCGAAGTTGAAGCCATGGCTACGCCGGCGAATGCCATGCGCCATGCCGCCCGCGAAGCGCTGGGCCTCGCCGCCTACAAGGCCGGCGACATGGTGCGGGCGCGCGAATGGTTCGAGCAGATCACCGAAGACGCGGAGACCCCGCGCAACACGTCCGCCCGTGCGCAGATGCTTCTCGACAACATCAAGGCATCCGGCAAGGCGCCGTAACAACGACAAGGCCTTGAAGGCCGGAAAGCTAGCGTTCCCATGAGTTTCACCGTTGCCATCGTCGGTCGTCCGAATGTCGGCAAGTCCACGCTTTTCAACCGTCTGGTCGGAAAGAAGCTGGCGCTCGTCGACGACACACCGGGCGTGACCCGCGACCGCCGTCCAGGTGACGCGAAACTCGTGGACCTGCGTTTCACGATCATCGATACCGCCGGCCTCGAAGAGGCGGGACCCGAGACGCTCGAAGGCCGCATGCGCGCCCAGACGGAAGCCGCGATCGAAGAGGCGGATCTGTCGCTCTTCGTCGTCGACGCCAAATACGGGCTGACCCCCGTCGACCAATCTCTTGCGGAGATGCTGCGCCGGCGCGGCAAGCCTGTCGTCCTCGTTGCCAACAAGTCGGAAGCTCGTGGGTCGGATGCAGGCTTCTACGATGCCTATACGCTCGGCCTTGGGGAACCCGTGCCGATTTCGGCCGAACATGGCCAGGGCATGATCGACCTGCGCGACGCCATCGTCGATGCGATCGGCGAAGATCGTGCGTTTCCGGAACCCGACGATGAAGCCGAGACCGATGTCCTCTTGCCGCAGGATGGCGATCTCGATGGCGAGGATGATGAGGTCGAACCCGCATACGACGACAGCAAGCCGCTGCGGGTTGCGATCGTCGGCCGCCCGAATGCCGGCAAGTCGACGCTGATCAACCGCTTTCTCGGCGAAGACCGTCTGCTGACCGGACCCGAAGCCGGCATCACCCGCGATTCCATCTCGGTCGAGTGGGACTGGCGCGGCCGGACCATCAAGATGTTTGACACCGCCGGCATGCGCCGCAAGGCACGCGTGCAGGAGAAACTTGAAAAGCTCTCGGTCGCCGATACGCTGCGCGCGGTTCGTTTTGCCGAAACGGTTGTCATCGTCTTCGACGCCACCATCCCCTTCGAGAAGCAGGACCTGCAGATCGTCGACTTCGTCCTGCGCGAGGGGCGCGCTGCCGTGCTCGCCTTCAACAAGTGGGACCTGGTGGAGGATCCACAGGCGGTTCTGGCCGATCTGCGCGAAAAGACCGAACGTCTGCTTCCCCAGGCACGCGGCATCCGCGCCGTGCCGATTTCCGGCCAGACCGGCTATGGGCTGGACAAGCTCATGCAGAACATTGTCGACACCGACATGGTCTGGAACAAACGCATCTCGACGGCCAAGCTCAACCGTTGGCTGGATGCCGTGACGACGCAACATCCGCCGCCGGCGGTGTCGGGTCGCCGCCTGAAACTGAAATACATGACGCAGGTCAAGGCCCGCCCGCCGGCCTTCATGATCTCCTGCACACGACCCGATGCGTTGCCGGAAAGCTATGTGCGCTATCTGACCAATGGTCTGCGCACCGACTTCCAGATGCCGGGCGTGCCGATCCGCATTCATTTCAAGGCGGGGGAAAACCCGTTCGAAGGACGCAAGAAGCGCCGCTGAGGTCTTGGCTCAGCCCGTCAAATCAGCCGGTCGTGTGCTGAAGCGGCTGCGCAATCCGCGTTTGCGACGCTGTTCCTTGGCTTCCACGACATTGTCGAAGAACTGTTCGGTTGCCGCTTTCCAGGAATAGGTTTCGGCCAGCCGGCGCGCGCTTTCGGGCGACGCCTGCAATGCTGCGATGCAGGCGATCTGCAGATCGTGGTCGAGTGCACCGGCATTCGAGCCTGCCGGGATGATGTCGATCGGCCCCGTCACCGGATAGGCGGCGACAGGAACGCCCGAGGCCAGTGCCTCCAGGATCGTGTTGCCGAAGGTGTCTGTCTTCGAGGGGAAGACGAAGACGTCGGCCTCAGCATAGGCTTTTGCCAGCTCCTCGCCATGCAGCATGCCGGTGAAATGCACGTCGGGATACCGTGCCTGCAATTCGGTGCGCGCGGGGCCATCGCCCACGACAACCTTGGTGCCGGGGAGATCGAGGTCGAGAAAGGCGGGCAGGTTCTTTTCCACCGCGACGCGACCGACCGTTATGAAGATCGGGCGTGCCAGACCGAAGGGCTTGTCGGTCTTCTCGCGCGGGCGAAACAGGGTGGTGTCGATGCCGCGGCTCCAGAGGTTCAGGTTCTTGATGCCGCGCGCCGTCAGCTCCCTGCGCAGGCTTTCCGTCGCCACCATGCAGGCACCGCCGCGGTTGTGGAACCAGCGCACATAGGCATAGAGCCACGATGCTTTCACCGGCAGGCGGGCGGCGACATATTCGGGAAAGCGGGTGTGATAGCTGGTCGAGAAGGGCTGGCCGTTGCGCAGGCACCAGCGGCGCGCCATCAGGCCGAGCGGGCCTTCGGTGGCGATATGGACATAATCCGGGCGCTGGTCCGCGATCATCCGGCCGACCTCTCCCGGCCAGGCCAGCGACAGGCGGATCTCCGGATAGGTCGGCATCGGAAAGCTGGCGAAACGCTCAGGCGTCACCATGGACACCTCGACGCCCATCTTCTTGAGCTCGCGATTGGTCGTCTCGATCGAACGCACGACGCCATTCACCTGCGGATGCCACGCATCGGTAACGATGGTCAGTCGGGGCAGTGGCGTGCTTTGCAGGGCAGGGCTGGAGATGGGCGCGATTGGCATGGGCGGTCGCTCGATTCCGGAATCACCGCATGGACTTGGCGGTCATCCTGCAAGTTTCGTGACAAGGCCTTATGCGACCGGAACATTACAGGCAGATGTCAGTCTAGGACTTGGCCGAGTTTGACATTCGGCCCGCAACCGGATTGCCTGAACCTCCATCCCTGATTCCAGCCAGAGGACGTGCCCATGATGAAAGCCGCCGCCAAACCCGCTCGCCAGACCGCTTCCGACTGGTGGCGGGGTGCCGTGATCTATCAGGTCTATCCGCGTTCCTTCCAGGACACGGACGGCGACGGGATCGGCGACATCAAGGGGATTATCGAGCGTCTGCCCTATATCGCTTCGCTCGGCGTCGACGCGATCTGGCTCTCACCCTTCTTCACTTCGCCCCAGGCCGACATGGGGTACGACGTGTCGGACTATTGCGACGTCGATCCGATGTTCGGCACACTCGAAGATTTCGACGCCATGATGAAGGAGGCGAAGCGGCTTGGCCTCAAGGTGATCATCGACCAGGTGATTTCGCACACCTCCGATCAGCATCCCTGGTTCAAGGAGAGCCGGGCGAGCCGCGACAATCCCAAGGCCGACTGGTATGTTTGGGCTGCGGCCAAACCGGATGGCACGGCGCCGACCAACTGGCTTTCGGTGTTTGGCGGTCCGGCCTGGGAATGGGACGGGGTGCGCAAGCAATACTACATGCACAACTTCCTCGCCTCGCAGCCGGACCTTAACTTTCACAATCGCGAGGTCCAGGACGCGGTGCTCGATGCCGTCAAGTTCTGGCTTGATCGTGGCGTCGACGGCTTCCGGCTCGACACGGTGAACTACTATTTCCACGACAAAGAGTTGCGCGATAACCCGCCCCACCAGCCCGACAGCGAGGAGGCGGGGCTCGATGCGCCCGACGTCAACCCTTACGGCATGCAGAGCCATCTCTACGACAAGACGCAGCCTGAAAACATCGAGTTCCTGAAGCGCTTCCGTGCGCTGCTCGATCAGTATCCGGATCGGACGACAGTGGGCGAAGTCGGGGATGGGGCGCGCTCGCTGAAGACGGTTGCGGCCTATACCTCTGATGGCGACAAGCTGCATATGTGCTACACCTTCGACCTCCTGGGACCGGATTTTACCCCGAGCCACATCCGCCATTGCGTCGAGAGCTTTCACAAGCAGGTCCGGGATGGCTGGGTCTGCTGGGCTTTCTCCAATCACGACGTCACCCGGCATGTCAGCCGCTTCGTGCAGACCGCCGAGGAGCGGGCCGTCGTCGCCAAGCTTGCGATCTCGGTACTTGCCACCCTGCGCGGCTCGATCTGCCTCTATCAGGGTGAGGAGCTCGGTCTGCCCGAGGCGGAGCTTGCCTTCGAGGACCTGCGCGACCCCTATGGCATCCGCTTCTGGCCCGCCTTCAAGGGCCGCGACGGATGCCGCACGCCGATGGTCTGGGAAAAGAGCAACAAGCAGGCGGGCTTTTCGACCTCAAAACCCTGGCTGCCGGTGCCGGCGGAGCATCAGGCGCTGTCCGTCGATGTGCAAGACAAGGATCAGGCATCAGTGCTCGCGCACTACCGCGACACGCTCGCCTTTCGCAAGCAGCATGCGGCGCTTGTCGACGGCGACATGGAGTTCCTGGCAACCAACGAGGACGTACTGGCCTTCACCCGGTCCAAAGGCGAGGAGCGCTTGCTCTTCGTGTTCAACCTGCGGCGCGGCCCGCAAGAGATCGCGCTGCCGAAGGGACATAAGGCAAGCGCGGTTCTGGCCATGCCCGGACTGTCGGGCACGCTCGCCGACGGTGAAATCCATCTCGGTCCGCTCGACGGAATCTGTGTGACGCTGTCATGACGGCGTTTGTCGTTCGCGTGGCCGGTGAAGAGGATATTGAGGCCTGGGCGGCACTGCGCCACCAGCTCTGGCCGGAACTCGACGTCGAGGGACACCGCGTCGAGATTCGGGAGGCTTTAACCGAGCCTGACAGGCTCGCCGCTTTCCTTTGCCTCGATGCGGCGGGCCGTGCCGTCGCGCTGGCGGAGGCCAGTATCCGCTCCGATTATGTCAATGGCTGCGAGACCTCGCCGGTCGCCTTCCTGGAAGGGATCATTGTCGATCCGGCCGCCCGGCGACAAGGCGCTGCCGCACTTCTGGTTGCCGCCGTCGGCGACTGGGCGCGCGGTCAGGGCCTGTCCGAACTCGCCTCCGATGCCGAGCTTCACAATACGGTCTCGCATGCCATGCATGCGGCGCTCGGCTTTGAGGAGACCGAGAGCGTCGTCTATTATCGCCGGGTGCTCTGACGTTCAGACCGCGCCGTCGTCGGGAATGTTCAGCACATGGCCGCAGGCCTTGCAGTGCACGGCATCCGCATCATGTCGCTGCAGGCCGCATTCGGGGCAGGGGAAGGTCACCTTGTAGGGCCGGACGATCGCCTGAGCCAATCGCACGAAAAGCGAGATGCCGATGATCATTGTGACGATGGACGTCAGCTTGCCCGCAGTGCCAGGCAGCGTGATGTCGCCAAAGCCTGTGGTGGTAACAGTGGCGACCGTGAAATACAGGGCATCGATGAAGCCCGTGCCGGCATCCTCCCGGTAAAAGAAGAAGGTGTAGACGAAACCGGTCACCAGGAAGAGGAAGACAAAGAGATTGATGAAGGCGGTAACGACGTCGCTCTGCTCCTTCAACCCCAGCCGATTGAGCATCAGTTTGAAGACCGGACGTTGGGCGACGGCCCAGATACGGGCCACACGCAGAAAAGCGAAGTTGAACAGCCATTGCGGGAAGAGCAGGGTCCCCAGCACGAAAAGATCGACCCAGGTCATCGGCCGTAGCAGAAAGCCGCGTGTTGTGCGCGAGGCAGCCCATTGCGCCGAGATTTCTAGGGCAATCCAGGCGGCGATGGCGAAATCGAGGATGAGGTAACTCGGCCGGTCACGCAGGTAGGGGCCTGCGAGGAAGAAGGCGATGATCGCGAGATCGATCACCATCAGGGCGAACTGGAAGCGGATGGCCGCCGTGTCACGGCCGTAATAGAGACGCGCGAGGCGCTGGCGGAGAGGGGTGGGGATCTCAGTCTCGGATGCCATGGACCCTCGTCAGTAATGATAGCGGCATTGCAGGATTACCAGCGTCTGTTCTTCACCTGAGCCGACAACGGCGTAGACCATCCGGTGTTCCTGGGTGATGCGGCGAGACCACATGCCCTTGAGCGTGCCTTTCAATGGCTCCGGCTTGTCGACGCCTTCGAAGGGGTGCCTCACCATCTCGCGGATTAGTTCGTTGATGCGGGCCAGTATCTTTCGATCGGTCTCTTGCCAGTGAATGTAGTCAGCCCACCCATCCGGCGAGAAGGCGATCCGCATGGTTCAGCGGTCCAGATCCGCCACCCGAGATCGTTCCGTGAAGCGACCCGCAACAAGGTCGTCCTTTGCCTTGAGCAGCCGTGCCGCATTGGCCGGCGAGGAGAGCAGGTAGACCGTTTCCACGAGGCTATCGTATTCATCCTTGCCCATCAGCACAGCCGAGGACTTGTCCCGCCTGATGATCTCGACCGCCCCCTCAATGAGCGTGTCTAGACGGCCTTCCGCCGAGTCCGCTTCGATCTCCCGATCCCAGCGCTCGGCGCGCAATTCCTCGACTGATGCCGTGAAGGTGTCAAACTCCTCCGGCGAAAGTTCGCGGACCATTTCTACAAGGCGTTCAAGACGGGTCATTGGCTTCATCCTTGCGCCGAATATAAGTCTTCTCCGGCTCGCTGCCAATCCTCACCCAATCAGCCGGAACTGATCGACATCCACCATGCCCTTGTCGGAGATCTTCAGATGCGGGATCACGGGAAGCGGCAGGAAGGCGACCTGAAGGAAGGGCTCTTCAAGTTGCGTTCCAAGGGCATAGGCGGCTTTTCTCAAGTGATGCAGCGTGTCGCGCACGCTCTCATAGGGTTCTAGGCTCATCAGCCCGGCCACAGGCAGCGGGATCTCGCCGGTCACGCGTCCGTCTTCGACGACAACGAAGCCGCCCTTGATGTCGGTGAGGCGGTTGGCGGCATGGGCCATGTCTTCCTCGGATACGCCGACGACGCAGATATTGTGGCTGTCATGGCCGACGGTGGAGGCGATCGCCCCCTTCTTCAGGCCGAACCCCTGGACGAAGCCGTTGGCGTGGTTGCCGTTCTTGCCATGCCGCTCGATGACGGCGACCTTGATGACGTCGTTTGCGAGATCGACTGCGGTCTGGTTGCCCGAGGTCGGCAGCCGGTAGCGGCGGTGCTCGGTGATGATCTTGCCGGGCATGACACCGATTACGGGCGTTTCGCCCTCCGCAACCGGCACGCCGAAATCGGCGGCCTTCACCACCCGTGCCTTGACGCTGTCGAGGCCAACAGGGGCGACAGACTTGCGGCTGGCGAAGAGTTCGTTGGTCACGCGGCGACCGGCACAGAAGACCATCTCGGCCTTGCAGTTTTCCAGACTGTCGACGACCACCAGATCGGCGCGCCAGCCCGGCGCCACCAGACCGCGGTCGCGCAGGCCAAAGGCGCGCGCGGCTGAAATCGAGGCGGCACGGTAGACGGCAAGCGGCGTGACGCCGTTTTTGATCGCCTCGCGGATCAGGTAGTCGAGATGGCCCTGTTCGGCGATATCCAGCGGGTTGCGGTCATCGGTGCAGAGCGCGAGGAAGGGCGACAGCCGCTCGGTCAGGATCGGCATCAGCGCGTGCAAGTCTTTAGACACCGAGCCTTCGCGCACGAGAATATGCATGCCCTTGCGGATCTTCTCCAGGGCTTCGGCGGCACTGGTGCATTCATGATCGGTGCGGATGCGGGCGGAGAGATAGCCGTTCAGATCCCGCCCCGAAAGCAGAGGCGAATGGCCGTCGATATGGCCATCCTGGAAGGCCTCAAGTTTCGCCATGCAGATCGGATCCTTGTGGATCACGCCGGGGAAATTCATGAATTCGGCAAGGCCGATGACCTTCCGATGGTTGCGGAAGGGCAGGAGCCGCTCGATCGGCAGATCGGCACCAGACGTTTCCAGATGCGTCGCGGGCACGCAGGAGGACAGCTGGACGCGGATGTCCATGATCGTCTGTTCTGATGAATCGAGGAAGAACTGGATGCCTTCGGTGCCCAGCACATTGGCGATCTCGTGCGGATCGCAGATCACGGTCGTCACGCCATAGGGCAGCACGCAGCGGTCGAATTCATGCGGAGTGACCAGCGAGCTTTCGATATGCAGATGGGTGTCGATGAAGCCGGGCACGACGATTTTGCCGGTGATGTCGATCACCTCGCGGCCTTCATAGCTCTCGACCGTGCCGACGATGGTCTCGCCGCAGATCGCGATATCGGATGCGACCAACTCGCCGGTGACCAGATCGAAGAAGCGCCCGCCCTTCAACACGATATCCGCCGGCTCGCGGCCGGTGCCCTGATCGATGCGGCGTGCGAGGTCGGTCATGCGGGCTCTCCGATTCTGTTGTTCCCGCAAGTGTAACCTCTTCAGGGGTGCGGGCCAACGATCTTGAAATGCCATGGTCTATGTATAATATTGATCTTATGTATAGGTGAGAGGGTTTGGTGATGGCGGATCCGGTGAAGGTAAGTGCTGCGGAGTTTCAGCGGCAGAGTGGCCGCTATTTCGATCTGGCACTGACGCAACCCGTCGTGATCACGCGCAATGGCCGCGACCGCACGGTAATGATCTCGACCGAGGAATATCAGCGCCTAAAACGGCGCGACCGGGAGGTTTTGGCTGTGTCGGATTTCGCTGAGGCGGAGTTGCAGGAAATTGCCCGAAGCTCACCGGCATCGGGGTCGGATGCATTCGACGACGAGCTGGATCGCTGACCCGTGTCTTGGCCCTCGCCGCAGCCGGGGCAGGTGATCCGCTATTCCTATCTGTGGCATGACGAGTTTCGCCGCGGGCTCGAGGAAGGGCACAAGGACCGGCCTTGCGCTGTGATCTTGGCCATGGCGCGGGATGACGGCGAAACACAGGTGGTGGTGCTGCCGATCACTCACACGCCGCCCTCCAATCCTGCGCATGCGGTGGAGATCCCCGCCGCCACCAAACAGCGACTGGGTCTTGATGGCCTGCCGTCCTTCATCGTCCTGACCGAGGCCAACCGATTTTTCTGGCCCGGCCCGGATCTGCGGCCGTTCCAGACTGAGGCGGGCAGCAGTGTTGTCTACGGGCTGCTGCCGCGCAGACTTTTCTTGGAGGTGCGAGACCGGTTCGTGCAATTGGCCCGGGCCGGCAAAGCAGGCTTCGTGCCCCGAAGCGAATAGCGGGGCGCATCCGGCGACACTGTGCCCACGCTACCGTCCCTTCGCTGTCTCCTCTGCCTCAAAGCGTTCGTCCACCGGGACGCCAAGCGCCACTGCCAGGGCATTGGTGCGGCTCGCCATGGCAATCACCTGCAGCAGTTCCACATGCATCTCGGGTGTCAGGCCCTTGGCCTTGGCCGAGGCGGTGTGGGAGTGGACGCAATAGGCGCAGCCATTGGTCGCGGAAACGGCGATGTAGATCAGTTCCTTGACCAGAGGATCAAGGGCGCTTGGCGCCATCACGGTCTGCAGCCTGTCCCAGACGGATTGGAGCTCGTCGGGGTCGTGGGCCAGCGCCCGCCAGAAGTTGTTGACGTAGTCGGTGCCGCGCTTTGCTCTGATATCGTTGAAGACGGCGAGCGCTTGTGCGCTCGCCTCCTCATCGCTCAACAGGGGGAGAACCGCCATCTGATAGGCCTTCTCAGACCAGGGCCAGAACGCGGGCCGGGCCGCCGGTGCCGCGCTTGTGCTTCGGCGCGCCGACGACGATCGTTGCGCCCTTGACCGGCAGTTCCTCCAGGTTGTTGAGGCATTCGATGCCGTAGCGGCCACCCGGCAGCCAGCTGGTATGGACGCCGAAATCGGCGGAATTGCCGGGATCGAGCGACAGCGTGTCGACGCCGATCGCCGCCACATCAAGCGTTGCGAGCAGGTCTGTTGCCGACTTGGCAAAGCCCGGGAAGGCGAACTTGCCTTCGCCGTCATTGCGGAAGGCGGGATCGGTCACCTTCTTGGCCCAGCCGGAGCGCAATGCCACGACCGCGCCCTTGGGAATCTCGCCATTGGCGCTGATCCAGGCCTCGACGTCGGCGGCCTCCACCGTCGCATTGGCGTCCGCCTTGGCCCGGTCGGTGATGTCGACGATGGCGAGCGGCGCGACCAGCTGCTCCGGCTCGATCTGGTCGACGCTCTTGCCGTCGGCGCTGAAGTGGAAGGGGGCATCGATATGGGTGCCGGTGTGTTCGAAGATGGTCAGCTTGTGCAGTTGGTAGCCGCTCTTGGCAAATTCCACGGCCCATTCGTATTCGATGCCCGGCTTGCCATCGAAGGTGGGGAAGGACCCGTCATAGGCATGGGTGAGGTCGACCACCTTGCTGGGGCTCTGCTGCGCCAGCACCGGCTTGGCGATCCCGCCTGTGGCGACCGCTGCCGTGGCGACGGCCATGCCCTTGAACAGCGAACGGCGCGACAGCATGCTCTGCTTTACATTTTCCATGACGCATTGATTGCACATAGGTCCAAGCCCTCTCCGAGTAATGTCCACTGGGGCAGAGTAGCCCAAGGTGAGGCGTGGGCAAGTGATGACTGCGCATCGGCGCGACAGGCGTCTTCAGCCCCTGATCTCCACCGTAAACCCAAACCGCATCGTTTGCTTTGCGGCGAGCGCCACCGTGAAAGGGCGTTCGACGAGCTCCGCCGTGCCGCCGGCGTGCGCCGCCATGCCGTGCCACGGTTCGATGCAGAGAAAGGGCGCACCGGGCTTCTGCCAGAGCGCGATATTGGGCAGGTTTTCGAAGCGAAAGCCAAGCGACGGACCGCCTTCGGCTGCAAATGTCAGCCCGGTCCCGGCACCTTCCGGGAAGATGAGCGCATCGTTTGCGAAGAGGTCGTGGCTGAGTGCCAGCCGCCCCGCCTTGAAAGGCGAGGTCGGCAGCGTCTTGCCGATCAGTCCGCCTTCGAGCTGGATAACGCCGGGTTCGGCGCCGTTGTCGAGGACCACCGCATGGGCCTTGCCTTCGGCGCCGGGGAGCGGCCAGAGGAAGGCCGGGTGAAAGCCGATGCCGAAGGGCAGTGGGCCGCCGCCGGTGTTCTCGACGGTGGCCGCCACCGTCAATGCGGGGCCGTTCACGCTGTGCTCAAGTGTCAGGCGGAAGTCGAACGGATAGACCTCGCGGGTCTCGGAGGATGACACGAGTTCGTGCCGGCAGGACGTCGCCGTCTGCTCGACGATCACAAATTCGCGGCGGCGGGCAATGCCATGCTGCGCCATCGGGTAGGCCTTGCCATTGACCGCCAGCATGTCACCCGGTGCCTTGCCGACGATCGGAAAGAGGATCGGCGAGCGCCCCGTCCACCAGGCGGCATCGCCATTCCAGAGCCAGTCCCGACCATCCGCCGTCTTCAGTGACTGCATCTCGGCACCCAGTGTCGAGACCTCCACAGCAAGCTCTTCATTGGCGATGCGAATCGTCTCGGACATGGGGGCTCCTTTCGGTCTTTTGAACATCTTAAGGTGGTCGCGGGGGGAGTGCCACAGTGGAAGGCAGAGGCAGTGCTGCTGGGCGTTGCGGTCAGACGATCAGTTCGCGGTCGCCGAAGGGGGTATCCTCGTCAAAATTCTGGGTGCCGATGCGTTCGCTCTCGCCGGACAGGCGGGGCTCGCCTGCCTCGTCTTCGCTGGTCTCCGGACCGTCTTCTGGCTCGATCCAAGAATGGCGAGACCTTGCGCCATTGTCTTCGGCATTTTCGTCCTGTGCCCCATGGCGGGCATGCTCTTCCTCGGCCTCGCGATGCCGCTGCTCGATGTCGTGATTGATCTTCGACTGGCGTGCCGCGACCCAGGCGTTTTGGGAATCGGAGCCGAGGTTCAGGGTATGGCCGGTTTCAGTCCGGGCGGAAGCTTCACTGCTGGAAATGCGGCTGATACGGTCGACCATGTCTGTCTCCTGACAAGACCGGTCCCGGGCGACCTGGCGATGACCTGATGTCATCGACAAGGCGGCGGGCCGTTGCGATCCATCGAAAAAACCTTGATGCGCATCATGCGCCAAGGTTGCGGTCGTGCGGCTTTCACCCTTGAAGATAGGGCTATTGCCTCCGTCGTTCAACCTGCCACCGGCCAGGAGCTCACCCCTTCGCCTTGGCCTCCACCCGTTCTACCGGCAAGCCTTCATCGCGCCAGGCGGAGAAGCCGCCTTCGAGATGGCAGACGGTGTCCAGGCCCATTTCGAGCGCGGTCTTGGTTGCAAGCGCTGAACGCCAGCCGCTGGCACAGAAAAACAGGAAAAGCTTGTCCTCAGCGAAGACCGGCTTGTGATAGGGACTTTCGGGGTCGATCCAGAACTCCAGCATGCCGCGCGGGCAGGAAAAGGCGCCCGGGATCGTGCCCTCGCGCTCGCGTTCCCGCGGATCACGGAGATCGACGAAAACGACGTTGTCACGACCATGCAGCCGGGCAGCCTCCGTGAGGTCCACTGCTTCGACCAGCGCGTCGGCCTCCGCCAGAAGGTCCTTGTAACCCTTGCGCATGCCAACCTCCGAAGCTGTCTTGCGAGACGCCGATGCGGCAGCTCGCCATCAGGATCATAGACATCAGGGGCGGGGACGCAAAGGGTTCAGCCGAAGAGATCCGTCAGCAGGTAAAAGGCTGCGGAAATCATCGCTGCGGCGGGCAGCGTCACGATCCAGGCGATGACGATGTTGCCGGCGAGGCCCCAGCGCACGGCCGTGGCGCGGCGGGCAGCGCCCACGCCGACAATGGCGCCCGTGATCGTGTGGGTGGTCGATACGGGAATGCCGAGCCAGGTGGCGGCAAAGAGCGTGATCGCTCCGCCCGTCTCCGCGCAGAAGCCCTGCATCGGATTGAGCCGCGTGATCTTCGAACCCATCGTATGGACGATGCGCCAGCCACCGAAGAGGGTGCCGATCGCCATGGCCGACTGGCAGGAAATCACCACCCAGAAAGGCACGTGGAACTCCGGACCGAGATAACCCTGGCTGAAGAGCAGGACGGCGATGATGCCCATGGTTTTCTGCGCGTCATTGCCGCCATGGCCCAGGGAATAAAGCGAGGCGGAGATGAATTGCAGGATGCGGAAGGTATTGTCGACAGCAAAGGGTGTCTGGCGGACGAAGACCCAGGAGACGATCAGCACCAGCACGAGAGCCAGAAGGAAGCCGATCATGGGCGACAGGAAGATCGCGAGTACCGTCTTCGACAGGCCGGAAAAGACGATAGCGCTGAAGCCGACCTTGGCCAGACCCGCTCCGACCAGGCCGCCGACAAGGGCGTGCGACGACGACGAGGGGATGCCGAAGATCCAGGTGATGATGTTCCAGATGATCGCGCCCATCAAGGCCGCGAAGATCACGGCGGGAGAGACGATCGCCGGATCGATGATGCCTTTGCCGAGCGTTTCCGCGACATGCAGGCCGAAGAAGAGGAAGGCGATGAAATTGAAAAAGGCCGCCCAGGCCACAGCGAATTGCGGCTTGAGCACGCGCGTCGAAACGATCGTCGCGATCGAGTTTGCCGCATCGTGCAGGCCGTTGAGGAAATCGAAGAACAGCGCAACGCCGATCAGGGCGACCAGCAGCGGGAAGGCCAGCGTCGCTTCCATCAGACGTTCTCGATCACGATGCCGCTGATCTCGTTGGCGACGTCCTCGAAGCGGTCGAGAACCTTCTCCAGTTCGCCATAGATTTCGGTCCCGATCAGGTAGGCCATGGCATTGCCGCTGTCGCGATGGGTGCGGTAGAGCGCCTTCAGGCCCTGATCGTGCAGTTCGTCGGAGCGACCTTCGACGCGGGTCACTTCCTCGGCGATCTGGGTCAGGCGCTGGTGGTTCTGGCCGATTTTGTCGAGCAGCGGGATGGCTTCGGCGATGAGGTGCGCGGCTTCGACGATGGCACGACCCATTTCCTGCATACGCGGGTCGAATTCGGTCTGTTCATACAGGCGAACCGTCTTCACCGTCTTATGCATCATGTCGATCGCATCATCCATCGACTGGATGAGATCCTTGATGTCGCCCCGGTCGAAGGGCGTGATGAAGCTGCGGCGCACGGCCTGCAGGACATCGCGGGTGATGTTGTCCGCCTGATCTTCAAGCGTGACGATGCGGGCGCAATTGCCCTCCACGTCCTTGCCCTCGAGCAGGGCGCCGAGGGCCTCTGCCGCACCGACCACCGTCTTGGCGTGGGCGGCAAACATGTCGAAGAAGCGATCTTCGCGCGGGAGCATTTTACGAAACAGGCTGAGCATGGGGTTCCGGACCTTTTCACGGAAATGTCATGCGGCTGTCATAAAAGGGCGAACCGACAAAGGAAACCCGTCGGGCGGGCCGGATTTGTCGGTTTTTGTGCATTCCCTGGGGATGGCGCACAAAAAAGGCGACCGTTGCCGGCCGCCTTTATCATTTGGGTGGTTGATGCCTTATTCGGCAGCGACCGTCTTGCCGCCTTCCCACTTGTAGACGGCGAAGCTCTGCGAGGTGAGGTCACCGGTTTCGCCATAGGTCAGCTTGCCGATGGCGGTCGGAATTTCCGAGCCGTCCTTCAGGGCTGCGGCTACGGCTTCGGCGTCGTCCACGCTTCCGGCCTTGGTGATGCCGGCGGCGATGACTTCAACAGCCGCATAAGCGTTGAGCGTGAAGGCTTCGGCGGGAATGTTCTTCGCCTGCAGGGCAGCCACGGCGGCCTTGCTGTCTTCGTTCTTCAGCGCGTCGGCGGCGTTGGTGAAGATGGTGCCTTCGGCAGCGTCGCCACCGATCGTCACATATTCGTTGTTGGACAGGCCGTCACCAGCGATCAGCTGGGCCTTCAGACCGGCATCCTGCATCTGGCGCACCAGAAGACCGGCTTCCGGGTGGTAGCCGCCGAAATAGATGACTTCGACGCCTTCGGCCTTCAGACGGGTGACGAGCGCGCCGAAATCCTTGTCCCCTGCGGTCAGCGAATCCTTGAAGACCTCCGTCACGCCACCGGCATTGAGGGCTGCCTTGAAGGCATCGGCGAGACCCTTGCCATACTGGCCCTTGTCGTCAACGATCGCGATCTTCTTGTCCTTGTAGCCGGCGAGCACGAACTTGGCGGCGACATCGGCCTGCTGGTCGTCACGGCCGCAGGTGCGCAGGACGGTCGTCAGGCCACGGGCCGTCAGGTCCGGTGCGGTGGCGGTCGGAGTGACCATCAGTACGCCGTTTTCGGCGAGAACGCTGGAGGCGGGGACGGCCACGCCCGAGGTGACCGGGCCGACCACGAAATGCACGCCTTCACCAACGAGCTGGTTTGCGGCGGAAACGCCCTGCTTCGGCTCGGCCGCATCGTCCGCGATCTTCAGCGTCAGCTGTTCGCCGTTCACTCCACCCTTCTTGTTGATCTCCTCGACGGCGGTTTCAGCGCCGTTCTTGATCTGGGCGCCGACAGCGGCGAGCGGACCAGTGAGCGGTGCCATCAGGCCGAGCACGATCTCGGCGCGGGCCGCAGGCGCGGTGGCGATCAGGGCGGCAAGGGCCGCGCTGGCAAGATATTGAAATTTCATGTCCGTCTCCTTGGGTCTGCGCGACCGATCTCTGTCGGTTTTCGCGCCATCAGGGTTCTTTTGTTGCTCCCCGTGATTGCTTTAGACAAAAACGGATGGCGACAAAAGACCCGATGAGATGGTGTGCGGACACGTCACAGCTTTGTCGGATCGGACAGAGATCCGTTTGCCCTGCGTCAGACCGTCAGAATGCGACCGCCGCCCTCTTCGGACTCAAAGCCCGCCTTGGCCGCGGCGGCGTCCTGTTCCTTGCGCAAGGCGAGTTCTGCCATGGCAATTTGTTGAAGTTCGAAAAGGTCGTTGCTGATCTGGGCACGGCGCGCGGCGAGGCGTGCCTCGTCGGCGCGGGCAGCCGACAATGAGGCGGCTTCCACGGTGGGTTGGGGTATGATGTCAGGAGACGCGTCTTTACCGAACAAACGCTTGAAAAGGTCGACCACGGAAATCCTCCCGGGACCTGGGCCCGGTCAGGTCGTCGACGACGTGATGTCGCGGCCGAGACTTCCGGGTGTGCTGGCGATCGTCGATCGTCCCATTCGCATTCATTCGCGCGGGATTGAGCGGGCGATTCCCTTGAGATTACGGGAGGACAGAGTGTGCGGCAAGCTGGGCTCTGGCTGCGTGGTCAGCCTCGCGCAAGCCACGAAAAAGGCGGCCGCAGGGCCGCCTTTCCAGATGGTCGGTGGCTCTGCCTCAGATGTTGTTCATCAAGACCTTGCGCAGCTTGTCGAAGAGTTCGTCGATCTGCGCGTGGGTGATGATCAGCGGCGGCGAAAGCGCGATGATGTCGCCGGTCGTGCGGATCAGAAGCCCGTCATTATAGGCGTTGAGGAAGGCGTTGAAGGCGCGCTTCGTCGGTTCACCGTCGATCGGCTTCAGCTCGATTGCGCCGATCAGGCCGAGATTGCGGATGTCGACGACATTCGGGCAATCCCGGAGCGAATGCAGTTTTTCTTCCCAGTAGGGTGCGATCTCGGCGGCCCGGGTGAGCAGGCCCTCTTCCTTGTAGGTGTCGAGCGTGCCGAGGGCTGCGGCCGAGGCGATCGGGTTACCGGAATAGGTGTAACCGTGGAAGAACTCGATCATGTGTTCCGGGCCGGTCATGAAGGCGTCGTGGATTTCGGCTGTCACGAAGACCGCGCCCATCGGAATGACGCCATTGGTCAGGCCCTTGGCGGTGGTGATGATGTCCGGCTTCACGTCGAAATACTGGGCCGCAAACGGTGCGCCGAGGCGGCCGAAGCCGGTGATGACTTCGTCGAAGATCAGCAGGATGCCGTGTTTAGTGCAGAGTTCGCGCAGGCGCTGCAGATAACCCTTCGGCGGGATCAGGACGCCGGTGGAACCAGCCACCGGCTCGACGATGACGGCGGCAATGGTCGAGGCGTCGTGCAGGGTGACGATGCGTTCCAGCTCGTCGGCGAGGTCGCCGCCATGCTCGGGCATGCCCTTGGAGAAGGCGTTCTTGCCCGGCTGGTGGGTATGCGGCATGTGGTCGACGCCGGTGAGGAGCGTGCCGAACATCTTGCGGTTCGAGACGATGCCGCCGACCGAGATGCCGCCGAAATTGACCCCGTGATAGCCGCGCTCGCGGCCGATCAGGCGGGTGCGGGACCCTTGCCCCTTCACGCGCTGATAGGCGAGCGCCACCTTCAGCGCCGTCTCGACCGATTCCGAGCCGGAATTGGTGTAGAGCACATGGGCCATGTTGTCAGGGGCGAGGTCGATCAGACGGTTGGCGAGTTCGAATGCTTTGGGGTGGCCGAGCTGGAAGGCCGGCGCATAATCGAGCTCACCGGCCTGTTCGCGGATCGCTTCGGTGATCTTCGGGCGGCAGTGGCCGGCGTTGACACACCAGAGGCCTGCGGTGCCGTCGAGCACCTGGCGGCCGTCATGGGTGGTGTAGTGCATGTCCTTGGCGCCGACGAAAAGGCGCGGCTCCTTCTTGTACTGGCGGTTCGCGGTGAACGGCATCCAGAAGGCGCGCAGGTCGTTCGGCGTGGAATTGAGGCGGTTCGACATCGTGTTCTCCATGGCCCTTTTCGGTCGCGGGCGGCCATTCTCCCGGCCAGCGGCGCATCTGCCGCGGCTGTCGTTGCGTCGTCACGTTAGCAGGGCGCGAAGCGCGGTCAAGCCACCGCCGGGGTGGCATCAACAAAGGTCATGGATCTGGAAATTCGCGTGATGACCGCGGTGGAGCCGTTGCCAACAAATCGGGGCGAGAGATCGCGCTGCCGCCTCGGAGCAGGGGGCGCAGCCTCTTCGCTATCGCTGGCGAGTGCCCATGATGCGAGAAGCCCCGGAGCGGTGCTGCCGGGGCTTCTCAGGTCTTCGTCTGTAACTGCCAATGCAGGTCAGCACACTCCCGGCTTTTCGGGCCAGCCGAGCGCAATCCTCCCAATGCCGACAGGCTTTGGCAGCGCTGTCATCAGGCGGCGGTTTTGCTCGCGGCCATTGGTGCGCAGTAGATGCTCTCCAGCGTCGACAGGATCTTGATGACCGATTCCGACGTCGAAGAATAGTAGATGGTCTGGGCGTCGCGGCGGGTCTTCACCAGCTTCTGCGCGCGCAGCTTGGAGAGGTGCTGGGACAGAGCCGACTGGCTCAGGCCCACCTGGGCCGCCAGAACGCCGACCGGAACCTCACCCTCGACGAGACTGCAGAGGATCATGAGACGCTTGGGGTTTGCCATGGCGGACAGCAAGCCTGCAGCAACGGTCGATTGTTCGGACAAAGCTCTTGTTTTCATCGGTTCAACTTTCCTTGGTCGAGCGCCTTGGGGGAGGGGCAATCGGTAAAAATCGGTGCCTTAGATATGACATTAAGTCTATCAACGAGAATAAAATTGTATATGCCTAAATTTAAGGTACCGCTTATTCTGATTTAGGTAACACTAATTCTAATTCGTCCCTGTCTGTGACGGATGTCACAAATTCGTGCCGGATTAGCATGTCTTTGAAAATCAAGTCAATTCCCTGGGAATCGACGCCGCAGACCGTCCAGTTTCCGTCCGGCGCGTGGTAAATTTCGGTGGCGATCCGCGACGCCAAGCCGGGCTCCAGCCCCCCTAAATCTCGCAAAAGGGCCGCCTGATCCTCCCAAAAATTATCGATGGGAATCGGTATGAGGAAATCCTCCCTGCCCAAATGATAGGCGCGACCGAAGCCGCCGTTGAGGCTCGCCCGTTCGGGGAGTAGGCGGAAAAACCGGAAGTCGGGAAAGTCGATGTAAAGCTGCGATTTCGGGTGGCGGGCGAGGAAACGACCGCGCAGGCGTTTGTGGGTGGGGCTGTCGCGCTCGACGCTTTCGGCTAGGCATTGCACCGTCAGACGCGGGTGGGCGAGCGGATCGCCCTTGGCGGGTTCCCCGGTCAGCAGCGATGCGCGCGGATCGGCGAGCAGGGCGCCGGTATGCGCCGACAGGTTGGAAACGAGGATGACGGCGGCGCCGTCGATGTCGGTGCCGAGCAACACACGGCTGACGAAGGGGAAGCCGGTTTCGGGATCGATGACGCCGATGGCCGCGAACCGCGCGCCGCGCAGCAAAATGCGCGCCTGGCGGCGCGCATCGTCGTCGGTGTCGCGAATCACCTTTGGTTTGTCTGTCATGTCCTGGTCTCCGGCATCCGCCCCTTGAAGTTCACGGATGTCCGGCCGGCTCAGGCCTTGCGTCGGTGCCTGGTCAGGCCGCTCACGACATCCTGGGCGTCGATCGTGCCGATGACGACGCCGTTGTCAACGACCCCGATCGTGCCGGGTTGCCGCGCGAGCGCGTCCAGCACGTCGACCAGCGGCGTGCGCGGGGCGGTTGTACCTGTGACTTGACCCTGCTCGCCCGTCACCCCGTCGCGCATCACGTCGGCGGCGGTCAACATGTTGATCGGGTTCATGTTCTGCACAAAGTCAGCGACATACTGGTTGGTCGGGTTCTGGACGATTTCCTGCGGCGTACCGCATTGGATAATGCGCCCACCTTCCATGATGGCGATGCGGTTGCCGATGCGGAAGGCCTCGTCGAGATCGTGGCTGACGAAGAGGATGGTCTTCTTCAGGCGTGCCTGGAATTCGAGAAGTTCGTCCTGCAGGCGGGTGCGGATCAACGGGTCTAGCGCCGAGAAGGGTTCGTCCATGAGGAGGATCGGCGCGCCGGTGGCAAAGGCACGGGCGAGGCCGACACGCTGCTGCATGCCGCCGGACAGTTCCTGGACCTTGCGGTCCGCCCATTTCGACAGATTGACCAGCTCCAACTGGATCGCGACCGTCTTCTCGCGCTCGGCATCCGGCACGCCGGCGAGTTCGAGGCCGAAGCCGACGTTTTCCGCGACTGTGCGCCAAGGGAGAAGGCCGAACTGCTGGAAGACCATGGAGACCGTGTGCATGCGCAGGTCGCGCAGCACGTTTGCCGAGGCCTTGTAGGGATCGACGAAGCCGGCATCGGTCTTGACCCCGACATTGCCGCGAACGACAGGGGCGAGCCCGTTGACCGCGCGCAGGAGCGTCGATTTGCCGGAGCCGGAGAGACCCATCAGGACGAGGATTTCGCCTTCCTTCACCGAAAGCGAAGCGCCGGCAACGCCGAGCACCAGACCGGTTTCAGCGCCGATCTCGTCGCGGGTCTTGCCCTTGTCGACGAGGTCGAGGGCGCGCTGGGGATTGTCGCCGAAGACGATGTCGACATTGCCGAAGATTACTGCGTCGCTCATGCGTCGTCTCCCATGCCGGGGATCCGGAAGATCCGGTCAAGAATGATGGCGAGGATGACGATGCAGAGGCCTGCCTCGAAACCACGAGCGATGTTGACGGTGTTCAGCGCGCGCACGACGGGCACGCCGAGGCCGCTGGCGCCGACGAGCGCGGCAATGACCACCATGGACAGCGAGAGCATGATGGTCTGGGTGAGGCCCGCCATGATCTGCGGCGTGGCAAACGGCAGTTCCACCTTGCGCAGCACCTGGGACGGGGTCGCGCCGAAGGCGATCGCCGCTTCGACCAGCGAAGGCGGGGTCGAGATGATGCCGAGCCGTGTCAGACGGATCGGAGCGGGAATGGCAAAGATGACCGTGGCGATCAGGCCCGGTACCATGCCGAGGCCGAAGAGGATGAGGGCCGGAATCAGGTAGACGAAGGTCGGGATGGTCTGCATCAGGTCGAGCACGGGGCGGACTGCCGTGTAGAGCCAGGGACGGCGGGCGCAAGCGATGCCGATCGGCACGCCGATGACCATCGAAACGCCGGCTGCGGCGAGCACGAGCGCCAGCGTTTCCATCGTCTCCTTCCAGTAGCCCTGGTTGTAGATCAAGAGAAGGCCGAGAAAGGTGAAGACGACGACGCCCATCGACCGGCGCATGACCCAGGCGAACAGCGAGAAGAGGAGGATCATCAGCAGCGGATAGAAGGGTTCGAGCGCCGTGCCCTTTAGGAATGGGCCCTGCAGGACGAACAGCATCGCGTTGATAGAGGCGCTCAGGATGGTCGCGATCAGGTTGAACAGCACGTCGAGATTGGTCGTCAACCAGTCGACGAAACTCTTCGAGAATGCCCCGATGGGCAATTTGTAGTCAGTCAGAAAATTCATGGATGTCCCCGAACCGGCTCAGATGCATTGCCTGGAGACCGCGCGGCCGGCTCCCCCTTCCGTCCGCGCGGTGTCCGTGTCGATGGACTGATCTCAGAGGCCGAGGGCCGTCTTCACCGCCGGCAGGCCTTCACCGCCGTCCTTCGTGGTCACGCCGGCAAGCCAGGGTTCGATCACGGCCGGGTTGGCCTTCAGCCAGTCGGTCGCTGCGGCTTCGGCGTCGGCGCCGTCATTCAGGATCTTGCCCATGATCTCGTTCTCCATCTGGAGCGAGAACTTGAGGTTGGTGACGAACTTGCCGACATTCGGGCACTCGGTGGTGTAGCCGGCGCGGGTGTTGGTGTAGATCGTCGCGCCGCCGAAGTTCGGTCCGAAGACGTCGTCGCCGCCCGAAAGATAGGTCAGCTTGAAGTTGGCGTTCATCGGATGCGGTTCCCAGCCGAGGAAGACAACCGGCTCGCCATCCTTTTCGGCACGTGCCACCTGGGCCAGCATGCCCTGTTCGGAGGATTCGACCACTTCGAACTTGCCGAGATCGAACTTGTTGCCGTCGATCATGTCGAGGATCAGGCGGTTGCCGTCATTGCCCGGCTCGATGCCGTAGATCTTGCCGCCGAGTGCATCGGCGTTCTTGGCGATGTCGGCAAAATCCTTGATGCCGAGTTCGGCGCCCTTGGCATTGGTGGCGAGCGTGTATTTCGCGCCTTCGAGGTTGGGGCCGAAGATTTCGACGGACTTGTCGTCGCGATACGGCGCGATGTCGCCTTCCATGGTCGGCATCCAGTTGCCGAGGAAGACGTCGATGTCCTTGTTCTTCAGCGAGGAATAGGTGACCGGGACCGAGAGAACCGTGGTGGTCGGTTCGTAGCCAAGCGCCTTCAGGATGACCGAGGCGGTCGCGGTGGTGGCGGTGATGTCGGTCCAGCCGACATCGGAGAAGCGGACGGTCGAGCAGCTCTCGGCTTCTGCCGCCGCGAGCGGCATGGCGGAGAGCGCCAGCAGCGAGACGGTGGCGACGAGGGTGCGGCGACAAGCGAGGATGGTGGTCATTTCAGGCTCCCGTTTTTTTATTGAAGTTCCCAAGTCAACATTCAATACGGGATAATTGCAAGGATGAGCGCGCGTTTGCGTCGCGGCAGGACCTCTGTTTGCGACCTGAAATCCCTTTGTCTGTCGCATTCCGGCGTCGATGTCGCGAATGCCAAAAATTAGTGGGAATTGATGCGCGTCAATGCGCGTACTTGCCGTCTCGTGCGAACGGGTATCAGGATGGCGCAGCGCTTGCCGGCGCTGTCCCAAGGATCAAGAGGAGATTCGATGAAAACGTCTTCCATGCTCGTGCTGTTGTCTGCGCTCGCCCTGCCGTTGCCGGCCCTTGCCGATGGCGATCCCGTCGCCGGTGCCAAGGTCTTCAAGGTCTGTTCGGCCTGTCATATCGCGACCGAAGCCAAGAATAAGGTCGGTCCGACGCTGCAGGGCGTTGTCGGGCGCCCGGTGGCCTCGATCGCCGACTACAAGTACTCTCCCGCCATGACGGAATTCGGTGCAGGCAAAGTCTGGGACGAAGCGCTGCTCACGGAATATCTCAAGGCGCCGAAAGCGGTGGTCAAGGGCACCAAGATGGCGTTTGCCGGCGTCAAGAAGGACGAGGATCTCGTCAACATCATCGCCTATCTGAAGGATCCGGCCGCCGGCGGACAATAAGCGGCTGCGACTCCCGGCTGCGACAGCCCGTTTCGCGGCTGTCGCATTTCTCTGATAGCGCCTCTTGTGCAGAGCACGGAGCCATCCATATCGAAAGGTGGTGCTCCGCTTTGTGAGATGCGGTGCTTTTCCACACGGCGAAACCCGCTATGGTGGCAACAAGACCGGCGTGTCGCCGGTATGAGGACAGGAGAGAACATGGCGAGTTTGCAATCCTTCGACAGCGAGATCGAGAAGACACGCAAGGTCGTCTCCGAGATGCGCGGCAAGATCGAGCAGTCCGGCGTGGTGCTCGACACGCTGGCCAGGAGCGACAGCAAGCTCACCGGCCAGGATTTCGATATCGAGAATGCCAGGATCTCCGATGTCCTCAACCAGCAGAAGGTGATGGAGGCGAATATCGCCGACCTGATCATCGGGCTTGAAGACGCAACCAATGTGTTCGGCGCCGAGTTCGAAAGCATGAAGAGCTTTTCCGGCATGGAAAAGTTCGTCGGCATCTTCTCCAAGCAGAAGGCGCAGCGCATGCGTACGGAGCGCGTGCGCAACATGTCGCTCGCCGGCAATCTGCAGGAGCTGCTTGCGAAGTCCGACAGCATCGTCGGCATCCTCAAGGAGCAGAAGACTGTTCTCGAAGAGCGCTACAAGACCTCCGAGGCGAGCCTCGTGCAGGTGATCGAGCGGCGCAAGCAGACGATTGCCAATCTCGAAGAGACTCAGAAGAAGATCGAGACGCTGAACCCGGCGCTGCTCGACATCGAAAACAAGATCGCAGCCTCGACCGACACCTCGGAGCGCACGGCGCTGGAAGCCGAGCGCTCGAAGCTTGCGACCGACTACAACCAGGCCCAGGCGCGCGAACAGGAGCTGCTGGCCGAGAGCCAGACGCTGGAACGCTACACCTCGATGTTCCAGACCTTCGTGGACAGCTTGAACAACCAGATCGCCGCGCAGAACACGCTGATCAACAAGCTGACGATCGACACCGAACAGCGCATCGTTCTTTACAAGGCGCTCGAGGACTCGTTGAAGACAGCCGCCCAGCAGGATGTGGCGCATCGGATCAACACGCTCGGCAGCCAGGTTGATACGGCAGCGGAGGAAACCATGGCCGGCATCGGTGCGGCTGCCCAGCGGCATATCGGAGACCTGCTGGAGCTGCACGAGAAGAACATGCTCTCCACGCAGGACATCCAGCGCCGCAAGAAGCTCGCCGACGAGGCTTTCGCCCGGCGCTTCCAGGCGGTTCTCGACAAGCATGACGCTGCCAACTACGTGAAGCCCTGATCATGCGGGAAATGTGGGCGCGGCGATTTAGCCGCGTGCCGCTTCCCGGATGCGCAGATTGTCTAAGCGGGGGAGGGGCATGAACGTCGTCGATCGCAACAGTGCCGTGTCGCACTACTTTGCTACCATGGCTGCGGCACTGGCCGGTCTCGAACAGTTCTTCGGGCAGAACGATCGCCGCTTTGGCGAGAAGGGCCCGCCGACGCTGCATATGCTGCCCTATCTAGACCGGCTGCGGAACTCCTTCACCTCCTGGCAGAACAGGATCGGCTTCACGGGCCAGTTCAAGATCGCCCAGGCGGAAAGCGGCTTTCCGATCTTCCAGAACGTTCTGGAACTGGAAAACGACCGGGCGGGGGCGCAGACGCGGCTCTCGACCATTCCTGATGTCGACAAGCTGCGCGAGGAGATGGTCGATTTCATCCTGCGGCAGAAGGATTTCCCCTCGGCCCTGCAGCAGCAGATCGCTGAACGGCTCTATCTCGAACAGGTCGGCGCCGGCGAGATCTTCTCGCCCTTCGTCCTGCCAACCACCGTCGCCGTGACGGTCAACCCGCAGTCGCGCCGTCCGTCCTATCTCGTGAGCTGGGCCGCCTTCGACGGCGTGACTACGCTGCCGATGATCTATCTGGCGACGGTCGAGGATTCCTCTGAAAACGTCACGAAGATCCTCGTGACCGAGGACGGCGGGCTGAACGAGGAAGTAGAGATCCCTTTGCCGGTCGGCGGCCTGCTCAATCCGGAGCTTGCCCGCAGCTTCGATGATTTCTGCGCGAAGAATTCTGCCTATTCCCTGACGCCGGCAACGATCGCGACCAATATGGACCGCGATTTCCCGAACCTTCATCCGAAGTCGGTGCGACGCATCGTGCTCGGGCCGCTCTACTCGACGGGTCTCACGCAGAATTCCGGCCGGGTCACCGAAATCCTTGATCGGGTGCGTAAGCCTGAGAATGCCTGGGTGATGACCTGGACCGTGCAGGAGGTCTTCTCCAAGCGCGAGCAGCCGGCGGTGAAAGGCTTCTTCTCCTCGACCCCGGCCTCGCAGGAATTCCATATCGAGACGCATGATCTGGAAGCCGCGCGCATGGGTGTCTCGACCTATGAGAAACACGCGCTCGTGCCGCATGATGCGTATCAGGCGCTTTACGCGGCGAACGAGGTCAAGGCGATCTTCGGCAATTTCAAGGTGCATGTGATTTCAGGAAACCAGATTGTGAGCGAGGTCTGAGCATGAGCGAGCTGACGGCAGGGCTGACGACGCTCCGCGAAGACGATATCGCCAAACATCTCGCTGTCGCCCAGGGACTGGTAACGCGAGTGATCGTTCTCGATCAGGGCGACGGCGCCTCTGGCGCCCCGATCGCCGGCACCGGGCGGCGGTTCGTCTCCACCGTTTCGACGGGCTCGGTGCGCCGCACGCGCGAGATCGAGCTTGCCAAGACCATCCAGTCGACCGGTACGGCCGATCAGCTTCTGACGCCGGCCCAGCACACCGTGCTCTATCGCGTTCGGCGCGGCGCCCAGGTGGCGCTCGCGATCGCCGATGTCTTTGCCCGGCAGAGCGAGCTTGAACTCCTGCAGGCCCGCAATATCTCGGCACCCCTGCAGGGCGAGGAGGCCGCCCGCTTCAAGGCCTTGCTTGCCTCCCAGGCCTATGTCGCGGCCTTTGCCTTTGCTGCCTACCTCAAGTCCACCGTGGCGGGAGAGGGCGAGCAGCTCGACGGGATCCGCGAACCGGACTTCCTCTTCGATACCGCCCAGGATGCGCTGAAGAGCATGGTCGCCGGTATCGACACGGCCGTGCAGGGCGCGGGCGACGATGCGACGCTGATCGGTCGGGTCCGCGGTCTGGCCGATCTCGCGCTTGACGGGCTTCTGACCCGCAAGGCGCGCTTCGAACACCTCGGTGTCTTCGAGAACGCCCATATCCGCGTCGATCAGGACGATTTCACGCTTGATGGTTTCGATGGCGTGCCGGGCGCGAAGTCGAAGCCGCTCACGATGACCTTCAAGAAGCCGGAAGAGATCATCGGCAACCACATTGCCAAGTATCAAGCGCTGAAGCTCGCCAAGATGCTGATGGCCTATGATTTCGACCGGCAGATGAACCCCTTCGTCGAGCTCGGCGGCTTCCTCTTCACCTTCATCGGCGACGGTATGCCGGGCACGGGCAAGACGATCCTGATCCAGATGCTGGCAGGGCTGCTCAACGACTACTGCAAGATGGCAGGTTATGCCTTCCACTACGAGAATTTCGGCGTCGACCAGATCTCGTCCTATCAGGGCAAGTCGGGCCAGAATTGCAAAAGCTTCGTCAACAACGTGCTGAATCCGCGCGTCATCGGCTTCGGCACGATCGACGATGTCGACCAGGTGACTGCGAAGCGTTCGGACGACCGGGCCTCGGCCGGTCAGCACGAGGTGACAGCCGTCTTGATGGAAAGCTTTGCCGGCGCCTCGACCGTAGTTCGGGGCAATGCCACCTTCGGCATGTTCTCCAACTATCCCGAGAATGTCGACGATGCGCTGCGCCAGCGCGCCGGTGCCCGCTGGCTGGTCGATGGGCCGCAGACGCGCGAGGACTATATCGACATCTTCTCGCTGCTCGTCGGCAAGAATCATCAGATCCCGCTCGGCGACCACCAGCTGTTCGCCGGCCAGGAGATCCAGAAGGCCGTCAGCCGCTCCTATGGCGAGCATGACCGTCCCAAGGAAGATGGTCTCGTGGCCGTCTGGGAACGCTTCGAGAAGAGCGAGGGCAAGATCGAAACGCTCGCCGATGTCGGCGCCTATCTGCATGCGATCAAGCTCGCCGAACCGCGTTTCACCGGCCGGGCCATCAAGAACATCACCGATGCGATCAAGATGCGGGCGATGGATGTCGAACTGCCCGACGCCTGGTTCGAAAGCCCCGAGGCTTTCGTTCACAAGAGCTACGACGAGAAGAAGGCGATGATATCTGAGCTGCGCGGTCCGGTGACCATGGACATGATCTGCCAAGAGATCAACCGCTACGCTGACAGCGAATTCCGCTATGCCGACAAGTCGGACGATGCGGCGGTGAGCGAGATCATTCGAAGGGAGCGGCAGCGCGAGCGGGCGATCGGGGAGATCGAGCGAATGAAGGGGGAGGGGATGTGGTGAATTCGCTATCAGCGAATTTCCTTGTCTGTTCAGGTGTCGAGGGCTAGGATGTGCGGGAGGTTGTGTATAGCAAACATGCGATCCGGACACTGAACCGGATGCCGGCCAACGAGGCTCGGCGCGTTCGGTCGAAGGTCCTTCAATATGCCGAGGATCCGGCGTCTTTGGCCAACAATGTCAAGAAGTTGAAGGACAGCCGTTACTATCGTCTCAGGATTGGCGATTGGCGGGTGATCTTCGGGGAAGATGGAACCGTCGTTGATGTGATACGCGTGGCAGCACGCGGAGAAGCCTATGAGGGAGAGCTCTGATGACGATTGCATCATCATTCACGACGCCAAACGGCGAAGAGATGATCGTTCTGAGCCGCAAGGACTATGAGGCGCTGATCCAGCGCATCGAGGATCTGGAAGACAGCCTCTCGATTGCGGATTTCGAGCGCAAGCTTGCGGCCGGCGAGGAGGAACTGGTCCCTGCCGTATACGTCAACCGGATGAGCGAAGGTGAAAGCCCGATCCGCGTGTGGCGCGATTTTCGGGGCATGTCGGCCAAGGATCTTGCCGCCGCTGCCGGGATCAGCACTGCCTTCTTGTCAGAGATCGAGACCGGCAAGAAGGACGGCAGCATTGCCACGCTGAAAGCCATTGCCGACGCCCTCAAGATCGACCTCGACGACCTCTATTGGCGCCAAGAGGACAGGAAGGTCGCAGACAACGCATGAACCGCCTCCTCCAAGCCGAGCTCATCTATGGCCGTCTGCTGCCCATCCGTGAGCCGCATCTGATTGCCCGCTACAACAAGGCCCTCGTCGCTTTCGGCCTGCCGGAGACGAAGCTTGCCGAATTCGACATCGACATCACCGGTTTTTCGCCACAGGTGGCGGAGGAACTGGGGGACCCCGATTATCTCGACCCGCTGAAGGTCAACCGGCGCTTCATCATCCTGACGCCGGAGCAGGACAGCCTGCCGGTGGTGCATACGAGCTTCTCAAACACCGCCGGCCTCATGCACGAGTTCTTCGCCGCCAATGCACGCGCTATCCATGCGATCACGCTGAAGGACACGCTCTATGGCGAGATCGAGGATAGCGTTTCCGAGGTCAAGACGCTCGAGGATCTGCTTTCCATCAACGAGGTGAAGTTCAAGGTCTTGTCGGCGGAAGACCTGCTCGGCAAGGCGGGGCAGTTGCGCCAGCTCTGCGACGCGCTGGTGACGAGCCCGGATGCCTGGCGCGACAATGCCATGCTGGAGCAGATGGTGGCGCTTGCCAAGGAGACCGGCGATATCCGCCAGAATACGCTGGTGCCTGATAAACTCGTGTTTCGCCATGATGCCTTCTGGGCCGATCACTTCGGCGGCGTCTTCGTCTTCGTCGACGAGAAAATCACCACCGTGATCTGCGATCCCGAGGCCCCCGGCTTCCGGCGGTCGCGGCCCTGGCAGGTCAGCTATATCTCGATCGAGGACACGGCACAGGTCGGCGATTTCCTCGCGCGCACCGGCCGGCTGGAATTGCCGCGGGCGAGCTGGGTGGAAAGCTCAGGCCTTTTCGCCCATCGGCTGGAAATGGCGCTGCTCTCGGTTGCCGCGACGCTTGATCCGGTGCCCGATCTCACCCGCATCGACGCCGTGTGGATGCAGACCTTCCTGCATCGGCACGCCAAGGCGATCAACGAGCGGGGCGTCTATCCGCTGCTGCAGGAGGCGCTGCGGACGCTGTCGCGCACGGGCAATCTGCGCATGGCCGATATCGATCCGAAACTCAGGCTCTGGCTGGTGCGGGCCGAACCCAGCCATCCCGATCAGTGGCTGACGAACCGGCTGATCGCGCACCTGACGCCCGAAGATTTCGTCTCGCGCTTCGTCTTCGACAAGCAGGGATTCTACCGCGCCTATGAGCGGTACCCGGAAGCCTATCGCGACTATGTTGTATCCCGCCTGTCCGACACTTATCTCAAGGACAAGGCCACCTTCCGCAAACGCCTCTATGGACTAGGAGATGACCATGCTTGACCCGATCATCGCGTTTTTCCAGCGCGTCTTTGCCGCCATCGGTCGCGGCATCGGCATGGTGGTCGCCTGGCTGCTCTGGCCGTTTTTGGCAGCGCATGGCTGGTATCGCGACCGCAGCTGGATCATCAAGGGGCCGATCCTGGCAGTGCTCGTGTTGCTTCTGGTCTTCTACGGTCAGTTCATCTACCGGACCCAGGTATGGTACGGTTTCGATCCGGCCTTTGCTCAGTCCTACAAGTTCCAGGAGCGCACGGTCCCTGCCGGGGCGCCGCTGCCGAACCAGGCCAATCGCTGCCAGGATTCGGCGGTCGTCATGATGTCGGCTGCACTGACCGACCAGAACGTCAACCAAAATGCCTGGATCTCCTCGACACTGCTCTACAAGCTCGGCCTGTTCGGGCTCGACTGGGACAATACGCCCTTCATGGACAACAAGGCCTCGTTCCAGCGTGGGGTGAACCAGGTCGTGCGCCGCACGGCGATCCAGCTCGCGGACAATCTCGGTCGTGTGCGCGGAACGTCCGGGATCAACAATGATCTCCAGGATGCCCGCGGCAATATCCAGTTCGATGAGGGCACATGGTATTTCGGCACCGACCCCTTCGGCTTCAAGACGCCGACGCCGAGCTATTATCGTGCGGCCGTTGAAAGCTGGAACCGCTTCAACACCTCGCTCGCAAACTGCGAATCCGTGTTCGACACCCGATCGGACAATCTGTTGCAGTTGCTCGACGGCATGGCGAGCGATCTCGGTAACACCACCGACATCCTTCGCCGTCGCTCGGAAGAGTTCAATGCCGGCTGGTTCGACACGCGTGCGGATGACCGCTTCTGGTTCGCCTATGGCCAGCTTTATGCGCAGTATGCGCTGCTGCAGGCAACCCGTGCCGATTTCGGCGAGGTCATTCGCGAGCGCAACCTGACCGCCGTCTGGACCGAAATGGAGCGGCAGCTTCAGGGCGCGTTGCGCATCCAGCCGGCCATCATCTCGAACGGCAGCGAAGACGGCTGGATCATGCCGACGCATCTCGCGACCATGGGTTTCTATATCCTCCGCGTTCGATCCAACATGGTTGAGATCCGCGCGATCCTGGATCGCTAACGGTCCCATCCGCCTCAACAGAAAAAGGCCCGGTGGCGAAACCGGGCCTTTTCTATGTCGTCATCGCCGCGTCCGCCTCAGCTGATGATCTTCATCCGAATGGCCTTGGCGACCAGCTGGGTGCGGTTGACGCAGTCGAGCTTGCGGATGGCATTCGTCATGTAAGCGTTCACGGTGTGATCGGAGAGCGAGAGGATCTGACCGATTTCCAGCGAGGTCTTGCCCTGGGCCGTCCAGCGCACGACTTCCAGTTCCCGGGCCGAAAGCACATTCGTGTTGCTGGCCGTGCGGCGCAGCCGATCGAATACGTCGAAAGCCTGGGTCGTCAGCATGGACAATTCGTTGATCTCGGACTGGGCGAGCGGGGTGCGCTTCCCATCGTAGCGCACGACATAGCGTGTGCCGTCGATCGCCGTGAGCGAAAAGAGGATCCCCATCAGGAGGTCGTATTGGCGCATCAGCCCCATGAGCGCCGGCGGGCATTCGAAATCCGGCGTGCGACCGTCTGGCCCAAGCCACCAGGTCCCGTGCATGATCGTGCGGGAAATGTGCGGCACCGTCGGGCAATAGCGCAGGAAGCCTTGGCGATCGAACTCACGGCAATAGTCTGCCGGAAGCGTGGTTTCACGCACCAGCGGTCCGATGATCTTGTCCTGCGCCGTGGGAGCAACCGCGAGCGTCACGTGGTCGAGGTCGTATTCCCGGGCGGCCTGCTTCCAGCTTTCCAACAGTTCCGCACGGTTTTGGCAGCTCCCGATTTCCTCACTCAAGAGCGTCTGTCGTTGTGGCAGCATTTTTCTAGTTTCGAAAGTTGAGAACTAATTGTAAGTTTGAACAAATATATGGTTCCGGGTGAAATGCTAGGGGTTTTCGGCCCCTGGATGCATTAATATGACTAATTTCTGACCGATGCCGTTCAAAATGGCAACTGCTGATTACCTCCAAATTCATACGGGCAGGGCGGATCCGGCCTTCACTTCCTCCATCACCGCATAGGTGTGGGTCTCGCGCACACCCGGCAGAGGTAGGATGACTTCCGACAGAAACTGCCGGTACGCTTCCATGCCGGCCACGCGGGCCTTGACCAGATAATCGAAGCCGCCCGCCACCATGTGGCATTCCATCACGTCGTCGGAGCGTTTGACGGCCGCCGCGAAGGTGTCGAAAACATCAGCCGTCGTGCGGTCCAGCTTTACCTCGATGAAAACCAACAGATTGCGGCCGAGCTTCTGCGGCGACAGGATGGCGGCATAGCCGGTGATGTAGCCCTCCCGCGTGAGGCGTCGCACGCGTTCGGCGGTGGCTGTCGGCGACAGGTTCACGCGTTCGGCAAGCTCGATATTGGTCAGGCGGCCCTCTGCCTGCAGCGCGCGGAGGATCTTGCGGTCGAGGCGATCAAGTTCCTTGCTCATTCGCTATAAAACTCCATTTTGGTAGAGAATATGCCAGAAAAATGACTGAAGAATAGTGGGAAATCCGGCAAATCCGAAGATATGTTGCCGATAACACGGAGGTGACAATGATCAAGGCAGCCATGACAGATTTTCCGCGCTTCGAAGCCCCTTACGCCGGTGACGACGACCAGCTCATCCGCCATTTCGCCTCGCGCCTGTCGCTGTCGGACAGCCAGAACGGCGCCATCGACCGGCGCGCCACGACCTATATCGAGGCGATCCGCAGCAATTCCGGCTCGGTCGGCGGTGTCGAAGACTTCTTGCGCGAATATGGTCTGTCGACCCGCGAAGGTCTGGCGCTGATGGTGCTCGCCGAAGCGCTCTTGCGCGTGCCGGATGCACTCACCCAGGACCGCCTGATCGAAGACAAGCTGAAGGAGGGCGGCTGGAGCGAACACGAGGCGCATGGCGACAGCTGGTTCGTCTCGGCCTCGGCCTGGGCGCTGGGACTTTCCGCCCGCGTCATCCGCCCCGGCGAGACGCCCGAGGGTGTCATGCGCGGCCTCGTCAAGCGCCTGGGCCTTCCCACCGTGCGCTCCGCCACCAAGCAGGCGATGCGCTTCCTCGGGCATCATTTCGTGCTCGGTGAAACCATCAAGGACGCGCTGTCGCGCGCTGCCAAGAGCGAGGAGCGCGGCTATCGCCATTCCTTCGACATGCTGGGCGAGGGCGCCCGCACGGCTGAAGACGCAAAGCGCTATTTCCAGTCTTATGCCATGGCGATCGAGGCGATCGGTGCGCATATGGCCAAACATGGCAAGAGCCAGCAGCTGCCGAACCGCATGGGCATTTCGGTCAAGCTCTCGGCGCTGCATCCGCGCTACCTCGCCACCCATCGCGACCGGGTGATGCGCGAACTGGTGCCTGATCTCCTGAAGCTCGCGCAGATGGCCAAGGCGCATCAGCTCAACTTCACTGTCGATGCCGAAGAGGCGGATCGTCTCGAGCTCTCGCTCGACGTGATCGCTGCTGTCTTCGCCGATCCGTCGCTGGCCGGCTGGGACGGGTTCGGTCTTGCCATCCAGGCCTATCAGAAGCGTGCGCCGCAGGTGATCGACTATATCGACGGCCTCTGCCAGCAATATGGCCGCCGGATGATGGTGCGCCTCGTCAAGGGCGCCTATTGGGACACGGAAGTGAAGCGCGCCCAGGAGCGTGGCCTCGACGATTACCCGGTCTGGACCCGCAAGCCTGCAACCGACCTTTCCTACCTGCACTGCGCGGCAAAGCTGATGGAAAAGCGCGCGCGCATCTTCCCGCAGTTTGCCACCCACAATGCGCTGACCGTCTCGACGATCATCGAGCTTGCCGGTGCCGATCGCTCCGGCTTCGAATTCCAGCGCCTGCATGGCATGGGCGAGGCGCTCTACGACACGCTGCTGTCGGGCAATGATCGCATCGCTTGCCGCATCTATGCGCCCGTCGGCGGCTACCGCGATTTGCTCGCCTATCTCGTTCGCCGTCTGCTCGAAAACGGCGCGAACTCCTCCTTCGTGGCAGTTGCCGGCGACAAGAATATTCCGGTCACGGCACTTCTGGAGCGGCCCACCGAGAAGCTCGGCCTTGGGAATGGCCAGAGCGCCCGCCACAGCCAGATCCCGATGCCGCTTTCCCTCTATGGCGACCGCATGAACAGCGCCGGCTTCGAATTCGGCCATCGCGACAATCTGGAGCGGCTGATGGTGCGCCTCTCCGTTTCTCTCTCAGAGATCGCGGCCCGTCCGCTGGTGCCGGGTGCAACCGGTGCCACGAGCGACGAGGCGGTTCTGTCGCCCGCCGATCGCAGCAAGAAGGTCGGAACCGTGCGCAACGCCACGCCCGCCGATGTCGACCGGGCCTTTGCCGCCGGCCGCAAGGGCTTTGCCCGCTGGTCGCGCCTTTCCGTTGAGGAGCGCGCGGTAACGCTAGAGAAGCTCGCCGACTTTCTGGAAGCCGATCGTGACCGTCTCCTGAGCCTGCTCGCGCTCGAAGCCGGCAAGACGCTGGATGACGGCGTGGCCGAAATCCGCGAGGCCGTCGATTTCTGCCGTTATTATGCCGTTCAGGCGCGCAAGCAGTTCGGCGAAGCCGAAGTCATGCCCGGCCCGACAGGCGAGCTCAACCGTCTCTCCTGGCGCGGCCGCGGCGTCTTCGCCTGCATCTCGCCGTGGAATTTTCCGCTGGCGATCTTCCTCGGCCAGGTCTCGGCCGCTCTCGTTGCCGGCAATGCTGTCATCGCCAAGCCGGCACCGCAGACGCCGCTGATCGCCTATGAGGCCGTCAAGCTCTTCCACAAGGCGGGCGTGCCCGAAGATGTGCTGATGCTGCTGCCCGGTGCCGGCGATGTCGGTGCGGCTATCGCCGCCCATCCGAAGCTTGCCGGCATTGCCTTCACCGGCTCCACCGCGACGGCGCAGGCGATCAACCGGACGCTCGCTGCCAAGAACGGCCCGATCGTGCCGCTGATTGCCGAAACCGGCGGCATGAACGCGATGATCGTCGATGCCACCGCGCTTGCCGAACAGGTGGCCGACGATGTCGTCATGTCCGCCTTCCGCTCGGCCGGCCAGCGCTGCTCGGCGCTCAGGATCCTGTATCTGCAGGAAGACATCGCCGACGGTATGCTCGAGATGATCGAGGGGGCGGCCCGCGAACTCAATCTCGGCAATCCGCTTGATATCACCACCGATATCGGCCCCGTCATCGACGAGAAGCAGAAGGCGATGCTGGAGGGCCACGTCGCGGAGATGAAGCGTTCCCAGAAGGTGCGTTATGCCGGGAAGGTGCCGGCGACCGGCAATTTCTTTGCCCCGCATATCGTCGAACTCGACCGTCCCGAGGCGCTGACCAAGGAGATCTTCGGGCCGGTCCTGCATGTCGTACGCTGGAAGGCCAAGGCTCTCGATCAGGTGATCAACTCGATCGCCGCCACGGGCTACGGCCTGACGCTCGGAGTGCACAGCCGCATCGAGGCGACGATCCGCACCATCACCGAAGCGCTCGACACGGGCAATATCTACGTCAACCGCAACATGATCGGCGCCGTCGTCGGCACCCAGCCCTTCGGTGGCTCCGGCATGTCCGGCACCGGGTTCAAGGCCGGCGGGCCGGCCTATCTCGGCCGCTTTGCGGTCGAGCAGGTGATCTCGGTCAACACGGCTGCTGCCGGCGGCAATGCCAGCCTGATTGCGATCGGCGAGGGGTGAGATATTTCACCTCCCCCTTGAGGGGGGAGGTCGCCGCAAAGCGGCGGGTGCGGGTGAGCCTTCACGAGTGCGAGGCGTGCGACCCGGGGCTGGCGTCCCTGGGCTGGCGTCCCAGCCATCACCCCATCCCGGAGCCGCGCTCCGACCCTCCCCCTCAAGGGGAGGGCGGTCCCCTCAAATCTTGTCCGCGTCTCCACCCTTCTTCTTGCCGTTCATCATCACCTCCAGATAACCGAGCATCACCGCCGAGACGACGAAGGCGAGGTGAATGAGGGTGAGCCACATCAGCTTGTCGGAGGTGTACTGGTTGGCGTTGAGGAAGACCTGCAAGAGGTGGATCGAGGAGATCGCGACGATCGAGGAGGCGACCTTGATCTTGAGGCTGCCGGCGTCGAGCTTACCCAGGAACGACACCTGGTCGTCGGCTTCGTCGAAACGGCTGACGAAGTTTTCATAACCGGAGATCATCACCATGACGATCAGGCTCGCCACCAGCGCCGCGTCGATGAGACCGAGCATGGCCAGGATCATCTGGAAGTCTTCATAGACGAAAACGTTCTGGGCGACCTTGATGAACTTGTAGCCGAAGGCAACGGCGTAGACGCCGAGGGCTGCGACCAGGCCGAGATAGAAGGCGACGAGGATCCAGCGGCTCGACAGGATGATTTTCTCGATCAGCAGTTCCAGCGATTTCATCGGGGGTCCCTCAAGGCTTCGACACTGGCTGGCAGATACTACGAGGGAGGCCAGCGGAACAAGGGGTGTTCCGCCGGGGTGGTCGACAGGGCCGTTGTCAGGCGTCGGGGGCTGGTCAGGCGGGCCGCACCTCTTCCACCGTCAGTCCGATCGTGCCGCGATTGTTGTCGTATTTATTCCAGGCATCGTTGGCAAAGCAGAAGAGGTAACCGCTCTCATTCGGCGCAAAGGTGGTTCCGGTTCCGATTACGAAGGTTTCGTGCGGTAGCGGCTTTACCACCTGGTCCCATTTCGGTTTCGGTGGTGGAGGTGGGAAATCATTGGCCACGACACCAATGAGTGCGAACCAGGGGGCGTGGGGAACACGCTTGGCAAAACGAACGCTGACACGTTCATTCTGCCTCATTGCTCGGAGTGCCGCTTGTAGCAAACCAGCAGCCCCAGCAAGGAAATATGCCACTTTCCTAAATTGGATTTTTCCGCGTGTCGGGCCGTCAGGGCCGCACTTTATTGAAGCGTCCAACCATTCGCCACTGGCCGAAAAGCTGTAAGTTTTGCCTTTTTCCAGATAGATGCCCGTCTGGTTCCAGGGATCCTTGGCGGATATTCGGACCTGTGCCGGAACCGGCTGCTGCCGCCAATATTCTCCCTGGGTGAGCGCTCCGCCTTTCTGGCGCCCGTATGCTGAATGGTGCAGGTTGTTTGAGCGCGCCTTGTGGTCAATCAGTGGGGCTCCACGAGGTCGCGTCTTCATCCGCGTAAAAATGCCCTGGACGGATTGGTGCAGCACGTCCCGATGACTTGGGCGGATCTGCGAGACCATCGATGCCTCGAAGCGGAGGCCGAACTGCTCTGCCTCCCGGATCATCCAAAGCAGTGCTCCGTCGGACAGACCGCTTCGGCCATATCCTCCGCCGACATCCGCGTGAACCCCCGGGAACCAGAGTTGTTTCATATCGACCTTGGAGTTTGGCTGCCAGAGCGTCGGTATAAAGGATTGCCTGCGTTCATCGATCGCAACGGCATGACGCGCGTGCCGCACAATGTCGCTTATTTCAGTGTCGTGAAAACTCTGCCGCATCAGACGGGTGAGCCGGGGAAACAAGGCCAGATCGTCTGGAAGCCCGAGCGAGCCCACCGTGTCCCACACTCCAATGAAGTGGATGGGGGTTTTCTTTACAGGAAGTTCTCCTGCCTTGGCATTGTGGAAAGGAAGGTCTGCTGACGCCAGAATTCTGCTGTCGTCACTCTTGCGATATTCCTCGTAGATAAGGTCGACCGCCGCCCACGCTTGTTTCGGCGTGTTTGTCCAAGGGAGATCGGCAAGCCCACATCGTGAGATCATGCCACCCAAGCTCCGCACGGTGTAAGCTCCTCGACTGAAACCAATCAGGAAGATCTTGTCTCCCGGTTTGTACGTCGCGGCCAGCCAGCGATAGCCACTCTTGATGTTTTTGCCCAGGCCGACACCCGTGGCACCTTGGATGCGACGCCATAGCCACGAACCTTCCGTGCCGACGCCCTGATGATAGTAGCGCTCCTGCTTGTCCCCTCTGCTGTCGGTTCGTGAGACGCAGTTGTAGAATTTGAAGACATTGGTTGGCGCCGGGACGCCGTTTTCAATCATGTCCGGCGTATTCCAGGTTCCATCGGCGCAGATGACGAGATTCATGCTCAGGCCCCCTTGTCGTCTGTCAAAGCCTGATCATCGCATGTCACGCTGCGGTTGCAACCTTTTCGTGTTTTGTTTTAAAATACACCAATATCTTCAGCGACACGCCCCTTGCCAAGCGGTGCGACTGGGAGGATCTTCCTTTTCAACACCAGGGCAGGGGGCAGCATGACCGTACCATCGGATATCGATATCGCACGTGCCGCGTCCAAGCGCCCCATTCAGGAGATCGGATGCAAGCTCGGCATTCCCTCGGAAAGCCTGATCCCTTACGGCCATGACAAGGCGAAAATCGCGGCCTCGTTTATCAAGGGGCTCGCCGACCGTCCGGATGGCAAGCTGATCCTGGTGACGGCGATCAATCCGACACCGGCGGGCGAGGGCAAGACGACGACGACCGTCGGTCTGGGCGATGGCCTCAACCGCATCGGGAAGAAAGCTGTCATCTGCATTCGCGAGCCCTCGCTTGGTCCCTGTTTCGGCGTCAAGGGCGGGGCGGCCGGCGGCGGTTATGCGCAGGTCGTGCCGATGGAGGACATCAATCTCCATTTCACCGGCGATTTCCATGCGATCACGTCTGCCCACAATCTGCTCTCGGCGCTGATCGACAATCACATCTACTGGGGCAACGAACTCGGGATCGACACGCGCCGGATTACCTGGCGGCGGGTGATGGACATGAACGACCGGGCGCTGCGCCAGATCGTGACCTCGCTCGGTGGCGCCTCGAATGGTTTCCCGCTCGAGGCGGGCTTTGACATCACCGTTGCCTCGGAGGTCATGGCAATCCTCTGCCTTGCCACCGATCTCGAAGACCTGGAACGCCGACTCGGCGCGATCATCATCGGCTACCGGCGCGACAAGAGCCCGGTTTTCGCGCGGGATCTGAGGGCCGATGGCGCGATGGCCGTCCTTTTGAAAGAGGCGCTGCAGCCGAACCTCGTCCAGACGCTCGAAAACAATCCAGCGCTGGTGCATGGCGGTCCCTTCGCCAACATCGCCCATGGCTGCAATTCGGTCGTGGCGACGAAGACGGCGCTGAAGCTCGGTGACTACGTGGTGACGGAGGCGGGCTTCGGCGCCGATCTCGGGGCGGAAAAGTTCTTCGACATCAAATGCCGTAAGGCGGGCCTCACCCCGTCGGCCGTGGTCATCGTGGCGACGGTCCGTGCGCTCAAGATGAATGGCGGCGTTGCCAAGGAGGATCTGGGGCGCGAGGATGTTGCCGCCGTCGAGCGCGGCGCGGTCAATCTCGCCCGGCATCTGGAAAACCTCGCCAAGTTCGGCGTGCCGGCGGTCGTCGCGATCAACCATTTCACCACTGACACCGAAGCGGAAATCGCCGCCGTCAAGGCGGTGGCGAGGGGGCTCGGGGCCGAGGCCGTGCTCTGCCGTCACTGGGCCGAGGGTTCGGCGGGGATCACCGAGCTTGCAGAGGCCGTCGTCAAAATGGCGGACACTCCCTCAAAGTTCCGGCCGCTCTATCCCGATACGCTGCCGCTCTTCTCGAAGATCGAGCGGATTGCCACCGAAATCTACCGGGCCGGTGAGGTGACGGCGGACAAGGCGGTACGCGACCAGCTCGGCGCGTGGGAGCGCCAGGGCTACGGTCATCTGCCGGTCTGTATGGCCAAGACGCAGTATTCGTTCTCGACCGATCCGACGCTCCGCGGTGCACCCGAAGGCCATACGGTGCATGTGCGCGAGGTGCGGCTTTCCGCCGGCGCCGGCTTTGTCGTCGCCATCACCGGGGAAATCATGACCATGCCCGGTCTGCCACGCGTGCCTTCGTCGGAAAAGATCCGGCTGAACGGTGGCGGAGCCATCGAGGGGCTCTTCTGACCCCGGCTCATCCGATCCTCTGAACCCATCGGGACTTTGTGGTATTTCAGCCACGGTGACGGCGATCACAATTCATGATTAAAAGAATCATGTTTTATATGTTGACTCAGATAATCATGTTTTATACGGCGTGATTAAGGCGAAGGTTTTCTGCCGCGCCCCGGATTTGACGCAAACACATTCGGCCAGCCTGCTCCCCCTTTGGGGCGCGGGATCGCTCCCCTCTGGCCATCGAAAGGACATTCGCATGGGTTCCCGGTCCGCCAGACCCCTCCTGCTCGCCTGCACCGCCCTCGTCGCCGTTTCGGCCATCCTTCCCGCACACGCCCAGGACGCCACAACCACGACCCCGGCCGCCAATGGCGACGAGACACAGTTGCAGACAATCGTCGTCAAGGGCAAACGCGTGCCGGCGGGGTCGGTGGCGGATACGCCATTGGCGACGCAGACCACGGCTGAGCAGTTGCGCCAGAAGGAGGTGAATTCCGTTTCAGATCTCAAGCAGATCGACACTGGTGCTCAATACTCGTCGACGGACAAAGGCTTCGTGATCCGGGGCATGGAAGGCAACCGGGTCACCACGCTCGTTGACGGCATCCCCATTCCCTATCTTTCGAACTCGGCCCGCGCCGGTGGCCCGTCGACGACCACCAATGCCAATGGTGGGGCGACTACCTTTTCCTTCAACGCCCTGTCCTCCGTCGATATCCTCAAGGGAGCGGATTCGAGCCGCGCTGGCTCGGGCGCGCTCGGCGGTGCCGTGGTCCTGCGCACGTTGGAGCCGGACGACCTGATCGGCGAGGGCCGAAACTGGGGCGCTGTCGCCAAATCCACCTATGACAGTTCGAACCGCGCGTTCGGTGGCAGCCTTGCCGTCGCCGGCCGCTCCGGAAACACGAGCGCCCTGCTGCAGGGGTCCTATACCAAGGGTCACGAAACGGAAAGCACGGGGGAAACCGGCGGCATCGGCTATACCCGCGACGAAGCCAATCCCGCCGACTTCACCGAACGAAACCTGCTCTTCAAGCTGCGCCAGGATCTCGAAGGCGGCCATCGCATCGGCGTCACCGCCGAACACTACGATCGCGACCTCGACACCGATCTGCAGACGATCGCCGGCGGCACGACGTCGTCGCGCGGCTATGACGGTCTCGTCGGCTTCGAAGACAGCCGCCGTGACCGCGTGTCTCTCGACTACGAATTCGCCAATGGCGACGCCTTCTTCGACACCGTCCAGTCGACACTCTACTGGCAGAAGGTGCAGCGCGAAGCCGGCAACGAAGGAACGCGCCTCGTCAACCCCACGGGTTACTGGTACCGCAACAACGCGTTGGAAGAGCAGTCCGTCGGCATCAGCGGCAAGCTCGGCAAGGACTTGGACACCGGCGACCTCTCGCACAAGCTGACGATCGCCGGCAGCTACTCCTATTTCTGGACGCAGTCCTTCACCGACGGCATGGATGGCTGCATCGCTGGCACCTATGCCGGGTCCGCCTGCAACTCGCTGCATGCCGACCAGTCCGACATGCCCGACGTCACCGGCAGCCGCCTGTCGGTCCGGGTGGACGACGAAATCCGCCTGCGCGATTCCGCCTTCTTCGTCGCGCCGGGTCTCTCCTTCGACTGGTTCGACTATAATCCTCAGGAGACGGCGGGCTATCAGGACAATTCCGGTTACGCGGGATTGCCCGACGCCCGCAGCGGCAATCGCTTCTCGCCCAAACTCCTGCTCGGCTATGACGTCTCGCCAGACCTGCAACTGTTCGGTCAGGTTTCGATGGCATACCGCGCCCCAACGGTCGATGAACTCTACCTGCTCTACACGGGGCAGGGCGGGCCGGTGCAGTATGCCGTCGCCGGCAATCCGAACCTGAAGGAAGAGACGGGCACGGGCTTCGAACTCGGCGCCAATTACGACAGCGGCGCCAGCAAACTGCGCGTGGTGGGTTTCTACAACGACTACCGTAATTTCATCGACAGCCGTGATATCGGCCCGGTCGGCAGCTATTCGAGCTATACCGAATACTACAACCGCAGCCATGTCCGGATCGCCGGTGTCGAGATCGGCGGTTCGCAGCAGTTCGCCAATGGCTTCCATGTCAGCGGCTCGCTCACCTATACGAGCGCCAAGGATGTGGACGAGGACGAGTATGTCCGCACCGTGGTGCCGGTCCGCGCGATCACCGGCATCGGCTACAGTGCCGAGGAGTGGGGTGCGGATCTGACGGGGATCTTCGGCAGCGCGATGCGTGAATCGTCCAGCGCGAACGTGTTCAACGCACCCGGCTACGGTATTGCCAACCTGACGGCCTGGTGGGAGCCGAAGCAGGTGGAGGGCCTGCGCATCCAGGCCGGCATCTACAACATATTCGACAAGCAGTACTGGGATGGCGTCGCCTATCGGGATCTGAGCACGGCCACGCCGTCGAACTCCAACACCAACCAGCCTCTGGCCTTCTACTCGGAGCCCGGCCGGCACTTCAAGATTTCGATCACCAAGACGTTCTGAACAAGCGGCATAGTCCACCGCCTGCGGCGGCGTCCCCTCTGGGGCGCCGCCGTTTTGCGTTTACCGGCAATACCGAAACCCGCTTTTCCGCGTAATCACATCGAGATGCATGTGATCCTGATGCGTCGCATCGCTGCCCGGCGAGAGCACGGTGGTGAAGTAGAGGCAGGCGATGGCGTTGATGGCGCGCTGGAAGGCGGCCTGCGGGGAGCCGTCGTCCTGCTTGGCGATCATCACCGGTTCCTCCGCATCCCCGAAACGAAAGCCCGCGATATCGATTGCGTTGCCATGGGCATGTTCGGAAATCTTGCCGTTTTCGGCGCTGTTGCGGTTGCGGCAGATGTAGCCGGATGCCTGGCGGATGGCGGTGAGCTTCGGCTTGTCGGGGAAGGCGGCGTCTGCTGCCGGTTTCAGCATGTCGCGGCTCATGCGGGCAAGCTGCAGCGCGGTTTCACAGCGGATGGTTGCCGCAGGCTCCAGCGCAACATCCGGCAGGATCCTGCTGAGGGTGATCGGCGCGGCAATGCCGCAACCGGTCTCGTCATCGATCGCGGGTTCTTGGTCGAATGCGGCGCCGATCGCCTTCAGTTCGGCGAGGCAAGCCGCCAGCGCTTTCGGATCTTCCTGCTGCGGCGGTGGGTCGGAAGGCGGTTGCTGGTCTGCCTCGTCCTTCGCGGGATCATCGGCCTTCGGGCTCCCGCGCGTCTTCGAGCCGTCCTGATTGCCAGCGGGTTCGTCGCGTTTGGATGGGCCATCCTCCTCCGGCGCCTCCTCGGGCTTTGGCTCCTCCTGATCGGGTTTCGCCTCGTCTTCCGTTGGCGGCGCCGGCTTTTGCTGCGGGGTCGGGACAGCCTGCGGCTTTTCGGCTTGGTCCTCCGCCTGGCTTTCCATCACGGGGGGCGCGCTCTCCGGCCGCATGTCGGGCAGGGGGCCGCGGGTGGGCAGCTGCAGGCCGGTCAGGGTCGGCCAGACCAGCAGGAGGAGGGCCATGACCTTCGATATCGTCTTCGTCATCTCGTCTTCCTGTTCCCCAGTCCCCGGGTCGAAAAGGCGCGAGCCGCCGAAAAGTTCACCATTCGAGCATGGCAAAACGCCCTTGCTAAGGCGCGGGCCTCACGCTATGCATTTCGCCATGAAGATCGTTTCGAAGAACATTGCTTGGTGGTGGGCACGCTGACGCGGCCTTGACCAGTCATGTCTTCAGACGATTGACCCCAAAGCCGCCCGGAAACACTCCTGAGGCGGCTTTTTCGTATTCAAGGCCTGCAGGAGACGGGCCCTGAAGAGTGGAGAAGGACAGATATGTCGACGATTTTGCAGGAAGACGGCTCGGAAGCCTATCAGACGCGCGGCGGTGTGACCGTCACGCGCAAGCGCCGGCCGACGCCTTATGGCGATGCCATCTCCACCTATGTCGACAAGCTCGACGAGCGCCGCGGAGCCGTTTTCTCGTCGAACTACGAATATCCGGGCCGCTATACCCGCTGGGACACGGCCATCGTCGATCCGCCGCTCGGCATCTCCTCCTTCGGCCGCAAGGTGTGGATCGAGGCCTATAACGGCCGCGGCGAAGCGCTGCTGTCGATGATCGCGAACAAGCTTGCGACCGTCGAAGATCTGGCGCTCGGTGCCCGCACGGCTACCCGGCTCGATCTCGACGTCAAGCCGCCGTCACGCGTCTTCACCGAGGAAGAACGCTCGAAGATGCCGACCGTCTTTACCGTTCTGCGCGCCGTCACCGAGCTCTTCTATTCCGAGGAAGACAGCGCCATCGGCCTATTCGGCGCCTTCGGCTATGATCTCGCCTTCCAGTTCGACGCGATCGATCTGAAGCTTACCCGTCCCGACGACCAGCGCGACATGGTGCTCTTCCTGCCGGACGAGATCCTCGTCGTCGACCACTATTCCGCCAAGGCCTGGATCGACCGCTACGACTTCACCAAGGGCGACATCACCACCGTCGGTCAGGCGGAAGAGATTGCGCCCGAACCCTTCCAGCATACGGACACCATCCCGCCGCGCGGCGATCATCGCCCGGGCGAATATGCCGAACTCGTCACCAAGGCCAAGGAGAGCTTCCGTAAGGGTGATCTCTTCGAGGTCGTGCCGGGGCAGAAGTTCATGGAACGCTGCGATAGCAAGCCGTCGCAGATCTCCAAGCGGCTGAAGGAAATCAATCCCTCGCCCTATTCCTTCTTCATCAATCTCGGAAACCAGGAATATCTCGTCGGCGCCTCGCCGGAGATGTTCGTGCGGGTCAATGGCCGGCGTATCGAGACCTGCCCGATCTCCGGTACCATCAAGCGCGGTGCGGACCCGATCGAGGATTCCGCCCAGATCCTAAAACTCCTCAACTCCAAGAAGGACGAGAGCGAGCTCACCATGTGCTCCGACGTCGACCGCAACGACAAGAGCCGCGTCTGCGAGCCGGGTTCCGTCAAGGTCATCGGCCGCCGCCAGATCGAGATGTATTCGCGCCTCATCCACACCGTGGACCACATTGAAGGCCGCCTGCGCGACGGCATGGACGCCTTCGACGGCTTCCTCTCTCACGCCTGGGCGGTCACCGTGACAGGCGCACCGAAGCTCTGGGCGATGCGCTTCATCGAGAAGCATGAGAAGAGCCCGCGCGCCTGGTATGGCGGGGCCATCGGCATGGTCGGCTTCAATGGCGACATGAACACCGGTCTGACGCTGCGCACAGTCCGTATCAAGGATGGCATTGCCGAGGTACGCGCCGGCGCGACGCTCCTTAACGACAGCGACCCGCAGGAAGAAGAAGCCGAAACCGAACTGAAGGCCTCCGCCATGATTGCAGCGATCCGTGACGCCAAGAGTGGCAATGATGCCTCCTCCAAACGCGGCGTGGCCCGGGTGGGCGAGGGGGTCAACATCCTGCTCGTCGACCATGAGGACAGTTTCGTCCACACGCTCGCCAATTACTTCCGCCAGACGGGCGCCACCGTGAACACGGTGCGCACGCCGGTGCCGGAAGAGATTTTTGACAGCCTCAATCCGGATCTCGTGGTGCTCTCGCCCGGCCCCGGTTCGCCCACCGATTTCGATTGCAAGGCGACGATTAAGAAGGCGCGCGCCCGCGAACTGCCGATCTTCGGCGTCTGCCTCGGCCTGCAGGCGCTGGCCGAAGCCTATGGCGGGGAACTGCGCCAGCTCGCCGTTCCCATGCATGGAAAGCCTTCGCGCATCCGCGTGCTCGAACCGGGCCTTGTCTTCTCGGGGCTCGGCAAGGAGGTGACCGTCGGCCGCTACCACTCGATCTTCGCCGATCCCTCGTCGCTGCCGCGCGAATTCATGATCACGGCCGAAAGCGAAGACGGCACGATCATGGGCATCGAACACGCCAAGGAACCGGTCGCCGCCGTCCAGTTCCATCCGGAATCGATCATGACACTCGGCGGCGACGCCGGCATGCGGATGATCGAGAATGTCGTGGCGCATCTGGCGAAGCGCGCGAAGGTGAAGGCGGCTTGAGGAAATGGATAGGGGGCGCTTCGGCGCCCCGTGGCGTCTCATGGCGAGAGGCTGAGCCAGCCTTTGGGGGCGTCAATGCTCCGGTGTTTCCGGCCTGATCGCTGGCAGGCTCCGGGCGAAGGCCAGAAAGGCCCGCATGCCGACGCTCATGTGGCGGTGTTTTGGATAGTAGAGACATAGACCGGGATAGGCCGGCGTCCAGTCCTTCAGCACCGCCTTCAGCGTGCCGGCGGCTAACGCCGGGCCCGCCATCCAGCGGGTGATGTAGCCCAGCCCGAAGCCCGCGATGGCGGCCGCCATGATCAGGCGTGAATTGTCCAAAACCAACGCGCCATTGGTCTCGACGGTCACACTTTCACCCTTCGCCTGGAACTCCCAGCGATAGGGAAGGCCGCTTGGCATGCGCAATTGTATGCAGCGGTGTCGAGCCAGATCGGCCGGCGATTTCAATGGGGCGCTGCCTGCGAGATAGGCGGAAGAGGCGACAACGATGTGCTGCTGCATGGGGCCGATCGGAACGGCCACCATGTCGCTCGGCACCAGAGCTTCGGTGCGGATGCCGCAATCGAAACCGTCCTCGGTGATGTCGACCAGGCGCCTTTCCGAGACGACCTCCACCCGCATGTCCGGATAGGCCTTCATGAAGTTTAGAATGAGCGGCTCAAGCACCTGTTCTGCCGCCGTCGCATCTGCATTGATGCGCAATAGCCCGGTCGGTCGAAGTGCATAGTCGCCGAGGTCGGCGACCGCTTTGGCGATCTCCCCAACAGCAGGTGCAACGCGTTCAAAGAAAACCTGTCCGGCCTCCGTCAGCGAAACGCTACGCGTCGTCCGGCGGAACAACTGGACGGTGAGGCGCGTCTCCAGGCTCGCCACCGCATGGCTCAAGGCCGAGGGGCTCAGGCCGGTCTTTCGGCCGGCAATCCGGAAGCCGCCATATTGCGCGACAGCGAGAAATGCCGCCAGCTCGGCCGGTGGCAGCGTTGACACTGTCCTGAATGATTCATCGGTCTGTAAATTCGTGTCCATATTATCAGAACAGTGGCCGCATTCTATTTAGGGGGCAAGCGAAATCCAAAGAGAGAAGCCCCAATGCCCTTTAAAACAGAATTCGGTTTTTCGACCACTGCCGCCGAGGTGTTGGACGGTGTCGAGCTTCACGGCAAGACATTCGTCGTCACAGGCGGAGCGAGCGGGATCGGCACGGAAACGACACGCGCGCTGGCCGCAGCCGGTGCTCAGGTCACCATCGCCGCCAGACGTCCCGATGCGGCCGAGGAGGTGGCCCGCGCTCTGCGTCAAGAGACCGGCAATCCGGCTATCACCGTTCGCTCGCTCGATCTGGGTGATCTTCAATCCGTGCGCCGCTTCGTCGAGGGCTGGAGCGGTCCCGTTCATGCGCTGATCAACAATGCGGGCATCATGGCCTTGCCGATACTCGAGCGGACGTCCGCAGGTTTTGAGATGCAGTTCGCGACGAATTATCTCGGGCATTTCGCGCTGACGCTCGGCCTTCGGCGGCATCTGGCGCAGGCGAAGGGTGCCAGGGTCGTCAGCGTTGCGTCATCAGGGACCCTCTTCGGGCCGATCTTCTGGGACGATCCGCATTTCCGGTTCATTCCCTACAATCCGCTGCTCGCCTATGCGCAGTCCAAGACGGCCTGCATCCTGCTTTCGGTCGGGATCGCCGATCGCTGGGCGGACGATGGCATCCTGTCCAATGCGCTCAATCCCGGCGCCATCGCGACTAACCTGCAGCGCCACACCGGCGGCCTCGTGACCCCGGAACATCTTCGCAAGACACCCGCGCAAGGGGCCGCTAACTCCGTCCTGCTGGCCGCGTCTCCCCTGATGGAGGGCATGAGCGGGCGATATTTCGACAATTGCAACGAAGCGCCAGTCCGGCAGGCGCGGCCCGAGACTTTTCCCGATGGGGTTCCTGCCTATGCGATAGATCACGCGAATGCAGCCCGGCTCTGGGATCTGGCGTCGGGTCTGATCGAGGGTGGAGCATAAGGGGAGGCGCGGGGTTGCGCATAGAGGGATGACTTCTAGACGGGCGCGGCATCGATGCCTGCTCGCATGTCCACCCCTCCCTGTGCACACACCCATTTCCCGCCTTGACCTCGCCTTAACCCTTCGCCATTACACTGCCGACATCCAACCGAACCGCCCGCTCTTGCCGGGCGGTTTTGTCGTTTTTGGAATTGCGTCTGCAATTCACTCGCATCTGCAGGGAAGAAGGCCATGGTGGCGAACGAAGACAATCTGGTGCGCAGGCTCGCCTTCTGGGGCATCCCGCTTGCCTTCGGTGTCATGGGCCTGAAGCTTCTGGCCTGGTGGGTGACGGGCTCGGTCGCGCTGCTCTCCGACGGTCTGGAATCGACCGTCAACGTGATCGCGGCCTTCCTTGCCTATTTCGTCATTCGCTATGCGCAGAAGCCGGCCGATGACGATCATCCTTACGGCCACCATAAGGCGGAGTATCTTTCTGCCGTCCTCGAAGGCGTGCTGATCGTGGTGGCGGCGCTCCTGATCATCCGCGAGGCGATCCCGGCGCTGCAGACCCCGACGCTTCCGGATGCGCCCTTCCTCGGCCTTGCGATCAATGGCGCCGCCGCCGTGATCAATGCCGCCTGGGCGACGCTCCTGGTCCGCGTCGGGCGCAGCCATCGCTCGCCGGCGCTTTCGGCCGATGGCCAGCACATCATGTCCGACGTCGTGACTTCCGTCGGCGTGATCATCGGCCTCGTCCTGGTGCTCGCCACCGGCTATGCGATCCTCGATCCGATCCTTGCGATCCTCGTGGCGCTCAACATCATCTGGCAGGGCTGGAAGGTGATCGTCCAGTCGGTCGCCGGCTTGATGGATGTCGCGGTCTCGCCGGACGAAGCGGAGGCCATTCGCGAAGCAATCAAGGCGAATTCCGAAGGCTCGCTCGGTGTGCATTATCTTCGCTCGCGGCGCGCCGGGGCCGCCACCTTCGTCGCTTTCGATCTGGTGGTTCCCTCCAAGATGACCGTCAGGGACGCCCATGTCATCTGCGACCGGCTGGAAATGGCCGTGCACAAGGCAGTGCCCGGCACCCGCGTCACCATCCATGTCGAGCCTGAAGACGAGATGGCGCATGGCGCCGGCGTCGAGCTTGGCCGTTGAACTCAAAGGAAAAGATCATGAGCAAGACCGATACCTCCGGGCTCACCCAGCTCGGCCAGAGCGTGGAAGCCCCCACCAGCCCGGAAACCGCCGTGATGGAGCGCGTGCCGAACGGCAATGCCGGCACGGACTATGTCGTGCGCTTCACCGCGCCCGAATTCACCTCGCTCTGCCCGATGACCGGCCAGCCGGATTTCGCCCATATCGTCATCGACTACATTCCCGGCGACTGGCTGGTGGAATCGAAGTCGCTGAAACTCTTCCTCTTTGCCTTCCGCAATCACGGCGCCTTCCACGAGGATTGCTCGGTCTATATCGCCAAGCGGATCGTCGAGCTCCTCGATCCCAAATGGCTGAGGATCGGTGCTTATTGGTATCCGCGGGGCGGCATCCCGATCGACGTCTTCTGGCAGACCGGCGAGCCGCCGAAGGGTGTCTGGCTGCCGGAGCAGGGGGTGGCGACCTATCGCGGCCGCGGCTGATGCAGACAGAAGCCGCTGGTCTTTGACCGAAGCTGCGCTAGTTTCCGTCTGACAGTCTGCAACAAGAGGCATGCCATGCCGCGATTTCTTGCCGTCTATACGATGAAGCCCGAGGACTTCGCCCGATTTCGCCGCCTCTCGAAAGCGGAACAGGATGCCATCGACGCCGAGGGCATCCCCAAATGGATCGAATGGGAAGAGCGCAATGCCGAGGCGATCGTCAGTCGCGGCGGCATGGTGGGGAAGACGACCCGCGTGACGCGCGATGGCATCGCCTCTGCGTCGAACCCGATCTGCGGATATCTGATCGTCGAAGCCGAGACGGCGGAAGCGGCGGCCGCGATGTTCGTCGATCATCCTCACATCACCGTTTTTCCCGGTGATGGCGTCGACATCATGCCCTTCGTCACGGATCCGCCCGTGTGATCTGACTGTGTCGGAGTGACACAACGACCTCGCCCGTCGAGGTGGGGCGGCGCGCCGTCTAACCATTTGTTGACAATATGCCGATATTCGTTTGTTCGACAAATGGTCGCGGATGACAACGTCTTCCGGACAGTCCTTGTTCTCCGCGGTCCACCTGCGAGGAGCATCGTCGTCGTAGCCCGATCCTTTCCTGCGGACCGGCGCGCGCGGTGAGCCAACCAGCGCCGCAAGTCTCGTTTTTCAGCCCAATGAATGGGCTTCCCAACTTATTTCGATTTGTGAGTCAGGCGCGTGAAAACGTGGCCTTACCTGCGAACGGCATCGACCTCGGCCGCTGAACCACGCGGCTGCGGAGCGATGGTCTGCGCCCTGACTTGCGTATTCTTCGCGCCCGAAAGGAACACTTCATGTTGGAAAAGCTCACGATCAGAAGCAAGGTGCTTTGCGCTCTGCTGGTCCTGGCGGTCATGTCGACGGCGACATCCGCCTGGCTGGCTGTTGCCCTCAACTCCACCAACCAGAGCTACCAGAGCCTGCTCACCCGGGAAGCGGATCTGACGATCCTTGGTGCCCGTGCGTCTGCTGCCATCTGGACATCGGTCTCCATGTCGCTGCGCATGGCGGACATGGATCCCAAGTCCGATGCCTACAAGTCTCTCGCCGAGCGCTACGAAAAGAACTTCAAAACCGCATATGAGCGCTATGCCCGCGTCAGCGGCGAGCTCCCCGCCCGCGCCGATGCGATGACGGAACTCACAGGCTTCATCGGCCAGTTGAAGGGCAATCTCGACGCGATGCTGGCTGCCGCGGCCGCTGGCGACAAAGAGAAGGTCTCCGAGCTCCAGTCCCAGCATGAAGCCCTGTTCGCGCAACTCTCGACGCTCAGCGGCAACCACAATCAGGCCATGCAGGCCCTGCTCAACGATGGCACGGCCGCCCTTGGCGCCTCCGTCCAGTCGACCACCTGGTCCAGCGTTGCCGGCGTTGCGATCGGCCTCGTCATCGCCTTTGGCGTCGCACTCTACATCTCCCAGGTCGGGATCACGCGCCCCATGCTTCTTCTGCGTGCCCGCCTGGCCGCACTGGCTGCCGGCAATGTCGAAGAAGCGATCCCAGGCCTCAAGCGTTCGGACGAAATCGGTCAGATCGCCCAGGCTGCAGAAATCTTCCGCGCCAATGCCAAGGATCGCGTTCGCCTGGAGCAGGAGGCCGAGGCCAATCGCAGCATGAGCGAACAGGAGCGTCAGGCGCGTCAGGAACAGGCGCTGAAAGAAGCCCAGGATGTGAAGTTCGCGGTCGACAACCTCGCGCTCGCCCTGTCGAAGCTGGCCGAAGGCGATCTGTCCTTCCGCATCCAGCAGCCCTTCGTCGCTTCGCTCGATGGTGTCCGGTCGGATTTCAACAACTCTGCCGCCAAGCTTGAGGACACGCTGTCGCAGGTCGCCGCCAATGCGCGCGGGATCGATGCCGGTTCGAACGAGATCAAGTCCGCGGCCGACGATCTGTCGAAGCGTACCGAACAGCAGGCCGCTGCCGTTGAACAGACCGCGGCTGCCCTCGAAGAGATCACCACGACTGTCAAGGATTCGACGCGACGCGCCCAGGAGGCCGGCCAGTTGGTCTCGAAGGCCAAGTCAGGCGCTGAGGAATCCGGCGATATCGTCCGTCGTGCGGTGATCGCGATGGAGAAGATCGAACAGTCCTCGCAGTCGATCTCCAACATCATCGGCGTCATCGACGAGATCGCCTTCCAGACCAACCTGCTGGCGCTCAACGCCGGCGTCGAAGCCGCGCGCGCCGGGGAAGCCGGCAAGGGCTTTGCCGTCGTCGCGCAGGAAGTGCGTGAACTCGCCCAGCGCTCCGCGACTGCCGCGAAGGAGATCAAGTCGCTCATCACGACTTCCAACGAACAGGTGCAGGAGGGCGTGCAGCTGGTCGGACACACCGGCAAGGCGCTGGAAACGATCGTTGCCGAGGTCCAGGAGATCAACCGCCATGTGCTCGCCATCGTCGAATCCGCACAGGAACAATCCTCCGGCCTGCAGCAGATCAATACGGCCGTGAACCAGATGGACCAAGACACCCAGAAGAATGCAGCCATGGTCGAAGAGACGACCGCTGCAAGCTACGGTCTGGCACAGGAAGTCATGGCGCTGAACGGACTGCTCGCGCAGTTCCGACTTGCCCAGCAGACCATGGCGGCTGTCTCCCGCCCGCGCAGTGCGGCAGCCAGCGAGGCGCCAAAGCCGTCTCCGGCGAAGGCGCTTGGCCGCAAGCTCGCAACCGCTTTCCAGGGCAATGCCGCCGTCAACAGCGACTGGGAAGAGTTCTGAGCCGCTGACAGGCCGCTGACCTCAAACAATCGGGCGGCGCGGTCATCGCGCCGCCTTTTTCGTGTGGGGTCCCATCGCAGACCGCCGGTCTCTCAGAGCGTCTGCGCCGCGCTGATCGATGAGACGAAACGCTTGGTGCGTTCGCGCTGAGGATTGCCGAAGATCGCGTCCGCCGTCCCCGTCTCCACAACCTGTCCGGCTTCGAGGAACACGACCTGATTGGCAATCTTCGAGGCAAGCCGCAGATCGTGGGTGGCCATGACCATCGTCGTGCCTTCGGCTGCGAGCTTTCCGAGCACGTCGACCACTTCTCCTGCCAGTTCCGGGTCGAGCGCAGAGGTCGGCTCGTCGCAGAGCAGCACCCTGGGCGAAGGGGCAAGCGCTCGGGCGATTGCCACGCGCTGTTGCTGACCTCCCGAGAGCTCCGCCGGCCAGGCATCCGTCTTGTGGCCCATGCCGACTTTCTCCAGAAGCTCAACGGCGCGGGCTCGCGCCTTCTCCCGCGACCACTTCTGCACGGTGATCAGGCCTTCCATCACATTCTCGATCGCGGTGCGATGCGGGAAAAGCTGGAAGTTCTGGAAGACCATGCCGGTCTGGCCGCGGATACTCTGGATCTCGGCGAAAGAGACTTTGCGTCCGGGGACAAAATCTACCCGGTCGGCGCCGATCTGGACGGCGCCCGATGTCGGCTGTTCGAGCAGGTTGATCGAGCGCAGAAGCGTGCTTTTGCCGCCGCCTGAGGGGCCGACCAGCGCCGTCACGCTGCCTTCCGGGAAGGAGAGCGATATGCCATTCAGGATTGTCGCTTCGCCGAAGCGCTTGACGATATCGGTGAGCGTGATCATCGATTTGCCTCCAGCATGCCGCCATAGCGTCCGAACCGGACTTCCAGCCGCGATTGCAGATGCGACAGGACGGAGCTCAGAGCGAGATAGATCAGGGCGGCCTCGATATACAGAATCAGCGGTTCGTAGGTGGTGGCCACGATGCGCTGGGCCGACTGGAAGAGTTCCGGCACGGTGATGGCCGCAGCCAGCGACGTGTCCTTGACCAGTGAGATGAAGGTATTCGACAGCGGCGGCACGGCGACGCGGGCCGCTTGCGGCAGGATGGTGCGGCGCATGGCCTGGCTCCAGGTCATGCCGGTCGAATAGGCCGCTTCCCACTGGCCTTTCGGCACCGACGAGATCGCCGCACGGATGATCTCGGAGCTATAGGCCCCGATGTTCAGGGTGAAGCCGATGAGTGCTGCCGGGAAGGCGTCCAGCAGAATACCGATGCTCGGCAGGCCATAGAAGATGACGAAGAGCTGCACCAGAAGTGGCGTGCCGCGGATGACCCAGACATAGAAGCGGGCGATCAGCACCAAAGGTTTCGGACCGAAGAGCCGGGTCACGGCCGTGACGAGCCCGAGCGTCAGGCCGAAGGCGAAGGAGAGAAGCGTCAGGGGAATGGTGAATTTCACCCCGGCCCAGAGCAGGGTCGGCAGCGAATCGAGCATCAGTTGGAGCCAGTGCGGCATTTGGGCGTCCTTGAGACTGCGGACTGAAACGGAATGCAGCAGAGGCGGGAGGCGCCTCTGCTGCTCTATTGATTCTGCATGTATTGCGGACCAACCGCATGGCAAGGCCGAAGCTGTCGGCGATGGGGACGTTCTTGCACCAATTTTTGAAGAGAGAACCGCAAGGCGGTGGGGTGGTGGGAACCCACCGCAGCGCGGCGCTCGCTTCAAAGCGGAGGGTTGAGCCTCACTTCGAAACGTCCTGGCCGAAATACTTGTCGGCGATCGCCTGATAGGTGCCGTCGGCCTTGATGTCGGTCAGCGCCTTGTTGATTTCGGCGACCAGTTCGGCATCGCCCTTGCGCACGATGATGCCGGAGGCATCGGCTTCTGCCTTTTCGGCGGCGATCTTCACCGGTGCATCGGGCTTCTGCTTCTTGAAGTCGAGGAAGGAGAGGCTGTCGTTGATCGTGGCGTCTGCACGGCCGGTCAGGACAAGCTGGATCGACTGGTCGAAGCCGTCAGTGCCGACGAGTTCCGCGCCTGCCGCTTCGGCGATCTTGCCGAAGTTGCTCGACAGGGATTGGGCCGACTTCTTGCCCTTCAGATCCTCGAAGCCCTTGATCTCGTCATTGCCGTCCTTGACGATCAGGACAGCCTTCGAAACGATGTAGGGGTCGGAAAAATCATACTTCTGCTTGCGGGCCTCGGTGATGCCGACCTGGTTGATGACGGCATCGTAGCGGTTGGCATCGAGGCCGGCGATCAGGCCGTCCCACTTGCCTTCGACGAATTCGGCCTTGACGCCGAGCTTCGCGGCAACAGCTTCCCCGATCTCGACGTCAAAGCCGACAAGCTTGTTGGCGGCATCGTGGAAGGTGAAGGGTGCGTAGGTGCCCTCGGTGCCGATCTTGATGACGCCTGCCTTTTTGATCTGGTCGAGATTTTCGCCAGCCAGGGCAGGGGCGAAAACGAGCGTCTGGAGGGCAGCAGCGGCGGCGAATGTCTTGAGCCAGCTCATGGGTATTCCTTTCATGCGGTCGGACCCGGTGTCGGGTCCGCGTCTTGGGAGGATGTCTACATCGCAGATCCCGGCATCGTTGGGATGAGAGAAAAGAGCGAAAAATTTGGGCAATTGAGAAAAAATTACTCAAGTGGCCGCTGCGTTTTCCCACGCGACGCCTGTCGTCGCCCCTGAAACGACGAAGCCGCCGCGAGGGTTCCGGTTGAAGACCGGGCCTCACGGCGGCTCATAGGAAGGGACGGCAAAGCCGTCCCGTGCTGTCGCGGTCGGGAGCGATCAGCCGAAGGCGATCGCAGCACCGCCGACGACGGTGGCGAGGCCGAGAATGCGGGCAACGACCGGGCCGAAGCGGGTCACACCGAGGCCGAGAGCGACGCCTGCGGCATGCAGGGCCGCCGTTGCGACCAGGAAGCCGAGGCCGAACTGCAGGGCACCGGCGGCGCCGAGTTCACCGCCATGGGCGTGGCCATGGAAGAGGGCGAACAGGCCGACGACGGCGGCAGAGGCTGCAACCGGCAGACGGACCGCAGCGGCGACCAGAAGGCCGAGACCGATTACCGAGGCAAGGATTGCCGGCTCAACGAAGGGCAGCGAAACGCCCGCGACGGCGAGACCGAAGCCGACAGCCATCATCGTGACGAAAGCGGCAGGCACGGCCCAGAGCGCGCGGCCACCGATCTGGCTTGCCCAGACACCCACGGCGACCATGGCCAGGATGTGGTCGGCGCCGAAGAGCGGGTGGGAGATGCCGGCCATCAGCGAGCCATGTGCTGCCGGGTCGAGATGGGCAAAGGCAGGGGCTGCAGCTGCTGCAAACATTGCGGCGGTGAGTGAAATGCGTTTGAACATGATTTGGTCCCTCTTCTTGGTCGACTCATGGCGGCCGGATTTCGGTCCCGCCGATCGTCTCCTTATGTCAAAGCGGAGACTAGCGTAACCCTTTCGGACCTGTCCACGACAAAGACAGGGGCTAAACTACGTCGAATGACGGGGGCAAGGCGCGGTATGCGCGCCATTGCATGACGAAGCCACGACACCGGTCCCCGACGAGGTCTGTGTTGGGCCTCCGCAGGCCGGCCTTCGCCTAAAGTCGCATGTCCTGGGGCGGGTTCTGCCGGGGACTGATACCAAAGTCGTCTGACCCGAAAATATGCATTGTGTTAAGAATTGGACGATGCCCGACGTGCCTGCCGGAGAGGGGACAGCCTTTCACTGGCTCAGGACGCGGGCTCGGCAACGGGGCGAAGCGCGTGAGCGCGCGCCAGGCGCCGACCGGTAGAGGACCGGAATCAGAGGAGGCAGGTGACGCGGAGGCGGGGCCTGCTGGTCAATCAGACCAGAAAAGTGTCGGGGGAAAGACCGGCAAACTTGGAGGAGTTATAATGGCAACTACGGAAATGAACGTCGGGGATCGTTCGCGCCCCATGACGGCGGAGGAGAAGAAGGTCATTCTCGCCTCGTCCGCCGGTACCGTCTTCGAATGGTACGATTTCTATCTCTACGGCTCGCTGGCGGCGATCATCGGCGCCCAGTTCTTTACCGCCTTCCCGGAAGCCACGCGTAACGTCTTCGCGCTTCTCGCCTTTGCCGCCGGCTTCATCGTGCGTCCCTTCGGCGCGCTGGTCTTCGGCGCCCTCGGCGACCTCATCGGCCGCAAATATACCTTCCTCATGACCATCCTGATCATGGGTTTCTCGACCTTCCTCGTCGGCATGTTGCCCGGTTACTCCTCCTGGGGTGCGGCTGCGCCGATCATCCTGATCATTCTGCGCATGGCCCAGGGTCTGGCGCTCGGCGGTGAATATGGTGGCGCGGCCGTCTATGTTGCCGAACACGCACCGTCCAACCAGCGCGGCTATTTCACCGCCTTCATCCAGACCACGGCGACGCTCGGGCTCCTGCTCTCGCTGGTCGTGATTCTTTCGGTGCAGAGCTATGTCAACGGCAACTGGGACCCGACGCCGGTTCTCGACGCGGCCGGTGCCGCCGTCATGAACCCCGACGGGACGCCGAAGATGATCAAGGCCTTCGATCTCTGGGGCTGGCGCATCCCGTTCCTCGGCTCGGTCGTCCTGCTCGCGATCTCGCTCTACATCCGTCTGCAGATGAACGAATCCCCTGCCTTCAAGAAAATGAAGGAAGAGGGTGCAGCCTCCAAGGCACCGCTGCGCGAAGCCTTCGGCACCTGGAAGAACGGCAAGATCGCGCTCATCGCGCTGTTCGGTCTCGTCGCCGGCCAGGCTGTCGTCTGGTACTCCGGCCAGTTCTATGCCCTGTTCTTCCTGCAGAACGTCATCAAGGTCGACAGCTTCACCGCCAACGTGCTTGTCGCGTGGTCGCTGATCCTCGGCACGGGTGGCTTCCTGTTCTTCGGCGCCCTGTCCGACCGCATCGGCCGCAAGCCGATCATTCTGGCCGGCTGCCTGATTGCGGCTCTCACCTACAACTTCGTCTTCCCGCTTCTGACCAAGACGGCCAACCCGGCTCTTTATGCCGCGCATCAGACTCCGGTCACGGTGACGGCTGCCCCGAACGACTGCTCGTTCCAGTTCAACCCAACGGGCACGGCGAAGTTCACCTCGTCCTGCGACATTGCCAAGGCAACGCTCGCCAAGACTTCGGTGAACTACGAAACGGTCGAAGATCCGGCCGCGACAGCTGCCCAGATCAAGATCGGCGACACGGTCATCGCATCCTATGACGCTTCCGCCCTGACCGGCGACGACGTCAAGGCTGTTCCGGCTGCCTTCACCAAGTCGGTCAACGATGCGCTCACCGCTGCCGGTTATCCGCTGGTCGCCGACAACAACCCGACTGTTGCCAAGGCGTCGAACTTCTTCGACATCTTCACGGCGCAGAAGATCGGCGTGGTGCTGATCCTGACCTATCTGATCCTTCTGGTGACGATGGTCTACGGTCCGATTGCCGCGATGCTGGTCGAACTCTATCCCACCCGTATCCGTTATTCCGGCCTGTCGTTGCCCTACCACATCGGCAACGGCTGGTTCGGCGGCCTGCTGCCGGCGACCGCATTCGCGATCTCGGCTCAGACCGGCAACGTTTATGGTGGTCTGTGGTACGCGATCATCATCGCCGGTGCGACGGTCATCATCGGCGCCCTGCTGGTGCCGGGCAACACCCACAAGAAGGACATCTTCAAGGACTGATCTCGATCGGATCCGCGAATGTCACAACAGCAGGCCGGCATCTCGCCGGCCTGTTTTCGTTTCGGCTCTGCAAGTAAAACATGATGGGCGGGCGGGTCTGTATTTCCCGAACCGCCTCCGTGACACCTTAGCGGCGGGTCTTTTCCCAGATCGTCCAGCCAGCGAGGAAGACGGCGAGGATGACGGCATTGGAGATGACGCCGATGCCAATTGCCGTCAGGCGCGGGACGGTCGACGCTGCGGCGGTGGTCAGGGGGATCAGGATGGCGATGAAAACCACGCCCATGGCAAGTGGCATCCACAGGCCCATGTTGGCGCGGGTCCTAATGGCTGTCAGCAGCAGGAAGAAGATCAGGCCGATCCGGAACGGATCCGTGAGTTGTGTGGTGACGATTTCGACCATTATATGCCCCTCCGACGGCCTGTTCCGTTTGTCTGTCCGGGGCTACTCCACCCGCCCCGATGCCGCGGGCAGGTTATGCGGCAGCACTTCAGGCGTAAAGCCTAAAGCGATGAAATTTCAGCAATTAGAGACTTGTGTGGTGACGTCTACTCGGGGCGCGGCAGGGTTGTCTGCCTCCCCCCGCATCTCGCGCTGGCCGCCACCTGGCGCGCCCTACGGCTGTGCCGACCCGGGGGATGGGCTGGTGCGATTTGCACCGCCCGCCATTTCCTATTTCGTGACCCCCAGCACTTCCGCGCAACGCGACAGGCTGAAGCCGTCGCCATCGGTGTCGTTGCTTGCCCGGATGGCGGTGATCACGTCGGCCTTATCGGTGTTGATCTGCAATTCGCAGAACAGCTGCTGATATTGCGGCGGGCTGATCATTTGCGGCTGCCAGAACGGATCGCGTGTGATCACGCGGGTCTGCGTCACCGTCTGGCCGGAGCCATCGGTGCGGGTCTGGGTGCGCACCACGGTGCTCGCCGGTTCCGGGTTCGAATAGGTGGGCGGGATGTAGCGGGTCTTGTCTCCACCGCGCCAGGTGTAAATCTTGCCCGAGGACAGCGGATATTCGTCGATGGGCGGGCCATAGGCGGCGAAGAAGCTGTCGACCGGCTGGCCGAGCCAGCGCGAGCGGGCCGCATTGTTGGCGTCTTCCGTCGTCGTGCAGGATGAGAACACAAGGCTGGAGACGAACACCAGGCCAACCGCAAGAGCGCTTTGAATTCGCATGATTTCCCCCGATTTGATCGGGGCCATCCTAGCGTGCGGCAACACCGTGCCGCAAGCGTGGAGCCCGCTGGATTCCCGCTTCTGCGCGTCCTAATCTGGTCGGAGGTGGTGGGTGCTCTGACACTCGACATCCTGTCTTTGCCGCATCAGACTGCCTGTGATGCGTGATCGCTCCGGAGGGGTGCCATGAAGCTTCACTACAGCCGCAATCCCAATCCCCGGCTCGCCGTTGCGGTCGCGCGCCATCTCGGCTCGCCCGTCACCTTCCACTATGCCTCGCCGTTTGCGCCGGGGCAGGCGGAGACCTATCGGCCGCTCAATCCCAGTCTTTCGATCCCGATCCTGGAGGAGGCGCGGGGCACGCTGTGGGAGGCGGATGCGATTGCCTGCCGGCTGTCGCGCCTCTCGGGTTCGACGTTATGGCGCACGGATGACGAGGACGAACCCGACATGATCCGCTGGCTGAGCTGGGGCAAGGCGAATTTCGTCATGGCCTGCGACAGGGTGCATTTCGAATACGGCACGAAGCAGCGATACGGGCTGGGGCCGGTCGATCCCGTGAAGGTGGAGGAGGGGATGGCGCTCTTCCATCGCTCCGCCGCAATCCTCGACGCTCACCTGCAAAGCCGGCGCCATCTCCTCGACAGCGGCCTCTCCTATGCCGACTTCCGCATGGCGAGCTTCCTTCCGTTCAACGATGTCGCCGGACTGCCGCTCGGTGATTACCCCGCGCTGGAAACCTGGTACCGGCGTCTGGACGACCTGCCGGCCTGGCGCGATCCTTTCGCCGGCCTCGACGCGCCGCCTTTGCCGAAAGCGCCGCTTGCGGTCGAGCGTCAAAACCCGGTGGAATAGCCGCAAGGCCGGCAAAACGCGCGCTTAGCCACCGCGCTCTGGACTGCAATCATCGCCGTCGGCGTCGGAATTGCGTTTCGTCACCCTTGCATCTCCGTCACGAGGGGCGGATAAGCGGCCATCCGACACAGCCGATAGACGACATGCAAAATTTCTACCGCAGGTCCAAGCTCGTCCGCCGATCCCGGGTGCTCTGGGGCTCCCTCGGCCTTTGGAAGCCGCGCCTCGTGTTCTGGACCGGTGCGCTCGCCATCGGCGTCGTTTCGGTCGTCTTCGCGCGCATGGCCGACAGGGCACAGGTCGCATTCCTGTCGATGACCGAGATCGGCAGCTTCGGTTTTCTCCTGCCGATCGTCGTCACACCCCTCGGTTTTGCGTTCTGCGCCTTCCTGTCGATCACGCTCTTTCCCAATTCGCAGGGCAGCGGCATCCCGCAGGCCATCGCCGCGCGCCATCTCAACCACGACGAGGACCGCCATCGCCTTCTGTCCCTGCGGCTCGCCTTCGGAAAGATCGTGCTCACCGTGGTCGGCTTGTTGTCGGGCGCCTCGATCGGGCGCGAGGGTCCAACCGTGCAGGTCGGTGCCTCCTTCATGCTGGCGGTCGCCCGCTTCGGCGGCATGGCGCAGGCGCGCGGGTTGATCCTCGCCGGATCGGCGGCGGGCATCGCGGCCGCCTTCAACACGCCGCTCGCCGGCATCGTCTTTGCCATCGAAGAGATGGGGCGGGCCTATGAATCGCGCGCCAACGGCATCGTCCTCACCGCCGTCATCCTGTCCGGCCTCGCCTCGCTGGCGCTCGCCGGCAGCTACCAGTATTTCGGCTCGACCTCGGCCGCGCCCGTTCTCTGGCGGGAGTGGGCGCTGGTGCCCGTCTGCGGCATCGGCGGTGGTGCGCTCGGTGCCGCCTTCAGCGCTCTGGCGCTCCATCTCGGTCTGCGCATCCGCCGCTGGGCGCAGCCTCAGCCGTTGAAGCGCATGGTGCTGCTCGCCGCCCTTTGTGGCCTCGGGGTCGCCGCGATCGGCGTCATCTCGGGCGGCACCACTTTCGGCACCAGCTACGAGCAGGCGCGTGGCGCACTCGACGGCGAGGCGACCCCGCTGCTGTTCTTCGTGGAAAAGCTCGTCGCCAGTTTCCTGTCGATGATCTCCGGCATTCCCGGCGGCATCTTCGCGCCCTCGCTGTCGATCGGCGCCGGTCTCGGGAGCACGATCGGCGCGCTGATGGGCACGAGCATTGCGCTCGCTGCCGTCCTCGGCATGGCCGGTTATTTCGCCGGTGTGGTCCAGGCGCCGATGACCGCTTTCGTCATCATCCTGGAGATGACCGGCAACCACGATGCGATCATCCCGATCATGGCGGTGTCGATGATCGGCTATCTCACCTCGCGCATCCTGTCGCGCGAGCCGCTCTATCACGGACTGTCGCGCAATTTCATCGCGGCTGCCATTCGCGCCCGCCGGGCCAAGCCGGCGGAGCCCGATTCTGCGATGTGAGCCGACGAGGGCGGAGAAGAACGACATTCGGGCCTTCGGCTTTCGCTTTTTCTTGTCTCAGCCGCGTTAGACACCATATCGAGACCACGACAGATTACGCTGCGTCCGATACGCATCCGGTCGCCAGGGAGCACGTTCTTGTTTGCCTTCGACAATACCTATGCCGGCCTGCCCGACCACTTTCACCGGCCCGCGAAGCCGGCGGCCGCGCGGGCGCCGAAACTCATCCGGTTCAATCATGCGCTTGCCGAAGAACTGGGTCTCGACATCGCCGGTGCCGATGACGAACGGCTGGCGCAGGTGTTTTCCGGCCAGGTGATCCCGGTCGGCGCCGCGCCGCTGGCGCAGGCCTATGCCGGCCATCAGTTCGGTCATTTCAATCCGCAGCTCGGCGACGGGCGGGCGCTGTTGCTCGGCGAAGTGGTATCGCCAACGGGCGCGCGTTTCGACATCCAGCTCAAGGGGGCCGGTCCCACGGCCTTTTCGCGTCGTGGCGACGGCATGGCAGCACTCGGGCCGGTGCTGCGCGAATACATCGTGTCCGAAGCCTTTGCAGCACTCGGCGTGCCCGCCACACGGGCGCTCGCGGCGGTCGCGACCGGCGAGCAGGTGGTGCGTGAGACGATGCTGCCGGGCGCCGTCTTTACCCGCGTCGCCGCAAGCCATATCCGCGTCGGCACGTTCCAGTTCTTCGCCGCGCAAGGCGACGAGGACGCGGTGCGGACGCTCGCCGATTACGTGATCGACCGGCATTATCCGGAAGCGCGGTCGGCGGAAAATCCCTACCTCGCCATGCTGACGCTGGTGGCGGAGCGCCAGGCGCGGCTGATTGCCCGCTGGCTGTCGATCGGTTTCATCCACGGCGTGATGAACACCGACAACATGGCGATTTCAGGCGAAACCATCGATTTCGGCCCCTGCGCCTTCCTCGACGAATACGACCCGCGCAAGGTATTCTCCTCGATCGACGAACGCGGCCGTTATGCCTATGCCAACCAGCCGGGCATCGGCCAGTGGAATATCGCACGGCTCGCCGAATGCCTCTTGCCGCTCCTCGACGCGGAGGAGGACAAGGCAATCGAGGCGGCAAACGGCGTGCTCAAGGATTTCGGCGATGTCTTCCAGGCCGCGTGGCTCGACGCCTTCCGCGCCAAGCTCGGTCTGACGGGTGAGGCGGAGGACGACCGGGCGCTGGTCAGCGATTTCCTCGAACTGCTGCATCAGGGCGGCGCGGATTTCACGCTCACTTTCCGCACGCTTTCCAAGGTCGCCGGTGGTGCTGCGGTCGAGACACTCACCGATCTTTTCAATGCGGCACTCGGGCTTTCCGACTGGCTGACGCGATGGCGCGCCCGCATCGACGACGGTCGCACGGCGGGTGAACGGCAGGCGGCGATGGAAGCGGTCAATCCCGCGCTCATTCCTCGCAACCACCGCATCGAGGAAGCGATTGCCGCCGCCGTTTATGGCGACTTCTCCTTCTTCCATCGGCTGGTCGAGGCGCTGGCCACACCTTACGTCGAGGACACGGCAACAGCCGACCTGCGGCTGCCTCCGACCCCCGAGGAACGCGTCACGCGGACCTTCTGCGGGACCTGAGTTTCCCTACGCGGCGAACATCGCTGCCAGATCTTCGAGCAGGCCGGGTCCCGTCGGCTCCCAGCCGAGCGCTTTGCGGGTCCGGGCGGAGGAGGCAGGCATGTCGAGGCGGGCGAAGCCGCTCATTGGGCCGAGGAACTCTCCGGCCTGTTCCGGTGACACGGATTTCGCCGGAAGTCCGAGGCCGCGCGAAATCGCCTTAGCAATCTCGGAGAGGCTGATCTCTTCCTCGGCCACGGCGTGATAACGCGCCCCTCGATCCGCCTTCTCGATGGCCAGGCGGAACAGCCGCGCCGTGTCGGTCAGGTGGCATGCCGACCAGCGGGTCGATCCGTCTCCGACATAGGCCGCGCACCCTTTCTGACGGGCAATGTCGATCAGATAGCTCACCAGTCCCTGCCGCTTCGTGTCGTGGATCTGCGACAGGCGCATCGTCGACAGGTTCACGCCCTTATCCAGCAGCTTTCGGCCCGCCAGTTCGGAGGCGATGCGCGGGTTGCCATGCTCGACGTCCAGGACGTCTTCTCTTGCCAACTGGCCGGAGGCGGCGATGCCCATGCCGATCCCCGAGGTGATCAGGATCGGACGGTCGGAGCCGGCGAATGCTTCGCCGAGGGCGGCAATGGCTGCGGCGTCCTTCTCGCAATTGGCGGCAAATCTGGAAAAGTCGTGGTCGAAGGCGAGGTGGATCACGGCATCAGCCTGTTCCGCGCCGTGCGTCAGGCTCTCGGGCTCTTCCAGCGTGCCGAGATGGGCCTCTGCACCTGCCGCCCGCAATTTTTCCGCACCCTCTTCCGAGCGTGTCAGGCCGAGGACCTGATGTCCGGCCGCGAGCAGGTCGGGAAGGACGGCGGAGCCGATGAAGCCGGTGGCGCCGGTGACGAAAATGCGCATGTCAATCTTCCTGCGTTGTTGATGCAGACAAGCAATGACAGATTGCGTATCCTGTTAAAGTAGTGACTTTATCATGGTATAATTCTTCTCAGGATCGGTGTCCGGCATGGCGGCAGCAACATTGGCGAGTTTCCTGCGCGACCGCAGGATCCGGCTGGATCCGGCAACTTTCGGCCTTTCCGGACGTCGCCGCACACCGGGGCTGCGCCGCGAGGAGGTGGCTCAGCGGGCCAATATCAGCCCGACCTGGTACACCTGGCTTGAGCAGGGGCGCGGCGGGGCACCGTCGGCCGACGTGCTGAACCGGATTGCCCGTGCCATGCTGATGACCGAGGCGGAGCGCGAGCATATGTTCATGCTCGGTCTCGGGAGACCGCCCGAGGCGCGGTACACCTCGGTCGACGGCGTTAGTCCCCGCCTGCAGCGTTTCCTCGACCGTCTGGAAACCTGCCCCGCCGTGGTCAAGACGGCCACCTGGGATGTGGTGGCCTGGAACAGGGCCGCGACCGTCGTCCTGTCCGATTACGGCAAGCTGCCGCCGGGACAGCGCAACATGCTGCGCTTCATATTCACCAATCCGGAGGTGCGGGCCAAGCAGCACGACTGGGAGACGATTGCCCGCTTCTGTGTCGCCGCCTTTCGCGCCGATGCGGCGCGGGCGGGTGCCATGTCGCAGACGACACAGCTGGTCGAGGAACTGTCGCAGGCAAGCCCCGATTTCCGCCGCCTGTGGGGTGAGAACCAGATCAGCGTGCCGGGCGAGGGGGCGAAGCGCCTGAACCACCCGGTCCTTGGCACGATCGACCTCGAATTCTCCGCGTTCGCCGTCGACGGGCGCGTCGATCTCAACCTGATGGTCTACACGCCTGTTGATCCTGATGTGGCCGAGCATATCCGCCGTCTTGCGCAGGAGGCCTAGCCTTCGCGCCCCTGCGGGAGACGCCGTCAGTTTTCGCCACGCGCTGTCGCGAAATTGTCCGAATGCAGGCGCCGAATGGCAAGCCTTCACTGCCCCCGATTCTCCTTGCCTCCTCCGCTTGCGAGGGCGCCCCTTTCACAGAGCCCTTTTCATGCTGCGCTTTTTCGAGACGATCATCGTTCCCACGGCCCGCGAAACACCCGGCAATCCGCCGGAAGGTCTCCTGCGCTTCTACTGGTTCTTCGTGCGCCAGGCGAAGGGCCTGTTCATCGCGCTGATCTTCGCCAGCCTCCTGGTGGCGCTCGCCGATGCGGCGATCCCCGTTTTCATGGGCAAACTCGTCAAGGTACTGACCGCCACCACGCCCGACCGCGTCTTTGCCGACGGCGCCTCGCTGATCTTCGGGCTCATCCTGCTCGTGCTCGTCATCCGGCCGCTGGTCACGGCGCTGCAGGGCCTCGTCCTCAACCAGGCGATTGCGCCCGGTGTCACCAACATGGTGCGCTGGCAGAGCCATTGGCATGTCATCCGCCAGAACCTCTCCTTCTTCCAGAACGACTTTGCCGGGCGCATCGGCTCGCGGGTGCTGGAAATCGGCCATACGCTGCGAAGCTCCGTCGTTTCGGTCATCTCGGTCGTCTGGTATCTGGTGGCGCTCGGCGTCATCACCTCCGGCATCCTGGCGGCCGCCAGCTGGTGGCTGGTGCTGCCGGTGGCGCTCTGGACGCTCGCCTATGTCGGCTTTCTGATCGCCATCGTGCCGCAGATCCGGCGCGGTTCGAAGGCGATTGCCTATGCGCGCTCCGATTTCGTCGGCCGCATCGTCGACAGCTATACGAATATCATGACGGTCAAGCTCTTCGCCCGGCCGGAAGAGGAAGACCAGTTTGTTCGCGAATCCGTCGACCAGCACACTGCGCGCATGATCACCCAGCATCGCTGGCTGTCGCTGTTTTCGCTCGGCCTGACGCTGCTCTCCGGCCTTCTCATCGCCGGCACCACCTGGATGGCCGTCACGCTCTGGGCGCAAGGTGCGATCGGCATCGACATCGTCGCCATGGTGCTGCCGATGACCTTGCAGATCTCCGGCACCTCCGCCCGCGTCGCCCAGGAAATCACCCAGATCTCCGACCAGGTCGGCACCGTGCACGAGGCGATGGATACGATCGCCAAGCCGATCGGGCTGACCGACCCGTCGTCTGCCAAGCCGCTCAGCGTGACGAAGGGCGCCATCCGCTTCGACAACGTCTCCTTCCATTACGGCCGCAAGGGCGGGATCATCGAAAACCTGTCGCTCGACATCAAACCCGGCGAGCGCATCGGCCTCGTCGGCCGCTCCGGTGCCGGCAAGTCGACGCTGGTCAACCTGCTCCTGCGCTTCTACGACGTCGAGAGCGGCCGCATCACCATCGACGGCCAGGATGTGTCCCAGGCGACCCAGGCGAGCATCCGCGAACACATCTCCGTCGTCACCCAGGACACCTCGCTGCTGCACCGCTCGATCCACGACAACATTGCCTATGGTCGTCGCTCCGCGACCCGCGCCGAGGTGATCGAGGCGGCGCGGCAGGCGCATGCGGTGGAGTTCATCGAACAGCTCTCCGACTGGCATGGCCGCACCGGCTTCGATGCCCATGTCGGCGAACGCGGCGTCAAATTATCCGGCGGCCAGCGCCAGCGCATCGCCATCGCCCGCGTGATCCTCAAGAACGCGCCGATCCTGATCCTCGACGAGGCGACCTCGGCGCTCGATTCCGAAGTCGAGCAGGCGATCCAGGCAAGCCTCGAAGACCTGATGCAGAGCCGCACCGTGATTGCGATTGCCCACCGTCTCTCGACCATCGCCGCCATGGACCGGCTGGTCATTCTCGACAAGGGGCGAATCGTGGAGCAGGGCACGCATGGTGAGTTGTTGGCGCTTGGTGGGCATTATGCCGGCCTCTGGGCGCGGCAGTCGGGTGGGTTTCTGGAGGCGGAGGGGTAAATTTATCCTGGTCGGAGGACTCAAAGTCCCCCTCTGGGCTGCCGCCCATCTCCCCCACAAGGGGGAGAGACCGTGCGGCAAGCGCTCGGCTCTTCGTGCCAACGGCGCCGCCAGGTTAAGCCCTCCCCCTTGTGGGGAGGGTTTGGGAGGGGACTTTGTCACAACCCACCACAAAGAAAGGCGCCCCTCGCGAGGCGCCTTTCTCGTGTCTGACGACGTAAACCGATCAGATCGACGGCTGCAGCGTCATCGAGGTGCCGGTGGCGGCGATGTTGAGGCCGAGCTGGCCCGTCACGCTGACCGGCTGCAGGTGGATCGAGCCGGAGGTGCCGCCGAAGAGAACGTTGGCGCCAACGCCGGCGCCGACGGTGGCTTCAGCGGTCGCGCCGCCATAAAGGCCGCCGAGCGAACCCTTGTGATAGCCGGCGGTCGGGGCGAAGACGGCCCAGATGATACGGCCCTTGGCGGTGTAGCCGAGGTCGACGCCGAACTTCTTGATGGAGCCGGAATAGGTGTCGAGCGGTTCACCGTCGATCACCGAGGTAAAGGCGCAGTCGGCCGTCTTGGCCGAACCGAGAACGTAGCCGAAGCCGGAACCGATCTGGCAGTCGAGATAACCGATGCGCACGCCGCCGACGCGGTCGCTTTCCTGGGCAACCGGGGCCGGTTCCGAATAGGTCATGTCGGCCGCATGGGTGGCGCCGGCAACAGCCAGCATAGGCAGGGCGGCAAGGCTGGCCGCGATCAGGGTCTTCATGGCAAATCTCCTTCCATGTTCTGCTGCCCGTCGGGGAGGTGGCCGTTATCGGCTTCTCGGGCAGCGTGGAACAACGTCTAAGCGCGAAGATTGATCCAACTGAGGCGTGAGATGGGCAGCAAAGTGGCGATCCACGCCAAATGAGCGATTTCTTGCCCTGCCTGTACGGGCGGCATGCCTCTTTGTCCGCACCGTGGCCGCATTCCGTCAAAAGCAGATGTCCTCCTGCGGGAACCTTAAGCCGTCGCCGCGCTTCTTCCCGACACCCGAACCGGAGGATTGCCATGACGCTCACTTTGCCCGAACTCGCCCACAAGATGAAGAAGATCGATTTCTGCATGATGCTGACCCGATCCGCCGACGAGACGATTTCGGCGCGGCCGATGAGCAACAATGGCGAGGTCGATTACGACGGCGACAGCTTCTTCTTTTCCTACACCGACACCGCGAAAGTCCGCGAACTTACCGCAGATCCGTCCGTGTCGCTGACCTTTACGGCCCCACCGAGCCTGCTTGGCAAACCCGGTATCTTCGTCGCCGTGAAGGGCCGTGCCAGCCTGATCGCCGACAAGGCGGTGTTTGAGGCGCATTGGAGCAAGGATCTCGACCGCTGGTTCCCTGATGGCATCGACACGCCCGGCATCATCCTGATCAAGGTGCATGCCGACAGCATCACCTATTGGGACGGCGAAGACAACGGCACGGTCTCCGTCTGACGGGCGGTCGGGCGGGCCTTTGCTGCAAAAGCGGCATATGGTGCGTGCATCCAACAGAGAGGGGCGTCGGTCATCGCCGGCGCCCTTTTTCGTTCCGGGCGCGACATGGGCGACCGCGCTTCTGCCGCGAACGGGCTTATGACGGCAGGTCACCGGAGCGTGGACAGGGGTCGTGGGGATCTTGCAGAATGTCGCAGACAGGCTGCAAATGTCTCGGGCCTGCTCTTAAGATCGCGGGCAGAACATCCACTCCCAGATATCAGGGCATCGTAAAGACCATGGCAGAGTTTCCGTCCAAGGCAAAAGTCGTCATCATCGGGCTCGGCGGCATCGTCGGCGCTTCCATCGCCCATCATTTGATCGAGCGCGGCTGGGACGACATCGTCGGCATCGACAAGTCGGGCATCCCGACCGATATCGGCTCGACGGCGCATGCGTCGGACTTCTGTTACACCACGTCCCACGACTATCTCTCGGTCTGGACCACTCAGTATTCCATCGATTTCTACGAGAAGATGGGCCACTACGCCCGCATCGGCGGGTTGGAAGTCGCTCGCACCGGCGACGACACCTGGATGGAAGAGATCAAGCGCAAGCTCTCCTCTGCCCGCGCCTTCGGCACCCGCGCCCACTACGTCTCCCCCGCCGAAATCAAAAAACTCTTCCCGCTGATTGAGGAAGATCAGGTCATGGGCGGCATGTTCGATCCGGATGCCGGCCTCGTCATCCCGCGCTCCCAGACCGTTGCCGGCAAGCTCGTCGATGCGGCTGAAAAGTCCGGCAAGCTTCAGATGTTCGGCAACACGCCGGCGAAATCCCTCATCGTCGAGGGCGGCCGCATCAAGGGCGTCGTCACCCATCGCGGCACGATCATGGCCGATCACGTCATCGTCTGCGCCGGTCTCTGGGGCCGCCTGATTGCGGAAATGGTCGGCGAAGACCTGCCCGTCATGCCTGTCGACCATCCGCTGACCTTCTTCGGTCCGTATAACGAGTTCGAAGGCACGGGCAAGGAAATCGGCTATCCGCTGCTGCGCGACCAGGGCAATTCCGCCTATATGCGCGACACCGGCGACCCGAAGACCACCGAAGGCGGCCAGATCGAATGGGGCTATTACGAGCAGCACAATCCGCGCATGTGCCATCCGCGCGAGCTCCTCGAAAAGCACGAGGCGCGCCTCTCGCCGTCGCAGCGCGATCTCGACATGGAGCAGATCCTCGAGCCGCTCGAGCGCGCCATGGAACTGACGCCGATCCTCGGCGAACTCGGCTATAACGAGAGCCATAGCTTCAACGGTCTCCTCCAGGTCTCCGCTGCCGGCGGCCCGTCCTGCGGCGAAAGCCAGAAGGTGCGCGGCCTCTGGTATTGCGTCGCCATCTGGGTCAAGGACGGCCCCGGCTACGGCAAGCTGATCGCCGACTGGATGACCGACGGCCGCACGGAAATCGACCATTCCTCGATCGATTACGCCCGTTTCTACCCGCATCAGCTGGAAGAGAAGTTCATCGAGGGCCGCTGCTACGAAGCCGCCCAGAAGATCTATTTCCCCGCCGTGCACACCCGCGAGCCCTACGCCTCGGGCCGCAATGTCAAGCGCTCGCCGATGTATGAGCGCGAAGTCGAGCTCGGCGGCTATTTCATGGAACTCGGCGGCTGGGAGCGTGCGCATGGCTATGCCGCCAACGAGCACCTGCTGGAGAAGTATGGCGACCGCGTGCCGGTTCGTGAAAACGAATGGGATAACAGGCACTTCTGGCGCGTTTCGAATGCCGAACATCTGGCGATGAGCGAGGATTGCGGCATCGTCAATCTTTCCCACTTCCACATGGTCGACATCGAAGGTCCTGATCATGTCGAACTGCTCGAATGGCTCTGCGCCGCCAAGATCGGCGGGGACGCCAATATCGGCAAGGGCATCTATACCCACTTCCTCGACGACGAGGGCATGGTGCGCGCCGACTTCACCGTCTTCCGCATGACCGACCGCTGCCGCCTGGTCAACGGCGCCGACGCCGGCCCGCGCGACCTCTATTACATGAAGCGCGTGGCGGAAGATCGCGGCCTCAATGTCACCATTACCGACACCTCGGAGAAGTATATCACCATCGGCATCTGGGGCCCGAATGCCCGCGCCACGCTGAAAAAGGCCGTGGCCGATCCTGATGGACTCGACCCGGAAAACTTCCCCTTCGCCGCGATCAAGCAGATCGAAATCGCCGGCAAGTCCGTTACGGCCTTCCGCATTTCCTATGTCGGCGAGCAGGGCTGGGAACTGCACATGAAATACGAAGACGGTCTCACTGTGTGGGATGCGCTGCGAGCCACCGGCGTTATGGCCTTCGGCGTCGAGACCTATGCCAACTCCCGCCGTATGGAAAAGAGCTTGCGCCTGCAGAACGCCGATCTCTTGACCCAGTACAACCTGATCGAAGCCGATCTCGCGCGTCCGAAGGTCAAGGAAGCCGATTTCCGCGGCAAGGCCAAACATCTCGAATACAAGGCCCGCGACAAGCAGCCGGCCATGCTCTGCACGCTTGTGATGACCGACAATGTCGACAAGTCGGGAGTTGCCCGCTACCCCGTCGGCTCCATGCCGGTCGTCGACCCCGCCACCGGCGACGTCCTGATCGACAGCCTCGGCCGCCGCTCCTACACGACGTCCGTCGCCTTCGGCCCGACCATCGGCAAGAACATCGCGCTCGCCTATCTGCCGGCGGACTATTGCGAGGTGGGGCGGAAGCTGAACGTGGAATATTTCGCCGAGAGCTTCCCGGTCGAGGTTGCCGCTGTGGGCTATAAGCCGCTGTATGATCCGGAGAATTTGAAGCCGCGTAGCTAAAGGGCAGGGCGGTTTCGTCAGAGAGTAATGGACCCGTCGGTCGTGAGGCCGGCGGGTTTTTGCGTCCAATACGATAGTGGCACCATTAAAAGCACTGCTAGCGATCACATTTGTAAAACATGCCATGTGGCTTATGGTTTACTCGTACAATCACCTTGCTGCGCCGGCTAGTTATCACGAGGTCTATATGCAGTTTCTGGATCAAGTATCGCATCTTACCAGCCGTATAGAAGCGGTAGGCGCGAGTGGGGAGGCCTCGCTCGGGACAGGTTTCTTCTTCAAGGTGAAGGTGCCAGGCCAAGGTTTTGGCCTGACATTGATGGTGACGAACAAACATGTCCTGAAGAACGCACGGTCTGTCATTCTCTCGATCTCCCGTGGCAAAGGCGACGTCCCGATTTTCGGAAGTTTTGAAAAGTACGCGATCGACGGGATTCAGGAGTCCGTCATACATCATCCAGATGCTGCGATTGACCTTACCGCGTTTTCTGTCGGCCACATTGTCAACCATATGGACAACACCGGTCCACCAGCTTTCTACAGAGAATTTGACGAAAGTCACATTCCAACTGTCGAGCAAGAGCGAGACTTTACAGCAATCGAAGACATTGTAATGGTCGGCTACCCAACAGGGATCTGGGACCAAAGCAATAATCTGCCAATTGTTAGACGCGGCATCACGGCCACTCCGTTTGGTCGGGACTACAACGGTCGGGCTGAATTCATGATCGACTGTGCGTGTTTTCCCGGTTCCTCTGGATCACCAGTCTTGATCGCCAGTAACGGAGCTTATGTTGCACCAGGCGGTACCTTTAAGATGGGCGCGCGGTTTCACTTGCTTGGATTGCTTTGGGGAGGTCCGCAATACACCACCCAGGGCGAAATTGTGGTTAGACCGGTGCCTACATCTGCAGTTCCCGTCGCGTTGTCACAAATCCCGACGAACCTCGGTTATTGCGTTAAGTCGCGAGCGATCTTGGATCTAGTACCAATCGCACTCGATCGTCTCACTAACGGCAATATCTGGCGCAGTAGTTTTCGCCCGGGATGACCGCTGTTGCGGAGGAGGCGGGGCTTGGACCAGGAGTTGAAGCTTTCGACCTTGCCGATAGAGGGGGAGGACGGGTAGCCCGGTTCCCGCCTCTCCCCCTTGTGGGAGAGGTTACAAAATCGAGGGCTTAGCCCGATCAGGGCTAAGCCTCAGATTTTGTTGGTGAGGGGATCGGTTCAGTTGCTACGACGAACGGACCCCCTCACTTGCGATTTCTGATGTTTAGGCGGCTTGCGCTCGCCTAATTCATCGAAATCGCTTTCTCCCCCACCAAGGGGGAGATGGGCGTCGCGCAAGACGCAGCCGCCCCTCATCCCGATCACGTCAGCCCCTCATCCGCCCTTCGGGCACCTTCTCCCCGCAGGCGGGGAGAAGGCCACGACGGCCACCGCTTGCGCGCCCTCTCCCCGCCTGCGGGGAGAGGGTAGGGTGAGAGGCAAAGGCCAAAAACGCGGCGACAGCGGCAAAAAAAGGGGGATGACTTCGAGAGATTTTCCAACAAAATCAAACCCCGACATGTTTTTTCATCCCCGCCCATTTTTCCTCTCGTAGACTGAACCCCGTCCCGCCCTCGGATACACCTGACGATGCGATGTCAGGCGAGGCGGGGCCGGCGCCGGGGTGGAGGGTTGTCGCAGACCTGAAGACCCGGCCCGCTGCAACGGTCTCCCTCCGGACGTGGGGCTGGATACGAAGGTGATGGGGTCGGATGCCCCGGAGCCGGATACCCCGATCGGAAGGANNAGATCCCAGGCGGCGGGGCGAAGAAAACGGCGGGGATGAGAGCCGGGCCGCAAATGGCCAGACGATCATCCCCCGGGCGAGGGTCCCGGTCGGTATGGTGCACCATCCGGCGGGAACCCCCCGGGCCACCGGCCAGGCTCTGGCAGACATTCCGCAAGGATGAGACTGCCGCAGCCGGACCCGCGCCCGGTCAATCCTGGAACGCAAGTTCCAAGGACCGTCGCCGCCTTGCCAGAGAGACGCATGCAGCGGGAAAAAACGCCGAACGGGGCGCCGGAAGGAGCCACATAAATTACTTAGACAGGTTGCTTCTGGCGCCTCGTCCGAGACAAGCATTGATCAACCGGAGGGAGATGATCCCGACCGGCGGCGGAGCTTGGGTTTTTTGACAGTTTCCGTAGGCCGCCAGCCACGCGCCGCGAGATTGCCGCCACGCTGGCAGATCCTCGGGACAAAGCCAGAGGATGACGATTGCGGAGAGGAAGGGTGTCCTCCGTAAGCGTCGCAACACTCTGAAACGCCGGCGGGGGAAACTGTGCCCACCCCACGTGCCGTCATCCTCGGGCTTTGTCCCGAGGATCTGCCGAGGGTTCGTTCCGCACTTGGGTGATGGTGGACGACAGCCCCCACCTGCCGCCAAGCCTCAGATTCGCAGCCGGGCGGCTCTGTCAGGATCTTGCCATGCAACATTGCCCCCTCCCGTGAAATCTCAGGCTTTGACCCCTTTTCGGGCCGGTTCCTCTCACGGACTTTGCTCGGGTTCGCGTTCAGGCCGCCGTTCGCAGAGTTCCATCCACCGGTTCGATGTGAGGCCTGCCTTCGGCCACCGCTCCGAAGCCCCCGCATGAAGCCCCCTATGAGAGACAGGCTCGTGGATACATCAACCCGCCCCCTCAAACCGCCGCGGCCAGCCTTACCTGCAGGCGGTGCGGCGCCGGTATCTCCTGCGGCTGTTTTTCCCGGACCATGGCTTCGAAATCGTCGCGCGGGATCGGGCGGCCGAAGAGCCAGCCCTGGAAGAGGTGGCAGCCGATGTCGCGGAGGTAGGCGTGCTGGGAAGGCGTTTCGACGCCTTCGGCGACGATCTGCAGCTCGAGATCGTGTGCGATCGAGGCGATGGAGCGGACGAGGGCGGCGCCGCGGTCGCTTTCGGTCAGGCCTGCAACGAAGCTGCGATCGATCTTCAGCTCGCGGACCGGCAGGCGGCGCAGATAGGCGAGCGAGGAATAGCCCGTCCCGAAGTCGTCGAGCGAGAAGGTCACGCCCGTGCGCTTGAGGACTTCCATCTTGTCCGCCACGGGATCGAGGCCGGCGAGCAGGACGTTTTCGGTCAGCTCAAGGCGCAGGCGCGCCGGGTTGACAGCATGGGTGGCGAGCAGCTGGCTCACCGTCGTGATGAAATCGCTCTCGTTGAACTGGCTGGCGCTGACATTGACCGAAAGTGTGAGCGCGCTCAGCGCCGGCTCGGCCTTCCAGCGGGCGAGTGTGCGACCGGCCTCTTCCAGAACCCAGGCGCCGAGAACCGGCATGAGGCCCATCTCCTCGGCCACGGGGACGAAGTCGGCGGGCGAAACCGTGCCGCGCGTGGGATGGTGCCAGCGCAACAGAGCTTCGGCGCCGGCGATCCTGCCGTCGCGGTCGATCTGGGGCTGGTAGGCCAGAGAGAGTTCGTTGCGGCGCAGGGCGCCGAGCAGTTCGCGGGCAAGGCCACGGGGCGCGGACAGGCGGCGCTGCAGGGCGTAGACGGTGGCCGTGAACAGGATCGCGGCGAGCGTCGGATTGACCCAGACGCCGACGGCGCGCAGATCCTGCGGAATGGGATCGGCAAAGGGCGAGACGGTGTTGGAGGCGTGCAGGAAGACAAAGCCCGCAAGGGTCGCGGCGATCACCATCGCCTGACCGGGCGCCGGCCGGCGCAGATAGTTGATGTAGCCCATCATCGCCAGCACCGGCAGGAACAGGTGCGAGACGCGCGGATACTTTGGATCCGGCACGTCGAAGAGCAGGCAGAAACCGATGATGAACACCAGGAAGGCGACCTGGGCCACGAGCAGGAAGAGATCGAGTTTGCCGGCGGTGACGAGGGCGAAACATAGGAGGGCGACGACGGCGGGAAAGAGCTCGGCGATCGCCATCATTCCGTGGCCGTGGACGGCAAAGATCACGGACCAGAGCGTGGAGAAAAAGGCGACGGCCAGCGTCATCGCCTGGTAGGCGACGATCACCCGTCGCTGCCGCCTGTCGATACTGCTCTCTGTCTCCATCGGCCTTCCGCTGGCGTCGCAAGCGCTTTGGATCGCGTGCCCGATCCTCGCTCACCAGGTTTCCACAGTCTTCCCTGTTATCATGGTGAGCTTAAAGAAAGGCTGTGGCCCATGATTAACAGGGAGTTTCGGGCGGGCGGGCAAGGACGGGCCAGGAGGGAGTGGTTCGGCGGCGCGTTGGCTGAAGGAGGCGTGGGCGAAACGATGACGGGCGGCCGCGGCTGTTGCCGTCGACCGCCCGAAGCGGACCGTCAGGTCCTTCCTCCCCCCGGAGAACTCTCAGCTCGAAAGTCTCAGCCCGCTTTGGCGACTTTCATCACTTCAGGGTCGTAAACCCGGCCGAAGCGATTGGCAAGGAAAGCTGGGAGGTCAATTTCTTCCTGGCGAACGAATCCGGCCTGGGGCAGGGTGCCGTCGGCCAGCAGATCCAGCACCGTGCAGATGCCGGCGGCGGTGGTGATCTGGATGGCGCTCATCTTTTTGCCCGCGACGACGCCGGCATAGACCTTGTTGGCATAGGTTTCCTGCAGGTAACGGCCATCCTTCCAGCCGCAGACGGTGACGAAGATCACGACGACGTCCTGCATGGTGGCGGGGAGCGCGTTTTCGAAGAGATCCTTCAGCACATCGCGGCGGTTCTTCAGGTTGAAGTCGTTGAGCAGCGCCTTGATGATCGTCTGGTGGCCGGGATAGCGGATGGTGCGGTAGTTCATCGTGCGCACGCGGCCTTCGAGGGTCTTTGCCAGGGTGCCGAGGCCGCCCGAGGTGTTGAAGGCTTCGTAGGTGACGCCGTCGAGGGAGAATTCCTCCCGCTCTTCCATGGCCGGCACCACCGTGAACTTGCCCTCGACGATCGCTTCGCAGGGCTCGATGTATTCGTTGATCAGACCGTCGGTCGACCAGGTCAGATTGTAGTTCAGGGCATTGGACGGATATTGCGGCAGGGCGCCGACGCGCATGCGGACCGTGTCCAGCGTGTCGAAGTGTTTCGTGAGATCGTTTGCGACGATCGAGATGAAGCCGGGGGCGAGGCCGCACTGGGGGATGAAGGCGGACCGGGCGCCGCGGGCGAGTTCTTCCACCTTACGGGTTGTCGCGACATCTTCCGTCAGGTCCAGATAATGGGTCGCGGTGCGGGCGGCACTTTCGGCAATTGCACCGGTCAGGTGGAAGGGGGCGGCCGAGAGGACGGCGAACTGGCCGGTGAGGGCTGCATCGAGCGCGGCGGCATTGGAGATATCAAGCTCGCGGGTCGAGACGGCCGGATGGGCATCGATCTTTGCCAGCTGCTCGGCGCTGCGGTCCGCGACGGTGACCCTGTAGTCGCCGGTTTCGGCCAGCATGCGCGCAATTGCACCGCCAATCTTGCCCGCGCCGATGATGGTGATGTTCTTCATGGTATGCCCCTCGCATGCTGGACGCCCGCTCAAGGCAGACGTGTTGTCATTGATCAATTCAGTCTGGCTGCGGGTGATGTCGATTCCAAGTGACGATCTGTTCATTTTGAAGTATGATAATGGGCAGATAGACGAATGGATTTTTCAAAATGCAGGTATCAGACAAGGACAGGGAGCTGCTGGCTCTGCTGTCGGAAAACGCCCGGATGCCGGTCGCCGAACTCGCGCGGCGGCTCGATCTGTCGCGCACGACGGTGCAGGCCAGGCTAGAGCGTCTTGAGAGCCAGGGGGTCATCGCCGGATATCAGGTTCGGCTCTCGGATGCCTATCAGAGCGGGCTGATCCGGGCGCATGTGATGATCACGATCGCCCCCAAGGCGCTGTCGGCGGTCACGGGAGAACTGAACGCGATCCGCGAGGTGCAAGCCCTCTACTCGGTCAACGGTCCCTATGACCTGATTGCCATCGTTGCCGCGCCGTCGATCTCCGAACTCGACCGCCTGATCGACCGCATCGGCGAACTGTCCGGGGTGGAGCGGACGCTGTCCTCGATCATCCTGTCGACGCGCATTGCGCGCTGAAAAACTCGGAAAAAGTGTTAAAGGCATGGCTGTTTTTAGAGAGAATTAAGCAACCCTATGTTGATGTAGGTTATTCTGATATTCATCGGGGGATGACATGAGGGTGGTGGCGGCATTCCTGGTATCCTGTGTCCTTTGGCCGGCGGCGGTGGCGGCCGCTCCTGTCAACCATAAGGATGCCGCCCATCCCGTCGTCTCGGGCACGTCGACCTGGGTGACACGTCAGGGGTCCGTGATGGTGCTGGACATCGGGCGCGATGGGGTGGTCCGGGGGTATTTCGTCAACAATGCGCCGGGCAAGGGATGTCGTGGTATTCCCTATGACCTCAACGGGCGGATGGTCGGCGAGACGATTGCCTTTCGCGTTGGCTGGCGCAACGGCGTTGCGGATTGCCTGATGGAGACGCAGTGGCGGGGACATCTCCAGCCGTCGCGCAATGGCGGTCTGGAAATCGTCACGACATGGCAACGAATCTCCACCCTTGCGCCTGTTGGAAAGCGCCGGGAAGTCCCGCAGCAGGGGACCGATCACTTCACACTGCAGGTCGGAACCGGATCGCAGGCCTATCTCGAGAATTAGGTTTCTCGGCAATTCCCTAAATAGCGGCTCACCTGTCAGGCTGCCGCCAGTTCAGCCCGTGCCAGTGCCCGCTCCAGGGCGGCGACGCAGATCTCGTCGTGATGGCGACCGGCGCCGTCCCAGAGGATCGACAGGGCCTTTTCCACAGGCATGGCGGTGCGGTAGGGCCGGTCGGCGGTCAGCGCGTCGAAGACATCGGCAGTTGCCACGATGCGGGTTTCAAAGGAGATCTGGTCGCTTTTCAAGCCGCGGGGATAGCCGGAGCCATCCAGTTTTTCGTGATGGGCGCCGCCGATGACCGCCAGATCGGCAAAGGCTGCGATGCGCGAGAGGATGGTTTCGGAGAACTCGGCGTGCCGCTTCATCTGCGCCCATTCCTCACCGTCGAGCCGGCCGGGCTTGTCGAGCACGCTGTTGGAGACGCCGAGCTTGCCGATGTCGTGCAGCAAAGCCGCGCGCTTCAGCTTTCGACGCTCCGGCAGCGCCATCCCGAGCTCTTCGGCGATCATGTCGGTAAAGAGCGCCACACGGTCACTGTGGCCGGATGTGTAGGGGCTCTTGGCGTCGATGACACGCGCGAAGCCGGCGGCGATATCGTCGAGATAGTCCTCGTCCGCCATCAAGGTCTGGCGGCCCGGTTCGAGCGCCAGCACATAGGCTTCCAGATTTTCTGCGCCGAGTTCGGCAAAGAAAACCGCGGTGGCGATCCTTTCGAAAACTGCGACGAGCTCCGGATCGAACCAGGTCCCCGCACGCTTCTTCACCTCCGCAAGGGCAGCCTCCGGCCCCTGATGGACGAAGAAGACATCGATCACCTGTGCCAAAAGAGCGATGCGGGCGAAGAGGTGGATTTCCTGACCTTTCAAGCCCTGCGGCTTGCCGCCTCCGTCAACATGTTCATCGAGATCCAGGATGCCTTGCGCCACCTCTTCGGAAAAGCGCATCTGCCGGGCGATCTCGGCGCCGCGCTGGCAGCGGGTCTGGATGAGGGTCGTCGAGATCTCGCCGCCATTCTTGAAGATGTTCAGGATGCCGCGAAAGCGTTCGGCAAGGCCGGCTTCCATGCCGGTGTGAGAGAGGACGAATTTCAGGATCTGCGGGAAGGAGCCGTCGACAAGCTTGAAATCCCGTTTGAACTTGAGGTCGTCGGCGAGATAGAGCTCGCAAATGCGGGCGGCATTGGACGAGCAGCCAAGATCCTTGAGGAGCAGCGTATAGTAGAGATCGCGCAGCGCCGTCTCGCTGAGCCCCAGCGCCTTGCCGATGCGCGTGCCGATGAAGCAGCAGCGAACGCAATGACCGACGGGTTGGCCTTCGGTCATGTCGAGTGCATGGCTGAGGGCTTCGATGAGTTCTGCGAGCCGGATTGTCTGGGGCATGGTTTCTCCTGAGAGGAGAAAGCTAATGCGCTTATATTAAGAAGCCGTGTTGAAAGGGGGGGGCGTCTCGGCAAACGTCAACCTCCTGTTCATCGCTTCCATGCTTGTCTTTTTCCCGCATTGTCTTAAGCCATGAGACGCACTATGTGCGGATAAGCCAAACCAACGAGGACTGTCCCCTGTGATGAACGAAGACGAAGACGACAAGAGCAAGGAACTGCCGATCGGCAAGGAAACGGAAGCGAACCTCTTCAAGTCGCGTTCGATCTTCATCTATGGCGGCATCACCATGGAGCTGGCGCAGAAGGTCTGCACGCAGCTCGTCGCGCTCGCTGCCGCATCGGATGAAGACATCCGCGTGTTCGTCTGCTCGCCGGGCGGCCATGTGGAAGCCGGTGACGCGATCCACGACATGATCAAGTTCATCAAGCCAAAGGTCTGGATCATCGCGACCGGCTGGGCCGCCTCTGCCGGCTCGCTGATTTTCGTCGCCGTTCCGAAGGAGCGCCGTCTGGCACTGCCGAACACCCGCTTCCTGATGCACCAGCCGTCCGGCGGCACGCGCGGCATGGCGTCCGACATCGAGATCCAGGCCCGCGAAATCATCAAGATGAACCAGCGCCTGATCAAGATCTATTCGAAGGCCACCGGCCAGTCGGAAGAGAAGATCGCCAAGGACATCGACCGCGACTACTGGCTGTCGGCTGAAGATGCCGTCTCCTATGGGCTCGTCGGCAAGATCATCGAGAGCCACGCCGACATCGGCTGAAGCCTCTTATATCGAGATACAGAAAAGCCGCCGGAGCGATCCGGCGGCTTTTGTCGTTCTGAGGCTTAGCGTCAGATGAGGGGGCAGCCGCGGCGGTTGGCGAAGCGGATGCGTTCGGGACCACGGCGGGTGAAGCCTTCGACGGTCACACTGCGGTCGGTCATGCGTACAACCTGCGGGCGGCGCAGGCCTTCATCGAGCGCGGCGGCGCGGGCTTCGCGGGCGCTGCAGCCGCGATCACGGTCGCGCTCGCGAATGACCGGACGGATGCCATTCGGTCCGATGCGAAGTTCGACATCCTGGGCCGAGGCCGGCGCGACGAAGGCTGAGCCCGTGACGAGGATCGCCAGGGCGAGGGCGGATTTCATGATGGACATGGGGCTCTCCTGCATTCTGTTGCACAGGAATGCCGCAGCCCAAGAAAGGTTCCTGCCGTGTCATGCGCTTTCACGGCAGGTCAAAACGTTGGACCAGCAGACTTATGCCGGAGATCCGGTTCGGGAGGTCACCCGGATGCCAGCGCCTTCTCCAGCACCGAGAAGATGCGCGGGTCGATACACTGCGCCGCATTGAAGCGCATCTTGCCAGGCGCGCTTTGCGTCACCGAGAAGACGTTGCCGGGGGCGAGGACGACGCCTTCGGCGAGCGCCAGGCGCGCCACCTCCGTCGCATCGCGTCCCTCCGGCAGATCGCACCAGAGGAAGAGACCGCCGCGCGGCTCGATCCAGGGCGTGATGCCGAGGCGGGCGAGGCGCTTGCGGGTCTCGGCCATGGCGGCGGCGAGCCGGCTGCGCAAGCCCTGCAGGTGGCGGCGGTAACTGCCGTCCTTGAGCACCGAAAGCACGAGTTCCGCCGAGAGCGCCGGGCCGGAAAAGGAAGAGGCGATCTTGATATCGGTCAGGCCCTCGATCCAGTCCGGCCGCGCGGCGATGTAGCCGATGCGGGCGGCGGCCGAGAGCGTCTTGGAGAAGCTGCCGACATGGATGACGCGCTGAAGGCCATCGAGCGCGGCGAGGCGGGGTGCCGGGTGTTGTTCGAAATCGGCAAAGATATCGTCTTCGACGACCGTGAGGTCGGCGCTTTCTGCGATCTTCATCAGCCGATGGGCCGTAGCCGGGGCGAGCACCGCCCCTGTCGGGTTATGGAAGGCGCAATTCGTGACATAGAGGCGGGGACGATGCGTGGCGACCGCTTCTGCAAAGGCATCGAGATCTGGGCCGGAGGGCGTGAAGGGAATGCCAACGATCTTTGCCCGGTGCGCGCGCAGCAGCGCCAGAAAATTGAAGTAGCAGGGGTCGTCGACCAGCACTGTGTCGCCGGGTTCGAGGAGGAAGCGGCAGACGAGGTCGATGGCCTGGGTGCCGCTTTCCACAAGCAGAACCTGCGATGGGGTGGTGTCGATGCCGTTTTCTGCCATGCGCCGCACGAGATGCTGGCGCAGTGGCGCATGCCCCAGCGGCGTGCCGTAATCGACAAGCCTGCTCGCGTCGCTGCGGGCGAGGCTGCGCAATCCCCGGCGCAGGTCCTCCTCGGGCATCCAGTCGGCCGGCATCCAGCCACAGCCGGGCTTGAGATGGTCCGTAGACGCCTCGAGCGCCTGACGGGTCACCCAGAAGGGGTCAATGGCGCGGTCGAGCCGGGGGGCAAGATCCGACAGGACCAACGGTGTCTGGGCCGTCAGCACATAGAAGCCAGAGCCGGCCCGAGCCTCAATGACGCCCTCTGCCGCCAGGCGCTCATAGGCTTCCACCATCGTGGACGGCGACACGGCGAAGAGTTCCGCCCCTTTGCGAATGGACGGGAGCTTTGCGCCGGGGCCGAGGCTGCGGGTGGCAATGCGCGCGCGAATCGCGGCGATGACCCCGGCTGTGCGGCCGGCACCGGCCGGTTGCTCGGTGTCGCCTGCCAAGGAAATCGCGGTTGGCGCGGAGCTGGGTCCCGTGCGGGCGTCCATGTGTATGGCTTTCGTGATCAGTACAGTTTGGTGAAACTGTATCGGTCTGTTTCTGCCAAGTCGAGTGGTTTGTCGGTAGTGTCCGAAACCTGCGGTCCCGTTTCATCACGGAATGTCCGCGCGGAAGTGTTTCAACGACAGGATTGCAGTGGCATGGCGAAGGTGGTGAATGGCGGGATCATCGGAGATCAAGGCGTGACGGAAAGAGCGCGCGCGGACAAGGTGACCCGGGGATATGTGAACGGGGCGCTGGGTATGCTGATCTTCTCGGCCTCATTGCCGGCGACGCGGGTTGCCGTGCAGGGTTTCGATCCCGTGTTCCTCACGACGGCGCGTGCCGCGATCGCAGGCCTTTTGGCGCTTGCCGTGGTGTTTGCCCTCAAGACGGCGCGGCCAGCGCGGGCGGACCTTGTTTCGCTCGTTGTCATTGCGCTCGGGGTGGTCGTCGGCTTTCCGCTGCTCACCGCCTTTGCGCTCCAGCACATCACCTCTGCGCAGTCGTTGGTCTTTATCGGGCTCCTGCCGTTGTCGACGGCGGTGTGCGGCGTGCTGCGCGGAGCGGAGCGGCCGAAGCCGGTGTTCTGGATATTCTCGCTCGCCGGCAGTCTTGTGGTCGTCGGCTTTGCCCTGACGCATGGAGGGCCCGCTTCGCTGATCGGTGACCTCCTGATGATCGCCGCCATTCTCGTCTGCGGGCTCGGTTATGCCGAGGGCGGGCGGCTGACGCGACAGATGGGCGGCTTTGCCGTCATCGCCTGGGCGCTCGTGTTGTCGCTGCCGGTCATGCTTGTTCTTTCCGTCGTGCTTCGCCCCGAGACGGTGGCGCATGCGACGAGCGGGCAATGGTTCGGGCTTGCCTATGTCTCGCTGTTTTCGATGCTGATCGGCTTCGTCTTCTGGTATCGCGGGCTGGCGCTGGGCGGTATTGCCGCCGTTGGGCAATTGCAACTGCTGCAGCCGTTCTTCGGCCTGATGCTGGCGGCTTTTCTGCTGGGTGAACCGGTGAGCTGGAGCATGGGCGCTGCGATGCTTGCGGTTGTCGGCTGCGTGGCGGGCGCGCGGCGCTACGGGCGGTAGGGACCGTGCAAGCCGCTGATCATTTCCACTCGTGGAGTTTGGCGCCGGTAAGTGGGCGGTCCGTGACCAGCGGCAGGCGGGCGCCGTCCTGCGCCGCATAAGCCAAGGCATCGGCTTCGTCGTTGAAACCGATGAAGATCATCGACAGCGATTTCGTCTTCGGTGCGCCCTTCTTGCGGCAGGAGAGTTTCACTGCGCAATGAGGAAAGGCTTCGTCCAGTACGGCGCCTTGTGGCAGCGCATCCGCTAGCGCCAGATGGGTCGTCAGGCCGAGGAAGCGGTCGATGGCAGCAAAGGCGGTCGCCTCGGGCAGCTGTTTGTTCTCGGAAGAGCCCGGCGCGCGGCCCCAGAAGAGGCTATCGACCAGCCCCTTCGCCCGCTTCGACTTCACCACCACGAGGCCGCCGGCGGCGACCAGTTCCAGATGGAGATCCCAGGTCTGGAACAGCTCCGGTTTGTCCCGCAGTTCCGCAAGGAAGGGGCGGAGGGCGGCGGTGAGGTCGGTGTAAAAGGCTGGGGGCATCGGGTCTCGGTTCCAGGTGAAGGCGTGCGCGCTCCTAGCATGACGGGGGCGGGGTGGATAGCGGGCGGCTTGACCTCAGACCGGGAACCGGATTTCGGCACCTTGCCTGCAATGACGAGTCCTGAGCCTCCGGGTCTTTACGCCCGCTTTGCCGCAGAGGAGGTGGGCTGCAGACGTGCCCGCAACTTGGACAGCGACATGGGTTTGCCGATGAGATAGCCCTGGAGCAGTTCGCAGCCGGCGTCGCGGGCGAAATCCGCCTGCTCGGCCGTTTCGATGCCTTCCGCCGTGACGGGGATATCGAGGGCTGCGGCCAGCTGGATGGTTGCGCGCAGGATGGCGTCGTTGCCGCCGGTGATCAGCGAGCGGTCGATCTTGACCTTGTCGAAGCCGAACTGTCTCAGCGTGCCGATGCTGGCATGGCCGGTGCCGAAGTCATCCATGGCGAAGCGCACGCCGATGGCATGAAGCGCGGTGATCGAGCGTCTCGCCCGGTCCGGCCGGGAGATGAAGACGCCTTCCGTGACCTCGAGAATGAGGCGGCCGGGATTGAAATTCTGTCGCGACAGCAGATCCTTCATCTCCTCGGCGAAATTCGGGTTGCACAATTGCAGCGGTGAGACGTTGAGGGAGAGATCGAGCTCGGGCCATTCGGCCACGGCGCGAAGGGCCGTCTCGAAGACGTTCTGCGACAGCTGATCGATGAGGCCGGATCGCTCGGCAAGCGGGATAAACACTTCCGGGCTGACCGGGCCGGTCGGCGGGTTCCACCGGGCGAGCGCCTCGACACCGGTGATCTTTCCCGTGGCGGCGGAGGTCAGCGGCTGGAAGACCACCTCGATCTCGTCTCTGGCGATGGCGGCCTTCAGGCGCTGTTCGGCCTCAACGAGGCTTTCCCGCTCGCGGTCGAGTTCGACGCTGTAGGCTGCCGTCTGTCCCCGGCCGCCTTCCTTGGCGCGGTAGAGAGCGACATCGGCGCGGCGGACGACTTCCAGCGGGGCGGTGTCTTCAGGGAGGCTGGTGAAGCCGACACTGGCGCCGACCTCTACGGTGCGTCCGTCGATGGCGAAGGGCTGTTTCAGGAGATGGACGATGCGGGCGCCGACCGCCTGGGGATCGACATCCTCGGGCTGGATGAGCGCGAATTCGTCGCCCCCCATGCGGGCGATGGCAAAGACGCGCTCATGCACGGTGCCGAGCGTTTCCCCGACGCGCCGGATGAGCTTGTCGCCCACCGCATGGCCCCAGGCATCGTTGACCGCCTTGAAGCCGTCGAGATCGACGAGATGGACGATGCTGCCTGCCGGTGCTGCGGCGATCGCCTGGATGAAGCCGGCGCGGTTGAGCAGGCCGGTCAGCTGGTCATGGGTCGCCTCTCGCGTCGCTTCGGCCGCGCGCGCGCTTTCGCGCCGCAGTGCGGTGCGGGAAATGTCGATGACCACCAGGAGAAAGACGGCGAACAGCGCGGCCAGGACGACCAGTTGCGGGAAAACCCGCTCATAGACGGCGGTGCCGGGGTCGAGCTTCGGCCAGGTGAGATGGGCGAGCGCCCGGCCACCCGCGTCGTTCAGGGGGTAGTCGAGCTGGCCGGGAACACGCTCGGTGCCGAGGGCGAGGCCCTTGACCTGAAAATCGTCGGCGATGGTGGCGATGTAGTCCGCCGTCAGGCTCTTGAAGAAGGTGAGGGTGTAAGGAGGGCTCTGGGGCTTGCCGAGATAGGGCTGGATCGCCAGCGTGGTGACCATGGTGACGCGATCGCCGAGGACGAAGAAGCCGACATGGGCGCTGGTCGAGGGATTGCTTGAGGCCTCAAGAGACTGCCGGACGAAATCCTGACCGAGGGCTGCCGGCGCATCGAAGATTTCGCCCTTAAGGTAGCCCGCCACCTGGCGCCCGTTGGAATCCATCACCACCACACCATCATAGAGCGGATAGTCGGCGCTGGTCGTACCCCAGTTGTCGTTGATCCAGGCCTCGCTTTCGGCCGATCCGACTGCAGCATAGGCATCGTCCCAGATGGCGTTGTCGCGCACGGTGACGGCCATCCGCTTCTTGATCGAGGACACGGCGGAGGCGACGGCATCCAGCGAACGGTTCTCATCGATGCTGTTTGCCGCATCCCGCATGGTGACGACGACATTGATCGACAGCGCCGCGATCGCCATGAGGATCGCCAGCACGCTGATCGCGGCCAACACGACCTGGCGCGCCTGGCGGGCCCGCGGAATACCAATTGCCATCGTGACGACCAAACGTTCGGGTGATGATTGCATGTCCGAAAGGGACGGCAGGAGACCTCATGTCCGCGAACGCGCTGCAGGATTTTCTTTATCAGGAAATGCTTTCGGAATGGTGTCGGTTGGGGTGCGGGATTTGGGGTGGGCGTTGTGGAGCAGGGTGCGTCAAGGTATGTTGTGGTCCCTGGTGGTCACTCTGTGAGGTGTCGCGATGTCCAGCATCGGTGTGAAGGAAGCCAAAGCCGGGCTGTCGGGGCTGGTCGATGACACAGCCTCCGGCGAATTCGTCACCATCACCAAACATGGCAAGCCGGCGGCGGTGCTGGTCAGCGTCGAGGCGGCGGAGGCGGCCAAGCGGGCGCTGGCCAAGGACCGGCCCAGCCTTGTGGCACATCTCAAACTGTTTCCTGCCGATGTGGATCTCGATGACGCGGTCTTTCAGCGGAACCGTCAGCCGTCACGCGAGATCGAATTGTGAGCGTCAAGTATTAGGCTGTGTTCTTGCAGCTGCCCGTGGCGAACCTGAACGCTTCTTTCGATCATGCTCGAATAATTCAAGGGTCGCAGGAATTCCGAGAACTATCGCCTGAGTTTCCGGTGCCGCACGACTAAGAAGCCTGAAAACTGCTGCCTCGTAGTCGTGTATCTGACTGACGATGAACCGATCAAGCTGTGCAAATGGTTGTGGGTCGGTGCAAAATGAAAATGCTTTCTCCCACCCGAAAAGCCGCTTTCCAATAACATCCAACGTCGAGGTTCTGGACTGTTTTGAGTTGAGTGGCTTGCCGCTAGTAATGAAGGCGCGAATTGCTATTTTAGACTCTGATAGTTTTCGTCTCACATCTTCTTTAATTTTATCGATGGATGCGGCGCTAGGGACACAACGGTTGGGCTGAATTGTGCAGCCCAGAAATTTTATGGAATTTTTACATTCTCCCTGAGCTGCCTTATCACTGCCCTTTACCGGCTTGTACAAACCGAATCCGAAAGAATGTAAGGTGACTTCTGCGTGCTTTCTTGCCTCGGCCAAGGCTTTTTCGTCCGAAGCGACCATCAAGATGTCGTCAATGTAACGGACCGCCGTTACGCCCATCTGGTTCAATTGATGGTCTAGGTCGTACAGAAGCACGTTGCCCGCAAAAGCGGACAATGATGATCCTTGAGCGACCCCGATACCCCCACTCGGAAAAAGTGACGCGTAAGTACTAAGTTCGTCTGTATTCGCAAGGTCGACAGCTAGTGCGCGTTCGAAAATTTCGGAGAGTGCGTCGTCTTTTGTCTGGTCCCTAACGAACTTCACGACTTCTTTTGTCGGTATACGAGTGAAGAACGCCTCAATGTCAGATTGGTAGAAAAACTTGGCGCCACTGCTGATGGCTTCCATTATTAAACTTATTGCAGGTTCAACGCCCCCGTAGGGGTGCATCAGGCCGCCCACCCCAAATCGTGAACGATTTATCTCGTTTATTCGTCCAAGTCTTGGGTCTGTTTGAACTCGGTAACGCGTATTTTGATCCTTAGGATTTACTGCTGTCCGCGGTTGCAAAACCTGCAAAATCGCGCGTTGGACTACCCTATTCTTTATGGTTGCAATGGCGATGGGTCTGGGATTTTTTCCAACCGCTATCCTCTTTCTCGCGTCTTTCAGGACGCCGGTCACAGCATCAAATTGAAAGCGGCCTTCGCGAAGCTGTGTGATAATTCTACGAATATGTTTTTGGTGCTCATGCTCGAACTCGGAGGCCGCTCCGCGAATGTCACCATTTTGAGAGTTTAGCGCACTCTTCTTCACATGCCGCCACGCAGCAAATAGGTTCTGCTCGGAACGTAGCTCCTGAAAAAGCGATGTCATGTTTTCTCCGCTCGGGTCCCCGTACATACTATCCCGACCGTTGACAGACACCCCATCCACTGCGCACGGCAGACCCGCGACGACAGACACCTCGGCAGCAACTGCGACCTGGGCGTGGTGTCCTTGACTCGTGATCCGGATGGACAGGTCCATCTTCACGTGCGAAGCAAGGGCAACCATGAACGCTGCGACCAGCGCGATTCCGCGTAGGCCGGAAAGACGACTCGCGAGAGTCAGTTTTTCGAGGCTCGTTCACACATTTCTTCACCTTCCACCCTAGCAGGTTTTTGGCAATGTCAAGCGATTCCGGCCCCGGCCGCGCCCGCCGCTTAAATTGGCTATCTGCTGCTTGGGGACCGTCCAGGGACGGCGTATTCACAGCTTCCAAACCAACGGTCAGGCCCGGCCCATCCACTGCGCACGGCAGACCCGCGACGACAGACACCTCGGCAGCAACTGCGACCTGGGCGTGGTGTCCTTGACTCGTGATCCGCATGGACAGGTCCATCTTCACGTGCGAGGCAAGGGCAACCATGAATGTACCTTAATATGGATTGCTACCTAATGTGTTTTCAAGGTGAAGTTCGCAAAAACTTTTGCTTTTCACTTCATCACCGAAAAATCTTGGTTTTCGTCTGGCAACTAAGCTTCTGACTGCTTTGCAATAAAATGATAGTGCCGCAGAAGGTTCAGCGGGAGGCTTGTCCCAGATGGTGTTCCGTCATGCTCGGCCTTGTGCCGAGCATCTGCCGTGGCGTCACCACCTTCGACCTCGCCCATTGCCGCCGACGTCGGCAGATCCTCGGGACTTCGCCCGAGGATGACGACGATCGAGGCTTTTGGCCAACGAAAAACCCCGCCGAATTTCTCCGGCGGGGTCCGCATTTCCTCAATCCTCAAGCGCTTCTCCGCGCTCTCAGAACTCCACAGCCCGATCGCCATCCTCGTCCTGAATGCGGGTCGGCAGGCCGATCTTGTTGAGGAGGTTGATGAAGGGCTTGGGCGGCAGTTCTTCGACGTTGGCCATCTTCTTCACGTCCCATTCGCCGGTTGCGACCAGCATGGCCGCTGCGACCGGGGGGACGCCGGCGGTGTAGGAGATGCCCTGGCTGCCCACTTCGTTATAGGCTTCCTTGTGGTCGGCGACGTTGTAAAGGAAGACGGTCTTTTCCTTGCCGTCCTTGAAGCCCTTCACATAGTCGCCGATGCAGGTCTTGCCTTCGTAGTTGGGAGCAAGCGAGGCAGGGTCGGGCAGGCAGGCCTTGACGACCTTGAGCGGGACCACTTCGGAACCGTCGGCGAGCTTGACCGGCTGTTCGGAGAGGAGACCGATCGACTTCAGCACGGTGAAGACGTTGATGTAGTGATCGCCAAAGCCCATCCAGAAGCGCACATCGGCGCCGTCCATGTTCTTGGCCAGCGAATGCACTTCGTCATGGCCGCAGAGATAGGCGCGGCGGGTGCCGACGACCGGCAGGTCGTAGTCCTTGCCGATCTCGAACATCTTGTTGACCTTCCATTCGCCGCCCTGCCAGGAATAGACGACGCCGGTGAATTCGCGGAAGTTGATTTCCGGGTCGAAGTTGGTGGCGAAGTATTTGCCGTGGCTGCCGGCATTGATGTCGACGATGTCGACGTCGGTCACCTTGTCGAGATATTCGTCCTTGGCGAGACGCGCATAGGCGTTGACGACGCCCGGATCGAAGCCGGCGCCGAGGATGGCGGTGATGCCTTTTTCAGCGCATTCTTCCGCACGCTTCCACTCGTAGTTTCCGTACCACGGCGGGGTTTCGCAGATCTTGTTCGGCTCTTCATGGATCGCGGTGTCGATATAGGCCACGCCGGTGTCCATGCAGGCGCGCAGCACCGACATGTTGAGGAAGGCGGTGCCGACATTGATGACGATCTCGGTGCCGAGCTTCTTGATCAGGGCCTTGGTGGCTTCGATGTCGAGGGCATCAAGGGCGTGGGCTTCGAGAACGCCCGGCTGCTTCATCGCCTTCTTCTCGTGCACGGAAGCGATGATCGCGTCGCACTTCGCCTTGGTGCGCGAGGCGATATGGAGGTCGCCGAGCACGTCATTGTTCTGCGCACACTTGTGGGCGACCACCTGCGCGACGCCGCCGGCGCCGATGATGAGCACGTTCTTCTTCATAATGGGACCAACTCCTATGTCCAATCGTCAGAACCTGTTCCTGAGGGAGTTCAGGACAGGCTTGTTTCGTAGTCCGTGTAGTCGAACTCACGGACCGTCCTGAGGCTGCCATCCAGTTCGCGGATGGCGATTGCCGGCATTTGCACGCCGTTAAACCAGTTTTTCTTGACCATCGTGTAGCCGGCGGTGTCCTGCAGCGAGATGCGGTCGCCGATGTTCAATTCCTGTTCGAAGTTGAACTCGCCGAAGATATCGCCCGCGAGGCAGGACTTGCCGCAGACCTGGTACCGGTGCGGTCCCTGGTTGGGGTGGACCTTCGCGCTTTCCCGGTAGATCAGGAGATCGAGGAGATGCGCTTCGATGGACGAATCCACCACGACAAGATCCTTGCCGTTGTAAAGCTTGTCGAGCACGGTGACTTCGAGCGTGGTCGACTTGGTGATCGAGGCTTCGCCGGGCTCCAGATAGACCTGGACGCCGAATTCGCCGGAGAAGCGCTTGAGGCGCTCGGCGAACCTCTCCAGCGGATAGTTTTCGCCGGTGAAATGGATGCCGCCGCCAAGCGACACCCAGTCGGCCTTCTTCAACAGAGGGCCGAACTTCTGCTCGATGTCGCCCAGCATGCGGTCGAAGAGGTCGAAATCGCCGTTTTCGCAGTTGTTGTGGATCATGAAGCCGGAGATCAGGTCCATGACCGGCTCGACCTTTTTAAGATCCCATTCGCCCAGTCGAGAGAAGGGGCGGGCGGGGTCTGCAAGGTCAAAGCTCGAGGAGGAGACGCCGGGGTTCAGGCGCAGGCCGCGGATGATGCCGGAGGACTGGCTCTCGAAGCGGGTCAACTGGCCGATCGAATTGAAGATGATCTTGTCGGCATGGCTGACGACCTCGTCGATCTCGTAATCGGCGTAAGCCACGGAATAGGCGTGGGTTTCCTTGCCGAAACGCTCATGGCCGAGGCGGACTTCATTGAGCGACGACGAGGTCGTGCCGTCCATATAGTCGCGCATGAAATCGAAGACCGACCAGGTGGCGAAGCATTTCAGCGCCAGAAGCGCCTTTGCGCCGGAGAGTTCGCGCAGTGTCGCGATCTTCTCCATGTTCTGGAGCAGCTTGGACTTGTCGATCAGGTAATAGGGAGTCTGGATCAAGGCTCTATCCTTCGTGAACCCAGCCATATCTGGCGGAAGTGAACGGGACGCCCCGAATGCGTCGGAGGGGGTCCATAGGCAAAAGGGGGGTAAAAGGCAAGCATTAGCTCAACGTTTCGGCTGATATGCTGCCTGCCTGATTTGCATGAAGGGCGAATGACGGTTGCAGCCTGTCCGCATTGCTGCTCTGCCCTGCGCTGGCGCCACTGCAGCCATGCGTTGGACGGCGGGCTTTGTTCAGCAATCGGCAAGTTTTGGCTTGGTAAGTGCAGATGCAACGGTTCTCCTCTGGACAGCTCATGCATCTCGACCTTGCCACGATCCTGATCCTGCATCCGCTGTCTCTGACGGTGGGAGCGATGTGCTTTCTTCATTTGCGCTTCCGGTCTCGTCGTAGCCGGGGACTGGGCAAGATGGCCCTTGCGTTCCTGGTTCTGGCGATTGGATCCGTGACGGCTGGAGCGGGCGAAGAGGGGCTTGTCGAGTATCAGACCTGGACCTACTGGAGCTTTCTGAGCGGCCCGATCGCCTACACACTTTTCTTCGTCGGCCTTCAAACCCTGCTGACCGAGCGTCCGGCTGGGCGGTCGGTTTGGCTGTTTGCCATTCCCGCCAGCCTGGCAGTCGTGGCCTATGTCTTCGAGTTCCACCTGGTGAACGCCTACCGAGCGATCGTCTTCCTTTCAATCATGGGGCTTTATGCCCTCGGCAGTGCCGCGCTTGCGCTATCTGATCCGCAGCGTGAAGGGCTCGGCAGTCGTTACGGCCTGGCCGCTACCCTCTGCGTCAAGGCGATGATTGCCATTGCCACGATTGCGGGCATTGCCTACCCCTCTCTTGTGGATTTTGGCCCGGCATCGACCTTCCTTATCCTGATATTGTGTCAGTTCGCGATCGCGATGTTCGTGCTTATTCTCGTCCAGGAGCGCGCCGAGCGGCGGCTGATCGCGTTGACTGAGACTGACAGTCTGACGGGTATCCGCAACCGGCATTGGCTGATGGACCGTCTGCCGCGGCAGGCGCCGGCCGGCAGCGCCTTCCTCATGATCGACATCGACCACTTCAAGCAGGTGAATGATCGGCACGGGCATGCCGCCGGCGATCTGGTGCTCAAATCGGTGGCGCAGGCCATGGCCTCGGATATGGCCGAGGGAGCCCTGTTCGCCCGCATGGGCGGCGAGGAATTCGGCCTCTATCTGGCCAAGGCATCCGAGGTCGAGGCGGTCGCGACGGGGGAGAGGCTCCGGCAGACGGTCGAGGCGCTGGCGATTGCCCACGAGGGCGTGGAGATCCCGGTGACGTTGAGTGCCGGCGTGGCGGTGCCACGCGGTGCAATTTCGATCACCCGGCTGATCGGCCGGGCGGACGAGGCGCTCTATGTGGCCAAACGGACCGGCCGCAACCGGGTGTGCCTGTTCGAGGATGACGGCATGGTTGCCGCCGAAACGGTGCGTGCGCCGGAGAAATCGAGGTCGCAGACCGCTCCGCTCCCCTGAAACGAACGTTCGGGCGCCTTTCCCGCCTTGCCAGTGCTCATGGAATTTGGTTCGCCTTATGCAATGTTCAGTGGCCCCCGTGAGTCCCGTATGCTGAAAGACTTCTCCCCCCAGGCCGCCTTCATGGGCGTGCTCGTTGCCTTTGTCGGTTTCGCCAGTTCCTTCGCGGTCGTGCTGCAGGGGCTGAAGGGCGTCGGTGCCACGGATTACGAGGCGGCATCCGGGCTGATGGCGCTGTCGGTCGCCATGGGGATCTGCGGGATCGTCCTGAGCGTGTGGACAAAGCTGCCCGTCTCGGTCGCCTGGTCGACGCCGGGAGCGGCGCTGATGGCGACGGCGGGTATTCCGGTCGGCGGTTTTCCGGCGGCGGTCGGGGCGTTTTTCGTCTGTGCGGCGCTGATCGTGCTTGCTGGCCTTATCCGGCCATTCGGTCGGGCGGTTGCGGCAATCCCGGCGCCGATTGCCAATGCCATGCTGGCGGGTGTTATTCTCAATCTCTGCTTTGCGCCGTTCAAGGCCGTGGCGTTTGATCCGCTGCTCGGGCTGCCGATCCTGGTTGTCTGGGCGGTGGTGGCGGCGTTCAAGCGGCTTTACGCGGTGCCGGCGGCGCTTTTGACCTTTGTCGTCGTCATCGTCTTCGGTGTGGATCTGCCGGAGGGCGCGATGGCGAGCTGGGCGGCGTCGCTGGCGCCGCCGGTTGAGTTTGTGGCTCCCGCCTTCACGCTGCCGACGCTCGTGTCGATCGCGCTGCCGCTCTTCATCGTCACCATGGCGTCGCAGAACATTCCGGGGATCGCGATCCTCAAGGTCAACAAATACGAGCCGAATCCGGGGCCGATGTTTGCGGTGACCGGTGTTTTTTCGGCGCTCTCTGCGCCCTTCGGCGGTCATGCGGTTAATTTGGCGGCGATCACGGCAGCGATGTGCGCGGGGGAGGACGCGCATGCCGATCCGAAGCGGCGCTATTGGGCGGCGATCATCGCCGGCATCGGCTATGTGCTGCTCGGGCTGGCGGCCGGTGCCGTGACCGGCTTCGTCTCGCTTGCGCCGCCGATCCTCATTCAGTCGGTGGCGGGGCTGGCGCTGATCGGGGCGTTTTCGGGGTCTTCGGTGGCGGCCTTTCAGGCGGCCGAGACGCGCGAGGCTGCGGCGGTGACGTTCCTCGTGACGGCGTCGGGGATTTCGATCCTCGGAATTTCGGGTGCGTTCTGGGGGCTGATCGCGGGCGTGGCGATGCTGGGGCTGGTCAAGCTTGCCAAGGTCAGGGCATGAAGCGGCCACGCATCCGGGCCGTCCTCTTTGCCCTCACTGCCGGGTTCTTCTGCTATGTCTTCTACATGCGCTACTGGATCTGGCGCGACTGCATCGCGGCTTCGCAATCGAGCTGTCTGACGCCTGACGGCAGCAATGTCACCGATGGCGGAATGGTCTGGGGCGTGATTGCGCTCGGCTTTGCGGTGGCTGCTCTCATCGCTCAATTCGGGCGGCGCTGATCGGGGTGTCCTCTATCTGGCGCAATCGCTATGGTTGCGCTAGGTTTTGACATGGAGTTCGAATTCGATCCTGTCAAAAGCGAGGCGAACAAAGCGAAACACGGAATCGATTTCGTGGCGGCGCAGGAGTTATGGTATGATCTCTACGCTGTCGATGCGGATGCCGGACACCCTGCGGAAGCGAGGCGGATCCGAGTAGGTCGGATCGCCGGCGTTTTATGGACAGGCGTCTACGTTTTAAGGAACGGGCGCGTTCGGATCATCTCGGTGCGCGGAGCAAGAATTCAGGAAAGGCGTTGCTATGAAGACAATCAGCGCTGAAGAGTTCGACCGCAAGTTCGATGATGGCGAAGATATTAGCGAATACGTCGATTGGAGCAAGGCGACGCGGCCTAATCTGGAGCCTGTTGAGCTTACCGTCACCATCAGGCGCGGCACGAAGCTTCGGCTTGAGCGTCAGGCGAAGGAACTTGGTGTCTCCGTCGATTCCCTACTTGAAGATTGGCTGCGCGAAAAACTCGATGCTGCGAGGCCATCCGCCGCCGAATAACACCCTTGCGCGATTCATTCCTTCGCGTTATTCCTCATCCCATGAAGACCAACGGCACGACCATTGCTGCGATTGACATGACGGCCCGCGCTGCGGCCGGCTTCGTCGCGTCGGTGCCAAACTCGCTTCTTCTTCTCGGCCTTATCCGCGGTTGCCGGGTCCGTTGAGGAGCGCCCGGCGGCCGGGTCAGCCGTTTGGCGATTGCTCCTCGAAAACTCCCTAATCCAGATCAGTAATTCCCTGAACAGGGTTCGTTCGGACGTGTCAAAGCCAGGCTGATTTGCTATCAGCAGCGCACGCCGACGAGGACGAGAAGAGACGAAGACGATGATTTTGAAGACCCATACCGTTAAGCAGGGCATGCCGGACGCTTCGCAGAAGTACCGCCCCTATCCGCAGATCGACATATTAGACCGCACCTGGCCGTCGAAGGTGATCGACAAGGCGCCGATCTGGTGTTCCGTCGACTTGCGCGACGGCAACCAGTCGCTGGTCAACCCGATGGGCCATGATCGCAAGGCCCGGATGTTCCAGCTCTTGCTCGACATGGGCTTCAAGGAAATCGAGATCGGCTTTCCGTCCGCGTCGCAGACCGATTTCGACTTTGCCCGCTGGTGCGTGGAAGAAGGCGGCGTGCCCGCTGACGTCTCCCTGCAGGTGCTGGTACAGTGCCGGCCGGAGCTGATCACGCGGACCTTCGAAGCGCTGGAAGGGGCCACGAACCCGATCATCCATTTCTACAACTCGACCTCCGAATTGCAGCGCCGCGTGGTGTTCGGCAAGGATGTTGCCGGGATCAAGCAGATTGCCGTCGATGCGGCGAAGATGATCATGGACATGTCGGCCAAGGCCGGTGGCGGTTATCGCTTCGAATACTCGCCGGAGAGCTTTACCGGCACCGAGCTCGACGTGGCGCTGGAGATCTGCAACGCGGTTATCGCCGAAGTGAAGCCGACGGCGGAGAACAAGCTGATCCTCAACCTGCCGTCGACCGTCGAGATGGCGACGCCGAACATCTATGCCGACCAGATCGAGTGGATGTGCCGCAATATCGATCAGCGCGAGAACGTGATCATCTCGCTGCATCCGCACAACGACCGGGGCACCGGGATTGCCGCGACGGAACTGGGCCTGATGGCCGGTGCCGACCGCGTCGAGGGTACGTTGTTCGGCAATGGCGAGCGCACCGGCAATGTCGACGTCGTGACGCTGGCGTTGAACATGTATACGCAGGGTGTGGATCCGAAGCTCGACTGCACCGATATCGAGCGGATCAAGGCAGTCTACGAATATTCCAACGAGATGGTGATCCCCGAGCGGCATCCTTATGTCGGCGAACTGGTCTATACGGCCTTTTCCGGCTCGCACCAGGATGCGATCAACAAGGGCATGAAGGCGATCCGCCAGGCGAATTCGCCGCTGTGGGAAGTGCCCTACTTGCCGATCGATCCGCAGGATGTCGGGCGCACCTATGAGGCGATCATCCGGATCAACTCGCAGTCGGGCAAGGGCGGCATCGCCTATATCCTGCAGGAAGACTATGGCATCAACTTGCCGCGCAACCTGCAGGTGGAGTTCCGCGAGGACATTCAGCGGATCACCGATGAGGGCGGCAAGGAGCTGCCGTCCAAGGCGATCTACGAGCGCTTCATCGAGCGCTATGTCGATCAGCCGCAGGCGCGGATCAAGTTCATCGACCATCACACCTATCCGGCGGGTTCCGACCAGAAGGGCATCCGGATCGTAGCCGCCGAGATCACCGACGAGGGCGAGGTGAAGCGGATCGAAGGCAAGGGCACGGGGCCGATTGACGGCTTCGTCAATGCGCTCTCGACCTATCTCGGCATTGATCTGTCGGTGCAGGATTATTCCGAGCATTCGCTGCAGCATGGGTCTAACGCAGCCGCCATCGCCTATGTCGAGATGGCGCATGCCGGCGGCAAGCTGTTCGGGGCCGGCATCAACACCAATATCGTGACGGCATCGCTGGAAGCCATCGTCTCGGCGGCCAACCGGGTGCTCGAGACGCAGGCCAAGGCCTGACGCCATGACGCTCTTCGCCGAGGTTCGGAATTGCTCCTCGGCGAAGGCTCCGCTCGTGCTCTTGCACGGCTTCGGAGGCATCGGCGCCCTCTGGGCGCCGGTCATCGGCCGGTTCGATGCTGATCGGCCGCTTATCATCTATGATCTTCCAGGGCATGGAGGCTCGCTCGATGCCGATGGTGTCGGGCATGCCGGGGTGATGGCCAAGGGGATACTCGCCGATCTCGACCGGCGGGGCGTGTCTTCCTTCCATCTCTGCGGTCATTCGATGGGCGGGGCGGTGGCGAGCCTTGTTGCGCTGAAGGCCGCCTCCCGTCTGCACTCGCTGACGCTTCTCGCTCCCGGTGGTTTCGGCTTCGATATCGATCATCAGGCCTTGGGGCGCTATGCCGTGGCGGCGGAGGTCGGTGAGCTTGCCACGGCACTTGCGGCGATGGTGGCACCCGGGCATGTGGCGGATCGATCCGTTCTTGAAAGGCTGGCTGGGGCGCGTCGCATGCCAGGCGCCGTGGATCGGCTGCTGGCCATTCTCGCTTCCTTCCTGGTCGAACGAGATGGTCGGACGGGGCAGGGGACGTTGCCGCTTGCATCATTCGATGGTCTTGGAATTTCGACGCGGCTCTTATGGGGAAAGCTAGATCCAATCCTGCCGGTCGATCAGGCGTCGAAGATCTGGCCGGGTGCGTTGGCTACCTTGGTCGAAGGGGCCGGGCATATGCTCATCGAGGAGGCGCCGGACGAGGTTGTGGCAGCGCTTCGTGATGCTCTCGCCGAAGACTGAGCCTTAGCGGCCCATCAAGCGTTCGCTGTGATCCAGCTTCAGCGGCGCATCTTCGCTCTCGATCTTGTAACGCTGCCAGTCGAGCTGCCAGTTTCCCGCCTCGCCATCGATTGAGAAGAGATTGTAACCCGCTGCCGGCTTCTTGGCACCGGGGCCTTGGCTTGCCGAGGCGATGCCGACGACGGGGATGTGTTTTTCCCGATCTGCCAGCCAATAAAGCGTGTTGAGGTGGGTATGTCCGTGCAGCACCAGCTCGGCGCCACCCGTGCGGATCGCGGCGGCGAAACGGCGGATGCCGATCATGCGCTTGTGCTGGGCGGCCGCACCGCGGATCGGCGGGTGGTGGATCATCACCACACGGAACAGTCCTTCCTCGCCGGCGGCCTTCAGGAGGCCGGCCGTTTCGCGGGCCTGCCGGCCGCTGAAATAGCCCTGGGCCGAAAAGGGTGGGGTCGCGATCGAGGTGGAACAGCCGATGATGGCAATCGGACCGCGGCGGCGGATATAGGGGAAGAGTTTGTAGTCGTCCTGCCAGATCAGCGGATCGTCGTCGCCGCGCATGTAGTCGTACCAGGATTGGACGACCCGGTCGTGGGCGCCCGGGACATAGGCGTCGTGATTGCCGGGCACGACCGAGGTGTCGAGCGGGGTTCCGGCCAGTTTCAACCATTCGGCGACGAGGCGGATTTCGAGTTTCGAGGCGAGATTGACCAGATCGCCGGTGATCGCGAGATGGTCCGGAGAGGCTTCGCGCAGGCTGGCGAGCACCATTTCCAGTGCATTGGGGAAAAGATGCTTGCGGCGGTTGCGATGCCAGTTCACATAGCCCGTGATGCGCTTGGACGCGAGCTCCCGGATCGTCAGGTTCGGCAGGGGGCCGAGATGGACATCGGATATATGCGCGAGCTTGAACATGGCGCTTCTCTTAGCGAGGGCGGGAATGAGGGGCAAGGGAAATGACACCAGCCGTGAACAGGGCGGACACGCCCAGTGATGAAAGGCTGGGATGGCCGGGGAAGTTCCTCGTGCGGCTCCTGCATGTCTATTTCGCTTTCAGTCGTGGCATGACGCTCGGCGTGCGGGCCGCCTGTTACGATGGCGAGGGGCGCGTGTTTCTGGTGCGCCACACCTATGTGCCGGGTTGGCATCTGCCGGGAGGGGGCGTGGAGCGTGGTGAGACCGCAATCGAAGCGCTGGCGAAGGAGTTGCGGGAGGAGGGCAATCTGGAAATGCTCGGTGCGCCCAGTCTCTTCCAGGTCTATTTCAACGGCCGGATCAGCGGGCGCGATCACGTGCTGCTCTATCGGGTGAGGGTACAGCAGACGGCGCCGCGCAGCGCCGATCGGGAGATTGCCGAATGTGGGTTTTTCGATCTGGCGTCGCTGCCTGAAGGTGCAACCGAGGCGACCCGTCGCCGCCTCGCCGAACTGAGTGGCGAAGCGGCGATGTCCCATCACTGGTAACGCTCAAGCGCCGAGTTTGTCTCTGTCATGGGCTGCGGTCAGATCGAAATCCGGTCCGACGGGGACCACGCCGGTCGGATTGATCATGGTGTGGCTGCGATAGTAGTGATGCTTGATGTGGCGCATCTCGACCGTCTCGGCCACGCCCGGCGTCTGATAGAGATCGCGCAGGTAGGCCGAGAGTGCCGGATAGTCGGCGATCCGGCGGATATTGCACTTGAAGTGGCCGACATAGACGGGGTCGAAGCGCACCAGCGTGGTAAAGAGCCGCCAGTCGGCCTCGGTGACCCGGTTGCCGAAGAGATAGCGCTGGTCGGTCAGGCGTTCTTCCAGCCAGTCCAGCGTCTCGAACAGCGGATAGACGGCGCTTTCGTAAGCCTCCTGCGTGGTGGCGAAGCCGGCCTTGTAGACGCCGTTGTTGACGGTGTCGTAGATGCGGGTGTTGATCGTGTCGATGTCCGCGTGCAGGTCCTCAGGATGCATGTCGAGCGTCGAGCCGGTCAGGTGATCGAAGGCCGAATTGAACATGCGAATGATCTCGGAGCTTTCGTTCGAGACGATCGTGCCCTGCTGCTTGTCCCACAAGACGGGGACCGTAACGCGGCCCGAGAAGGTGGGGTCGGCACGGGTATAGACCTGCCAGAGGAAATCCGAGCCGAAGAGGTGGTCGACGGTCGCGCCGTCGCGGTCGTGGAATTCCCAGCCGTTCGACAACATCAGGGGATCGACCACAGAAACCGAGATCAGGTCCTCCAGGCCTTTCAGGGCGCGGAAGATCAGCGTGCGGTGCGCCCAGGGGCAGGCATAGGAGACGTAGAGATGATAGCGGCCGGCCTCTGCCTTGAAGCCGCCCTTGCCCGAGGGACCGGCAGAACCATCGGCGGTTACCCAGTTGCGAAAGCTCGAATCCGCCCGCTTGAAATGGCCCGAGGTCGATTTCGTGTCGTACCAGACGTCCTGCCAGACGCCGTCTACCAGCCTGCCCATGGCACGCTCCTTTTTTTGTTTCTCACTTGCGGGGGAAGATACGGCTCTTCGGCGCGATTGCGAGGGGCGTTGCGATGAACAGTGCGTTTTCCGTTGGACGCGCGGAAATTTTGCTGCTATCGGGAAAAACCTTTACGGAAGAAAGCCCCCGATGACCTTCGCACGGAACCCACGACGACGCTGATGCTCATGAACGCCGCAAGGCGCGTGAACCTTTTTTGCTGTCTGTCTGCTGGTTTCGGTCATCCATGAAAAACTTTGGGCTTGTCTACCTCACCGAGGATGCGTCGCACGACGCTGTCATCGAACTCATCAACGAAGAAGCGTTTGGACCCGGCCGGCATACCCGCGCGGCTGCGCGGATCCGCGAGCAGGGCCCGCATGACCGGTCGCTCTCCTATATCTGCGCCGACAATGGCGAGACGATCGCCTCGGTGCGCATGACGCCGGTGATGGCGGGAGGCGTGAAGGGGCATCTGCTCGGACCGCTGGCCGTTCGGCCCTCCCACAAGAACCGGGGCATTGGCCGCGAACTCGTGCGGATTGCGATCGAATCGGCGCGGCGTAAGGGTTCGGAAGGCGTGATCCTGATCGGTGACCCGCCGTATTACATGCCGCTCGGCTTCGAGAAAGTGGCGTATAAGGCGCTGGAGTTCCCGGGGCCGGTCGATCCGAACCGGGTGCTGGTCGTGCCGCTGGTGGGCGACGTGCATAAGCGGCTGAAGGGTGTGATTGCGTGGCGGGACTGCAAGGCGGTCGCGGTGGAAACGCCGGTCCTTGAGGCCGCGCAAACAGACAAGGTCTACGCATCGGCCTGAGGCAGAGGCCCGTTTTCGTATACGGAACCATTCGCGCCGCAACCTGTTCCCCTGTCAGCACTTGCAATGACAGGAGAAGACGAGATGTTGAAGTTTATCGGGGGCACGATCGGCGCAATTTTTCTGATCGGGTTGATCGTGGTCGTCCTGTTTCTGAAGTTGATCTTTTAAGCCGGCGCGGCAGACATCGACGTCAGCGTGCTTTGTCAGCGACTTCCTCAAAGCGCTTGATCAGCCAGCAGATATCGTGGCCTTTCGCAAAATTCTCGATGCGACCGAAGACCCGGTAGCCTGCCCGCTCATAAGCGCGGCGGGCGACCGGGTTGATCGTGTCGATATTGGCGCCGATGCAGCCGCGCGCCCGCGCTTCCTCTTCGGCCAATGCCAGAAGTTTCCCCGCCATGCCCTCTCCGCGCAGACGTTCGGGGACGAAGAGCAGCTCCACGTATAGCCAACCTCGACCGGTATAGCCGATCAGGCCGCCATCGACGCTCCCGTTCTCTGCCGTGATCGGGATGAAGAGGTCCTTGCGGTCGGTCGGGCCGAGCAGGGTGTCGTTGTGGGCGCGGATGCCGGCGAGGATGGTGTCGCGGGCGGCATCTGGCACGGTGTCGGAGAGGCTGAGGGACGTCGTCATGGGCGGGAGTGTGGCGCGTCAGGGAGCTGCTGTCGAGAGGCGGGGCGGGCGGATTTTTTGCGGAACCGATCGAGCGCGGGACTGTTGGGCAGGAACCAGGCGGAGCGGTGAGGGGCAGGACAGTCCCTTCGAACCACTTCGTCACCGCCCCGCAATGAGGAGACCCAGATGCGCGCATTGGTTTGGCACGGCAAAGAAGACATCCGGTGTGACCAGGTTTCGGATCCCGAGATCGAGGAACCCAGAGATGCCATCATCAAGGTGACGAGTTGCGCGATCTGCGGATCGGACCTGCATCTCTTCCACAACTTCATCCCGGCGATGATGCCCGGCGACATCATGGGTCACGAGACCATGGGGGAGGTGGTCGAGGTGGGCTCCGGCATGAACGGCAAGTTGAAGAAGGGCGACCGCGTGGTCATTCCCTTCACCATCAGCTGCGGCGAATGCGATCAGTGCCGGCGCGGCAATTTCTCGGTTTGTGAGCGGTCGAACCGCAAGAAGGAGCTGGCGGACAAGGTTTTCGGCCACGCGACCGGCGGCCTGTTCGGCTACACGCATCTGACCGGCGGTTATCCGGGCGGGCAGGCGGAATATCTGCGCGTGCCCTATGCCGACAGCACCCATATCAAGGTGCCCGACAGCATGAGCGACGAACAGGCGCTGTTTTTGAGCGACATCCTGCCGACGGGTTGGCAGGCGGCGGTGCAATGCGACATCGAACCCACGGATACGGTTGTGATCTGGGGCTGCGGGCCGGTCGGCCAGATGGCGATCCGCAGCGCCGTGTTGCTCGGTGCCGCTCAGGTGGTGGCGATCGACTATCTGCCGGAGCGGCTGTCGATGGCGGAGGCCGGCGGGGCAATCACCATTAACTTCAAGGAAGAGAGTGTCATCGAGCGGCTGAACGAGCTGACCCGGGGCAAGGGGCCGGAGAAATGCATCGATGCTGTCGGCATGGAGAGCCACGTCTCGACCAGTCATCCAGACAGTATCATGGATCGTGCCATGCAGATGATGCTGATGGAAAACGACCGGCCGCATGTGCTGCGCGAAATGATCTATGTCTGCCGTCCGGGCGGGATCATTTCCATTCCGGGCGTCTATAGCGGCCTCATCGACAAGCTGCCGCTCGGCATGGCGATGAACAAGGGGCTGAGTTTTCGCATGGGCCAGACGCATGTGAAGCGCTGGACCGAGGATCTCGTTCGGCGGATCGAGGAGGGGCAGCTCGATCCGTCCTTCGTCATCACCCACAGCGTGGGCCTCGAAGAGGGGCCCGAGATGTACAAGGTGTTCCGCGACAAGCAGGACAGCTGCATCAAGGTCGTTCTGAAGCCGTAACCGGAGGAAATCCCATGTCCATCTTCAACACTCTCAAGCGCGGCAAGGGCGATCCCAAGGTCATCTCCAAGGGCCCCAGTTCTTTGTCGTCGTCCGACCGGCTGGCACGCAATCTCGGCTGGTTCTCGATCGGGCTCGGTCTGGTCGAACTGTTCGGGGCGCGCCGGCTGACCCGCGCGCTCGGCATGGAAGGCCAGGAGACGATGGTGCAGGCCTATGGTCTGCGCGAGATCGGCTCGGGCATGATGACGCTGTCGGTCGACAAGGAGGTGGGGCTGGCCAGCCGTCTCGCCGGCGACGCGATCGATGTCGTGACGCTCGGCTCCGCCATGCGCAGCGACAATCCGAAGCAGGACAATGTGGCGATCGCGCTCGTGCTCGTTGCTGGCGTGACGCTGCTCGACTTCGTGGCGGCGGGTGCCGCGAGAGGGCGCCACACGCGGCAGCTGGGGGAGCGGCGGGATTATAGCGACCGGAGCGGCTTTCCGCGCGGCGTGGCCGGCTCGCGCGGGCTGGCGCGGGAGGAGGAGGGTGCGGCGGCGACGGGAGCGGGGTGAGGTTTCAGGCTTCGTCCAATCCGCTTAACGCGGCCCCCGCCCTGGCAGAATGGCATCCGCGATGATGTCGAACAGGCGGTCTGATCTCGGCACTAAAGGCGGTTGTTCTGCGAGCCAGGCGAGGGCGCTGATCAGCGCGAACAGATCATCGCCATCCATATCGGCCCGGGCCCTGCCATCCGTCTGGGCTCGCACAAGCAGCCTGTTGCCGGCGCTGCGCAAAGTCACGCATGAGCCGTGTAACGCCGACTGTTCATCGGCGATCGCACTCACCATGGCTGCGATGACACCGCTATAGTCCTTGGTCGAGCCCACGGCCTCCCGTAGCCACGTGAGAAGGGCTTCTTCCGCATTCGTTTCCTCTTGCAGTCTCCTCGCCCTCGCGCTCAATGCGTCGAACGTGTCCCGCAACAAGGCCTCAAGGAGCGCCTCGCGCGTCGGGAAATGGCGGTGCAGCGTTCCGTCTCCAACACCGGCCTTTCGCGCGATATCCCGCAACGAAGCATCGGGGCTGCCGCCCGTAAGGAGGTCGCGTGCGACGGCAAGGATCATGTCATAGTTCTTTTTAGCGTCAGATCTCATCTCGCACCTTGACAAACGGGGCATTGCTCCGCTTATGTGGATCACTGCTCCGTTTAATGCGGAGCAGTGCTCCAAATTTGGTAGCACGCCTCTTACGATGATGAAAGTGACGATCATGACAAGCATGAAAGCAGTGTTGATCCATGCCTTCGGTGGACCGGATGTCCTGCGTTACGAGGACGTGGCCATGCCGGCCATCGGACCGGATGAGGTACTGGTCCGCGTCAGCGCAATCGGCATCAATCCTCCCGACTGGTATCTGCGCGACGGCTACAGGGCACTGCCGCCGGAGTGGCGCCCGAAGGTCGATTTCCCGATTATTCTCGGTACCGATATCTCAGGGACCGTCGAGGGCGTCGGTCACAACGTCACCGGTTTTTCCGTCGGCGACGAGGTCTATTCCATGGTGCGGTTCTTCAGCGTCGCCGAGAGCAGGGCCTATGCGGAGTATGTCGCCGTGCCGGCGACGGAGCTTGCGCTGAAGCCCCAAGGCATCGACCACATCCATGCGGCGGCGGCACCGATGTCACTTTTGACGGCCTGGCAGTTCCTTGTCGATGTCGGGCATAGTCGGCCGAACCCGCTGCAGGCCGAACCGCATCGGCCGGTGCCGCTCGAAGGTCGGCGTGTGCTGATCAATGGCGCAGCGGGTGGAGTGGGGCACCTCGCCGTTCAGGTGGCGAAGCTCAAGGGCGCCCATGTCACCGCCGTCGCATCAGGTCGAAACGAAGCCTTGTTGAGGGAGCTCGGGGCGGATGTCTTTATCGACTACACCCAAAATGACTCGACGACGATCCGGGATCTCGATCTGGTGGTGGATGCTGTCGGTGGGCCGGCTACCGCACGGTTCCTGCAAACGCTGAAGCCGGGCGGGGCGCTTTTTCCGGTCTATCCGCTCGGATTCGCCGAGGCGGACGAGGCGGCCCGTCTCGGGTTGACCGTCTCTACGACGCAAGTCCGCTCGCATGGTGGGCAATTGGCTGAACTCGCGCCCTTGCTGGATGACCGGCGAATCCGGGTTGTGATCGACAGCACCTTTCCGCTGTCTGCCGCGCGCGAGGCTCACGAGCGTGCGGAAAAGGGCCATATCCAGGGCAAGATCGTGCTGATCCCATGATGCGCAACCATGTACATGCCCAAGATGGAGCAGAGGCCTTCATGTCAGAAACCAGGGTTATCGTTCAGGGCGAGATCCTGCTCGACGCGACAGACGTCGAAGCGTTTCAGGCGGCTGTCGACCTGATCAATCCGACGACGCGGGCGGAAAGCGGTTGCGTCTTCTATCGCGTGAGCGAAGATGCAAAGACTAAGGGGCGAGTGACGGTCTTCGAGCGGTGGATATCCGAGGCGAGCCTCATCGCGCATCTCGAACGGGCCGAGACCGTGGCGTTCGTCGCGCAGTGGTCAGGGCGGATGAAGGCAGATGTGCGGGTCTATTCCGTCTCGCGTGAGCGGCCGCTTTAAGCGTCCCTAACGCCCCTCGCGCCACCACATCGCAGACACCGCCAGCAGCAAAATCCCCAGCCCCGCAAAACCCGCAAACAACGGAAGCGTGTTGACGCCCTTCAGCACCGTCTCGTCGGTCAGGCGGATGAGCATGCGGCGGTCGTCAGCGACGCGGATTTCGCCGCGCACCGGCAGGATGTCGGGGATGCGGATGGAATTGTCGCCGTCGTCGAGGCGGGTGGTGAGGCCTCGGCTTTCGGCGCTGATCGGGGCGAGTGTCTCCGTCGTCGAGACCATGGCGCGGAATTCGGGGGCGTCGACGGCGCCGACATGGACGAGGGTGGAGAAATCACCGTTGGCGACGGTGAAGAGGCCGGTTTCGGTCATGCGGCGTTCGCCGCGATAGAGGCCGGGCTGGATCTCCGAGAGATCAAGCGTGATGCTTTCTCCCGACGGCGTGGTGATCGTCGCGGGGCCGGGGGCGTCGCCGATGGTTTGGCGGGTGACTTCGAGCGTGCGGCCTTGGGCGCGGGCGCGCAGTGCCTCTTCCTCGAGTTCCGGCTCCTTCATCAGCCAATGGGCGATACGGCGATAGAGCGAGACATGCGGGCCGCCGCCTTCGAAGCCGCGCGCCCAGAGCCAGCCCTGGTCGGAGAGCAGCATGGCGACGCGGCCCTGTTCGGCGCGGTTGAGGACCAGCAGGGGACGGCCTTCGTCGGCGGTCATGACGGTCTCGCCGGCTGCATCCGAAACCTCGACGCTGCGGAACCAGCGGCCCCATTGCGGTGGCTCGACATTGGAGCCGTCGAGGCCACGGGTGACCGGGTGGCGCTTGCCCTGGTCCGACAGGCGCGGATAGAAGCCGGCCTGGTGCACCTCGCCGGTCGGCGCGGCGGGCAGGACGGATTCGAGCGGGGTAAGTGCGATCGAATCCTGGCTGGCATGTTCGGGGCCGGCCGCGATCAGAAGCGCGCCGCCGTTGCGCACATATTCGGCGATGTAGTCGTAATAGAGGATCGGCAGCACGCCGCGATGCTGGTAGCGGTCGAAGATGATCAGGTCGAAATCGTTGATTTTTTCGACGAAGAGTTCGCGGGTCGGGAAGGCGATCAGGGAGAGTTCGTTGATCGGCGTGCCGTCCTGCTTTTCCGGCGGGCGCAGGATGGTGAAGTGGACGAGATCGACGGACGCGTCGGATTTCAGCAGGTTGCGCCATGCGCGTTCGCCAGCATGGGGCTCGCCCGAAACGAGCAACACGCGCAGGTTCTGGCGGATGCCTTCGATCAGGTGGATGGCGCGGTTGTTGACATCGGTGACTTCACCGGGCGTTCCCGCGACAGAGAATTCCAGCACATTGTTGCCGCCGCGCGGGACCTTGAAGGCATAGGAGGTTTCCGCACCCGGCAGGGCGGAGACGGTCCCTAAGTCCTCGCCGTTCATCTTGACCGAGACGTCTGCCGGCTGGCTGGAGGGTTCGCCGTCGTCGAAGACGCGGAAGGTGAGTTCCTGCTCCTCATCGACGATGCCGAAGCGCGGGGCGCGCAGGATCTCGATGCGGCGGTCGAATTCGTCGGCCTTGCCGGTGACGAGCGCATGGATGGGGGCCGAGAAGGGCAGCGGCTGGGTGTCCGGCGGGAGGTCGTGGACCTGACCGTCGGTCAGGAAGATGGCGCCGCCGACTCTGGCGGGCGGCACGTCGGCGGTCGCCGTCTGCAAGGCCTCGAAGAGTTTCGTCGAGGGCGCATCGCTATCGCCGGGATCGGTGACTTCGACAATGCGCGGTTCGAGATTGGGGAAGCGGGCGAGGCGTTCGCGCAAACCCGCCAGCGCCTCGTCCGTCTGGGCCGGGCGGCCGGCGATCTGCTGGCTCTGGCTGCGGTCAACGATGACGGGCACGACTGTCGTCAGCGGATCGCGCTCTTCCTGGAGGAGCAGCGGATTGGCTAGCGCCGCGAGCACCGCGAGCGAGGCGGTGAAGCGGATGGCGGTGCCGCGCAGGCCGCGCAGGAAGCCGAGGATCGCGAGACCGGTGGCGAGCACGGCGAGAATGGCGATCACAAGCCAGGGGATGAAGGGGGCGAATTCGAGCGTCATGTCACTGGCCCAACCGTTCGAGGAGGGCGGGGACATGCACCTGGTCGGCCTTGTAGTTGCCGGTCAGCATATACATCATGATGTTGACGCCGGAGCGGAAGGACATTTCCCGCTGCATCTCGTCGGCGGGGACGACGGGCAGCACACTGGCGCCGTTCGCATCAACCGCCCAGGCGCCGAGCAGGTCGTTGCCGGTGATCATGATCGGGGTGACGCCGTCGCCGGAGGAGGCGACGCCGCTGTTGCTCGATTGCGCTTCCTGGCGGGCCTCGACCCACAGCGGGCTTCCCTCGTAGCGGCCGGGGAAACCCTGCAGCAGGTAGAAGGAGCGGGTGAGCACGTGGTCCGAGGGCACGGGTTCGAGCGGCGGGATGTCGATATTGGCGAGGATCGCCTGCAGGCGTTCGCCATTGGGGGTCGGCGCACCGTCATTGCCGAGGGTGGAGAACTGGTCGCGGGTGTCGAAGAGCACAGTGCCACCGGCGCGCATATAGGCGTCGATGCGGCTGATGGCGGCGGCAGACGGCATGGGGGCTGTGGCCGAGATCGGCCAGAAGATGATCGGGTAGAAGGACAGGTCGTCCTTGCTGATGTCGACGCCGACGGGCGGCGCTGGTTCCAGCGTCGTGCGATAGGTGAGGAAGTCGGTGAGACCCTGCAGGCCCTGCTGCGAGAGCGTGTCGACATCCTGTTCGCCGGTCACGACATAGGCGAGATGGGTGTTGTCGAGCCGTTCCAGGATCAGGTCGTCGCCGGGTTTGGCATCCGAGGCGAATACCTGGCCTGACGGCATGCCGGCGGCGAGGCCGAAGGCGAGCGCCATGACGGCGGCCGTTGCCGCGCGTTTCGGCAGGCGGGCGAAGGCGCCGCCCATGAAGAGCACGATCAGGCTGTCGAGCACGAGCAGCAGGAAGGCGGTCGAGAGCAGGCCGGGCTTCAGCGGCACGGCGGCGGTGCCGGCCATGGGGTCGCGGGCGATCACGAGGCCAGTGGGGCTGGCCAGCGGGCGGAGTTCGGCAGCCGGTGGCAGGAGGTTCAAGGCGGCAAAACCGTCCTCGGTGCCGTAGAGGCCGGGCGGATTGTCGAAGGTGGCGGCTTGCGGCCGGTCGGGGCCAAGCGAGAGCGGGCGGGCGGTGCCGGCCTCTGCGGTGAGCGCGCCGCGTTCGGTCAGCAGCCGGAAGGGCGGCAAAGCTGGTGCGGTCGACTGGGCGGTGTCGGTCTGGGCAGCGCCGACGCGGGTCAGTTGGACGATGCGGCGGAGCATTTCGACGAAGGTGCCTGAGATCGGCAGATCCGACCAGGTGGCTTCGGCGCTGACATGGAAGAGCACGACGCGGCCGGCGCGTTTCTCCTGGACGGTGACGAGCGGGGTGCCGTCGGCGAGGCTCGCCCAGGTGCGGGCGGCGAGATCCGGGCTCGGCTCAGCCAGCACCTGGCGCTTGACCAGGATGCCTTCCGGTTTCGGCATGCCGGCAAAGGGGCCGAATGTCGGGAACTCGGCAAGCGGCTGGGGTTCTGCCCAGGACAGCGCGCCGCCGAGCGCGCGTTCGCCCTGACGCAGCATGACCGGCACCAGCGGGTCATCGGCAGGGGCGGCGGCGAGGCGGGGACCGGCAAAGCGGATCAGGGTGCCGCCGCGCTCGATCCAGGCCTGTAGGGGCGCATAGACGTCGGCCGGCAGACGGCCGACATCGGCAAGCACCAGGGCGGACGGGTTCTGCTTGAGGATCTCGGGGATGGCGACGGCGAGGTCGGTCTGGCCGGGTTTCACGACATCGGCATAGGGGCCAAGCGCGCGCTCGATATAATAGAGCGGCGAGAGCAACGGCTGGAAACCATCGCCGCTGTCGCCGGAGACGAGGGCGACCTTACGGCGGCGGAAACCGTCGTCGAGCAGGTAGGTGGCACCGGCGGAGGCCACGCCCGTGATCGACAGGCGGGCGAAATCATTGCGCAGTTCGAAGGGTGCGGCAATCTCGCCTGTCGTCTCCGTGGCTCCCGCGGCGAAATCGGCGGTGCCGGAGGCGATAACGCGGCCCTGACGGTCCTGGGCCTCAACGATGACCTGACGGGCTTCAGCGGCGTTGAGGCGCGAGAGGTTGACGGTCAAGGCATCCGAGCCGTTGTTGGCGCCGGTGATGGCGATCGCGGTCGGGCCGTTGTTTTCGATCAGGCGGAATTCGGCGGGCGAAAGGGTCGCGAGATCGGTGAGGAAGGCATCGTCGGGATCGCGGGCGATGCCGTCGGCGATATAGGCGAGTGTGCCCGGGCGCTCGGTGGCAAAGCTGGTGCGCAGCGCCTCGAGGGTGCGGGTGCGATCGGGGCGAAGCGGACGCGGGGAGGCGGCGGCGAGTTTTTCCAGCGCGACGGCGGCAGTGCCCGGTGTGGCATCCTGGGCCTGATCGGCGGTGAAGAGGATGGCGACGGGCAGGCTGCGGTCGGCTGCATCGCCGATCAGCGTGGCCGCGGTTTCGACGCGGCGGTCCCAGTCGCCGACGGTGGACCAGCTGTTGTCGACGACAAGCAGCAGCGGGCCATCGCCGGAGAGCGTCGCATTGCGCGGATTGAGCACGGGATCGGCCAGCGCGAAGATGACGATCGCGGCCATCAGCATGCGCAGAAGCGTCAGCCACCAGGGGCTCTTGGATGGGGTTTCCTCGCGCTTCAACACGCCAGCAAGGATGCGCAGCGGCGGGAAGACTTCGTATTTCGGGCGTGGCGGGGTGAGCTTTAGAAGCCACCAGATCAAGGGCAGGGCGAGCAGCGCGCCGAGGATGGCGGGGGCGCCGAAGGCGAGCGGAAGTCCCATCATAGGTTTGCACTCCGACTAACGGCTGGCGTCATGCCCGAGAGGTGCATGTGGACGGCGACGAGGGCTTCGGAGGCGAGGCGGTCGGTGCGGTGATGGGTGAAGCTCCAGCCCATGCGGCGGAGCTGGTCTGAAATGCTGTCGCGGCGGGCGAGATAGGCCCGGCGGTAGTCGTCGCGCAGCGTCTCGGCGCGGCCGGAGGTGAGCTTGTCGCCGGTCTCGGGATCTGAGAATTCCGTGCGCCCGGTGTAGGGGAAGGTTTCCTCGGCGGGATCGGCGATCTCGACAACATGTCCGCGCAGGCCGCGTCTGGCGAGCGGGGCGATGCGCTCCATGACCCGGTCGGCGTCGTCGAGGAAGTCGCCGATCAACACGATGTCGCTGGCGCCGCGGATCATCCGGGTATCCGGCAGGCCCGAGGTCAGCGGGGCATGCATGATGGCGGCGGCCAGGCGTTCGGCGGCATTGCGGGCGGAGACCGGCTCCATGATGCCGGGGCAGCCGATGCGTTCGCCGGAGCGGGCGAGGATTTCGGCGAGCGCCAGCATCAGGACGAGCGCGCGGCTTTCCTTGGAAACGCTTGCCAGTGTCGACTTGTACATCATCGAGGGTGACATGTCGGCCCAGAGCCAGACCGTGTGGGCGGCTTCCCATTCGCGGTCGCGAATATACATGTGGTCGTCGCGGGCCGAGCGGCGCCAGTCGATGCGGGAAAAACTCTCGCCATCGGCATAGGGGCGGAACTGCCAGAAGTTTTCGCCGATGCCGCGCTTCCGGCGACCGTGCCAGCCGGCAATCACGGTGTTGGCGATGCGCTTGGCCTCGACCATGCAATCGGGCACGAGCACGGCGCGCTGGCGGGCGCGCTGGAGCACCTCGCTTCCGGGTGTCTGTTCGACGATCTGGCCGATCGATGCCACGCGGTCGGAGCCTCCGTCAGCTGCGCAGGTTGGAAACGAGACCGGCGATGACGTCGCGAACCGTCATGCCCTCGGCGCGGGCGGCGAAGGTGAGCGCCATGCGGTGTTCGAGCACCGGTTCGGCCAGCGCATGCACGTCGTCGATCGACGGCGCCAGGCGGCCTTCGTAGAGCGCGCGGGCTCGGGCGCAGAGCATCAGCGCCTGACCGGCGCGGGGGCCGGGGCCCCAGGCGACGTTCTTGTCGGTCGTTTCATTGCCATGGCCGGGGCGGGCGGAGCGGACCAGCGACAGGATCGCGTCGACCACCGTGTCGGAGACCGGCATCTGGCGGATCAGTTTCTGGATTTCGACGAGACGCTCGCTGGTGATGACGGCACTGGCACGGTTGTCGCTGATGCCCGTCGTCTCCAGCAGGATCTGTCGTTCGGCGGCGAGTTCCGGGTAGAGAACGTCGACCTGCAGCAGGAAGCGGTCGAGCTGGGCTTCGGGCAGCGGGTAGGTGCCTTCCTGCTCCAGCGGGTTCTGGGTTGCGAGCACGTGGAAGGGGGCCGGCAGCTGGTAGGGCTGGCCCGCAATGGTCACGTGATACTCCTGCATCGACTGCAGGAGGGCCGACTGAGTGCGGGGGCTGGCGCGGTTGATTTCGTCAGCCATCAGCAGCTGAGCGAAGACGGGACCCTTGACGAAGCGGAAGGAGCGGCGGCCGGTTTCATCCTGGTCCATCACTTCGGTGCCCAGGATATCCGAGGGCATGAGGTCGGGCGTGAACTGGATGCGGTTGGCGTCGAGGCCGAGCACCGTGCCGAGCGTGGTGACCAGCTTGGTCTTGGCGAGGCCCGGCACGCCGACGAGGAGCGCGTGACCACCGGACAAGATGGCGAGCAGGGTGTTTTCGACGACCTTTTCCTGGCCGAAAATCACTTTGGCGACTTCGGCGCGGATGGCGGCGATATCGGCGAGCGCCTTTTCGGCCTGCTCGATGATCGCCTTTTCATCCAAGGCTGCATCCGGGTTCGGCATCATGCCCATGGTCTGCTCCAAAATAATCTGGCCGGGTTCGGCGAATCGAACGGGCGCTCTGGGTGCATGCTATCAAACTAACTTATTGGCGACATGCCGGCTGACAAGCGCGCCTCGAATGACTATCTCGTGACTGTGATGGCTAAGAGACGAAACCGGGACGCAAACATGGCAGACGACACCTTGAAGGCGACCACGGATGCGGCAGGGCTTGCGGCGCTGATCTCGCGTGCTGCAGCGCAAACAGAGGGCGGAAAGCCCGGACTTCCGCCCGTCGAGCGGTGGGAACCGCCATTTTGCGGCGATCTGGACATGGAAATCCGCGCCGACGGGACCTGGTTCTATATGGGCACGCCGATCGGCCGGGCGCCTCTGGTGCGGCTGTTTTCGACGGTTTTGCGCAAGGACGAGGATGGCAAAACCTATCTCGTAACACCTGTGGAAAAGGTCGGGATCCGGGTCGAGGACGCGCCATTCGTGGCCGTGGAGATGACGGCGAGCGAGCGGGATGGCCAGATGGTGCTGACCTTTCGCACCAATGTCGGCGACGTGGTGGAGGCCGGACCGGATCATCCGCTGCGGTTTGCCATCGTCGGGGAAAACCATGAGCTGAAGCCTTATCTGCATGTGCGGGGGCGGCTGGAGGCGCTGGTGTCGCGGGCTGTCATGTATGACCTCGTCGAACTGGGCGAGGTGCGGGAGGTCGAGGGGCAGGCGATGTTCTGCATAAGCTCTGGCGGCGGGATCTTCCCGGTCATGCCGGCCGATGAACTGGATCGCCTCTCCCGATGAGCGATGTCGTGTTTTCCGCCGCCGATTTCCGCCGCCGGGCGCTCCAGCATGTGGCGCCGCTCGACCAGTCCTGGCGGGAGCATGGCGACCACGTCCTCAATCGCGACAGTATTCGCGAGATCGAGCAGCTGAATTTGCGCGATGCCGCCGTCCTGATCGGCGTGATCGATTATCCCGACGAGGCGCGGGTGATCCTGACGCAGCGGACGACCAAGCTGCGCAAGCATGCGGGCCAGATCGCCTTTCCCGGCGGAGGCATCGACGATGTCGACGGCACGCCGGAGGTCGCGGCGCTGCGCGAGGCCGAGGAAGAGATCGGGCTTGATCGTCGTTTCGTGGAGACGGTCGGCCGGCTGCCGCAATATCTCTCGGGAACCGGTTTCCGCATTCAGCCGGTTCTTGCCGTGGTGCAGCCCGGTTTCGTCATCACGCCCAATCCCGACGAGGTGGACAGCGTGTTCGAAGTGCCGCTGAGCTTCCTGATGAACCCGGACAACCACCAGCAGGACAGCCGCATGTGGCAGGGTGTGGTGCGGCATTTCTACGTCATGCCCTATCGCGAGCGGCGCATCTGGGGCATTACAGCCGGGATCATCCGGACACTCTATGAAAGGCTCTATGCATGACCAATCTCTCCGATCAGCCGTGGTTTCAGGAGCCGGGCCTGAAGCGCCTGATGGCGCTTCTGAACGGTTCCGGCGCGGAGACGCGGGTGGTCGGCGGGGCGGTGCGCAACAGCCTGCTTGGCATGCCGGTCGGTGACATCGATCTCGCGACGACGCTTCTGCCAGCCGAGGTGACGGGGCGGGCGGCGGCCAAGCAGATCAAGGTCGTGCCGACCGGGATCGATCACGGAACGGTAACACTAGTCGTCGACGGCAAGGGCTATGAAGTGACGACGCTGCGCAAGGACGTCGCGACCGACGGGCGGCATGCCGAAGTCGCCTTCGGTGCCAGTTGGCAGGAAGATGCCGACCGGCGGGATCTCACGATCAACGCGCTCTATGTCGGTCTCGACGGGGAGGTGGTCGATCTCGTCGGCGGGCTTGCGGATATCGAGACACGGACCGTGCGCTTCATCGGCGATGCGGAGCAGCGGATCGCCGAGGACTATCTTCGGGTGCTGCGCTTCTTCCGGTTCTTCGCTCATTACGGCCGGGGAAGGCCGGATGCCGCGGGCCTCAAGGCCTGCGCGCGGGCGAGGGGGCAGCTGAAGTCTCTCTCTGCCGAGCGTGTGTGGAGCGAGATGAAAAAACTCCTCGGCGCTCCCGATCCGGGCCGGGCGCTTCTCTGGATGCGGCAGTCGGGTGTCCTGACGGAAATCTTGCCGGAAACGGAAAAATGGGGCATCGACGCGATCCCGGGTCTCATCGCCGCCGAGCAGGCGCTCGGCTGGGAGCCGGATCCGCTGCTGAGGCTTTCGGCCATTACCCCCAAGGACCCGGCGCGCATGGTGGGACTTGCCGAACGGCTGAAGGTTTCCAATGCCGAGGCCATCGCGCTCGACCGTTTTGCGCGGGCGCCGAAGCCGCAGGAGACGGTGACGGACGTCGCCTTCGATCGCGACCTCTATCGCTACGGCAAGGAGGGTATTATCGGGGTCCTGAAACTGGAGATTTCTTCGGTGCGGGGGCAGGCGGAAGGCAGTGATGCCAAGGCCATGGCGCGCAATGCGCGGCTGTCGGATCTGCTGCGTCGGGCGCAAGCATTCGAGCGTCCTGTCCTGCCGGTGAAGGGCAGCGATGTTCTTGCCGCAGGGGTCCCGTCTGGCCCGAAGATCGGGCAGATCCTCGGCACGCTTGAGGAGGGCTGGATCGCCTCCAATTTCACGCTCGACCGGGAGCGGCTGCTGGCGCGGATCGCTGATCTCTCGCAGAAATAGACGGGCGCGTTATCGTGCGAGGGGCTGCGGTTTTTCCTCGCGAATTCGCTCCTTGATGTGCTCGATGGTGCTCTGGCGGATGACCTCTTCTCCATGGGTCGTGCGCAGGTGATCGACGGCGCGCCGTACGACTTCCGCCTCTTCGTCTGCCCGGGTGTGCCAGCTGCAGCCGGGGACAAGGGTTCCGCATTCAAAGGTCTTCATGGTCGTTTCCTCCTTTTGTGCGTGGATGAAACCGAACGCTTCGGGTGAGGAAATGGTTCTGCGGCGCTAGGCAAAAAAAAGCGCCCGCAGCGGCGCTACGGGCGAGGGTGGATGCGCGGTGGATCTGGTATGTTTCAGTCGGGTCTCGCCCAGGCGTCGAAGACGGACTGGGTCGCCGCTCGCTTTCCGCGATGGGCACCACTTTCGATGGCGTTGGCGGCGGCATGGTCGGTCAGGTCGGCCCCTGCCAGGCCCAATCTCACCTGTTCGACAAAGTAGGAATGCGGCAGGTCGACATCACTCGACGCCCGCAGTTTCTCGGCCAGCCGATCGATCAGTTCGGGCGCTTCGATGGTGCGATCTGCGGGCTCACTCACACGGGGACTGGTCACTGCACTGGACGGGCTCATGGCAATTCTCCTCCTCCACATTGCGTGAGGCCGCAGCATGAGCAAGCGTTTCAACGAACGCAATGAAAACCGTCAAGGAATCCTGCGCTTTTCGATAAGCGTCGGGAATCCTAAGTCATTCTTTTTCGTGAGTTGGCGTGAGGCTCCGGATGTCAGCGGTAACGCCTGCCGTCAGGGGTAACGGACAACCGGAGGGAGCGAAGAGAGGATCGATTCGACATTGCCGCCGGTCTTCAGGCCGAAGATCGTTCCCCTGTCGTAGAGCAGGTTGAACTCCACATAACGGCCACGCCTCACGAGCTGTTCGTCGCGGTCCTGCTCCGTCCAGGGATTGTCGAAATTGTTGCGGACGATCTTCGGATAGACCAGATTGAAGGCGCGCCCGACATCCTGGACGAAGGCGAAGTTTGCCTCCCAGCCGCCCTTTTCCGACTGGGGATAGAGCCAGTCGAAGAAAATGCCGCCGATGCCGCGTGGTTCGTTGCGATGGGGCAGGAAGAAGTATTCGTCGCACCACTGTTTGTAGGCCGCGTAGTCCGCCACGGCGGGGTGACGCTGGCAGGTGATCTCCATGGAGCGGTGGAAGAGCCGGGTGTCGGGATCCTCCTGGGTCCGGCGGCGATCGAGCACCGGCGTCAGGTCGGCGCCACCGCCGAACCACTGGCTGGTGGTGACCACCATCCGGGTGTTCATATGAACGGTCGGGACGTTGGGATTGACCGGGTGGGCGATCAGGGAAATGCCGGAGGCCCAAAAGCGGGGATCTTCCTCGGCGCCCGGCATCTGTTTGCGGAATTCCGGCGAAAACTCACCGTGGACCGTCGAGGTGTGAACGCCCACCTTCTCGAAGACGCGGCCTTCCATCATCGACATTCGTCCGCCGCCGCCCTTGCCCTCTTCGCGCAGCCAGTCCTTGGCCTTGAAGCGGCCGGGCTCGCGGTCGGACAGGGGGCCCTGCAACTCGTCCTCCAACGCCTCGAAGGAGGCGCAGATCGTGTCGCGCAGGCTTTCGAACCAAGCGCGCGCCGCGAGCTTCTTGCCTTCGATGTCGTCGGGCAGTTCCCTTGGCAGATCCGGTCGCTGCATGCTCTCCCCCTTCTCAGTCTTTCCGTCCGGAATATCAGGTCGGCGCCGTCCCTGCCATATGCCGCATCGGCTGTTCCCGGAAAATCGACTCGCCTTGCGGTTTTGTCTGGATTAAGCTCAGGCCATGCGAGGGATGTCATGACGAAGATGCCCAGCCCACCCGATTTTCGAGGCCTCAGGAAGCGCATTGCAGAACACCGCGCGGTGACATCCGGACGGGCCGGTGGCCAGTTCGTTCGAGAGACCTATTGCCTCACCCGCGAGGAGGCCCGCGCCAAGGCACGAGAGTGGTTCGACGCCTTCCCGAAGGCCGCTTACTGGACCGAGGTGGAAAGCTGGCGACAGCTCGACGGCGACCAGATCGAGTTCACCATGCGGCGGCTGCCAAGCGCGGATTGAGGGAATTGCGGTTTCCTGACAGCGGTCGGCTGTTTATCCGTATTCGATAAAACTCTAACGATCCGGGTAAGCCAAAGAAAAAGACTTGATGGCATGGTGTTGCTCAGGCGGCCGGGATGATCCCGGCATCGGTTCGACATGAAATGCGACACAAGGCTTCCCCATGACATCTGTCGGGTCCAATCTGACTTCGGCCCTCTCGGTTTCGATGCTCGAGGCTTCGCGCGCTGCGGCGGAGCGGGTGCGGCAAACCACCGACGCGACCGCAACCCAGGCGGCGGACCATTCCGCCTATTGGACGATTCCCACGACATTCAATGCATCCAGTCTGTCGCTGGGTAGCGTTCAGGAGGCCAATGGCCTGGCGGCGGCCGTGACCGATACCGCTGTGGCGGGGCTCGAAGCGGCGACCGAGATCGTGTCGCGCATCCAGCAAAAGCTCATCCAGGCAAAGGCGCTCGGGTCGAACAGACCGGCCATCGATGCCGAGATCGGCGGGATGAAGGCAAAGCTGGCGGATATCGTTGCAGACAGCGGCTTCAACGGGGAGAACTGGCTGACGGTCGAGGCCGGTCAGCGGCCGAAGGTCGCTTCGCTCATCGCTTCAGTGACCAGCGACGAGCGTGGCGAACTGTCGATCAACATGATCGATGTCGACACGGCTCAGGCGACGCTGGTGTCGAAGGAGAATGCGGATGACGGCATCCTGACACGCTCTTATGCCGGCAGCAGCCTGAGCGGCGTTCCCTACGACTTTTATCTCATGGACGTGAATTCGGCCGTTTCGACCAGCGCCCGTTCCCGCGAGATCCGCATCAACTCCGCGACGAGCAGCGACGAACTGGACGGCATGATCTCAGCACTCAATCGTGTGCTGATCGATATGGTCGGGGCGAGCGCCGAAGTGGGTGCGGCGCGCAACCAAATCTCCGGCGAAGGCGATTTCATCGAGGCGCTTGCACGGCCGAGCGAACTCACCAACGGAAGCGGCGTGCGCGCCGATTTCAGCGAAGCGGACGCGCGGCGTGCAGCGCAAGAGACGCAGGCGGCACTCCAGGGTTCGGCCCTCAACATTGCCAATGCGTCCATGGCAGGCTGGTTGAAGATCTATCTGTAAGTGCGAATCCGTGCTTGATTTTTCCGAGCTGTCTTCCCCGTCAGCGTCGGAGGCCGGATTTCTTCGTGCCCGATTTTGTCGGGGTTTTCTTGCGGATTCCGGCTGGACTTTGATCGGGTTTGGCGATCACGGGCTCCGATACCGCAGGGGGCGGATCGGTTGCGGCTAACGCTTCCTGCCCATCGGACGACGGTGCCTCCCTGGCTGGCGGATCCATTGCTACTGGCGCGACCGTGGGTGCCAGTTCTGTGACCGCTTCAATGTCGATCTTGATGACAGGGGAGGGCGAAGCTGGCGCATCCTCGGTCACCGGTGTTGCCAGGATTTCGTTCCTTGTCTCGGACAGGACTTCGGTTGGCTTTGTCGGCTCTATCGGCAAGGTCTCGATGCCGGCGAGCGCCGCGGGCTCTGGAACTGTGCTGTCCGCAGGTCGCTTGGTTTTTTGTGTCAGAATATCGTTCAAGATCCTGGTCACCTTGATGGCGCCCGGCAGGTCGGTATTGGTGGAATGGCCGCAGAAGGGTACGCGGATATCGGTCGCGATCTTCGGGCGTGAGTTCAGTTCACCGAACCAGTCGAGTTCACCGACGACGTCGGTGATGTCGCCGAAGGCATCCGGCATCTTGATGCGGCCACCGAAGGTGACGATGCGGGCGGTGTTGGCAAGGGTCTCCAAGCGGGCCGGATCGCTTGCCTTGAGCGCGTGCAGGGCATCGGCAATCACCCGGTTGCCCCGGGAATGGCCTGATATCAGCGTGAAGGAAAAGGACGGGTCGGCGAGCAGGCTTGCGACCGTGTCCGCATCGAGACCCCTGCTTTTCTTCTCCTCGGCGTCTGCCTCGCGCTTGTCATAGGCGCCAAGCTTCGGGCGACCGACCGCGTCGTCGATGGCTTCGAGATTTCCACGGACGTGGCCGAGCCATCCGAACAGGAAGGCGCCGCCGATCGCTTCGTTGACAATGTCGCCGAGGCCGTAGCCTGAGACAACGGCGGTAACCGGTTCACCGATCGCGTTCGCGACGTTGCGCGCGAAGGCCGCCGCACCGATGGCGGATCCGCCCATCCCGGCGACCGCCAGTGCGTGAACCTTTTCGCCGCCGCGCAGCCGGTATTCCTCGACGCTGTCGCAGAGGGTCAGCATCGGCCCGCCGGAGGGCGGAACGATCATGATCAGGCCTTCGGAGGCGAGGCTGTCGCTGATGTAGAAGGTCTCTTCGGCCGTCAGGGCCTTGACGTCGTAATAGAGGGCGTCGACGCCGGTGTTGCGCAGACGCCAGGGTTCGAGCGCGGCGTTGCGGGCTGTGCGGTGGCGCACGCGTTCCGGCAGGCTGAGGGTTCGTGCAAACTGGGTCAGTCCGAGGGCGAATGCTGTTTCAAACATGTCCAACTCCCGTGTTTTGCTGCGCTGCAGCATATCGCGGATCGGATGATTTAGCAAATGCCGTTATATTTCCCGTCCGCCGAAGCCCGCCTGATCCAGACTAGTCGGTCCAGCGCTGCCATGCCTTGACGGATGCCTGTTTAGGGGAATTTCAAAATGCGACGTTCGTCTGACGCAATGCCTCCCCGGTGATCATGGCTGCGGACATGGCAACATTGATCGACCGCTGGCCTTCGACCATGGGGATGATGACCCGGGCATCGGCGGTGTCGTGGACATGGTCGGGCACGCCGGCACTTTCGCGACCGAACAGCAGGATGTCGTTCGGCTGGTATTCGAAACGGGCGTAAGGGACTGCTGCGCGGGTGGAGGCAAGTACCAGGCGGCGCCCCTCGTCGCGGCGCCAGCTGTCGAAGCGTTCCCAGTTGACGTGCCGGACCAGAACGGCGCTGGCGAGGTAATCCATGCCCGCGCGCTTGAGATTCTTGTCCGACAGCACGAAGCCGGCCGGCTCGATGATGTCGACCGTCAGGGCAAGGCAGGCGGCGAGCCTGAGGATGGTTCCGGTATTGCCGGGAATGTCCGGCTGATAGAGGGCGATACGCAAGTCGGTCATGCCGGGTTCTTAAGTCAGCCGTGTCCGGTACTCAAGCGGCTCGTCCCGCACACGTCGGACCCGGTCGGGGAGGCGGCTGTGGTGCTGTTGCAACAGTTGCGACAGAATGTCCCGGCAGTCGTCGGCACGGCTGGAAATTGTGCGGGGGCAGGGATAGAAGGGTGGCCTGTTCAACACGCAAGCGGGAGGGCCTTCGATGGATCAATTCGGTATGCTGCCCTGGCCGCGACAGCTCTTTACGGCGGCGTGACGGCGACATTCTCGCCCTTTTTCCCAAACAGATTCATCCTGCGGCCGTAACCGGCCTCAATCATTGACATTTTGCGCATTGCGGCACCTGCCATGGTCGTCTGTCGCGCATGATTTGCTGGAGTACATCCATGTTCTCGTGGTTTGAAAACCGCCTGAATGCCTATCCGGAAGGCGAGCCGACTTTGCCGCCAAAGGGGCTCTTCGCGTTCTGCTGGCACTATACGAAGCCGGCCTGGCCGTGGCTCTTGCTGCTTGGCCTGTGCTCGGGGCTGATCGCGATTGCGGAAGTGTTTCTCTACCAGTTCCTGGGCAATATCGTCGACTGGCTTTCGGCTGCCGACCGCGCCACCTTCCTGCAGACGGAAGGCCATACGCTGATCGGCATGGGGGCACTGCTTTTGGTCGGTCTGCCGCTGATCGGCGTGGTGCATACCGTCACGATGCACCAGGTCCTGGCCGGCAATTTCCCGATGATCGCGCGGTGGCAGATGCACCGTTTCCTGCTGCGTCACTCGATGACCTTCTTCGCCAACGAGTTCGCCGGTCGCGTTTCGACCAAGGTGATGCAGACGGCGTTGTCGATCCGCGAAAGCGTGATGAAGATCATCGACGTCTTCATCTATGCCGTGACCTTCTTCGTCTCCATGCTGGCGCTGGTTGCGTCGGTCGACTGGCGGCTCGGCGTCCCGCTGGTGGTCTGGCTCGTCGTCTATGCCCTCATCCTGCGCAACTTCATCCCGAAGCTGCGCCGGCTTTCGAGCGAACAGGCGGATGCTCGCTCGATGATGACCGGGCGGATCGTCGACAGCTATACTAATATCGGCACGGTGAAGCTGTTCTCGCATGCCGGCCGCGAGGAGACCTATGCGCGGGAAGGCATGGACGCCTTCCTCGACACGGTGCATCGCCAGATGCGGCAGATCTCGCTTCTCAACATCTGCGTCGACATCAACAATGCCATCGTGCAGTTCGCGGTGGCCGCCCTCGGCATCTGGTTCTGGCTGAACGGCAATGTCACTGTGGGTGCGATTGCCGTGGCGATCGGGCTTTCGATGCGCATCAACGGCATGTCGCAATGGATCATGTGGGAAGTGGCCGCACTCTTCGAAAACATCGGCACGGTCTATGACGGCATGGGCATGATGACCAAGCCGCATGACATCGTCGACGAGCCGGAGGCCAAGGCGCTGGCCGCGCCGAAGGGCGAGATCGTCTATGACGGCGTGCGCTTCCACTACGGCAAGCAGAAGGGCGTGATCGAAGGCTTCTCGCTGACGATCAAGGCGGGGGAGAAGGTGGGTCTCGTCGGCCGCTCCGGTGCCGGCAAGACGACGCTGATGAACCTGCTCCTGCGCTTCTACGATATCGAGAAGGGCAAGATCCTGGTCGATGGGCAGGATATCTCGCAGGTAAGCCAGGACAGTCTTCGGGCGCTCGTCGGTGTGGTGACGCAGGATACCTCGCTTCTGCACCGCTCGATCCGGGAAAACATCGCTTATGGTCGACCGGAGGCCACCGATGCCGAGGTGATTGAGGCCGCCAAGCGGGCGAATGCCTGGGACTTCATCCAGGCACTCGCCGACCAGCAGGGCCGTGTCGGTCTCGATGCTCATGTCGGCGAACGCGGCGTGAAACTGTCCGGTGGCCAGCGGCAGCGGATCGCGATTGCCCGCGTGTTCCTCAAGGACGCGCCGATCCTGATCCTCGATGAGGCCACGTCTGCGCTCGATTCCGAAGTCGAGGCCGCGATCCAGGAAAGCCTGTTCAAGCTGATCGAGGACAAGACCGTGATCGCGATCGCCCACCGGCTGTCGACGCTGACGCAGATGGACCGGTTGATCGTGCTCGACAAGGGCGTGATCGTCGAGGAAGGGACGCATCAGCAACTGGTGCAGACCGGCGGCATTTATGCGGACCTCTGGAACCGCCAATCGGGCGGCTTCCTGCCGGACCAGACGGATCCGGAGGAGGAGCAGGCGAAGAAGCTTCATGCCGAAGAGGCGGCCAAAGCGCTGGACGAGGCATCTGACGAAGCGGCGGAGTGATCCAGTCCGGCCAATCGCCAGACCAACAAAACGGGGGCAGAAATGCCCCCGTTTTGTTAGGTGTTTGTTTTCCATCGCAGATCGGCTTCAGGAGCAAGGCAAGAAATGCCATTTCGCGAGTAAGATTTTATTCACGGGCGGACTGCCACGGAGAGGACCCGAGGGGCATCTTGCTCCAACATCCTTTTCAAGCGCGGATTTCAGTCGTGAAAAAACTCAAGATCAGAACTCTCCTGCCGCTCCTTTTCGGCCTCATGGTCGTGGTCTCGCTCGTGCAGGGCGGCATTGCCCTTCATTCCGCTGACGCGCTGAGCGAAGATATCGAAACACTCGGTGGACGTATGGATCGGTCGATCCAGATTGCGGAAATTGAAACATTGCTGGGTGACGTCCGTCGCCTGAATCTCATGATCCTGAACGCCAGCAATGCCGCCGACAAGAGCAAGCTGGTGGACACACTCGCCGTTTCGAGTGAGCAACTCGATGCGGCAATTCAGCGCTTCGACGGCATGATCGTTCTGCCGGACGTCCGCCAACGTTATGGCGAGTTCAAAGGCCATGTGGAGCAGTATCGCCTGCTCGGACAAAGCTTTATCGAACAGGCACTGAGCTCCAAGCTCTATCAGGCGAAGGACACGATTGCGAAAATGGTTCCGCTCGGCAACGAAGCGGGTGCCGTGCTGCAGGGCATCATCGCGATCAACCGGGACGTTGCGGCGAACGCTCGCATGGAGAGCAGGGCATCGGCGGATGCTGCCTTCTGGCTTTCCGTCGTTGCCGTGGTTTGCGCCGCTCTCATTGCCGCCGCCGCCGCCGTCTTCAGCTTCCTGCGCATCGTTCGCCCGATTTCTGCCATCACCACGTCGATGCACGGACTGGCGAATGGCGATACAACGACGGAAATTCCCTTCGGTTCGCGGCGCGACGAAATCGGGGAGATGGCAGCCGCTGTCGCCGTGTTCCGCGACAATGCCATCGAGCGCGCGCAGCTCGAGCGCCAGGCCGAGGAAAACCGCTCTCTGAGTGAAGCGGAACGGATGGCACGCGAAGCGCAGAAGGCTGAGGAAGCGGCCGAAGTAAAATTCGCCGTCGACCAGCTGGCCGCCGGGCTTCAGCGCCTATCGGACGGCGATCTCGCCGTCTCGATCGATGCCCGGTTTACCGAGCATCTCGATGCGTTGCGGCTGAACTTCAACCAGTCGGTCGCGCGCCTGCGTCAGGCCATGCAGGCGGTCAACGACAATGCGCGGGCGATCGATGCCGGGGCCAGCGAGATGCTCGCAGCCGCCGATGACCTCTCCAAGCGCACAGAACAGCAGGCGGCCTCCGTGGAGGAGACAGCTGCCGCTCTGGAACAGGTGACCACGGCGGTGAAGGAAAGCTCCGTGCGGGCGGAACACGCCGGAGAACTCGTCAGCCATACGCGAGACGGGGCGGAGCGGTCCGGCGAGGTGGTGCGCCGCGCCGTTGCCGCCATGCAGCAGATCGAAAAGTCGTCCGCTGAAATCTCAAGCATTATCGGCGTCATCGACGAGATCGCTTTCCAGACCAATCTTCTGGCGCTCAATGCGGGGGTTGAGGCTGCTCGCGCGGGGGATGCCGGCAAGGGCTTCGCCGTGGTGGCGCAGGAGGTGCGTGAGCTCGCCCAGCGTTCTGCCAATGCCGCGAAGGAGATCAAGGGTCTGATCAGCGCCTCGGGCCAGCATGTCCGTCACGGTGTCGCCCTTGTCGACGAGACGGGCAAGGCACTCGAGACCATCGTGCGCGAGGTTCAGGAGATCAATCAGAACGTCGCGGCGATCGTCACCTCGGCGCGTGAGCAGTCGACAGGTCTCCAGGAGATCAACATGGCCGTCAACCAGATGGACCAGGGCACGCAGAAGAATGCCGCCATGGTGGAACAGTCGACGGCGGCAAGTCACGGGCTTGCCCAGCAGGCTGCCGCGCTGATGCAGATGATGGCGCAGTTCCGGACGGAAGAGGGTTCGCAGCGTCATGCTCAGGGGCCGCTCTCGATGGCCCAGCCGACGAGCCAGCCGCAGGCATCACCGGCACGGGCGCTGGGCCGCAAGGTCGCCAATGCGTTCCGCGGCAATGCTGCGCCTGCTGCGGAGTGGTCGGATTTCTGAGCCGGACCACGGGAGGTCCCAGCACTTCGAAGACATAGGGGAGGGAGGCAGCAATGCCTCCCTCTTTCATCTGGCGCCGAGGCAATTCATGGCGCTGATCGTTTCATTCATTGAATTGGCTTGTGTCATGGCCCCCGAGGTCGCTATGCGGGGTGACTTTCGATCACGCGATCACGGGGCGGCATCAGACCGCGATACTTCATGCTGAAATACATAGACTGGGTATGGGCCATTCTGGCCGGCGCGCTGCTTGCCACCATGGTGACCATCAACAGCGGGCTTGCCGCCCATACGACGCCGTTTACCGCCTCCTGGGTGGTGCATGGCGTGGGCGCTGCTGCGGCCTTCGTCCTGCTGATGGCCAATCTTGCCATCGGTCGCAAGGCGGGTCGGATCAAGATCGCGGGGCGAACACCGCTCTGGAGTTACTTCGGCGGCGCGCCGGGCGCCTTTGCCGTGGCCCTCAGCTCCATTGCGGTCAATTCCGAACTTGCGCTGGCCGGTGGCCTGTCTCTGTTGCTTGTCGGGCAGATTCTCTTCGGTCTCCTGTCGGATCAGTTTGGTCTGTTCGGCACGCCGCAGCGCGCACTGAACCGGTTCGACTTCCTGTCGGCGGCCTGCGTCATCGGCGGCAGTGCGCTGCTCATTTTCTCGAAAGGGGCCTGAATGCTTGGCTCCATCGCTATTGCGCTTGTGGGAGGCGCCGTCGTCGGAATGAGCCGGTCGATCAACGGCCGCCTGACGATGACAAAGGGACCTTTCGTCGCCTCGGTCTGGAACCACGCGATCGGCTTCCTGCTGTTGAGCGTCTACATCGTCTTCCTCCACCGCGTGGGCTTGCCGCTTCTTGGAGAGACGCCTGCCTTCTTCTTCTTCGGCGGGGTCATCGGCGCCTTCTTCGTGGCAATCAGTTCCTACGTCTTTCCGCGCCTGGGGGCGGCACGTTCGGGCCTTCTGATCATCGGGTCGCAGATGATCACGGGTCTCCTGATCGATTATCTGCGCGGCACTGCGGAGTTTCATCTAGGCCAGCCTGCCGGCGTCGCGCTGATCATATTCGGGATCTATCTGACGCGCTTTTCGCGGTGATCACCCCGCGCGTTCTGGGTGTGAAGAAATTGTAACGCCGCATTGGCGCCAATTGCTTTGCCATCACGGATAAACCGCCTATATCGCAAGGCATGTTCCAATCCATCGCACGCCTCTTTGAAAACTGGCTTGATCCCTTCGCGCGGTCCGACGACCTCAGGCCGCCGGAGAAGACCGCTGCCTTCGTCTGGTTTTATGTGCGGCAGGCCAAGTTTGCCTTCCTGCTCATGGCCTTGTTCGGCGGTGCCGTCGCGATGCTGGAGGCGGGGTTGTTCTGGTTCGTCGGGCGGCTGGTCGATCTTCTGGATACCGTGCCGAAGGATACCGGGTGGGATGGGCTGATCGCTGCCCACGGGCTCGAGCTGCTTGCCATGGCCCTGATCGTGCTCATCGGCCGTTTCCTGGTCGTGACGATCGGGGCGCTGGTCGAAGAGCAGGTGATCGTTCTCAACTTCTTCAATCTCGTCCGCTGGCAGGCGCATGTGCATGTCAGCCGCCAGTCGCTCTCCTTCTTCCAGAACGACTTTGCCGGACGGATCGTCACGAAGGTCTGGTCTGCCGGGCAATCGACGGGCGATCTTCTGACCTCGCTCCTCCAGGTCGTCTGGTTCATGGTGATCTACACGGTCTCGACCATGGCGCTGGTTGCGCAACTCGACTGGCGGCTTGCGGCCATCATCGGGTCCTGGGTCGTCATCTTCATGGCTCTTGCCCGCTACTTCGTGCCGAAGATCCGCAAACACGCCAAGGAGACGGCGGAGGCGGCCTCAATGTTGAACGGCCGGCTTGTCGACAGCTATTCGAACATCCAGACACTGAAGCTGTTCGGCCGGGAGCGGCAGAACGATCACTATATCCGCGCGGGTTTCGACCGTTTCCAGGATACGCTCCGGCCCTTTGCACGCCTCCTGACCGGTGTGCGGTCTTCGCTTGCCATCCTGTCCGGTGTGATGATCCTGATGGTCGCGCTGCTCTCCGTCGATCTGTGGTTTGCTGGGGCGGTGACGGCGGGTGGCGTCGCTTTCACGCTCGGTCTCGTACTCAGGCTCAACATGCTGCTCGGGCGGATGATGACGCAGCTCAACAGCATCATGCGCAACATCGGCACGATCCAGAACTCGGCGGAGCTTGTGGCCAAGCCGATCGGGCTCGTGGATGCCCCGGACGCGAAGACGCTCGCCGTGCGCTCGCCGGAGATCCGTTTCGAGGACGTGACCTTCCATTATGGCCGCAAGAAGGGCGCGATCGACCACCTGACGCTTTCGATCCGACCGGGTGAGAAGGTCGGGATCGTCGGCCGCTCGGGGGCGGGCAAGTCGACGCTGGTCAATCTTCTCCTGCGCTTCTACGACCTCGAAGGGGGCAGGATCCTGATCGACGGGCAGGATATCGCCCAGGTCACCCAGGAGAGCCTGCGCTCACAGATCGGCATGGTCACCCAGGACACGGCACTCCTGCATCGCTCAATCCGCGACAACATCCTGTTCGGCCGCGAAGATGCCGGCGAAGACCGCCTGATCAAGGCGGCGGAACGAGCCGAAGCGCTGGATTTCATCCAGCGTCTGGAAGACCAGCGGGGACGCAAAGGCTTCGATGCCCATGTCGGCGAGCGCGGCGTCAAGTTGTCCGGCGGTCAGCGCCAGCGCATCGCGATTGCCCGCGTCATGCTGAAGGACGCGCCGATCCTGGTGCTGGACGAGGCGACCTCTGCGCTCGACAGCGAGGTGGAGGCGGCGATCCAATCCAATCTCGACCGTCTCATGCAGGGCAAGACGGTGCTTGCCATCGCCCACCGCCTGTCGACGATCGCGGCGCTCGACCGACTGGTCGTGATGGACAAGGGCCGGATCATCGAGGAGGGGACGCATTCGGATTTGGTGGCGCTCGGCGGTCTCTATTCGGAACTCTGGGCGCGCCAGTCGGGCGGCTTTCTCGACACGCGAACCACCGAAACGGTCGGCTGACGGCGCCATCTGCAGGACGGCGGACCGCCACGCCTGTTGCATCGGGGCTTATCGCGCCCGCTGCTTGACAGATGTCATCTACCCTGTCCGCGCCATCTCCCTTCCTGACCTGGGTCAGCCGCAGTGACGCGTGGCTATAAGCCGCATGGGGACAAAGCCAATTTATTCCGCGACATAGTGGCTCCCCCAAGGGGGAAGACTGGACAGATTGGAATATCAAGCTTAGAACGCGCCAATCTGGCGGGGAATCTGTGGCCATGACATGGCCGAACTGTGATTCCCGCTGCGGGGGCAAATGCGGTTTGTCGCAGGATTGCGAAGAGGAAAAAGTGACCGTGAGCGAACACGAGACGACGACTGAACATGCGGGCGAGCCTACGCGCCGCGATTTTCTCTACATGGTGACCGGCATGGCCGGAGCGGTTGGTGCGGTTTCGGTCGCCTGGCCCTTCATCGACCAAATGCGCCCGGATGCCTCGACGCTCGCGCTCGCTTCGATCGAAGTGGACGTGTCGGCGCTCGAGCCGGGCATGTCGCTGACCGTCAAGTGGCGCGGCAAGCCGGTTTTCATCCGTAACCGCACCGACAAGGAAGTCGAAGAAGGCAAGGCTGTTGCTCTCGCCGACCTCAAGGATCCGGTTGCCCGCAACGCCAACATCGATCCGACGGCAGAAGCGACCGACGTTGCCCGTTCCGCTGGCGAGGGCAAGGAAAACTGGATCGTCATGATCGGTTCCTGCACCCATCTCGGTTGCGTGCCGCTCGGTCAGGCCGGCGATTTCGGTGGCTGGTTCTGTCCCTGCCACGGTTCGCACTACGATACGGCCGGCCGTATCCGTAAGGGTCCGGCGCCCGCGAACCTCGCTGTTCCGACCTATGGCTTCGTTTCCGATACTGTGATCAAGATCGGCTGAGGGGATAAGACAATATGAGTGGCCATTCCAGTTACCAGCCGTCCACCGGCGTTGAAAAGTGGATCGACGCGCGCCTGCCGCTGCCGCGCCTCGTCTATGACAGCTTTGTCGCCTATCCGGTTCCCCGCAACCTGAACTATGCCTACACCTTCGGCGCCATGCTCTCGGTGATGCTCATCGTGCAGATCCTGACCGGCGTCGTGCTCGCCATGCATTATGCCGCTGAAACGACGGTTGCCTTCAACTCCGTCGAAAAGATCATGCGCGACGTCAACAATGGTTGGCTGCTGCGCTACATGCATGCCAACGGCGCGTCGTTCTTCTTCATCGCCGTCTACCTGCACATCGCTCGTGGTCTCTACTACGGTTCCTACAAGGCGCCGCGCGAAATCCTCTGGATTCTCGGCGTTGTCATCTTCCTGCTGATGATGGCAACCGCGTTCATGGGCTATGTTCTGCCCTGGGGCCAGATGTCCTTCTGGGGCGCGACCGTTATCACCGGCTTCTTCACCGCCTTCCCATGGGTCGGCGAGTGGATCCAGCAGTTCTTGCTCGGTGGCTTCGCCGTTGACAATCCGACGCTGAACCGCTTCTTCGCGCTGCATTACCTGCTGCCGTTCATGATCGCCGGCGTGGTCATCCTGCACGTCTGGGCGCTGCACGTCACCGGTCAGACCAACCCGACCGGCGTCGAAGTCAAGTCCAAGACCGATACCGTCGCGTTCACGCCTTATGCGACGCTCAAGGACGCCTTCGGCGTGTCGGTCTTCCTTTTGGTCTTCGCCTGGTTCGTCTTCTACATGCCGAACTATCTCGGCCATCCGGACAACTACATCCCGGCTGACGCTCTGAAGACGCCTGCTCATATCGTTCCGGAATGGTACTTCCTGCCGTTCTACGCCATGCTGCGCGCGATCACCTTCAACATTGGCCCGATCGACTCCAAGCTCGGTGGCGTTCTGGTGATGTTCGGTGCGATCATCGTCCTGTTCTTCCTGCCCTGGCTCGACACCTCGAAGGTTCGTTCGGCCGTGTATCGCCCCTGGTACAAGCTGTTCTTCTGGGTCTTCGTTGCCAACTCGATCCTGCTCGGCTGGCTCGGTGCCATGCCGGCGGAAGGCTCTGGTCTCTTCGGCCTCCTGTTCCGCGGCGAGTTCGTCGGCAACTATGTCGGTTATTCGCAGCTCGGTACCGCCTATTACTTCGGCTTCTTCCTCGTGATCATGCCGTTGCTGGGTCTGTTCGAGACGCCGAAGCGCATCCCGAACTCGATCACCGAGGCGGTTCTCGAAAAGAGCGGCAAGTCCGCCGCTGTCCAAGCCTGATTGCGCGAGAGAGGGAAACAAGAACAATGAAGAAGCTTCTCACGAGCATCGCGCTCATCGCTTCGATGGCCGGCTTTGCCGGCCACGCTTCGGCCGCTGAAGAGGGCGCCGCCCTTGAGCATGCGGTCGAGCATGCCGCCAAGAGCGGCCACTACCCGATCCTCAAGCCAAAGGAAATGGACTGGAGCTTCGCCGGCCCCTTCGGCACCTATGACAAGGGCCAGCTGCAGCGCGGTCTGAAGATCTACAAGGAAGTCTGTTCTGCCTGCCATTCGATGAAGCTTGTCTCCTTCCGCACGCTGGAAGAGCTGGGCTATTCGGAAGAACAGGTGAAGGCTTTCGCGGGCGAATACGAAGTGCAGGACGGCCCGAACGCCGACGGCGAGATGTACACCCGCAAGGCTGTGCCGTCCGACTACTTCCCGTCGCCGTTCCCGAACAAGGAAGCAGCCGCTGCCGCCAACAATGGTGCAGCTCCGCCGGACTTCTCGCTGATCGCCAAGGCGCGCGGCGTGACCCGCGGCTTCCCGCAGTTCGTGTTCGACATCTTCACTCAGTACCAGCAGGGCGGCCCGGACTATATCCATGCGCTGCTAACCGGGTACCAGGAACCGCCGGAAGGCGTGACCGTTGCTGAAGGCACGCACTTCAACCCGTATTTCGTCAGTGCTGCGGCTCTCGCCATGGCGCCGCCGCTGTCGGATGGTCAGGTGACCTATGACGACGGCACGCCGGAGACGCTGGACCAGTATTCCCAGGACGTGGCTGCGTTCCTGATGTGGGCCGCCGAGCCGCATCTGGAAGAACGCAAGCGCATGGGCTTCATGGTCATGGTTTTCCTCGCCATCTTCACGGCGCTGATCTACCTGACGAAGAAGTCGGTCTACGCGAACAAGGAACACTGATCGGAGACGATCGGTCGAATTCGGAAAAGGCGGTCTTCGGGCCGCCTTTTTTGTTGGGAGGGCCTGCCGATCTTGGTATGGTCCGCGCAACCTCATTTCCCCGACATCCGGAAACTCAATGACCAAGATTTCTTCTCACCTGGCTGACGCGATCCGCTCCATTCCCGACTATCCGAAGCCTGGGATCATCTTTCGCGACATCACCACGCTGCTCGGCGATGCGCGGGCGTTCCGACGGGCGATCGACGAGCTGGTGCAGCCCTATGCGGGCCTGAAGATCGACAAGATCGCCGGCATGGAAGCGCGTGGCTTCATTCTGGGAGGCGCGGTGGCGCACCAGTTGTCCGCCGGTTTCGTCCCGATCCGCAAGAAGGGCAAGCTGCCGCATGAGACGGTCAGGATCGCCTACAGCCTGGAATATGGCGTCGACGAGATGGAAATCCACATGGATGCGGTCAAGCCCGGCGAGAAGGTGATCCTGGTCGACGATCTGATCGCGACCGGCGGTACGGCTGTCGGCGCCGTGCAGCTCCTGCGCCAGATCGGGGCGGATGTCGTTTCGGCCTGCTTCGTCATTGATCTGCCGGAGCTCGGCGGGCGCAATAAGCTCGAAGCGCTTGGCGTTGAAGTGCGCACGCTCGTGGAATTCGAGGGGCACTGAGCCCCTCGACGGACCGACCGCCACGTGGCCAGTTCTCTCTGTGCTCTGCTAGCGTTGCGCCAGGGCCAGCTTTCCCGCCATCACGAGAAATCCGCCGGACAGGAGGCGGTTGACGGCGCGCATCCTGCGGGGGCGGGTCACGAGCCCCTGTCGCATGGCTGATGCTGCGACACCATAAAGCGCGAAGACGACGAAGGTCACGGCCATGAAGACGAGGCTCAGAAGGGCCATCGTAACAAGGGGTGCTGGGTCCGCTGGCGTAACGAATTGCGGCAGGAAGGCGAGGAAGAACAGCGAGAGCTTGGGGTTCAGGAGGTTGATCAGCACCGCTTTGCGGATGATCCGCCAGGCCTCCTGGCGCGGCTCAGCGGCGGGATCGGCCGCAAGGCCGCTGCGCCACAGCCCGATCGCCATCCAGACGAGATAGGCGATGCCGGCATAGCGGATCGCCTCGAAGAGGCGGGGCTCGGCGGCGACGAGGGCGGCAAGGCCGAGGGCGGCGGCCAGCATATGCGGGATGATGCCGAGCGTGCAGCCAAAGGCGGCGATGATTGCGCTGCGGCGTCCGCCGCCGAGGGCCGCCGCCAGCGTGTAAAGCGCGCCCGTGCCCGGCGTCGCGACGATGATCAAAGTGGTCAGAAGGAAGTCGAGGGTCATGCAGTGTCTCCTGCGGTTTGCGGGAGAGACTGTGTGCTGCTCAGAGCTTGCGGTCTTGTACAGGATTGCAGCGCAGCCAAGCGCTGCGGTAGGCGCCGGGTGTGAGGCCGAAGCGGCGGCAGAACTCTCGGTGCATGTGGCTCTGATCGACATAGCCGCAGGTGGCCGCGACCTCTGCCGGGGCCATGCCTTCCGCCAGCAGGCGTCGGCTGAGGAGCGCGCGGCGCTGCATGTGATAGGCATGCGGCGTCAGCCCCGTGTGGCGCAGGAAGGCGCGGATGAGCTGGAAGCGGCTCAAGCCCGCCTCACGGGCGAGAGCCTGCAGATCTGCGGCGTCGGCAGGATCGGCGTCCAGGCGCTGGCGAACACGGCGAATCGAGTCCGGCAGGCTGAGCGGCGCCACCGTGCGACGGGTGAGGGTTTTGCCGAGGAGCAGGACGAGTGCTTCCTGGAAGGTCTCAGCTTCGGCTGAGGCATCCTCATCGTTCAGCCGGTGATGGAGGAATGAGAGCAGGGCGCGGATCGCCGGATCGGCGAAGACGGGAAACGGGAATTCCAGGTCTGTCGTGGTCGAGGCGAGGTCTGACAGGCAGTCCGCGACGAGATCCGGCGTGATGTAGAGCATGTGCCAGCTGCGGGCTGTCCTCCCGAGCGGTGCGCCGTCATGCACTTCGCCGGGATTGACGGTGATCAGCTGGCCCGCTTCCGCCTCGACCTGGCCGCGGCCGGAGGCCGAGATCTGGCCGCCCGCGGTCAAAAAACCGATGCCATAGGTATCGTGCGTGTGTTTGGAAAAGACATGGGCGCTCGTGGCCGAGACCGCTTCCAGGCCGGCAAGGGGTGTCGGATGGAAGCGGAAGTCGACCATGGCATTTAGCCGGCGAGGGCGGCGGTGATATCCGCCTTAAGGTCGGCGGGTGCCGTGCGTGGCGAATAGCGGGCGATCGGCTTGCCGTCGCGGCCGATGAGGAATTTCGCGAAGTTCCAGCCGATTTCCTGGCCCTGTTCGCTCCCCGGCGTTTCCGCCTTCAGATAGGCGTAGAGCGGGTGCGTGCCGGATCCGTTGACCTCGATCTTGGCGAAGAGCGGGAACGTCACGGCGAACTGGGTTTCACAGAAGAGGGCGATTTCCTTTTCCGTGCCGGGTTCCTGGGCGCCGAACTGGTTGCAGGGGAAGCCGAGGACGACGAGATCGGGGTGGGTCTTGTAGAGGGCTTCCAGCCCTTCGTATTGCGGGGTCAGGCCGCAGGCACTTGCAGTGTTGACGATCAGCAGCACCTTGCCGGCGTAGTCGCTCAGGCTGCGCTCGGTGCCGTCGATGGTGGTCATGGTGAAGTCGTGCACGGTCATTCAGCTTGCTCCTCGTCGGGGAAAAATTCGATCAGATTGCTTTTGAAACGCAGCACGGGTTCGCCGTTCTGGTTGACGCCTTCGGAGAGGGCGGAATTCAGGATGTAGCGATGGCGGCCCTGGACGGTGCGGCTGTCGATCGGGGTCATGAAGAAGGTGATCGTATCGCCGGCATAGACCGGTTTCAGCCATTGCAGCTCGGCAAAGCCGGGGGACGGGCCGAGCTTCGGCGGGGCGATCCCCTCCGCCTGCAGCCGCGTAATCTCGCGCGTGATGAAGCCGATGAAGCTCTTCATCCAATTGGCGCAGGTGTGCCAGCCGGAGGCGCAGAGCGCGCCGAAGACATAGGCCTTCGCGGCCTCGGGGTCGACATGGAAGGGCTGGGGGTCGAATTTTTCGGCAAAGCGGATGATGTCGTCTGCCGTGAAGGTGACCGAGCCAAGTTCGAGCCGAGTGCCGGCGGGGTAGATGTCCAGCAGCTTCATGCCGACACCTCCACGGCTTCGCGGCGACGGACCATGACGGCGTTGCGGGCCTTCAGCACGGTTTCGCCGCGCTGGTTCTTCAATTCATGACCGAAGGTGACGATGCCGAGATGCGGTCGCGAGCGCATGACGCGGGTTTCCTCGACCACCGACTGGCCGGAGAGCGTGTCGCCTGCCAGCACGGGCTTCCGCCACTGCATGAATTCGATGCCGGGCGCGCCTTCGGAGGCGGCTTTCAGCACATAGGCGTCGATCATCAGGCGCATGAAGAGGCTGGAGGTATGCCAGCCGGAGGCGGAGAGGCCGCCGAGGATGCTCGCCTTGCCGGCTTCCTCGGAGAGATGCATAGGCTGCGGGTCGAATTCTTGGGCAAATTCGATGATCTCCTCGGCGGTGACCAGGCGTGGTCCAAGCGCAAAGCTGCGGCCCTCGGTAAAGTCTTCGTAGTGAAGCCTGTCATCCTGCATGCAACATGTTCTCCAATGCACTGCCAGTCGCTATGGTCATAAGCGGGAATCGTGAGGTGGTCCATGGTGGGTTGGACAGATCAGGCCGGCTTTCTCTCCGGCATCGACGCGGAAGCGAGGCTGGAGCTTCAGGCGCTGAAACCGGTGCATGTGCCGGTTCGCACCACGCTGTTTCGACCGGGGGATGCGGCGCAAGCCTTCGTGCTCCTGCTTTCGGGCAAAATCGGTGTCTATCTCAATGGTCGGAGCGGGCGCGAACTGTTGCTCTATTCCGTTACACCCGGCGAGACCTGTGTGCAGACAACACTCGGCGTTCTCGGCGGTGCGCTCTATTCGGGCGAGGCGGTCGCCGAGAGCGATCTGGTTGCGGTGATGGTGCCGCCTGCCATGGTGGAGCGGCTGATTGCCCAGTCCGCCGGTTTCCGACACTTCGTTTTCAAGGCCTTTGCCGACCGGCTGAGCGATCTGATGTTCGTGCTCGAACAGGTGGCCTTCGTGAAGGTCGAGCAGCGGCTGGCCCATGCGCTGCTGGAGCGTGGCGACGGGGAGGGCAAGGTCGCGCTGACGCATCAGGAACTGGCGGTCGTAATTGGCACGGCACGGGAAGTGGTATCGCGGCGGCTGGAGGCGCTGGCCTCCAAGGGCGTGGTGGCGAACGAGCGTGGTGAGATCCGGATCGTCGACCGCAGTGAACTGGCGCGCATGGCAAAGGCAGCCGAATCCTAAGAAGTTCTCCATTCCGGTGACTAAGTCACGGACGGGGACGGTGCTGAGGCCTAAACTCGCCCTATCGTTAGATCAACGGAGGGAAAAACCATGTTTGCCAAGAATGTCGGCGGTCTCGACCGCGTCCTGCGCATCGTTGTCGGGCTCGTGCTCTTGTCGCTTTTCTTCATCTATCCGGGCGCCTGGTGGCGCTACTACACGCTGATCGGGGTGGTGCCGCTCTTGACCGGCCTGATGTCGAGCTGCCCGCTCTATTCGATCCTCGGCCTCTCAACCTGCCCGGTGAAACGGGCCTGAGGCTTTCCACCTCCCTAAAACGCAAAAAGGCCGCGAGGGATCGCGGCCTCTCGTCGTTCGCCTTGTCGCGCTTCAAGTGTTGAAGCGGAAGTGAATGACGTCGCCGTCATGCACGACATATTCCTTGCCTTCGTCGCGGCCCTTGCCGGCTTCCTTGGCGCCGACTTCGCCCTTGTAGGCGATGTAGTCGTCATAGGAGATGGTGAAGGCGCGGATGAAGCCGCGTTCGAAATCGGTGTGGATGACGCCGGCTGCGGCCGGTGCCTTGGTGCCGCGGACGATGGTCCAGGCGCGGCATTCCTTCGGGCCGACGGTGAAATAGGTGATCAGGTCCAGGAGGTGATAACCGGCGCGGATCAGGCGGTCGAGGCCGGCTTCGTCTAGGCCGAGGGCCGAGAGGAACTCGGTCGCTTCCTCTTCCGGCAGCTGGGCGACTTCTGCTTCGATGGCAGCCGAGATGATGACGCATTCGGCGCCCTGTTCGGCGGCCATCTTGGCGACAGCTTCGGTGTGCTTGTTGCCGGTCGCGGCGTCACCCTCGGCGACGTTGCAGACATAGAGGACCGGATGCGAGGTCAGCAGGTTCAGGCCCTTCAGGATCTCGATTTCTTCCGGTGCCAGCGTCTTCAAGAGAAGGCGTGCAGGCTTGCCGTCCTGCAGGAGCTTGACGACCTGTTCCATGATCGGCAGCTGGGCGACCGAATCCTTGTCCTTGGAGGCGGCGCGCTTGCGGGTCTGCTCGACGCGGCGTTCCAGGCTTTCGAGGTCGGCGAGCATCAGCTCGGTTTCGATCGTGTCGGCATCGCCCACCGGGTCGATCTTGCCTTCGACATGGGTGATGTCATCATCTTCGAAGCAGCGCAGTACATGGACCACGGCGTCGACTTCGCGGATGTTGGCGAGGAACTTGTTGCCGAGGCCTTCGCCCTTCGAGGCGCCGCGCACGAGGCCGGCGATGTCGACGAAGGAGATGCGGGTCGGAATGATTTCCTTGGAGCCGGCGATGTCGGCGAGCTTCTTCATGCGCGGATCGGGAACGGCCACTTCACCGGTGTTCGGCTCGATCGTGCAGAAGGGGTAGTTCGCTGCCTGGGCGGCTGCCGTCTTGGTCAGCGCGTTGAAAAGAGTGGACTTGCCGACATTCGGCAGCCCGACGATACCGCATTTGAAGCCCATGGCTCTCTATACCTGTTCGGGATGGATTTTCGTTGCCCACGCCTATGGGGTATAGGAGGGATATGGTCAAGTGTTACGGGCCTGAGAGGCCCTGAAGTTGCCGGAGGATGCATGGCGAAGGATACGGTGCTGACGCCGAAGACGGAGACCAAGCCGAAGGTGGAAAAGCCGCGGCTCTACAAGGTCATCCTGCACAATGACGATTATACCCCGCGCGAATTCGTCACCATCGTGTTGAAGGTGGTGTTCCGGATGAGCGAGGAGACGGGCAACCGCGTCATGATGACGGCGCATCGGTTCGGCTCGGCGGTGGTCGTCGTCTGCACGCGGGAGATTGCCGAAACGAAGATTGCTGAGGCCATGGATCTCGCCAAGGAGGCTGGCATGCCGCTGTTGTTTACGGCGGAGCCGGAGGAGTGAACGGGATGTCCGACCCGACCCGCCAAACTGACTGGAGCACGGTTCGGCGCATGATGAATGCGGCGATCGACTTTTGCGAACAGGTTGAAGCCCTTGGCTATGGTGAGCGTGATCGCGATGCGACCACGGAGGTGAATGGCCAGAGCGTCAGCGTGCAGGACGTGCTCACCAGCGCATGGACCTATCCAGAAACCACGCGCTACGCCATCATCCGCCAGAGACACGACGCGGCGGATGATCTTGCCTATGTACCGGAAACCGCCCGCGTTCTTCAGGCGATGGCGTCGGCATGCGCTGAGTTATGTGGTGCGAGACCCGGAACGGCAGAGGCGTCGAGGGTCTCGGAAATGCTGCAATGGTTCGAAACGCATGCAGCACAGACGCTGAAGGCGGCGTTGTCACCCCGTCGTGGCGCGTAAAGTTCCCTCGAGAGCGCAGGATTACAGCGGTACGCGCGCGATCACCTTGATTTCGAAATCGAAGCCGGCGAGCCAGTTGACGCCTATCGCCGTCCAGTTCGGATAGGGCGGGGCGGCGAAGGTCTCGGCCTTGACCTTCATGATCGTCTCGAACTGTTTTTCCGGGTCCGTGTGAAAACTTGTGACGTCAACGAGGTCGGCGAACGTGCAGCCGGCGGCGGTGAGCGTCGCTTCGAGATTGGCGAAGGCGCGACGGACCTGAGCTTCGAAATCCGGCTCGGGTGTGCCGTCCGGACGGCTGCCCACCTGGCCGGAGACGAAGAGCATGTCGCCGCTGCGGATGGCAGCGGAATAGCCGTGCGCTTCGTAGAGGGCGTGCCGATCGGCAGGGAAGACGGGGGTCGGGCGTGTCATTTGGGCTCCTTTCGGGCATGCGGCGCCACTCCGACCCGAGGCTCCGGGCCGGCGAAATGCCGCTTGGCTGTCATGCAATGATTTCATATACGTTGCGTATGCATGACTACAGGCATACGCAACGTATGTCAAATCCGCATACGCGGCGTATGTAAAATTTGGAGGGCGCCGTGAAACGAACGCGGTCTGAGAGCATGGCGGAAAATCGGGGCAAACTGATCGCAGCGGCCCGCAGGGCTTTTGCGGACAAGGGCTTTGCAGATGCCTCCATGGATGCGCTCACCGCAGAGGCGGGGCTGACGCGTGGTGCGCTCTACCACAATTTCGGGGATAAGCGGGGCCTGTTCGCCGCAGTCGTCGACCAGATCGATACCGAGATGGCCGAAAAAGCCAAGGCGCGCGGTGCTGCGGCGGGCACGGGATGGGATGCGCTTCTTGCCGAAGGAGCCGCTTACATCGAGATGGCGCTCGATCCGGAAGTGCAGCGGATCGTGCTGCTCGACGGGCCCGCGGTGCTGGGCGATCCGTCGCGTTGGCCAAGCCAGAATTCCTGTCTGCAGGTGACGCGGCAGGCGATCGAGACGCTGATGGGGGAGGGCGTGTTGAAGCCAGTGGATGCAGAAGCCGCAGCCCGGCTGATCAGCGGTGCGGCTCTCAACGCCGCGATGTGGATTGCCGCCAGCAACGAGCCGGAAACCGTTCTTCCCAAGGCGCAACAGGCGTTTCGCCTGCTGGTCGACGGATTGCTCGCGCGTCGCTGAGACAATATGCGGGGCGGCGCGCGACGGTTAAGCGCTCGGCCTCAGTCCCCCTTGGGCCCGAACAGCTTCTTCAGCATATCCGCCATCGGCCCCGATTCCGGCAGCTTCTTCGGCTGCTGCATGTTGCCGCGCGCCTGGCGGATGTGGGACTGGCCGGCGGGTTTTGACGGCTTTGGGGCCTTGGCAGGCTTGTCGTCATCCGGCTTCGAGCCGGTCGCCAATGCCAGCTTGTTGAGGAGCTGCGAATCCTCACCCCGCACCAGCATGTCGGCATTGTCGGCCAGGGCTTCGAGGAGGGGATCAAGCCATTCGGCGTCGAGCTTGCCGAAGTCACCGAGCACATGACCCTGGACGCGGGACTTGTCGCCGGGATGGCCGATGCCGAGGCGCAGGCGCCGATAGTTCTGGCCGCAATGGGCGTCGAGCGACTTGATGCCGTTGTGACCGCCATGGCCGCCGCCGGTCTTGATGCGGGCCTTGCCGGGCAAAAGGTCGAGCTCGTCATAGATGGCGGTGATCGCTTCCGGGCCGAGCTTGTAGAAGCGCATGGCCTCGCCGACGCTCTCGCCCGACAGGTTCATGAAGGTCTGCGGCTTGATCAGCAGAACCTTTTCCCCGGCGATCGTTCCCTCGGAAATCTCGGCCTTGAACTTCTTTGCCCAGGGCGAAAAGCCGTGACGCGCCTTGATGGCGTCCACGGCCATGAAGCCGATATTGTGGCGGTTGCGCTCGTATTTCGACCCGGGGTTGCCGAGCCCTGCCAGGATGATCATCGTGTGTCCCGTTTCTCAGACTGGGCTTTCCCCACCGCGAAACGGCACCGATGTCAAGGGTTCGCAGCCACTTCCGGCAGTTTTGCCTTGTCGAGGCCGTAGCTTGCGAGGATCTTTGCCTGCGTGCCGTCGGCGATCAGGTCATCAAGGGCGGCCTGCATGCGCTGTCTCAGCTCGTCGGGAAAATCCGCATGGCAGGCGATCGAAAAGGTCTGCTGGGTGAAGATGAACTTGAATTCGATCGGCTCGCCAGACTTTTCGAGGGCGACGTAGTGCTGCTCATCGAGCGGCATCAGGTCGATCCGTCCGCTTTCGAGCTTTTTGAGGTTGAGCTTGATATCGCTTGCCAGGTCGATCTTGGTGAAGCCCTGCTCCTTGAGCAAGGTTTCCGTGTAATCGTCGCGCTGGGTTCCGACGGTGTAGTCCTTCGCCTGATCGATGGTCTTCACATCGATGCCGCTTCCCTTGCGACCGACCATGAGGTTCCGCCCGATCGCGAGAGGCTCGATCCAGGTGAATCGCCCGTCGCGTTCGGGGATATGGGCCGTTGTGAAGACGCAATGCATCGGCGTGGTTTCGGCGAGTGCAATCGCCCGTGCCCAGGGCATTATCTCGATCGAGTAGGGCACGCCGATCTTTTTCATCATCAGCAACACCTGATCGTAGCCCGCGCCCCTAATCTGTTCTCCTTCGCGGAAATTGTAGGGCGGATAGTCTTCCGTGGTGAAATGGACGGCTTCGGCGGCGGCGAGCGGTGTTGCCGCCAGGGACAGCAGGATGGCAAGCACTTTCATGGCGGTTCCCTCCTTTTGCAGTCTGTCAGCCCGCCGAGACCTTCAGGTTGCGGGTCGGCAGCACGGTGCTTTGATCGATGAGTGTCGCCACGGCCTGGGGCCGGGCGAAGAAGTAGCCCTGACCGTAATCGACGCCGAAGTCTGCGAGGATCCGGCGCTGTTCCTCGGTTTCGATGCCTTCGGCAACGACGGTGCATTCCATCTTGTGCGAGATCGCCGTGATGCCTTCGACGAGCATGCGGCTCTTGTGTCGCAGCTCCGGGTTCTCGTCGGCAAGCGCGCGGATGAAGGACTGGTCGATCTTGACGATGTCGACAGGAAAGCGGTTCAGGTAGCTCAGCGAGGAATAGCCTGTACCAAAATCGTCGAGCGCGAGGCGGTAGCCGTAGCGGCTGAATTCGTCGAGGATCGTGCGGATCTGCGGGTTGTCGTGCAGCAGCGTCGCTTCGGTGATCTCGATGACGATGCGCTTCGGTGCGATGCCATATCCGCTGGTCAGCGCCGCCAGGCGCACGGGAAGCGAGGGGTCGAACTGCAGCGGTGAAAAGTTGATCGCCAGATAGGCGTCGTGGTCGCCCGACGCTTCGCTGAGGCGGGCGAGATTGGCAAGAGCCTTTTCCAGGATCTGGCCGCCGAGCCGGGTGATCGCCCCTGTTTCCTCGGCAACGGCGATCAGAGGGGCAGGGGGCATGATCCCGCGTTCCGGATGCACCAGACGCATCAGCGCCTCGTAGCCGACGACGCGGCCGCTATCCACCTGGACGATCGGCTGGAAGAAGGCATCGAACCAGTCGCGTGCGAGACCCTCTTCGATATCGTGCTCGATTTCGGCGCGCTGGCGCGTGTGGTCCTGCAGCTGGGGATCGTAGAGCTGTGCGCCGTTCTTGCCGTCGCGCTTCTTGCTGTACATCGCCATGTCGGATTTCTGCAGAAGTTCGGCGGCATTGCCGGCGTGGCGCGGGTAGAGCGCAATCCCGATGCTGGCGCTGAGCCGGACGCTGGTGCCTTCGATCATCATCGGGTCGATGAAGAGGTCGCAGAGGCGGGCGCTGAGATCCTGAGCGACCGGCTCCGCCTGGCCAGCGCGAACGAGGATGGCGAATTCGTCGCCGCCGAGGCGGGCGGCGGTCGCGCCCGGCGGCAACAGCGCGTTCATTCGCTCGACGAAGGTGCGGAGGACTTCGTCGCCGGCCTGGTGGCCGAGATTGTCGTTGATCCACTTGAAGCGGTCCAGGTCGACGAAGATGCAGGCCAGTTCCTCGCCGGCGGCGTCGGTCGTCCGGATCTCGCGGTCGAGTGCGCTTTCAAAACCCTGGCGATTGCTGAGGCCCGTCAGATGGTCGGTGATGGCCTGACGGTGGTTGCGCTCCTCCGACTGCTTGAGCGCGGTCACATCGGTCATAACGCTGAGCGACAGAGCGTCGGTCTCACCTTCCGATTCCCGGCTGGATTCGGCAATCAGGACGTCCATGATGCGGCCATCGGCACAGACGAACCGGGTGGTTGCCTCCTGAACGCCGGCCAGCGAGCGGGTCTTCTTGCGATCGGTATAGGCACCCTGGGCGGCCGGCGGGACAAGCTCGATGAAGCGCCGGCCAACGATTTCGTGGCGCTTGTAGCCGGTGGCGAGGAGCCAATAGTCGCTGACGCCGGTGATGCGGTCCTCCTCGTCGAGAGAGAACAGCATGGCGGGTGTGGTGTTGTAGATGTCGGTCGAGCGGCGATGGGCGAGCTTCAGTTCGCTCTCTTCCCGTTCAAGCTTGATCTGCATGGCATTGAAGCTGCGCGCAAGGCGGCCGATTTCGTCATTCGACTGCCAGTCGACATGATGGCGGGAGCCGAGCTGACGGGTGGCCTCGATGGCGGCCGTCAGCTTCAAAAGGGGTTTCATGACCATGATGCGGTTGCCGACGACGGCGGCACCAACGACGCCGATGACTGCCAGCATGAAGATGCCGATCAGAAGCACTTCGGCCTGGCGCAACGAGGAGAACATGCCGATGCGGCTGTAGTAGAGCGTGATCGTGCCGACCAGCTTGGGTCCTTCGAGCGCCCGGTAATAGATCTCTCGGCTGATGCTCTCCAGACCGTTCTTCGGCCATTTCGGCAGCGCCGGCATGGATACCGCGATGTCGCCGGAGAGGTCCTTCACGGTGACCCGGCTGATCATGCCGTTGGAGACAATCGTCGCGGTGATCTGTTCGACGCTCTCCCGGTCGAAGTCCCACAGGGGCTTGGCGAGAGCCTGGGCGTTAGCGGCAATGACCACGTCGAGGTTCTGCTGCAACTCGCGCGAGGCGCGTTCGGTTGCCAGCGAAAGGAACAGGCCGAAGAGCGGCACGACCAGGATGAAGATCGTGATCGCGACAATGGCCAGGAAGCGGCTTTCGACCGAGCGAGTCATCGCGATCCTGGCTCAACCGGGAAACGGCAGTGCGACATGATCATTACGGGCTCCCACGCGCAAAGATTGAGTGCGCACGGTTGCATGAAACCGTTTAAATCTGACTAAGGAAAGCGGTGACATTTTCCGTGGTTTCAGAAGAAACCAATAAAAAACCCACCCCCTTGCGGGGATGGGTTCTCAATGCCGATCGAGATCGGATTATCAGGCTTCGGCAGAACCTTCGTCCATGCCGCCGGCCGGGGCGACGATGGTGGCGATGGTGAAGTCGCGGTCGGCGATGACCGGGGTCACGCCAGCCGGCAGCTTGACAGCCGAGATATGCACGCTGTCGCCGACCTTCAGGCCAGCGAGGTCAACCGTGATGAATTCCGGAATGTCGGAGGCCGGGCAGTGCAGTTCAACTTCGTGACGAACGATGTTGAGAACGGCGCCGGTCTTGATGGCGGACTTCTCTTCGTTGATGAAGTGGACCGGTACCTCAACCGAAACCTGGCTGTCTGCGGAGACGCGCAGGAAGTCGACATGCATCGTGAAGTCACGAACGACGTCGAGCTGGTAGTCCTTCGGCAGGACGCGGATCTTCTCGCCGTTGACGTCGATGACGGCAACGGTGGTCAGGAAACCGCCGGCATGGATGCGCTTGGTGATCTCGTTGGTGTTGATCGAGATCGAAATCGGGGCCTGCTTGTCACCATAGATGACAGCGGGAATCAAACCGTTGCGGCGAAGTTCGCGGGAGGACCCCTTACCTACCCGTTCGCGTGCTACGGCCTTGAGCTCGTAAGATGCGTGGCTCATGGCTTTACCTTTCAAGTTACTGGAGAGCCCTGGCGCTGCGTTTCAGCCGTGCCAGAACCGGAGACCGTCGCCGGTCCCATCCACATTGCCTCCAAGGGTGTCTGTGCGGATCGGGCGCCTATAGACCAGATGATGGGAATTGGCAAGGATTTCCGCCGCAAGGCGCGCGCCTCACGGAGGTGTCGCAATTCTGCGCCAGTCACATTCCCTATTTTTAACCGGGTTCGATTGCCGGGACGCTGAACACGTTGCATGCGCGCGTGGAAGGCGCATAGTGAGTTCTGCGCTTTGGGAGGAGCCGATGTCACAGGAACTACGCCATTCCGAACTCGTCTACTCGACCGCACGGCAAGCATCTGCGGCCGTGACGTCTCCCGTGGCCGCCTCCTGGCGCCGCTGTCTCACGCTGCACCAATTGCAGCCGGAAGCGGCAGCCCGTCCCATGCAGGTCGAAGAGACCAGGTTCCGCGACGCGCGGGAAAAAATGGAGTTGCTGATTGGCCATGCCACTGACGAGGTCGACCGTCTCTACCAGATGATCGGCCGTTCGGGTTGCTGCATCGTGCTTGCTGATGCCGAGGGCATCGTCGTGGATCGGCGCGGTGCGCCTGGCGACGATGTGGATTTCCGCCGGCTGGGTCTCTGGCAGCAGAATGTATGGAGCGAGGCGAGCGCTGGCACCAATGGAATCGGGACGGCGCTGGCCGACGAAAGGGCCGTCATCATTCACCGCGACCAGCATTTCATGAGCGCCAATATCGGCCTGTCCTGTGCGACGGCGCCGATCCGCGATCATCTCGGACGTGTGACGGCGGCGTTGGATGTTTCCACCTGCCGCAGCGACGTCAATGACATGACGCTTGCGGTTCTCTCGCAGGCCGTGCGCGATGCCGCAGCGCGCGTCGAATGCAACCTGTTTCGCAATGCCTATGCGGGTGCACGCATCATCGTCGTGCCACAGGCGAATACGGTTTCCGCGTTGATCGCAGTCGACAGCGACGACATGATCCTCGGTGCGACGAAATCAGCCCGGCAGGCGCTCAAGCTCGATGACAGGATGATTGCGCAAGGCCTTCCGGCGGCCGATGCCTTGCGCGAGATGCGCAGTGACGCGAGCGGGGACCTCGATGACGCGGAGCGGGCAGCGATCCGCCGCGTTCTGTCCCGGGCGCAGGGCAATGTGTCGCTTGCCGCGCAAATGCTTGGCGTCAGCCGTGCGACGCTGCATCGGAAACTCAAGCGTTTCCAGATCCAATAGTGCGGCACGCTGTGTCGCATTGGTGAGACACTGTGCGCTGCGGTATGGATCGGGTCGGCTTCTCATATGAGCAGAAGCGGATGATCATCCTCCCATCGGAACCCGAGGAGGGGTTCCTTTCCAAAGGGAGGATGACAGATGAACATTCAGGTGCAGACCATTGCCGCGTCGCCGTTTAAGCTGAAATACGGCAACTTCATCGGCGGTGAATTCCGCGAGCCGGTCAATGGCCGCTATTTCGAGAACACCACGCCGGTGACCGGCGGCAAGCTGTGCGATGTCGCCCGCTCGGACGAGGCGGACGTCAATCTGGCCCTCGATGCCGCGCACGCCGCCAAGGACAAGTGGGGCCGCACCTCGACCACGGAGCGTGCCAACATCCTGAACAAGATCGCCGACCGCATGGAGGCCAATCTCGAGCTTCTGGCGCGCGCCGAGACCTGGGACAACGGCAAGCCATTGCGCGAGACGATGGCCGCCGACATCCCGCTTGCGATCGACCACTTTCGCTACTTCGCGGCCTGCGTCCGTTCCCAGGAAGGCACGATCGGTGAAGTCGATCATGACACCGTTGCCTATCACTTCCACGAGCCGCTGGGCGTCGTCGGCCAGATCATTCCGTGGAATTTCCCGATCCTGATGGCAGCGTGGAAGGTGGCTCCGGCGTTGGCAGCGGGCAACTGCGTGGTGCTGAAGCCCGCAGAGCAGACGCCCGCCTCGATCCTGGTGCTGGCCGAACTGATCGCCGATCTGCTTCCGCCGGGCGTTCTCAACATCGTCAATGGCTTTGGCCTTGAAGCCGGCAAGCCGCTGGCGACCAGCCCGCGGATCGCCAAGATCGCCTTTACCGGTGAAACCTCGACCGGCCGGTTGATCATGCAGTATGCCAGCCAGAACCTCATTCCCGTGACGCTCGAACTCGGTGGCAAGTCGCCGAACATCTTTTTCGAGGACGTCATGCGCGAGGATGACGACTATCTCGACAAGGCGCTCGAAGGGTTCGCGATGTTCGCGCTCAACCAGGGCGAGGTCTGCACCTGCCCGAGCCGCGCGCTGGTGCATGAGAAGATCTATGACCGCTTCATGGAAAAGGCGATCAAGCGCGTCGAGGCCGTCATCCAGGGCGATCCGCTGGCCATGTCGACCATGATCGGGGCGCAGGCCTCTTCCGAACAGCTCGAAAAGATCCTGTCCTATATCGACATCGGCAAGCAGGAAGGTGCCGAGGTTCTGACCGGCGGTTATCGCAACCAGCTGCCGGGCGAGCTGTCGGGTGGCTACTATGTGAAGCCGACGGTGTTCCGCGGTCACAACAAGATGCGTATCTTCCAGGAAGAGATCTTCGGACCGGTCGTCTCGGTCACGACCTTCAAGGACGAGGCGGAAGCGCTGGAAATCGCCAATGATACGCTCTATGGCCTCGGTGCCGGCGTGTGGAGCCGCGATGCCAATACTTGCTACCACTTCGGCCGCAACATCCAGGCCGGCCGCGTCTGGACCAACTGCTACCACGCCTATCCGGCGCATGCCGCCTTCGGTGGCTACAAGCAGTCGGGCATCGGTCGCGAGACGCACAAGATGATGCTCGACCACTACCAGCAGACCAAGAACATGCTGGTGAGCTACAGCCCCAAGGCGCTCGGTTTCTTCTGAGGTCCTCCCCAGGGGCGGTGTCCGCCAATGCCGCCCTCGATACCCCCTCTTCCTGCTCTCTACCAGGAGGAGGGGTTTTTCGTTCTGACATCAGGAGGGCAGATCATGACCAGCGGAGACCAGCCGCGCGTGGTGGCAACCGAGGCCGCGCTCGCATTTCTCGCAGAAATCAAACGGGATCATCCCGATATCCTCTTCCACCAGTCCGGCGGATGCTGCGACGGGTCTTCGCCGATGTGTTATCCGGCGAGCGACTACCGGGTGGGGGAGACGGATGTGAAGCTCGGGGAGATCGGCGGCGTGCCGTTCTATATCAGCGGCAGCCAGTATGCCGTCTGGGCGCATACGCAGCTGATCATAGACGTGGTACCGGGGCGGGGCGGGATGTTCTCGCTCGACAACGGGCGCGAGCGGCGTTTCCTTACGCGATCACGGCTGTTCTCCGGCGGCGAGGCCTGTCCGCTGCCGGGCCTGTAAGGCCAAGGGCTTCTATCAGCGCAGGCCGATTTCGGCGCAGGCCTGATCGATGATGGCGAGCTTGGCGGCCTGCGAGGCTGCGTATTCCTCGCGGAACTGCCGCGATACCCACATGATCGATCGACCGCGGGCGCCTTCCCAGCCGATGCTGCCCAGCGCTTCCGCCTCGCGCAGCTTGCGGTTCAGGTGGGTGCGGGACAGACGGAAGATCTCGGCCATCTGGGGGACTGAGCGGACCTGGGTACGCACCCGCTCCGCCGCGGGATCCGCCAGTTCGATGCCGGCCAGCAGCCAGTCCATGACGATACCGCCATTGTTCAGCCAGGTGAAGAGCGACCACGTCTCGGGTGGGGTGCGGATGGCTGGCGCCACCATGAAGCGGCTGGTGATGGCAGGATGCAGGCGCGGGAGCAGGCTCTCGTCGGCCTCGAAGCTCAGCAGACGGTTGCCGCCGTCGATCGCGTCTAGGCTGCGCAGGTGGATCCAGGTCCAACGATGAACCCCCGCAATGGTCATTGCGGAGGGCGCCACCGGACGGTTGCGCCGATCACCGGCATTGACCTGCACGGCGATGCCGTAGACCAGCATTTCCTTGATGAAGGCGTCTGCGGTGTTGACGCTCGATATCTCGAACTGGCGAACCTGCTCGAAATAACGGGCGAGGAAGATGGCCGGCTCACGCGATCCGGACGTAACTTCGGTGAAGTACTGGGCCATGGCCAGGTGCCCAAGCAGCCAGCGTTGCTGGGTTCCAAAGACGGCAGCAAGCCTCGGGCTTTCGTCATGAACCGCAAGCAGGCCTGCGGACTGGTCCCGGATCGCCTCGTGGAGTTTCGGGCTTTCCAGCAAGGATTCGACTGTCAGGGACATGTATGGTGCTGCGTCTTCCTGGAGAATTTCAGGGGAGGCACGTCCCCCTGGCGGCGGACCATATAAGAACTCGCAGCCGACAGCAAACGACATCGTTTCCGATGCTTAACGTGCGGCGGCGGCCCTTGCAGCGTGCGGGTTTAATCAGTCGAACAGGCTGGAAACCGATTCTTCCTGGCTCGTGCGGTTGATCGCTTCGCCGAGAAGGGTGGAGGTCGAAAGCACGCGGATATTGTGGGCCGAAAGCACCGCCGTGGTCGGCTGGATGGAGTCCGTGATCACCAGTTCGCGCAGCTTGGAGGAGGCGACACGGGTGACGGCACCGCCCGAAAGCACGCCATGGGTGATGTAGGCGGTGACACTGGTGGCACCGTTCTTCAGCAGCGCTTCGGCTGCATTGCAGAGCGTGCCGCCGGAATCGACGATGTCGTCGATCAGGATGCAGTCCTTGCCGGTCACGTCACCGATGACGTTCATAACTTCGGACTCGCCCGGGCGATCGCGACGCTTGTCGACGATCGCGAGCAGACAGTCGAGACGCTTGGCGAGCGAGCGGGCGCGGACAACGCCGCCGACATCCGGCGAGACGACCATGACATTGTTGGTGTCATACTTGTCCTTGATGTCGCGCGCGAGAAGCGGCACGGCATAGAGGTTGTCGGTCGGAATGTCGAAGAAGCCCTGGATCTGGCCAGCATGCAGGTCGAGCGTCAGAACACGGTCGGCGCCTGCCTCGGTGATCAGGTTGGCGACGAGCTTCGCCGAGATCGGCGTTCGCGGACCGGGTTTGCGGTCCTGGCGGGCATAGCCGAAATAGGGCAGAACCGCCGTGATGCGGCGGGCAGAGGATCGACGGAAGGCGTCGATCATGATCAGCAGTTCCATCAGGTGATCATTCGTCGGGAAGGACGTCGACTGAACGACGAAAACGTCTTCACCACGCACATTTTCCTGGATCTCTACGAAGATTTCCTGGTCTGCGAAACGGCGGACGCTGGCCTTGCCGAGTGGTACATTGAGATAGGAGCAGATCGCTTCGGCCAGTTGCCGGTTCGAATTACCTGCGAAAACCTTCATCTTGGCCCGCCTGTTACCATGCTGAGATGGGCGCTTTTTAGCGTCCTTACCCTTGAATGCAAGAGGCTTGGACGGGAAGACACCTATTTTCGGTTAATCATCGGAATTGAATCGTTTCGCAAGACGATGGGCAGCGCTCAACCGGACCGTCCATTTCTCCACGCGACATATTCCGCCATGCTCTTGGTGGCGATCTGCTGCATGACGGAGGCCGGTACCGCCGCCCAGGGATCCTTGGCGGCAGAGGGGACAACTTCCTGGCCCTGAATGCGATGGAGCCGCCCGCCGTTTCCATCGAGCACGTCCCAGACATAGGTGACCGTCACATTGCCGCCGTCGGTGAAAGCGGAGAAGTAGCCCTTGAGGATATGTTCGCTGGTCGCGTCGCTGGCGCTCTTGATGGTGAGCCCACGCGCGCGGGCTTCGGCGCCCAGTTGCCGCGACAAAGGCGTCACCGCCTGTACCGGGGCGCCGATGATCGGGAGGAAGCGAACGGTGCCGATGCTCGGCTGGCCGGCCGGGGCCGGCTGTGCCGCTGCGGTCCGGGTCGGTTGAGCGGTGGTTCCCTGACCCGCGGGGGCGCTTGCTGCGGCCTGGGGCGCTGCCGGGAATTGCTGCGAAGGCGCATCGTCTAGCGGTGGCGAGGCGGCGGGGTTGACGCCGCCCTGCGCAAGCGCCTGGGCCTGCGCTTCCAACGTGTTCTGCGGGCCGCGCGGCGGTGCGGCCTGATAGCTGCCAGGCTGGTCGAGGGGCGCGCTCTGGACGGATTGGACGCCGGCTGCCGCCACGGGTGGCGCCTCGCCGTAACCGGCAGGCTGCGCGCCGTTGCCGACATCGGCCCGCGGTGTGAGGACTTCCGTGCTGTTGCAGGCGGCGAGCAGCAACAGGAGAGGGAGCATGGCGGCACCGCGCTTGGTCAATGTCGCTGAACGTCTCAAGGGCAGATCCTTCCCCTTCGGCTCCTGTCACAATTTATGTGTCTAGCAGGTTTCGTCTGTCAATTCCCTGAACAGATTGGAAAACCGGGTTTCAGACCACGATCAGGTCCAGCGGATGGCGGGAGAGGGCACGCGGTGCCGTTTGGGTGGTCAGGTAGGTCTGGCCCAAGGTCATGGCTGCTTCCCGCTCACTGTCCATGATGATCATGTGCACGAAGAGCGTCATGTCCGGCTCGATCTCCTGGGCGTTGCCGGCGTGAAACATCTGGTGCTCCATCCACGAGGGAGAGAAGCGGGCGCCGACGGAATAACCGCAGGTATTGAAGCGATGCCGGGTCAGGCCACGCTCGTCCATGGTGCGGGCATGGGCGTCGAACAGATCGCCGAAGGCGTGGCCGGGCCGCAGCACCTGTTCGATGGCTTTCATGCCCTCGACCGCTGCCGTGTAGAGTTCGCGATGGCGGGGGGAGGCCTCACCGATCAGGACCGTTCTGAGCATCGGGGCGTGGTAGTGCGCGGATACGCCCGCCCATTCCAGCGTCAGTTGATCGTTTGTCGACAGCTTGCGCCGGCCGGACTTGTAGCGGCAGAGCAATGCGTCGGGTCCTGAGCCGATGACGAATTCGTTCGCCGAATAATCCCCTCCGCCGGCGAGAATGGTCGATTGCAGCGCGGCCAGTATGGCGGATTCGTCGGCGTCGGGCCCAATCAGCGGCAGCGCTGCGTCGAAGGCTTCATCGGCAAGCCGGGCGGCTTCGACGACGCGGGCGATTTCGGCCGGGCTCTTCACCAAACGGAGGTCGCTGACGAGATAGGAGGCATCCGAGATGTTTGCGAAACTGGTCAGCTGGTTGTCTATCAGACGGGCGACCCGACCGGTCATGCCGTGGGTGTCGTATTCAATGCCGATGCGGGCGCCAAGCAGGTCGAGATCGCTCAGAAGATTGCGCAGGTCGACTGTCGGATCGGCGTTCATCCGGTCGACCCAGACCACGATGTTTTCGATGGTCGATGTCTGTTTCGCCTGGCGCAGGTCGGGTGAGCGGGTGAGGAGCGTCATGCTGCCGTCCGCCTTCACCACCAGCGTCTGGAAGAAGCAATAACCAAAACTGTCGAAGCCCGTCAGCCAGTACATGCTTTCCTGGGCAAAGAGCAGCAGGGCGTCGAGCTTCTCTGCCGCCATGCGAGCGAGCAGACGCTCCCGGCGCGCAGCAAATTCGCCTTCGGTGAAATGCAGTGCCATGTCAGTCCTCCGTGATCGCGATCGCCGAAATCTGTCGTCCGTAATCCGGTTCCCCGGCATGGGTCGTTCGGCGATAGGAGTAGAACGTCTCAGGCGCCGCATAGGTGCACCGATTGAGACAGTCTGCGGTGATCCCCGCCCGCGACAAGCGCATGAGCGTCAGGCCGGGCAGGTCGAACATGGAATGGCCGGCTTTGGTGGACGGGGTGAAGAAGACTGCGAAGGCCGGATCCTGGCTCATGAACCGCTCGACGAATTCCGGGCCGACTTCGTAATTTGCCGCGCTGATCGAGGGGCCGAGCGTGGCACGGATCTGCCCGCGTTTGGCACCGAGGGCGATCATTGCGTCGATGGTGTTTTCCAGGACGCCGCCGAGCGCGCCTTTCCAGCCTGCATGGGCAGCACCGATGACGCGGTTTTCGGCGTCGGCGAACAGGATCGGACCGCAGTCTGCAGTCAGCACGCCCAGGATGACACCGGGTGCCGCCGTGACCTGGGCATCCGCATGAGGGCGGCTTCCGTCATAGTCGGCCTTCACCACCACGACGTCGGGCGAATGGACCTGGTGGGCCGTGGCGAGCCGGCTCGGGGGCAGGCCGAACCAGTCCGCGACTCGGCGGCGGTTTTCTGTCACGCGTGCCGGGTCGTCATTCGATCCAAGACCGACATTGAGGCCGCGATAGATGCCGTCCGAGACGCCACCTTCACGGGTGAAAAAGCCGTGACGGATGCCGGCAGGTTTCGCTTGATCCAGGTTTTCGGCGATGATCGGGCGCGGTTGTTCGGCTGATGTCATGATCCGGTCTCCGGCGCTCGGCAAATCGGAGAATGCGAGATCTTCTCACGAAATGCCTGATTTCATTCGGCTTTCACAGTATTGAGCCGTCGGGTCGTGGGCGATGGTGGCGGTCAGGGCCGCCCGTGTCAATGCTTGGCTTTGAACGGGGCGAGGTGCAGGGCCGGCATGGAGACGGCCATGACTTTGAACAGTTCGCCCATATAACCCTTGCCGGCGCCGGCCAATCGGTGGACCGCGTCGACGATCGTTTTCTGGGTCAATTCGTCCTTGCCACGACCGAGCACGGCGGCGCGTTCCTCGATGCCCAGCCCGACCAGAAAGTCACCCTGATGCATGCAGCCATTCAGATGAACACCTGCCGCAAGCGCCGTTCGGGCGAGGTTTTCGAAGTCGACATGACTGGTCAGATCGGCGAGCCCTGGATGGGCAAGCGGAGGATCGTATTCGTGCGCACGTACGGCCTGGAGAGTGTCGCCGAAGTTGCTGACCATGTGGCCGTAGTCGATCACGAGTGCGGTACCGTGGCTCTGGCGGAGGCGTTCGCAGATGGTCAGCATCACCGACTGGCGCGCCGGGGCGACTTCGAAGATCTCACCATCGGAGACCGGTGAAGTCGTCTGGGGCAGCAGGGCAGGATCGAGCGTGGCGACGCCAAGCGTGAAGCAGAGTTCGCCATGCTCGTCGAGGCCGACCATGCGCTCGCGGAAACCGGACGGCGTCTTGACGAACTGGCGGATGGGGATCGCGTCGAAGAGCTCATTGGCGGCCAGCAGGGTGAAGCCGGCAGGCACGCCGTCAAAACTGTCGTGCCACGAGATCTTGTCGCCATGGCTCGCAAGCGTTTCCATCTGGGTCAGCTTCAGCAGTGCGCTGGTCTCGACCAGATGCACCGTTGCGGTTTCGTAGAGACCGGGGGCTGCACGCGAGATCACGCGCAACATGTCGGCCATCATCGTGCCGCGGCCCGGGCCGATTTCCACCAGGCGAACGTCAAGAGGTTCGCCATGGCGCTGCCAGGCATTGATCAGGAAAATGCCCAGCATTTCGCCGAAGAGCTGGCTGACTTCCGGAGCCGTAACGAAATCACCGGCACGACCGAAGGGGTGGCGTGTGCGGTAGTAGCCGTGCTCGGGATCGGCAAGGCAGAGGGCAAAATAGTCGGTGACGCTGATGGGCCCGGTGGCCGATATCAGGGCCTTGATCTTGTCGGCAAGTGGTGTCGACATGGATTGGCTCTCCCCCTCAAACCGTCGTCCGGCTGGTCCGGGCAGACCAAGCCAGGACCCAGAGGCCGATCAGCACCATCGGAAGCGACAGCACCATGCCCATGGTCAGCCAATTGCCGGCGAGATAACCGATCTGCGGATCCGGTTCGCGGAAGAATTCGACGAAGATCCGGGCAGCGCCGTACAGCGCGACGAAAACGCCGGTGATGCGTCCGGGATGGCGCAAGGCGCCGAAGGCGCGGGCCAACAGCTGCAACAGCAGGAAGAGCACGAGCCCCTCAAGGGCTGCCTCGTAGAGCTGGCTGGGATGGCGTGGGAAAGGGCCGCCGGTCGGGAAGGCCATCGCCCAGGGTACATCCGAGGGGCGACCCCAGAGCTCGCCATTGATGAAGTTGGCGATGCGGCCGAAGAAAATGCCGAGCGGGGCGACGCTGGCGACGATGTCGAACAGGCTCCAGAGCACAATTCCGTGCTTTCGGGCGAAGTAGATCATGGCCAGAGTGGCGCCGAGGAAGCCGCCATGGAAGGACATGCCGCCGTTCCACACTTCGATCGCGCGGATCGGGTTGGCGGCGACGGCTGCGAAATCATAAAAGAGGATGTAGCCGATACGACCACCGGCGACGATGCCGATGGCGACCCACAGGATGAAGTCGTCGATCTGTTCGACCGTCGCGGGTGGGGTTGCGTTCTTCCACAGGACTGGGCGGCGCAGCAGGTCGCGCGCGACAAGCCAGCCGAGAAGAATGCCCGCGACATAGGCCAGCCCGTACCAGTGGACCGCCAATGGGCCGATCGAAAAGGCGATCGGATCGATCGCGGGGAAAGAGACGACGGCGACAAGGTCCAGGACTGACAACAATGGATTGCTTTCGTTGATGCAGGGCGAAAATGGCGTTGTGGCATGGGGTGGTCAAGATGGAATCTCGACATGCTGCGACACCGTCAACCACCTTTATGTTCACACTGCGTCTTGCACCCCAAAGGATCTGCTCTTACCTGATCTCCAGGGGACAAGAAGAGGTCCCGCATCTGCCCCAAGAGGAGAGTTTCATGTCGACCGGACCCAATCGCCTTTTCGATGATTTCGCCAAGCTGATGACGGATGCCGCAGGGGCCGCCCAGGGCATGCGCAAAGAAGTCGAGACGGCCTTTCACGCCCAGGCCGAGCGCTGGCTGAACAGCATGGACCTCGTCAAGCGCGAGGAATTCGACGTGGTTCGCGACATGGCGCTCAAGGCGCGCGAGGAGAACGAGCTCCTGCAGAAGCGGATCGAGATCCTGGAAGCCCAGCTCTCGGCGCAGGCGAAGTAATCGCGCGGCAGCCTCCGGTCGGCGATCGGCCGATCGAAACATCATTGCATCACCTGCGGGACCCATAGTTGTGGCTATGGGTCTTTTTGCGTTTTCAGAGCCTTGACGGAAACAACGGTGCGCCTTTGCGCGAAAAAATTCCGGGTTGTGGACAGGTGCGAAAAATCCAATCGCCAGAGTCGCTTATGGCCCGATGCAAAGGCGATTCCCGAAGCACCATCCACAGGGGCGGCGTCCAAATCGCCGGTTGGGGGCTGGTGCTGGGTTCTGGCGATTATACACTGATTTTAAATGATGATTCGAAACGGGCCTCCACAAGTTTCGGACAGGGTGCGTGTTTTATCCTGGGGCCCTGCGGAATCGTTTTCAGTTAGTTCCGGTCTTGGTGTTTGTGTGCTCCGGCCTATTGCCGGTTGCCCGTATTCACTCCGGTCAAGAAGGTGATGCATGAGCCTCATGGAAATCGAAGTCGAGCGCCAGTCAAACCCGGTCGACATGATCGAGTTCGTTGCGGCGACCAATGACTGGTCGTTCGAACGATCCGGCGAAGACGAGATCGCAATGACCGTCGAAGGACGCTGGGCCGATTACCATGTGTCCTTCTCCTGGATGGAAGAGTTCGAGGCGCTGCATCTTGCCTCCGCGTTCGATCTGAAGATCCCGGAAGCGCGGCTCAACGAAGTCATCAAGCTTCTCTCCTATGTCAACGGTCAGGTGCTGATGGGTCACTTCGACCTGTGGCGCAACGAGGATGTGGTGATCTTCCGTCAGTCGCTGCTGCTGGCCGGTGGCGCCGAGCCGACCAACCGTCAGGTCGAGGTTCTGCTGTCGTCAGCGGTCGATGCCTGCGAAGCCTATTATCAGGCCTTCCAGTTCGTCGTGTGGTCCGGCATGGACGCCAAGAGCGCCATGGATGCCGTGCTGTTCGAAACTGTCGGAGAAGCCTGAGCATGAACCAGTCCGTGTTCGGGCACATCGTTCTCGTCGGCGCCGGCAATATGGGCGGCGCCATGCTGTCCGGCTGGCTGAAGAACGGAATTCCGGGTTCGGCCGTGACCGTGCTTGATCCGGGACCTTCCGATGCGATGAAGACGCTGATCGGCGAGGCGGGCGCACGTCATTCGGTAGCGCCACCCGAGGGGCTTGTTGCTGACATTCTCTTCCTTGCCGTCAAGCCGCAGGTCATGGATGCCGTCCTGCCGGGCCTCAAAGGTCTCGTCGGTCCGCAGACGACCGTGGTGTCCGTTGCCGCCGGCAAGACCATCGCTTCGATGGAAGCGCATCTTGGTCCGGTCGGCATGGTGCGCGCGATGCCGAATACCCCGGCGATGATCGGGCGCGGCGTCACCGGTGCCTTCGCCAATGACGCCGTGGGCGAGGCCGCGCGCGATATCGTCCACCGTTTGCTCAAGGTCTCCGGTCCCGTCGAATGGGTCGACAGCGAGGCGGCGATCAATGCCGTGACAGCGCTTTCGGGCAGCGGTCCGGCTTATGTCTTTTATCTCGTCGAGTGCATGGCTGAGGCGGGCCGCAAAGCCGGCCTGCCGGCGGACCTCGCCATGCGACTTGCGCGGGAAACGGTCGCGGGGGCTGGTGAATTGTTGCACCAGTCCCCCGACCCTGCTTCGAAACTGCGACAAAACGTGACCTCGCCGGGAGGCACGACGGCTGCGGCCTTGTCGGTGCTGATGGCCGAAGACGCGATGCAACCCCTGTTCGATGCTGCCATCGAAGCTGCCCGCAAACGGGCGGAGGAACTGGCGCAATGAGCGAGGGGGCGGCACGGTCGGAGATTACGTATGGCGACTTCGAAAAGGTCGATATTCGCGTCGGCACGATCATCGAGGTCGAGGGCTTTCCCGAAGCGCGTAAGCCTGCATTCAAGCTAAAGATCGATTTCGGTCCAGAGATCGGCATCAAGAAGTCCTCGGCGCAGATCACGGTGCACTACACACCGGAGACGCTGCTCGGACGTCAGGTCCTAGGCGTCGTCAATTTCCCGCCGCGCCAGATCGGTCCCTTCCGCTCCGAAGTGCTGACGCTGGGCTTTGAGGACGAGGCCGGCGCAATCGTGCTCGCTGCCGTCGAACAGGGTGTGCCGAACGGGCGCAAGCTGATGTGATTGTATGAGCCTCAACGGAGGCTCTTTTTCGTGGCTATGGTCTCATACCGGCACGCGCAAGACGGCGCGAAGCCCCCCAAGCGGACTGTCTTCGAGGGTGACATTGCCGCCATGGCTGCGGGCGATGTCTCGCGCGATGGCAAGACCGAGACCGGTGCCGGAGGCGTCGAGATTGCGGGCTTCATCCAGCCGGAAGAAGGGTTTGAAGACGTCGTCGCGGGATTCGCGTGGAATACCCGGACCGTCGTCGTCGAAGATGATAACCAGCCATTTCGTCGTATGACGTGCCTCGATCTTCAGCCGTGAGGCGTAGCGGCGAGCGTTGGAAGCGAGGTTCGTGACAAGACGGGCAAAGGCGTTCGGGCGGACGGAGACGGAGGTCTCTCCTTCCATAGACCACTCGAAGGTCTTTCCGTGCAGGCTGAAATCGGCTGCCAGAGTCTCGAAGAGGTCCGCAAGGTCCAGCCGCCCGACATTCTCCTCCACCTCGCCCTTGGCGAAGTCGAGATAGCCTTCGAGCATGCTCTGCATGTCGTCGACATCCTTGTTCAGACTTTCCAGCTCCGGACCGTCGCCGGCGAGCGCCAGCTGCAGGCGAAAGCGGGTGAGGATGGTGCGCAGATCGTGACTGACGCCAGCAAGCATGGCCGTGCGCTGCTCCATCTGCCGCTCGATGCGCTCGCGCATCAGGATGAAGGCAAGGCCTGCGCGTCGAACCTCGTCGGCGCCGCGGGGTGAAAAACTCTCTGGCAGTTTCTGTCCCTTGCCGAAGCTCTCGGCGGCGGTGGCGAGCGCGAGGATCGGGCGGATCTGTCCGCGCAGGAAGAGGATCGATATGACAATCAGGACCAGGGCGGTCGACACCATCCAGACGAGGAAGATGTGCGTGTTGGACGCGTAAGCTGCGCTGCGCCGTGCGAAAATCAGCAGCGTTCCCTGATCAACGACAATCCTGATTTCGACCAGACCGCTGTCGCCCAGGGTATCAATCCAGAAGGGCCGGCGGATCGTTTCGGCGATCTTGTCCGACAGGATTTGGTCAAGGATGGAGAAGAACGGACGCGGCCGGGGCGGCGGCAGATCGGTTCCCGGTTCCAGCGAAACAATGAGATTGAGCTTGTCGCCGGCGACGTCGACGATCTTGTCGAAATCCTCCTTGCCGGGATAACGCTCGAGCAGTTCGATGACGGCGGCGATGTCGCGGGTGACGGCAGCAGACAGCCTGTCGGTGACGAGCTGCCAGTGGCGTTCCATGAACAGGAAGGCGACCACGGTCTGCAGGATCAACATTGGCAGAATGATGATCAGGAGCGAGCGGGCGTAAAGGCCGGTCGGCAGCCGGTGGCGCAGCCAGCGGGACAGGCCCTTGATGCCCGTCGCCGGGCTGCGGTCCTGGTCCCGCCGGATCTGCTCGAATGGCGTCATCGTCCTTCGCTTCCTCGACGCCTTCTGGCGCCGCTCCTCAATCCATGCTCAGCCGGTAGCCGATGCCGCGCACCGTCTGCAGCCAGACCGGATTGGCCGGGTCGTCTTCGATCTTGCGGCGCAGCCGGTTGATCTGCACATCGATGGTCCGTTCACCGACATCGGCATCGGTGCCCACGAGTTCGTGGCGGGGTATCGTGTCACCGGCACGGCCGGCAAACAGCAACATGATCTCCTGCTCGCGATCGGTCAGACGGATGACTTCGGCACCTTTGCGCAATTCCTTGCGGAGAAGGGAGAATGTGTAGGGGCCGAACATGATCTGCTCGATCTTCGGGGCATCGGGATTGGTGTTGCGCTTCAGGATGTTGTTGATGCGCAGAACCAGTTCCCGCGGGTCGAAGGGTTTTGCCAGATAATCATCGGCACCGGCTTCCAGACCGGCGATGCGGCTATCGGCTTCCGAGCGGGCCGTCAAAAGGATGATCGGCACCTTCTTTTCATCCGACAGGCTCTGGGTGAGCGACAGGCCCGACTCGCCCGGCATCATCACGTCGAGCACGAGGAGATCGAAGCTCAATCCCGTGAGTTTGCGGCGTGCCTCGGCAGCGTCGGCGGCGACCGAAACGCGAAAACCCTTTTCGGTGAGGAACCGGTGCAAGAGATCGCGGATACGGGTGTCATCGTCGACGACGAGCAGGTGAGGGGCATCATCCGTCAGGGCGATCTTCTTCACCACGTTAGTCGGCTCCCTCGTCATTGACCGCTGCGTCTACCGTCTGCTTCTGCATGCCGCGCAAGAAGCGGTGCACCGTGTCGCGCTCCTCGATGCTCATACCTTGCATGGCCTGCGCAATGCGCCGGGATTGAGGCTCCGACAGGGCGAGCGACAGTTCGCGACCGGCAAGGGTCGGATACAGCCGTCGCTGGCGGCGATCGGCGGGGCCGGCCATCTGGCGGATGTAGCCGCTGTCGATCAGTTCTTTCAGGACGCGGGCGAGGCTCTGCTTGGTGATCTGAAGGATCGCGAGCAGATCTGCAACCGTCATACCGGGGCGACGGCTGACGAAGTGCACCACGCGATGATGGGCGCGGCCGTAACCCAGCTTGGCAAGGATGGCATCCGGATCGGACACGAAATCCCGATAGGCAAAGAAGAGGCTTTCGATGGTTTCGAAATCGATCGCCTTGTCGTCCACCACCGGAAGTTCCGGCAAAACCTTCTTGGCAGTCTTCGTCGCAGACTGTCGGACCACGCTGTCATTCCTTTCTGCGCCGACAGGCAACGCGGTCTTGGCCGGTGCCATGTCGACTGTCTGTCGTATTGCGGTCAGGATCGGTCTCCGACCATTTCGGGTTCGCCGTGAATCCTGTTGCAGGCTCTGCACCCGTCCGGCGGCAAAACTATGCGCAAGTGTAGCAAAATTCCAACAAATTTACGATCTTCGCACAGTTTCGCGGCTGCTGTGAAACCTCGCGGCGCCTTTGTCGTTACCTCCCCCAAGAGAGCCCGCCAGCTACGGGCAAGGGATGCCGGAGAGACTGCCGGCGGAGAGAAGGACGAAGATCATGACCAGCCGTATTCATGGGGAAACAGTCGCATCAACGCCGAGCCTGCGACCGCTGGCGATCCTGGTGTTCACAACCAAAATCGTCGTCGCAGGCTTTCTCGTCACTCAGGTGGCCGTGCTGCCGCAGAGCCCTGTGGCCCAGGTCTACGGATTGAGCCGCTGATACGGGTGGCCATTCCTCTCCGGGACCGAGCGTGATAAGCCGCAGGCCGTCCATAGCAGAAGGAAGGCCACACCATGGGTCAGGTCCAAGCCGGCATTATCCCGGTCACCCCGTTCCAGCAGAATTGCACCGTCCTCTTCGACGACGAGACGCGCGAAGGGGTGATCGTAGATCCCGGCGGCGATGTCGATGTGATCCTTCAGGTCATCGCTGAAAACCGGATCACGCTGAAAGCCATCTGGCTTACGCATGGTCATCTCGATCATGCCGGTGGCGCAGCCGAACTGAAAGAGCGGACGGGTCTCACGATCATCGGGCCACACAAGGACGACCTGCCGCTTTTGCAGCGGATCGAGAGCCAGGCGGAGAAATATGGCATTGCCGGACTACGCAGTGTCATCCCCGATCAGTGGCTGGAGGACGGGGATCGGGTGTCATTCGGAGACCACGCGTTCGAGGTGTATCACTGCCCCGGTCATGCACCGGGACATGTCGTCTATTTCAACCGCGTGCAGAAATTTGCCCATCTTGGTGACGTGCTGTTCAACGGCTCGGTCGGTCGTACCGACCTGCCGGGCGGGGACCACCAGACGCTGATGAATTCGATCCGCGATAAGGTGCTACCGCTCGGCGACGATGTCGGTTTCATCTGTGGTCACGGCCCGGGCGGCCGGATCGGTGACGAGCGCCGTAGCAATCCCTTCATTCAGGGGCTTTAACTGAGGTCCAGAAAGCAGAAAAGCCCCGCAAGGGGCTTTTCGCATTTGTGTTGGGGAGATCAGCCGGCGGTGCAGAAATGCGACTGGCCATCGTAGCCGATGTAGGTGCCCGTGCGGGAATTGAAGCTGCGGTAACGCTGCGAGCAGTATTCGTACCAGGCACCCGTCCAGGGTTCGACGCTATAGGACTGATAGACCGGCTGCTGATAAACCGGGCGCGGACGGTACACCTGACGCGGCGGCGGCGGCGGGTAATCGTCGACGTAGTAATCCTGGTCGTCGTAGACCGAGACGGGTCCACGGTCGACGTACACGCGGCGCTGCGGCGGCGGGCTTGCAAGGGCAGAGCCAACGATGACGCCCGTCGCGAGGCCGAGCACACCAAGGGCGATCGCATCACCATTATGATGGTGGCGACGATAGTAGCGGTCACCGGCCTCTGCCTGCGAAGCGGCGGCCATCGGGACCAGGGTGACTGCAGCCGCAAGAAGGGCATTGCGTGCGATTTTGATCATGGCTTCGTTCCTCAACAACTGCGTGGTGCCTGTGGCAACGCGCTATGAGAGGACATTAGGACCGTTCGGCTGAACGCAGGCTGAATGAAAAAACCCGGCATGGATGCCGGGCCGCAATTTTGAAGACAATACCGGCTGCGTGGTGTCAGCCGGAGATCTGCAGGTTTACGGCCTTGGGGCCTTTGCCGCGGCGATCGGGTTCCGTGTCGAAGCTGACCTTCTGGTTTTCGGTCAGACCCGACAGGCCCGAAGCCTGAACGGCGGAGATGTGAACGAAGATGTCCGCACCGCCGTTGTCGGGCTTGATGAAGCCAAAGCCCTTGTCGGTGTTGAAGAATTTTACAGTGCCAGTCTCGGCCATGCGTCAGGTCCTTTTCTCTCTGCCCGTATTCGGCGGGGCAGCATTACAATTTTACCCGCTTGCGGGTGCGCGACAGGCATTTGTCGAAATGTGAGGAAAGGGGCCTTGTTACCGCAGACAATACAGAGATGTTGCTTCGCATCTCTCTACCAACTGCCCAGGGTTGTTATAGCGTCCCTGGCGCGCATCTGTTTATAGGTCTTCCCATGCTCGCAAATTTGCCCGAACAGCGGAAGAGTGCTTGGTTTGTGGTTAATTGGCAAGCGAAAGTTTCATTCGGAAGCTACCCGAGAGTCCCGCATTCTCAGTGCGAGTGGTGCTTTTCCGAGAGCTTGAAAAGCGAGAAAGAACGGTTCGGTGAAAATTTGCATCGCTTGCGATGCAGATTGCGAAAAATACGCTCTTAACACGGAATTTTTCGGGTCAAAATTTCCGTGCGGGTCTGCGCGGCTTCCCCGCAGTCATCCGGCGGAATATCCAAATTTTGTGGCATTCCGACCGAAAATGGCTGCTCTCTTATCGAAAATTTGGTCAGCAGTGCTGACTGCTGGTGGTGGGGTGGCCTCAGTTTTTCAGTCTTCGCCGGAAGCGGGAGGCAGCAGCTTGCGTGCTGCACACCCCATTTTACTCTCGGCGAGGACGTCAAAGCCGGTTCTTCACAGGTCAAAGGTGACCGACTTCAGTTTGTCGATACCAAGTGCCTGAAGTGCAAGTTTCTCGTAGAACGGTTCAGACTTGCCAAGCTTGACCTTATAGAGAAAGTATTTCTCGAACCCGATCTTGGCCGCATGGACCCATTTTCCCTGCGACGACCAATTGACGTTTCTAGGCGGCAACTGCGGCTGAGCGACGAAAGCGATGCCTCCATCACCGAAATCGGCGAGGCAGACGGCGTTCCAGGTCCCCTGCGCATCTGGTTTCTCGCCATGGATGAGGGCGGCGATGTTGTGTGCTGTCGCCGTCACCATGGATTCGATCATGAATCCCGTTTTGGGCACGCCGACCGGAACTGCAGTCTTGCCCAGCGGCGGAATGGCAACGCAGACGCCGACCGAGAAGATGTTTGGGAATGCGGGGTTCTGCTGGTGCTTGTCGGCGAGGATGAATCCGCGGGGATTGGTCAGGCCCTCGATGCCGCGAATGGCGGATACACCGCGGAATGCGGGCAGCATCATCGTGTAGTAGCTGGCAATCTCGTGCGTCGTCCTGATGGTGCCGTCATCGTTTAATTCTTCGGCGATCACCTTGTCTGCCTCGAATGTTTTCACCCGGGCATTGGTCACCCACTTGATGTGCTTCGAGCGAAGTGCGCTTTCGAGAAGACCCTTGGTGTCGCCAACGCCGTCCAGGCCAAGATGACCGATATAGGGCTCAGACGTCACGAAAGTCATCGGCACACGGTCGCGCACCTTGGCATCGCGGAGTGCCTTGTCGAGAATGAAGGCGAATTCATAGGCCGGGCCGAAGCAGGAGGCACCCTGGACAGCGCCGATGACGACGGGACCCGGATTGGCAACGAGCTTATCGAATGCCTTTCTGGCGGCGAGAGCATGATCGATGTGGCAGATGGATTGCGTATTGGCATCGGGGCCGAAGCCTTCGATCTCGTCGAAGGCGAGCTCGGGTCCCGTGGCGATTACAAGAAAGTCGTATTCGAGTGACGTGCCGTCCAGCATATCAATCTGGTTTTCAGATGGCCGGAGCCGAAGCGCGCCCTGCGGGTGAAGGGATATGTTGCGTTTGGCGCAGGCGGGGCGAAGGTCGACTTCGATTTCCTCACGCCCGCGCCAGCCGACGGCCACCCAGGGATTGGATGGGACAAAAGAGTAGGTCGACCCTTTACTGACCAGATGGATTTCTGCTTCGTTGCCAAGACGGTCTCGCAGCTCGTAAGCCATGATGGTGCCGCCCAGGCCGGCCCCCAATACCACAATCTTTTGCATAGCGTTTCCTCCCGACAATGCCAGGAAGCAATATATACGAAATTACATAGATATCAATTATCCTAAGTGATGACTCGCGATTGTTTGTCTTGCGGTGCTGTCTTGGATGCCAAGGACCGGCCGTTACCTCAGTAGCTCATTGACGCTCCGGCGCCAGAGACGATAGCCCCCGAACGCCATCACCGCGAAGCAGAGGCCAAGCAAGCCGATCAGGATGATCCGTTCCCGGGACGGCATCGGGTTCGTGCGCCGAGGCTCAGGACGTGTCTTCGCTACGACCACGGTTCCGATGCTCGATGTGACCTCGGGACTGGGGGAAAGCGGCTGGCTTTCCGAAAGGGGACGTTCGCGATGGGAGGGGAGGTCGGTTTGCGCCTGCACGCCATGCTGCATTTCCAGGCCGATGACAGCCGATCCGAGGAGCAAGCCTATGGCCAGCAATCGCCATCCGCGCCGGCTGCTGGGCTTTGTCGTTTGGTCGAGGTCTGAGATGGACATGGCGGATCCTGGCTCTTTCGGACGGTTGGCCGACTAAACTGTCATTTGTGGTCAGCAGCGAGACGGAATTGTGGCCGGCGGGGGTCGTCTTTGCGACTTCACGACGGTGCATTGGCTTGGTGACGCATTTCTGTTCCCCATGCGTGCTTTCCGCTTGAAAGGCAGGGGTTCTTTCGCCATAGAGCTTGGACCTGAGGCCCCAGGCATGGGGTCGATGTTCAATCAGCTCAGGACCCCGCACAATGGCTTTCCTTGCCGACGCCCTTTCCCGCATCAAGCCTTCCGCGACCATCGCCGTCACGCAGATGGCCCGGGAGCTCAAAGCGCAGGGGAAAGACGTCATTTCGCTTTCCGTCGGCGAGCCCGACTTCGATACGCCGCAGAACATCAAGGATGCGGCCGTTGCCGCCATTGCCCGTGGCGAGACGAAGTACACGCCGGTTGCCGGCATCCCGGAGCTGCGCAAGGCGATCGCCGACAAGTTCAAGCGCGAGAACGGGCTCGACTACAAGCCCGAGCAGGTGATCGTCGGTACCGGCGGAAAGCAGATTCTTTTCAACGCCTTCATGGCGACGATCAATCCGGGAGATGAAGTCGTCATCCCGGCGCCGTTCTGGGTCTCCTATCCGGAAATGATCGCGCTCTGCGGTGGCACGCCGGTCTTCGTCGAGACGACAATCGAAAACAATTTCAAGCTGACGGCCGAGCAGCTGGACAAGGCGATCACGCCGAAGACCAAGTGGTTCATGTTCAACTCGCCGTCCAACCCGTCGGGTGCCGCCTACAGCAAGGAAGAGCTGAAGGCGCTGACGGACGTGCTGCTCAAGCATCCGCATGTCTGGGTTCTGACCGACGACATGTACGAACATCTCGTTTTCGGCGACTTCGTCTATTACACCCCGGCGCAGGTCGAGCCCGCCCTCTATGACCGCACGCTGACGATGAACGGCGTCTCGAAGGCCTATGCGATGACCGGCTGGCGTATCGGTTATGCCGCCGGCCCGCTGCCGCTAATCAAGGCCATGGACATGATCCAGGGCCAGCAGACGTCTGGCGCCTGCTCGGTTGCCCAGTGGGCGGCCGTCGAGGCGCTCAACGGCCCGCAGGACTTCATCACGGAATCGAAAAAGGCCTTCGAAGAGCGCCGCGACCTCGTCGTCTCGATGCTGAACCAGGCGTCGGGCATCGTATGCCCGAAGCCGGAAGGTGCCTTCTACGTCTATCCGTCCTGCGCTGCGCTGATCGGCAAGACCGCGCCGTCAGGCAAGGTCATCGCCAATGACGAGGACTTCGTCATGGAATTGCTGGCAACCGAAGGGGTCGCCACCGTTCACGGCTCGTCTTTCGGCCTGGGCCCGAACTTCCGCGTCTCCTACGCGACCTCGAATGCCAAGCTGGAGGAGGCCTGCAGCCGCATCCAGCGCTTCTGCGCTTCGCTGAAGTAAGCGCGGAGTTTCATCGGCTTTCGGAAGGGCTCGTGGCAAGGCGAGCCCTTTCTGCTTTTTCGGTTTTGTTGAGCGGACTGAGCGCTTGTGGTATTCTCGGTTGCATGAAGACCGTCAGCCTGCAGGAAGCCACTCGCGATTTGGATGCGCTCGCCCGCGCGGTTGAGCAGGGTGAAGTCGTGACCGTGACACGCGACGGCAAGCCGGTGCTGGATCTGGTGCCGCATACGGGGGCAGGCGAGGGAGAGGCGAAGCCGAAGAAGGGCGGGATCGATTGGGAGGCCGGTCAGGCTTATTTGAGGTCCAAGGGGATTGAGAATGCCGTTCCCTATATCGCCGAAGATTTTGATGATCCGCTGCCGGAAGATTTCCTACTGAGGCCGCTTCCGTAGTGTCGTCCGTCCTGCTGGATACGCATATTGCGCTCGCCTTTTTCGGGCGTTCATTTCGCCAGCATTTTCCCTTGATACATGAACTGCTTGACGCAGGGGACGTCGACGGTTTCGTCAGTGCCGCAACTCTTTGGGAAATCGCAATCAAAACCAGGCTCGGCAAGCTCGATATCGGTATGCCGCTGAATGATTTACCAGAAGCTATAGCATCTTTTGGACTGCGGATACTCGGGATCGAAGTCTCTCACGTTCTGCACACCCTGGATCCCGAACCACCAACTCGGGATCCTTTCGATCGGCTGCTGCTCGCCCAATGCTATGTTGCAGGGCTCCAACTGATCACAGTGGATCGCGCCCTCGTCGACCATCCGATGGCGTTCCGCCCCTGATCACAGCGACCAGAGGCGGATCGGTCAAATTATGCCTTGGTCAACTTCACGATTGTCGACTGGCCGCCGCCGCGCTGTTCGGTGACCGCATACACGGCGCCGTCGGGGCCAACTTTCACGTCGCGGATGCGGGCGCCGAGGTCGACGCGCTCTTCGTGTTTCACCCGGTCGTTTTCCATATGCAGGACGACGACGCCCTGGCTGACGAGGCCGCCGACGAGGAATGCACCTTTCCATTCAGGAATTGCCTCCGCATCATAATAGGCCATCCCGGAGGGGGCGATCACCGGGTCCCAATAATAGACCGGCTGTTCGGTGTCGGCCATCTGGGTGATGCCTTCGCCGACATTTGCACCGCTGTACTCGACGCCGTAGGTCACTTCCGGCCAGCCGTAGTTCTTGCCGGCCTGCGGCAGGTTCAGCTCGTCGCCGCCCCTCGGGCCGTGTTCCACGGTCCAGAGGCGGCCCTGGCCGTCGATGGTGGCGGATTGCAGGTTGCGGTGGCCCAGCGACCAGATTTCCGGTTGGGCGTTGTCCTGACCAGCGAAGGGGTTGCCGTTGAACGCTTCTCCCGTCTGGGTGATGCGGAAGATCTTGCCGAGGCCGCTCTGGAGATCCTGTGCCTGGACACGGGGCTCGCGATCCGAACGCTCGCCGACGGTCACGTAGAGTTCACCCTGCGGACCGAAGGCCAGGCGGGAGCCGAAATGCTTGTTGCCGTCGTAACTCGGCATCTGGCGGAAGATGACGTCGACGTTTTCAAGGGTGCCGCCGCCCTGGTCGTCGGGGACGAGGCGGGCCGAGGCGACCGAAGTGCCGTTGCCGTCGTCGCGCGGTTCGGAGAAGGAGAAGAAAATCTTGCCCGAGGTTTCGTAGTCCGGAGCCAGCGCCACATCGAGCAGGCCGCCCTGGCCGTTGGCGAGCACCTCTGGAACATTGGCGATTTCGGGACCGGCTTTTCCGTCGGTGCCGATGATGTGCATGGCGCCAGCTTTGGCGGTCACCAGCATGCGGCCGTCCGGCAAAAACTCCATTGCCCAGAGGTGCGGCAAACCACTGGCAACGACGTCCGTCCGGATCTCCGGGCGCGATAGCGGTTGCGGTGCCCGGGTCTGGCCCTCAAAGGCCGGTTGTTGGTTCGGGGCATTTGGCGCCTGTGTCTCCGCAGGTGTACCTGCCTGCTGAGCGTGAAGGGGCAAGGCCAAGACAGTTGCGGACAGCATAGTTCCGGCGAGGATAAGGGGCAGGCGGGACATGGGCATCTCCTGGTCTTCGTCACAATCAGCGTTCGACATTCATGTGGGCCTGAAGCTTCCGATCGGAAGATCGGATGTCATCAAGTTTGCTTCACCGGTCAGTGATCGGAAAGAAGCCGACATCCATCTGAAAAGGCGGGACCTCGCGGCCCCGCCTTCCGATTTCCAATGTTCAGGCCGGTGTCTTTAGCCACGGACCGAGGATCGGCGCGTTGGCGAAGAGGCGTTCCCGGTCCCGCCAAAGCGCGGGGATGAAGAGAAGGCCAAGAGCTGCGGCTGTGATCGCCGTCTTGGTCAATTGCGACAGCTCGGGCGTGTTGCCATCGATGTAGTAGACCATGTAGACGATCAGGACGTGCCAGACATAGATCTGCAGCGAGTGGCGACCGAGAAGCTGCAGGAAGTTCAGGGTGAACAGGCTGGTGAGACCGGCCGCAAGCTTCTGGATGAGTGGGCTGTGGTGACGCGGGCCGGCGATCAAGATCCAGGCAATGCCATAGGCGACGGCTGCGAAATTGATCAGGTAGACCGGGCCGAAATCGGCGCGCACTTCCATCAGACCAAACTTTTCCAGCACGAAGCCCGGCATCAGCCCATGGGCCGTGGTGATGCGCAACGGCAGGAAGAAGAGGGTAATGGCGAGCGCTGTCCAGGCCAGCGTGGTTCGCTTCGGGTCGAAGACCTTCTGCCACTCGATCTTGCCCATGGAGGTCAGTGTGCCGGCGATGATGCCAGAGAAAAAGACGATCTGCCAGCCGAGCAGGTTGAATGAAACGCGCAGCCCCTCTTTGTCGGGCGCGCCGGCAAGCCAAGCGTTGAGTGGGTAGGTTATGATGCGCTGCAGGCCGAGCTGGGCGGCAAGCCAGACGAGGAGCGAGGCAATGGCCACACCCAGCCACTGGCCGCGCAGGCAGAACCAGATGACAACCGGCGCAAAGACCATATACGCGATGTATTGCGGCAGGATGTCCATAAAGGTCGGCTGAACCAGGAAGGTCGCGACCGGGGCGAGGGAGGCTGGATCCTTCAGGCTTACGGTTCCCAGCCAGTTTTGCCAGGCTTCAGTCGCCCCAGGCAGCACCAGCTGCAGGACAAGCACCACGAGCACCACGCCCATGGCGTAGCGATAGAGTTCGAGTGCGCGCGACCAGATGCGGTCGCGGCCAACATGGTAGCCGTCCTTCATCATCTTGCGGGCATAGACCATGCCGGTCAGCAGACCCGACAGAAAGACGAAGCCCTGGGCGTCCTCGACGAAGGCGAGATTTCGGTGGTTGATCTCGACGAGCCAGAGGCCGCCGGCGAAGACCATGTGATTGATCAGCATGAAGACGAGGAAGTAGCCTCGCATGCCATCGATGACGTCCAATCTTTTCACGTTCGACTCCCGCGTTAGCCCCCGGAACCCGACCGGGGGCGATCTTCAACCGCATCGTGTTGACAATGCGGCGGAAGGGCCGAAGGGGCCGATCCGTGCGGGGTGAACGGGAACTTTCCACAAAAGTTCCCGCTTCGAAGTCACCTGCACGTGAGGATCTGGAGCGTGGGCGTGCGCCGAATCAGAGGCCGAGAAAGGCGAGCATGATGAAGGTGGCGAAGAGCACGAAATGGGTCATGCCCTCGATCGCATTGGTCTCGCCGTCGTTCAAATTGATGGCTGCGGCGATCAGGGTGATCGCGACCATCGTTGTCTGGACCGGCGTCATGGCCATGACAAAGGGCTGACCGGTATAGAGGGCGATACCCTCCATTACCGGGACGGTCAGAATGACGGTGGAGAGTGAAGCGCCCATGGCGATGTTGATCGTCGCCTGCATGCGGTTGCGTAAGGCGGCACGCAATGCGGTCAGGATTTCCGGTGCCGCCGAAATCGCGGCGACCAGGATCGCCGCCAGCGCGACGGGTGCGCCTGTTCCCTCGAGCCCGGCATTCATCAGCACCGACATCACTTCGGCCAGCAGGCCGATGACGACGACGCCGAAGAGGATGACGCCGATCGACCACAGGGCCGAGGTGGAACCGGTTTCCGCCTTGGCAGTTGCCGCCGCCGCCGTGGCGGCACCGCGAGTTTTGCCCTTGCTCCCTGATCTCGGCTTTGACTGCGCCGCTTGAGGCACAGCGGCTGGGCGGCTCGGATAGCTGTAGGAGAAGAAATAGCTGTGCGTGCCGACCTGCATACGCAGGAAGAGGCCGTAAAGCGCCAGCATGGCGAAGATGGTGAAGACGGAATAATACTGCCAGCGGTCTCTGGGGATGAATTCCGGGACGATCATGGAGATACCCATGGCCGTCAGGATCATGACGCCATAGGTCTTGCCGCTGTCATCGTTATAAGGCTGTTCGCCGTGCTTCAGGCCCCCGAGGAGGGCGGCAAGCCCGAGAATGCCGTTGATGTCGAGCATAACGGCGGAATAGATGGTGTCGCGCACCAATGTGGGTGATGCGCCCTTGTTCATCATGATGGCAAGAATGATGACCTCGACGGCGACCGCCGACAGCGTGAGGATCATCGTGCCATAGGGGTCGCCGACCTTGTGGGCGAGGACCTCGGCATGATGGGCGACGCGCATGGAGCCGATCACGATGGCAACGATCAGGATCGCTGCACCGGCCAATGAGGCCATCTGTCCATGTTCCAGCACCGTATGTTCACCGAACCAGGCCGCAATCCCCAGAAGGATCGGAATGAGCAGGAGCCTTTCCTGTTTCAGTGCAGACATCATGATGAATCGCTCCCTGTTGGTTGCCACTAACGGGTGGACCACACCGGTGTTCCATCGGCAAGGCCTGGTCGTCCCACGGATTTGCGCACCGACGCTTTTGGTGGAATAATCCCGCCAGCCGAAGAGGAGAAGGCTATGGTGAAGATCATCTACGAGATCGTCCCTCATGACGGCGGCTGGGCCTATCGGCTCGGGCCGGTCTATTCGGAAGCGTTTCCGACTCACGATCAGGCGCTGGAAGCCGTGCGCATCGTCGTGGCCGAGCAGCAGGTCGGGGATGAGCCGGTGACGATCAGCTACCAGGACGAAAACGGACGCTGGCGGGAAGAATACAGCGACGGCGGCGATCGGCCGGAGATCGAGGTGGTCGACGCCTTCGTCCCGAGTTCGGCACCGTCGGTCTGATCAGGCGTGTCATAACGCGAACGGCCGTTTTGCCATTCCCTGCGTCCGTTACGGCGGCGATGGCGGCCGAATTTGCTGCGTCTGTCCCTGAAAGACGAGGAGCCCCGCCACCAGCATGTCGAATGTTGCGCGATAGCGGGGCGTGGTCTTCAGGCTTTCATGCATCACCACATAGGTGTCGAGCCCGATGTCGATGAGGCCGGGTAAGACTTCCTTGAGGTCGGGATCGCGCAGACCGAGGGCGACCTGACACACCCCGATGCCGATGCCGGCCCGGATTGCCGCCATTTGGGCGAGATTGCTGTCGGCGCGGAACTGGAAGTTGAGGCTGGCCGCCACGGGATTGTTCTTCAGGATTTCGCGGATATAGGCGAGCTGCCGGTCGAAGCCGATCATCCGGTGGTTCGACAGATCGGCGAGGCTCACAGGCGTGCCATGCCGCTCGAGGTAGTCGCGGTGAGCGAAAAGCCCCATCGGAAGCACGCCGATGCGCCGACTGATCAGGGATGCCTGCTGCGGCGTTGTCATGCGCACCGCGATATCGGCTTCCTGATTGAGCAGATCTTCCACCGTGTCCGAGGCGGAGAGTTCGATTTCAAGCGCCGGGTGACGTTCCTGCAAGTCGGCGAGGATTTTCGGCAGCGCTTCGATGGCAATGACTTCGCTGGCGCTGATGCGCACCGTGCCGCGTACATCCTCCATATCGCCCGACGCAATCCGCGCGAGTGATGCTGACATGGCCGCCATCGATCGCGCATGCGAATGCATGGCGCGCGCCTTTTCCGTCGGCAGGAGCCCCTGCGGTCCGCGCAGGAAGAGGGGACCGCCGAAGGCTATCTCTAGCGCTTCGATATGCCGACCTGCGGTCGGTTGGGTCAGGCCGAGGCTTCGTGCTGCGGCCGAGAGGGAGCCGCCATCGAGCACGGCCAAGAACGTCCGATAATGGTCCCAGCTGATCCTGTCGATATCCATAGAAATTTGTATAGCAGATAGAGATTTTTTGGCAATTTTGAATATCAAGAGTGCGTGCCATCTTCTTCTCAGTTCAAACCGAAGGAGATTGACATGACACAGATGCAGGCCCTTACAACGCGGCCCTTGGCCCTCGTCCTCGGCGCGACCGGCGGTATCGGCGGCGCAGTCGCAGAGGCGCTGCTGGCGCGAGGCTACCGGGTGCGTGCGATGCATCGCAATCCCGTGGCACAGAGCGAGGCGCGCCCTGCCTATGAGTGGGTGAAAGGGGATGCCATGGTCGCCTCCGACGTGCTGCGGGCCGCCACTGGCGCCAGCGTGATCGTGCACGGGGTCAATCCCCCCGGTTATCGCAACTGGGGTCAACTGGTGCTGCCGATGATCGACAACACCATCGCTGCCGCCCGTGCGGTCGGAGCCCGCATCCTGATGCCGGGCACGATTTATAACTACGGTCCCGATGCCTTTCCGCTGCTTTCCGAAGACAGTCCGCAGAGGCCTGTCAGCGTCAAGGGGGGCATTCGCGTCGAACTGGAAAAGCGGCTGGAACGAGCCGCAATCGACGGCGTGCCGGTCATTCTTGTGCGGGCAGGCGATTTCTTCGGACCGAATGCCGGCAACAATTGGTTTGCTCAGGGGCTGGTGATGCCGGGCAAGCCGGTGCGCTTCGTCATCAATCCGGGCCGAAGAGGCATCGGGCATGCTTGGGCCTATCTGCCCGACATGGCTGAAACCTTCATGCAGCTCCTCGACCGGGCGGACCAACTGCCGGCCTTTGCGCGGTTCCATATGGACGGGTTTTTCGATGTGGATGGCATGCAGATGGCCAGGGCGATCGGCCGTGCGGCCGGCAAGCCGTCCCTTCGTATCTGGTCGTTCCCCTGGTTGCTCGCCGGGCTGGCGCGACCCTTCGTACCACTGATGCGGGAGTTGCACGAGATGCGTTACCTGTGGAAGTGCACGATCCGGCTCGACAACCGACGGCTCTTGGACCGTCTCGGCGCCGAACCGCGTACGCCGCTCGATGAGGCGGTGAAGACGACACTTATGAGCCTCGGTTGTCTTGATCGCAGCTCTGATGGTTCACCTGTCGACGCACATCTGGTCGTGCCGGGTGGTGCGGCATGACAACGGTTCGTCCGCAGGCAAGAGGGCAGGGGCGGGTCCGGCAGATCTTTCCCGCCTTGTTTTCCGGCTTCGCCGTTCTCACTCTTGTCGGGATCGCCGGGCAGTTCGTGCTGGCAGGGATGTCGATCTTCGGTGTTGCTGACGGCTGGGGGTTGCACGGGCTATTGGGCGGGCTTTTGGCTCTGCCGGTGATCGGCATGTTGTTTCTGGCCTTGACCGCTCACGCGCTCCATCCTTTCCGCCGGGACGCCGCCATCCTGATGGTCGTCTATCTCTTGCAGGTGCTGCTTGCGGCGCTGCGAGGCGATATCCCGGCGGTCGCGTCCCTGCATCCACTCAATGCGCTTGTCTTTGCGGATGTTGCTATGGGGATTGCCAAAGCCCGTTTCTCGTACACCCGGTGACCTGAAACAAAAGCCCCCGCACCGATGAGATGCGGGGCCAATTGCAGGTCGATGTCCCGGATCAGGCGAGCGCCGGATAGGTCGTGTAACCCTGGGCGCCGCCGCCATAGAGCGTGGCCTGTTCCAGCTCATTCCAGGCGGCGTCTTCCTTCAGACGGCGCACGAGGTCCGGATTGGCGATAAACGGACGGCCGAAGGCGACGACATCGGCGTAGCCGCTTTCCACCGCCTCGATGGCGGAGGCTCGGTCATAGCCGTTGTTGACCATCCAGGTGCCCTTGCCGCCCTTGGCGCGGTAGGCAGCCTTCAGCGCCTTCCAGTCAAAGGGCAGCACATCGCGCGGCCCGCCGGTGGCGCCTTCAATGACGTGGATGAAGGCGAGATCGAAGCCTGCGAGCTTCTCGACCAATGCCGTGTAGACGGCCGCCGGATCGGGATCTGCGACGTCGTTCGCGGGCGTTGTCGGGGAGATGCGGATGCCGGTGCGATCGGCGCCGATCTCCTTGACGATCGCATCGACCACCTCGAGTGTCAGGCGGATGCGGTTTTCGATCGGTCCACCATAGGCATCGGTGCGCTGGTTGCTGTTTGCGCGCATGAACTGCTCCAGCAGGTAGCCGTTGGCGGCGTGGATCTCGACGCCGTCGAAGCCGGCTTCGATCGCCTCGCGGGCGGCCTTGCGATAGTCTTCGATCAGGCCCGGGATCTCGGAGAGTTCGAGGGCCCGCGGTTCAGACGTCTCGACGAAGGCGCCGGAGCCGTCGGCATTGAGGATGTAGGTCTTGGACTTTGCGGCGATCGCCGAGGGCGCCACCGGCTTGCCGCCACCGGGCTGCAATGAGGTGTGCGAGATGCGGCCGACGTGCCAGAGCTGGGTGACGATCTTGCCGCCGGCCGCATGCACCGCGGCGGTGACCTTTTTCCAGCCTTCAACGGCTTCCGGCAGATAGAGGCCGGGCACGTCTGCATAACCCTGGCCCTGATGGCTGATCGCGGTGCCTTCGCTGACGATCAGGCCCGCGCCTGCGCGCTGGCGGTAGTATTCGACGTTCAGGTCATTGGGGATTGCGCCCGGAGACCGGTTGCGGGTCAGGGGTGCCATGGCGACACGGTTCGACAGGGAGATCTGGCCGACGGTTGTCGGTTCAAAAAGCTTGGACATGAAACCTCTCGGGAGTTTCCGGCGGAGGGAGGATTGACCGCCGGGGAACAAGGATGTGGGAGGTCAGAGCATGCCGTTCAAGGTCTTGATGAATTCCGCGATCGTTTCTTCATCCCGTCGATAAAGCACGCGCTGGCCGACGCGCTTGGAGTTGATCAGTCCGGCACGCTGCAAAGTCGCGAGATGCGCGGATACGGCCGATTGCGACAGGCCGGAGCGTTCGAACTGGCCTGCGCTGATGCCGTCTCCGGCCTCCTCTTTGGGAACCCCGAAATACTCATCCGGCTCCTTCAGCCAGATCAACATTTCCATACGCGCGGGGTGCGCCAGCGCCTTCATCACATCCTCTAGGTACATGACCCCTCCAGGTATTTCGCCTTGACGTTAGGAGACGGATGCCTTCCCGCAGTTCGGCTTATCGGACTGCGGCGATAGTTCCGCCTTACGCGTGAAATTCCTCAGAGGCGGATTGGTTCCATGATGGGCAAAAAAAGAGGGCCACTGGAAAACCAGGGCCCTTTAAATTGTGAAGGTTAAAACCTCCAGAGGGGAACAGCTGCTGCGGTGGAACTGGGAGGAAAAAGCCACCATGTGCATCAGCTGTGTGCGATATGGTGGTTTTTTGTGCAGTGAACAATGCTTTTTTATGCATGTCAGGCATGCGGTGAGCGCAGGTCGGTGCGCGAGGCATACAATTCCTGTGCCGCTGAGGCTCTCAGAAGTTCCAGTTTCGTGCCTTGGCGACAATGAAATCGCGGAAGGCCTTGAGCTTCGCAGCGTTCTTGATCTCGTCGGGATAGCAGAAATAGGTATCGAAGGAAGGGATGTCGGCGGGGATAGCAAGCTGCACAAGGCCCGGGTCGCGGCCGACGATATAGTCCGGCAACATGGCGATCCCGATGCCGAGCAGGCAGGCGCGCTTGATCGAGGTCTGGCTGTTGATCTGCAGATGCGGCATGCGGGCATTGTCCGAAGAGCGACCGGCCGTTTCCAGCCAGTTGACGTCGAGCAGATAGTTCGGCGCCGGCTCTCCGAAGGAGATGATCTTGTGGTTGTCGAGATCCTCGATCGACTGCGGCTCGCCATAGCGGTTGATATAGGACGGTGCCGCATAGACATGCATGTGCACGGTAAACAGCTTGCGCTGGATGAGATCCGACTGCTGCGGCTGGCGCAGGCGGATAGCGCAGTCGGCATGGCGCATGTTGACGTCCAGCTCTTCGTTGTCGAGGATCAACTGGATCGACATCTCCGGATAGAGTTGCAGGAATTCCTGCACCTTGTCCGTCAACCAGCCCTGACCGAGGCCGACGGTTGTGGTCACGCGCAGCTTGCCGGACGGTTTTTCCGTCGTTTCGGTCAGCTGCATCTTCACGGTCTGCAGCTTCAGCAGGACGTCATGCGCCGTGCGGTAGAGCAGTTCGCCCTGTTCGGTGAGGATCAGGCCGCGGGCATGGCGATGGAAAAGCTTGACGCCGATATCCTGCTCCAGCGACGACACCTGGCGGCTGATGGCCGACTGCGACAAATGCAGCTTGTCGGCGGCATGGGTGAAGGAGCCGGCTTCGGCAGCGGCATGAAAAATGCGCAGTTTGTCCCAGTCCAACGGCATGCCGCCCCCTCTCATGGCGATCATTCCGCCGCTTGTCGGGTTTCGGCAGGCTGGGCGGTGAGGAAGCGTTCGGCCTCCAGCGCCGCCATGCAGCCCATGCCGGCGGCCGTGATCGCCTGGCGATAGACATCGTCAGTGACGTCGCCGGCGGCAAAGATGCCGGGCACGTCGGTTGCGGTCGAATCCGGAGCGGTCCAGAGGTAGCCGTTGGACTTGAGCTTCAGCTTGCCCTTGAACAATTCGACGGCCGGGGCATGGCCGATCGCGACAAAGACGCCGTCGATCGGCATGTCTGTCACGGCGCCGGTCAGCGCATCCCTGAGCTTCACGCCCGAGACGGACGGCGGCATCGGGGGCTTTGCGGGCGTGCCGGTGATTTCCTCCACCGTGGTGTTCCAGAGAACGCGGATGTTCTCCTTGGCGAAGAGGCGTTCCTGAAGGATCTTTTCCGAGCGGAAACTGTCGCGACGATGAACGACGGTGACGGACTTGCAGATGTGCGAAAGGTAGAGCGCTTCCTCGACGGCCGAATTGCCGCCGCCGACAACGATGACGTCCTTGTTGCGATAGAAGAATCCGTCGCAGGTGGCGCAGGCGGAGACCCCGAAACCCTGGAAATGCTGCTCGCTCTCGATGCCCAGCCACTTGGCCTTGGCGCCAGTGCAGATGATCAGCGTGTCTGCCGTCCAGACCTGGCCACTATCGGTCTTGATGGTGAAGGGGCGGTTGGTCGTGTCGACCTCTGTCACGAGATCGCTGACGATTTCGGTGCCGACATGAATGGCCTGATTGAGCATCTGCTCCATCAACCAGGGGCCCTGGATCGGATCGGCAAAACCCGGATAGTTTTCCACATCCGTGGTGATCATCAGCTGACCGCCCTGTTCCATGCCGGCAATCAGCACCGGCTTCAGCATGGCGCGGGCGGCATAGATGGCAGCTGTGTATCCGGCGGGGCCGGAGCCGATGATCAGCACCTTGGTGTGGTGGGTGGTCATGTCGTATTCCTTAACCCGGATGGCGTGTCGTTCTGTGCGACCGGGCGACTATTAGAGTTTCGAGGCTTCGGGCTAGTTTAGGGATCGACAGGTTGGTTTTTCAAGTGCACCGAGCGAAAAATCAGGTGGTCACGTGCCCGCAAAACATGCGCTGAAAGAAATCTGCAGTTGTCGCAAATCGGCATAAGCTCGTTTCCAGCGGTTAGTTCAGAGACTTCTTCAACGCGGATCTGTCCGATATTTCGGCTCGATGTCCCCAGCTATTGCTTTAGGCCGGCTGGAATTCGCGAGTGAATGCAGCAATACACTCATCTAGGACTAGTGCACATGGCCTTGGCTTGAAGGGGAATCATATGGGTCTGAATGCCAGCCGGGTTTGGCTTGATCGTGAACTCGAAGCGTTCGGCAAATCGCTTCCGCCTGGATGTCTTGTCCTAGATGCCGGAGCCGGATCGCAGAAATACGCTTCGAAATTTTCACAGCAGCGTTACGAAACCGCAGATTTCGAGCAGGTCGATAAAGCGTATAAACCAAGCACGTATGTATGCGACCTGCGTTCCATACCTGTCGAAGACGGCCGATTTGATGCGGTGGTTTTTACTCAGGTGATGGAACATCTACCGGAGCCCAAGTTGGTGCTGAAAGAGCTTAATCGCGTGCTGAAACCGGGTGGCGTCATGTTTTTTTCGGCTCCGCTCTATTATCAAGAACACGAGAAGCCCTACGACTTTTACCGTTATACACAATTCGGCTTAATGTATCTTTTTGAACAATCAGGCTTTCACACAAACGAGATTCGGTGGCTTGAAGGCTTCATGGGTACCGTGGCCCATCAACTGCGCTACATGCGTAGTCACTTCCCACGTTCTAGCGTGGGCTACGGTGGTGGTCTCGGAGGACTTCTCTTGCTCGTCGTATTTCAGGTCTTCGGTCTGTTGGCGCGGTTAATGTCGCCTTTGGCGCGACTTGCAGACATCCGGCATCGCTACACGTCACGCGGCATGCCGATAAATTACATGGCGATCCTGAAGAAAACCTAGTTCACGATGGCGGATGGCGGATGGCCGTGAGTGAGCAGCTTTTGCCCCGTGCTCAATCCGCTGACAAAGAGTAGAGCGAACTTAGTAAAGGGCTGGCACTAGTCCAGCGGGGAATATCGGCTATGGCCATGCGCGTTGAACTTGATGCGATAGACCTTAAAATTCTGCGGGAATTGCAGGTCGATGGGCGCATAACGAACGTCGCGCTAGCGCAGCGTGTCGGCATTTCCGCCCCCCCTTGTCTTCGGCGTGTTCGCAAACTCGAAGAGGCTGGCGTCATCAAGGGCTATCATGCTTTGCTGAATGCGCCGGCTCTGGGTTTTGATATCGTCGCGTTCTGCGCGGTGGGGCTAAAACACCAATCAGACGGTGACCTGAAAGCCTTTGCCTCGGCGACAGCCGGTTGGCCACTCGTCCGGCAAGCTTGGATGGTTTCCGGCGAAAGCGATTTTCTTCTGCATTGCGTTGCTGAAAATCTCACAGTCTTTCAGGATTTTGTTATCGATGTCCTCACAGCAAACGAGCGGGTCGACACGGTCCGCACCATGTTGACCATCCGTCAGGTGAAAGATATTGGACTGGTGGAAATCTGAAGGCCGTACGTTTCCTTTCGTCGGCGGAGCGTACGGGTGACATCTTGAACAAATTTCTGCAGCGAATGAAGGCACGCTGGCGCAGGCTCACGAACGTTTCCATAATGGAAATCGAAGGCGTTAAAATCGATACCACTGCAGGCAAACTGCCCAGACTTGTCCGTTCCGCCTTGTTTAATGAAACCTACGAGAGTGCGGAGAGGGCGCTGATTACCAGCCTGCTGAAACCCGGCATGCGCGTCGTGGAGATCGGTACTGGCATCGGGTTCATCAGTTTGATCGCGACCCGTATTTGCGGAGAGAGAAACGTTATCTCCTATGAGGCAAATCCGTCGCTGGAACATATCATTCGTGGCAATTTTGCGTTGAACGGACTGGAACCCACGCTGAATATGAAGGCTGTCACCGTCAGTGGCGAGCCCATTACTTTCTTCAGAAGCGACAATATAATTTCGTCAAGCCTTTACGATCGCCAGCGGCAGGATGAAAAAATCCTAGTCGAAAGTGATGCGCTTCGCGATGTACTGATGCGGCATGACCCTGATGTAATCATCATGGATGTCGAAGGGGCGGAAATTGACCTGCTGGCTGTCGAGGATCTGGGCAATGTTCGTCATATGATTGTCGAGTTGCATCCTCATATCGTCGGTGAGGACAAAATTGACGCATTGTACTCCGTTCTTGAGGCTCGTGGGTTCAGAGTTAGGGCCAAAATCCACAAGACCGTCCATTTCGCACGCTCAATGTGACAGGTGCTGCACCCATGACGCAGCTGCCAATCTCCGCCTTCATCATTTGCTTGAACGAGCAGGACTATCTCGGCAATTGCTTAGAAAGCCTTGAAGGTTTCGCCGAGATCGTCATCGTCGATTCCGGATCGACAGATGGAACTGCGTTGCTTGTGCAGTCCTACATCGATCGCGGCTTTCCCATTCGCTTTATCTGTGAGCCCTGGCGCGGGTATGCGGGACAGAAGCAGTTTGCGCTGGAGCACTGCTCCCATGCCTGGTGTTTCAACATCGATGCGGATGAGCGGCTGGACGCGGCCTTGCGAGCGGAGCTTCCGAAGTTAATTGCCGCGCCGCCCGAGGTGATCGGCTGGCGGGTCGCGCGGCGGCCTTATCTGATCGGCTACGGGTATACACCCGCGCATGTGCGCGAGCGCAAGAACCTGCGACTGATCCGACAAGGAGCGGGGCGATACGACCTTTCACAACGGGTCCATGAGGGGCTTGTTGCGGAGGGGAGAGTGGAGCGCTCGTCTGTCGGTAGTCTTTTGCACTACCGACCACTCGTCATCGATGAACAGATCCTCAAAGAGAACAAATATTCGACGCTGAAAGCTGACCAGCAGGTTGCCGAGGGGAGACAGGCGAAGGTTTCGAAGCTGGTGTTCTCGCCCCTGCTTTATTTCCTCCGGCTCTATTTCCGCAATGGTTTGTGGCGCTGCGGCGCGCCGGGCTTCATCGAGGCGATGACCGGGGCGGTCTATGCCTTTTTGACGCAGGCGAAAATCTATCAACGACAGGCGCTCACGAGACGTCCCAACGTGGATGACATGGAGCGTGGGAGCAAAGAATGAAGGTCTTCCACTATCACTTTGGCAAGGACGGCGGGGCTGAGCGCTTTTTCGTCCATCTGGTAAATGCGTTGGCCAAACGGGGGGTGGAGCAGACGGCGGTCATTCGTCCGGACCGGCTTTGGCGCAAGGACATCGAGCAAGTCTGCGGCATCATCGAGAGCAATTTTCGAAATTTGTCGCCCGACCGGTTGCTGTTGCCGATTCGCGTCCGCATGATGGCGGAGCGGGAAAAGCCGGACGGACTCATGTCGTGGGCGACCCGGGCCAGCCGGTTGATGCCGGCCTACAAGGGCTGCGTGAAGCTCTCGCGGCTCGGCGACTTTCCCACGAACCTCTCCTATTTCAAGAATACCGACATTCTGGTCTGCAACACGCCTGCGATCGGCGAGCATGTGCGCCAGCTCGGCTGGACGCGTGGTGTTGAGGTAATCTCCAACTTCACCAATACGGATCCGGTTGCTCCGATTGACCGGTCGAAAGTCTCGACCCCGGAGGGGGTCCCAGTCGTCATGAGCATGGGGCGTTTCGTTCGCCGCAAGGGATTCCACACACTGATCGAGGCCGTATCGCGGCTTTCGCCTGACGTTCACCTGTGGTTGGCCGGTGATGGCGAAGAAGCCGATAGTCTGAAAGGGCTGGCGGCGGATCTGGGAATGAGCGGACGTGTCCGCTTTCTCGGCTGGCAGAAGGACACGCGGCCCTATGTGGCGGCCTCCGACGTGTTCGTGATGCCCTCCAGCCACGAACCGCTTGGAAATGTAATCCTTGAAGCCTGGGCGCAACGTAAGCCGGTCGTGTCTTCGCGGTCCGAAGGGCCGAGCTGGTTCATGCGTGACGGCGAAAACGGGCTTCTCGTCGAGATCGGTCGTGTTGAAGGCTTCTCGTCTGCAATTCAAGCCTTGCTGGACAACTCGGATGTGGCTGCAAAATTGGGCGAGGCTGGCCATGAGACCTTGATGCGACAGTTCTCGGAAGAGGCCGTCGCATCCGCCTATATTGGGCTATTCGACAGAGGGCTAATGGCGCGAGCCTAAATCCAGGGGGCAACCAGCCTTGGATCGCACGCTAAGCCCAATGCAAAGCAGTTTAATCCGGGCGCGCGTATAGTGCGCCCAGTCGAGAAGCTTCGGTTTCGATGCGGAAATTCTCGAAGACGTGGTCACGGCAGTCTGCCGCGATCAGGGGGTCGGTTGCACTCGCCACCATGTCAGTCGTTGCTTCCAGCATTGCGGGCAGGTCGTTCCTCGCAATGACCCGACCCGTCTGGCGTTGGCCCGCCGCCATCAACTCCTTAAACGCCCCCACATCCGTCGCCACCACCGGCACACCGGTTGCCATGGCTTCGAGAGGCGTCAGGCCGAAGCCTTCCCAGCGCTGGGGGGCGACGAAGAGGTCGAGGGTGCGGTACCAGTCGGCGATGTTCTTGTGCTCGCCGACGAAGAGAATGCGGCCGCCCAGGCCGGCGGCATCGACCTTTGCCTTCAGTTCGTCCTCGAAGGCGATATGTTTGGGAGTGGCGCGGCCGGCGACGATGGCTGACCAGCCGGGGTGTTTTGGCAGGAGTGAAATCATCGCATCGACGAAGAGGTCGGTCCCCTTCTGATGGCGGATGCGGCCGAAGCAGCCGATGTAACGCTGGGTGGGATCAAGCCCGCAGGCGCGCTTGGCCGCATCCTTGTCCTCGGCCGGTTTGAACTTCTCGCAATCGATGCCGTGCATGATCACCGTGTTCGGCACCTCCAGATAGGCGCAGGTCTTGGCGCTGGTGGCGATCACGGCATCCATCTGTCGGACGAGAAATTTCGTCCAGCGTGAATGCCGGCGCTGAGAGGCGGAGGTGAAGACGAGTTTGAGCGGCATGCGCAGGAGATCGCGCAGGATGATGCCGGGCAGCATTTCGATGTTGCGGCGGGCGTGCCACACACGCCCTTCCTGCCCCTCGGGCGGGCGCCAGAGCTTCCACAGGTCGCGAAAGCGAAGATGCGGCAGATCGCCCGGCAGGCCAGGGCCGAGCACGGCCACCTTCTGGCCAAACCGGTTCTGCACGGGGACGAGCTGGATGATCGTCGAGGTGACGCCGGAGAGGCGGACCTTGAAATTCGGCGCTATCACGTGGACCCCGGCGGGGTCCACGTATGTCGTCTTCGCTTTCACCATCGGGGTTGAGGTCCCATCAACCCCAGTTGACCGCGAGGATCTCGTAGGCCTTTGAGCCGCCGGGCGCGACGACCTCGATGTTGTCGCCCACTTCCTTGCCGATCAGCGCGCGGGCGATCGGAGAGGAGATGGAGATGCGACCGGCTTTCACGTCGGCTTCCTGGTCGCCGACGATCTGATAGGTCTTTTCCTCGTCGGTGTCCTCGTCGACCAGCTTGACCGTCGCTCCGAACTTGATCTTCGAGCCCGACATCTTGGTGAGGTCGATGACTTCTGCGCGGGCAATCAGGTCTTCCAGCTCGCCGATGCGGCCTTCATTGTGGCTCTGCGCTTCCTTGGCGGCGTGATATTCGGCATTTTCCGAGAGGTCCCCATGGGCGCGGGCCTCGGCAATCGCCTCGATGATGCGCGGACGCTCCTCCTGCTGACGCCAGCGCAGCTCTTCGTTGAGCTTGGCAAAGCCGTTCTGCGTCATCGGTACCTTTTCTACCATTTCCTCTTCCTTCGTCTCTTCGGCCGCAGGCGCGGGCACAAAAGAAAACAGGTTCCGTAGCGAAGCTGCGGAACCATGTCACAAATCAAGTTGCAATCACTATAGCAGATTGCTTCCGGCAAATGCCAGAGTTTTCGACAAAACGTTCGAAGTTGCCCCTGGTGGCGCCGAAAGATCGAGTAAAAACAGAGGCGTGATCAGTCGCTCGGACTCAATGCCGCAGGGGATGTCGTTGACGCGGGTGAGTAGAACGTATAGAGAACATTCTTATGAAGAAGTCTCTCAAGGAACGTCTTGCCATCCTTTCCGATGCGGCCAAATACGATGCCTCCTGCGCTTCGAGCGGGACGACGAAGCGGGACTCGTCTGCCTCCGGCGGGCTGGGTTCGACCGAAGGGTCAGGGATCTGTCACGCCTATGCGCCGGATGGCCGCTGCATCTCGCTGCTGAAGATCCTGCTCACCAATTTCTGCATCTATGACTGCGCCTATTGCATCAACCGTTCCTCGAGCAATGTCGAGCGGGCCCGCTTCACGCCGGACGAGGTCGTCTGGCTGACGATCGAATTCTACCGGCGCAATTACATCGAGGGTCTGTTTCTCTCTTCCGGGATCATCAAGTCTTCGGATGATACCATGGCCGAGATGGTCAAGATTGCCCGAGATCTCAGGACCAAGCATGATTTTCGCGGCTATATTCACCTGAAGACGATCCCCGAGGCCTCCGCGCATCTGGTGGAGGAGGCGGGGCTTTATGCCGACCGCCTGTCGATCAATATCGAGCTTCCGACCGACCACGGGCTGGAGCGCTATGCGCCGGAGAAACGGCCGGTCAACATTCGCCGCTCGATGGCAGATCTGAGGCTCAAGATCGACGAGGCGCGCGAGCCGACGCTCACCGGACGGCGCAAGAAGTTCGTGCCCGGCGGACAGAGCACGCAGATGATCGTCGGCGCCGACGGGGCGAGCGACGCGACGATCCTCGGCTCCAGCGCGCGGCTCTATAGCAGCTACGGGCTGAAGCGCGTCTACTACTCGGCCTTCAGCCCGATCCCGGACAGTTCGCGCAATCTGCCGCTGATCAAGCCGCCGCTGATGCGCGAGCACCGGCTCTATCAGGCGGACTGGCTCTACCGCTTCTATGGCTTCTCGGTGGAGGAAATCGCCTCGATCGGGCAGGATGGCATGCTCGATCTGGAGCTCGATCCGAAGCTGGCCTGGGCGCTCGCCAATCGCGACCGCTTCCCGGTCGACGTCAACAAGGCGGATCGCGAGACCTTGTTGCGCGTGCCGGGCTTTGGCACGAAGACCGTCAACGGGCTCCTCTCGGCCCGCCGTCATCGGCGCGTACGGCTGGAGGATCTGACGCGTCTCGGCGTGTCGCTCAAGAAGGTGCGCCCCTTTATCGTCGCCGAGGGCTGGTCGCCCAATCGCAGCCTGGACCGCTCGGATCTCCGGGCAGTCTTTGCGCCGGCGGCCGAGCAGCTGTCGCTGTTCTGATGCGGACCGTCACGCTGGAGGGGCGAGGGGCGTTCGATGAGTGGCGCGATGCCGCGCGTGGTCTGCTGGCCGCTGGCGTTCGGCCGGAGCAGGTTTGCTGGCAGCTTTCGGGAGAGGGCGGCGATCTGTTCGGCACACAGACAGAGGCCCCGATGCCTCGTGCGCAAACTCTCGACATCTCAGTGCCCAAGGGCTTTATCGAGGCTGCGGAAGCTGCGATCTGCCATTCCGACCCGGACCGTTTTGCGCTGCTCTACCGTATTCTTTGGAGGCTGCAGGCGGAGCGCAGCCTACTGCAGGTGCGATCGGATACTGACGTCGCCGATCTTGTCCGTCTGATCAAGAATGTCCGGCGCGACAGCCATAAGATGAAGGCTTTCGTGCGGTTCCGCGAGGTGGACGCTGTCCAGCCAAAACGTCGGCGCTTCGTTGCCTGGTTCGAGCCGGAGCATTTCATCGTCGCGCGCACCGCCGGCTTCTTCCAGCGGCGCTTCACCGACATGGACTGGCTGATCGCCACGCCGAAGGGCTCGGCCGCCTGGAACGGGCAGGAGCTCAAAACCTCCCGCGAGCCGGCAGGGCGACCGGAAGCGGAAGACGAGACCGACGAGCTGTGGCGGACCTATTTTTCCAACATCTTCAATCCGGCGCGGGTGAAGATCCGGGCGATGCAGTCGGAGATGCCGAAGAAATACTGGAAGAACATGCCGGAGGCCTCGCTCATTCCGGATTTGATTGCGGGGGCCGAGCGGCGGGTGCAGGAGATGGCCGCGCGCGAGGCAAGCCAGCCGCCGGCCTTCCACGAGCGGCTGCAGGCGCAGTGGCGCGGTCGCGAAGAGCAAAGTGATCCGGACCTTCCGCCGCTTGAACGGCTTCGGCATGAGGCGGCCGGTTGTACGCGCTGTCCGCTGCATTGCCATGCGACGCAGACGGTGTTTGGCGAGGGACCTGATGATGCCGAGATCATGTTCGTTGGGGAGCAGCCCGGCGACACCGAAGATCTCGCGGGGCGGCCGTTCATCGGGCCGGCGGGGCAGGTGTTCGACGAGGCTGTTGCGGCTGCAGGGATCGACCGGTCGCAGGTTTACGTCACCAACGCGGTCAAACATTTCAAATACGAGCGGCGCGGCAAGCGGCGCATTCACATGCGCCCGGATGCCGGCGAGGTGGCGCATTGTCGCTGGTGGGTTTCCAAGGAGATTGAGATCATCCGGCCGCGCATCGTCGTGGCGCTCGGCGCGACCGCTTATCTGTCTCTAACCGGTGAGAGCCGGCCGATCGCCGAAGTGCGCGGCATGCCGATCCCCATGCAGGACAACCGCATGCTGCTTGTGACGACGCATCCGTCGGCGATCCTCCGGATGCCGGATCCGGATCTGAAGGCGCGCAGCCTGGCGGCGTTCCGGTCAGACCTTGGCGGTGTGAAACGGTTGTTCGATACACTGCAGAAGGTCAGGGGCCCAGAGCAGGGCGAAGGCCCGTCTCGGGGTCGGTGACACGGGTGCGGCGATCGCTGTGCACGAAGTCTATGATGAGCTGCGCCACCTGGCCGGGCGCTTCCACATGGGGAATGTGGTTGACGTTCGGCAGCACGGAAAGCTGAGCGTCGCCGAACAGGGATTGAAGATGCGTTGCCTGGTCGAGGGGCGTGACCGTATCCTCTTCGCCCCAGATGATCAGAACGGGCGGGGCAAATCCGGGATAACGTGTCGTGTCCGCCGCAAGAGACGTGGTTTCATTTCCAAGCAGGCCAGACTGGAGCCAGTCGCCCACCGCGGCGCTCGTGCCTTCCACCGCGAGCGGCCTGCGATAGAGTTCGATACGATCATCGGTGACCAGCGAGTCGTCGGCAATGAAGTCGCGAAGACCCGGCCCGATCATCAGCGGGTTGGTAAAGGTGGTGGCCATGAGCGCGGTCTGGATGGGCCGAACGCGTGAAAGCAACGAGACCGCCGGGCCGCTACCGGTGAGATTTTTCCAGGCCATGGCCACGTCCAGCAATACCAGCCCGTTAATGCGATCCGGTGACCGTAATGCGGTTTCGACCGTTGCGCCGCCGCCAAAGGAATGGCCCACCAGATCGAAACGCTGCAGTTCCAGTGCATCGGCGAAAGCGAGGATGCGATCGGCCTGGGCTTTGCGCCCGTAATCGGCATTGGACGGGCGTTGCGAATAGCCGAACGGGGGAAGGTCCGGGGCGATGACGCGGAACCCGGCTGATGCGATTTGCGGCGCAATGACCTGCCAGGTCTGCGACCAGGCGAGTGTGCCATGAATCAGCATGACCGGCGGGTCATTGCGGTCGCCCCATTCCCGGTAGGCGATGCGGGTATCTCGGGCGACCACGCTGGCAGTGACCGATTCACCCGAAAGGTATGGGGTCGTCTCTCGAAAGACCGACCACAGACGGAACCCCGCGGGGACAGTGATCAACACGATTCCGAGCACCAAGAGTGCTCGGAGCAAAAGCCTGACGACTGATTTCATACAATCAATGGTCGTGGCTTCCGGCTGCTGCGTCAAGATCGATTTCCGTGCGGGCATAGACACGCGCGGCGATGGCGGCGAGCAGCAGCAGGGTGATGGTGGCCAGCGCGCAACAGAGGGCGAAGCCCGAGGCGTAGCTTGCCTTTGCCATGGCGAGCCAAGGGGCTGCTTCGTGGCCGGTGTTGCGGGCGACTTCGAGGGCCGTGCCGAGTGCCGAGGTGACCGAGGTCTGGTCGGCGGCAGAGAGGTCCGTCAGGTCTGCGTCCTGCATGCCGAACCTGTAGAAGAGCGTGCCGAGGCTGCCGAGGACGGCGACGCCCAGCGCACCGCCGAATTCGGCGCTCGTTTCGGAGATGGCCGAGGCTGAGCCGGCCCTTTCCGGCGGCGCCGTGCCGACGATCAGGCCGGTGGTCGTCAGGATCACCGGCACGAAGCCGAGGCCCATGACCATGCTGGCGCCGAGCACGCCGACAAGACTTTCGTTCCAGGCGGCGATCGCCATGAGGCCCGTGCCGAGCGCATTGACGACCAGTCCCAGGAGGACCGTCCGAATGGGACCAAGACGGTTCGTCACGCGCCAGGCCTGGAAGGACATCACCGTGAAGACGAGCGAGGAGGGAACCGACCAGAGGGCGGCCTTCAGCGGTGTCAGTCCGACGACCAGCTGCAGGAAGAGGTTCTGGAACAGGAAAATGCCGAAGATGAAGAAGACGCCGGCGAGATTGACCATTAGCGAGGCGGTGAAGGCCGGAATTTTGAACAGGGCGAGATCGATCATCGGGTGTTCGAGCTGCTTCTGGCGTCTGACGAAGACGGTGCCGATGGCGACTCCGACAAGTATCGGCACGAGTTGTACCGGTTCGAAGCCTTCGGCCGCCATCTTTTTGAAGCCGTAGACGATGGGCAGCACGGTCAGCAACGACAGCGCGACACTCAGGAGATCCAGGCGGCCGGCATTCTCATCCCTGTATTCCGGCAAGAGAAAGGGCGCGCTTGCGAGGAGAGCGGCCATGATCGGGACATTGATCAGGAAAACCGAGCCCCAGTGGAAATACTGTAGGAGCACCCCGCCGATCAGCGGGCCAATGAGCCCGCCAAGCGCGAACGCCGTCCCCCAGATGCTGATCGCCCGGGTGCGCTCACTCTCATTGCGGAAAAGGTTGACGACGAGCGACAGCGTCGAAGGCGCGATCGTGGCTCCGGCGATGCCGAGCAGGGCACGGGCGAGGATCAGCATGTCTGCCGTGTGGGCGAAGGCCGCAAAGAGGGAGGCCAGACCGAAAAAGGCAGCACCAATCAGCAGCACCTTGCGACGGCCGATGCGGTCTCCCAGGGTGCCCATGGTCACGAGAAACCCGGCGACCATGAAGCCGTAGATGTCGTTAATCCACAGAAGCTGGGTAGCGGACGGATCGAGATCGGCGACAATCGCCGGCATGGCGAGAAACAGAACCGATAGGTCCATGGAATAGATCAGGCAGGCGATGGAAAGGATCAAAAGGCCGATCCATTCCCGGCGCGTCGCCTTTTCGGCCGGATTCTCGATCTCAGCGGTCATGCAAGCCTCCCCCAACAACCGGCGGCACAGTGCCGTGACGTGACGATTCAGGCAAATATCAATTATTGATGGAACATGTTTGCGCACGTGATGTCATCGTGGCGGATGGCGGCGACGATCAAGTGTCGTCAAACCTTGCGATCCGAGACGTAGCGATCCAGGCGCGCCAGCGTCTGCCGACCACCTTCGACCGCGCCGAACTTGAGTGTCGCATCGCGGGCTTCCGCTGTCGGGAAGACCAGCGTTATGGTTACGCGGGTGCTTTCTCCCTCCGGCTGAAGCGTGATCACGCCATCGAAATGCGCGACTTCGCCCATCTCGCCGCCGTGTTCATAGGCAATGCGCGTGGGCGGCGTGATGTCCTGATAGCGGATCCAGTTCGGCCAGTCCTTGCCATCCGGTCCGTGCATCGTGTAGCGCCAGAGACCGCCGACGGAGAAATCCATCTCGTGGGTCTCGTTGCGGAAACCATCCGGACCCCACCACTTGTCGATGTGACGTGGCTCGGTGAACATTTCAAAGACAAGGTCAATGGGAGCGGCGACGAGGCGGTCGACCTCCAGGATGCGGGCCGGATCAAGTGCTGCCGTCATGTCACGGATCTCCGTTTGCCAGGACCTGCGCGAGGCGGTCGAAGTTCTGTTCGTTGGCGGCTCGGATGAACTTTGCAAGTTCTTGGTTTTCGTCGGTTGGCTCGAACAGCATGCGCCAGGCGAGCCTCGTGCCGCTCGCTTCGGGTTCAAATGACATTTCCAGCGTGAACACGTGCATCGGCTCGTGGTGAAGCGCGGTGATCCGCTTCGGTGCCTCGATGTCCAAAAAGGTCCAGCGATTGGCAAAATCCGTACCGTCTGACGCGGTCATGGTCACATACCAGTCGCCGCCCGTGCGAAAATCGAAGGCGTCGATGCGGTTGGTGAAGCCGTGCGGTCCCCACCATGCCCCCAGTTTGGCAGGATCGGAGAAGGTGTCGAACAGGGTGTCGGCGTCGACGGGAAAGAGGCGGTCGTTGAGGATTTCGAGCTTGTCGGTCATGGCGTCTCTCCCTTGCCCCCAGAGGTTGATTGCAGTGTTGCGAGATAGTCTTCGAGGCGGTCCAGTCGCTGTTCCCAGAGCTTGCGATAGTCGCCGACCCAGCTGTCGACCGCCTTCAGCGGGGCGGGCTCCAGCCGGCAGGGGCGCCATTGGGCGCTGCGGCTGCGGGAAATGAGCTTGGCCCTTTCCAGAACCTTCAAATGCTTAGAGACGGCGGGCAGGCTCATGGCGAAGGGTTCGGCCAGTTCATTGACGGTCGCTTCGCCCGTGGACAGGCGTGCGAGGATGGCGCGGCGCGTCGGGTCGGCGAGGGCGAACAGAGTTTCGGACAGGGGGTCTGCGGGCATTTAATTTGCCGATCGGTTAATTAACTGATTGGATAAATATCGTGTGTGAGTAGAGCCGTCAAGCGACGGATTGATGCTCATTAAGCAAAGCGAGTGAAACTCTTCAGATTGAAATAGCGGTCTTCAGGATAATTAAGCCGCATCTTCAAGCGCTGCAGCCGGAAGGTTCGCGGATGCATTCAGCACTTCGAGGCCGACAATCCTGCCGTCGCGATCATAGTCCAGCATGATGCCCTTCGACACTTCCTCGGTCTCCAGCACCGGCTCGGTGGAGAAGCGGATATAGGCCGCATCGGCGGCGGCATCATATTCAAGCTTCGGCTTCATTTAGCCATCCGTGCCTTGCGATCGAGGAACGCCGTGATGATACGGATTTCGGTCGTCGTTTCCAAGCGGATTACCCGCATGATGCGATCATCGCGTTGCGGATATGCCAGTGACGCCTTTCGGTCGGCGGGCAGGATGGATCCGTCTCCCGCCATTCAGGCTCTCGGACTGTCAATTCGATCCATGCTCGATCAAGTTGCCGCTCCGAAATCACCGTTTCCGCATGGAGGGTGAAATGGAGCGGCTTCATGGACCAGCCTCAGAAATAGCTCTGAAGCGGGCGAACCTCGAGCTGGCCGCCCTTCAGCGCCCGGATGGCTTCTGCGGCGGCGAGGGCGCCGGCCATGGTGGTGTAATAGGGCACCTTCTGCATCAGGGCGGCACGGCGGAGCGACTTCGAATCCGAGATCGCCTTGTTGCCGTCGGTCGTGTTGATGACCAGCTGGACCTGACGGTTGCGGATGGCGTCTTCGATATGCGGACGTCCCTCGAGCACCTTGTTGATCTTGATCGCCGGGATATCGTTTTCGGCGAGGAAGCGCTGGGTGCCGCCGGTTGCCATGACCTTGAAGCCGATCTCGGTCAGGATCAGAATGGCCGGCAGGACGCGGGCCTTGTCTTCGTCACGGACGGAGACGAAGACCGTCCCGTCGCGCGGCAGCTCGACATTGGCGCCGAGCTGGCTCTTGGCGAAGGCGAGCGCAAAGTCGGTGTCGAGGCCCATGACTTCGCCGGTCGAGCGCATTTCCGGTCCAAGCAACGTATCGACGCCGGGGAAGCGGGCGAAGGGGAAGACGGCTTCCTTGACGGCGATGTGCTTGAGGTTGCGCGGATCAGGCTTCGTGCCATAGGCGGCGATCGCGTCGTCGAGCTTTTCACCGGTCATGATGCGGGCGGCGATCTTGGCAATCGGCGCGCCGATAGTTTTGGCGACGAAGGGCACCGTGCGCGAGGCGCGCGGGTTGACTTCGAGAACGTAGATCACGTCGTCCTTGATCGCATACTGGACGTTCATCAGGCCGCCGACATTGAGCGCCTTGGCCATGGCGGCCGTCTGGCGCTCCAACTCGTCGAGCATGTCCTTGGAAAGGGAACGAGAGGGCAGCGAGCAGGCCGAGTCACCCGAATGGATGCCGGCTTCCTCGATATGCTCCATGATCCCCGAGACGAAAACCGTTTCGCCGTCGCAGAGCGCGTCAACGTCAACCTCAATGGCGTTGGTCAGGTAGCTGTCGAAGAGCAGCGGGTTCTTGCCGAGCAGGGTGTTGATCTGGCCGGTCTTGTCGTTCGGATAGCGCTGCTTGATGTCCTCGGGGACCAGACCCGGAACGGTGTCGAGCAGGTAGGACTGCAGCTGACCTTCCGAATGGATGATCTGCATGGCGCGGCCGCCGAGCACGTAGGACGGGCGAACGACCAGCGGGAAGCCGATTTCGGTCGCGACCAGACGGGCCTGTTCGACCGAATAGGCGATGCCGTTGTTTGGCTGCGTCAGGTCGAGCTTCATCAGGAGCTTCTGGAAGCGGTCGCGGTCTTCGGCGAGGTCGATCATGTCGGGGGCGGTGCCGAGGATCGGGATGCCGTTCTTTTCCAGCGCTTCGGCGAGCTTCAGCGGGGTCTGGCCACCGAACTGGACGATGACGCCGACGACTTCGCCCTTTTCCTGCTCGGCGCGCAGGATCTCGATCACGTCTTCGGCCGTCAGCGGCTCGAAATAGAGGCGGTCGGAGGTGTCGTAGTCGGTCGAGACCGTTTCCGGGTTGCAGTTGACCATGATCGCTTCGAAGCCGGCATCCTTCAGGGCGAAGGCCGCATGGCAGCAGCAATAGTCGAACTCGATGCCCTGACCAATGCGGTTCGGGCCGCCGCCGAGGATGACGACCTTCTTGCGGTCCGAGACCTGGGCTTCGGAGCGGAGCTGGCCGACGAAGGGCGTCTCATAGGACGAGTACATATAGGCGGTCGGCGAGGCGAATTCGGCAGCGCAGGTGTCGATGCGCTTGAAGACCGGGCGCACGCCAAGCCCGTTGCGCAGTTCAGCCACTTCCTTCGGCCGCTTGCCGGAAAGCGAGGCGAGGCGGGCATCGGAGAAGCCCATGGCCTTCAGCGCGCGCAGGTTTTCGGCATCTTCCGGCAGACCGTGCTCGCGTACGCGGGCTTCCATGTCGGTGATCGCCTTGAACTGGGCGATGAACCACGGATCGATCTTGCAGCCTTCATGCACTTCCTCCGGCGACATGCCGAGACGCAGCGCCTGGGCGACCATGCGCAGGCGATCCGGCGTCGGCGTGCCGATGGCCGCGCGGATGGCGTTCTTGTCGTCGCCCTGACCAAGGCCGGGGATCTCGATTTCGTCGAGGCCGGTGAGGCCGGTCTCAAGCCCGCGCAGGGCCTTCTGCAGCGATTCGGCGAAGGTTCGGCCGATCGCCATGACTTCGCCGACAGACTTCATGGCGGTGGTCAGCGTCGGCTCGGCGCCGGGGAACTTTTCGAAGGCAAAACGCGGGATCTTGGTGACGACGTAGTCGATCGACGGTTCGAAGGAGGCGGGCGTTGCACCGCCGGTGATGTCGTTGTCGAGTTCGTCGAGCGTGTAGCCGACGGCGAGCTTGGCGGCGACCTTGGCGATCGGGAAGCCGGTGGCCTTTGAAGCAAGCGCCGACGAGCGCGAGACGCGCGGGTTCATCTCGATGACGACGAGGCGTCCATCCTTCGGGTTGACGGCGAACTGAACGTTCGAGCCGCCGGTCTCAACGCCGATCTCGCGCAGAACCGCGATCGAGGCGTTACGCATGATCTGGTATTCCTTGTCCGTCAGCGTCAGCGCCGGCGCAACGGTGATCGAGTCACCGGTGTGCACGCCCATCGGGTCGATGTTCTCGATCGAGCAGATGATGATGCAGTTGTCCGCCTTGTCGCGGACGACTTCCATTTCATATTCCTTCCAGCCGAGGACGCTTTCCTCGATCAGGACTTCCGTCGTCGGCGAGGCGTCGAGGCCGGAATTGATGATTTCGTAGAATTCCGAGCGGTTGTAGGCGATGCCGCCGCCGGTGCCGCCCATGGTGAAGGAGGGGCGGATGATGGCGGGCAGGCCGACATGGTCGAGCGCCTGAGCGGCAATCGCCATGGCATGGGCCATGTAGCGCTGCTTGCGGTCGGTCTCGCCGAGGTTCCACTGGTTTTCCAGTTCATCGAGCGCCTTGTCGAGTTCGGCGCCGGAGAGCTTGGCGCGCAGTTCGGCGCGGGCGGCTTCATGGGTCTTGCGGTCGGCGTCCTTGATTTCGGTGGCGTTGGCCAGCATCGACTTCGGCGTCTCAAGGCCGATGCGGGCCATGGCTTCGCGGAAGAGGGCGCGGTCTTCGGCCATGTCGATGGCGGCGGGCTTGGCGCCGATCATCTCGACATTATAGCGGTCGAGCACGCCCATGCGCTTCAGGGAGAGCGCGGTGTTGAGGGCCGTCTGGCCGCCCATGGTCGGGAGCAACGCATCCGGGCGCTCCTTGGCGATGATCTTCGCGACGACCTCAGGCGTGATCGGCTCGACATATGTCGCGTCGGCGAGGCCCGGATCGGTCATGATGGTGGCCGGGTTGGAGTTGACCAGGATGACCCGATAACCCTCTTCCTTCAGCGCCTTGACGGCCTGGGTGCCGGAATAGTCGAATTCACATGCCTGGCCAATGACGATCGGCCCCGCGCCAATGATGAGGATGGACTTGATATCTTGGCGCTTGGGCATGGCTCTATCCGTTCTTTGACCTGCGCGAAAAACCGGCCTGGGTGAGGGAGGTCACCGGCCGGGCGCAGAGAGATGGTCTTTTCAGGCTAGAAGCGGCTTATAGGGAAAGTCGGCGCGCAAACCAACCCCATAATTGCCGGCTTTGACAGGAAAATTGGGCCGGATCGGAATGGCGAGGGAAGGTGCGGATTTGCGATCCGCTGTCACACGCTCTTCTTCTGGGTCCTTTAGGGAGCAGACGCCCTGCCACTGGACCGTCCTCATGACACTCTCCAAGCTTCCGCCGCATCTCAGCGGTTTTTCCCGCAGCCTCCATCCCGAGCCGATCCCGCATCTCGGAACCCGCTACAATTCCTCCGGTGTGTTTCTGCCGGAGCCCGGCAACACGATCGTGTGCCATCTTGTGCCCGGCTCTGAAACCGAGGTGGTTCTGCGTGAAATGCGCCAACGCTATCGTGCGATGCCGGGCGGCGAACGGCTCGCCTTCACGGCGGAATCAAGCCTCCACATGACCCTCTTCCAAGGTATCATCGAGTACAGACGTCAGTTGCCCTTTTGGCCCGATGACGTACCTCTCGAGACGCCGATCGACGACATGACGGCGATCTTCCTAGATCGGCTCGCTGGTTTTCAGCCGGGCCCGGCGTTTCAGATGGAAATCACCGGAGCGACGCCGAATGGGCTGACGCTACAGGGTGTCTCTAAGGAGGATCGGGCGGCGCTTCGCACGTGGCGCGACAGGTTGGCAGACCTGTTGGGCTATCGTCATCCCGACCATGAAACATACGCGTTTCATATCACCTTTGCCTACCTGACCGAGCGCTTCGAGGACGAGGCGATTTTGGAGTGGCAGTCTTTCCTGGACGAAGTCGTCGAGGAGATCCGTCGACGCGCGCCCCTCATCGCGCTCAGACCGCCTGCCTTCTGCAGCTTCGGCGACATGAACCATTTCGAGGAACTGCTGGTTTTGGACGCCCCGGCGTGAGCGCGGTGCGTTTTGGTCACTCGGTCGTCATCTGAGACGAAAAATGGCGGGACCAGCCCGCCATCTCCGTCGCTTGGTCGGCGAGAGTCTGCTCAGAATTCTTCCCATTCAGCACCGCTCGGGGCGGGTTTGGCTCCCATCGCGGAGGCGATCTTTCCGGCAAGCGCCCGGGCCGGTGACGCGACTGGGCGCGTCGTGGCAGCAACCGGTGCCGGACGAATCGGTGCGGTTGAATTCATGGGCGCCGGGCGGGACGGGCCGGCGGCCGGGACTGCTCGAGTGGTCGATTGGCGCATCGCCGCGTCGTGACCAAGATTGAACTGAGCCAGACGCGAGGACAGCGCCTGTACTTCCGACACCAGCGTATGCGAGGCAGCGTTGGTTTCTTCGACCATCGCGGCGTTCTTCTGGGTGCCCTGGTCCATGATGTTGACGGCCGCATTGATCTCGTGGAGTCCGGTGGACTGCTCGCGGGCGGCATCAACGATCGCATGCACGTTTGTGTTGATCTGCTGAACTTCCGCGACGATGGCCGAGAGAGCCTCGCCGGTCTGGTCAACCAGCGAGACGCCGTGCTTGACCTGTTCGCCGGAGGCCGTGATCAGGGTCTTGATCTCCTTCGCGGCATTGGCAGAGCGCTGGGCGAGTTCGCGGACTTCCTGTGCCACGACCGCGAAGCCCTTGCCGGCTTCGCCTGCGCGAGCCGCCTCGACGCCTGCGTTCAGCGCCAGAAGATTGGTCTGGAAGGCGATCTCGTCGATGACACCGATGATGTTGGAAATCGACTGCGAGGACTGCTCGATGGCGCTCATGGCGTCGATGGCCGAGCGGACGACCTCACCGGATCTTTCCGCGCTCTCCTTGGTGCGGCTGACCTGCAGCCCCGCATCCTCGGCGCGCTCCGTGCTCTCCTTGACCGAGCGGGTGATCTGGGAGAGGGCGGCGGATGTCTGTTCAACGGACGCAGCCTGCTGCTCTGTGCGGCGCGCCAGATCGTCGGCGGCCGCGCGGATCTCGTTGGAGCCGTTTGCAATGGTCGTTGCGTTTTCGCTGAAGGACAGGAGGGCCGCGCGCAGTTTTTCAACCGAATCGTTGAAATTGCCACGGATCTCGTCGAGGGCCGGCGAGAAGGGCTTTTCGAGCCGGACCGTCATGTCGCCATCGGAGAGGCGAGCGAGGCCTGCCCGAAGTTCGTCGACGACGAAGCGGATCTCCTCTTCGCGGGCCTTGTGACCCTTCGAGCGCTCGACCCGTTCGATCTCTTCCTGTTCGAAGCGGGCCTGCGCCTGTTCTTCGAGTTCGACTTTTTTCCGGTTGCCCTCCAGGAGGATGCCGAGCGAGCGGGAGAGGTCGCCGATCTCGTCGCCGCGATCTCTGTCGGTCAGTTCGACATTGAGATCACCAGAGGCGATGCGGGTGGTCTGGTCGATGACGCGGTTGATGCGGCCGATGAAGCCACGGGCGAGGAGCCAGCCGACCAGCACCAGGAAAACGGTGGCACCGGCGATGATCAGGACGGATGCCCACACGGTCTGCGTGAGGCCGCTCAGGACGGTGGTGCTGGGAACTGCCACGACCACATTCCAGATGGCCCCTTCGAAGGGTTCGATCGGCACGGCGATTGCCAAACGTTCGATCCCGTCCTTGTCGGTGATCGTGCCGACGGTGCCGGGCGCCTTGAGAAGGGCTTCCCAGCCGGCCACGTCACCGCCGCTGTCTTTCAGCGGCTTGCCCATGACGTCTTTTTCCGGATGGCTGACGAAGCTGTTGGCTGAAGAAAGAAGGGCAACGTAACCGTCACCGAGCGGACGGTTGGCGGCGAGATCGGCAGCGGTCTTGTCGAGGTCGATGTCCGCGCCGACATAGCCGACAGGCTTGCCGGCGTCGAAGACGGGCAGCGAGATGGTGGTCATCAGCACGTCCTTGCCGTCCACGGGGTAGACGTAAGGTTCGAGCAGGGCCGGTTTGCCGGTCTTCACAGGCAGTTGGTAATAGTCGCCCACGCCCGGCTTGTCGTAGTCGATCAGTACGTCCGTCTTGATGGCGCCGCCCGAGCGGAAGATGTAGGGCACGAAGCGCCCGCTCTGGTCGTGAGCGGGTTTGCCGACGAATTCCCGGTCCTTGCCGTCGAAGGCATCGGGCTCCCAGCCGGTCGATACGCCGATCGACGCCGGATAGGATTCCAGGGCTTTTTGCATCACCGCCATCACCGTCGCCCGGTCGGCTTGTCCATTGGCACGAAGGGCCATGATGGACGTTTCGATGCCCACCACCATTTGATGGCTGACCCGCAGGCTCTGTTCGATCTCTGCCGCCGCCTCAGAGGCAGCCATGTGCATCTGGTTGATCCCGGCATTGCGGATATGGCCATAGGTCAGTCCGAGCAGCGTCGCGGCGACTCCGATGGTGGTGACGACGCCGAGCCCGACAGTTGAAAAGATGTTCCGGCTCGTGGCGGATTTGAAGAGCATGGGCCTTTCCCTCATTAGCCTTGATGCAAGCGTAGCGGCGACAGCCGCCATCCCGGTGCGCGACCGGGTTCCACCCTGAATCTAGCTCCGCATGGTTAAGTACTCCTTTATATTCGACTGCACGGTTGATGGCGGTTTTCTCTTGTCATCACACGGTTTCCTCCCGATGCTCTCGAGATCGCGGAGTCGATGTGGGGGATGACGTTGCTGGAGTATGGTGATTTCGACGGTCTCGGTCTGGCCGCGCTGATCCGTCGCGGCGAGGTTTCAGCGAGCGAGGTTCTGGACGCGGCAATCGCGCGGATCGAGGCGGTCAATCCAAAGATCAACGCTGTCGTGCGGCCGCTTTTCGAGCGGGCGCGCAGCCGTGTGTCCTCGGGCGCGAGCGAGGGGCCATTGGCAGGCGTGCCATTTCTGATCAAGGACCTGCTGGCGCAGGTCGACGGCGTTCCGACGGGCAATGGCAACCGGTACTGGGCTGGGCAGCCGGCGCGGGGAGACAGCGAGCTTGTTCGCCGTTGGCAGAAGGCCGGGCTGGTCGTGGCCGGCAAATCCAACACGCCCGAATTCGGTCTCACCCCCTATACTGAGCCAAACGCCACGGGGCCGGCGCGCAATCCTTGGGATCTTAGCCGGACACCCGGCGGTTCTTCCGGTGGGTCGGCTGCGGCGGTTGCGAGCGGCATGGTGCCGATTGCCTCCGGCGGCGACGGCGGCGGTTCCATCCGCATTCCTGCGTCGGCCTGCGGTGTCTTCGGGCTGAAGCCGACGCGAGGGCGCACGCCCGCTGGTCCCTTTATCGGCGATGCCTGGTCCGGCTTCGCGATCGAACACGTGCTGAGCCGTAGCGTGCGCGACAGTGCGGCTGTGCTCGACGCCACGCACGGGCCGGATGTGGGGTCGCCGCATCCGCTGCCAGTGTTCAACGGCTCCTATCTCGATGCCGTTTCGAGGCCGCCGGGGAGACTCAAGATCGCCGTTTCCAAAGCGCCCATGCTGGGCAAAGCAGTCTCGGCAGAGGTCGCGACCGCGTTCGACGAAGCCACGCGGCTTCTTGCCGATCTCGGCCACGAGGTCGTCGAGGCGGCTCCACCGGTGGATCGCGAGGCCTTTTCCATGGCCTTTCTCACGGCTCTCGCCGGGGAGCTTCGCGCAGACATCGAATTCACCGCCCAGACTTTTGGCGTGCCGATCCGTCCGGGCGACTACGATGCCTCGTCCTTCGGCATGGGCTTGCTGGGCGACGGGTTCTCGGCGGCCGAACTGATTGCGGCACACCGTTATCTCAAGCTTTCCAGCCGCTCGGTCCTCGGCTTCTTCAGCGACTACGACGTGCTCATGACGCCGGTGCTGTCTTCGCTGCCGGTGAAGATTGGAGCGCTGCAGCCCTCGTCCGTGGAAAAGGCGCTTCTCAAGGTTCTCGGCCATGTCGGCGGCGGATGGCTGCTGCGAAAGCTCGGGATTGCCGAGCAACTGGCGGCGCAGACCTTCGAGTTCATCCCCTGGACGCCGGTCTTCAACGTAACGGGCCAGCCGGCCATGTCGGTCCCCTTAGGCTGGTCGCCGGAAGGCCTGCCCATCGGCATGCATTTCGTCGGGCGTTTTGCGGAGGAGGAAACCCTCTTCTCGCTCGCCGGACAACTGGAGCAGGCGCGCCCCTGGAAGGACAAGCGTCCCGCAGTGTGACTGCGGGCGCTGCATCCGTCAGGTTTAAAGACCCGGCACCACCAGAACCTTGACCTCGCCCTTTGCCGGCGGATTGCTCACGACAGCGGGCGCTTCGGCGAGCGAGACCTTGCGCGATATCAGCCGCTCGACCTCGATCTTGCCGGAGGCGATCAGATCGGCAGCCCGGCGGTGGGTGAAGGGGTTGAGGAAGGAGGTGACGAGTTTCACCTCTCGGAAGAGCAGGTCAAAAGGCTCGATGGAAATCGTCTCACCTTGCGGCATGACACCCAAGATGACCGCCGTCCCGCCGGGGCGGGCGAGTTTCGTCGCCTGGATTACTGTTTCACCCACACCGGCGCATTCGAGCACGACATCGACGCCACCGGGTACGAGCCCGTTGGGGCCGGCTATGGTTTCGATGATGTCGGCGGCAGAGGGATCGACACTTGCGGTCGCGCCCAGCTCTTCTGCCAGGGTGCGCCGTGAAGCCTGGCGGGTCGAGAGGATCACCGTCGTCGCTCCGGCAAGCCGCGCCAGCTGAACCGCCAGCAGACCAATGACACCGCCGCCGAGAACAACCACCGACGAACCCGCCTGTATGCCGGCGAGGTCGATGCCGTGCAGGCAGCAGGCGAGCGGTTCGCAGAAGGCGCCATGCATGGGGTCGAGCTCGGCGGGAAGGAGGAAAGCCTGCTTTTGCGGGACGAGCACATAGTCCGCAAAGCCGCCATCGCGATGGATGCCGATCGCCTGCAGGTTGCGGCAGAGATTGACGCGACCGTTGACGCAGTGGCTGCAGCGGCCGCAGGCGATATTGGGGTCGCCGGTGATGCGATCACCCACGGCAAAGCCCGACACATGCGATCCCGTGGCTTCGATGATGCCGGAGAATTCATGGCCAAGCGTCACCGGCGGCCTGGAGGGAAATTCTCCGTGAAACAGGTGGCGATCGGTGCCGCAGACTCCGCATGCCTCGACGCGAACCAAGAGATCATCCGGGCCGGGTGTCGGCTTGTCCACCTCCCGCGTGAACAGTTGTCCGATCCCTTCCAGGCGCATTGCCTTCATTGCAGTCTCCTCCAAAATGACTCATCCCCCGGCCGATAGTGGCATGTGGAACAATGTGCTGCCAATCGGCGAATCTGTGTCGAGGCCTCTGAAACTTGCCCCGCACGGTCGACGTGACTTGTGATCGGCCCTAGATAGGCTGTTCATGGCCATTGGGATGCTTCTTCATGATCACTGTGCATTACCTCGACAACTCTCGCGCCCACCGCATTCTATGGCTGCTGGAGGAGCTCGGGCTCGACTATCAGGTCAAAGTCTATCATCGGACAAAGGACTATCTGGCGCCGAGGGAGCTGAAAGCGGTCCATCCGCTCGGCAAGTCTCCGGTGATCGAGGACAATGGCCGCGTGATCGCCGAAAGCGGTGCGATCATGGAATATCTGATCGAGACCTATGGCGGCGAGGCGCTGAGGCCCTCTGCCGGGACCGAGGACAGGCTGCGCTACCGCTACTGGATGCACTACGCGGAAGGCTCTGCCATGCCGCTCCTGGTGATGAAACTAATCTTTTCCCGCATTCCCGGGCAGGTGCCCTTCTTCATCCGGCCCGTGGCCCGAATGATCAGTCAGGGTGTTTCAAAGAAGCTGCTTGATCCCCAGCTATCCGATCATCTCGATCTCTGGATAAACGAGGTAGGCAAGGATGGATGGTTTGCTGGCCGGGACTTTTCCGCTGCCGACATCGCCATGAGCTTTCCCGTCGAGGCTGGATTGACGCGCATTGCCGATGGCAAGGACACGTCCGTGCTGAGAGGCTGGATCGAGCGCATCCGTGCGCGTCCTGCCTATCAACGGGCGCTGTCGCGCGGCGGCGAATACGGTTACGCCAAAAATTGACGTCCCCTACAACGCGCCGAAACGACTCCGTACCGTGTCGGAATAGCTGCGGCTGACCGGCACGGCCGTGCCCGATTTCAACCGGATGACGGCGCGACCGCCGGCTTTTTCCAGCCTCGCAACATGGTCAGCTGCCACCCAATGGGAGCGGTGGGTCTGCAAGCCATCGGTGGTGCCGAGTTCGCCCAGCGCGTCGGAGAAACGCAGCAATATCAACTGGCGCCCGCGCGCCGTGGTGACGACGGTGTAGTGGTCCTCGACGGTGAGATGCAGGATCGGTCCGCGGATGTCCGGCTTCAGGCGGGCAAGCAGCGGCGGGGGTACCTGCGGGATTGGAGCTGACACCTCCGTCAGCTGGGGCGGTTCAGGAGCGGGCGGTCCTGCCGACATCGTCATATGGGTTAGCAGGCTAAAGAGGATGGAGAGTGGCAGACAGACGGCGAGCTGGCTGCCATAGGAGAGGGTGGTCGGTGTCAGGCCGAGCCATGACCATCGGACAAGCTCGACTGCGGCTGCCACGAAGGGGGTGGCGATGACGGCGTTGATGGTGAGTAGCGCGAGCGTGCTCGATATGTGCTCCCCCAGCCAGATTTCCCCAAGCGTGATGATGGCGATCGCCACCGCCCAGGCCGCCGCATGAAGCAAGGTCCAGAAGGCCGCCCGTTCGGCAAGGCCCATGCCCTGCATGGTGCCGGAAGGGCCGGTGGCGACGAAGATGGCAACCACAATGGCGAAGGTCGCCCACAGGCGGGGTGACCGGATCAGCGTTGTCCATTCACGAAGCGCAGACTGCAAGACGGTGCTGTTCACGAATTTCTCTCGACATCGACGGCAAAACGTTTGCCGCGCAGGCCGCCCGGCGCGATCAGCACGACACCGTCCATTGAACCTCTGATCCTGTCCAAGGCAAGCCCGATGTCGATTTCTCTGCTCCAGCAAGCCTCCCCTGCCATCCAGGTCCATGTGATCACGGCCCTCTCAGCTCTTCTTCTCGGCGCCTATCTGCTCCTCGCCACCAAGGGCACGAAGACACACAGGATCCTCGGGCGGATCTGGATCGGCATCATGGTCCTCACGTCGGTGTCGAGCTTCTTCATTCATTCGCTCCGCCTGTTTTATGGCTTCAGCCCGATCCATATCCTCTCGGTGATGACGCTGGTCGGCAGCTGGCAGGCCGTTGCTGCAGCGCGGACCGGGCGGATTGCGGAGCATCGCCGACATGTCGGCAATCTCTATTCGTTGGCGCTCCTGACTGCTGGCGCCTTCACCCTCCTGCCGGGACGCCTCATGCACCGGCTGTTGTTCGGTGAAGGGCAGGGGCATGCCCATCTTCTGGCGATCGGTATGCTGCTCCTGATCGTTGTTTTCTTCCAATGGCGGTTGAGGCGGGATGCTCGACCGCTTGCCCCCTGATCTCCAAGACAGCTTTCGGTCTATGGTGTTAGGGAACAGTTCGGCTATCTTCTCATTGTGAGGGGCAGTAGCGGAGAGAGGAAGCACCATGGAATGGAAGGGCCGTCGGCAGTCGGACAATATCGAGGATCGGCGCGGGCAATCATCTGGTGGCGGTTTTGGTCGAAACCCGTTTGGCCGGTCCGGTATTCAGATCCCCATGGGCGGTCGTCGTGGCGGTGGCCTGAGCTTCGGGACCATCATCTTTCTGGTTGTCATCTACTTCGTGTTGAAGGCCATGGGCATCGACATGCTGCAGGTGCTGGGTGAGGGCAACATGTCTGGCGGCTCGGGCTACGAGCAACAGGTCGGCTCCAGGCCTTCGACACCATCCGATGACGAGATGACCGCCTTTGTCCGGACCGTGCTTGCGGAGACGGAAACCACTTGGTCGACCATCTTCCAGCAGTCCGGGGAAACGTATCCAGAGCCGACGCTGGTGCTGTTCAGCGGTTCGACGCGGTCTGCGTGCGGCCAGGCGTCATCCGCGACCGGCCCGTTCTATTGCCCTGGTGACCGCAAGGTCTATCTGGATACGCAATTCTTTGCCCAGCTGGAGCAACAGTTTGATGCCGCAGGCGACTTCGCCCAGGCCTATGTGATTGCACATGAGGTCGGTCATCACGTCCAGAACCTCACCGGTGTGTTGCCCGAATTCAACCGTCAGCGACAGGCAATGGGCGAGCGCGAGGCCAACAGGATGTCGGTACGCGTCGAGTTGCAGGCAGATTGTTATGCCGGCATCTGGGCGAAGTCTGCGGACAAGGAGGGCATTCTCTCCGACGGCGACCTGGAAGAGGCGCTGAACGCCGCCCAACAGATCGGCGACGACACCCTGCAGAAGCGCAGCCAGGGTTATGTCGTGCCGGATGCCTTCAACCACGGCACGTCTGCCCAGCGTATGAAGTGGTTCAAGCGTGGCTATGACAGCGGCAATGTCAGCGCGTGCGATACGTTTTCGGGCGATATCTGAGGACCGGTGGCGCAGGTCGCAGACCTGCGGCTGACATTTGTGCGTGATTAGCGGATCGCCAGGGCCGTTGCCCAGAGCCCAAGGCCGAAAACCGTGTGGGCGCAAAGATTGAGCGCACGCACCTTGTTCGGATTGGGCGTTCTCGATGCCGCCCAGCCGATACCGAGGCCAGGCTGCAGCAGGAACCAGCCGGCTGCGACGGTCGCGATCCCCCAGATCCAGGCGGGCAGGAAGGTCGGTTCTGCCAGCCACGTCGGCCCGACGATGAGAACAAGAATGACACCGTAGAGAATGCCGACGGCATAGTGGCTGAGCCAGCCGAGTGCCAGTTCATGCCGATAGGGTGCGGCGTCGGCGATGCTGTCGTGAAAGACTTTCCCGTTCTTCAAATGATAGAACCAGCGGCCGACCGGGGCCCAGTTGGCGCGGGGCTGGCCGAAGGCCAGCGTCAGTGCGACGGCCCAGATGTCCATGGCCAGCGTTGCGCCGGCACCAATCACGATGCCTTTCCAAACTAATTCCAGCATTCATCCGTCCTGTTCACTGCCGTCTTGCGGGCAAACGTAAACCGGCAACAGCGATGTGGGAAAGGACGGCCCGGTCCGGAAACGACTTCTTTACGCCTCTTTTTTCATCAATTTTGGTGATGCTTCGACCAATATTTCTGCAGTCTGTCGATTTCATCTTGCCGGTTCGCTTGCGGCCACTTATCCATCTGCGACATGCCGCTCGCCAGTCCCTGGAAGCGGCTTTTTTGTTGAGATCAAAGTCATGCAGGTCGACGCCGTTCCGCTCGAAACCCAGAGCTCCACCCGGGATGAAGCCGGGAGCTGGATGTCGCATATCCGCGCGACCCTTTCGCTCGGCATCCCGCTGATTGGGGCACAACTGGCGCAGCTTGGCATTCACACGACCGATGTGGTGATCGTCGGGCAGCTCGGCGCGGTTCCGCTGGCGGCGATGGTGCTGGCCGGCCAGTTCTTCTTCACGATCTTCATCTTCGGCTCCGGCTTCTCGATGGCCGTCATTCCCATGGTGGCGCAGGCCTATGGCCGCAGCGACGTGATCTCGGTGCGTCGCTCGATCCGGATGGGCATGTGGGTGGCGATCCTCTACACACTGCTGACGGCGCCACTTTTCTATCATGCAGAAACGATCCTGTTGGCCTTGGGACAGAAGCCCGAGGTGGCCAGCCTTACGGCGGGTTATGTGCGCATCATCCAGTTCGGCCTTCTGCCGGCGCTGCTCTTTGCGGTTCTGCGGGCGCTTGTCAGTGCCACCGGCCGTGCGCGGATCGTGCTGTGGGTAACACTCGGCATCCTCGTCTTGAATGCGATACTGGCCTACTGCCTTGTGCTCGGTCATTTCGGTTTTCCGGCGCTCGGAATGACGGGGGCGGCAATCGTCGCCGTCATCGTACAGTGGGTGAGCTTCCTCGCCATGGTGGTCTACCTGCAGACCCGCGAAGAGACGAAGCGCTACGAACTCTTCATCCGTTTCTGGCGGCCCGACTGGCAGGCGTTTCGGGAAGTCCTCCATCTCGGCCTGCCGATCAGCGTCACGGTTCTCGCCGAAGTCAGCCTGTTTACCGGTGCGTCGTTGCTGATGGGACGTATCGGCACAATCGAACTCGCCGCGCATGGGATTGCGCTGCAGCTGGCATCAATCGCATTTATGATCCCGCTTGGCCTCTCCCAGGCGGCGACAGTGCGGGTCGGTGTCGCACATGGACGCGGAAATCATGGTGAATTGGTGCGGGCGGCCATTACCGTGACCAGCATCGCGGCGGTGCTGTCGCTGACGGGCGGGGTCTTGTTCATGGCAATCCCGCAGGTACTCGCCGGCGCCTTTCTCAACGAACATACGCCGGATGCGGCCGCGGTGCTCGCCTATGCCGGCCCGCTGGTCGCCATCGCGGGCATCTTTCAGCTGGTCGATGGGCTGCAGGCGATCGCCAGTGGCCTGCTGCGGGGGCTGAAGGACGCGCGGGTGCCGATGATCATGGCATTGGTTGCCTACTGGCCGATCGGCTTCCTCCTCGCCTGGTTGCTCGCCTTTCCGCTCGGCGTCGGTGGGACCGGCATCTGGATCGGCTTCGTGATGGGACTTTCCAGTGCCGCGATCATGCTGTGTCTGCGCTTCTACCTGAAGGTCCGAGGTGAAGCTCGCCCGTAACCCAAGGGCACGCATGACAGAGGAAATCTTTCTACCAAAATATGGAATTTAATCGATATAAAAAATTAACGCCGTTTCGGGACTTTGCCCCATCATAGTCAAGGTGGGCAAACATGCAGAATATTGAAGATGAGATAAAGCCGTGGACGGGGGAGAGGCAGTCCATCGGAAGGGAATTATTTAATAAATTAGAGAAACACATCGAGGGTGTCAGCCTTCGATGCTATAAGTCATTTGACCCATCGATCTCTGTATTGTCGGACGAGGTGGTGGCGCGTGAGAAAGTCAAGTTCAAGCATCTCTGCGAAGGCAGCTTCAACGAGAGCTATTTCTCCGCACAGGCTCCCGTGATCCGGTCAATTGCGGAGAAGACGGGCTTTACCAACTTCATCGTAAAAGCTGCCTCCATCTATGCGGCGGAGTGGACGCTCGCCGTTCTCGACGAGACGAAGTGGTCGCCGCGCAAGCGCGAAACCTATCTCCGCAGCATCATGGAATCGATCTTCACCGACATTGCCGTCGCAGTCGAAGTCTTGCTGCAGGATATCAACGGACAGGCAGCCTCGGAGCGTGAAGCTTTCGAGCGGCAGAGGGCAGCGGATGCCGAAGCCGACAGCCGAACGATGCAGGTTTTGGGTCGAGCCCTCAACGAACTGGCCAGCGGCAATCTTGCGGTCCGCCTGACCGACATGCTTCCGGAAAAGAACGATGCTGCGCGACAGGATTTCAACCGGGCGACCGGTGCGCTTGACGGTGTCATGACGACGATCGTGCAAACGGTTGGCGATCTCTCCAATGTCGTGGAGGAGGTGTCGAGCGCCAGCGAAGACCTGTCTCGCAGAACGGAGCAGCAAGCGCATGCGCTTGAAGAGACGGCATCGGCGCTGCACCAGTTGACGACCGCTGTCCGGAAAACCTCCGACGGTGCGGTGACCGCAAGCCGTGTTGCCACTCAGGCCAGAGAGGAGGTCGGTCGCACCGGGGAGATCATGGCGGAGGCCGAATCTGCGATGAGCCAGATTGCTTCGAGCTCGCAGGAAATTGCCCGGATCGTTTCGGTCATCGATGAAATCGCGTTCCAGACGAACCTGCTGGCGCTCAATGCCGGGGTGGAGGCGGCGAGGGCGGGCGATTCCGGCAAGGGATTTGCGGTTGTCGCCTCGGAGGTCCGCGCGCTTGCGCAGCGCTCGGCCGAAGCGGCCAAGGACATCCGCAATCTCATCGGGACCAGCTCAAATCAGGTCAAGCATGGCGTTTCCCTGGTCGAGACCACCAGCCAAACCCTTGCGGGTATCGTCCTCAAGGTGGCCGAAATCGACGACGTCATCGCGACCATCGCCAATTCGGCGCGCGATCAGGCGGGTGGCATTCAGGACATCACGCACTCCGTGACCGAGATGGACCGCACGACACAGCAGAACGCAGCCATGGTTGAGGAGACCACCGCGGCCTCCGCCGTCATGCGCTCGAAATCGCGACACTTGTCGGAACTGCTCGGGGATTTCACGTTGACCGAGCAACCGCGCAACGCGGGTAATCGTCTTGAGGCTGGCAGGCGCTCGGCGGCCTGATCCTGAAATGAAACAAGGGCGCGTCAGACGGCGCGCCCTTGGTTGGCTTGATGTTGATTGTCTCTGGAGCCGCCGGGTCCCGCATTCTTCATGCCGGAGTATGCAGTCGCAGTTATCCTGCGGGGGCCGGCTTACACGAAGTCGCCGGCATTCCGACTTCTCAGCGTTCGGCGAGTGCCGGTTCGCCCTTCGTTTCGCGCACCATGTTGATGAAGCGGCGGAAGAGGTAGTGGCTGTCCTGCGGGCCGGGCGAGGCTTCCGGGTGATGCTGGACGGAGAACACCGGCTTGCCCTTGAGGCGGAGACCACAATTGGTGCCGTCGAACAGCGAAACGTGAGTCTCTTCAACATTTTCCGGCAGCGACTTCGAATCGACCGCGAAGCCGTGGTTCATCGAGACGATCTCGACCTTGCCGGTGGTGAAGTCCTTGACCGGATGGTTAGCGCCATGATGGCCCTGATGCATCTTCTCGGTCTTGCCGCCGAGCGCCAAGCCCAGCATCTGGTGACCGAGGCAGATGCCGAAGAGCGGCTTTTCCGACTTGATCAGGTTCTGGATGGCGGGTACGGCATATTCGCCGGTCGCGGCCGGGTCGCCGGGGCCGTTCGACAGGAAGACGCCATCCGGGTTGAGCGCCAGGATATCCTCGGCAGATGTGGTGGCGGGAACGACGGTCACCTTGCAGTCGAGACCGGCGAAGAGGCGCAGGATGTTGCGCTTCACGCCGAAGTCGACGCAGACGATGTGATACTTGGCATCATCGGCGCCGAGCGTCGTGTGGCCCTCGGTCCAGCTCCAGTCCTTTTCATTCCAGACAGAGGACTGACCGGAGGAGGCGACCTTTGCGAGGTCGAGGCCTTCCAGACCGCTCCAGGCCTTGGCTTCGGCCTTCAAAGCTTCGATGTCAAAATTGCCGTTGGGGTCATGAGCGATGACAGCATTCGGCGCGCCGTTTTCCCGGATCCAGGCGGTGAGCGCACGCGTGTCGACGCCGGAGAGGCCGATCACGCCACGGCTCTTCAGCCAGGCGTCGAGGTGGGACGCGGCGCGGTAGTTCGAGGGCTCGGTGATATCGGCCTTGAAGATGGTGCCGACCGCGCCGTGGCGGGCCGCCGGCGTCAGATCTTCAATGTCTTCGTCATTGGTGCCGACATTGCCGATATGCGGGAAGGTGAAGGTGACGATCTGGCCGAGATACGAAGGATCTGTCAGGATTTCCTCGTAACCAGTGAGTGCCGTGTTGAAGCAGACTTCCGCCTGAACCTTGCCGGTTGCGCCGATGCCGTGGCCTTCGATGACCGTACCGTCGGCGAGAACGAGGAGGGCGGTCGGCTTGCGGGTTGTCCAGGGAGCTGTCGCGGTCATGGTCGTTCCTTGTTCGCCCGCGTGCCTGCCCCTTGTCGGGGCGGCGTCGCAGGACCATTTATGTTGCAGATCAAGGGCGCGCGAGGACGCGCGATTTCAGCCCTGATGACAATTTGCGTGCAGGTGCCGAGCAATAGACGGATCGATCGACAAGGTCAATTCGTCAGTTTCGAGGCGCGCGGATTTCTCCCAAGCCATTTCAATGGTTTGTGCAATTCGTTTGCACTGCGGAAACTGTCTGGATATGAGAAGGCAACAACGAACAAGGAAAAGCCACAATTTCCGCCCGTCCGCTCTGGCTTTTCCGCGGAGAAAACAATGCTACGCGATGTACTCGCCAATACGCTGAAAGAGTCTTTGAAGGCCAAGGATGTGCGCCGGACCTCGACCGTGCGTCTGATCCAAACGGCGATCAAGGACCGCGATATCGCCCATCGCGGCGCCGGCAAGGATCCGGTGACCGACGACGAAATCATGCAGATCCTGATGAAGATGATCAAGCAGCGCGACGAGTCTGCCAAGATTTACGCGGACAACAATCGTCCAGAGCTTGCTGCGCAGGAACTCGAGGAAATCGAGATCATCAAGTCCTTCATGCCGGAGCAGATCCCGGAGGAGAAGGTGCGGGAACTGTGCCAGGCCGTGATTGCCGAAACCGGCGCGCAAGGTTTGCGCGACATGGGAAAATGCATCGGTGCCCTGAAGGAGCGCTATGCTGGCCAGATGGACTTTGCCAAGGCCTCCGGCGTCGTCAAGGACCTGTTGAAATAGGCTTCACGCCGCGCTGACGCTCTCTTGGCGCCGCCTTCGGGCGGCGCTTTGCGTTTTCAGCCCTTCAACCGCTTTTGCTCATCGACGAAATGGCGCAGGACCGCGTTGATCCGGGTCTGATATCCCTTGCCGGTCGCCTGGAAGAAATCGACGATATCGGGGTCAAGCCGGATCGAGATCGCCTTCTTCCTGTCGGGGATGACCATCTTGGCCTTGGACCAGTCGATGTCCATGAAGTCCTGCCAGTCGGGATCGTCGCGCATGGCGCGCTCGATGTCTTCGTCGGTCATGGCATCGACGCGCGCCCAGTCGGTTTGGCTTTTCTCTCCCCGAGTGCGCCGTTCCAAAAGTTCAGCAAGGGTAGTGCGCGTAATATTCTCTTCGCTCATTCTTCCTAGCAACGCGGGCGGAAATGATCCGGCAGGCGTTTCCTCTCATTGTGTAGACGACGGATATCAGCCGTCCGTTTTCCGGACATGTGGCAATGATCCTCGGTTCACCGTTCTTGACGGTTGATGTCTCTAGCCTCGGCTCTGTCAGCGCCAGGATGACATCGTCGAAGTCAATTTTATGCTTTTGACGATTTATCAACCGCTTGGCTTCGTCCCATTCGAAGACCCATTCATCTTGAGGGATGTCGTCCAAATTGCGCATCGCCCATGGTCCGTAAAACTGACCCTATCCAATGTATATACAAACGTCATTCAGATCAACGGCTGTGAATAGCGGGCATCTCGCGCGAAAGCCTTGGCGTCGTCGTCCGTCCCTGCCTATATGAAGATCAGAATTCAGGTGACCGATGCGTTTTTCCAACGACTTCCTCGACGAGATCCGTGACCGCGTGCCGATTTCGGCCGTGGTCGGCCGCCGTGTGACCTGGGATCGAAAGAAGACCAACGTCTCCCGACAGGATTACTGGGCCTGCTGCCCATTCCATGGTGAGAAGAGCCCGAGCTTCCATTGCGAGGATCGCAAGGGGCGATATCACTGCTTCGGTTGCGGCGTTTCCGGGGACCATTTCCGCTTTTTGACGGATCTCGAGGGGTTGAGCTTCGTCGAGGCGGTGCAGCAGGTGGCGGATATGGCGGGCATCGCCATGCCCCAACCCGATCCCCAGGCTGAGCGACGCGAACGGGAACGGACCACGCTGCAGGACGTCATGGAGATGGCGACGCAGTTCTTTCAGGACCAGTTGCAGACGGCGAGCGGTGCGCGGGCGCGCGCATATCTGCGCGAACGTGGGCTGACCGGTCGCACGATCGAGACTTTCCGGCTGGGTTACGCGCCGGAGAGCCGCAATGCCCTCAAGGAGCATCTCGCGGCCAAAGGCGTCCCCAAAGATCAGATCGAGGCCTGTGGGCTCGTGGTGCATGGACCGGACATCCCTGTTTCCTACGACCGTTTTCGCGACCGGATCATGTTTCCGATCCTGTCGTCGCGCGACAAGGTGATCGCCTTCGGTGGGCGTGCCATGTCCCCGGATGCGATGGCGAAGTATCTGAATTCCAACGAGACCGAGCTTTTCCACAAGGGCAATGTGCTCTACAATTTTTCCCGGGCGCGCCGCGCGTTGCAGGGGGCAGATGGCGCCGATACGCTGATCGCCGTCGAAGGCTACATGGATGTGATCGCGCTTCACCAGGCGGGGATCGAAAATGCCGTTGCTCCGCTTGGAACGGCGCTGACCGAGAACCAGCTGCAGCTGATGTGGAAGACGACGCCGGTCCCGGTCTTGTGCTTCGATGGTGACGGGGCAGGGCAGCGCGCCGCCTTTCGCGCTGTTGATATCGCGCTTCCGCATCTGAAGCCGGGGCAGTCGGTTCGGTTTGCCATGCTGCCAGACGGCAAGGACCCTGATGATCTCGTCAAGCATGACGGGCGTGCGCCTTTCGACCGGGTGATGGCGGAAGCGCAGCCGCTTGCGGCCATGGTCTGGACGCGGGAAGTGGGAAGCGGGGTCTTCGATACGCCTGAGAAGCGTGCCGAGCTCGAAGCGAAGCTGAAACAAGTGGTCGCGGGCATCGCCGACGAAAATGTGCGCCGTCACTACCAGCAGGACATTCGTGATCGGCTCTATGCGTTTTTCCAGGGTAGCCAACCGCAGCGGGCGGAGCGTGGCTATCAGAGCAATGGTCGGGGCCAGGGCGGCCAGGGGCGTTTTGGCGGGCGCGCGCCCGGCCCGGTGGCTGCCGGTCGGGGAGCGATTTCAGACCGGCTGGCGCGTTCGGGTCTGGTGCGCGGCCATCAGGAGCAGCCAACGCTGCGCGAGAGTGTTCTGGCTCTTACAATCGTCAACCATCCCAATCTGTTGGAAGACGAATATGATGAAATCGCCGCGATCGAGTTCGAGAACGTTGCCCTGCAAAAGCTCTGGTCGTCCTTGCTGACGGCGGTGGCGGAAGTCGACCACGGTCTTAATCGGGACGTGTTGGTCGGGAAGCTGGAAATCCACGGTCACGGCGCGCTGTTACGAGCGCTCGATCAGCAGATCCGAAATGCGCGGTTGTGGACTGCGACGGAAATCGCCGCAGCCGAGGATGCCCGCGAGGGGTATCGCCAGGCATTGTCGTTGTACAAACGGGCGCGAGCGCTGAAGCGTCAACGCAAGGAGCTGGAGCGCGAGGTGGCAGAGGCGACGGAAGCCGACGATGCCGAGCGTATCGACCAGTTGATCAGCGCGCTGCACGAGGTGCAGTCGGAGGTGGCGCGGATGGAGAATCAGGAGGCGATCATCGACGGTTTCGGTGTGATGTCCGGCCGCGTTAAAGGAGCAGCGACCGGCCACCATTAGGGGGCTGTGCTCTTGATGGTGGCGGAACGAGTGATGAGGCCGCTGGGCGTCGAGCAGGGGGAAGCGTGTCGCCGGACGATGTAAAGTACGTGATTGCTCAGGAAGGGCTCAGACGCCGATCCACCTGGCGTCTTCCCAATGCCGTGTGGTGGGTGGCGCGGATCGGCACGGCGGGTTATCCGCCGAGGATCCGGCGGCGCCTTGCCGTCACCAACATCATCTCCGCCATGGTCAGCCTGATGACCATTCCTTATATCCTCCTCTACGCGGCATACGATCCGGTCGGGCTGATGCCGGCTATTCTGGCCTTTTCGCCGCAGATCGTGCTCTACGCACTGACGCCTCTTTTTCACCGCTTTGGTTCGACCGTCGGGGCAGGCTATCTCTGTCTCCTGTGGCTTGCCTTCGGGCTCGGCTATTGCTGGTTCTTCGGTCGGGACTCAGGTCTGCATTTCTACTTTCTTCCGGGTGCCGCCGCCTCGATGTTGGTTTTCGGGTCCGAACGGCTCCTGCTCTCTGCATGCGTGACACTGACGGCGCTCGCAGCCTTCATGGTGACTGAGCTGTTCTTCATCGCGCCGGTAAGCTTCATCGAGGTTGACCAAACTTTTCTGCAATTGCTGTATCACCTGACGGTGCCGCTCGCCTTCCTGCTCATCTTCACGACGTCCTTCTTCGCCTTCAAGGAGGCATCACAGGCAGAGATCGCGCTCGAGGCGGAACATGCCTTTTCCGAGCGCCTTCTGCAGAACATATTGCCGCCGAGCGTGGCGCTCAGGCTGCGGGATCACGAGACCTTGGTCGTGGCTGACCAAGTGGCATCGGCGACCATCTTGTTTGCCGATCTCGTCGACTTCACGCCGCGCGCTGCCCGTTGGGATCCCCATCAGGTCGTCGCTTTCCTCAGTCGGGTTTTCACACGGTTCGATTCGCTCGCGGGTGCCTACGGCCTTGAGAAGATTAAGACGATCGGGGACGCATATATGGTAGCGGGTGGCCTGCCGGAGCCGATGGTCGACCATGAGGCGGCGGTCGCTCTGATGGCGCTCGACATGCTGGAGTGTTGCCGCCGGATTTCCGAGGAGGTGGGCGAGCGCGTCGATGTGCGGATCGGTCTCGACACCGGTCCGGTGGTGGCCGGCGTGATCGGTCCGAACAAGCTGCTCTACGATGTCTGGGGCGATACCGTGAACACGGCCGCTCACATGGAGTCGCACGGTGTGGCCGGGCGTATCCAGGTTGCCGACTGTCTCAAGTCACGGCTCGACGACCGCTTCCAATTTGAACTTCGCGGGGAAATCGATGTGAAGGGAAAAGGGCCGATGCGGGTGTGGTTTCTTACGGGTGCGCGCAGGACGGAGCGGGAATGAACGAGACGCTGCAGAATCTCCGGCGGGGAGCGGCAGCGCCCCTTGTTTCCGGGGACTTGTGTCCTACATCTGCGAAGATCGGTGATAAAGACGCCGTATGACGGCTTGTTTTGTTGATTTTCTTCGTCTGTGCTGCAGAAGAGCTTGACGCCAGGAAAAATTGTGGGAATCACCAATCCAAGCACACAAGGGTGACGTGGGTTCTGACGGATCTCTGGTATGATGACAGGTCATGCAGACAATCGAAGGTTCGGCGCTGCGACCGCAATGCCCATAGTTAATCAGGAATTAAGCAACACTCCGTTAGGTCAGTGACAAGCGATACGCCCGGGTGAGTGGCCGGCTCTCCCATCCGTCCGGCGGTTCGCAGCATGATCAGACGTCAGGGAAAGCGACGAGATAGATGGCATCGAAAGTCAAAGAAAACGAAGAAGCCGACGGCGAACGCGACGGCGCGACGGACGGTCCGCTTCTCGATCTTTCCGATGACGCGGTCAAAAAGATGATCAAGGCCGCGAAGAAGCGCGGCTATGTCACCATGGACGAGTTGAATTCCGTCCTGCCGTCGGAGGAAGTCACCTCCGAGCAGATCGAAGACACTATGGCCATGCTGTCCGACATGGGCATCAACGTCATCGAGGACGAAGACGCCGATGAGCCGGCGGCTGCCGAGGACGGGGACGACGAAGAGGGCGAAAGCGAAGGTGGCGAGCTTGCGCCGTCTGCCGGCACCGCCGTTGCGACCGCCAAGAAGAAAGAGCCGACCGACCGTACCGACGACCCGGTGCGCATGTATCTGCGCGAAATGGGCTCCGTCGAGCTTCTTTCGCGCGAAGGCGAAATCGCGATCGCCAAGCGCATTGAGGCCGGCCGCGAGACCATGATCTCGGGCCTCTGTGAGAGCCCACTCACCTTCCAGGCGCTGATTATCTGGCGCGACGAATTGAACGAAGGCACGACGCTGCTGCGCGAGATCATCGATCTCGAAACCACCTATTCCGGTCCGGAAGCCAAGGCTGCTCCGCAGTTCCAGTCTCCTGAAAAGATCGAGGCTGACCGCAAGGCCGCCGAAGAGAAGGAAAAGGAGCGAGCCAAGCGCCGTCCGCAGGCTGCCTCCGGTGACGACGACGACATAACCGCCATCGGCGGCGAAGGCATGCCGCCGGAAGAAGAGGAAGAGGACGAGGACGAATCGAACCTGTCGCTGGCCGCGATGGAATCGGAACTGCGTCCGCAGGTCATGGAGACCCTCGACCTCATCGCCGACACCTACAAGAAGCTGCGTAAGCTGCAGGACCAGCAGGTCGAGGCACGTCTTGCCTGTGCCGGCACGCTGTCGTCTGGCCAGGAGCGCCGCTACAAGGAGCTCAAGGATCAGCTCATCACGGCGGTCAAGTCGCTGTCGCTGAACCAGAACCGCATCGACAGCCTTGTCGAGCAGCTCTACGACATCTCCAAGCGTCTGATGCAGAACGAGGGACGTCTTCTGCGTCTCGCCGAAAGCTATGGCGTCAAGCGCGAAGCGTTCCTCGAACAGTATCAGGGTGCCGAACTCGATCCGAACTGGATGAAGTCGATCGCCAACCTGTCCGGTCGTGGCTGGAAGGAATTTGCCAAGGAAGAGAACGCGACGATCCGCGACATCCGCGGCGAGATCCAGAACCTCGCGACCGAAACCGGTATCTCGATCGCTGAATTCCGCCGCATCGTCTCGATGGTCCAGAAGGGCGAGCGCGAAGCGCGTATCGCCAAGAAGGAGATGGTCGAGGCGAACCTGCGTCTCGTCATCTCGATCGCCAAGAAGTACACGAACCGCGGCTTGCAGTTCCTCGACCTCATTCAGGAAGGCAATATCGGCCTGATGAAGGCGGTCGATAAGTTCGAGTATCGCCGCGGCTACAAGTTCTCGACCTATGCGACCTGGTGGATCCGTCAGGCGATCACGCGTTCGATCGCCGACCAGGCCCGCACGATCCGTATTCCGGTGCACATGATCGAGACGATCAACAAGATCGTCCGCACATCGCGCCAGATGCTGCACGAAATCGGCCGCGAGCCGACGCCGGAAGAACTGGCCGAAAAGCTGGCCATGCCGCTCGAAAAGGTCCGCAAGGTCCTGAAGATCGCCAAGGAACCGATCTCGCTCGAAACCCCCGTGGGTGACGAAGAGGATTCGCATCTCGGCGATTTCATCGAGGACAAGAATGCGCTTCTGCCGATCGATGCCGCCATCCAGGCGAACCTGCGCGAGACCACGACCCGCGTTCTCGCCTCGCTCACGCCGCGCGAAGAGCGCGTCCTGCGCATGCGCTTCGGCATCGGCATGAACACCGACCATACGCTTGAAGAAGTCGGCCAGCAGTTCTCGGTGACCCGCGAACGTATTCGCCAGATCGAAGCCAAGGCGCTTCGCAAGCTGAAGCATCCGAGCCGCAGCCGCAAGCTTCGGTCGTTCCTGGATAGCTGAGGCTTTTGCACGAACGATGCTCTTGAGGGCCGGAGCGGAAACGCTCCGGCCTTTTCGCTTTATGCAGGTTGGACCAGGAGCCGGACCAGACGACGTGTGATGGGAAGGGCCATCAGGAGCGTCGGGAAAGCGATGACCCAGGACATGGCCCAGGCGGACAGCCAGTCCGAGACGAAGTGCGGGCCCATGCCGAGGTTCTTCACGGTTGCGACGGCAGAGACCACCATGGTCATGATGATCGACAGGATGAATGGCATGAGGATGCCCGCATAGCGGGCCGGAAAGCGCGTAAGCTGCATATCGTGTTCTTTCGGAAAAGAAATCGTCGAAGGCGGATAGCACATCTCGAACCTTTGAGAATACGCCCGGCGCGGACGATTTCAGGTTTGGATGCGTTGCCTCACGTAAACGCTTACGGCCGAACCGTGTCGACAGAGCTTCGGTAGAATATTGCGGGCCGGAGCGCAAGAGGGCGGGGTGCTGCGCCACAAGCCGCGCTCGCCGTTATGTGCCCCGGGCGTGATTTTGCCGATAGGTTTTTCGCATTCATAGGACGCCTGTTGGGGATGGCTTCGACCGCAATGCAGTGTGGATATGGATCGAAGAGCGACAATCCGCCGTGCTGCTGTCGTAATTCTGATCTGATCGCGCTGGAGGTCACATATCGCCTCCCTTTTCGCCGTATTCCTCGGTATGGATCAACCGATGGTCGACAAGAATCTGAAACGCCGGTGGCGCCCGAATGCCGGGCTTGCCGTCTCGCTGCTGCTGCATGCAGCCGTGGCGGGCGTTCTGCTGTTGTCGCTCTTTCTCCGATCGGATCCTGCGGCAGAGGAGCCCGTCGTCGAGGTGACGCTGGTCGCGCCTCCGGAGCCGGCGGCAGAAGAGACCGAACCCACGGAGCCGGCGGCCCCTGAGCCTCCGCCTGAACCCGAGCCCGAGAAGACGGCCGAGGAACAGGCTCAGGCCGAGCCGCCACCCCCGCCAGAGCCTCCGCCCGCGGCCGCCGAGGCCGAAGAACAGCCGACCTTGCCGGATGCCAGCCAGGCGCCGATCCCGGTGCTGCGGCCTGTGGTGAAGTTTGCCGAGAAGGATTCGGGACCGGAGGTCTCCAAGGGGACGGAGGCTGAAGCGGGCCTGACAGCCGAGGCGGCATCAAAGCTCGAAGAGGCGGAGCAGGAGGCCGCTGCAACCGCGCCGCAGCCGGAGATCGATCTGCCGGAGGCGACACTTGCTGAGGAAGCACCGATGCCCGATGCGGGGGATGAGGCCGTGCAGGGGGACGGGGCCATGCCTGCGCCGCCTGCAGCAACTCAGGAAACGGACCAGCAGGACAGGCTAGCCGAGGCGCAGGCTGCAGAAGAGGAAAATGCCAAACCGATCAAGGAGGCTGCCCTGGTTCCCCGCGAAGTGAAGAAGCTGTTCTCGACCGCGCTTTCCGGCGACGAAGCCGCGGCGACCGCCATGGCGGGGCTCTCCCGTCAAGAGCGCGGAGACCAGTTGTGCGGCACCGAACTGAGCCAGCAGTTGCGCAACGGTCGACCGGCCTATGTCCCCTATCTCCTGCCGATCCTGCGGCTGAAGGAGGGCAATGTCATCGACGTCAAACTGGCGGCATTTCGTGACGTCAATGGCGACTGGATCAACATCGGCGTCCGTTGCGAAGTGGACGACAATGCCACCGAAGTGGTCAAATTCTCGTTGTCTGTGGGCAAGCCGGTGCCCAAGGCCGAATGGCGTGCACGGGGCTTCCCCGAGAGCTGACGACGCGGTTCACCCGCATTCAGCGAAGAAGGCTCAGGCCGATCACGGCCATGATCATGGCGATGAGGCCGTCCAAAACCCGCCACGCCAGCGGCCGGGCGAAGAGCGGCGCCAGCAGACGAGCGCCATAGCCGAGACTGAAAAAGAAGATAAAGGAGGCTGTCATTGCGCCAAGGGCGAAGGCTGGTTCCTGGCCCGGATAACGGGTTGAGATCGAGCCGAGGAGGACCACCGTGTCGAGGTAGACATGCGGATTGAGCCAGGTGAGCGCTATACAGGTCAGGAGGGACGTGCGCAGGCTTGTCCGTTTGTCCTCATTGGGCTCCAGGGCGCTGCCGCCGGCAAGCGCATTGCGCAGGCTGCGTGCGGCATAGACCAGCAAGAAGGCGGCTCCAGTGTAACGCATCAGCGGATCGAGCCACTCAAGGCGGGCCAAGACCGTCGCAAAACCCGCAACACCAAGGGCAATCAAAAGCGCATCTGAGACCGCGCAGGTGAGAACCAGCGGCAGGACATGCTCTCGGCGCAGTCCCTGGCGCAGGAGGAAGGCGTTCTGCGCCCCGATCGCAACAATCAGACTGAGGCCCAGCAGGAAGCCGGCGGTGAGGGCATAGATCATGGCATTCAGTGTCCCGTCTTGTGTTTTCTCCCTAGCGCGGGCATCGTCATTAGAGAAATTCATTCGGCTAATTCTGCATTAGAGCTTTCGATGTTCGATCCGTCTCACCTGGCCGCGCTTTCCGCCATCCTTCGCTCCGGCAGCTTTGAACGGGCGGCAAGCGAACTGGGCGTGACCCAGTCGGCCGTGTCGCAGCGCATCCGTCTTCTGGAAGAGCAGGTTGGCACGCCGCTCGTCATTCGCGCGCAGCCTTGCCGGGCAACCGAAGCTGGAGGTCGCGTCTTCCGCCATGCCGAGGAACTGCGATTGCGGGAGCAGGAGTTGCGGCTGGATCTCGGCATGCACAGCGCGATTGATGGTGACGCCTCGATCGCAACAGTCAAAGACGCGCGCGGTTGGCCGGCAGTGCGGTTGGCGGTCAATGCCGACAGTCTCGCGACCTGGTTTCTACCGGCGCTCGGGCGGGCCGGGGGCCTGTTGTTCGACCTCGTCGTCGACGATCAGGATCACAGCGCGGACTGGCTGAAACGCGGTGAGGTGAGGGCGGCGATCAGCAGCATGGCGCGTCCCGTGCAGGGGTGTGACTGCAAGCCGCTGGGCGCGCTCCGCTACCTCGCCACCGCCAGCCCCGACTTCGTTCGACGCTGGTTCGGTGATGAGGGTGCGACGACAGAGGGCCTGATGCGAGCGCCCATGCTGACCTTCAACGCGAAAGACCGGCTGCAGTCGCGCTGGGCAGAACGAGCCTACGGCAGGCCCGTGACTGGCCCTTCTCATTGGCTTCCTTCGAGCCAGGCCTTTGTCGATGCGGCTGTCGAGGGCCTTGGCTGGGGGATGAACCCGGAAGTGCTGGTGGCGCCGGCCCTGGAAAGCGGACGGCTCTGTGTGCTGAAGCCGGACTGCCCGCTCGACGTGCCGCTCTACTGGCATGTCAGTCGCTCTGTGGAGCGGCTGATGACGCCGGTGACGAAGGCCGTCGTGGAGGTGGCACGACAAAGGCTGCGGCCGATCGCCTGACGCTGGCGGTCTTGCCTACCGAAGATTGCGGCCTATTTCCAACAGCAGAAGAGGAGAGGTCGATGTCCATTAAAGATCAGACGCTTGCCGTTATCAATGCGTTGAACCGGCACGATTTTGTTGCCCTGATAACCGCTTTTGACGAGGAGGCCGTGCTCGACCTCCCAGACGGCATCCGGGTCATCGGCCATGCTTCCTTTCGGGATACGCTATCAGCCTATGTGTTGCGGCATGATCTGACGCTTGAGGATTGCGTGGTGATGATCGATGAGGCGGGATTGCGCGTCGCCGTCGAGTGCACGCTGAACGGCCAGAACCGGCGCGGCGTTGATGCCGATGCCGGGGGCGAGGAAGGCCCCTATGCGCTGCCCGCCGTCCTGGTGCTGGAACGCGAAGAGGGGGTGTTCAGCCGTCTCAGCCTGTTCTGCGCCGTGCGACCCTGACGGGCGGGGCAGCCTCTCTCACGCGTTGCCCCAGATGTACTCAAGCGCGGCGACAATCATGTCGTGGTCCTCCTGGGACTTCAGGCCAGAGACGGTGACGGCAGCGACCACGCCTGTTCCGGACACCCGGATGGGGAAGCTGCCACCATGATCCGCATAGTCGAGGGGATCGAGTCCGAGATCAGGCGTCACGCCACGTTCCTTCAGTCTGTTCGTCTCGCCGACGCGCAGGGATGCCTTGTGGAAGCGCAGCGTTACGTTGCTTTTACGCCGTGCCCAATGATCATTGTCGGGCGAGGCGCCGGGAAGGGCGACGTGAAAGAGTGTGCGGTCGGCCGTGCGGATGTCGATCACCACAGGGGCCGCCTGCGACAAAGCGAGTTTGACCAGCCGCTGGCCGAGGTCGAGCGCTGTGAGTTCGTCGAAAGCCTTGAAAACGAAGCGGGCTTCCTGCTTTTCGATGGTGTCGATCACGCTCATGGCTATATCCTTGTCGGCATTCTAGGGATTTGTCTTGCTGTCGTTTCGCGCGAGACTACAGACTGGCCTGCCGGTCGGCTAGAGGGCATCCGGTTCGCCCCCCCATTGATAGCGGCAAGCCGCTGCGACGCGAGGTATTGTGCATGGTTCAGCGACGATTGACGATCGAGACACGCGGGGCCGGGCTCTACGAGTTTACCGAGGCCGCCGAAGACTTCGTCGGACGATCCGGGGAGGAGGAGGGGCTCTTGACGGTCTTTGTCCGCCACACGTCCTGCTCCCTGCTCATCCAGGAAAATGCGGATCCATCCGTCCAGGTTGATCTCCAGGCCTTCTTCCGTCGCCTCGTGCCACCGACGACAGACCCCCGGATGGACTACATTACGCACCGCGACGAGGGGCCGGACGATATGCCGGCCCATATCAAAGCGGCACTTCTGCCGGTCTCGTTGAGCATTCCCTTTTCCCAAAGGCGTCTGCTGCTCGGCACCTGGCAAGGTCTCTATCTCGTCGAACATCGCGACCGGCCGCATCGGCGCGAGCTGATCCTTTCCCTTTGAGTCCAGGTCATTTCTTACCTGGCGAGCCACCTGAACCCGTGCTGAATGGGCGCTTCGGACTGTGTTCAGCCGGCGCCCGTTAGTTTCCTCCCAATCGCTCCTGAGAGCGGGCACAACACAAGACACGGGCGAGACGTCCGATGTGTTCAGAGGAGACACGCATATGACTGGCATGCTTCGCAGACTCGCAATGGCAGCCCTGGTCTCGATCACGGCGACAACCGGGATGGTTTCGACCGCCGCGGCAGACAGTTTTGGCTGGGGCATCTATATCGATGGACCGCGGGATGGTCGCGGCTGGGATCGCCCGCGTCATGACGATCGCCACCGTCCGGGCTGGGACCGCCCGGGCTGGGACCGTCGCGGCCAGTGCCATCCCCACCAGGCGGTCGAGAAGGCGCGCTGGAATGGCCTTCGTCGCGCCTTCGTTGCCGATGTCTCTCCCCGTCGCGTGGTGGTCGCCGGCGTACGCCACGGCTATCGCGACCGGGTGGTCTTCGCCAATGTTCGCGGTTGCCCGCTGATCCGGCGCTGACGACGGGGGCGGCAGACCGGATCGTCCGCCGTCGGGCTGCTGCATCCCCCGGGTCATGCGGGGCGGGTTCCAAACGGATCCCCCCGCATGGCCCGAACGGTTTTCATTTCTCATGAATTTCAAGCGGCAATGCCTTGAAGGCGCCAGAATTCTCCCCCATCTGATTGTCAACCCGCTGGTCCGGGCCCCTCTGGTAAGAGCTGCCGGCGCTCTTGCGATGTCGGACCGTTTCGACATCCTTGCCGGTCTGAGGACCAGACTTTGCCCCGCCATGATTCCCGCCTGATCGGCCCCGGTCGCTTCGCGTCGCCCGGTGACATGTTGTGCCAACCCGGCCAGCCCACGCCCCGCATTCCGTTTCCGCGTCTCTCTGCAGAGGCCGCCGTTAAGCGTGGGGCTCGGCGATGATCGGTGACCTCCTTGCCTGGCTTTTTACAGCCCTTGTCATCGATCCGGTTCAGGCCGAGATCGTCACCAGACTCGAACAGGTTCGTGCACCGGTGTCGGTTGTCGCAGAGGTCAATGCCTGCCTGAGCACGACTGCGCCCGCCTTGCTCGATAGGGCCGGCCGCGACTTCTGGTGGGCCGGATCGACCGCAATCTCCCTGACGACCGGCTTCACAAGTCCCGCGGAACTGCTCGACGCATCCAATCCTGCCTGCGGTGCCGTTGCAGCATACCTGACCCAGGCCGCTGACGCCTGACCCACAAACGAGGAGGAACGAGACATGACCCTGTCCCCCAATGCATCGTCGCAACACAGCGCCCTTGGGCATCACGACGACGAATCGCTCGGCAGCATCCGGGCGCGCCGCAACCTTCTTGCCGGCTACTGGGCAGGCTCGCTGATCGGGCTGAGCGGCGAGGAACTGAGCCGATATGGGGCAGACCTGCACGAGGCCGATCATGCCGTGCGTGGTGACAGTGACGTCATTGCGCGGCTGTTTGCGGATCTGGCCGCGGCCGGCCATGCGATGAGCGAGGCCGACATCGCGGCGGCGCTGCGCCGTTTTCACGTTCAGGCGCTAAAAGACACCGGCTGCACCGAGTGATTTTCGGTGCGGCGTCGCTTCAGTTCACAAGCCGAGCGGCAAAGCGGCCAGCGGTCCGAGCAGCATGGCGGTTGCCATGACCAAGGCGATCCGGTCGCGGGTCTCGAAGAGGGGCCCACGAAAGGCTGATGGCGGATAGCGGTGGTACGCGGCAGCCTGGGTGGTCTCATCCATGAGAGGCGTGCCTGCGTCGGTCGGCCGGACTTCGTCTTCCGGGGTGACGTACTCTCTCTCGGTCGCCGTGTGCATCTCGTGTCTCCTTTGCCGTTGAACCGGTTGTGTAGGGAAAGAAGCCGAACCTCCGGGAACGGATCCGGTTCCTGCCGGCGACTGCCGTCCTTGGGGTGGGCTTGCCAGGAGGCGGCCGTGTTACCGTGACTATTGAGCGGGTTCTCCGTTGTGTCCTCGGCCAGACGCGCTACACTTCCCCGTCAGCATGAAAACGCTCGGGGAGGAGCAATTCGATGAGACGCATGTGGCCAGAGGAATTCAGCGCCATTCTTGAGGGTGCGGAGGAGGTGACACTCACCAGCCCCGCCCAGACCCGAGATGATGGTTCGCACAGCGAAGCAATTCGCCGGCAGGCGCTGAAAGTGCGCCTGACACAGGCCGATTTCGAGCGCATATGGCCGCTCGCCGAGGCCCGCTACCGCCTGCAGGGCGCGCATACGGGCAAGGCGATCACCTTGATCGTCAACAATCCCCATTACAGCCAATGGCACCCCGCCGACGGCGGCACGGTCGAAAGCGTCTCCGACAGCGGTCGGAGCTATTCGACCCGCTACGTTGTGGTGCATTTCCTGCTGGATGACGTGCGGGAAGCTGTGGAGGCGTGAGGGGTTGGTGGGCCCGGAGGGACTCGAACCCCCAACCAAGCGGTTATGAGCCGCCGGCTCTAACCATTGAGCTACAGGCCCAGCCCGGCAATTGCCGTCGGGCGGGTCATGGTCACCCCGCGCCGTGAACGGGCTCTAACGCAATTTCCGGTATGCGACAAGTCTCTGCCGTAATGGCTTCACAATCCATCGTCATCACTTCTGGCGGAAGGGCATTCTGCCGGATGAGACGACAAGGTCCTCCGGCTTCGAGGGACAAAGGAATATTTCATGCTGAAATTCACACGCGGTCTCGTCATCGCCACGGCGCTTTCCGGTTCGGTTCTCTCTGCGGGTTTCGTTGCGCCGGTCTTTGCCGCCGAGGCGGAGCGTCGCGAGGCGACGATCATGGTATCGGGCGAGGGCGAAGCGACCGTGGCGCCCGATATGGCGGTCATTTCGCTGGCCGTCGTTCGCGATGCCGACACTGCCGGCGAAGCCCTTTCGGCCAATAGCGCCGCAATGGCGGAAGTGTTGGCCGATCTCAAGGGTCAGGGGATTGCCGAGAAGGACCTGCAAACAACGGATTTTTCGATCCAGCCGAAATACAAGCAGGAAACTCGCACCGACGGAACCTACGAGGCGCCCGTGATCGTCGGCTATACGGTCAGCAACGGTCTGACGGTCCGGGTCCGCGATCTCTCCAAGCTCGGCGCGATCATCGACCAGTCGGTCAAGCTCGGCGTCAACCAGGGGGGTGGCATCTCGTTCACCAATGACGATCCGGAGGCGACCATCGAGGCGGCGCGCAAGCAGGCGGTCGCAAAGGCTGCTGCCAAGGCCAAGACGCTGACGGAGGCCGCCGGCGTCAAGCTCGGCCGGGTCGTCGAGATCTCGGAGAATTTCGCCCGGCCGATGCCGCAGGTCTATGCGGCAGCGCCGATGGCGAAGATGGCGGACGAGTCGGTGCCGATCGCGTCCGGCGAGAACCTCTACACGGTGACGGTCAACATCACTTATGCAATCGAGCAGTAAGCGCCGATTGTAATCCTGAAACAGAGAAAGGGCCGGTTTTCCGGCCCTTTCTCATGTGCTGGTCTTGTTGACGCTCAGACGTCGAGCGGGTGTTCCGCGATCATCTTCGTCAGGCTGCCATTGGCCGGGAAGAGCGGGATGAGGCAGGCCTGGAGGGCGTGGTATATATCGCCCTTGCCGGGGAAGAGGCTGTTCGAAGGTTTGCCGTCTTCGGTCAGTTCCTCGAACCAGCCGCCGTGCTCCCGGTCGAGATTGTTGCCCGCGATATAGTTCCAGATCTTGCGATAGCTTTCCTCGTGGAAGTCGCTTTCCTGATGCTGGTTGAGGAAATGGGCGGCGGCGGCGCCTTCGCAGAGCGGCCACCAGAGTTTTGCGCGCTTGTCGGGGGCGTTCGCCCAGTCGAGCGTGTAGAAGAAGCCGCCCTTGTCCTTGTCCCAGCCGAGCGCTATGGACTGGAAGAAGAGGCCGCGCGCGGCTTCCGGCATCCAGTCGTGTTGCTTGCCGCCCAGAACCCAGAGCTGCAGGATGAGGCGGGCCCATTCCAGCCAATGACCGGGCGTGGTGCCGGCCGGGCGGAACATTTCGTTCGGATGGTAGTAATTGCGGTCTACGACCCAGTTCTCATCGAAATGCTCGGCGACACGGAAGGCTTCTTCGCGGGCGCGGCGGTTGATGATCAGGTCGGCGATGCGTTCGGCTTTGGTGAGGTAATGCCGCTCACCGGTTGCCTCAAAAGCGGCCATCAGGCTTTCGGTCAGGTGCATGTTGGAATTCTGGCCGCGATAGCCGGGGACCGGCTGCCAATCGGCAGAGAATTCCTCGGCGATCGCGCCGTGGCTCTCTTCCCAGAACTTTTGCTCGATCACTTCCGTGATGTCGGCCAGCATGGCGTCCGCCAGCGGATGGCCGGCGCATTTTGCCGAGGAGGCCGCGAGCAGGACGAAGGCGTGGCCATAACCCTGTTTCGAGTCGTCGGCAGCGCCGGTGTCGTTTGCCTGCCAGAAATAGCCGCCGTTTTTCTCATCGCGGTGGCGCTGCCAGAGATAGCGCATGCCGTGGTCGACGATATCGGCAGAGCCCGGGCGGCCGAGCAGGTGGCCGATGGCATAACAATGCACCATGCGGGCGCTGGCATGGATGCCGCGGGCGGGATTGTCGGTCGAAAGCGGCTTGCCATCACGCGACAGATCGTAGAATCCGCCCTTCGAGTTTATCGCCGGGCCTTGGAAGAAATCGAACAGGCCGTCGGCCTGGGCCAGCAGCCATTTGCGATGATAGGGGCGGGCGCTCCAGGGGCTGGACGGCGACTGCTGCGATTGATTTTCCGACATTTCTTCCTCCCTGGCGGCTTGGTTGCAGTCTCTATAGCCGATCGGCCTCCTCGCTGCCACCGCCTGACTATGACGACGCACAGCTGGAGCGCATGTTGACATAAAGATGTCTTTATGTGATTTGGCGGATGTCGCAGACACAATAGGAGACTTCGCAGATGCTCGATTCACTGTTCGGCCGTGACGGTGCTGCCCGGGACGGAGCGGAGATCTTAAAGGCGCTGCAACAGGCAGCACGCGAACGCATCCTGATCCTCGACGGCGCGATGGGCACCGAAATCCAGGGGCTCGGCCTCACCGAAGAGGATTTCCGCGGCGAACGCTTCCTCGGCTGTGTCTGCCACCAGCAGGGCAACAACGATCTGCTGATCCTCACCCAGCCGAACGCCATCGAGGACATCCATTTCCGCTATGCGATGGCGGGTGCCGACATTCTGGAAACCAATACCTTTTCGTCGACCCGCATCGCCCAGGCCGATTACGAGATGGAAGGGGCGGTTTACGACCTCAACCGCCATGGCGCGGAACTCGTGCGCCGGGCGGCGTGGCGGGCCGAGCGCGAGGACGGCAAGCGGCGCTTCGTGGCCGGAGCCATCGGGCCGACCAACCGGACCGCCTCCATCTCGCCCGACGTCAACAATCCGGGCTACCGCGCCGTCTCCTTCGACGATCTGCGCGTGGCTTACGGCGAGCAGATCGACGGCTTGATCGATGGCGGCGCCGACATCATCCTGATCGAGACGATCTTCGATACGCTGAATGCCAAGGCGGCGATCTTTGCCTGCGAGGAGCGGTTTCTCGCCAAGGGTATTCGCCTGCCGGTGATGATCTCGGGCACGATCACCGATCTTTCCGGCCGCACGCTGTCGGGTCAGACGCCGACGGCCTTCTGGAACTCCGTTCGTCATGCCAAGCCCTTCGCAGTTGGCCTCAACTGCGCGCTCGGGGCAGACGCCATGCGCCCGCATCTGCAGGAATTGTCCGGTGTTGCCGATACCTTCATCTCGGCCTACCCGAATGCCGGCCTGCCGAACGAATTCGGCCGCTATGACCAGAGCCCGGAAGAGATGGCCGAGCTCGTTGCCGGTTTTGCCGAAGAGGGGATCGTCAATGTTGTCGGCGGCTGCTGTGGCTCGACGCCTGCGCATATCGCCGCCATTGCCGAGGCGGTGAAGGGCAGGGCGCCGCGTGCGCCTGCCGACCATCGGCCCTTCATGTCGCTGTCGGGGCTCGAGCCATTCGAGCTCACCAAGGACATTCCCTTCGTCAATGTCGGCGAGCGGACAAATGTCACGGGCTCGGCCAAGTTCCGCAAGCTGATCACGGCGGGCGATTATACGGCAGCACTCGCCGTCGCTCGCGACCAGGTGGAGAACGGCGCGCAGATCATCGACATCAACATGGACGAGGGCCTGATCGATTCCGAAAAGGCCATGGTCGAATTCCTGAACCTGATTGCCGCGGAGCCCGACATCGCCAAGGTGCCGGTCATGATCGACTCGTCGAAGTTCCCGATCATCGAAGCTGGCCTCAAATGCGTGCAGGGCAAGGCCGTGGTGAACTCGATTTCGCTGAAAGAGGGCGAGGAGAATTTCATCGCGCAGGGCAAGCTGATCCGGAATTACGGTGCCGCCGTTGTCGTCATGGCCTTCGACGAGAAGGGCCAGGCGGATACCTATGAGCGCAAGGTGGAAATCTGCCGGCGCGCCTACCGGATCCTGACGCAAGAGGCGGGCTTTGCGCCTGAAGACATCATCTTCGATCCCAATATCTTTGCGGTCGCGACCGGGATCGAGGAACATGACAATTACGGCGTCGACTTCATCGAGGCGACACGGACGATCCGGCAGGAAATGCCGCTGGTGCATGTTTCGGGCGGTGTCTCGAACCTCTCCTTCTCCTTCCGCGGCAATGAGCCGGTGCGGGAAGCCATGCATGCGGTCTTCCTCTATCACGCCATCCAGGCCGGCATGGATATGGGCATCGTCAATGCGGGGCAGTTGGCGGTCTATGAAAGCATCGATCCGGATCTTCGCGAGGCCTGCGAAGGCGTGGTGCTGAACCGCCGCAAGGACGGAACGGAGCGCTTGCTGGAGATCGCCGAGCGCTATCGCGGCACGGGCGAGGCCAAGGCGCGGACGCAGGACATGAGCTGGCGCGAATGGCCGGTCGAAAAGCGGCTCGAACATGCGCTGGTCAATGGCATTACCGAATTCATCGATGTTGATACGGAAGAGGCGCGGCAACAGGCCGAGCGTCCGCTGCATGTCATCGAGGGGCCGCTGATGGCGGGCATGAATGTCGTCGGCGACCTCTTCGGTGCGGGCAAGATGTTCCTGCCGCAGGTGGTGAAGTCTGCGCGTGTGATGAAGCAGGCCGTAGCCGTGCTGCTGCCCTATATGGAAGAGGAAAAGCGGGCGAACGGCGGCACCGGCGAGCGTCAAGCGGCCGGCAAGGTGCTCATGGCAACCGTCAAGGGCGATGTCCACGACATCGGCAAGAACATCGTCGGCGTCGTGCTTGCCTGCAACAATTACGAGATTATCGATCTCGGCGTCATGGTGCCGGCCACCAAGATCCTGGAAGTGGCGAAAGCGGAGAATGTCGATGTCATCGGGTTGTCCGGTCTGATCACGCCGTCGCTCGACGAGATGGTGCATGTGGCCGCCGAGATGCAGCGTCAGGGTTTCAATATTCCCCTGTTGATCGGTGGTGCGACGACGAGCCGGGTGCATACGGCGGTAAAAATCCATCCGCAATACAAGGCGGGGCAGGCTGTCTATGTCACCGATGCCAGCCGCGCCGTGGGCGTCGTCTCGTCCCTGCTCGCTGAGGATGGCAACGAGACCTATGTCGATGGCATCCGCGCCGAATATGCCAAGGTCGCCGAAGCCCATGCGCGTGCGGAAGCAGAGAAGCAGCGCCAGCCGCTGGCATCGGCGCGGGAGAATGCCGTCAAGCTCGACTGGAGCGCCTACAAGCCCACGAAGCCTGCTTTCACCGGCACGAAGGTTTTCGAGACCTATGATCTGGCCGAGCTTGCCCGCTATATCGACTGGACGCCCTTCTTCCAGACCTGGGAGCTGAAGGGGCGTTTCCCCGCCATTCTCGACGACGATAAGCAGGGCGAGGCGGCCCGGCAGCTTTATGCCGATGCCCTGGCCATGCTCGAGAAGATCATCGCGGAGAACTGGTTCCGGCCGCGTGCCGTGATCGGCTTCTGGCCGGCGAACGCGGTGGGAGACGATATCCGCCTGTTCAGGGACGACAGCCGCAAGGACGAACTCGCAACATTCTTCACGCTGCGCCAGCAGATCGCCAAGCGCGAGGGCAGGGCGAATGTTGCGCTCAGCGATTTCGTTGCGCCGCTGGAGACAGGGCTTCAGGACTATGTCGGTGGCTTCGTGGTGACGGCCGGCATCGAGGAGGTGGCGATTGCCGAGCGCTTCGAACGGGCGAATGACGATTATTCCTCGATCCTGGTGAAGGCGCTGGCCGACCGATTTGCCGAAGCCTTTGCCGAGCGCATACATGAACGCGTGCGCCGCGAATTCTGGGGCTATGCGCCGGACGAGGCTTTCACGCCCGAGGAGCTGATCTCGGAAACCTATGGCGGTATTCGTCCGGCGCCGGGCTATCCGGCCCAGCCCGACCATACGGAAAAAGTCACGCTGTTCTCGCTGCTCGACGCCACCAAGGCGACTGGCGTGACGCTGACGGAGAGTTACGCCATGTGGCCGGGCTCCTCCGTTTCGGGGCTCTATATCGGCCATCCCGAGAGCTATTATTTCGGCGTCGCCAAGGTCGAGCGCGATCAGGTCGAGGACTATGCGGCGCGCAAGGGCATGGATGTGCGCGAGGTCGAGCGCTGGCTCGGGCCTGTGTTGAATTATGTGCCGAAGGCTGATGTCTAAGCATTGCTTTGCCCCTCATCCCCTGCCGGGACCTTCTCCCCGCAGACGGGGAGAAGGGGGCAACACACCGGCCACACTGGCCTTCTCCCCGCAAGCGGGGAGAAGGTGCCCAAAGGGCGGATGAGGCGCAGCCAGCCGAGGTCAAAAGCGGAGGCCCCCCTTTGCGGCCTCATCCTCCGCACAAACTCCTTCGCAAACCGATTCCAAATTCGGCGATAAAGTATTGAGGTAGATTCCTAATTTCCTTTAGGTCTCAAGCCTCAGCAGGATGGCTGTCGTGTCGTCGCTCTGCTTGTAGCGCGGATATTGCAACCCGTCCGGGTCGACCTCTCGCTCCATATGTCGCAACTCCGTGACCAGGGACCTCAGTCCGGCCGTTGCCGCGCGCTGCACCAGCGTGGCGGGATTGTAGAGCTTGTAGAGGGCGACAAGGTCGGCGAGGCCATCCGAGCAGAGGAGGGCGGTGGCACCGCCGCCATAGAGGGGCACGTCGATCATCACCAAGTGATCGGCCGCTTCCGGGACCACGCCGAAGGTCCAGGTGGCGCCGCCGGTTGTGTTCTGCCGCGCGCGGCCCTCACGCAGGTTCGCCAGAGTTTCCGGATCGCTGGTTGCCATGTTTGCTGCGCCGATGCCGCCGACGCGCGAGATGTGCTGCGCCGCCTGGTGCTGTTCCCATTCATAGGCGCCGGGAATCGGGATGAGGAAATCCGACTGCCCGTTGTCGTGCAGGATGTACATCGCGCTGTCGCCGAGGCCGAACCAGCGGAGCGTGGATGTGGTCGCCTGCAAGGCGCTCAGGCTGCAGAGAGGCCAGGCATAGCGCGGCTGGTCGCCGGCTGCGGCAGTGAAGGTGTCGCGCGCTTCCTCCGAAACCTGCCGGAGGACAGCCTTTGGATCTGCGCTGCCATCGAGGCGTTCGGCGAAGCGTATAGCGGCGAACTCGGCCATCCAAGCGGCATCGGAGCCATAGCCCTCCATGTGCTGCCGGTCGCCAAGGCCTGTCGCACCGTCGAGCACGAAGGCGGCATCGCGGTTATAGCTCAGCCGGTCCTCGTTCGGACGGGCCTCCTTGCCTGGGTCGGAAATGGTATCGATGATGGAAATCTTCGGCATGGGTATACGTCGCTCTGGCTTCACCGGCCCGAACGGCGCGGCATCCGGTTTGGCCTATCACGCGAAGTCCTCGTCGTCAGCCGCCGGCGCTGCGAAAACGGTTCATGATCTCGGCACGGGCTGGATGGGTCAGTACCTCGGCAATGCCAAATTCCAATGGCGTGAGGCTCGCCTCGTCCGGATGGATGATCTTGTTGCTCAAGATCTCTTCCGGCAGGAATGATTTCACGCGGCTGTCGACGATGGAGCCACCGTTGCAAAGATGCTCCTTGGCGGCCGTGTTCGGATGCATGAGGTGGTTGATCAATGCATGAGCTCCACGCGGATTGCGCGCCTTGGACGGGACTGCGAAATAGTCCGTCCAGATCTCGCCCCCGTCCGATCCCAGGCTGAAAGCGATATCGTCGCTGTCCTGGGTCAACTGGTAGGCGTCGTTGCTCCAGCACATGGTGAGCCAAGCTTCGCCCGCGCGCATGGCGGGCTGATAGTCGCTGTCGATCGAGTGGAGATGCGGCTTGACCTGCATCAGCAGGGCTTCCGCCGCTTCCAACTCATGCAACTCGCAGGAGTTGAAGCTATAACCGAGGGCGACCAAAGCGTTGCCGATGGTCGTCAGTTGATAGTCGTGGGCAATCGTGCGGCCCGAAGCCTCATTCATGGCCGCATCGAAGAAGCCGCGCCAGCTCGACACAGGCGTGACCTTCCCGGTGTTGTAGGCCATGCCGGTGGTTCCGGCATTTTTCGGAACGGCATAATGCTCACCCTTGATGAGGGCGGGGGTGATGTAACGGTCGGCATGGGTGGATCTGTCGAAGTTCGGAATCTGCGACAGGTCGAGCTTCTGCAGCAGGCCACGCTCAACAAAGGGCGCCAGAGCATACTGGGTCGGGACGACGAGGTCCCAGCCGCGGCCCAATTCGAGAGCGCGCATGATGCCTTCGTTCGATCCAATGATCGAGACATCGACTTCTACGCCGTAGATGCGGCTGAAATCTTCAAATGTTTGAGGATCATGGTAGTTTGGCCAGGTCGCAAGTGTGACCTTGCGCCCAAGTCCAGTGGTTTCGACCGCCCCGATCGGGCTTGCCGTCCCGTTCAGTATGAGATGGGCGGTGGCGAGTCCGGTGACTGCAAGAAAATGCCGGCGGCTGATGGAGCCGCGCTTCAGGCGCGTGAACTCGTCCATGAAGCCAGCGGGATCGATCTCGGGCGGCCACTTTTCCTTGCTCATGTTCTCTCCGTCCGTTCCGGAACCGGAGAGATTTGAGCATAAAGGCGTTAACGGGATTTCTCCGGCGGAACCGAAAAAGTCATGATCCCGGGGCCTCAGGTCATGCGGTCGATGATGCTGATTCCGTTTTCCGAAAACCGGTCCATGCCGGTGAGGGCGGGCACGGCTTCGGTGAGGGTGAGGCGTCGGCCGATCAGCCGGGAGGGGTCCATACTTCCGGACAGGATCATCTGCATCATCGCGTCATAGCGCCAGGACTGCATGCCGTGGCTGCCGTAGATTTCCAGTTCCTGCGAGATCACGCGGGCCATGGGTATGGCCGGCGTCGAATGCTCGCCCAGCATAAGGCCGACCTGCACATGGCGGCCGCGTCGACGCAGGTTGATGATGGAATTGCAGCAGGTCTGCGGATGGCCGAGCGCGTCGACGGACACGTGAGCACCACCGCTGGTCACGTCCCGCACGGCTTCCACGGTGTCTTGTACCTGACGGCTGTTGATGACGGTGGTCGCGCCAAGGGCTTTGGCCAGTTCCAGTTTGTCGTCAGCGATGTCTATCGCCACGACATTGGCGCCGAGCGCCCTCCCGATCATGATCGCCGACAGGCCGACGCCGCCGCAGCCATGAACAGCGAGCCACTCGCCGCCCTTCAAGCGCCCCTGATCGACGACGGCGCGGAACGAGGTTGCGAAGCGGCAACCGAGGCCGGCGGCGGTTTCATAGGCGATTTCTTCCGGCAGGTGGACGAGATTCTGGTCGGCATAATCGATCGCGACGTAGTCGGCGAAGGAGCCCCAATGGGTGAAGCCCGGCTGAAACTGCTCCTCGCAGACCTGCTGGTTGCCGGAGCGGCATTCCTGACAATGACCGCAGCCCGAGACAAAGGGCACAGTGACCCGATCGCCCACCCTGAAGCGTTTCACATCGCGGCCTACGGCGGCGATGGTACCGGCAAATTCGTGGCCCGGTACGTGGGGAAGGCGAATGTCGGGATCATGGCCCATCCAGCCGTGCCAGTCGCTGCGGCAGAGGCCCGTCGCCTTGACCTCGATAACGACGCCACCCGGTGTCGGGGTCGGATCGGGAAGTGTGCGGATTTCCGGTGTCGCACCGAAGGCTTCGTAATACATGGCGCGCATGGGGTCCTCCTCATCAGACAAAAATGCCGCCCCGATGGGCGGCACTTCATCATGTTATCCGCTTTGTTCCGGTTTGCCTCAGTCAGCGAGTAGGATCAAGCCTGTCGGATCGATCTTGACGCCCACGGTCGAGCCCACGGTTGGCGGTGCTGCACCCGGATCGTTGAAGGTGTCGAAGGACAGCGTCTTGCCGCCGAGATTGATGCGCGTGCGGATGACGGAGCCGAGGAACTGGCTGGAGGTGACCTCTCCCTGAACCGTCGAGGCATCAGCTTCCGCAAGAGAACCTGCCTCGGGACGCATGGCGAGCTGGATCGTCGCGCCATTTGCCGACGGGATGGTTTCCTTGATGGCGATGGTCTTCTCACCGATCCGCACTAGCCCTGCCGCCTGATCTGTAACGACCGCATCGAGTACGTTCAGCGTGCCGACGAAGGAGGCGACGAAACGGGTGGTGGGGCGGTTGTAGATCTCGAAAGGCGTGCCGATCTGGTCTGCCTTGCCGGCATTCATGACGACGATACGGTCGGAGATGGACAAAGCCTCTTCCTGGTCATGGGTGACAAAGACCGTCGTGATGCCGAGTTGCTGCTGGATCTGGCGGATTTCCTCGCGCAGGGACACGCGGATCTTGGCATCCAGCGCCGACAGCGGCTCGTCGAGAAGCAGGACCTGCGGCTTCGGGGCAAGAGCACGGGCGAGCGCGACGCGCTGCTGCTGCCCGCCCGAGAGCTGGTAGGGGTAGCGTTCGGCGAGGTGATCGAGATGGATCAGAGCCAGCATTTCCTTGACGCGCTTGTCGATGTCGGCCTTGGGCATGCCTTTAATCTTCAGGCCGAAGGCGACGTTGTCGGCGACGCACATATTGGGAAATAGCGCATAGGCCTGGAAGACCATGCCGATGTTGCGCTGGTTCGGCTTCAGGCTCGTCTGGTCCTTTCCGGCAATCTCTATGGTGCCGCCGGAGGGGGTCTCAAAGCCCGCGATCATCCGTAGCACTGTGGTCTTGCCGCAGCCCGACGGTCCAAGGAAAGAGATGAACTCGCCCTTGTCGATCGCCATGTTGAAGTCATGGACGACCTGGGTGGCGCCGAAGGATTTCTTGAGATGCGTGAGTTTCAGAAAGGTCATGAAAAGAAGTCCTCAAGCCTGGCGCGGGGCTGTTTTCTGGAGGCGGGAGACGAGCTGGATCAAACCGAGGCAACCCCAGGTGATGCCGAAGGCGATCACGGCGAGAGCGGCCGGCTCATAGGCGCGGTTGGCTCCGAGAAGCTGCATGTAGGGGCCGAAAGCCGGCTTGTTCAAAAGGGCGGCCATGGTGAACTCGCCGATGACGATGGCGAAGGTCAGGAAAGCCCCGGAGAGCACGGCGACCAGCACGTTGGGCAAGATGATTTTCGATATGATGGTGAACCAGCCGGCGCCAAGGCTCTGGGCCGCTTCCGTCAGCGTGCCGATGTCGATGGTGCGAAGGCCGGTGTCGACCGCGCGATACATGTAGGGGAGTGCGAGCGTCGCATAGCCAAACATCAGCAGGATGTCGGTGCCGAAGGCGGAGCCCGTCAGCGGTAGCCAGCTTGAGGTATTGTAGAGCCGGATATAGCCGAAGACGATGACGATGGCCGGGATGACCAGCGGCAGGAGCGTCACGAATTCAATATAGGGCCGCAGACGCGGCAGCTTGAGACGCACCCAATAGGCCGTCGGCACGATCAGGAAGATGCCGAACAGGATCGTCATCAGCGCCATCGTCACCGAATACGTGAAGGTTTCCTGGAAGCGCGAATCCGCAAAGACCTTGGCATAGGCGTCGAAGGAGTATTCACCGCGGCGCATCTTCAGCGAGAAATTGGTCATGCCGATCAGCGGCAGGAAGAAGTAGAGGAGGCCGAAAATCAGGGCCCCCCAGGCCCAGAACCGCTTCATTTCAACCACCTTTCGCTGCGGGCGCGCAGCCAAATGTAAAGAGCATTTGCAATGCCGGTGACGACGATCATGCCGAAGGCGAGCGCGTATCCGAGGTGGGGATTGCCCAGCACGTCGCCGCGGATCTGGGCAAAGAGCAGGATCGGGACGATGTTTAGCGAAGAGCCGGTCAACGCGATCGCTGTGGCGACGGCGCCGAAGGCGTTGGCGAAGAGAAGGGCGATCGTGCCGAGGATTGACGGCAGCAGGATCGGGAAGGCGACCAGACGCCAGTACTGGAAATTCGTTGCGCCGAGGATCGAGGCGGCCTCGCGCCATTCGCGTTTCAACCCGTCCAGCGCCGGTGTGATGATGAGGATCATCAAGGGGATCTGGAAGAAAAGGTAGGTGACCGTCAGTCCCCAGAAGGAGAGGATGTTGAAGCCGAGGGCGCGCAGATCGATGCCGAGCTGCGTCTTCAGGAAGATCGTGACGATGCCGAGAGGGCCGAGCGTCGCGAGAAAGGCGAAGGCGAGCGGCACACCGGCGAAGTTGGAGGCGACGCCCGAAAAGGTGAGGAGCGGCCCGCGCACCCATTGCGGCAGACCACCCAGAACGACGGCCGCTGCCACGGCAAAGCCGATCATGCAGCCGAGAAGGGCGGATGCTAGACTGATCTTGATGGAGATCCAGTAGGCCGAGAGGATCGACGGCGTGAAAAGACTGCCGATGTTCTCAAGCGTGAGCGTTCCGTCCGCTGTCTGGAAGGCGCCGATCACGATCTTCATCGTCGGCATGATGAGGAACAGGATCGTAAAAGCGGCAAAGGGGACGACCCCCAGCCAATGCAATGGAAGCCGAAAACGCTGTCGATCAGACGCTCCCGGACCAACCTCTAATGAAGACATGCTGTTGCCCCTCGTCCGCTTGTCCCGCAGACTCTATAGAATGCAAATGCCGCCCCGGTCGCAAGACCGGGACGGCATTTCGGTTCAGATATTACTGTACGTTGGCGCCGACGACGCTATCCCAGCCAGCCGTGACGGCTGCCTTGTTGGCATCGACTTCCTCGAGAGTCGGGAAGTAGGCCTTTTCGTAGGAAGCCGCCGGCGGCAGCTTGTCGAGCAGGGCCTGCGGGATCTTGCCGGCTTTCGACATGGCGTTGAAGCGGGCCGGGTGGCAGTAGCCGGCGAGCCATGCGGTCTGGCCTTCGTCGGAATAGAGGTATTCCATCCAGAGCTTGGCAGCGTTCGGGTGCGGTGCGTAGGCCGAGATGCCCTGAACGTAGACGCCGGCGAGAACGCCCGAAGCCGGAACGACGACTTCAACCGGCGGGTTGCCGGCCAGCGTGTCCTTCCAGGACAGCGCGTTGTAGTCCCAGGCGACGACGATCGGGGTCGAACCCTGGGCAAGCGTGCCCGACTTGCCGATGACCGGAACGAAGTTGCCGGCCTTGTTCAGTTCGGCGAAGTACTTCAGACCGGCTTCGCCGGCTTCTTTGCCTGCCTTGGCGCCGGAGGCGAGACCAGCGGCGAGAACGCCGAGGATGGCCTGGTTCGAGGCGCGCGGGTCACCGGCGAGTGCGACCTGACCGGCATATTCCGGCTTCAGAAGGTCGGCCCAGTCGGCCGGGGTGTTGGCGACGAGATCCTTGTTCACGATCATCGACATGACGCCGTAATAGTCGCCGTACCAGTAACCTTCGGCGTCCTTGATGTTCTCAGGAATTTCGTCCCAGGTGGAGACCTTGTAAGGCTGCAGCAGGCCTTCGGCCTTCATCTGCGGGCCGAAAGCGAGACCGACGTCGACAACGTCAGGAGCCTGCGGGCCCTTGTTGTCCTTGTTGGCCTTGACGGCTTCGACTTCGTCGGCCGAACCTGCATCCGGGTTCAGCTCGTTGACGGTGATCTCCGGATACTTCTTCTTGAAGCCGTCAATCACGGCGCCGTAACCACACCAGTCGTGCGGCAGGGCGATGGTGGTCAGCATGCCTTCCTTCTTGGCGGCTTCGATGAGCTCGGCGCTCGGCTCGGCATAGGCAGCGGCGGAGCTCGTCATGACGAGTGCGGTCGTCAGCGACAGGAATTTGCGAAGATTGGTGGTCACTGTGTTTCTCCTCTGAGGTTGGCAGCGATGGCGTTCACTTATGTGCCCATTGTTATGGTTATGTGACGGATATCATGGCCGGTTTCGATTGTTCCCCGTTTCGGCGCGCGATCCGGTAAAGGTCCTCCGTTGATGGTTGGCCTAGCGGGGTTTTCGAAACAGGCGCGCCTGCTCAAATAGCCCCTCAAGGGTGTTCATACGTTCGCGCGTCTCGTTCCAGGACGAGCTCTGCACGGCCTCAATCAAGGCTTCCACGACGAAGAGCGTCACGACCGAGCTGTCCCAGGCCGATGGTGCTTCGATGTGGAGCTTGAAACAGTTGGCGGCATATTGCGCCACCGGTGACATCCACTGATCGGTAAAGACGATGATCTCCACGCCATTGGCGCGCGCCACTTCGGCCAGAGTCGTCAGGTCAGCCTCGTAGCGGCGGATGTCAAAGATGACGAGGACGTCACCCTTCTGCATGTTCAGCACATGTTGAGGCCAAGAGCTGGCATTGGACGACATCAGCGTCGTCTTCGGCCGGATGACCTGCATGTGGGTGAAAAAGTACTCTGCGAGTGCACCCGTGATGCGGCCACCGACAAAATAGAGGCTGCGGTCGCGGTCTCCCAGAAGGCGCGCGGCGTCGTCGAAGGTCGCCGTCTTCAACTCTCCGAGCGAATCCCGCAGGTTCGACATGACCGCTTCGGCGAAGCGGTTGAGGATGTGGCGGTTCGGCGCATTGGCGGCCCAGCGGTCGTGCTTGGCGATAGGATTGGAGATCGTGGCTTCGAGTTCCTGATGCAAATGCGCCTGGAATTCCGGATAGCCCTTGTAGCCCAATTTCTGAACCATCCGCGCGACGGTCGGGGTCGACACGCCGGCATTCTCGGCCACCGTGGTGATGCTGCCGAGCCCGGACACGGGATAGTTTTCCAGCAGGCTTTCAGCCAGCTGTCGCTCAGCACGCGTCAGCCCACTGAAATGGGCATGGATCACGTCCGATACGGTGTTGGACGCATTCAGCAAGGACCGAAGTCTCCCCTCAAGCCGATCTTTTGCCGGCTTTTCTGGGATTAAGCCTCGCTGTCACAATTGAGTCAACCGGCCATTGAAGAGAATTTTTCAGAATGGATTGACAGCCGGTCAACTGTGAAGAATTCTCTTCGTCAACAACAGCAGCCGTAAGGCGCGGGGGAAAACAGCATGCTCGTGCGGTCAGGAATCCTGACATCGGCGGACGGCGATGCCGTGGCCGTGGAAAACGTGAATGCCGACGGCGCGGTCGTGCTGGTGTGCGAGCATGCGTCTTCGCTTTTGCCGACGGCTGCCGGTACGCTGGGGCTCTCGAGCGAAGCTCTTTCGAGCCACATCGCCTGGGATCCGGGTGCCTTGGCTGTCTCGCGACTCTTGTCTGCCAAACTCGATGCGCTCTTGGTCCATCAGCGGTTTTCCCGTTTGGTCTATGATTGCAATCGTCCGCCGGAATCGCCTGCCGCCATGCCGGAAAAGAGCGAGATCTACGAGATACCCGGTAACCGGGACCTGTCCGTCGCGGAGCGATACGCGCGGACCGCTGCGATTTATGTTCCGTTTCACGATCGGATCAGCGCTGAACTTGCGAGCCGCGCTGCTGCGGGGCGCCCCTCGGTTCTCGTGACCGTGCACAGCTTTACGCCCATCTATTTCGGCAAGCCACGTGCGGTGGAAATCGGCATCCTGCACGACACGGACACCCGTCTGGCCGACGTGATGCTGGATGGCGCCGCCGAGGCCGGGCGCTTCCGCGTGGAGCGCAATTCACCTTATGGGCCCGAGGATGGCGTGACCCATACTCTGCGCCTGCATGCCTTGCCCGCCGGTCATGCCAACGTCATGATCGAGGTGCGCAACGACCTAATTGCCAATTCCGTCGACCAGGAGGTCATGGCCGACTATCTCGCCGGGCTGATCGCAGATGCGGTCAGTTCTGTCGGGAGACAATAAAAGACGACCTCACGGGGAGCAGCCTTGCTGCGAATAACCGCCACAAAAACCGGCGGGCCAAATACGTGATCACCGCAATCCCGCGGGCGATCTTCACTTTGGGGGATGCCATGTCAGATTATACTGATACAGACAAGAAACAGGATCTCCATATCCTGCATTCCATGGGCTATGCGCAGGAACTGGAACGGCGCATGAGCTCGTTCTCGAACTTTGCGATTTCCTTCTCGATCATCTGCATCCTGTCCGGCGGGATCAACTCGCTCGGCCAGGCAACCTCGGGCGTTGGTGGTGCCGCCATTGGCATCGGCTGGCTCGTGGGCTGCGCCATTTCGGGGATCTTTGCGCTCGGTCTGGCGCAGATCGCTTCGTCCTACCCGACGGCCGGCGGTCTCTACCACTGGGCGTCGATCCTCGGCAATCGGTTCACCGGCTGGCTCGCCGCATGGCTCAACCTTCTCGGTCTCGTCACGGTTCTGGGCGCCATCAATGTGGGCACCTACTACTTCTTCTTCGGTGCCTTCGGTGCTTATTTCGGCCTCGAAGATACTCTGGTCGTCCGTGTCGCCTTCGTTGCCGTGATCACGGGCCTGCAGGCCCTCATCAACCACTTTGGCATCGGCCTGACGGCGAAGCTCACCGATTTCTCGGGCTACCTGATCTTCGCGACCGCAATCCTGCTGACGATCGCCTGCCTTGTCGCTGCTCCGAGCTACGAGATCGGCCGTCTGTTCACCTTCGCCAACTACACCGGCACGGAAGGGGCAAGCGGCGTCTGGCCGAACCCGGTTTCCACCCTGATGGCCTTCGGTCTCGGCCTGTTGCTGCCGATCTATACGATCACAGGCTATGATGCGTCTGCCCATACCTCGGAAGAAACCATCAAGGCGTCGACCTCGGTGCCGCGTGGCATGATCTCGGCGGTCCTCTGGTCGTCGCTGTTCGGCTACATCATGCTGTGCTCTTTCGTTCTCATGATCCCGAACATGGACGATGCCGCAAAGCAGGGCTGGAATGTATTCTTCTGGGCGATGGACAGCCAGATGAACCCCGTCGTCGAGGAAATCCTCTACTTCCTCATCTTCGTGTCGCAGTTCCTCTGCGGTCTGGCCACCGTTACCTCGCTGTCACGCATGATGTACGCGTTTTCGCGCGACAAGGGTCTGCCGGGTTCGTCGGCACTTGCCAAGGTCAGCCCGAAGCATCGCACGCCGGTGGCAGCGATCTGGGTGGGTTCGATCCTGTCGGTGCTCTTCGTCTGGTTCACGTCGGCGATCACCATTGCCGGCACACCTGCCTACTCGATCGTCGTGTCCTGCACGGTCATCTTCCTGTTCCTGTCCTTCGCTTTGCCGATCGCTCTCGGCATCGTGGCCATCGGGACGTCGAAATGGCCGAAGATGGGCGAATGGAACATGGGCGTCGGGACCTACAAGCTGGTCGCCGTGCTGACGATCATCGCCATGGCGCTGATCTTCTTCATCGGCATCCAGGCGCCGAACGACTGGGCGCTGCCGATCACCGTCGGCTTCCTGGTCCTGACCGGGATCGTCTGGATCGTCTTCGAGAACAAGCGCTTCAAGGGCCCGCCGATCGGTGACGAAGTGGCCAAGCGCCAGGCCGAGATCGCCGCAGCCGAAAAGGCAGTTGGCCAGGTCTGATCGTCACGACACGGGCCGGACAGGTTTCGGCCCGTGTTTCCTCTCCGATGCCGGCGCGCCCGGTATCCGTCTCATTTCATCTTTGTGCGGACCATAGTCATGACCACCACTTACACATTCGAAGACCTGAAAAAGGACGTCGCCGAAGGGCGCATCGACACGGTTCTGGCGTGTCAGGTGGACATGCAGGGCCGTTTGATGGGCAAGCGCTTCCAGGCGGAATATTTCGTTGAGAGCGCCTACAAGGAGACCCATAGCTGCAACTACCTGCTCGCGACCGATATGGAGATGGACACCGTCTCCGGCTACAAGGCGACGAGTTGGGAAAAGGGTTATGGCGACTACACGATGAAGCCGGATCTTGCCACGCTGCGCAAGACGCCATGGCTTGAGGGCACGGCACTGGTGCTCTGCGATGTGCTCGACCATCACACCCATGAGGAAGTGCCGCATTCGCCGCGCGCGATCCTCAAAAAGCAGGTGAAGCGGCTCGAAGCCATGGGCATGAAGGCGTTCATGGCGACCGAACTCGAATTCTTCCTCTTCGACCAGACCTATGACGAAGCACGCCTTTCGGGCTATCGCGACCTGAAGCTCGCCAGCGGTTACAACGAGGACTACCACATCTTCCAGACGACCAAGGAAGAGGATGTCATGCGGGCGATCCGCAAGGGATTGCAGGGTGCCGGCATCCCGGTCGAAAACTCCAAGGGCGAGGCTTCTGCCGGCCAGGAGGAAATCAACGTTCGTTATGCCGATGCGCTTTCCATGGCCGACCGGCACGTCATTATCAAGAATGGCTGCAAGGAGATCGCCTGGTCGAAGGGCAAGGCCATCACCTTCCTTGCCAAGTGGCATTACAATGCCGCCGGTTCGTCCTCGCATATCCACCAGTCGCTGTGGTCGGCCGATGGCAAGACGCCGCTCTTCTTCGACGAGAATGGCAAATACGGCATGTCGGACACCATGAAGCACTACATGGCGGGTCTGCTCACCCACGCTTCGGAAATTACCTATTTCCTGGCGCCCTATATCAATTCCTACAAACGCTTCATGGCCGGCACCTTTGCGCCGACCAAGGCGATCTGGTCGAAGGACAATCGTACGGCGGGCTATCGTCTGTGCGGCGACGGTACAAAGGGCATTCGCGTCGAGTGCCGTGTCGGCGGGTCCGATCTTAATCCGTATCTCGCCATGGCCGCATTGCTCGCTGCTGGTATCGACGGGATCGAGAAGAAGATGGAACTCGAGCCGGCCTTCACCGGTGACGCCTACGGTGCGCAGGGCGTTCGGGAGATCCCGCGCACGCTCAGAGCGGCAACGGATACTTTGAAGGAATCGGCGATGCTACGCTCGGCCTTCGGCGATGACGTGGTCGACCACTATGTTCGCGCCGCAGAGTGGGAGCAGGAAGAGTATGATCGCCGGATCACCGACTGGGAGGTGGCGCGCGGTTTCGAGCGGGCGTGACGAAAGGTGGCCTTGAGGCCGCCACGATCCCTCGCATATGGGTGTAAACATGGACAGCGGCCTCGGCCGCTGTCATCTCGTTCTAGAACAACAGGAAGACGATCATGACCATGATCCAATGCATTTCGCCGATCGACGGATCGGTTTACGCCGAGCGCCCGGCGATGTCGCTCGAAGCGGCAACCGAGGCTGTCGGTCGTGCCCGCAAGGCGCAGAAGGCTTGGGCGCGCCGGCCGCTCGAAGACCGTGTGCAGCTTGTGCTGAAAGGTGTCGCTCGTCTCAACGAGATGTCGGACGAAGTCGTGCCGGAACTGGCGCACATGATGGGCCGTCCGGTCCGTTATGGTGGCGAATACAAGGGCTTCAACGAGCGCTCCAACTATGTCGCGGCGATTGCCGCCGACTCGCTGGCGCCGCTCGTCGTCGAAGCCAGCGACAAGTTCGAGCGTCGCATCGAGCGCGAGCCGCATGGCGTCGTCTTCGTCATCGCGCCGTGGAACTACCCTTACATGACCGCGATCAACACGATCGCGCCGGCGCTGATGGCGGGCAATACCGTCGTCATCAAGCATGCGACCCAGACGCTTCTCGTCGGCGAGCGCATGGTGCGCGCCTTTGTCGAGGCCGGCGTGCCGGATGATGTCTTCATCAACCTCTTCCTCGATCACCAGACAACGTCGGCGCTGATTGCGGCTGGCAATTTCAACTTCATCAATTTCACCGGTTCGGTCGAAGGCGGGCGTTCGATCGAGCGGGCCGCAGCCGGCACCTTTGCCGGTCTCGGCCTCGAACTCGGCGGCAAGGACCCGGGTTACGTCATGGAAGACGCAGACCTCGATGCTGCCGTCGATACGCTGATGGATGGCGCGACCTACAATTCCGGCCAGTGCTGCTGCGGTATCGAGCGCGTCTACGTGCATGAAAGCCTTTACGACGCCTTCGTCGAGAAGTCGGTCGCCTGGGTGTCGAACTACAAGCTCGGCAATCCGCTCGATCCGGAAACGACGCTGGGGCCGATGGCCAACAAGCGCTTTGCAAAGACGGTGCGCGAGCAGATCGCGGACGCCGTGTCCAAGGGAGCAAAGACGCTTGTTGATCCGAAGCTCTTCCCGGCTGATGACGGTGGCGCCTACATCATGCCGCAGGTCGTCGTGAATGTGGATCACTCCATGGCCTTCATGAAGGACGAAACCTTTGGCCCCGCCGTTGGCATCATGAAGGTGAAGAGCGATGAGGAAGCGCTCGGCCTGATGAACGATAGCCCCTATGGCCTCACCGCGTCGCTCTGGACGCAGGATCCCGAGCGCGCTGCCCGCATCGGCCGCGAGATCGAGACCGGTACCGTGTTCATGAACCGCGCCGACTATCTCGACCCGGCGCTCTGCTGGACCGGCGTCAAGGAAACCGGCAAGGGCGGCTCGCTCTCCGTGCTCGGCTTCCAGAACCTCACCCGTCCGAAATCCTATCACCTGAAGAAAGTCACGAAATGAACATCGTCGCCAACTGGAGCTACCCCACCGCCGTCAAGATGGGACGTGGCCGCATCAAGGAACTGGCGGACGCCTGCAAATCGCTCGGCATGAAGAAGCCGCTGTTGATCACCGACCGGGGCCTCGCCCCCATGGGGATCACGCAGACGGCACTCGACGTCCTGGAAGAGGCTGGCCTCGGCCGCGCGCTGTTTGCCGATGTCGATCCGAACCCGAACGAGAAGAACCTTGAGGCCGGCATCAAGGCCTACAAGGATGGCGGCCATGACGGCGTCGTGGCCTTCGGTGGCGGCTCGGGCCTCGATCTCGGCAAGTGCGTCGCCTTCATGGCCGGCCAGACCCGGCCTGTCTGGGATTTCGAAGATATCGGCGACTGGTGGACCCGTGCCAATTCCGACGGGATTGCCCCGATCGTTGCCGTGCCGACCACGGCGGGTACTGGTTCGGAAGTCGGTCGCGCTTCGGTCATCACCAATTCCGTCACGCATGTGAAGAAGATCATTTTCCATCCGAAGTTCCTGCCTGGCGTCGTCATCTGCGACCCGGAACTGACCGTCGGCATGCCGAAGATGATCACGGCCGGCACCGGCATGGATGCGTTTGCGCATTGCCTGGAAGCCTATTCCTCGCCCTTCTATCATCCGATGAGCCAGGGCATCGCGCTCGAAGGCATGCGGCTGGTCAAGGAATTCCTGCCGCGCGCCTATCATGACGGCACAGACATTGAGGCTCGCACCAACATGATGTCGGCGGCCGCCATGGGCGCCGTTGCCTTCCAAAAGGGGCTCGGTGCGATCCACGCGCTGTCGCATCCGATCGGCGCCGTCTACAATACCCATCACGGCATGACGAATGCCGTCGTGATGCCACCGGTGCTGAAGTTCAACCGTCACGTGATCGAGGATCGCATCGAGCGGGCGGCTGCCTATCTCGGCATCGCCGGCGGCTTCGACGGCTTCTACGATTATGTTCTGGCGTTGCGTGCCGAACTCAACGTACCGGCCAATCTCACCGCCATGGGCATTGCCAATGACCGGATCGATGAACTCTCGGCCATGGCGATCGAGGATCCGAGTGCCGGTGGCAATCCGGTCAAGATGACGCTCGAAAACACCAAGCAGCTGTTCGCCGACTGCTTCTGAGGCAGGTTGCGCAGTTTGTAAAACAAGGAAACCCTGTCATCATCCGGCAGGGTTTTCTTTTTCCTTCAGTCGCGTTTGCCCGGTGTGTCTTTGCTTTTGGGGTTTGGTTTATGTCCTTTCACATGAAGTCGGTTTTCGGCCTTTTCATCGCAATTCTGGGCGCAAGCCTGACATTCCAGGCTGGTGCGGCATGGGCCGAGAGCTACCAGGGGCTGCTGAAGAAGGGATATACCGTCGGCAAGATGAGCCAGGGCAAGTCCGGCTCACTTGGCTGGGTGTTGAGCGGCAAGGATGGCAAGCAGTTCTGCAAGGCGAAGGTCAGCCTTGCGGTGGTGGACAAGAAGACACTCGTAAGCATTCTTGGCAGTGGGCGCATGGTGAAGGTCGATCGCGCGACCTTCGAGGCGAGTCTCGGCGGACCGGATACTTCCCTGCCGCTGCTGTCTGACCTCAAGGCGGGACGTGTCGGACCGCAGCATGTCGGTGCCTGCACGCCGCTGCGCGGCTGATCTGTCGGCAGCTGTCCGTTTCAATGTTCGAATATGCTAGGCTTTTCCGTTGCTTCTCCCCAATATGGGGGAGGGGGCAGCCCGCAAAGTTTGCGGTTTATTAACCATGATTGGCAATGATGTGTTTACGAGGCGCCAATGACGAGGGTTGCCCCAGAGCGATGAAGCGCTCGGAACAAAGCCCTTGAGGAACACGCATGCCAGTCATCTCATTCGCCAATGCCAAGGGTGGCGCAGGCAAGACCACCGCAGCCCTGCTGCTTGCCACAGAGCTTGCCCATCAGGGCTACCGTGTGGCCATTCTCGATGCCGATCCGCAGCGCTGGATCACCCAGTGGTCCGACCTTTCAGGCCCGCAACGCAATATTGAGGTGGTGTCGGAAGTTTCCGTTGCATCCGTTCAGGGGCATATTCGCGAGCTATCCCGTACGCATGATTACATCATCATGGATCTCGCCGGAGCTCGCGATGCCATGGTGACCACGGCGGTTGGTCTGTCGGATCACGTGATGATCCCGGTGCAGGGCTGTGCGATGGATGCCAAGGGCGGTGCCCAGATCCTCGATCTCATCAAGATGATGGAAGACACCGGGAATCTGGTCATTCCCCATTCTGTCGTGCTCACCCGCGTGACGTCGATGGTGACGACGCGGGCGCTTCTGACAATCAAGGGTCTGCTCGCTGCGCGTGGCGTCAATGTCGTCAATACGCCGATTGCCGAGCGCAGTGCCTATCGCGAGATCTTCGACTGTGGTGGCACGCTGTATTCCATGGATTCGGCAAAGATCAGCAATCTCGACAAGGCCCAGGAAAATGCCAAGGCCTTTGCTGCCGAAGTCATGCGCCTGTTGCCGGTCAAGATCATCCGCTCCGCCGAACCGCGCCGGCTGTTCCGTCTGGTCCGCAACGCCGCTTAACGATCTCCTCCCGAGAGTACCACCTCCAAGCCGCCGGTCCTGCCGGCGGTTTTTTTGTGCGCAGGGCGACAAGAAAAAAGCCGCAAGCACGGGCTCGCGGCTTTGAGGTGCTTTCGCGGATTGACTGTGGTCAGTCGATAAACTCGACCGTCACGCCGGGCTTGACCATCTTTGCCAACTCGGTCGCGTCCCAGTTGGTCAGGCGAATGCAACCATGACTCTGGGTGCGGCCGATCTTAGACGGTTCCGGCGTGCCGTGGATGCCGTAGGTGGGTTTCGACAAAGCGAGCCAGACAGTGCCGACCGGGCCATTGGGACCCGGCGGGATCTGCAGGATCTTGTCGTTCGCGCCCTGCTGGAAGTTGACCTTCGGATTGTAAGTGTAGCCCGGATTGAGCGCGATGCGCTCGATCGTGACCGTGCCCGACGGTGACGGTGTGTCGGTGGAGCCAATGCTGGCCGGGTAGGCGGCGACGAGATTGCCGTCTGCACCATACGCGAAGACCTGTTTCAGGGCCTTGTCGGCGACGATGCGGGTCACGCTGCCGGTCTTAGCAGGGCCTGGTTCGATGACCTTGATGATGGTGCCGGGAATGGTGAAATCGACGCCCGGATTGAGTTCGCGCAGGTAACCCTCGTCCATGTGGAACTTTTCCGCCAGCATTTCGACGGTCGAGGTGTAGGACATGGCCGGCAGTTGTGCCTTGTGGCTATAGTCTTCCGGGATGGCGGCCACATAGGGTCCCGCAGCATCGCCTGCGGTGATCGTGTAGCTCGTGACGGCAAGGCCGCCGGACAGGCGCAGGCGCTCGAGGATGTCCTCGGCATTGTTCGGGTCCAGCGTTTCCCCGGTCATCTTCTCCCAGGCAACGATCGCCTTGTTGACGTTCTGGCCCATCTTGCCATCGATGACACCGGGGGAGATGCCCTCACGGTCCAGAAAGACCTGCAGCGCGGTGATTTCCAGGCGGGAGAGATTGCTTTTGACCGGGATCTCGGGCGTTACCGTGCGCGCGGGCGCGTTGTCGGTCGGCGGGGCCATGTCGGGACCGCCATAGGGCATATCGGACGGAGAGCCGTCGAGCGGGAGTCTGTCGCCGGGCAGGGCGTCCGGTATCGAGGCGGTCGTCACGTCGTCGTCCCAACCACGCGGCTGCTGTTGCGGCTCGTCGCGATAGGGGTCGTAGACGCCGGGAAGGTCGCGGTTACGCCCGGCCTGTGCCGGAGGATAATAGCTCTCAGCCGGAATTTCCGTCGCCACGAGATTGCCGAAGCGGTCGATCAGGACGGTTCGCCCCATACGGTCGCGGCTGATCACCACTTCTCCCTCTTCAGGGACATAGTCGAGAATGTCGCCTTCCGGAGACACGAGAAGGGTCTGGGACTTGCGGTAGTCGTAGACGGATTGCGCCCAGCTGGCGCCTGCGGTCGCCAGTGAGGTGGCGGCGAGCGCCGCCATGAGCAAGCCTGATTTCCTGATGTCGTGCACGGTGCGGTTTCCTCGTCTCTGCGGGCGACAAACGCGACAAATTTGACACTAATGTGGAAAAGGTGAATTCATAATGAATATTAGATTAACTTGTTGAGGGGCAGGGGAAGAACCGTTCAGCCGATGCCGAAGTTCCGGTGTCGTTACGGTCTTCAAGGGGGAGCTATGCTGGACCGACTGAGACTTGATTCCTTTCTACCTTACCGCCTTATGCGGGTCGCGGAGCGATTCGATACGGCCTTTGCCCATTATTGCGGTGCCGAGGACGAATTGTCTTGGTCGGAGTGGCAGGTCCTATGGTCGCTCGGAGAGAATTCGCCAATCACCGCCAAGTCGATTTCGCTCCAGTCCGGCCTTTCGAAGACCAAGATCAGCAGGGCCGTGAAAGTGCTCGAGGATCGGGGCTACGTGCTGCGCAAGCGCGACCGGGCGGATCGACGCTTCGAACTTCTGTCCTTGACCGAGGAGGGGAACCAGCGTTTCGACAGGCTTGAGCGCTCGGCTCATACCTTCCAGCACTGGCTTGAGCAGACAGTCAACATCGCCTATCTCTCCTCGCTCGACAGCGGGCTCAAAGGCCTCGAACATATGGCGGCGGCCGGGCAGTTGCAGGTTTCCGCTCCGGTGATGCAGGAAAGCATGGCATGATTTCGTTTCGTGGTCCTCGCGGGCCGTCTCTTGCACTCGACCAGAGCTCGGTCTTTGATATCGGAGCCTGCGTCGTGGACGGCGTCGATCTTGCGCCCGGGCGTTCGATCCCCGACGACGGCGACCCGCGCATCGATCATTCACTCGAAGGTTTTCTCTTCACATGCGGACCGGACCACATCCGCCATCCGCAGCCGATGGCAGGCGGAAAGGGGCGCTATCCCCTGCATGGTTCGTTTTCGGCTCACCCGGCTCAGGCGCTCTCTTTTTCATCGGATGGCGACGATCTCCTGGCCTCTGCCACTATTCCCGTGCACCTGGCGGATGGCGGGCAGGCGGAACTGCGCCGGCAGTGGCGGATCAAGGGCGAGAGCGGCGAAGTCCAATTGGCGGACCAGGTCGTCAACACCAGCGACAGGCCGATGCCGGTCTTCCTCATGTACCACATCAACCTCGGCGCACGGCATTTCGACGAGAGCACCTTGCTCGAGGGGGCGATGCTGGAGGGCGGTACGTTGCCTTGGGCCTTCGGCGAGGGAGATGGCAGCATTTTCTGCGTCCCCGCTGGCCATGGTGGTTGGGCGGAGGTCCGCCTCGGGCCGATGAGGGCGATCGGCGGCAAGCGGCTCAAAGTGCGCTTCCGGACCGATACACTGCCCTATCTGCAGGTCTGGCGAAACCAGAAATCGCCCGCGCATGTGTTGGGCATCGAGCCGGTGTCGCATCGGTGGGTGAGCCGGGATGACCTCGAACGCGCCGGAGAATTCGTGATCCTGCAGCCGGGCGAAAGCCGCGATTACGGTCTCGCCTTCTCTTTCGTCTAGACGGTTTGAGCGCGTCTAAAGGGGGCAGAGGGTCCGCGCTCGTCATTGACGCTCGCTGATACCCGTCGTAGATGTTTGGCCCACGAAATGGACGAGGTGACCCGATGAACATCCGGCAAATCAACGAGGAATATTCGGTCAGCGGCCAGATCACGGTCGAGGAGCTCGACGAGATCAAGGCGCTTGGCTTCAAGTCGATCGTCTGCCATCGCCCTGACGGCGAAGAGTTCGGCCAGCCGGAATTTGCAGCCGTTGCCAAGCGCGCGCAGGAGCTCGGCCTCCAGATCAAGCATGTGCCTGTTGGCCCGATGGGTGTCACGCCCGATGCCGTCGCCGACATGGTCGATGCGTTGGAGGAATTCGAGCGTCCCATGCTCGGCTATTGCCGCTCGGGCGCGCGCTCGACCGCCACTTACGAACACGCGCTTCGTCAGCGCGGCTGATCCTTTCTCTTCATCATCGCTGGCCGGGCCTTCGCGTCCGGCTTCTGCGTGTTTTACCCAAGCCTCAAGCAGGAGTTTTCCCATGAGCATCAAGCGTATCGAGCCCGGCAAGCGCATGAGCGGCGCCGTTGTCCACGGCAACACCGTCTATCTCGCCGGCCAGGTTGGCGAAGGCGCATCCGTGACCGAGCAGTCGAAGTCGGCGCTTGCCGAAGTCGATCGCCTGCTGGCCGCTGCCGGTTCGGACAAGTCGAAGATCCTGCAGACGATCATCTACCTCTCCGACATGTCGACCTTCGGCGAAATGAACGCCGTCTGGGAAGCCTGGATCGATCCGGCCAATCCGCCGGCCCGCGCCACGAGCGAAGCCGCTCTCGCGACCCCGGACTACAAGGTCGAGTTCATCGTGACTGCTGCTCTCTGATTTTTCAGAGACGTCTAGAATACGAAAAGGCCGGGAGAGATCCCGGCCTTTTCTCGTTTATGGTCAATGGGCTGTCAGGCCTTGTTGCGAATTTGAGTCAAGGTGCGCGTCGGCGTGATCGCTTCCGGATCGAGCTTGATCTCGATGATCGAGGGCTTTCCAGAGGCGCGGGCGCGCAGGAAGGCTGGGGCGAAGTCTTCGGTCTTTTCGACGGTTTCGCCGTGGCCGCCATAGGCCTGGGCGAGTGCTGCAAAATCCGGATTGGTCAGATCCGTCGCGCTGACGCGGCCCGGATATTCACGCTCCTGGTGCATGCGGATCGTGCCATACATGCTGTTGTTGATGACCAGCGTGATGATCGGCAGGTTGTAGCGGATGGCGGTCGCGAATTCCTGGCCATGCATCATGAAGCAGCCGTCACCGGCAAAGCAGATGACTTCACGCTCAGGGAACAGTTGCTTGGCAGCGACGGCTGCCGGCAGGCCATAGCCCATCGAGCCGGAGGTCGGGGCGGCCTGGGTGTTGAAGGCCTGAAAGCGGTGGAAGCGATGCAGCCAGGTGGCATAGTTGCCAGCACCGTTGGTGAAGATCGCATCCTTCGGCGTGTTGGCTTCGATCCATTCCATGATCGGGCCCATCTGCACGGCGCCGGGGCCTGCTTTGGGCGGCGTCGACCAGGCGAGATAGGCGGCGTGCATGGCTTCTGTGCGCCCGGCCCAGGCGGGGGCGGTGGGTGCATCGAGCGATGCGAGCGCTGCGACGAATTCTTCCGGCGCGGCACTGATCGCGAGATCGGCGCGGTAGACGCGACCGAGTTCGGACGGGTCCGGGTGGATATGGACCAGCTTTTGCGCCGGGTAGGGGATGTCCATCAACGTGTAAGAAGAGGAGGGCATTTCGGAGAAACGGCCGCCGAGCAGGATCAGCAGATCGGCTTCCTTCACTTCCTTGGCGAGCGCCGGATTGATGCCGATGCCGACATCGCCAGCGTAAGACGGATGCAGGTGATCGAAGAGCATCTGGCGGCGGAAGGAGCAGCCGACCGGCAGCTTGAACTTGTCCGCAAAGGCCTGGATGCCGGCGACGGAGGTTTCGCTCCAGCGGGTGCCGCCGAGAACGACCATGGGGCGCTTGGCGGTCTTCAGCAGTTCGCCGAGGGCGGCGATCTGGCTTGGGCCGGGATGGGCCTCGACCGGGGTGTAGGGCTTGGCTTCCGGGGCTTCGACTTCGTCGAGCAGCATGTCCTCGGGCAGCGTCAGCACGACCGGGCCGGGGCGGCCGGAGGTGGCAACCGCAAAGGCGCGGGTGACGAATTCCGGGATGCGGCGGGCGTCGTCGATCTCGCCGACCCATTTGGCGAATTCGGTGAAGGCGCGGCGGTATTCGACCTCCTGGAAGGCTTCGCGCTCCTTCATGTCGCGACCGATCTGGCCGATGAAGAGGATCATCGGGATCGAATCCTGCTTCGCGACATGCAGGCCGGCCGACGCGTTCGTAGCGCCGGGGCCGCGTGTCACCATGCAGATGCCGGGCTTGCCGGTGAGGCGGCCCCAGGCATCGGCCATCATCGCCGCGCCACCTTCCTGACGGCAGACCAGCGTCTCGATGCCGCTGTCCTTCAGCGCGTCGAGCACGGCCAGATAGCTTTCGCCGGGAACGCAGGACACGCGCTCGACGCCGTTTGCCTTTAGCGCCTCGACGATCAGTTCACCGCCGGTTCTCTTCATTGCGTCTTCCTTTCCAGCTCGGCCAGTTCGGCCAGAATTTCGTTTCCGTGCTCGCCGATGCGCGGGCTCGGGCGCTCGTAGCGCAGGGGTGTCTCGGAGAGCATGATCGGCGTGCGCACGCCTGGGATCACGGTGCCCTTGTCGTCGGTCAGCTCGATCTTCAACCCGCGCGCCTCGACCTGTGGGTCGGCGAACATTTCCTCGATCGAGTTGATCGGTCCCGCCGGCACGGCGTTCGCCTCGCAGGCGGAGAGCAGGTCGCGCTTCTGCCACTTCGCGGTTTCTGCTGTGACGATGCGGCGGACCTCGACCTTGTTGGCGACGCGGGCCTTGTTGGTGGCGAAGCGTTCATCTTCAGCAAGAGCGGGGATGCCGAGGATGGTGCTGAGGCGCTTGAACTGCCCGTCATTGCCGACGGCGAGGATCAGATGGCCGTCTGCTGTCGGAACGACTTCATAAGGGCTGATGTTCGGATGGGCATTGCCAAGACGGGTCGGCGGCTTGCCCGAGATCAGGTAGTTCATGTTCTGGTTGGCGAGCACCGCCGACATCACGTCGAGCAGGGCCATGTCGACGAACTGGCCCTGGCCGGTCTTCATCACGTGGATCAGGGCGGCCTGGATGGCGGTGACGGCATAGATGCCAGTGAAGATGTCGGCGATGGCGACACCTGCCTTCATCGGCTCGCCGTCCTTTTCGCCCGTGATCGACATGAAGCCGGACATGCCCTGGACGATATAATCATAGCCGGCGAAATCGGCATAGGGGCCGTTCTGGCCAAAGCCGGTGATCGAGCAATAGACGAGCTTCGGGTTGATGGCCTTCAGGCTCGCGTAATCGAGGCCGTATTTCTCAAGGCCGCCGCGCTTGAAGTTCTCGATGACGACGTCGGCCGAGGCGCAAAGGCGGCGGACCGTCTCCTGGCCTTCCGGCGTCTTCAGGTCGACCGCGATCGAGCGCTTGTTGCGGTTGGTCGAATGGTAATAGGCGGCCGACAGGTTTTCGCCATCGGCGCCCTCGACGAAGGGAGGCCCCCAGGCGCGGGTATCATCGCCGCCTTCGGGGTTTTCCACCTTGATCACGTCGGCGCCGAGATCGGCAAGCATCTGGCCTGCCCAGGGGCCGGCCAGCACGCGGGCGAGTTCGATCACGCGGATGCCGGCGAGCGGTGGTTTTGCGGACGGGCGGTCGGTCATGCTGCTTCCTCTACGGCAGGCGACGGGCCGATCCATCCCGTCGGCTGTCATGAGTTTTCCTGCGTTGAAGACCGTCTTAGCGCCGCTTCATGGCCTTCGCACTTGATTTTCTCTCATGGGATCATTCCGTTTCAGCAAGCCCGCTCTGGCCGCTCAGGTATCCAGACGGTCAAGCCAGGCGAGGAAATCGGCAATGGCTCGTTCGCGGCCGATTTCGTTGAGCGTCTCGTGGCGCATCTCGTCATAGATCATCGTCGTGACCTGCATCATGCCCGCATCCATCAGGCGACGGCCAAGCCAGCGAATTTCCCGGCCGCCATTGGTTGCGGGGTCCTGTCCGCCGCCGATTAGATAGACGGGGAGTGCCTTCGGCAGCAAGGCGAGGCGCCCCGGGGATGCGCCGGCGAACGTCAGGCGGAACAGGTCCTGCCAAAGAGAAACGCTGGCGTCGAAGCCGCAGAGAGGGTCGGCGATATAGGCATCGACTTCTGCAGGATCGCGCGAGAGCCAATCGAAGGCGGTGCGGTGGCCGGGGATCGATCTCCCCCATGCACCGAACGTGGCTTTCGGCAGGATTGCCGATGGGACGTCCGAGCCTTTCAACATCTTCTCGATGGCAAGCACGGCCTGGGCAAAACGGCCGGCGGGGCCGGGATTGAAGTTGGAGTTCCAGAGGGAGAGCGCCTGAAAATCCTGCGGGTGGCTCTCTGCGGCATTGAGAGCGATCAGGCCGCCCATCGAGTGGCCGAACAAAATGACCGGCAGACCTCGATGTCGAGCAACGGCCAAATTTCGCATGGCCCTGACATCGGCGATGACCTTGGAGATACCATCCCTGGTCGAGAAGCGCCCAATGCCGGCATCACTGGCCGTTGTCTCACCATGGCCGCGGTGATCGTGGACATAGACATGGTAACCCTGGGCGGACAGCGCTTCGGCAAAGCCTGCATACCGGCGGGAATGTTCTGCAAGACCATGGCAGACGATGACAATGCCGCGTGGCGTGCCGGTTGCCGCCATGTGGTGATAGGCCAGGCGCGCGCCGCTGGGGGCATCGTGATAGTGCAGGTCTGTGAACATGCGGTCCTCCGTGGCCGCGATAGAAGGGTATTTCACCTGCCCGCGCAATGGAGGCGCGGCGGTTTTGCCTGTGTTCCGGTTTCAACCGCTAGGATTTAACCCGCTAACCCGATCTTAATTCGCGATAGCAAGAGTGCGCCGTGACGGGTTCGGACAGTGGCAGGTTTGCATGATGCAGATGCGAGAGGAGATCTCATTCCGCAACGGGCACGGTGTGCAACCGTTCCCCGGCCAACTTTTCCTCGCCGCTCTTGCGATCGCAATTGCTGTACTGGCGTTCGACGTTCTTGACGGGCGCTACTATTACCGGGATGTCGATGATGTCCTGCGAGCGGTCCAGATTCGCCAGTTGCTCGCAACCTGGAACTGGTACGATCTTACCATTGTCGGCATCGATATGCCGGGTTCTTACCTGTCGCCCTGGTCACGCCTCGTCGATCTTCCCTATGTTCTTCTGACGCTTCTACTGAGACCGGTAATGGGCGAGGACAGTGCGATCTGGTGGGCATTTCGATTGTGGCAGCCTGTCCTTCTGGCTGCATTTTGCGTGGTGTGGGTTCAAACGGCGGTGCGGATTTCCGGCGCGAGAGGCAGGGTCGAGCCCATTCATGTCGTCGCGGCCTTTGCGATGATGCCGCTCACTCTTTGGGAGTTCAGTCCTGGACGCATCGATCATCACAATCTGCAGATCGTGATGTTGATGCTCACCCTGTTGGGGATCTCCCGATGGTCTGTGGTCGGCGGTTTTGTTGCTGGGCTGGCCTGTGGTCTATCTTTTGTCATTGGCCTTGAGCTTGCGCCCGTTCTGCTGCTGGTTCTGATTGGCCCGGGTCTCGCTTGGTGTGCCGGTGTTCCCGGAAGCAGGCAGGTTCAGCTTTCTCTGGCGGTCGGGCTTGTCCTTTCAACCATTTCTTCAGGGGTGTTGTTTCTCGGTGTTTCCCGATTGGTTGCGACGGAATGCGATGCGTTTTCCGCACCCTATGCCGCAGCGTTTCTCGGCTACGCGATCATCGTGAGCACGGTGGTCACTGCAGTACGCACATCGCGTTCTATTTTGCGACTTTTGGCACTTGCGGTGCCCGCCTGCTTGCTTGCTGTTGCCCTGGCCGTCCTCTTCCCGGCTTGCCTGCACGGCCCCTATGCGACGATCGATCCCCTCGTGCGTGACCTCTGGCTCGATCGTGTCCAGCAGGAGCGATCGTTTCTCGATTTCTACCGTGTTGGGGAACTCATCAAGATCGTCTGTCTCAGTTTAATGGTGGTGGTGGCGGTTGGTGCCTTGCCGCGTTTCCTCGACAGACTCCGCCAGCGCGATGCCGGGTTCGTCATCGTTTTTGTTGCCGCGCTTGCGCTGCTGATACTGACCCTTCTTCAGACACGCTTCATCCGTTTTCCTGCTGCCGCCGTCATGCTCTTTCTTCCAGTCGTATGGAGCGACGTAAAGGGCGGCTTTGCCGTCGCCAGGCGCTTTGTGCTGGGGGCCGTCGTCACCGTGCTTGTCGGTGGTACGGTCCTGACGAGGATTGTCCCCTTCGAGCCGTTTCGCCCCGTTCTGCTTGATTATGTTGCGCTTGATCTGTGCACCGATGTCGATCCCGCACCGCTTGCGGGGCTGCCTGCGGGGCGGATCATGGCCCCCAGTTCTCTTGGCCTCTTTCTGCTGGATCGGTTACCGGCTGGCATGACGATCAACTCCATCCCCTTCCATCGGGCTGCCACCGGGATGCGAAAGATGTTCGACGTCTTCGTCTCGACCGACAAAGCGGCACGCAAGGCAGCAGCAGAGCCTTTCGACTATCTGGCGGTCTGCCGGTATCCGATGGTCGATGAGATCCCGAACGATACCGTGTTTGCAGTCCTCACAAGAGGCGGGATCTGGCCGGGGCTGGTGCCGGTTTCGGATTCCCCAAACTCGCCCCTGCGCCTGTTCCGCATCGATCACGCGCGCTTCGAATAGTGGCGAAAAAAGCCGCTCAAGCGGGCAATCTTGCGCATTGCGGCGTTGCCCCGACCGGGCAATTCGCCTAGATAGCGTGCAAACCCCCATCAGCCCGCCGGAGCAATTCCCCTATGGCACGCCAGTTCATCTATCACATGTCGGGACTGAACAAGTCCTACGGCGCCAAGAAGATCCTCGAAAACGTCAATCTGTCCTTCTACCCGGACGCCAAGATCGGTATCCTCGGCCCGAACGGTGCCGGTAAGTCGACGGTCCTGCGCATCATCGCCGGCAAGGACAAGGAATATACGGGTGAGGCCTGGCTGGCCGAGGGCGCGACCGTCGGTTACCTCGAGCAGGAACCGCATCTGGATCCGTCGAAGAACGCCTTCGAAAACGTGATGGAAGGCGTGGCCGACAAGCAGGCCGTGCTCGACCGTTACAACGAACTGATGATGAACTATTCCGACGAGACCGCGGAAGAGGGTGCGAAGCTCCAGGACATCATCGACAGCCAGAACCTCTGGGACCTCGAACAGCAGGTCGAGATGGCGATGGAAGCGCTGCGCTGCCCGCCGAAGGATGCCGACGTGACCGTGCTTTCGGGTGGTGAGCGTCGCCGCATCGCGCTCTGCCGTCTGCTTCTGTCGCAGCCGGATCTGCTGCTGCTCGACGAACCGACCAACCACCTCGACGCCGAGACGATCGCCTGGCTTGAAAAGCATCTGCGCGACTATCCGGGCGCCGTGATGATGATCACCCACGACCGCTACTTCCTCGACAACGTCACGGGCTGGATCCTCGAGCTCGACCGTGGTCGTGGCATCCCCTATGAAGGCAACTACTCGGCCTACCTGACCGCCAAGGCCAAGCGCATGCAGCAGGAAGCCCGCGACGAAGCCGGTCGCCAGAAGGCGCTGTCGCGCGAACAGGAATGGATTGCCTCCAGCCCGAAGGCCCGTCAGGCCAAGTCCAAGGCGCGTATCAAGGCTTACGAACAGCTGGTCGATGCGGCGGAAAACATCCGCCCCGGCGATGCACAGATCATCATCCCGGTCTCCGAGCGTCTCGGCCAGGTGGTCATCGAGCTTGAAGGCATCAAGAAGGGCTTTGAAGGTCGCACGCTGATCAACGATCTCTCGATCAAGCTGCCACCGGGCGGTATCGTCGGCATCATCGGACCGAACGGTGCTGGTAAATCGACGCTGTTCAAGATGATCACGGGCCAGGAAAAGCCCGATGCTGGCACGATCCGTATCGGAGATACCGTGCATCTCGGCTATGTCGACCAGAGCCGCGACGCACTGGACGCCAACAAGACCGTGTGGGAAGAAATTTCCGGTGGTGCCGAAGTCATCAAGCTCGGCAAGTTCGACATGAACTCTCGTGCCTATTGCGGCGCCTTCAACTTCAAGGGCGGCGACCAGCAGCAGAAGGTCGGCAATCTCTCGGGTGGTCAGCGCAACCGCGTGCACCTCGCCAAGATGCTGAAGGCCGGCGGCAACGTGCTCTTGCTCGACGAACCGACCAACGACCTCGATACGGAAACGCTGGGGGCTCTCGAAAGCGCGCTCGAAGCCTTTGCCGGCTGCGCCATCATCATCAGCCACGATCGCATGTTCCTCGACCGTCTGGCGACGCATATTCTCGCCTTCGAAGGTGATGGTCATGTCGAGTGGTTCGAGGGCAACTTCGAAGACTACGAACAGGACAAGATCCGCCGTCTCGGTCCGGATGCACTGAACCCGGGCAGCCAGGCTTACAAGCGCCTGACCCGCTGATATTGGCGGCAGATCTCGTCTGCGACATACAAGGGGCCGGCGTTTCGCCGGTCCCTTTTTTGATTGGACCGTGAAGCGCCGGATGTGGGGTCGGAGCCACATTTGCCCTTGCTTCATTTTCGATAATCACATAAAGATATCTTTATGTCATTTTCGTCGTGAGGCTCGCATGCAGTTTGGTGTCGACAGTCTGGTGGATCTGCTGAAGGCGGCGGGAGAGCCGACTCGCCTTCGTCTGCTGGCGCTGCTTGCAGCCGGCGACCTCACCGTGACGGACCTTACCGAAATTCTCGGCCAGTCGCAGCCACGGATTTCCCGTCACCTGAAATTGCTGGCCGAAGCCGAGTTGATCGACCGCTATCAGGAAGGTGCCTGGGCCTATTTCCGCCTCAAGCAGGAAGGGGCGGCCTCGAGCCTGATCCGCATGTTGCTTGACGTAACGGAAGAGGCGGACCCGGTGCTGCTGCGTGACCGGGACCGACTGGCCGCCGTCAAACGGGCAAGGGCCGAGAAAGCACAGGAATACTTCAGCCGCAATGCTTCCGAATGGGACGAGTTGCGCCGGCTGCACGTGAACGATGCCGATGTCGAAGCTGCGCTGCTCGAGCTCATCGGCGAGGAGCCGGTTGAGGCTCTGCTCGATCTCGGCACCGGCACCGGCCGGATTCTGCAACTGCTGGCGGACCGCTACCGGCGTGCCGTCGGCGTCGATGCAAGCCGCGACATGCTGTCGGTGGCCCGGTCCAATCTCGATAAGGCAGGGATTCTGTCGGCAACCGTGCGTCACGGCGATATTCTCAATCTGCCGCTCGATGCGAGCGATTATGACCTGGTTACGGTTCATCAGGTCCTGCACTTCCTTGAGGAGCCGGATCTGGCTCTGGCGGAGGCTGCGCGCATGTTGCGTCCCGGTGGGCGTCTCGTGATCATCGATTTGGCACCGCATGAGCTTGACTACCTGCGCAACGAACACGCCCACCTGCGGCTCGGCTTCTCCCATGCTGTCATGTCTGAGTGGCTGGCGCGACACGGGCTCTCGGTCGAGAATGTCGTCGACCTCCCGCCTGAGAGCGCTGCAGGTCGGGGGCTGACCGTCACCATCTGGCTTGCCCGGCGCGAAAGTGCTGCCGCACTCCGGATTGATCCAGAACCGCTTGTCCTGACGGGGAATCGATAAAATGGCCCAGAATGATCGCTCCAGCACCCAGTCCCCCAAGCTGAAGATCTCCTTCGAGTTCTTTCCGCCGAAGTCCCCGGATATGGCTGATCAACTCTGGCAAACCGTGGAGGCGCTGCAGCCATTCCAGCCGTATTTCGTTTCCGTCACCTATGGGGCCGGCGGCACGACGCGTGAACCGACGCTTGCCACGGTCGGACGGCTGATCGGCCAGACGTCTCTTTCGACGGCAGCGCATCTCACCTGTGTCGGGGCAAGCCGCGATGAGGTCCGCCAGGTCGTCGACGAGTTCAAGGCGGTCGGCGTTCGGCATTTCGTCGCGCTGCGCGGCGATCCGCAAGGCGGCGTGGGAACGCGTTATGAACCGCATCCGGGCGGTTTTGAAAATGCGGCCGACTTGGTTGGCGGACTGCGCGAGATGGGCGAATTCGAGATCTCTGTCTCGGCCTATCCGGAGAAACATCCGGAGAGCCAGGATGAGGCTGCCGACATCGATATGCTGAAGCGCAAGGTCGATGCTGGTGCAACGCGGGCGCTGACGCAGTTCTTCTTCGACAATGACGTGTTCGAGCGCTATCTCAATCGCGTCCGGGCTGCTGGCATTTCGATCCCTATCGTGCCTGGAATCATGCCGATCCAGAACCTGACCCAGCTCAAGAGGTTTGCGTCGATGTGCGGCGCCAGCGTGCCGGAGCATTTTGATCGGCGTTTTGGCGGTACGGAGGGGGATGCGCAGGCGCGGGCCGAGGTTGCTTCGGATATTGCGGCGGAGCAGATCGCAGACCTTGCCGGACGCGGCATCGGGGAATTTCATCTCTACACGATGAACCGCGCCCCACTCACCATTTCGACGCTGAGCCGTCTGGGTCTTGGTCCGCAGTCGAGCGGCCTGTCGGGGGCCGCTGCCTGAAGACTGCATGCAAATTGTCAAAGAGAAAGGCGCGTGACGGTTCTTGTCACGCGCCTTTTTTGAATGGTTGAAGCATTGCTGCTGGAGAGGCCTCAGCCGGCCGTCTCATGGCGGGTGGTTCATCCGATCTCCGATCAGATGAACAGCATCGTGGCTATGAAAACAAACGCCGCACCGACGATCAGGACATTAAGCGAATTGGTCAGTCCCATTGTGTGCCTCCTTGCGTTGACCGTTAGATATTATGTCCGATTTGTGTCAGCGGAAAGCAGAATCTATGCTGCGCTGCCGCATGGAACAGTGGACAACATCCGGTCTGTTGGGAAAACGCTCAGAATTTCAGGGAGTTCCGACACCCTCCCTAATTGTTAATGGAGGTTAATTACAGTGAGGCCCACGGGGCCTTAACGGCGCAAACTGGCGATGCCTCTGTCGCATTTTTCAAGGTGCCGTTTTTGTAGAGTAAACCTAGTCATCAAACAAAAAACCGGGGCGAAGAGCCCCGGCCGGAAAGTACAATACGGCGGCTAATGATCAGAGCGCGTTGAGCAGCGCGGATGTCGCCCAGCCGTCGGCGGGGAGGCCGAGACGCTGCTGTTCTTTCTGGATGGCGACCCGGGTTCCCGAACCCAGAATGCCGTCGATCTTCCCGACGTCATAGCCGAGTGCCTGGAGTTTGGTTTGCAGGCCCTTCATCTCGTCGAGGCTGAGACCCGGTTCCGGATTGCCCTTCTGGTAAGGCGGCGCGCCTGAAAGGCGGGTGGCGAAATAGGCGGCCGAGGTCGTGTAGATGAACGACTGGTTCCATTCGAGATAGATGTTGAAATTCGGATAGGTGATGAACGCCGGACCCTTGCGTCCCTGCGGCAGGACCAGCGACGCGGGCAGGGCGGCGAATGCCGTGTTGCCGTCGCGAGGCGCAACACCCAATGCGAACCAGTCGCCGGCGGTCAGGGTGCCGCCGAGGCCCGACTTTTCGAAGGGCAGGTTTTCCGGAATTGTCACTTCCTGGACCCAGGGCTCGCCCTTCTTGAACCCGAGATGCTGGATGAACTTTGCTGCCGTGAGGATGGCATCCGGGCTGCTTGTCTTGAGGTTGATATGGCCGTCGCCGTCTCCGTCAACACCGAATTCGATGATGTCTTTCGGGAGCATCTGGACCTGGCCGATTTCGCCCGCCCAGGCACCGGTGTTTGTCGCGGGATCAAGGTCGGCATGCTGCACCATCTTGATCAGGGCCAGCAATTGCGGACGGAAAAGTTCGGGGCGGCGGCAGTCATGGGACAGGGTAACGAGTGCGTCGCGGGTGTTGAAATCGCCCTGCACGGCGCCGAAATCCGTTTCCATCGCCCAGAAAGCGGTGATCACGCCCGCGGGCACGCCGTATTCCTCATCCGCCCGGGCAAAGGTGTCGGCAAATTGCTTCAGTTTCTGGCGGCCGATATCGAGACGCGCCTGCGAGACGGTGCGCTGCGAGAATTCGAGAAAGGTCTGGCGGAAGACGCCTTGGGAGCGGTCGCGCGAGAGCACCTTCTCATTGATCTGAGCGCCGGCCAGTGCCTTGTCCACCACGTCTGCCGGAGTTCCGGCTGCGATTGATTCCTGGCGTACCCCATCGAGAAACGCTGCCAGGTCGCCTCCACATTGTTGGGCGAAAGAGAGGCTGGTCGAGGCCAGCAGCATGGCGAGGGGGAGGGTGATGCGGGTGGCGAGCGTCATCAAGAGGTCCTTTAAATATGCCTTGGGGAGGTCTCCGCGACACTGGCCGGACATGACGACGGTTCTGTGGCGCGTTGGCATGTAGGCGCGACCCGAAGTTGGATTTCCGCCAACGCCGGTCGGCAGAAGGGTCATTTCGAAACGGCGGCGACCCAATTGTGCCAGTTCTTCTGCGTTCCGGCAAAGACGTTGATATCGGTACCGCCCTTGATGCCGGGGATGACACCAGTCGAGGTATATTGCCAAAAGGCCCAGCGGCGTTGCGAATAGATCTCGCTCGGATGTTGTGCCACCGCACGAACCCAGAAGTGGTAGTCGTTGAAGGCGCCGTCGAGATTGTCGCGATGGAAGTCAACGGAGGTATAGATGATCGGCCGTTTGCCGTAATAGGCCTCAATACGGTCCATGAACCGCTTCATCTCGCTGCGGACCGTTGCCGGGTCCGGACGGGTACGGCAGGTCTTGGAGGAGGGATTCCATTCGGCGTCGAGCACCGGTGGCAGCTGGATGGCCTCACGCGGGACATTGGCGATGAACCAGTCTGCCTGCTGGTCGGCCGTCGAACAGAAATAGTAGAAGTGGTAGGGGGCGTAAGCGAGGCCCGCCACACGGGCGCCTTGCCAGTATTCGTTGAATCGCGGATCCAGACGGTCGCCGCCTTCCGTCGCCTTGATGAAGACGAAAGAGACGCCCGAACGCTTGACCTCGCGCCAATCGACGTCGCCGTTCCATTTGGACACGTCGATACCGTGCACCTGGTGACGGTGGGGTGTCTTGCCCCCGAAGTCCTGAGGATCTGTATCGTGGAAGCGCGGCGAGACGGACGCCGTCTCCATGAGGTCGTAGCTGCCCGATGTGCAGCCGGCGAAAAACAGGCAGAAGGGCAAAAGTGCCGTCGATAGCCACCGCATCGGTCGTCCATGGGTCAGGTTAAAGCTCGTGCCCGGACAGACGGTAAAGGTCCGTTTGGTGCATCGAGTGTCCTTGTCCACCCATCATGGTTAAAACGGGGTTACATGCAATCCGTCCGATGCAGGGATTTTTGAAAACCGCCGCCGCTCAACGAGAGAGAACGGCGTGCCAGGCATAGCCGCGCCACAGCGACTCAAAGGTGAGGTGGAAGCCATTTTGCCGGGCGTGTTTCTCAAGGGCCTCCCGCAGGTCTGCGCGTGGGGTCACGTGGAAACGATTGAGCCAGGCCTGCAGGACCTTCCGTGCGAATTTGGGAAGCCGTTCCTGCTGGCCGAAGTCGACGATGTGCAACGAGCCCGCCGGGCCAAGCACCGCAAGTGCCCGGTCGATGGCTGCCTCCCAGTCCGGGATCATCGACAGTGCATAGGAGATCATCACGCGGTCGAAGGCGCCCGTGCCGAAATCTGCGGCGGTAAAGCGGGTCGCGTCGGCGACTCGCAGCAGGGGCTGGTCGCTTTCCCCGCGGAAATTGCGGCGCGCGGAGGCAAGCATTTCCGCCGAGATGTCGAGACCGCACAGGCTGGCCGAAGGATAGTGGCGGCGGGCCCGCAATAGGTTGCGACCCGTGCCGCAGCCCACTTCGAGGAGGGTGCCGCCGTCCGGAACAGCCAAGCCGGAAATCATGAGGTCGCGGCCGAGAAGGTAGTATTTCCGGGTGAGATCATAGATGTGCCGCTGATAGCGATACATCGCGTCCATGCGGTCCGCGTGGCCTGACCCGTCAACGATGGTGCTGCGGTCGGCGCTCATGCCGATCGCTTTTCATAGATGTGGAAGCCGCCGTAGATGGCCGAGCGGTCCCGTTTGTCGAGCGCGGCCGACTGGTCGCCGAGATAGATCCACTGTTCCAGCAGACTGTCGGAGAGTTTGCCGTCGAGGACGCTTGCTTCTGCTGCCGTGCGGAAGATGACGCGGGCGCCTGGGGCTGCCGTGCGGCTGATCTCCGTCCAGAGCTCGTTCAACTGACGCGGCGTCATCCAGTCCTGTGCATCGAGCAGAACGAAGCGGTCGAGGCTCGCTGCCGGCTTTTGCGCCAGAAGTTCGGTGAAGCCGGCATGATGGACAGTCACCCGATCGGCGCAGTCGCGGATCGCCTCATGGTTCTGCGGCTGCAGATAGCTGGGCATGCACCCCTCGTCCGGTTTCGGATACCGGCGTGCGAAAGCCTGCCAGGCAAAGGGGTTGTCCCGAAGGGGAAAATAGCATGCCAGCTTTTCCAGCCTATGCCGCAGGATTGGTGCAATCGTGCCTTCGTCGGAGAGGCTCGCAAGCTCGTCATATTGCTGCGGCGGGATGCCCAGGCCGAAGAGCGAGCTCTTGCGCGCTGTCAGCCAGCGCACGAAGGGCTTGTCGAACAGCGGCGCGATGCGGGTATCGAAGACGTGGCGCTGTTCGCGCAAGGACTTCGCTTCCACCATATCTTCCAGCCGGACACCATGCGCCCGGGCCAGCAGGTGACCGACCGCGATGAAGCGGCCAAGCAGACCCGTGCGATAGATGTTGCGGGTAAAGACGCTCGCACGCCGCCGGCCCATGAGACCGCGCTTCTGCCAATAGCGACGGGATGTTTCATCCAGATGCGGGGCGATATGCTTGTCGAAGAGAGCGAGGTTGGCGCGTTCGCCAGCCGTCCCGAGGAAGCGCAGCACAGCGGCGTAATCCGGCAGATGGTGGAAGGCGGCGAGCTTGAGGCGATTGAGGGCCACATGGTTCGGGTTGAGGTCGACCACGTCTATCGCGGCTGGTCGGCGGCTCAGATAAGCCAGCATGTTGCAGCCGCCGGAACCGATGGTGACGATGCGATGACCTTCCGAAAGCGCCATTGCCTCCATGTCGATCTCGGGGTCCTCCCAGATCTGCGCATAGACGAGACCGGAGAACAGCAGGCCGAACACACGCTCCGACAGCCCTGCGGCCGACAGGGGCCGATGTTGCAGCAGCGCATCCTTCAGCTTCGTGTTCTGATGAAAGCCGGCATCCGGTGCAATCTCTGTCATGTCAATCCGCCATCACTTGAGGTTGCTGGCGTTTAGCTCTCGGGTGCTACAGTTTGATGACGCGGGGCACGCCTGAGCTGCTAACCAATTCTAAAGGCTTTTCGTACAATTTATTGCCTACAAAATATGGGGTGTTTAACATCATGTTAAAGAAGCCTGCCTCACGTCGCGTGCTCACCTATTCGGCTGCAGGCTTTGCCGTTGGCGCCATCGCACCCTTGGCTTTGCTGATTCCCGCACTCGGAGCAGACGTCGCCGGGATATCCCCGCTGAAGATCATGTCTGCCTGGCCGTTCTTGCTGACCGCCGGCCTGCCTTTCGTCACCGCCGGGCTCGCCGCCTATCTCGCCGGGGTGGAGCAGAAATTGAGAGGCCAGATCGCGGTTCTGGAAGAGCGTCAGGCCGATCGCCACACGCCCGGTGTGGACGGACTGACGGGGCTCGGCGACCGCGAAGCGCTGCATGACAGTCTGCGTGCCTTGTTCGGCACAGCCCGCTCAAACCAGGCGTTGCTGCTGATCGACATCGATCGCTTCAAATTTGTCAACGACACCATGGGCCATGAGGCGGGCGATGCGCTACTCGTGGAGGCGGGCCGGCGGCTCACGCACTCGGTTGGCGAAGGGGCACAGCTTTTCCGGACCGGTAGCGACGAGTTTGCCGTGATCCTCCCCAAGGCATCAAGCGCAGTCGTCGAATTCGTCTGTCTGGCCATCGAAGACAGCCTGTCGCACACGTTTCTGGTCCAGAAAAAACGGGTCTTTGCGGGGGTGAGCATCGGGGCAACGTTGCTTCAGGCTACGGATCACGACGTCAGTGAGGTGGTCAAACGCGCCGATCTGGCACTAGGGCATGCGAAACAGCGCTTCGGCGCAAGCCACGCCCTCTACGATCCGGCCCTTGCACGGGCGGCTAACGAGACGCTGGAACTGGAACGGGACCTTGTTCATGCGCTGAGCGGGGGGGAGCTTTATCTCGACTACCAACCGATCGTTGGCGTTAGAGACGGTGAGGTCCGGTCGCTCGAGGCCTTGCTTCGCTGGAAGCATCCGACGCGCGGGCTGATTGCCCCGGATGTCTTCATCCCGATTGCCGAACGGATCGGCATAATCCTGGATATCGGCCGTTGGGTCGTCCGCAAGGCCTGCGAGGAGGCTTCGCGGTGGCCTGCGCCCGTTGGCGTCAGCGTCAATGTTTCCGGCGACCAGTTCAAGGACCCCGGCTTTGTTTCCCATGTCTTCGATAGCCTTGTCGAGGCGGGTCTGGCGCCCGAGCGCCTGACCGTCGAGGTGACGGAATCGGTCTTTTCTGTCGACATTGATCTCGTCTGCCGAAACCTTGCGCAATTGCGATCGGGTGGCGTGCGGATTGCGCTCGATGATTTCGGCACGGGTTTCGCTTCGATCCATCATCTGCGCAGGTTCCCGCTCGACGAACTCAAGATCGACCGGTCCTTCGCTCAGCAAATGGTCGAGACCAGTCAGGGGGCAACCCTGGTGGACCTCATGCACAAGCTTTCCGAGACCTTTCAGGTTACGACCACCATCGAAGGCATTGAAACGGTACGGCAACTCGAGTTCATCAAAACGCTCGGGATCGGAGATGCCCAGGGCTTCCTGTTCTCACGGCCTTTCGGTGCCGGCGAGGTGCTTGGTTATCTGCAGTCTCGACTGGCGACCGGCTCGGCGCCGGTCCCGGTTCATTGATTCCAGCCCACCGTTTGACCCGTGGATAGGAAGGCAGATTGCCTCCCATGACCTTTCGCCTGTCATCATTTGCTGATTGCATGGCCGTCTCACGCGGAGGAAAACATGCGTCTCCTGTCGAAGATATTCGCTGGCATCGCCTTGGGATTTATCGTGCTGCTCGCTGGCGGTATCGTCTGGCTGTGGCTGACGCCACCGGACCTGTTGCGCGTCGGAACGGGTTATGCCGCCAAGATCGTCTGCTCCAACGTGTTTATTGCGGGCCGCGATGCCGAGGATGTGCTGGCCGACGACGTGCAGGCGCCCGGCCACCCGCTGCTCCGACTCGCCGGGGTGGAGGTCGACATGGACCGGCGTCTGGTTGTGGCGCGGCTCGCCGGCTTCATCGCACCGTCCGTGGCCGTTTATCGCGAGGGGTTGGGATGCGCCTCTGTGCCGGATGGCGATGTCGCGGCTGCGCGGGCGCTCGTGGCTCCGGTCTCCGAAGCCGTCCCTGCAGACGACACTCTGCCGTGGCCGGACGGTGAGGGGACGGCACCGAATGATCCGCGTCTTGCCAATGTGCTGCAGGATCAGGCGCTGCTTGGGGCCTCCTATCGCGCCGTGGTCGTCGTGAAGGACGGACGAATTCTGGGCGAGGCCTATGGCGATGGCTTCAATGCGCAGACGCCACTTCTCGGTTGGTCGATGGCCAAGACCGTCAACGGCGTTCTGGCGGCCATGGTGGCTGCTGACCAAAGTGTCGATCTCGATTCCGACAGGCTGTTTCCCGAATGGCGCGACGACGGGCGCTCAACGATCCGCTTGTCAGATCTCCTGGCCATGGAGAGCGGGCTTGATTTCAACGAGGACTATGGCGACGTCGCCGACGTGACCCGGATGCTGTATCTGCAACCGGATATGGCAGCCTATGTGCGGTCTCTGCCGGCTCGGGCTGCACGTGGTACACGGTTTAACTATTCATCGGGCGAGAGTGTGCTGATCGCAAGTTGGTGGATGTCCCGGCTTTCCGACCCTGATGCTGCCCTTGCCTTTCCCAGGAAGGCGCTGTTCGGGCCGATCGGCATGCGCAGCGCCGTTATGGAGGCTGACGCGCGGGGAACGCTCGTCGGCAGCTCGTATCTATACGCCACAGCCCGCGATTGGGCGCGTTTCGGGCTGCTGCTGGCCCAAGATGGCCTGTGGCAGGGGAGGGAGATCGTGCCGGCCAACTTCATGTCGCGCATGATGAAGGAAACTCCGGCGTCCGGCAGCGCCTATGGCGGCGCGCAGGCGTGGCGGCAGGGGCCGGGTGACACGCCGGATGCGGGTTTCGGGATTGACGCGGAAGTCCTGTGGATGCTCGGTCACGACGGACAGTCTGTCGCCGTCATTCCCTCCGAAAATCTCGTGGTGGTGCGGATGGGACTGACGCCGAGCCGCGGCGGTTATAAACCGCAGCGGCTGGTGGCCGCGATCCGGGAAGCCCTGAAGTGAATTGTGCGCGCGGCGTGTATTACTGTGTCAGGTGCAGCAGCCCGCGGCGCTTGGCGTCGTAGTAATATCCGCGAGCGTAGAGGCGTACGGCGCCGTCATGGTCGTTGTCGGCGACGAGCCAGGCACCTTTCAGGTATTTGACTGCGTATTTGATGTTGGTTTCCGCGTCGAACAGACCTTCGGCAGGACCGTCATAGCCCATGGCCTTGGCCGTGTTGTAACGGATCTGCATCAAGCCGTAATTGCCCTTGCTGTAGGCCGAGGGATTGTACCGGCTTTCGCGGCGAACCACGCGATGCACGAGTTCCTCGGGAATCTCGTAGATTTTTGCATATTTCTTGATCAGCGCATTGAGACGGGTTGGACCAACCGTCTCAGGTGTCGGCGTCAGGTCCTCCGGTTCGCCGGGCGGCGAGATGTCGAAGGGGTCCCCGAAGCTGGTGAGGGCGGTTGCGCGCAGCGGTGCCGCATAGGCCAGAACCACTGGAGCAGGGGCGGTCGTCGTTCCTGCGGCTCCAGGCTGCGGCGCCGCAGCAGCGGGCGTTCCCGGTGCGGCCAGCGTTGCCTGCAGAGGAGCGGCTTGAGCCGTCAGGGTCTGCTGGGCGTTTACGCCCGGTGGCGTGGTGACCATGGTCAGTGCCTGGGTCGCCGCCGTTTCGGGCGTCGTTGCCGACAAGGCCGATTCCTTGAGGGCTGGGATCGGTGCGGCCGTTTCCGTGCCGGGAATGATCGGAGCGGGGCCGGGATTGGCCGCGGCCAGTTCGGCCTGGGTCATCGGTGCCTGTCCGGTCGGCTGCGCGCCTGCGGCTTGGCCACTGGTTGCAGCTTCAGCAGCCTTGGCGGCGAGCATTTCGGGCGAGTTCGGATTCGCCATTGGCGCCGTCTTCACATCGGCCTTCACGCTCTCATCGATCGCGGTGCATCCGCCGAGGCCGGTCAGTACGGATACAGCCAAGCACAGTGCGATGCCGCGGTCTTTTCTGACGATCATGCCACTATCCGTCTTAGAGATGCAGGTGACCGGTTGGGCAAATCACCGCCGATCAGATTTCCGTTTCTTAATCTATGGCTGGCATTGCGGCAAGCTTACGGCCCCGAACCGGTCTTCGGACGCTCAGGCCGCGATCTTCCGGTAGCCCGCCGTGACCGCGCCTGCGGAGATCAGAAGGGTGCCGCTGGCCCGCGTGATGCCGCGGCGTTTGGGTTGTTTCCGCAGGAATTCCCGTATCTTGGCGGGAGCGAGCGCATAGGCCAGTGAAGTCGCAATCGAGGCCAGGGCAAAGGTAGCTGCAAACTCCCAGGCCTGCGGCATCATCGCTTCGCCGGCGGTCATGAATTGCGGCAGCATTGCGACAAGGAACAGCGTGTTGCGTGTGTTGCGTATGGTCTCCCGCGCGCAGTGGGCGATGACCCGCAGCGGCTTTTCTTCGGGAAGGTTGTCGTTGTCGGCAATCAGCCCACCGGCGATGGGCGCACGCCATGTGCGAATCGCCACATAAACGATGTAGGCGCTGGCAAACCACGCGACGTAATCATAGGTGACAGGTGGCATCTGCAACAGGCACCAGAGCACCGAAAGCGCGATGGCGATCGCGACTAGGTTGCCGAGCGTGACGCCCGTGACCGTGGCGAATGCCGTCCTCTTTCCATGTCCCAAGGCATAGCCCAGGACCAGCAGCGCCGGACGGCCCGGCACGGCCAGCAGGGCCGTCGAGGCGACGGCAAAAACAATCCAGCTTGCATAGGACATGGCACTCACTCCTCGTCACAGAGGAAGCCAGTTTTCTCGGCTCAGGTCAATTGATCGGACGATACTTCTGGCCGAGATAATCCATCACTTCCTTGAACCAGGGGGTGCCGAGGTCGAAGGGCTTGCCCCCCTTGATGCGGGGAAATTCAATCGTGCGCAGGCGGCCGCCCTGATCCTCGTCGTGGCCCGTGACGCCGGAGATCTTGTTCAGTCCACTCTCGACGGCGAGATCGACCATGCTCTGGATCAGGCGCAGGTCGTCGTAATTGGCCGGAGCGGAGCGGGCGTAGTACCCCGACTTCTGCACCATCGAGCGGTCGGCATCGAGCAGCTTGGCGAAGTGCTTCTGGAACCAGTTGCCGACATTGATCGTATCGAGCTTCACATGTCCGAAGGCGTCGCGCTTGATTTCCTCGCCGGCGGCCTCGCGCTCCGCAACAATCTCGTCCATGCAGGCGCCTTCCGAAACGAAGAGCGTGACGAAGCCGGTGCGATCCATGATGTCTTTTAGGCGTGCGGCTTCGCCTTCCATGTCGAAATGGGTTTCTGGCAGATAGAGGCCGTCGATGTTCTTCAGTTCCTGGTTCATCATGAAGCCCTCAACATATTCGTTGTGCTTCGTGCGCTGCATGTAGGCGCGGGCCGTGGCGGCGGTCAGCCAGCCGCAATGGCGACCCATGACTTCATGGATGACGAGGGTGCGGGGCGAGGCGCTCTGCTCGTTGGAAACGTGGTCGAAGAAGCGGGCGCCAACTTCCGCCGCCGTCCAGGCGCCGAGCGTCTGCTTGATCGGAAAAACGTCGTTGTCGACGGTTTTCGGCATGCCGACCACCGTCAGATTGTAGCCGTTGGCGCCGAGATAGGCAGCGAGATCGGCAGCGGTGGTGTTGGTGTCGTCCCCGCCGATGGTGTGGAGGATGGTGATGCCGTCGGCGGCAAGACGTTCGGCGGCGACCCGCAACGGGTTTTCGCCTTCCTTGACCAGGCCGCGCTTCACGCAGTCCGCCGTATTGGTCAGCTTGACGCGGCTGTTGCCGATCGGCGATCCGCCATAGCGATGTAGCACATGCGCCTTCTCGCGCATCTCGCGGGTGATCTCGATCTTGTAGTCCATCAGCAGGCCACGAAAGCCCGACTTGTAGGCGACCAGTTCGACATCCGGCGCGATGTCCGTGTAGCGCTCGATCAATCCGCCGACGGCGGAAGAGAGACAGGGGGCGAGGCCCCCGGCGGTCAACATCGCGACTTTCTGCTTGGCCATCGATCCTCCTTTGCCGGCGCTTTCAGCGCCGCCATCCACACTGTCGGGTGGCAAATGGATGCGACAGGCCGCAGGCGGAGTAAAGCAGAAAATGCAAGGATTTCCGCACTTTCGCGGTTTCGCGAACGGGTAGGCGTCCTTTCAACTGTTTCAATCGTTTCAATCCGAAGTTCATGCGTTTCGGTGACCTGTGGAAAATCCTTCGGCCTGTCCCGCCCGGCAGGGACAGGTCGACTTCAGCAAAACCAATTCAACATGAAGAAACTTTAATCCCGCTTCGTGGCCTGATCAGCTTGCTTTTCAGACCCATATTTGGTCAATCTCATTCATGATTTTCGATTTCGCCTGTGAACAGATATCGTCGTTCTGGGACCGTTTGCTGGGCGCAATCGGGGAGACGGCCAGCAATGTCATCGGGAGCATCGTCGAAGCGGTGCGCACGGCCTTCGAAGGCGATCCCGAGACCCGGCGCCGTGTGTCCTTCTCCGTCGCGATCATTGCGCTCTCGGCAAAGATGGCCAAGGCTGACGGTGTCGTCTCCAATGCCGAGGTCGAAGCCTTCCGCAAGATCTTCGAGTTCCCGCCGGAGGAAGCCCGCAACGTCGCGCGTCTCTACAATCTCGCGCGTCAGGATGTGGCGGGTTTCGAAACCTATGCGAAGAACCTCGCCAATATGTGCCGCACCTGCGACCAGTTCTGCCCGGTGCTCGAAGACATCATCGACGCGCTCTTCCACATCGCCAAGGCTGACGGACTGGTGCACGAGAAGGAACTCGCCTTCCTGTCGCGGATCGCCGAGATCTTCTCGATTTCGGAAGAACGGTTTGCCATGATCACGGAACGGCATATCCATGTCGATGGCGATCCCTATGGCGTGCTCGGTGTGAAGCCGTCCGACGACTTTGCAACGATCCGCAAGAAGTATCGCGCGCTGGCCGCCGAACATCATCCTGACCGTTTGCATGCCCGCGGCATTCCGACCGAATTTCACAGCGTTGCCAATCATCGCATGGCGAAGTTCAACGCCGCTTATTCGGCCATCGAGAAGGCACGCCGGGCGGCATGACGTCCTTCACTTCCGATTATGCGGGTGCCGAGATCTGTGCGTCGCCCAATCATGGCGACCGCGTTGGCGTCGAGCACCCCGATATTCTCCTGCTGCACTACACCGGCATGCCGTCTGCTGAGGGCGCGCAGGCCTGGCTCTGCAATGTCGAGAGCGAGGTCTCGAGCCACTATCTCGTGCATGAGGATGGGCGCGTGGTGCAGATGGTGCCCGAGGCGCGGCGGGCATGGCATGCCGGCAAAAGCGTCTGGCATGGCGAAACGGATATCAACTCGCGGTCGATCGGGATCGAGATTGCCAATGCGGGTCATCCCGGCGGGCTGCCGGAATTTCCGGAACGGCAGATCGACGCCCTGATCGAATTGTGTCGCGATTGCGTCGAAAGGCATGGAATCCCACCTGAACGCGTGCTTGCGCACTCGGATGTGGCTCCCATTCGCAAGGTTGATCCGGGTGAAAATTTCCCCTGGGGGCGGCTCGCTGCCGCCGGTATCGGACACTGGGTGGAGCCGTCGCCAATCGGTGGCGGGCGCTTCTTCCAGCGCGGCGATGCCGGACAGCCCGTCGAAGCGTTGCAGTCGATGTTATCACTCTACGGGTATGGTATTGAGATTTCGGGAGAATACTGCGTCCGGACCGAGGGCGTGGTTGCTGCTTTTCAGCGTCACTTCAGGCAATCCAAGGTCGATGGCGTTGCCGACAGTTCGACCATCGAGACCCTTCATCGCCTGCTGACATCCCTACCGCGATTTGCCTGAAAACCGGCTCGCCGACCCTAGGGCGCAGTGGTCTTCGGGAACGCGCGACGACGGGAATTGTTGCGGTGCCACACGATTTCCTCATTGCCAAGGTCTAAAGGCCGGGCTGAACGCGATGGCGGCTTCACCAGGAGCCCGTCGCAAACATCAACATTGAAGGTCTGGAACGGGGAGCCCCCGCGGGGCTCGCGACGCATGGATTGCGTCCGCTTTGACGCGCGCCGCTCTCGACCTTCGGACGGAGACTGACCCTTCTCATGACAAGACGACTGGTTGCTGCTGCGGCATGCCTCGCTATCCTTTTGACTCAGATCCAGACTGCATCGGCAGAGGAGAAGGACGGGCGCTCGAAATGGTCGCTTAAGACCATCAGCCGCGATGCCGGTTTTCCGGTTGCCCCATCCTTCTCGAAAAGTCCTTACGGCAAGATCATCTCGAAATATGCCAAGACCTATGGTGTGCCGGTTGATCTCGCCCATGCGGTCGTGCGGATCGAGAGCAACTTCAACCCGAAGGCGAGAGGCAGTGCCGGCGAGGTCGGTCTCATGCAGATCAAGCCGGCCACGGCACGGGCCATGGGCTATCGCGGATCGACCAAGGGCCTTTACGATCCCGAGACCAATATCCGCTACGGCATGAAGTATCTCTCCATGGCGCATGAGCTGGGCGGAGGCGAGACCTGCGGCACGATCCTGCGATACAATGCAGGCCATGCCGCCAAGCGGATGAACCCCGTTTCGAAACGCTATTGCGGCAAGGTGATCGCGCTGATCGGCGACTGACAAAGCTGTGACCGAGGCGTCGTCTCGGTGGACAGGGCGACACTGCATGCTATCACCGCGGCATGTACGGAATGGTGATGCATGGTTGAGCGCTTCAAAACGATAATCGTCGGTCGTGGCATGATGGGGGCTGCGGCGGCGCGGTATCTCGCGCTTGCGGGGGACGACGTCGCCGTGATCGGTCCCGATGAGCCTATGGACTGGGCGCAGCACGACGGTGTCTTCGCCAGCCACTACGACGAGGCGCGTATCACGCGGACCATCGATTCGAACCCCGTATGGGCCCGGCTGGCCAACCGTTCGATCGCACGATACGGTTCGATCGCTGCGGAGAGCGGTATCGATTTCTACCATGAGGTCGGGTGTCTCATTGTCGGGCCGCAAAGGGGAGGGCGGGATCCCTATGTGGCCCAGGTTTATGCCGCTGCTGAAGCGCTGGGTGTCGAGACGGACCTACTGGCGGCCGGCGACATCCGGAACCGGTTCGACTACTTCGATTTTGGCGATGGCTGCGAGGGCGTCTACGAGCGCCGCAACGCCGGATACATCAATCCGCGCAGGTTGGTGGCGGCGCAGAGCGTGCTCGCGGAAAAGGCCGGCGCGCGGGTCATTCGTCAGACGGCGGTGTCTGTCCGGGAAGAGCCCGGTTCCGCCGTGGTAACGACGGATGACGGTGCGGTCTTCACCGCCGAGCGGGTGCTGGTGGCGGCAGGTGGCTTCAGCATCAACGAAAATCTGCTGCCGCGGTCGCTGGATCTCAAGGTCTATGGCCGAACCGTCGCTTTCTTCGAAATTGGGGACGCCGACCTGCCGGCCTATGCAGGGATGCCTTCGCTGATCCACCAGCCGGACGATCCGCTCGACCACATCTATCTCCTGCCGCCGGTGCGTTATCCCGATGGCAAGACCTATCTGAAGATCGGCGGCGATCCGGATGACCTGTGGCTTGCCTCGGAACCTGAGATCCGGGCGTGGTTCCGCCGGGGCGGGCGCATCAGCACACGCAATCATCTGCAGCGCATTATCGGGGAGATCATCCCAAGTCTTGCGAACGCCCCAATATCGATGGCCGCCTGTGTCACCTCGTTCACGCCGGAAAACTATCCGGCCATTGGTTACGCGACAGACCGTATCGCTGTGCTGACCGGTGGCTGCGGCGCGGCGGCCAAGAGTTCGGACGAGATCGGGCGCCTCGGATCCGAGCTGATCCTCCATGGCCGTATTGTCGATGAGGCCTATGGCGATGTCTTTTGTCCCGTCTTCACGGACTGATTCACCAAATACCGCCAAGTCACCCGGATGGCGTCATTTTCGTTGGCATTCGGCGGGCGTGTCGTTTAAGGACCGCTTGCCAGTTGGCCGGGCAGCCGCGCTTTACCAATGCCGAAAGGCGGTAGGGTGAGGAAAGTCCGGGCTCCACGGAAACACGGTGCCGGATAACGTCCGGCGAGGGCGACCTCAGGGAAAGTGCCACAGAAAGCAAACCGCCTCGCATGCGAGGTCAGGGTGAAAGGGTGGGGTAAGAGCCCACCGCGTCGCTGGTGACAGGGACGGCACGGCAAACCCCACCGGGAGCAAGACCGAATAGGGATGACGCGGGGGGCGCGCAAGCGTCGCTACAGCCTGTTTCCGGGCCAGTCATCCGGGTGGGTTGCGCGAGGCAGCGTGCAAACGCTGTCCCAGATGAATGGCTGCCACGTCCCGGGAAACCGGGGCCATACAGAACCCGGCTTACAGGCCAACTGGCGAATTCTCCTCCTACTTCTGCCGCCCGGGCGGCGCTTTTGGCAAGTTTCCGCCAAGCGGCTGAAACTTCGACCAGAAAACTGGCCCGACCCGTTCCCGGCGAATGACGCGGCGGCCTGCGTCTTTGTGCCGATTTCCACTCTGGAAACAGAGGTTTCTAACCATTCGTTAAGCTTAACCGCCTATCAATATTTGCAGCCCGCGAAGGGTGGTGCCTGACCTGTTCCCATTGACGCCCATATAGTCCCATGGTATCCCATTCACATGCTGTTGCGGGGAACGTCTTGGTCCCCAAAGTCCGGAAATTGCATGGTCTCTCCCTCTTGCTGGGTGAGTCTTTTCAGGATGGTGCGGCGGCTGGTGTGAGCGTGCGTGTCCGGGGGTCGATCAGCGACTCCTTGTCTTCAGGGAGGTTGGTCGTCAGTTGTGAGCCGCTTCCTGTCCAATGCGACAAACAGGATCGATGCGAAGGGGCGGGTTTCTGTCCCGGCGGCGTTTCGTGCCGTTTTGCTGCAGCGCGACATTCAGGAGCTTTATTGTCTCCAGGATTTCGTCTATCCGGCGATCAATATCGGCGGTCCCGATTTGCTCGAGCGATACGAGCAGAGAATGGCCGCGGAGGATCCCTTCGCATTGGAGGCAAACGAGATGTCGCTGCTGATTCACGGTGGTGGCGTCTTTATGCGACTCGATGCCGAGGGGCGGCTGGCGGTGACGGATTTCATCCGGGATTTCACGGGGATTTCCTCGGAGGTCTGTTTCGTCGGTCGGTCGGATCATTTTCAGGTGTGGCAACCGCAGGCATTTTCGGATGCTCAGGCGAGGGCCAGAGAGGTCGTCAGGCTGCGGGGCCTGAAGTCCTAACAAGACGGGGAAGCGGAATGGCGGCGAATCTTGGCGAAGGAAATTCCGATGCCAATGGCGGATCGGTTCGCCACATTCCGGTTCTTCTCGAGGGTGTGCTGAAGGCGCTTGAGCCGGAGGCTGGCAAAGTCATCCTCGACGGGACTTTTGGCGCGGGCGGTTATACGCGCGCCATTCTCGATGCCGGTGCCGACGTCATCGCGCTCGATCGCGATCCCACTGCCATTGCCGGCGGACAGTCGATGGTTGCCGAGTACGGTGGCCGTCTCACGCTCAATCATACGGAATTCTCGGCGCTGGCCGACTTTGCGCCTGCGGGCGGCCTCGACGGCGTCGTGCTCGATATCGGCGTCTCCTCCATGCAGATCGACGAGGCTGAGCGCGGCTTCTCGTTCCAGCGTAACGGGCCGCTCGACATGCGTATGTCGGCCTCGGGTGTCTCGGCCGCTGACGTCGTCAACCGTGCCAAGGTTACGGACCTCATTCGCATCTTCGGTTTTCTTGGCGAGGAAAAGCATGCCGGCCGCATTGCGCGTGCCATCGAGAAGCGCCGCCTGAGTGAGCCCTTCCAGACGACGCGCGACCTCGCGAACCTCATCGAAACCGTCAATCCGCGCAAGGCGAAGGACAAGATCCATCCGGCCACGCGCGTTTTCCAGGCGTTGCGCATCTTCGTGAATGACGAGCTTGGTGAACTGGCGCAGGCGTTGTTTGCCGCCGAGCGGGCGCTGAAGCCGGGTGGGCGGCTCGTTGTTGTCACCTTCCATTCGTTGGAAGATCGGATCGTTAAGAAGTTCTTTTCCGAGCGCGCCGGCAAGGCGTCAGGCTCGCGCCACCTTCCCATGGTCGAAGCGCGTAAGGCGACGTTCGAACCGGTGGGTAAAGGCATGGTGGCGGCGAGCGAAGAGGAGGCCGAGCGCAACCCGCGCGCCCGTTCGGCCAAGCTTCGAGCTGGTACCCGCACCATGGCGCCACCGGAAAAGCCGGATATGGCGATCTTCGATCTGCCCGACCTCGCAACGCTCGAAAAGATCGGGGGCTGACTATGCTGCGTACCTTCGATTTCCTGCTGATCGGATCCATGGCGGCGGCTGCTGCAGTGACCTACCAGATCAAGCATGACACGGATAACAAGGCGGCCGAAGTGCGTCGCCTCGAGGCTGAGATCAAGCTGGAGAAGGACACGATCGATCTCCTGCGTGCCGACCGCGCTTTGCTTACGCAGCCGAACCGGCTCGATCGTCTCGTGAAGACCTATGCGACCGAGTTGCAACTGCAGCCGACGGCGCCGACACAGCTCGCGCGTCCGGTCGAGCTTCCGATGCCAAAGGATCAGGTGCCGCAAAAGGAGGTTGCCGAAGACAAGAATGCGGCCTCCGATCCGGTCAAGGACCTGATTACGACCGGCTCGGTCAATCCCATTGAATCGGTGAACGACTGATGAGCTTTTTGTCGCGTATCATGCTCCTCAAGAGCCAGGCTCATTTCTCCACCGATGTGCAGCGGGGCGGCGCGGTCGTGGCCGGCCCCCGTATTCAAGGCACGGCAAAGCGCAAGTCGGCGATGGCAAAAAATCGCGTCGGCCTGATGATCGCAGGATTCTGCGTTGTCTATGCCATTATCGGCGGACGTCTCGTTCAATATGGCCAGGCTCAGCCTGAGACGGTGTCGAGCATTCTTCCTGCCGACCGTCTGATGGCCTCGCGGCCGGATATTCTCGACCGCAACGGCGAGGTCCTTGCGACCGATATCAGAACGGTCTCGCTGTTTGCCGAGCCGCACAAGATCGTCGATCCAGACGAGGCGGTGGAACGTCTGTCGACCGTGCTCACCGATCTCGACATCAAGGGCACCTACAAGAAGCTTTCTTCGAAATCGCGATTCCAGTGGCTTCGCCGCCAACTCACCCCGAAGCAGCAAAGCCAGATCCTGGCACTCGGCATTCCCGGCATCGGTTTCCGGCCTGAAAAGCGCCGTTTCTATCCCGGTGGTCCCACCGCCTCGCATATCGTCGGTTATGTGAATATCGACAACCGCGGCATGACCGGCATGGAGAAGTATATCGACAACCAGGGTCTGGCTGACCTGCGTGCGCTTGGCATGACCAGCGATACGCCGCTTGAACCGGTCAAACTGTCGATCGATATCCGCGTGCAGAACATCGTGCGTGACGTGCTGGTCGAAGCGATGGCGAAGTTCAAGTCGATCGGCGCTGGCGGCGTCGTACTCGACGCTCACACCGGCGAAGTGATCGCCATGGCGTCGCTTCCCGATTTCGACCCCAACAGTCCGGCTGGCTCCGAAGAGGGCTGGCTCAGCCGCATGGCGAACGGCACCTTCGAAATGGGCTCGACCTTCAAGTCCTTCACGATCGCAATGGGCCTCGATTCGGGCAAGGTGTCGCTGAAGGACAGTTTCGACGCCCGTTATCCGATCCGGATCGGCGGCTTCACGATCAAGGACTTCCACGGCAAGAACCGTATCCTGACCGTGCCGGAAATCTTCCAGTATTCGTCGAATATCGGTACCGCCAAGGTTGCGGATCTCGTCGGCACGGAAGGTCACAAAGAGTTTCTCACCCGGCTCGGCCTGTTGACCAAGATGCAGACGGAACTGCCGGAAGTGGCGATGCCGTCGCAACCGCGTGAGTGGAAGAAGATCAATTCTATCACCATCTCCTTCGGCCACGGCGTGTCCACCACGCCGCTGCAGACGGCGGTTGCCGGGGTGGCGCTGGTCAATGGCGGCAAGCTCATCGAGCCGACCTTCCTGCCGCGCACCCGCGAACAGGCCGATCTCGTCGCCAAGCAGGTGATCAAGCCTACGACCAGCGACGACATGCGCTTCCTGTTCGAATGGAACGGCATCAAGGGCTCCGGCAAGAATGCCCGCGTCGAAGGCTTCGACGTCGGCGGCAAGACCGGGACGGCGGACAAGGTGGTCAATGGCCGCTATGTCGGCGACAAGAACTTCAACGCCTTCCTGGCGGCCTTCCCGATCGACAACCCGCGTTACGTGGTGCTGACATTCATCGATGAGCCGAAGACGGACAAGGGCAATGGTGCGGCGCTGGCCGGCAACAGTGCTGCACCGATGGTCGGCGACATCATTCGCAGAAGCGCCGCAATTCTTGGTGTAGAACCCAAATTCGGGGAAGACGGGTCTGCTTTGCTCGTCTCTTATTGACCAGATTGAAGATGATACGGGGCGATTCGACTGACATTGCCCCGGAAGGATGGACTGCACATGCTGTTGGGCACACTGGCCGGCGACGACTACAAGAACCAGGTATCGGCGGCTGGCGCCGCTGCGATAGAGGTGGCAGGTCTTTCCGCAGACAGCCGGAAGGTCCAGGCGGGCACTGTGTTTTTCGCCCTGTCCGGGACCAAGGCCGATGGCAGCAGCTATGCGGCGGATGCTGTCGCAAAGGGTGCCGTCGCGATCGTTGCATCGCATCCGATTGAGACGTCCGTGCCCGTCGTCGTCGTCGACAACCCACGCCGTTTCCTGGCGCTCGCCGCCGCTCGGTTCGTCGGACGCCAGCCGAAGACCATGGTGGCCGTGACCGGGACTGCGGGCAAGACGTCGGTCGCCTCCTTTACCCGCCAGATCTGGGCCTTTGCCGGCCATCCTGCGGCGCAGATCGGCACCACGGGCGTCGTATCTCCGAGCCGCAACGACTACGGTTCGTTGACGACGCCTGACCCGCTTGCTCTGCACACGCTGCTGGGTGAACTGGTCGACGAGGGCGTAACGCATGCGGCGATGGAAGCCTCCAGCCACGGTCTCGACCAAAGCCGTCTCGACGGCGTCGTGCTGTCTGCGGCAGGCTTCACCAATCTCGGCCGCGATCATATGGACTACCATCCGACGGTCGAGGACTACATGGCCGCCAAGATGCGGCTCTTCGATACGTTGCTGCCGAAGGACTCGCCCGCCGTCATCTATGCCGACGATGCCTGGTCCGACGAAGCGATTAGGGTGGCAACGGCTGCCGGCCACGATGTGCGCACGGTTGGCCGCAAAGGGAGCTTTCTCATCCTGAAGCGCGTCGAGCACTTCCGCCACAAGCAGGTGGCCGAAGTGCATCATGGCGATCAGATTTTCGAGGTGCATATTCCGCTTGCCGGCGATTTCCAGATCGCCAATGCGCTGGTCTCGGCAGGCCTTGCCATCTCCACCGGCGTGCCGGTGGCCGTCGCCCTGAAGGCGCTGGAGACTTTGGTCGGCGCCTCGGGTCGTCTCGAGCTCGTCGGCCAAACGAAGGCCGGAGCGCTTGCTTATGTCGATTACGCCCACAAGCCGGACGCGCTGGAAAACGTTCTGAATTCTGTGCGGCCGTTTACCACGGGGCGTGTCATCGTCGTGTTCGGCTGTGGCGGCGACCGGGACAAGGGCAAGCGCCCGATCATGGGTGAAATCGCGTCGCGGCTGGCGGATATCACCATCGTCACGGATGACAATCCGCGTTCGGAAGTGCCGGCGACCATCCGTTCCGAGATCATGGCGGCAACGCCGAAGGGGATCGAGATCGGTGACCGTGCGCAGGCCATTCGGGCGGCCGTTGCCATGCTGTCTGCCGGCGACACGCTGATCGTGGCCGGCAAGGGACATGAAGAGGGGCAGACGGTCGGAGGAACCACGCTGCCCTTTTCCGACCATGCCGAAGTTCGGCACGCCTTGGAGGAGTTTGATCGTTGACCCTGCTCTGGACCTCACGCGACATGGTGGTTGCCATGGGCGGCCGGCCCTTCGGCCAGCTACCCGACGGCGTCATCGGCATATCGATCGACAGCCGCACCATTACTCCCGGCGAAGCTTTCTTTGCGATCAAGGGCGACCGGGTGGATGGGCACGACTATGCGAGCCTTGCGATCGCCAATGGCGCTTCCCTGTTGGTGGTGAGCGAGGCGAAGCTTCCGGCTCTCGGCCGTCTGACCGTGCCGATGATCGTGGTCGAAGATGTTCTTGCCGGGTTGCAGAAGCTCGGTATCGCCGCGCGCGACCGGACTGCGGCAACCGTGATCGCGGTCACCGGGTCCGTCGGCAAGACCACCACCAAGGAAATGCTGCGCCTGGCGCTTCAGCCCTCGGGCAAGGTGCACGCGGCCGTCGCCTCCTTCAACAATCACTGGGGCGTGCCGTTGACGCTCGCCCGCATGCCGATGGATACGCGCTATGGCGTGTTCGAGATCGGCATGAACCACGCAGGCGAGATTGGTCCTCTGTCGCGGATGGTGCGTCCCGACGTTGCCATCATCACCACGATCGCGCCGGCCCATCTCGGCAATTTTTCGAGCGTCGATGAGATCGCCGATGCGAAGGCCGAAATCTTCGAGGGCGTGGTGAATGGTGGTGATGTGATCCTCAATCGCGACAATGCCTATTTCGATCGGCTCGAGCAGGCCGCCCAGGCTGCAGGGATCGAAAACGTGCACAGTTTCGGCCAGCACGCCAAGGCCGAGTTCCGGCTGGCGGAGTTCGACGGTGCGGCGGAAATCTCGACGCTTTGGGTATCCTTCCATGGTGAAACCCGGGAAGTCACCCTCGGTGCGCCGGGCCGGCATCTGGCCGAGAACGCGATGGCGGTCCTGGCTGCCGTTTCGCTCGTGGGAGCCGATCTTGATGCGGCGGTCGAAGCCTTCGCGCATCTGTCGGCCGTCAAGGGCCGGGGTGCCCGGCACAAGCTTTCCGCCGGTGGCGGCGCTCTCACTCTGATCGACGAGAGCTACAATGCCAATCCGGCCTCCATGCGAGCCGCGATTTCGGTGCTCGCTTCAGCACAGCCGCATTATGACGGCCGCCGGATCGCCGTGCTCGGCGACATGCTGGAGATGGGCGAATTTTCCCCTACGGTTCATGCGGAGCTCGCGGGTCCTCTGCTGGCTGCGGGCATCGAACACGTATGGCTCGCCGGTCCGGAGATGGCGGCACTGCGCGACGCGCTGCCGGAAACGGTCTCGGTCGTCTATTTCGAGACGACGGCAGAAATGGCGAACTTCGTCACGGCGGAAGTGCGTCCGGGCGACGTGGTTATGGTCAAATCCTCTCTCGGCATCGGCTTCGGCAAGATTGTAGCGGCTCTGCTTGACAAGTATCCGGCATTCCCCGACACGGAGCGCCACTCTTAATTCGGGCTTTTGGAAAGGGCTCCCATGCTGATTTGGCTTGTGGAACTGGCGAACCACTTTCAGTTTTTCAATCTGTTCCGGTACATCACCTTCCGGACGGGGGCGGCTCTCTTCACGTCGGCGGCGGTGGTCTTCCTGTTCGGACCGATGATGATTTCCTCGCTCCGCGTCCGCCAGGGCAAAGGCCAGCCGATCCGCGCCGACGGGCCGCAGACGCATTTCAAGAAGGCGGGCACGCCGACGATGGGCGGCTTGATGATCCTCGCGGGTATCGTCGTGTCCTCGCTGCTCTGGGCCGATCTTTCCAACATCTATGTCGTGGCGACGCTGCTGGTGACGCTCGGCTTCGGCGCCATCGGCTTCTATGACGATTATCTCAAGGTGACGAAGCAGACGGACAAGGGCTTTTCGGGCAAGGCGCGTCTCGGGATCGAATTCGTGATTGCCGGTATCGCCGTCTATTTCATGATGAGTTCCGCCCTGCATTCGGCCCCCCAGGGCTCGACCTTCGGCTCATCCGTCGCCTTTCCTTTCATCAAGGACTACCTGCTTGACCTCGGCCTGTTCTTCGTGTTGTTCGGCGGCTTCGTGATCGTTGCAGCCGGCAATGCGGTGAACCTGACCGACGGTCTCGACGGGCTCGCCATCGTGCCGGTGATGATCGCTGCAGCCTGCTTCGGCGTGATCGCCTATCTCGCGGGTAATGCCGTCTTTGCGAATTATTTGCAGATCCATTTCGTGCCTGGTACGGGTGAGCTTGCCGTGCTGCTCGGTGCCGTCATCGGTGCGGGCCTTGGCTTCCTCTGGTTCAACGCGCCGCCGGCGGCCATCTTCATGGGTGATACCGGCTCGCTGGCGCTTGGCGGCCTGATTGGTTCGGTGGCGGTCGCCACCAAGCACGAGATCGTCATGGCGATCATCGGCGGTCTCTTTGTCATGGAGACCCTGTCGGTCATCATTCAGGTTGGCTATTTCAAGCTTACCGGCAAGCGCGTCTTCCTGATGGCGCCGATCCATCACCATTTCGAAAAGCTCGGCTGGACGGAAAGCCAGGTGGTGATCCGCTTCTGGATCATCGCGGTCGGTCTCGGGATGCTCGGCCTCTCGACGCTGAAGCTGCGGTGAGGGCGTCATGATCGCGGCGAGCAGTTTCAGGGGCAAGCGGGTTGCGCTTTTTGGGCTCGGAGGCTCCGGGCTCGCCACGGCGAAATCACTGCAGGCGGGTGGTGCCGAGGTTTTCGCCTGGGACGACAATCCCGACAGCGTCGCGCGTGCGGCTGCCGAGGGGATCACGACGATCGACCTGCATGGCATCGACTGGTCGACGATTGCCTCGTTCATTCTGTCGCCCGGTGTACCGCTCACCCATCCGAAGCCGCACTGGACGGTTGCTCTGGCAAAGTCCGCAGGCGTCGAGATCATCGGCGACGTTGAAATCTTTGTGCGCGAGCGGCGTCTGCATGCGCCCGACTGCCCGTTCATTGCGATCACCGGTACGAACGGCAAATCGACGACAACGGCACTGATCGCCCATATCCTGCAGGCGAGCGGGCGCGATACGCAGCTCGGCGGCAATATCGGTCGTGCGGTGCTGACGCTCGATCCACCGAAGGCGGAGCGCTACTTCGTTGTGGAGTGCTCGTCCTATCAGATCGATCTTGCTCCGACGCTCAACCCGACGGCCGGCATCCTGCTCAACCTGACGCCCGATCATCTCGACCGGCATGGCACGATGCAGCATTATGCTGACGTCAAGGAAAGGCTGGTGGCCGGGGCGGGGACGGCGATCGTCGGCGTCGACGACAGCTATTGCGAACTGATCGGGGATCGCATCGAGCGGTCCGGCCACAAGGTCATCCGGATTTCGAAACGCCAACCATTGGCGGATGGTCTCTATGCCGAGGGATCCCGGATCCTGCACGCACAGCAGGGCGCGGTGTCGCTGTTGGTCGATCTCGATGGCATCCAGACGCTGCGCGGCAGTCACAATGCGCAGAATGCAGCCGCTGCCATTGCCGCGTGCCTTGCGGTCGGCGTGTCCGCCGATGAGATTCGGGCAGGGCTCAAGAGTTTCCCCGGCCTCAAGCACCGCATGCAGCCCGTCGCCCGCCGCAATCAGGTTGTCTTCGTCAACGACAGCAAGGCGACCAATGCGGAGGCGGCAGCACCTGCCTTGTCCAGCTACGAGCGGATCTACTGGATCGCGGGCGGACTGCCGAAAGAGGGCGGGATCGCAAGCCTCGCTCCACTCTTCCCGCGTATCGTCAAGGCTTATCTGATCGGCGAAGCCGCTTCGGCCTTCGCCGCAACACTGGGAGAACAGGTGGCTTTCGAGATCTCCGACACGCTGGATCGTGCGGTTGCCCATGCGGCGGCCGATGCGGCGCGTGACGCTGAGCCGTCTGCCGTCATGCTGTCGCCGGCCTGTGCGAGTTTCGACCAATTCAAGAATTTTGAGGTTCGTGGCGACAGTTTCGTCCGTCTGGTCTCGCAACTCGACGGCATCAGCATGCTGATCGACGTGCCGCAAGGAGGCAAATGACATGGTGAGCCGCGTGGAGAGAGGTCCGCTGGCGGACTGGTTCTGGACGATCGATCGGCTGTTCCTGATCATCTTCGTGCTCTTGATGGGCATTGGCCTGATGCTCTCCTTTGCCGCTTCACCTGCTGTTGCCGAACGGCTCGGTCTCGACAGCTTCCATTTCGTCAAGCGACACGCCTTCTTCATGCTGCCGGCGTTGACCGTGATGATCGGGCTCTCGTTCCTGTCGCCGCGCCAGGTTCGGCGCACCGCGATGGTCCTGCTCGCCACGTCGATGATCATGATGGTTCTCGTGCTTTTCGTCGGGGTCGAGGTGAAGGGTGGGCGGCGCTGGCTGTCTCTGCTCGGCATGTCCATCCAGCCGTCGGAATTCATGAAGCCGGCCTTTGTCGTCATCTGCGCGTGGCTCTTTGCCGAACATGCGCGCCAGCCGGAGATTCCCGGCAACCTCTTTGCCATCCTGCTCTTCGGCATGGCGGCAGCCCTTTTGATCGCCCAGCCCGACCTCGGCCAAACCATCCTGATCGGCAGCGTCTGGAGCGCGATGTTCTTCATGGCGGGCATGCCATGGCTGTGGATCGTCGTGCTCGGCGCACTTGGCGCCACCGGGTTCGTTGGGGCCTATCTGACCCTGCCGCACGTCGCGGGGCGCGTCGACCGCTTCCTGACCGGGGAGGGTGACACCTTCCAGGTGGATACGGCGCGCGAGGCCATCATTCGCGGCGACTGGTTCGGTCAGGGACCGGGCGAGGGGATCGTCAAGCGCATCATCCCCGACAGCCATACGGACTTCATCTTCTCCGTTGCGGCGGAGGAGTTTGGCATCGTGTTTTGCATGGTGCTTGTCGCTATCTTCGCCTTCCTGGTCCTGCGCGGCTTGAGCCATGCCTATCGCGAGCGCAACGATTTCAACCGCCTGGCGGTCGCCGGTCTGGTGCTGCTGCTCGGCATCCAGTCGATGATCAATATCGGCGTCAATCTGGAACTTCTCCCGGCCAAGGGCATGACGCTGCCACTGATTTCGTATGGCGGTTCGTCGATGACGGCGATCTGCGTCACCGCTGGCTTCATTCTTGCGTTGACGCGACGCCGGCCGGAAAAACGGGCGCAGGAGCGCAGCCTGTTCCGGTCTGTGGCCGGCGTCCCGGCGGAGTAACCCATGTCCAAAGGTATCGTCCTTCTCGCCGCCGGTGGTACCGGCGGCCATCTCTTTCCGGCCGAGGCGCTCGGTCACGAGTTGAAGCGTCGTGGCTATGATGTGCATCTTGTGACCGACAAGCGGGCCGAACGATTCGCCGGCAGTTTCCCGGCCGATGAAATCCATACGGTGGCTTCGGCTACGATCGGATCACGCAATCCGGTCGCCATGGCCAAGTCGCTCCTTACGCTTTGGCGCGGTTATCGCCAGGCCAAGGCGCTTGTCGGCCGGCTGAAGCCGAAGGCTGTCATCGGGTTCGGAGGGTATCCGACCGTGCCGCCGCTGTTTGCGGCCGCCGGCCTCGGCGTGCCGACCGCCGTGCATGAGCAGAATGCTGTCATGGGCCGGGCAAATCGCCTCTTGGCTTCGCGCGTCGATGCGATTGCCGGCGGTTTTCTGGCGCCGGGCGGTGCGCATCAGTCCAAGATGCGGCTCACGGGCAATCCGGTGCGTCCGGCTGTCATCGCTGCCGCGGGCGTTCCCTATGTGCCCTCAGGTGAGGGACAGTCGTTCCGGCTGGTCGTGTTCGGCGGCAGCCAGGGCGCGCAATTCTTTTCCGACGCGATCGCGCCGGCGGTGGCGATGCTTCCAACGGAACTGAAGGCACGGCTGGTCGTGACGCAGCAGGCGCGGCCCGAGGATGCGCAGAAGGTCAAGGATACCTATGGCAGCCTCGGCGTGCCGGCCGACGTCGCCCCCTTCTTCACGGATATGGCGGAGCGGCTGGCGGCGGCGCATCTGGTGATCTGCCGGTCCGGAGCCTCAACCGTTTCCGAACTCGCGGTGATCGGTCGTCCCAGTATTCTCGTTCCCTACCCCTATGCGCTCGATCACGATCAGGCTGCTAACGCGGCAGCACTGGCGGCCAAGGGTGGCGCGCAAGTGATTGCCCAGGCGGAGCTTTCGCTGGAACGTATCGCCGGGCTGTTGCAGCAGGCGATGGAAAACCCCGAATCGCTCGCCTTGACGGCGGCTGCGGCCAAAAGCACGGGCAAGCCTGATGCGGCCGGCTTGCTCGCAGACCTCGTAGAGGCTATTGCCGCCGGCAAGGGCATTGCCCAGCGGAACGGAGCCACACTATGAAAATGCCGAAAACCATTGGTCTGGTCCATTTCATCGGGATCGGCGGGATCGGGATGAGCGGGATCGCCGAGGTCCTGCATAATCTGGGACACAAGGTTCAGGGGTCCGACCAGTCGGAAAGCGCCAATGTCCAGCGGTTGCGGGCCAAGGGCATCGAGGTCTTCGTCGGCCACACGGCGGAAAATCTCGGCGAGGCCGAAGTGGTCGTTGTTTCGACGGCGATCAAGAAGAGCAATCCGGAATTGATCGCGGCGCGGGAAAAACTGCTGCCGATCGTGCGGCGAGCCGAAATGCTGGCCGAACTCATGCGCTTCCGCAATGCGATTGCCGTGGGCGGCACTCATGGCAAGACGACCACCACCTCTATGGTGGCGGCCCTTCTCGACGCCGGCGCGCTCGATCCGACCGTCATCAACGGCGGCATCATCAATGCCTATGGCACCAATGCGCGCATGGGCGAGGGCGAGTGGATGGTGGTGGAGGCCGACGAATCGGACGGCACCTTCCTGAAGCTGCCGGCGGATGTCGCGATCGTCACTAATATCGACCCCGAGCACCTCGATCACTACGGCACCTTCGACAATGCACGCGCGGCCTTCCGGCAGTTCGTCGAGAACGTTCCATTCTACGGCTTCGGCGTGATGTGCCTCGACCATCCGGAAGTACAGGCGCTGGTCGGTCGGATCGAAGACCGCAAGGTTATCACCTATGGCGAAAATCCGCAGGCCGATGTGCGTTTCTCCAATGTCCGGCTGGATGGCACGCGTTCGATCTTCGACGTCGAGATCCGTCGTCGTCGTACGGGGCGCGTGTTCAATTTCAAGGATCTGGTGCTGCCGATGCCCGGCCGGCACAATATTTCGAACGCCTGTGCGGCGATCGCCGTCGCCAACCGACTGGACATTTCGGAAGAAGCGATCCGAAAAGGTCTCGCCGGTTTTGGCGGCGTCAAGCGTCGCTTCACCCTGACCGGAACGTCCAACGGCGTTCAGGTTTTCGACGACTACGGGCATCACCCGGTTGAGATCAAGGCGGTGCTGAAGGCTGCGCGGGAATCCTGCAAGGGCCGAATCATCGCCGTGCACCAGCCGCACCGCTATTCTCGTCTGGCGAGCCTGTTCGACGATTTCGCCAATTGCTTCAACGATGCCGACACCATCTTCCTGTCGCCGGTCTATGCAGCGGGTGAAGATCCGATCGAGGGTGTCGATTCGGAAGCGCTGGTGTCGCGGATCAAATCGAGCGGTCATCGGGATGCGCGCTATCTGGCCGCGCCTGATCAACTCGCTTCTCTCGTCGCGGGCATTGCACAACCGGGTGATTTTGTGGTCCTCTTGGGGGCCGGCAACATCACCCAATGGGCGGCTGCCCTGCCGGCGGAACTTGATGCAATTGCGGGAAAGTCTTGAATGAAACAGGTGGATGGGGAAAAGCTGCTGGCCTCGCTCGGCCCGGGCGTGAATGAACTGAAGGGACGGCTGACGCCGGACGCTCCGATGGACCGCGTGACGTGGTTCCAAGCGGGCGGGCTCGCCGAACTGATGTTCCAGCCTCATGATACGGAAGACCTCGTCACGTTCCTCAAGCTGTTGCCGGATGATGTGCCGCTGACGGTCATCGGCGTCGGCTCGAACCTGCTGGTGCGTGACGGCGGCATTCCGGGGGTCGTCGTACGCCTCTCCGCCAAGGGCTTCGGGCAGGTGGAGCTCGTCGGTGAAAACCGCATCCGCGCGGGCGCGATCTGCCCTGACAAGCACATCGCCGCCATGGCGATGGACAACAGCATCGGCGGCTTCCACTTCTACTATGGCATTCCGGGGTCGATCGGCGGCGCGGTGCGCATGAATGCCGGTGCCAATGGCGGCGATACCGCCGGACGTCTGGTCGAAGTCGAGGCGGTGGACCGCAAGGGCAATGTTCACGTACTGTCGAATGCTGACATGGGCTACAGCTATCGCCATTCGGGCGTCGCGAGCGATCTGATCTTCACGCACGCCGTCTTCGAGGGGTATCCGGAGGACAAGGCGAAGATCCGCGCCGACATGGATGCTGTCCGCCACCACCGCGAAACGGTACAGCCGGTCAAGGAAAAGACCGGTGGTTCCACCTTCAAGAACCCGGAAGGGCATTCCGCCTGGGAACTGATCGACGAGGCCGGTTGCCGGGGCCTGATGATCGGGGGCGCGCAGATGTCGTCGCTGCATTGCAATTTCATGATCAATGTCGGTCATGCGACCGGTTACGATCTGGAATATCTGGGCGAAACGGTACGCCAGCGGGTGTTCGAGAATTCCGGCGTAAAGCTGGAGTGGGAGATCAAGCGTCTGGGCATCTTCATGCCCGGCCGTGAGGTCAAGCCTTTCATGGGTTCTGTTCCGGCATAAACCGACCCAACACGGCAATTCTGTCTGAGTGAAATCTTAACTCGCGGCCGTTAATCTCTGCCCGCAAATGGGGGCAATGATGGCCGCGACAGTCCATGCTTGGATCATACGACAGCTGACGCTGGGCGAGTTCTCGTCACGCCGTGCGGTTCTGTCCAAGGCCGTGGCCATGGCCGCGAAGATTGCTGTCTTCGCCTATGTCTTGAACATTCTGTCGCATTTCCTGCTCGTCGCCTTCGACCTCCTGCCTTACGATCTTGCACCCGCGCTGGTGATTGCCACGGTTCTGACGCCACCGGTTTCCTTCGTGGTCGCCGTTATCGCCTACAGCGTCGTTGGTCTCGCGATTTATGACCTTGGTCTGTCGCATCAGCGTTTCGAAATGCTCAGCCGGACCGACATGCTGTCGGGGTTGATGAACCGTCGCGCCTTTCTTGAAGAATTCGAGCGGGTGAGGGGAACGGCGAGCCTGGCGCTGTTCGATATCGATCGCTTCAAGGCGATCAACGACAGCCTGGGGCACAAGACAGGGGACGATGTCATCGTCAAGATCGCTCAGGTACTGGCAGCGATTGCGCCGCCTGTGGTGCAGGTTTCGCGTATCGGAGGCGAGGAGTTCGCCGTACTCCTGCCGGGAATGTCCGCAGCCGACTCTCTCGATGTTGCTGAGGCCATGCGGAGCGGGGTTGAGGCCGCCGTGTTCGTCGGGCCCGCGGGGCCATTTGCGGTCACGGTTTCTGCCGGTGTCGCAGAAGGGGTGGCGGAGCTCGGCTTTAGCGAGATTTTCTCCAATGCCGATCGGGCGCTCTATCTCGCCAAAGCTGCTGGGCGGAATCGAATCGTGCTGGCCGATGGTCTGCTGACGGCGGGACGGGGCAAAGATCCCGGTGCTTCCTGCCCTTCCGACGTCCTGGATGTACGTCGCTCGGCTTGATCTCGAAATCCGGAATAGGCTGAATTTTCCGGTGGTTACTCCTGGAATTCCAAGCGTTTTCTTGGTTTGGCGGTTTCGCTCTCCTGACCGAAGTTAACGAAAGTAAACACTTCATTAACCTTAATGTTGTTCAACTGGCGTCCAGGAGATCGACGCGGTGACGGTTGCTGTGTCTCGGTCGGACGAATTTTGCGAGGCGTTTTATGAGTGGCAAGCATGTCGCGGTTTTGATGGGCGGGATTTCATCGGAGCGGCCGGTCAGCTTGTCGTCCGGAACCGCCTGCGCGGCGGCACTCGAAGAGCAGGGCTATCGGGTTACCCGTGTGGATGTCGGCCGTGACATCGGCCGCGTTCTTGAGGCCCTGCGCCCCGACGTGGCATTCAATGCGTTGCACGGTCCCTACGGTGAAGACGGCACGATCCAGGGTGTGCTTGAGTATCTTGAAATTCCCTATACCCATTCCGGCGTTCTCGCTTCTGCTCTCGCCATGGACAAGAGGCAGGCGAAGATCGTTGCGGCTCAGGCCGGAATTCCGGTTGCCGAAGCCATGGTGCTCAATCGTTTCGATATCGGCACTGTGCATCCGATGGCGCCGCCTTATGTCGTCAAGCCGGTTCGGGAAGGGTCGAGCTTCGGCGTGGTCATCGTGCGGGAGGATATGGCGCATCCGCCGCAGATCCTGACTTCCAGCGAATGGCGGTATGGCGATATTGTCATGGTCGAGCGTTATGTGGCGGGTCGCGAGTTGACCTGCGGTATCATGGATGGCAAGCCGCTCGGGGTCACCGAGATCGTGCCGCTCGGTCACAGCTTCTACGACTACGACTCCAAGTATGCCGCCGGTGGCTCTCAGCACGTCCTTCCTGCGCAAATTTCACCGAAAATTTACCAAAAAATACAATCATTGGCGCTTGAGGCGCATCGGGCGATCGGGTGCCGCGGAGTGAGTCGCTCAGACTTCCGCTACGACGATCGTCTCTCCGAGGATGGTGATTTGATCTGGCTTGAGTTGAACAATCAGCCTGGCATGACCCCCACCTCGTTGTTGCCCGAAATGGCCGCCCATGCGGGTTATGGCTTTGGTGAATTTGTAAGTTGGATGGTGGAGGACGCATCGTGTTCTCGATGAGTGGCAACAAGGCGGGTGAGGCTGTAGGCGGATTTTCCGCCATGCCTGCTGGCGCGGGTGAGGGGGTGGTTTTGCCGCGCCCGCTGCGTCGCATGGTGCGGTCTGTCGCCAGCCTTTGCTCTGGGCGTATTCCTCTGCCGCGCCATCTTGGGAAGGTGTCACTTGCCGGCTTCTACGGTGTGGTCGCGCTGCATGGCGTCATCGTCGGAGGCCATGGGCCGGTTGTGGTGGAAACTGTGACGGCGGCGGCTGGTTTTGCCATTGAGGACGTTCGTGTCTCTGGCAATCAGCATACGTCTGAAATCGACATCCTACAGCTTCTTGGTCTTGATGGCGCGTCCAGCCTGCTGGAACTCGACATCGCTTCTGCGCGCAAGGCGCTTTCCGAGCTTCCGTGGATCGAATCGGTCGAAGTCCGTAAGGTTTATCCCGGTACCGTCGAGGTCATGCTCAAGGAGCGCCAGGCTTATGCAATCTGGCAGCACGGGTCCGACCTGTCGCTGATCGAGCGTTCCGGCAGCGTGATTGCGCCGCTGCGCGATAACAAGTTTGCTTCGCTTCCGTTGTTTGTCGGCCGGGACGCCGAGACCGCCGCGGCTGCTGTTGAAGAAGAATTCTCCAAGTGGCCGGCCATTGCATCTCGGGTGAAGGCCTTCGTTCGTGTCGCCGGTCGTCGTTGGGACGTGCATCTGGACAATGGTATCATCGTCAAGCTGCCGGAAGATCATATCGCCGAAGCGCTCGCATTGCTCACCCGCTTCGATCAGGAGCAGCAGGTTTTGTCTCGCGATATCGCTGCCATCGATATGCGTCTTCCCGATCGGGTCACGGTTCGCCTGACGCCGGAGGCGCAGGAGCGCCGCCAGGTTGCCGTTGAAGCGCGCACCAAGGAACTCAAGAAGCTGGAGCAGAAGATATGAGTATCTTTGGTGGCTCCTCTTTCGGTCTGCCCCGCACGAAGCCTTTGTCCTCGAAGCGTGCGCATGTCGTCTCGGTTCTCGACATCGGCACCACCAAGGTGGTTTGCATGATCGCACGGCTGACGCCGCGTCGCGAGACGTCGGTTCTGCCGGGCCGCACCCATAACGTCGAGGTGATCGGTCTCGGCCATCAGCGCTCCTACGGCATCAAGTCCGGCGTGATCGCGGACCTCGATGCGGTCGAGAACGTCGTTCGTCTCGCCGTTGATGCGGCCGAGCGTATGGCCGGTCTCACCGTCGAGAGCCTGATCGTCAATGTTTCCGCCGGCCGCATCGGTTCTGACGTCTATACTGCGACGATCGACCTCGGTGGTCAGGAAGTCGAATCGGGTGACCTTCGCAAGGTGCTGATCGCTGCCGGCCAGAAGTCGCAGGGCAATGACCGCGCCGTCCTGCATTCGCTGCCGACAGGCTTTTCGCTTGACGGCGAACGGGGAATCCGTGATCCACTGGGAATGTATGGCGACGTCCTCGGCGTCGACATGCATGTGGTCACGGCCGAACGTGCAGCGCTCCGCAATCTGGAACTCTGCATCAATCGCGCTCACCTGACAGTCGAGGGCGTGGTCGCCACGCCTTATGCCAGCGGCCTTGCTGCCCTGGTCGACGACGAGGTCGAACTCGGTTGCGCGGCGATCGACATGGGCGGTGGCATGACCACCATCTCTGTCTTCGCCGAAGGCAAGTTGATCCATACGGACGCCATCGGGATCGGCGGTCACCATGTGACGACCGATCTGGCGCGCGGGCTTTCGACCCGTATCGAGGATGCAGAACGCCTGAAGGTCGTTCACGGTTCGGCTGTCGCCAACGGCGCCGACGATCGCGAAGTTGTGTCCGTTCCGCCGATCGGCGAGGACGACCGCGACCAGCCGACCCAGGTTCCGCGGGCTTTGCTCACCCGGATCATCAGCGCGCGGATTGAGGAAACCCTCGAACTGCTGCGCGACCGGATCCAGAAGTCCGGCTTTTCGCCGGTGGTCGGAAAGCGGGTCGTCCTGACGGGTGGCGCGTGCCAGCTGACCGGGATGCCAGAGGCGGCGCGCCGCATTCTCGCCCGGAACGTGCGTATCGGTCGTCCGATGGGCGTGTCGGGCTTGCCTGCGGCGGCAAAGGGACCGGCCTTCTCGACCGCGGTCGGCCTGACGATCTATCCGCAGATGGCGGATCAGGAAACACATGCTGGGCAGGGCGGGTTGTTCTCGCCCTTCGGCAATGGAAGCAGTCGGATCGCCCGCATGGGGCAGTGGCTGAAAGAGAGTTTTTGAGTTTACCCACCGACCGCAAGGTTCGGCCAAGGGAAATCTGTTGAAATGACATGGCCGGCTTGGCGATGCGGCCGGAAAAAGAAGGAACGGGTACCATGACCATCAAGTTGCAGAAGCCAGACATCACTGAGCTGAAGCCGCGCATCACCGTCTTCGGTGTCGGTGGCGGTGGCGGCAATGCCGTCAACAACATGATCACCGCTGGATTGCAGGGCGTTGATTTCGTCGTCGCCAACACGGATGCCCAGGCGCTGACCATGACCAAGGCCGAGCGCATCATCCAGCTTGGCGTCAACGTCACCGAGGGTCTCGGCGCCGGTTCCCAGCCGGAAGTCGGCCGCGCGGCCGCTGAAGAATGCATCGACGAGATCATCGACCACCTCAACGGTACCCATATGTGCTTCGTCACCGCCGGCATGGGCGGTGGGACCGGTACCGGTGCCGCCCCGGTCGTCGCCCAGGCTGCCCGCAACAAGGGAATCCTGACCGTCGGCGTCGTCACCAAGCCGTTCCACTTCGAAGGCCAGCGCCGCATGCGCCTCGCCGAATCGGGCATCGAGGAACTGCAGAAGTCGGTCGACACGCTGATCGTCATCCCGAACCAGAACCTGTTCCGCATCGCCAACGATCGCACGACCTTTGCCGACGCTTTCGCGATGGCTGACCAGGTTCTGTATTCGGGCGTTGCCTGCATCACCGACCTGATGGTCAAGGAAGGCCTCATCAACCTCGATTTCGCCGACGTCCGTTCCGTCATGCGCGAAATGGGCCGTGCGATGATGGGCACCGGCGAAGCATCCGGCGAAGGCCGTGCGATGCAGGCTGCCGAAGCCGCAATCGCCAACCCGCTGCTCGACGAAACTTCGATGAAGGGCGCCCAGGGCCTGCTGATCTCGATCACCGGTGGTCGTGACCTCACCCTGTTCGAAGTCGACGAAGCTGCGACCCGTATCCGCGAAGAAGTCGACCCGGATGCCAACATCATCCTCGGTGCGACTTTCGACGAAGCGCTCGAAGGCATCATCCGCGTCTCGGTCGTTGCGACCGGCATCGATCGCGCGGCACTCGCTTCCAAGGGCTTCGAAGCCGCACCGCTGTCCAAGCCCGTTATGCGTCCTTCCGCGGCCGTTGCTCCGGCACCGGCCGCATATCAGCCTGCAATGACGCAGGCCCCCAAGCCGACCATGGATCCGGTCGCAGACACCATCCGTTCCGCTGAAGCCGCCATGGAACGCGAACTCGAAATCGCCGTCGCACGCCAGCAGGCCATGAGCCAACAGCCGCAGCCCGCTGCCCAGCCAGAATTCCGCCCGGCCAGCAAGCTGTTCGCGACCCCGGCCCCGGAAGCCGCACCGGCTCCGCAGATGGTACAGCCTGTCGCTCCGGCACCGGTCATGAGCCAGCCTGCTCCGGTCATGCAGCAACCCGCTCCGGTGATGCAGGCTCCTGTCGCACCGGCTCCGGTCATGGCAGAGCCGCGCATGGCTGCAGAACCGGTCCGCATGCCAAAGGTGGAAGACTTCCCGCCGGTTCTGCGTGCCGAGATCGATCACCGGACGCATCCGGCGGCACCGGCTGCCCAGGAAGACCGCGGTCCGATGGGTCTGCTCAAGCGAATCACCAATTCGCTTGGTCGCCAGCAGGACGAAGAGCCTGTCATGGGTGACATGACTGGTTCCGCTCCTGCCGCTTCCTCGCAGCAGCGCCGTCCGCTGTCCGCCGAAGCAAGCCTCTACGCTCCGCGTCGCGGCCAGTTGGACGACCTCGGTCGCGCAACACCGGCTCGCGCCACCAGCGAAGACGACCAGCTGGAAATCCCGGCCTTCCTGCGCCGTCAGACGAACTGATTGCCCTTTCGGGAACCGCATGCGAACCCGGGCCACAAGCCCGGGTTCTTGCGTTTTCAGGTCTTTTGTTTCTTCGCGAATTTATAATCGATTTCAGCGGCTTGGCTTCGTTACAGAGCGAAAGAAACAGTGATTTGGTAAAGACGCCGGAGGCTCGTATGTATGAAATCGAAACAGGACCTCGCGAGAGGATCTTGTCACGTAACTTCGGCGCAGGAGGAGCTTGCCGGCTCCAGCGCCTCGCAGATCAGGACGACCGGAATGCCCATAGCCTTGCTCGGATTTCAGACCACGATCGCAGCGCCGCTTTCGCTGACGGGGATCGGGGTTCATTCGGGCCGCGATGTGACAATCACCCTTCTTCCGGCCGAAGCGGGCAGCGGCATCACCTTCGTTCGGCAGCATGAGGACGGTACCACCAGCGAATATCGCGCGGTTTCCGCCCATGTCGGCAATACCGACCTCTGCACCGTTCTCGGTACCAATCCTGCCCGTTCCATCGCCACCATCGAACACGTCATGGCCGCGCTTTACGCACTCGGCCTCGATAACCTCGTGATCGAGGTCGATGGCGCCGAAATGCCGATCATGGACGGAAGCTCCGAGGTGTTCATCGATGCCATCGAACAGGTGGGCATCACCAATCTCGGCGTCAAGCGCCGCTATATCCGCGTGACGAAACCGGTTCGAATCGAGGCGGGTGCCTCCTGGGCGGAGTTCCGTCCCTATGACGGTACGCGTTTTGAGGTCGAAATCGACTTCGACAGCAAGCTGATCGGTCGCCAGACCTGGGCCGGCGATCTCAATGCCGAAACCTTCAAGACGCAGTTGTCGCGCGCGCGCACCTTCGGCTTCATGCGCGATGTGGAGCGCCTGTGGGCAGCCGGTTTCGCGCTCGGTTCGTCGCTGGAAAATTCGGTCGTCATCTCGGACGACGACACCGTCATCAATGTCGAGGGGCTGCGCTACGAGAGGGACGAATTTGTCCGGCACAAGACGCTCGATGCGGTGGGCGATCTGGCGCTTGCCGGTGCCCAGTTCATCGGCTGCTACCGCTCCTATCGCGGTGGTCACAAGCTCAACGCCAATGCCCTCAAAGCTCTCTTGAGCGATCCGACGGCCTACGAAGTCGTTGAGGCTCCCAGCCGCAACCTCAAGGTTCGCGCGCGTGAGTTCGTCCCTGTCCAGGTGCCGGAATTTGCCCCCTGGACAGCTTGATCTCCGCGTCGATGCCGTTTCCAACCGATCCACGCCGGCTTTCGTGCAAAGCCGGCGTTGTCGTTTTCGGCATCGGAAGACGGGCCAAGTCTGGCGCCATTGCCACTTTCTCCAGCAGGCGCCACAAAAATGCGTTAAATCGTCATCACTGCGTTGCCCTCAGGCCGCTTTTGCGGCTAGAAACGCCATCTGAAAGCGACGGCTCACGGGCGGCGCTGCAATCGGGATCTTTCGAATGAGTCATGTAGGGTCGGTCGTTGTGAAGAAAGCCGCGCGTGTTGCAGGTCTGTGCGTCCTCATGTCTGTGGCAGGGGTTCTCGCCAGCTGCCAGTCCGACCCTGATATCGACATCACAAAGCTCGCGGCTGAAACCGATCCGCCGGAAGTTCTCTACAATCAGGGGCTCGCCAACATCAAGGCCGGCAACATGAGCGAAGCGGCGCGCAAGTTCGACGCCGTGGATGCGCAGCATCCGTTCTCCGAATGGTCGCGCAAGTCGCTGGTGATGAGCACCTTCACCAAATACCGGCTGGGCCGTTATGCCGACGCGATCGCGACCGGCAACCGCTACATGAACCTCTATCCGAAGTCCGAAGATGCGGCTTATGCGCAGTATCTCGTCGGTCTGTCCTACTGGAAGCAGATCTCCAGCGTTACGCAGGACCAGAGGAATTCGGTGAAGACGATCGAGGCGATGCAGCGTGTCGTCAACGACTTCCCCGATTCCGAGTATGTCGACGACGCTCAGGCCAAGATCCGATTCGCCCGCGACCAGCTCGCCGGCAAGGAGATGCAGGTCGGTCGTTACTACCTGGAGCGCAAGGAATATCTCGCATCCATCCAGCGCTTCCGTGTTGTCGTCGAGCGTTATCCGAACACCAACCAGATCGAAGAGGCCCTGGCGCGTCTGGTCGAGGCCTATTATGCCATGGGTGTCGTCCAGGAAGCCCAGACAGCGGCGGCCGTGCTCGGACACAACTATCCTGACAGCCAGTGGTATGCTGATTCGTACAAGCTGCTGCAGAAGGGTGGACTGGAGCCGCGTGAAAATGCCGGTTCCTGGATCGCACGTGCCGGCAAGCAGCTGCTGACCGGCTCCTGAGGCCCATTCGTTCGCAAGTGAGATCCTGAGCCCATGCTCGTCCAGCTGTCGATCCGTGATATCGTCCTGATCGAACGGCTGGATCTTGCTTTCGAAACCGGTTTGTCGGTGCTGACTGGCGAAACGGGTGCGGGCAAATCCATTCTCCTGGACAGTCTTTCGCTCGCGCTTGGTGGCCGGGGTGACGGGTCTCTCGTCCGCCATGGCGAGGACAAGGGGCAAGTGACGGCCGTCTTCGATGTTTCGGGCAGCCACGCAGCCCGGGCTCTGCTCAAGGGCAACGGGGTAGATGACGACGGCGATCTGATTTTTCGACGTGTCCAGTCTGCGGATGGCCGCACGCGTGCCTATATCAACGATCAGCCGATCAGCGTTCAACTGATGCGGCAGGTCGGCCAGCTTCTGGTCGAAATCCACGGACAACACGACGATCGCGCCCTTACCGACACCGATGCCCACCGGATGTTGCTCGACGCTTTTGCCGGCCTGACCGACGAGGTGGTGATACTTGGCGAGAGCTACCGTCGCTGGCGCGAAGCCGAGCGGGGTTTCAAGGCTCACAAGGCAAAGGTAGAGGCCGCAGCGCGAGAGGCTGACTATCTGCGATCCTCGGTCGAGGAGCTCGAGACGCTTTCGCCGCAGGACGGCGAGGAGGACGAACTTGCCGAACGTCGCTCCCGCATGCAGAAATCCGAACGGATCGCCGGGGACATTTCGGAGGCGTCGGATTTCCTCAACGGCAATGCCTCGCCTGTGCCCCATATCGCCTCGCTGATGCGCCGGCTCGAGCGCAAGAGCCACGAGGCTCCCGGCTTGCTTGAAGAGACTGTACAGCTTCTGGGCTCGGCGCTGGACACCCTGTCTGCGGCGCAGATGGAGGTGGAAGCGGCCCTCAGACGCACCGAATTCGATCCGCGGGAACTGGAGCGGGTCGAGGAACGGCTGTTCGCCCTGCGTGCCGCCGGCCGCAAATATGCGGTGGCCGTCGCCGACCTGCCGGCGCTCGCCGAAAAGATGGTGACGGATCTTGCGGATCTCGATGCCGGTGAGGAGCGGCTGGGGCAGCTCGAATCGGCCGTCCGCGAGGCGCGTGCGCACTACGATCACCTCGCCCAACAGCTTTCGGAGAAGCGGCGGCATGCGGCTTCGGCCCTCGCCGAGGCCGTGATGCAGGAACTGCCGGCGCTGAAGCTCGAGCGGGCACGCTTCATGGTCGAGGTCTCGACCGATCAGGATTCGGCGTCTGCCGAGGGCATCGACACCGTCGAATTCCATGTCCAGACCAATCCGGGTACGCGGCCGGGACCGATCATGAAGGTGGCATCCGGCGGTGAACTCTCGCGTTTCCTGCTGGCGCTCAAGGTGGCACTCGCCGATCGGGGCTCAGCACCGACGCTCGTTTTCGACGAAATCGATACGGGGGTCGGTGGGGCCGTCGCCGATGCCATCGGACAGCGGTTGAAGCGCCTTTCCGACAAGGTGCAGGTGCTCTCCGTCACCCATGCGCCGCAGGTGGCGGCGCGCGCTGCGACACATTTCCTCATTTCGAAGGGGCCGGCGGGGGACGCGGGAGACAAGATCGCCACCCGCGTTGCCGTCATGGAGCCAGAGCATCGACGCGAGGAGATCGCGCGGATGCTCGCCGGCGCTTCGGTGACCGAGGAAGCGCGCGCGGCGGCTGCGAAGCTTTTGGCGGGCGAGGGGTGATCGCACTGATCGCGCGCTCCATCGTTGCCTTGCTGCGTGAAACCTGTTTCGCTGGACCATCATGTTTGCCGTGATCGAGATCTATTGGGCCGAGACCCTCGCCGTGCTGTCTGTCGTGCTCGGCACGGTCGCGGCGATCCATGCGGCCATGACCAAACGCGAGGTGCGCTCTGCGCTTGGCTGGGTCGGGGTGATCATCCTGTCACCGCTTGTCGGCGCTCTGATCTATGCCGTGGCCGGGATTAACCGTATCCGGCGCAAGTCTCTGATTTCCCGACGGGCGCTGGCGCTGGACGAGATCTGGCGCAGCCTCTCGCAATTTGCCATCAGCCGCGAACAGGTCATCGCCGGGTTTGGCCCGCGATTCGGACAGATGAAGCTGCTGGGCGACCGGGTCACGCGGCATCCGCTTTCTTCCGGCAACACCATCACGCTTCTTTCCACCGGCGAGGAGACCTTTGACGCGATGTGTGCCGCAATCGATGCGGCGACCTGCAGCATCATCCTGGAAACCTATATCTTCGATCGCGACGCGGTCGGGCTGCGGGTTGCCGATTGCCTGATTGCGGCCCGGCGGCGCGGGGTGAGCGTGCGTGTTCTCGTCGATGCCGTCGGCGCGCGCTACAGCGTGCCGAGCATCATCGGCTATTTGGAGGACGGCGGCGTTCCGGTGGCGAGCTTCAACGGACAGGTCATCATGGGGTTGCGTCTGCCTTATGCGAACCTGCGCACCCATCGCAAGATCCTCGTCGTGGATGGTGCCCTTGCCTTTGTCGGTGGCATGAACATCCGTGCCGGTTTCACCGGGCCGGATGCGGCGCGCGACACGCATTTCCGCATCACCGGACCGGTCGTTGCCGACATTCTGGCCGTGGCGGCCGAGGATTGGCATTTCGAAACCGGTGAGGTGCTGTTGTCGCCGGACTGGAGCATCCGGCTGGAGGGGGCCACGCCGGGCGAGGGGACGGCGGTTCGGGCCGTGGTCTCAGGGCCAGACGCGCATCTGGAAACCAATCACCGGCTGCTGATGGGCGCCTTTTCTGTCGCCGAGCGTTCGATCCGGATCGTCTCTCCCTATTTTCTGCCGGACACCAGCTTTCTCGCGGCCCTCAACACCGCCGCGCGCCGCGGGGTGCAGGTAGAGATCGTCGTGCCGGCGAAAAACAATCTCGCGATCGTTGCGCGTGCCATGATGGCGCAGTTCGACCAGGTGCTGCGAGAAGGAGGTCGGGTCTACCTCGCCGATGGTCCGTTCGACCATTCGAAACTGATGGTGGTGGACGAGCAATGGTGTTTCATCGGCTCTTCCAATCTCGATTCGCGTTCGCTCAGGCTCAATTTCGAGATCGATCTGGAGGTTTATGATCCAGCTCTCGCTGGCCGCATCGGTGGACGGATCGACCGGACGCTGGAGACGGCCACGGAACTGACCATGGAGATGTTGAAGGCGCGTCCTGTCTGGCTTCGCCTGACTGACCGTTTATTCTGGCTCGGGTCGCCCTATCTCTGAGGGATGCCGCCAGTACAGGTGGCGACCGAGACCGTTCCACCGCGTGTCCTGAAGGACGCGCCAATCGAAGGGGTTCCATGAAGACGAGCAGACCGAGCCTGGCGCGCACGATGATGTCCTCGTTTCGCAACCGGCGTCAGCGGCCGACAGCCGTTGAACCAACAGAGCCGGCCATAGGCGGTGATGGTGTCCTGACTGTCGCCTCCTACAACGTGCACAAATGTGTCGGAACCGACGGGCGGTTCGACCCTGGCCGCATCATCGACGTGATCAGGGAAATTGGCCCCGACGTGATCGCATTGCAGGAGGCCGATCAGCGTTTCGGCGAACGATCCGGCTTGCTCGATCTCAACCGGCTTCGGCTCGAGACCGGGCTGCTGCCAGTCCCTGTCCTTGGGAGCACGAAATCGCATGGCTGGTGCGGAAACGTGCTGCTGTTCCGTGAGGGTATCGTCGAGGACGTTCATCAAGTGTCGTTGCCGGGCTTGGAGCCGCGTGGCGCGCTGGTGGCCGATATCGAATTGCATGGGCGGGAAGGGCGCTCCGGCCTGCGCGTGATTGCCGCCCATCTCGGACTGATGCGTTGGTCACGGCGCCAGCAGGCGGATTTCATCCTGGACCTCATGCAATCGCGCCGAGAGCGCCCAACGCTTTTGATGGGCGACTTCAACGAATGGCGGCTGGGGCCGGGTTCGGCGCTCACCAGGCTTGAACCGGTGTTCGGCCCGCTTCCTCCGCCGATCCCGAGCTTCCCGGCTCGGCTGCCGGTACTGTCGCTCGACCGGATCATGGCCAACCGGACGGGTCTGATTGCCGATCTCACGGTGCATGACACGCCGCTTGCGCGCGTGGCGTCCGATCATCTGCCGTTGACCGCACGCGTCGATCTGAAGAGGCTGGGGGATTGAACCTTGTGGCGACGGTGACCGCTTTTCATTGCGGGAAATTTGATTAAGACCGACGGGACACGCTTTCGGAGGACGCCATGAGCACGGAATCGACGAGCGGCGCAATCGCCGTGGAGAACCTGACGGAAGACCAGGCCCGCGCAGAGCTGCAGCGGCTCGCCGAAGAGATCGCACATCACGATGCGCTCTATCACGGCAAGGATGCGCCCGAGATCACCGATGCCGACTATGATGCGCTGAAGCGGCGCAACGATGCCATTGAAGCGCAGTTTCCGCAGCTGGTACGGACCGACAGCCCATCGCAGCGTGTCGGGGCAGCACCCGCCGGCATCTTCGCGCAGGTCGTGCATGCAAGGCCGATGCTGTCGCTGGACAACACCTTTTCCGATGAGGACGTGCAGGATTTCGTCGGCTCGGTCTATCGTTTCCTCGGCCAGATCCCGGACGGTTCGATCGCCTTTACCGCTGAGCCCAAGATCGACGGCTTGTCGATGTCCCTGCGTTACGAGAACCGCAGGCTTGTCACGGCTGCGACGCGCGGCGACGGGACGACGGGCGAAAACGTCACCGCCAATATTCGCACGATCCGGGAAATCCCCGAGGAGCTTCCGGCCGATGCTCCCGATGTGGTCGAGGTGCGGGGCGAGGTCTATATGGCAAAGTCTGACTTCATGGCGCTCAATGCGCTGATGGAGGAGCAGGGCAAGCAGACCTATGTGAACCCGCGCAATACGGCATCGGGTTCGCTGCGCCAGCTGGATCCGAAGGTGACGGCGAGCCGCAAGCTGCGCTTCTATGCCTATGCCTGGGGCGAGATGAGCGAGATGCCGGCCGATACCCAGTCCGGCATGGTGGCGGTCTTCCAGCGCTGGGGCTTCCCGGTCAATCCCCTGACGCGGCGATTGAATTCCGTCGAGGAGATCATCGGTCACTACCGTGACATCGGATTGCAGCGCGCGGACCTCGACTATGACATCGACGGCGTCGTCTACAAAGTCGACAGGCTCGACCTGCAGGCGCGTCTCGGCTTCCGTTCGCGCTCGCCGCGCTGGGCAACCGCTCACAAGTTCCCGGCCGAACAGGCCTTCACAACGGTGGAAGCGATCGACATCCAGGTCGGGCGCACGGGCGCGCTGACGCCGGTTGCCCGCCTGACCCCGGTGACGGTCGGCGGTGTCGTCGTCACAAACGCGACCTTGCACAATGCCGATTACATCGAAGGCATCGGCAATGCCGGCCAGCGGATCCGCGAGGAAGGCCACGATATCAGGATCGGCGACACCGTCATCGTGCAGCGCGCCGGCGACGTCATTCCGCAGGTGCTGGACGTGGTGATGGAAAAGCGTCCGGAGGGGGCCGCCAAATATGCGTTTCCGACGCAATGCCCCGTGTGTGGCAGCCATGCTGTCAGGGAACGCAACGAAAAGACTGGAAAGCTCGATTCTGTCACCCGCTGTACCGGAGGCTTCGTGTGCCGGGCGCAGGCGGTCGAGCACATCAAGCATTTTGTCTCGCGCAACGCCTTTGATATCGAAGGTCTCGGCACAAAGCAGGTCGATTTCTTCTTCGAAAGCGACGACCCGGCCCTGATGATCCGAACCGCGCCGGATATCTTCACGCTGAAGCAGCGGCAGGAGCGGTCCCTGACCAAACTTGAGAATATTGAGGGATTCGGCCGCGTCAGCGTGCGCAAACTGTTCGATGCCATCGATGCGCGGCGTGAGATCGCACTCAATCGCTTCATCTTCGCGCTCGGTATCCGGCATGTCGGGGAGACGACCGCCAAGCTGCTGGCACGCTCTTACGGCACCTATCAGGCTTTCGCCGAGGCGATGGAACTGGCTGCCCCGAAATTCGGCGACGCGTGGAACGAACTGAACGCCATTGAGGGAATTGGCGAGGTGGTGGCAGCCTCGATCGTGGAGTTTTTCAAGGAGCCGCGCAATCTTGAGGTGGTTCAGCGCTTGTTGGCGGAGGTTCGCCCGCTCGATGCCGAAACGGCGATAGCAGGCGATAGCCCTGTCGCTGGCAAGACCGTGGTCTTCACCGGCTCGCTCGAACGCTTTACACGCGACGAAGCCAAAGCGCGTGCCGAAAGCTTGGGCGCCAAGGTTGCCGGATCCGTGTCCAAGAAGACAGACTACGTGGTGGCCGGTCCTGGTGCCGGTTCAAAGCTGGACAAGGCTCGGGAACTCGGCGTTGCCGTCATGACGGAAGATGAATGGCTGGCGCTGATCGGCTGATCGCTCACGCGGCCGTAAACGCTGCGTCGCCGCGGTCGATCAAGGTCCCATAGAGCGGCTGTTCCTGCTGGGGTGCCCGGGCAAGATCCCGCTCGTGCTGGATGCGGTTGCGGCCCGAGCTCTTGGCGAAGTACAGGGCCCGATCAGCGGCGGCGTAGACGGCGGAGAAATCGCGGGTCGGGGTGAAATCGGCCACGCCGCCGGATACCGTGACGGAGATCGTCTGTTGCATGCTGTCGATCAGTCGACCGGCGATCGTGCGACGCAGCCTTTCGGCGGCCTGGAGCGTTTCACCATGATCGAGATCGCAGAAGAGCACGGCGAACTCCTCGCCTCCGACACGAGCGGTCAGATGCGGAGCCTTGATCGTTTCCCTGAGGGTCTGCGCCACCGCAACGATGACGTCGTCACCTGCAAGATGGCCGTAGCGGTCGTTGATCTGCTTGAAGCGGTCGATGTCGAGGATGAGCAAGTGGCCGTGCTCGACATGCGAGATATCCTCAATAAAGGCCCGCCGGTTGAGAAGGCCCGACAGCATGTCGGTGCGGCTCATCTGTTGAAATTCGCGCCGCGTTCGGGCGAGGTGGATGACGGCGTAACCCATGTACATCGATGAGAGCATGGTCAAACTGTAGGCGACGACGACGGTGATTGCGCAACCAATCACGAGGTCGTGCATCAGAGGGTTGCGCAGAACGCCCAGCGACCATAATGCGACCAGGATGCCGGCGACCATGGTGCAAGCGATGGCGGATATACGAATCGAAAGCCGCGTGCCGAAACGAATCACCGGATCCCAATGGTCGAATTCGGTCAGACCAATGTCTCTGATAACCCAGGCTTCAATATGTTGCTTCAACATCGGGCTTCGACCAGTTTTCTGAAATACATATGGGACGCGAGACTTCCGTCCTTGGCGGGCGGCAGTCCATTTGAATTCGATTTGATCAAGCGGATGTATCGTTCTACCTAAATGCCGCGTCCTCTGCAGGATATGCACTCAGCGCGTGTGCAGAATTTAGACCGTCAAAAATTAAGCTTTGGTGAAAGTGTAACCTAAGATTGCGTTATTTCCAAATCCGGCCGGTTCTACTCACGGCTCGGTGAAGCCGACCGCGCGGATGGTCAGATCGAGTCGCTTCGGATCGTTTTCGAAGATCACTGCGCCACGCGACTGAGAGCCCCCCGCTACGTAGTCGAAGGTGACTTCTGCTTCTTCCACGAGCCGAGATTTGTCGAGCAGCTGTGCCCGAACCTCCACGCCGGCCGCAGCGAGCGTGGCATTGTTGCGCAGTTCGAAGACGACCTGCCAGCCGGAAGCGATCTTCTCGGTCGAGGTGACACGCGCAACGAGTTCCGGCTGTCGGTCCTCGGAGGTCATGATGTCGACGAAGAGCCACCCGATGACCGCGCAGATTGCGGCGAGCGAGAGCAGACCCGTCAGCCATTCAATCCAATGGGTGCGCGTCTTCTCGGTATTCCGGTTGATTGGTGACTTCGTCATTCCGGGCTCCTTAAAGAATGAGGCGGGCGGCGGCGGCACCGATGGCGGCGGGGAAGGCGAGGACGATCACCACCAGCAGGCTCTCGACCGCGGCCATGCCGTCCAGCCGCTCGAAGGTCCACAGCGCATACAGGCTGACCAGGAGCGCGACGATGTATCCGGGAAGGGTGAAGCGGATGAAGGCATGCCAGCGTGACTGGCCCTTCTGCAGCGCATGTCCTCCGCGAAAAGCCAGCGCATAGACGAAGCCGTGCATCAAAAGGATGGAAACGAGCGCCAGCGCCAAAGCGTGCCATGGCGTCATCTTGTAGGCGACCAGGATCATTTCTTCTGTCGGGGCGAGGTTCAGCGAGAGGAAGAGCGCACCGACCGCCATCATGAAGAGTTCGATGGCGTAGCTGGTTCCGGGCTTCTCTTCGCGCTCGTCCTCGCTCTCGTCATCCTCATCGTCATCCGCCATGCTGAGCTGACTGCGGCCGAGCATGGCACCGATACTCGCCGGCACGGCCTGGATTGCCACCATGCCGATCCACTGGTCGGCGGGCATGTCGATGGTGATGACGCCGAGCAGAACCAGGATCGCGGCGCTGGCCAGAATGCCCATGCCGTAGGCGACGATCGCGTCGCGAGCGGACTGCGTCCAAGTGACCGTATGCTCGAAGCCGATACGGTGGGAGAGCACCAGCAGGAGCGGAAGGTTGAGAAGAAGGAGCAGAAGCAGCCGTTCACGCGACATGTAGAAGCCGAGGAACCACATCTCCATGGTCATCAGCATGGGAATGGAGAACAGAAGCGCCCCGGCGAAGCCACGCGCGATCCCTCGCACGAATGCGTCTACATCCGTGCTTGTCGACTGCCGATCATCTGTCGAGGCCATTGTTCCACCTTCCCATGCCCGCCGACAATGCGGGAGGGAAAGGTGTTGTTCCACACGAGGCAGGCCAAAGTGTGCCCGCCTGCCTCATCCGGTCCCCAATAAGTGAAAGGACCGGCCAGGCGCCGGCCGATGGCGGCCGGCCTCGGAGAGTTCGCTCGCCGGTCAGCCCTTCGGCTTGAAGGACTTCTTCTTCGGCCCGCCCGCAGTGCCCCGGTCGTCGAACTTGCCCTTGGGCTTGCCAGCGTAAGCGGGCTTGTCACCCTTGGGCTTTCCGGCCCAGTCCGGCTTGGCCGACTTATCCCAGGCGTTCGAAGCGCCCTTGGGTTTCTTAAACGCAGGCTTTGCCGGCGCATCGCCCCAGACCTCGGCGTCGGCCACGGCCATGGCATCGCGCGGTGCCCGGGCCTCGTCCTTGCGGGCATAGGGCTTCTTCTCGCCATAGGAAGGCTTGTCACCATAGGGCTTCTTGTCGCCGAAGGATTTCTTCTCCCCGTAAGGCTTCTTGTCCCCATAGGCCTTCTTCTCGCCGAAAGACTTCTTGTCGGCATAGGGCTGGCGTTCGCCGTCTTCGCGCGGCGGGCGAGCGGGGCGTTCCTTCGGGGCGGCGTTGAAATTCGGCATGCCAGGCAGACGCTGCACGGTGATGCCGCGCTCCAGAGCCTGGTTCGGGCCGAGGGCGGCGATGAAGGTCTCGAGGCCGCTTTCGGAGATCTCCACGAAGGTCTCCTCCGGCTGCATCTTGATTGCACCGATCTCGTTCTTGGTGATGTTGCCGTTGCGGCAGAGCATCGGGATCAGCCATCGGGGCTCGGCATTTTGACGGCGGCCGACGGAGAGCGAGAACCAGACGCTCGGACCAAATTCGGCGCGCGGCTTGGTGGCGGCGCTGGACGGATTGGCATAATCGGGTTCGCGCTGCTTGCGCACGGCTTCCGGATTGACCGGGATGAGGTCTTCCGGGGCCGAACGGTTGCCGCGCTGCAGGCGCAGGAAGGCGGCGGCGACCTGTTCCGCCCCGTGGGTCGAAAGCAGGGTGGCGACCATCGCGCTCTCGTCTTCACCAACCGGCTGGGTCAGCGAGGGATCCGCCATCAGGCGTTCGTCGTCGCGGGCCATGACTTCATCGGCAGAGGGCGGAAGTGCCCAGGTGGGGCGGACATTGGCGCCGCCGAGCAGGCGCTCTGCCTTGCGGCGGGCACTGTTCGGGACGATCAGGGCCGAAACGCCCTTGTTGCCGGCGCGGCCGGTACGGCCCGAGCGATGCAGCAGAGTTTCGGAATTGGTCGGCAGATCCGCGTGGATGACCAACTCGAGGCCGGGCAGGTCGATACCACGTGCCGCGACATCGGTTGCAATGCACACGCGGGCGCGGCCATCACGCATGGCCTGCAACGCATGGGTCCGCTCGTTTTGCGACAGCTCGCCGGAGAGGGCCACGACCGAAAAGCCGCGATTGTGCAGGCGCGATGTCAGATGGTTCACGGCCGCGCGGGTCGAGCAGAAGACGATGGCGTTGCGGGCTTCGTAGAAGCGCAGCACGTTGATGATGGCGTTTTCGCGGTCCGGATTGGCAACCATCAGCGCGCGGTATTCGATGTCGACGTGCTGCTTCTTTTCGGAGACCGTCTCGATGCGGCGAGCGTCGCGCTGATAGCTCTTGGCGAGATCGGCGATCGAGCGCGGAACCGTTGCCGAGAACATCAGCGTCCGGCGGTCTTCGGGGGACTCCTCGAGGATGAATTCGAGATCTTCGCGGAAGCCGAGATCGAGCATTTCGTCGGCCTCGTCGAGCACCACGACCTTCAGTTCTGACAGGTCGAGCGCGCGGCGGGTGATGTGGTCACGAAGGCGGCCGGGCGTGCCGACGATGATATGGGCACCGCGTTCGAGGGCGCGGCGCTCGTTGCGAACGTCCATCCCGCCAACGCAGGAGGCGATGACAGCGCCGGTTTCGGCATACAGCCATTCCAGCTCGCGCTTCACCTGCATGGCGAGTTCCCGGGTCGGCGCGATGGCGAGCGCCAAGGGGGCTCCTGCACGGTCGAAACGGCCGGCATCGGGCAGGAGCGTCGGGGCCATGGCGAGACCGAAAGCCACCGTCTTGCCCGAGCCGGTCTGGGCTGACACGAGCGCATCGCGGCCTTCGAGGTCCGGGTCTATCATGGCTTCCTGGACGGGGGTCAGCGTCTCATAGCCACGTTTGCGCAAGGCCTCGGCAATCGCCGGGACGATGGCGTCGAAATCGGTCATAGGTTTGTCTTTCGAAAGTGATGGATGGTGCGGGCACAGGCGCCGCGCCCGCCGAGTGCGGGTATGTTGGCGCCGTTCCTACCCGCATCGCTTCCGAAAGTACAGGGGGAGGGCATTAAAAGGCCCGGTATGGTGAAGGGCCGGTCCTCCCTATGCAATCGATTGCCTCCTCACATGCGCAGGCGGGCCATGGCGAAAGCGTCGACATAGGTGCCGGCGCGGTAGGCGAAGGCGCGGTGTGTTCCCTCCGTTTCGAAGCCGAAGGACTGATAGAGTCCGATCGCTGCGTGGTTGTCACAGAAGACGGTCAGTTCCAGGCGGTGGAGGTCGAGCCATTCGTCGGCGATGGCGATGACCTCACCGAGCAAGGCGCGGCCGATTCCTCGGCGATGATAGGCGTCGTGGACGCCCATGCCGATCATGGCGGCATGGGCCCGGCGTCCCCCGGCACGGATAAGGCCAATGTCCCCGACGATCAGACCATCGATCACTGCGACCAGATTGATGTTTTCGCCGCGCGGCTGTTCCAGAAAACGTCGAACTTCCTCCGCCGACTGGTAGGGTAGACGAAGGGTACCCGCTCTGTAGCCCGGGAGATTGTGGAAATCGGCGACTTGCTGGGCGTCTGCCGGTGTGGCCGGGCGTATTACAAGACCCTGCGGCCAGGAGGCTGACGGGGAGATGGCGGGAGGCTGGATGGCTTCATGCATGGGACTCTCATTTTCGTTCGAAGGAGAGAGCCGGTTGCTGCAACCCGGCTGTCTCGCAGGGTTGCAGGAGGATGACTTGCGGCGGATCAGACCGTAGAGACACACCCCGCGCCCTTGAGAAGGACGAAGGTGCACATGGTCACGACGGTGGTCGAAGCGGCAAACATCATGGGCAAAGGCTGCTTGCGCCGCTTGTGAATGTCAAGCGGGGCATAAAGCGCTGTTGCCCGAATCCATCGGCCGGTTTATGCCGAGCCTATGTCCAGTCCATCGGCTTTCAGAGAGCGAGCGATCGCCATCGACTTCGAAACCGCGACCGAGGCACGGGCGAGCGCCTGTTCCGTCGGGTTGGCCTTCATCGAGAATGGCGTCGTGGTGCGGGTCGAGGAGCGTTTGATCCGACCGCCGGGCAACCGGTTTTCGCCGTTCAACACGGCAATCCACGGTATTCGCGCCGAAGACGTGGCCTATGCTCCCGAGTTTCCGGAGGTGATGGCGGAATTCCTCGGCGATTTCGAGGGAGCGATCATGGTGGCGCACAACGCCGCCTTCGATTTCTCCGTCATTCGGGCAAGCCTCGATTTCTATGGGCTTCCTTATCCAGAGTTCTCCTATCTCTGCAGCGTCAAGCTCGCGCAACGGCACTGGCCTGATCTCGGCTCGCATCGGCTGAACGTGCTTGCGGCACATCTGGGATTTTCCTTCCAGCATCACAATGCTGCCGAAGACGCACGCATCTGTGCCGAGGCTTGTCTCGCCATGGCGGGGGAGGCGGGGGCGAGCGGGCTTCTCGACCTTGCCGAGCGCCTTGCCCTCAATCCGGGCCGTCTGCATCGCGGCGGTTATGATGCGTGTTCGTTTGCCCGTAAGCCAAAGCGCAAGACTGCCGCCTTGCAAGGCTGATGCGACATCTTATCTAGATGGTATCGATCACAAAGGAGTGAGGCCATGTCCCCGCGTCGACTGTTCATCATTGCAACTCTCACCGCCGGTATTGCCGCTCCCGCTCTTGCCGAGGTCGTGGGCAAAGTCGGTGTCGACTGGGTTGGCAATGACATCGTGGTTGAAGCAGTGACGGATCCGGAGGTGAAGGGCGTCACCTGCCATGTGACCTATTTCGACCGCTCCATCATCGATCGCCTGAGCAAAGGAAACTGGTTCGAAGACCCCTCCAACAATTCCATTGCCTGCCGTCAGACGGGGCCGATCGAAATCGGCAAGATCGATCTGTCGGAAGAGGGCGAGGAGGTGTTTCGCGAGGGGCTGTCGATCATCTGGAAGTCCCTCGTCGTGAACCGGATTTACGACAAGGAGAATGACACGCTGATCTATCTGGCGCATTCCCGCCAGGTGGTCGAGGGATCGGCCAAGATGGCGATTTCGACGGTGCCACTGTTCAATCAGAATGTCACCTGGACGCAGGGCAAGCCGCAATAACATCTCGGCGCGAACCGATGGTTCTAAAAAATAAGCCCCGCGGCAGAAGCACGCGGGGCTTTTTTGTGCGTCCTGTCGATTAACGGACGTAGACGATCTTGCCGCCATTCGCTGCGGTCTCAACCGCAATAACATTGGTTGCATTGATGCTCTGCGCCTGCAGGGCTGCAGCAACCGCCGGATCGGCGCTTACGTCAGACTGGGCCTTCGACATGGCTGCCTGGTCGGTGACCATCTTTTCCAGGCGCGTATGTTCCTGGCGGTTCTGGTCATTGTCGAGGCTGTCGAGGCGGACGATGTTGACGCCTTCGGTCATGCCGGTCGTGGAATTGGTCGTGGTCGTCGAGTCGACCATGGGGTCAGCGGTCTGGGCCAGTGCGACGCCCGAGAAGGACGCCATAGACATTGCACCGGCGAGCGCGAGCTTTACAGCAGAATTCATTGTATTTCTCCTTGGTTTCCTTGCAGAAACTTCCGCTTCGTCGGAAGCCATGGAGAAACGCCCAATGCCGCAACCGGTTCCACTACAAAAGAAACAGTTTTGGAAAATAACATATAGTTGAACGCTGAAAACGCCGAAAGCGCCATTGGCGGCGAGGCCAATCGCGTCGTATCGGTGCAGGCCTGAACCCCGTAAAATTCGGGGTCCAGACTCCGGGAAGAGCTTGGGCTCAGGCAGCCTGAGCGAGTTCGTCAGCGATCACCGTGTCGAGGTTGAGGAAGCAGACCATCGACTTTTCGAGAGCAACGATGCCGCGGCAGAAGGCGCGCTGGGCTTCCGGGATGATTTCCGGTGCCGGCTGCAGGTCTTCAGAGCGGATGGTCATCATGTCGGATACCTGTTCGACCAGAAGCCCGACCAGCTTGCCGGCGATGTCGGTGACGATGATGGCGGCGCGTTCGGAGGGTTCCGTCATCTTCATGCCGAGACGGCAGGCCATGTCGATGACCGGAATGACGGCGCCGCGCAGGTTGATCAGACCCAGGACATAGGGCGGCGTGTGCGGCATCGGCGTCACCGGTGCCCAACCGCGGATTTCGCGGATCGCCATGATGTCGATACAGAATTCCTGATCGCCGAGATGAAAGGACACGATTTCGAGATACGCACCCGACTGTTTGATAGCATTGCTCATCTTAGAACTCTTCCCAGTGTTCTTTTGCAGCGGCACCTGCGGATGCCGAGACCGATCGGTTGAATGTCCCGGCGACCTTGTTGATGAGGGCACGCGCGGGAGAGGGTGTTGCGGGAGTGGCGGCGGCCGGCTCCGAAACATGTGCATGAGCAGTCGCAGTCAGGCTCATCTTGAACTGCCCGACCAGTCGCGAGAGATTCTCGGCGTCGCTGGCCAGAGTATGGGATGCCGCGTTGGTCTGCTCTACCATCGCCGCATTCTGTTGCGTGACCTGGTCCATCTGTCCGACGGCCGAGTTGATCTCGCTCAGTCCGACTGATTGTTCACGAGCGCTGGTAACGATTGCCTTAACGTGCTCGTTAATTCGTAAAACATCTTCACCGATGCGGTGCAGCGCCTCGCCCGTGGCGATGACGAGTTCGACGCCGCTGCGCACTTCGTCGCTCGAGCGACCGACCAGAGTCTTGATGTCGCGGGCCGCTTCGGCAGCGCGGCCGGCAAGGGCGCGCACCTCTTGGGCAACGACGGCGAAGCCTTTGCCGGCATCCCCGGCACGGGCGGCTTCGACGCCTGCATTGAGGGCGAGCAGGTTTGTCTGGAAGGCGATCTCGTCGATGACGTTGATGATCTTGCCGATTTCGCCGGTCGCATCCTCGATCCGGTTCATCGCTGCCATGGCGTCGTTGACCACGCCGCCAGACTTCTCGGCATAATCCTTCGCGTTGTCGACCATGTGGCTGGCTTCTTCTGCCCGTTCCGTCGAGGTTTTGACCGTCTGCGTGATTTCGGAAAGGGCCGCTGACGTCTCTTCGAGCGATGCGGCTTGCTGCTCGGTGCGACGGGCGAGATCGTCGGCGGCACTGCGCATCTGCTGGCTGTTTGCATGAATGGAGCTGCTGTTGCTCGAGATTTCCGTCATCACCTTCTTCAGATTTGTCGCAACCTGGTTGAAGTCGTGGCGCAGGCTCTCCAGATCCACGGGAAAGGCGGCGTCGATGGCGACGCAAAGATCGCCTTCCGAGAGTTTTCTGAGGCCGCCGCCCAAAGCATCAACCGCCTGCTTGAGGGCGCGGGTATCGGATTCGGCAGCCGCCATCCGGCGCTCCCGTTCGTTCTCATCCTGAAGACGCTGGCTGCGGGTGCGCTCTTCGAGATCCTGCTTTTCGATGGCTGCGAGGCGGAAGACGTCGGCCGATTTCGCCATGCGGCCAATTTCGTCGCCGCGATCAGTCGCCTCTATGCGCGACTGATAATCCCCGTCCACGATCTGCTGCATGCTGCGCGCCACCGCGCGAATGCCGTTGGCGATCGAGTTTCCATGCACGAATTGCAGGCCGAGCACCGTCAGGAAGGCGATGGCGCCCAGAATCAGCTGGACGTAAAGGGCCTCTGCGCTGCGGAGCGTCGCTTCGGCGACCCGTTCTTCAACGATGTTTCCGCCGAGCGCGGAGATGTTGTTCAGTGCCGTGCCGAGTCGCTCGCCCGCACCGTCGATGGCATCGTCGATCGCGGCATAGTCGCCTTCCGGGGCGCCGGTTTCGACCATTCGCTTCAGATCGACCTTGACCGCCTGAAGGACGGTCTGCAGATCCTGGTCATAAGTGCCGGTCTCGCCCGCAGCGCCCGCTTCGGAGGCGATTGCCTTGAGGGTGGAACTGCCTTCGGTGAGGATTGCGCCTGCCGCGTTGATGATGTCCACCCGCTCCGGCTGGATACTGCCTTCGCCGCGATCAATGATCGTGTCCATGGCCGCCAGCACGAGGTTGGCATTGGCCAACCGCATCTCGTTGACCTTCTCGACTTCTGCCTTGACCTCGATGGCACGTTCCAGGGCGAGGTTAAGCTGCGCGTTCTGGTACCATCCGACGGCCAACATCGAGCCGATGCCGACCACGGCGGCTGCGCCCAAGGTCATCAGACGTTGCCTGACGGACAGATTCTTCCCCGTAATGTAGTTGAACAAGCTGTGTCTCCTCAGACGCGGTCCAGCAGTCGTGTCGCCGTTGTCGTGTCATGCGAAGATCAGGAGTGAGCCCTGAGGACGGTCATGTCCGCGTGGCGGATCCCGCCACAACGCTGGGGCAGAATCGCACGGCATAGTTAAACTTAAGCTAATTTAATTGAACGTTGTAGGGCGATGCTGCGCTTCTCGTCACGCCGATGCGGAAATTGCACGCCTGTATAGGTGCCAGGTCGCATGACCAGCAACGGGCAGCACGATCAGAAGGCCGGCAAAGAAGGGGACCAGCGCCAGGAATGCGGCAAGCGCGACGAAGAAACCGAAGGCCAGCATGGGGACCGGATTTTCCGTCACTGTCCTCAGACTGGTCAGCATCGCCGTCACGAAATCCGGATCGTGATCGAGCAGCAGCGGCATCGAAATCACCGTGGCCGTAAAAAGGATGGTGGCGAGAACAGCACCGACGATCGTGCCGACGGCCAGGAACGTCAGGCCCTGGGGTGTCGTGAAAACCAGATCGGCAAAAGCGTTAAGCGTTGCAGGAATGCGGAAGCCAAGCATGAGAGCCATCAGCAGGCGGACCTGATAGATCCAGATCCAGAATATGAAGAGGACGACAAAAGCCATCCAGGACAGTTGTCGCTCTCGCTGACGGAAGACCTCGGTCAGGATGGCCTTCCAGCCCACGGGTTCGCCAGCCATGTGGCGCCGGCTGATCTCGTAAAGCCCGACGGCGACGAAGGGGCCGACGAGTGGAAAACCAATCGCCACGGGGATGATCATCCAAGGCAAGTGATAATAGGCCAGCATGACCGCGATGAAGATACCGCCGAGCGCGTAAATCGCGCCGAAGAACAGGCCGTAGAGCGGGTATGTCCGAAAATCCCGGATACCATCTGCAAAAGCGGCCGCGACATCCTCCAAGGTCAGCCGGTTGATCCGGAATTTCGGCACGGACCCGTTCTTGATCGCTTGCTGTTCCATATGTCCCTCCCAAGACGCTGGTGATGCGACAATCTGTCAGCAAAAGTCGATTCCATTCCTTGATATCCGTCAAGTGTCCTCGTTGCGTCGTGAAACGACGTGCCTTTGCTTCCACGATGCGGTAACATGCCGTCATGATCGCTTTGCAGCGCAAAACCCGATATCTCGCTCTGGCCGCCCTTGGGCTTGCCGGTCTTTTGGGATCGACGTTCGTATTCTTCGGCTGGATGCGTTTCGGTGGCGAAATCTTCCTGTCGGCGATCGATTCCGGTCTCGCCTACTGCTTTTGAGCGGTTCGGACCGTGACAAATCGGCGCTGATGCCGCCATCGCTTCGAGTTGAATTGCTTTTGCCCGTTCTTAGGACTATCCGGCTCGTGAATGTTGTTTGTCGCCAAGGATATTGTGCATGAAAACCGTCCGGATCGTCTTGTGGGCCGCTGTCGTCGTCATGGCCGGGGCGCTTGGCTGGCTGACCTTTGCGGTCACGCAATCCGGCGATAAAATTGCGGAAGCGCCATTCGGGGTGCCGTTTCAGCTTGTCGATCAAAAGGGCCAGCCGATCAGCGAACAGGCGTTTCGCGGCAAGCCGACTGCCCTGTTCTTCGGCTTCACCCATTGCCCGGAAGTCTGCCCGACCACACTGTTCGAGCTTGATGGCTGGTTGAAGAAGGTTGACCCGGATGCCAAGGGCCTGCAGGCTTACTTCGTTACCGTCGACCCGGAGCGCGACACTCCTGAGATCCTTGGTCAGTACATTTCCAATGTCACCGACCGTGTCACCGGCATCGCCGGCGATCCCGCGAAGATCGCAGAGGTCATCAAGGGCTTTCGCGTCTATGCCAAGAAGGTGCCGCTGGACGAAAGCAAGCCGGATGGCGATTACACGATGGATCACACGGCTTCGGTTTTCCTGCTCGACGCAGAGGGTCGTTTCAAGGGCACCATCGCCTATGGCGAAAACCCGGACACGGCCGTGAAGAAGCTCGAAAATCTGATGAAGGGCTGATGCGCTTCCCGCTTGCGCCGGTTGCCTTGGCGGCCATTGCGTTGTACCGCAAGGCCTGACCTTGAGACGTCCGAGAAAGTTGAGCCGTGAGCGAAATCCGCCTGTATGTCAGCACGACCGAAGTGAATGCCAATCGCGTCCTGGACCTTTTGGGCTTTGAGTTCGGCGAGGAGGACTTCGCGATCGCGACCACCGAGGTCGACGAAAAAGCGGACATATGGGAAGCCTCTGTCTACCTGATGGCGGACGACGAGGACTCCGTGCGGGCGCGTTTCGAAACAGCGATCGCAGACGCGTTTCCTGACCTCCTGATCGCGCGCGAGATTATTCCTGACATCGACTGGATCGCCAAATCGCTCGAAGGTCTGACGCCGGTGAGGGCAGGGCGCTTCCTGGTCCATGGCTCCCATGACCGCGACAAGGTGCAGCCGCACGACATCGCTATCGAGATCGATGCCGGACAGGCGTTCGGCACGGGCCACCACGGAACGACGGCCGGCTGCCTTGAGGTTATCGAAAAGGTGGTTCGATCGCGCAAGGTGCGCAATGCGCTCGATCTCGGCACCGGCAGCGGTGTGCTGGCGATCGCCGTGCGCAAGCTCCTGCCGATCCCTGTGCTCGCCACCGACATCGATCCGATCGCTGTGCGCGTGGCGCGCGACAATGCGCGGCGCAATCAGGTGGTCGATGCCATCGATTTCCGCACGGCGCCCGGTTTCCATTCGACAGCCTTCAGGCACTATGGGCCATTCGATCTCATCATTGCAAACATCCTGGCGCGGCCACTGATCAAGATGGCGCCGCAACTGGTGACGCATCTGGCGCCGAACGGATCGGTCATTCTTTCGGGGATCCTGGCGAGCCAGCGCTGGAAGGTGATTGCCGCCTATAGTGGCGAGGGGCTGTCGCATGTGCGCACGATCTGGCGCAACGGCTGGGTGACGATCCATTTCACGCAAGGCAAGGGCTGACTCCTAGAGTCAGCACTTGATCTCATTCAGCAGTCACAAAAAAAAGGCGGCACCAGGTGGAGCCGCCTTTTTGGCATCGGCATCGTGCCGCGCCTTGGTTCGCGAGCGTGGGAGGAGCGCTCAAGCGGATGCGTTTCTCTGGTATCAGATGATCGCGCGCTGCGACGGGCGACGGCGCAGTTCTTCGCGAGTCAGGCCCATGGCCTTCAGCGATGCGTCATCAAGGGTGAGCAGAGCGCCCGTGGCGTAGAGATCGGCCCGGCGCTGGCGGGCTTCCACGAGGTTGTCGAGGGCGGTGCGCAGGAAGGACTTGGCCATTTCTCTGTTCCTTTCGGTTCGACGCGATCACCGCGTCGTCATGACCAACATATAGTTGCTACCAGCGGGATGAGGCAGGGGGTCTGCGGCACGGGAGCCGTGCAATTGCTGCATAGCAACATGAGAGCGGCCTTAAATTTAGGCATGACGGATGGATGGTGGTGGCAGATGCCGCAATTTCCGTCTGTAGCCGTTCACCTGACGTGGATGGGCAGCTTGGGGCAGCCTTGCTATAAGGCCGGAGAGAATCCCTTCCCATCAACGCAGGCATGTCATGTTCCAGTCCTTCGACGTCAAATCCACTCCGCAGCACGGCAAGGCCCGGATCGAGGCCCTGCGCGGACTGTTCGCCGACAACAAGATCGACGGGCTTTTGGTGCCGCGTTCGGACGAATATCTCGGCGAATATGTGCCGCCGTCTGCCGAGCGGCTCGCCTGGGCGACCGGATTTACCGGTTCGGCCGGACAGTTGCTGGTGACTGTGAACAAGGCCGTGGTCTTCGTTGACGGCCGCTATGTGACGCAACTCGCCCAGCAGGTGGATCCTGACGTGTTTACGCCGGGTGACCTGGTTGGCGAACCACCGCACAAGTGGATCGCAAAACACGCCGCCAAGGGCTTCCGCCTCGGCATCGATCCGTGGATGCACACCGGTGCAGAGGTGCGCAAGCTGGAACAGGCTCTCGCCGAGATTGGCGGTGCCCTGGTGCTGCTGCCGTTCAACCCGGTCGATCGGCTGTGGAGCGATCGCCCCGCCGAGCCGCTCGGCAAGGTCGCGATCCAGGCGGAGAATCAGGCCGGCGTTTCAGCCAAGGACAAGATCGCGAAGATCGCCGCCGATTTGACCGAACGCGGGTTGGCGGCTGCCTTCATCACCGATCCCTCTTCTGTCGCGTGGATCTTCAATATTCGCGGCGATGACGTGCCCCATACCCCGCATCCCCTGTCGCGTGCTTTCATCAAGGCAGATGGCAGCGCGGAACTCTTTCTTGACCCGCGCAAGACGAATCTTGAGGTGGAAACCTATCTGCGCGATCTTTGCGAGCAGGTCGATCCGACACTGCTGGCGGAGAGGCTGGAGCGGCTGTGCGCCCATGGTGCGCGCATTCTGCTTGATCCGGACCTCGCACCGCATGTGCTCGGCCATCTGATCCGTCATTTCGGAGGCGACGTGGTCGAGGGCAACGATCCGGCCAAGCTCGGCCGCGCGGTGAAGAACATGGTCGAGTTGAATGGCTCGGCTGCCGCCCATCTGCAGGATGGCGTCGCCATGGTCGACTTCCTGCACTGGTTTGACGAACAGCCGGCCGGCAGCCTGACAGAGATTGCCGCCGCGCAGGCACTCGAGGCGTCGCGCGCGCGTGTCGGCGAGCGCATGCAGAACCCGCTCAAGGACATTTCCTTCGAGACGATTTCCGGTGCCGGCGAACATGCCGCCATCATGCATTACCGGGTGACGACGGAGAGCGATCGCACGATCCGGTCCGGCGAGATGTTCCTGATCGATTCGGGCGCGCAATATGTCAACGGCACGACCGACATCACCCGCACGCTCGCTGTCGGCACCGTGCCTGACGAACAGCGACGTTTTTTCACGCTGGCTCTGAAGGGCATGATCGCGATCAGTACGGCGCGTTTTCCGAAGGGGACGCGTGGCTGCGACCTCGATCCGCTGGCGCGCATCGCGCTGTGGAAGGCCGGTGCCGATTTCGCCCATGGCACGGGCCATGGCGTCGGTTCCTATCTCTCGGTGCACGAAGGGCCGCAGCGGATTTCGCGGGTGTCGACCCAGGAACTTCTGCCCGGCATGATCCTGTCGAACGAGCCGGGTTATTATCGACCCGGCAGCTTCGGCATCCGCATTGAGAACCTGATCTATGTCCGCGAGGCGGAAGCGATTGACGGTGGGGACCAGCCGATGCTCGGGTTCGAGACGCTGACCTTCGTTCCGATCGACCGCAGGCTGATCGTCGAGGACCTTCTGACCCGCGAGGAACTGCGCTGGCTCGACGACTATCACCAGAAGACGCGTGACGAGTTGATGCCGCTGATTTCCGACCCGGCACAGCGTGCATGGTTGGAAAAGGCGACGGCGCCGTTCGGGCGCTGAGGCTCAGACGAGGAACTGGCGCAACAGCATGAGCACCACCCATCCCGCGACCAGCATCGGGATGGCCGAAAAGCGCAGGCCGACCAGTAGGGAGACTGCCATGGCGACCTTGATGTCCATGCTGCCGGCGAAGAAGGCAGGCGCGACCAGCGTCGTCAGCACCGCCGCCGGCACGGCATTCAGGGCGGCCTCCAGGCGCGGTGGCATGGTCTTCAGGCGCTTGACCAGGACATAACCGCCAATCCGCGTGAGGTATGTGGCCAGTGCCGCAGCGAAGATCAGCAGCACCATGTAGGGGTTGAAAAGCGTGCTCATCATGCCTGCTCCGCAGTCGCGGTATCCGTCTTCGGCGGCAGGATGGCTGCGAGAGCCACGCCGGCAATGGCACCGATGCTGATGTGCCAGGGTGCGCCGACGAGATGCTGGGCGATGACGGAGACGGCACCGCTCACCACCACGATCGGCAGAAAATTGCTGCGCCGGCGGAAGCCCAGCACCAGTCCCATGAAATAGATCGGCAGCAGAACATCGATGCCCCAGTCGGCCGGGTCGCCGATGATCTTGCCGAGCAGGCCGCCGATCGCCGACATCACGACCCAGGGAAAATAGATCACGGCGCCGAAGCCGAGATACCAGCGGAAGCTGACCGGGTCGCCGGATTCACCGCGGGCAAGGGTCTCGGCAAATTGCGGATCGGTGAGCAGGAAGAAGCTGAGAAGCTTCTGGGGCAGGGTGAAATGGTCGATCAGCGGGGTTAGCGCCGCCGAATAGAGGATGTGGCGAAAATTGACTGCAAGGATCGACAGGACAACGATCCAGAGCGGGACCTGCTGGCCGAAGAGTTCGATGCCGACGAGCTGGCTGGCACCGGCATAGACCGTCGCGCTCATCAGGGCAGCCTCGGCGACCGACTGGCCGTTTGCCACCGCCACCGCGCCGAACAGGATGGCAAAGGGACCTGCGGATACGATGACCGGCAGCGCCTTCAGCGCGCCTTCTGCATAGGGTGATCGGGACATTCTCGAATTCTCGCGTTCATTTGCTGGCTAAAGCCTGTCACGGCAATGGACAAACCAATTCCGCTGATGGAACAACGACCGCCATTGATGAATGGCATTGCCATCTGGCGCCCAACGGCGTCTTGTCGAAAAGTCGCACTCGCTCTGCTCACTTGGAGGGAAGGAAGATGGAAAAGGGTCTGGTCAGCCGAGAGGACATGGAGCGGCTGCTTCTCAGAGTTCAGCGCCACCTGTCCGACGAGGTTGATGTCGAACTCGGTCGTTTCGAGGTCGAAGCGCTTGTCGAGTTCATCGCGACGCTGATCGGCCCGCACTACTACAACAAGGGCCTGCGGGATGCGCAGGCGCTCGTTGCCCGACAGGTGGACCAGATCAATGAAGCGATTTACGAGATGGAGCGACTGCCGGAGCGCTGATTACTTCTTCGGTCGAACCTGGAAGGTGTGCTCGGGGCCGGGGAAGGTTCGGGCCTTCACCTCTTCCGCATAGTCCGAAACCGCCTTGTCGATGACATTGGCGAGTTCGGCGAAATGCTTGACGAAACGCGGCTTGAACTCGTTGAACAGGCCGAGCATGTCGTCGGAGACAAGGATCTGGCCGTCGCAGGCCGGCGAGGCGCCGATGCCGATGGTGGCGGATTTGACCGACGTGGTGATTTCGCGGGCGAGGGGCTCGACCGTTCCCTCGATCACCATGGCGAAGGCACCCGCCTCGTCGATCGCTTTGGCGTCACGGCGGATCTTTTCCTGTTCGGCTTCGCTGTGACCCTTGGAGCGATAGCCGCCTGAGGTGTTCACCTGTTGCGGCATGAGGCCGATATGGCCGAAGACCGGCACGCCGCGCGAGACGAGAAATTCGACGGTTTCCGCCATTTCCGCGCCGCCTTCGAGCTTGACGCCGTCGCAGCCGGTTTCCTTCATCAGCCTTACTGCGTTCCGGAAGGCCTGTTCCTTGCTTTCCTGGTAGGAGCCGAAGGGCAGGTCGACGATGACGCAGGCGCGCTTTGTGCCGCGCATGACAGCCTGGCCGTGGGCAATCATCATCTCCATGGTGACGCCGACGGTGGTGTCGAGGCCGTAGAGCACCATGCCGAGACTGTCGCCGACCAAAAGCAGGTCGCAATGGTTGTCCATGATGCGGGCAACAGGAGTGGTATAGGCGGTCAGCGAAACGATTGGCCGCACGCCCTTGAGAGCGCCGATATCGGCAGGGGTGAAACGCTTCTGGCGGGGTGGTGTGCTCATGTCAGGCGGCCTCCATGCCGGTGGCGGCCGCTTGGCCGATGATGCGGTTGTCGAGAAGCTTCGTCTTGCCGAAACGGACGTAGAGCAGGACCAGCGCCCTGCCATTCACCGTCTCGATGCGCTCCAGGGTCTGAGGGTCGCGAATGGCCACGACCTCCGGTTCGGCGAGAGGCTCGGTGCGCAGGAAATCCAGGAGCTTGGCTTCCAGCGCCGCGACGTCGCGGATGCCGGTCAGCAGCAGCCGCTCGGCCTCGGCGAGCGTCTTCGGCACGATGACGGCTGCGGCGCGTTCGGCGGGCGAGAGATAGACATTGCGCGACGAACAGGCGAGGCCATCGGCCTCGCGCACGGTCGATACAGGGACGATGCGGACGGGCTGGGCGAGATCCTCGACCATCTTCTGGATGATCGTGACCTGCTGGTAGTCCTTCTCGCCGAAATAGGCCGCATCCGGCTGGACGATGTTGAAGAGTTTTGTCACCACCGTCGCGACACCTGCGAAATGGCCGGGGCGGGCTTCCCCTTCCAGCTCGGAGCCGAGCTTCGGAAGGTCGACCACGGTCTGGATGGGCTCCGGATACATTTCGGAGACGGGTGGGGCGAAGAGGAAGTCCACGCCTGCCTCGCGCAGAAGGGCTGCGTCGCGGTCGAGGTCGCGCGGATACTTTTCCAGGTCCTCGTTCTTTCCGAACTGCAGCGGGTTGACGAAGATCGAGACGACCGTCACGGCGTTTTCGGCTTTCGACCGGGAAACGAGGCTGAGATGGCCCTGATGGAGATAACCCATGGTCGGCACGAAGCCGATCGACTGGCCGCTTCTGCGACGGGCTGCGAGCTTTTCCCGCAAAGCGGCGATCGTGGTGATGATGTCCATGACCGGGCGTCCTCCCTGTCTTGCTCTTGGGTCCGCCTCTAACGCGTGCCGCCAAAAAAGGCAATCGCACGAATCATTTGCAGTCCTGTCTTCAGATTCCGATTCGGCTGCTGTCGACGATCTCGACGCCGGCATCGGCCATTACATCGAGTGCCTGTTTGACCCCAGCCGGGTCGATCCCCCGACAGCCATCGGCAATGAGCCGCACCGTGACACCCGGCAGCATGTCCACGGCATCGAGGGCCGAGAAGCGCACGCAATAATCCGTCGCGAGGCCCATCAGGTCGAGCTCCGTGACATTCTTCGACCTCAGATAATCCGACAGGCCGGTCAGTGCCGACCTGTCGTTGTCGCGGAAGGCCGAGTAGCTGTCCACGGCAGGGTTTTCGCCCTTGCGTTGGACGAAATCGATGCGGCTCTGGTCGAGATCCGGATGGAATTCCGCGTCCGGCGTGTTTTGGACGCAGTGATCGGGCCACATCATCTGAGGCTGGCCGGAGAGTTCGCCCATGTCGAAGGGTTTCTTGCCGGGATGCTGGGAGGCGAAGCTGCCGTGATTGGCCGGGTGCCAGTCCTGCGAGGCGACCACGAGATCGTATCGTCCTGATCGCATGAGCCGATTGGCGACCGGCACCACCGCGTCGCCGTCGGCGACCGGCAGATTGCCGCCCGGGCAGAAGCCGTTCTGGATATCGATCAGCAGCAAGGCCTTTGTCATGGAACGCGCTCCCGTGTTTGTGCGGCGCAAGATGGCAATGGGCGAGTGCGGGATCAAGAGAAAGTTGGTGAATTTTTGCCGGCGAGTGGGCCCGAAAACATTGTTCCATTCGGGATGGAACAATCCTCCGTTTCTCCCGTTCGACTGATGTCGCAGGTCCCTTATCCCGCGCCATTCGACGCGTGGGGCCATCTCGTACATTTCCAGACATGAATGGACTTGGCATGTTATTGACCATCACCATCGGCATATTCGCCCTTGTGGGGCTCGTGCTCGGGGTCGGCGGAGCACAGCTCGCCGACCTGGGTGGCAGCCTGTATTACCTGATCGCCGGGATCGTCTTTCTGGCGACCGCCGTGCTTTTGTTTCTTAGGCGCGCGGAAGCGCTGTGGCTCTATGGGCTCTTCATCCTCGGCAGTCTCGTCTGGGCGCTCTGGGAGGTTGGGCTCGACTGGTGGCAGCTCGGTCCCCGTGGTGGCCTCGTCGTCGTGCTTGGCCTCTGGCTGATGCTGCCGGGTGTCCGGCGCAGGCTCGGCCCGGAGCATCGCCGCGGGCGGGTCCCCGCATCGCTCCTGCCGCTGGCCGTGCCCGTTCTGATCGCCGTGATCACGGCGGCCATTTCCCTCTTCACCGATCCCTATGACCGCTCCGGCAGCCTGCCGACGGAGCAGGTTGCGGCGGCGCCGTCGCTGGGTGGAGACGTCCCCGACGGCGACTGGCATCAGTATGGCCGGACCCCGTACGGCCAGCGCTACTCGCCGCTCACCCAGATCAACACCGACAACGTCAAGGACCTGAAGGTCGCCTGGACCTACCAGACCGGTGACGTAAAGCTTCCCGAAGACGTGACCGAGACGACCTATCAGGTGACCCCGCTCAAGGTGGACGACACGCTCTACCTCTGCACGCCGCACAACTGGGCGATCGCGGTGGATGCGGCGACCGGCAAGGAAAAGTGGAAGTTCGATGCCAATGCCGGTCTCAACACCGATCGCCAGCACCAGACGTGCCGTGGTGTGACCTATTACGCGGATCCCGCCGCGACCGCCGGTACGGCCTGCGCCACCCGTGTCTACCTTCCGACCTCGGACGCGCGCCTGATCGCGCTCGATGCCCAAACCGGCGCCATTTGCCAGAACTTCGCCGACGGCGGCACGCTGCAGCTCGGCCAGGGCATGCGGTACAACCCGGCCGGCTATTACTATTCCACCTCGCCACCCGTGATCGCCGCCGGCAAGATCATCATCGGTGGTGCCGTCAACGACAACTATTCGACGCAGTCGCAGTCGGGCGTCATCCGCGCGTTCGACGTCAATACCGGGGCGCTGGTGTGGAACTGGGACAGCGGCAACCCGACCGAGACCGCACCGATCGGCGAAGGCCAGAGCTACACGACAAATTCGCCGAACAGCTGGTCGGTCTTCTCCGTCGATGAGCAACTCGGCCTTGTGTATATCCCGCTCGGCAACCAGGTGCCCGACCAGCTCGGCATGGGCCGCAGCGAAAGCGTCGAGAAATACTCGTCTTCAATCGTTGCGCTCGATGTGAACACCGGGCAGGATCGCTGGGTCCGCCAGACCGTGCATCACGATCTCTGGGACATGGACGTTCCTGCCCAGCCGGTGCTGATCGACATCAACAATTCGGACGGTGCCGTTGTGCCGGCTCTCGTCGGGCCGACCAAGCAGGGCGACATCTATGTTCTAGACCGCCGGACCGGCGAGCCGATCATCCCGGTTCGCGAGATCCCGGCGCCGGGCGGCGCCATTCCGGAAGACTTCACGTCCCCGACCCAGCCGATCTCGGACCTGACTTTCCGTCCCCCGACGCTGCAGGAAAAGAACATGTGGGGTCTGTCCATCATCGACCAGATGATGTGCCGTATCGCCTTCCACAAGCTGAACTATGAGGGACAGTACACCCCGCCGTCGCTGAACGGGACGCTCGTCTATCCCGGCAATTTCGGAACGTTCAACTGGGGTTCGGTCGCGGTTGATCCGGAGCGGCAGGTGATGTTCGGCATGCCGACCTATCTCGCCTTTACCTCCAAGCTCGTGCCGCGGGCAGATATCCCGCCGAAGGGCGAAGGGGAGAAGGGCTCAGAGCAGGGTCTGAACCGTAACGAAGGTGCGCCTTACGGCGTGGTTATGGGGCCGTTCCTGTCACCGCTCGGTATTCCCTGCCAGGCGCCGCCATGGGGTACCGTCGCCGGTGTCGACCTGCGCACGGGCCAGATCGCCTACCAGCACCGCAACGGCACCGTCTACGACATGACGCCGCTGCCGCTGCCGTTCAAGGTCGGCGTGCCTGGTATCGGCGGTCCCATGATCACGAAGGGCGGCATCGTCTTTCTCGGTGCAGCCGTCGATGATTACCTCCGCGCCTACAACCTGACGACCGGCGAACAGCTGTGGGAGGCTCGCCTCCCGGCCGGTGGCCAGGCAACGCCGATGACCTATGCGCTCGACAACGGCAAGCAGTATGTCGTGATGGTGGCCGGCGGCCATGGCTCCGTCGGCACCAAGCCGGGTGACTATGTCATCGCCTATACGCTGCCGGACTGACAGCCAGTCGCATCGTCTGAACGCTTCCGCACTCCCTGCCGCAAGGCGGGGAGTGTTTTCATTTGGGCCACCTTCGACAATCGCGATGTCTGCGAAACGGAACATTAACCATGTGATTCTAAACACATCTCGTAACGTGAGGATGTTTCGCATGAGTAGCCAAGCCATGACCGGCCAGACCACCGCCCCGACCATCGCCTTCTTTCCGCTTGCGAGCCGCCGGGACCTGGTCCGCCGATCGGCTGTCGAACTCGACCGCCTCAATGGCTACGCCGCCACCGAATTCTGGAAGGCCACCTGCCGCGGTCTGGGTAATGAGCTGCTCGCTCTGGGCTGCCCGGAAGACGAGATGCGGGCCGAAATCATGGATTTTCAGGCCGCCGTTCAGGTGGAGCTGATGTGGCTGCACCGCGAGGAAGCGGCGCAAGGCTGATCTTTTCACTCGCGCGCCTTGCCATACTTCCTGTTGGCAATGTCGCTTCCCGCTTGTCGTCTGTCGTCCCCGTTCGGTAAGACTGCCCGGGACAACACACGAAATCAGAGCGGCAGAGCCTTGGCCAAACTTCATTTCATTTACGCCACCATGAATGCCGGCAAATCGACGCTCTTGCTGCAGGCGGCCTATAATTACCGCGAACGCGGCATGCGGGTTGCGACGCTGATCAGTGCGCTCGACAACCGCGTGGGCAAGGGGTTCATCGGTTCGCGGATCGGCCTTCGGGCCGAAGCTGAAGCCTTCGGGGCCAAGGACGATCTGTTTTCCGCAATCAAGGCTGACCATGCTTCGTCGCCGCTATCCTGCGTCTTCGTCGACGAGGCGCAGTTCATGACGACCGAGCAGGTCTGGCAGCTGGCGCAGATTGTCGATGTTCTCGACATCCCGGTCATGGCCTACGGTTTGCGCACGGATTTCCGTGGCGAACTGTTTCCTGGCTCCAAGGCCTTGCTCGCTATCGCGGACGAACTGACGGAGGCCCGCTCGATCTGTCATTGCGGGCGCAAGGCGACCATGGTCGTGCGCATGGGAGACGACGGCAAGGCGCAACGGGACGGCGCCCAGGTGCTGATCGGCGGCAACGAGACCTATACCTCGCTCTGCCGGCGCCACTGGCAGCTCGCTTTTGCTGCGGAAGAAGTGCACCCCGCCGCCTGAGCCGACGCTAGCCGGCTCCGATCAGCCGGCCTTTTCGACGAAGCCGTCCAGCACCCGCTTTTGCCCGGCGCGGTCGAAGTCGATCGTCAATTTGTTGCCCTCGATCGAGGCGATATTGCCGTTGCCGAACTTCATGTGGAAGACACGATCGCCGACCGTAAAGCGAGACGGTTCTGTCGTGGTCGACTTTGCGACCAGTTCACCGTCGATCGTCTTGGCCCTGGGACCGCTCTCGCCATAACCGATCCGCTCGACAGCATGACCGGAGCGCGTGCCCCAGTTGTCGCGGGTCGCGTCGGTCTTGTTCGCCTGCGCGCGCTTCCAGCCGGGCGTGGAATAACTGTTCTGGAAGGGTTCCTGCTTGTCGAAGCGGGATTGGCCGTAGGGATTGCGGCCGTAGCCGCCGTAAGAGGTCTCGGCTTCGGCGACTTCGACATGCGCCGTCGGCAGTTCGTCGAGGAAGCGCGACGGCATGGTCGACTGCCAGAGGCCATGAATGCGGCGGTTGGAGACGAACCAGATGTGGCAGCGGCGCTTGGCGCGGGTGATGCCGACATAGGCGAGGCGGCGTTCTTCTTCGAGGCCCGAGCGGCCGCCTTCGTCGAGTGCGCGCTGATGCGGGAAGAGGCCTTCTTCCCAGCCGGGGAGGAAGACGGTCTCGAATTCCAGACCCTTGGCCGAGTGCAGCGTCATGATCGAAACGGCATCGAGGTTTTCGTTCGTCTCGGCGTCCATGACCAGTGACACATGCTCAAGGAAGCCGCGCATGCTTTCGAAGGCTTCCATCGAGCGGATGAGTTCCTTCAAGTTGTCGAGACGACCCGGGGCTTCTGCCGATTTGTCGTTCTTCCACATGTCGGTATAACCCGACTCCTCCAGGACCTGTTCGGCGAGCTCCGTATGCGGCGTGTTCTCCAGAAGCTCGCTCCAGCGGCGGAAGCTCACGACCACGTCGAACAGCGCCTTGCGCGCCTTGGGCTTCAGCTCGTCGGTCTCGATAATATCAGAAGCTGCCGCGAGCATCGGAATGTCGCGGGCGCGGGCGTAGTCGTGCAGGGCGCGGATCGTGGTGTCGCCGAGACCGCGCTTCGGCGTGTTGACGATGCGCTCGAAGGCGAGGTCGTCGGCCGGCTGGCAGATCAGCCGGAAATAGGCCATGGCGTCGCGGATTTCCAAGCGCTCGTAGAAGCGCGGGCCGCCGATGACGCGGTAGTTCAGGCCGAGCGTGACGAAACGGTCTTCGAATTCGCGCATCTGGAAGGAGGCGCGGACCAGGATCGCCATGTTGTTCAGCGGATGCTGCTGGCGCTGGAGCTGTTCGATCTCCTCGCCGACGGCGCGGGCTTCCTCTTCGGAATCCCAGGCGGCGTGGACGACGACCTTGCCGTCGTTCGGATCGACGCGGTCGGTGAACAGCGTCTTGCCGAGGCGCCCCTCGTTGTGGGCAATCAGATGGCCGGCTGCGCCGAGGATATGTTCGGTGGAACGGTAGTTGCGCTCGAGCTTGATAACCTTGGCGCCCGGGAAATCCTTCTCGAAGCGAAGGATGTTGTCAACCTCCGCGCCGCGCCAGCCATAGATCGACTGGTCGTCGTCGCCGACGCAGCAGACATTCTGCGGCACGCCCTGCGGGCGCTGGGCGAGCAGCCGCAGCCACATATACTGCGCGGTGTTGGTGTCCTGGTACTCGTCGACCAGCACATATTTGAAGCGCTGGTGATACTCCTTCAACACGTCCGGATTGGCCTTGAACATGCGGATCGGATGCAAGAGCAAGTCGCCGAAATCGCAGGCATTCAGTGTCTTCAGGCGGTTCTGGTAGGCGACATAGAGTTCGCGACCCTTGCCATTGGCGAAGGCGCGGGCGTCGCCTTCCGGTATCTGGCTCGGATCAAGGCCCTTGTTCTTCCAGCCATCGATCATCTGGGCGAACTGCTTGGCCGGCCAGCGCTTGTCGTCGAGGCCTTCTGCCTGGATGATCTGCTTGATCAGCCGGACCACGTCGTCGGTGTCGAGGATGGTGAAGTCGGAGGAGAGGCCCACGAGTTCGGCGTGGCGGCGCAACAGCTTCACGCCGATCGAGTGGAAGGTGCCAAGCCAGGGCATGCCTTCGACGGCACCGCCGACGAGATGGCCGATACGCTCTTTCATCTCGCGGGCGGCCTTGTTGGTGAAGGTCACGGCGAGGATCTGGCTGGGATAGGCGCGGTTGGTGGCGAGGATGTGGGCGATGCGGGTGGTCAACACGCGCGTTTTACCGGTGCCGGCACCGGCAAGGACCAGCACGGGGCCATCGACGGTTTCCACCGCTTCGCGTTGTTCGGGGTTGAGGCCGCTCAGGTAATCCGGGGTGTTCGCCTGGCTACGGGCCGCCATAGCGCGGGCGGCAATGCCCAGTCCGCCTGACGCCGGCGGGGCCGGTGCGGCAGCCGGCTTGCGCGGCGCTGGTTCCTCGTCGAAGAAGGGGATATCGTCGAAACCGTTACTCATGCGGCTCAATGTAGTGATTCGGTCTCGAAAGGCCAGTGATGCCGTTCTGGTTTTATTCCGGCATAGCCGGTTCGTCACCGGTTTTCGCCGGCCTCGGGTGCGAATGTGCGGGACAAGCCAAGCCGATGGCGCGATGCTCTGTCGGCGAGGTGATCACGCCCGCGTGAATTTCCGCGAGATTACAAATCAGTAAGCTTGCTTCGGAGGCATTGCCAGACACAATCTGAGCCCCATACTCCGCCCTGGTCATTTTTAAGTTTTTTATCTGGAGCCTTGCATGCCGCTTTGGAAGCAACTCACCATCAGTGTTGCGCTGTTGTTTGTCGGACTTTGCGCCTGGGTCTATGTCTCACCCGGTGCCGGGCAGAGTCTTGTGCAGATGGGGGTGCCGGAACGTCTGGTCGCGATGATTTCCGCCGGCAATTCCGATGGTCAGGCGGGTGAAGGCCAAGCCCCGGGGCGGCAGGCCCAGGCGGAGCGCCAAGGTGCCGGCCAGGGGCAGGGGCAGGGCGAGCGGCGAGGTGGCGGGCGCGGCAACCAGAACATTCTGGTCGCCACGCAGCCGGTGGCGATGGCTGTTGTCAACGACCGGCTGAACGCAATCGGCGACGGGGAGGCAGTGGATGCGGTTACCGTGATGCCGCAGGCTTCCGGTACGATCGCGGCAATCCTGGTGACCTCCGGCCAGACCGTCAAGAAGGGTGATTTGATTGCCCGCCTCGACAGCGACGAGCAGGTGATCCTGCGCGATCAGGCGAAGGTTGCGCTTCGCAGTGCGACCGAGAAGGCCGATTCCTATGGAAATCTGAAGAGTTTTTCCCGCCTGGAGGTTCTGGATGCGCAGATCGCCCGTGAGCAGGCCGAACTTCAGCTAACCACGGCGGAACTGAACCTGAAGCGCCGGGAAATCACCGCGCCGATCGATGGCGTGATCGGCATCATCGGCGTCAGCGTCGGCGACAATGTCACCAGTTCGAGCGCGGTCGTCTCGCTCGACAACCGCTCGCAGTTGCTCGTCGACTTCTGGGCGCCCGAGCGGTTTGTCACGGCGGTAAAGCCCGGCATGGCGGTCGAGGCCACATCTGTCGCCCGCCCCGGCCAGCGGTTTACCGGTACGGTCGATGCCGTCGACAGCCGGGTCGATCAAGCGAGCCGGACCATCCGGGTCCGGGCGCGGATCGACAATCCCGACGACGTGCTGCGTGCCGGAATGTCTTTCGCGGTTTCCATGACCTTTCCAGGCGACCGGTATCCTGCGGTCAACCCGCTTGCGGTCCAATGGGACGGGCAGGGCTCCTTCGTGTGGCAGATCGTCGACAACAAATCCGTGAAGACCCGTGTGCGGATCATCCAGCGCAATTCCGATCAGGTGCTGATCGATGCCGCCTTGAAGGAGGGCGACGTCGTGGCCATCGAAGGTCTGCAACGCGTGCGTGAAGGCGGTGCCGTCGAGGTGGCCAATGCCGGGACCGACGAGAAGGCACCGGAGGTGGCTGTCCGATGAGTGCTTCCGAAACACCTCAGGAACAGTCCGGCCGCAGCTTCACGGCTCTCTTCGTCCGTCGCCCTGTTCTTGCAGCCGTTCTCAATACGCTTCTCGTCGTCGCGGGTCTCGCCGCCCTGGCCGGCATCGAGGTTCGCGAATTGCCGGATGTCGATCAGCCGGTCATCACCGTCAGCACGAACTATGACGGGGCTTCGGCGCAGACCATGGACCAGGAGGTGACCCGCATCATCGAAGGTGCGGTCGCGCGGGTCAGCGGGTTGAAGTCGATGTCGTCCCGGTCGCAGTTCGGGTCCAGCCGCACTACCCTGGAATTCTCAGACAATGTCGATCTCGCGGTTGCGGCCAATGACGTGCGCGATGCGCTCGGCCGCGTCCGCAACCAGTTGCCGGACGATGTCGACGAGCCGCGCATCGTCAAGGCCGATTCGGACTCGCAGCCGATCATGCGGCTCGGGGTCACCTCCACGACACTGTCGATGGAAGATCTGACACTGTTGGTCGAGAATGAGATTTCCGACCGCCTGGCCGCCGTTGATGGTGTGGCCGATGTCGAGATTTACGGCGACCAGGAAAAGGTGTTCCGGATCGACGTGAACCAGGCGGCTCTCGCCAGCCGCGGTCTCTCAGTCGCCGATCTCTCGACGGCGCTGCAGGGGGCTTCACTCGATGTGCCCGCCGGATCGTTGGAATCCCAGACCCAGGACATCGTCGTGCGGGCGACCGCCAGCTTGACCTCGGTCGCGGATTTCGAGAACGTGCTGATCGGCAACCAGGTGCGGTTGCGCGATGTCGCCACGGTGACATTGGGGCCGGACGATGGCTCCACGGCCTTGCGTTCCAATGGCGTTGCCGGTGTCGGTCTCGGCGTCATTCGTCAGGCGCAGTCGAACACGCTCAGCATATCGAGCGGGGTGCATCAGGCCGTCGATGACCTTCAGGATGTCCTGCCCGAGGGGACCAAAATCGTGGTGAGCAGCGACGATGCGGTCTTTATTCAGGGCGCCCTGCACGAAGTTGAACTCGCACTGTCTCTCTCGGCGGTGATCGTTCTCGTGGTTCTGTTCCTGTTCCTGAGGGACTGGCGGGCGACGCTCATCCCTGCGCTCACCATGCCGGTGGCGCTGATCGGCACGCTTGCTGCCATCTACATGGTCGGTTTCTCGATCAATATCCTCACACTTCTGGCGATTGTTCTGGCCACCGGACTTGTGGTCGACGATGCGATCGTCGTGCTCGAGAACATCGTCCGGCGCCGGTCTGAGGGCATGGGGCCGCGGGCTGCTGCCGTGCTCGGGACTCAGGAGGTGTTTTTCGCCGTGCTCGCGACAACCGCGACGCTTGCCGCCGTTTTCGTACCGCTCTCGTTCCTGCCAGGCCAGCTTGGTGGTCTCTTCCGCGAATTCGGTTTCGTGTTGGCATTTGCGGTTCTCTTGTCTTCGGTGACGGCGCTGACGCTCTGCCCGATGATGGCCTCGCGCATGCTGCGGGAGGCGAAACACGGCGACCACGGCATTCTCGGCCGCTTCGGAGCGCGCTTCTCGTCCGTCTACCGGCGCAGCCTCGGCGCCTGCCTGCGCAACCCGCTTATCGTGGTTGTGGTCGCCGTGCTGTTCTCCGCCGCCGCCTATGCCACCTTCACCACGATCCGCAGCGAACTGACGCCGCGCGAAGACCGGTCTATGGTGATGATGCGCCTGTCCACACCGCAGGGTTCGAGCCTTGCCTACACGCGCGACCAGGTCCAGCGGGTCGAGGAGAATTTGAAGCCCCTCGTCGACAGTGGAGAAATCCGCAACGTGTTCTCAATCTCGGGCCAGGGATCGTCCAACAGTGCCTTCATGGTGCTGACGCTTGCACCGTGGGACGAGCGCACGCGTACGCAGGACCAGATTGTTCAGGATGTGAATGCGGCGGCGGCGAAGGTACCGGCTTTGCGCGGCAACGTGTTCCAATCAAACAGCCTCAGGATCCGTGGTGCCGGCAGCGGCCTGCAGATGGCGCTTGTGGGCAGCAGCCATGAGAAGCTGACCGAGGCGGCGATCAAGATCGTCGATCAGTTGGGCAGCTCGCCACTCCTGCAGACGCCGCGTCTCGACAACGAGCCGACCCAGGCACAGATCTCCGTGACCATCGATCGCGAGCGGGCCTCCGACCTCGGTGTCGACATCAACGCGATCGGGACGTCGCTTCAGGCGCTGCTTGAAGGACGGTCTGTGACGGATGTCTTCATCGACGGCAATTCGATCCCGGTGCGGCTCGTCTCCAGCACGCAGCCGATCAACGACCCGACGGATCTCGAAAACATCTTCCTGACGACCTCGGACGGCCGCGTCGTGCCCATGTCGACGATCGCCACACTGGAGGAGCGGGCGGTGGCACCGCAGCTCAATCGCGAGCAGCAACTGGCCTCCGTTTCCTTTTCGGCCGGCCTGAACGATGGCGTCGCTCTCGGGGATGCGGTCGAGGCCGTCAAGGCCATCGCAGAGCCGCTGCTGCCTCCGGGTTCCCGCCTTGTGCCTCTGGCGGAGGCTGCCACCCTGCAGGAAAATTCCTATGGAATGGCACTGACCTTCGGCTTTGCCATCGCGATCATCTTCCTGGTGCTGGCGGCACAGTTCGAAAGCGTCATCTCAGGGCTGATCATCATGGCGACGGTTCCGCTGGGCCTTGCCTGTGCCGTCTTTGCACTGGTCATCACCGGATCGACGCTCAACGTCTACAGCCAGATCGGCCTCGTGCTGCTGGTCGGGGTCATGGCGAAGAACGGCATTCTGATCGTCGAGTTCGCCAACCAGCTGCGAGACCGCGGGCAGAGCGTGCGCGAGGCGATCGAGAATGCGTGCGCGATCCGCCTGAGACCGGTGATGATGACGATGATCGCGACTGTTCTCGGAGGTTTTCCGCTTGTTCTGGCGCAAGGCGCCGGCGCCGAGGCCCGCATCGCGCTCGGTTGGGTCATCGTAGGTGGGCTGGGGTTTGCCACTCTCGTGACGCTTTACATCACGCCCGTGGCCTATCTGCTGCTGGCGCGGTTCTCCAAGCCGCATGCTCATGAAGAGGCGCGGCTGAAACGCGAGCTCGACGATGCAAGCCTGAAGGGCGCGAACGATGCGGGCGAACCACCGCGCATTGCCGCTGAATGACAGAGACGCGCCCTTGCTGTGCCGCGTCGTTTCTGTCGCTGGACAAAGAAATGCGCCTATCCCATAGCAGGGACGCCACAGAAGAAACTGCGGCGCGAATGCCAATTGGGGAGGCGATGAATGGCCCGCAAGGATGTGATTGACGGACACCGAAACGAGGCGGGGATCGCAGCGGCCTTGCCAATCCTGAAGCAGCGCTTCGGCGATCGTTTACAGACCGGTCAGTCCTTCCGCGAGCAGCACAGCCACACGACGACCTATTTGCCGTCGCAACTGCCCGATGGCGTGGTGTTCGTCGAAACGTCCGTCGATGTGCAGGAGGTGGTTAGAATCTGTGCCGCTCACCGCGTCCCAATTGTCGCGTTTGGAACGGGGTCTTCACTGGAGGGGCAGGTCAACGCACCTTCGGGCGGTATTTCGGTCGATTTCAGCCGGATGAATCGAGTCCTTGAAGTGAATGCTGAAGATCTCGACTGCACGGTCGAGCCCGGCGTGACTCGCGAGGATCTCAACACCTATCTGCGCGACACGGGCCTCTTCTTCCCCATCGACCCAGGCGCCAATGCCTCGCTCGGCGGGATGACCGCGACCCGCGCCTCGGGCACGAATGCCGTGCGCTACGGGACCATGAAGGACAATGTGCTGGCGCTCACCGTTGTCACCGCCAATGGTGAAGAAATCCGCACGGCGCATCGGGCGCGCAAATCCTCGGCCGGTTACGATCTCACACGCCTCTTCGTGGGGTCCGAGGGAACGCTCGGCCTGATCACCTCGATCACGCTGAGGCTCCAGGGCATTCCCGCCAAGATCGGAGGTGGCGTCTGCGCCTTCCCGACTTTGGAAGACGCGTGCAACGCTGTCATCACAACGATCCAGATGGGGATCCCCGTCGCCCGGATCGAGTTGCTCGACGAAATGCAGATCCGCGCCTGCAATGCCTATTCGAAGCTTTCCTATCCGGAGCGGCCGACGCTCTTCGTCGAGTTTCACGGAACGGAGGAGACGGTTGCGCTGCAATCTGAACAGTTTGCGGAGATCGCAGCCGAATTCGGTGCGGATGGTTTCCGGTTCACCGCCAATGCCGACGAGCGGGCGCAGCTCTGGAAGGCGCGCCACAACGCCTATTGGGCAAGCCGGGCGCTGGCGCCGGAACTGGCGGCGCTTTCGACCGATGTCTGCGTTCCGATCTCGCGTCTTGCCGAGTGTGTGGCCGAGACCCAGGCCGACATCAAGGCGCACGGATTTCTCGCCCCGATCGTCGGCCATGCGGGAGACGGCAATTTCCATGTGCTGCTGCTGTTCGATGACAAGGATCCGAAGAGTGTCGGTGAGGCGGAAGCCTTTCTCGAGCGACTGAATGGACGGGCACTTTCCATGGAGGGGACCTGCACCGGCGAACATGGGATCGGGCAGGGCAAGATCAGCTATCTCAGGCAGGAACTCGCCTCGGCTCTGCCGGTCATGCGGGCCATCAAGGCGAGCCTCGATCCCTTGGATATCTTCAATCCAGGCAAGATTTTTCGCGTCTGACTACAAGACCTTACGGCTTGCTACCACGGGGAATTGAGTTACCCTGCGGCCGAAATCAAGGGAGTGGCATTGGTGCTCGGACGCATTCTGGTAACGCTCGGCGGCCTTCTTGTGGTGGCGCTGTTTGCCGCGCTGTTGGCGCCGCTTTTCGTCGACTGGACCAATTTTCGACAGGATTTCGAGAGCCGGGCAAGCCAGCTTTTGGGCAAGAAGGTCGTGGTGCACGGGGCAGTCAGCGCCCGTATCCTGCCGTTTCCCTCGGTGACCATGGAAGACGTCACGGTCGGTGCCGATGTCGACGGATCGCCGCTGGTCCAGGTGGCGCGTTTTTCACTCGATGCGGAACTGGCGCCGTTCCTGTCGGGTGAGGCGCGGATCTTCGACATGCGGATTGAACAGCCGCGCGCCCGCGTCCGGCTTCTTGCCGACGGTACGCTGGACTGGCTGCGGGGCAGCCGTCCGAGCATTCCGGCCCGGACCGTGATCCTGGAGAAGGTCTCCGTCTCCGATGGCCTCATCGAGTTCATCGACGAACAATCCGGCCGCAACCGTGTTCTGTCCGACCTCGACGCGGATATTTCCGCCCGCACCTTGGCTGGTCCCTGGTCCGTTTCCGGCCGTGCATCCCTGGACGGTCAGATCGGCGGGTTTGCGCTCACCAGTTCCGAGACCGTCAACGGAAGCCTGCCGATCCGGATCAGGATCGAACCCGATGTGCAACCCTTCGATCTGTCGCTGGAAGGCGAACTGGCACTGGAACAGGGCCGGCCGATCTATAAGGGGCAATTTCTCTCCGCCTGGAAAGAGGCTGCGCCACCTGCAGCCGATACGGCTACGGCCCCATCTGGCCCCCGGGCGCGCGGTGCCTTCGAACTGACCAATGAGAGCGTTGTCGTCCCCTCCTATCGGCTTGAGCTCGGCGATGCCGCAGATCCCTATGTGATCACGGGGGAGGCGAAGCTCGACACTGGGGCAAAGCCCGAATTCCTGCTGACCGCAGAGGGGCAGCAGGTCGATGTGAACCGGCTTGCTGCTGATGGTAGCCGGGCGGCAAAGACGGCCCGCAATGGGACCGTTTCGCTGCAGCAGCGCTTGACGCTACTCCTTGAGACGGCTGCCCGGATCCCGATTCCGAAAGTCCCCGGGCGGGCAACACTGAAGCTTCCGGCGATCCTCGCGGGCGACACCGTCTTTCGCGATATCCAGCTCGACGTCCGGCCCGCAGGCACCGGCTGGACGGTCGACCGTGCTGTGGCTGTGCTGCCGGGCCGCACGCAAGTCGAGGCGGACGGTCGATTGAATCTTGCCGGTACACCCTCCTTCGACGGTCATCTGCTGGTCGCGTCGACCCAGCCGTCCGGTCTTGCCACCTGGATTTCCGGCAAAGTCGATCCCGCGATCCGGCAGCTGCGATCTGCGGGCTTTTCCGCCACGGTCAATCTGACCAGCGAGCTGCAGCGCTTCGAGAAGCTGGAGCTTGCCGTGGGCGACAAGCCGTTGAAGGGCCGCCTCGAGCGCGAATCGGGCGCGGGTGCTGCGCCGAGCCTGTCCGTCGACCTTTCCGGGGCGGGGCTCGATCTCGACGCAGCCCGCGCCATCGCGGCACTGGTCGTCGGCGAGGATGCCGAACGCAATCTCTTGGCTGAAAGGATCGCCGCGCGGCTGAAGCTTGGACGACTGACGGCCTTCGGCATCGATATCGGCGATGTCGACGGCATCGTCAGCTTTGAGGGAGACCGGCTCTCGGTCGAGCGCATGAAGCTCGGAAATGTCGCAGGCGCGTCCTTCGACATGAGTGGGGCATTGGCCCTCTCTGCCGGCGTTATTGACGGGGAGGGCCGTGTAGCCCTGCGGTCGAAAGATCCCTCTGCCTTCCTTTCGCTGCTCGACGAGCGCTTTCCAGGACGACCTGTCCTGAAGCGATTGGCTGAGAGTGCCGATTGGTATGCAGATACCGACATTGCTGCAGATATTGCTCTTGAAGGGGGCGGGGCGGTGCGTGTCAGCGGAGGTGGCAGCTCCAACGGCAGCCGCACGAACTTTTCGGTGACCGCGCCGACCCTTTCTGCACTGGCGGGCGGTGACGGAGGCAAGGTGGACCTCAGCGTCGAGAACGACGAGGCGCAGATCCTGATGGGGCAGGCGGGTCTCCAGCCGCTGCCCTGGCCGGTTGGGGAAGGCGGCCGTCTCAGCCTCGTGCTGGACGGACGAAATGCCAAGGAGGCAGAGGCGGATATCCGCTTCGACGGTGCGCGATCGAAGCTGGCTGCGACCGGCCGGTTGACGGGCATGGACGGTCCGTATGTGCTCGACGGAGACTGGGACGTCTCGGCTGAAAGCGAGGATGTCGGTCCCTATCTGATGGCGCTCGGGGCTGCTCTACCCGGCCTGCAAGCTGGCGTTCCCACAACGATGAACGCCAAGCTTGGGCTTGCGGCCGGACAGGTGACGATCGACGATCTGCGGTCGACGATCGCCGGACAAGCGGTCTCGGGGCAGGGGATGCTCGACCTTCGGGGTGCCGTGCCGACCGCGACGGGCACCCTTGCCCTCGACAGTCTCGATATGGACTGGCTTGCCGAGAGCCTGCTCGGCCCCGTCCGTGATCCGAGCTCCGGCGCGCTTGCGGCGTCGCCGTTCGCAAAGAGCAGCCTGACAGCCGATCTCGATCTTGCCGTGACGGCAAAGCAGGTCTGGCCGGGGATCGGCGAGGCAATGACGGATGTTTCCACCAAGCTGACGGCCAGAGCCGGAGAGCTGACGTTGGACGAGATCTCGGGCGCCTGGTTCGGCGGCAGCATGACCGGCCGCCTGTCGCTCGCCAATAGTGATGGAAACGGCTTCCTGCAGTCGCGGCTCGACGTGAAGGGTGCCGATCTCAGACGAAGCCTGAATGCGCTGCGCCTGAGGCGGGGCCTCGATCCGTCGGAGGGCGTGGCCGGAACCTATGACCTGACTTTCGTCGGTGAGGGCAGCGGCGCGACTGCGGCTGAACTCATCGGCGGTGCAAGCGGCTCCGGTCAGGTCACGCTGTCACGGCTTGCGATCAGCGACCTGGACCTCACCATTCTGCCTCGCCTTGTTGCCGAGGCGGATGGGCTCGGGACCGATCTGGACCAGGAGAAGGTCCGGTCCATCACCAGTGCGCTGGTGTCCGGTGGCACGACGACCGTCGAAGGGGTCGCGCTTCCCTTTGCGCTCTCGGATCGGACGCTTCGCGTCCAGAATGCGGTTGTGCAAACCGAAGTCGCATCCCTCAACGGCAGCGCCCGGCTCGACTTCGACAGCGGCACAGTGGAGGGGGACGTCGACATTGCGCTTCGGGCCGGCGATTTCGCCATGGAGGGGGCTTCCCCTAATCTTCGGCTCATGCTGACGGGTGACGTCCTGTCTCCGGAGCGCGGGCTGGACGTGACCGAGATCACCAATTTCCTGTCTCTACGGGCCTTCGAAACGGAGCGGCGCCGGGTCGAGGCTTTGCAGTCGAGCGTGCTCGAAAAACAGAGGCTGAGGCGCGAAGCGGCCCTTGCCCGGGCGAATGCCCAACAGCGGGCACAGGCCCAAGAAGACGCGCGGAAGCGTGCCGAGGCGGAGCGGTTGCTGCAGGAGCAGCAGCAACAGGCTGCGCCAACGGTGCCGTCTGACGGAGCTACGGATCAGCCGACTGGCCCGACCACCGACAGTGTTCCCGATGCGCCGGCCCTGCCCGTCCCGCAGCGCGAGCGCGTGGTGCGCCAGCCTCTGCCAGGCATGACGTTCGAAGGGTTGCCCGGCGTTCAGTGAAATTGCTCTATCCGGGGGAGCGCGAGGCGTCGGATGCGTCCGGCGCCGCCGCCTTCCTGAGATATGCCAGAACGTAAAGACGCAGAGCGGAAGACAGATTGGCACTGGTCGCGCGGTTCTCGTCGACTTCGGCGATGAGGGCCGCGAAGCTGATGCCGCGAGCCGTCGCCATCTCCTGCAATTCCGCTAGAAACTCGTCCTCGACCGAAAAGCTCGTGCGGTGGCCACGCAGGGTGATGGAGCGTTTGCGGATCATGGCGTTGAGTGACTCGCGGCTTTAAGACGGTTCGTGCCTCAACGGGCGGGCGAGGCGCGTTAGTCCTGGTTGTCGTCCGGCGTCTCGATATGACCCTGGTCAAGCCGCTTGGAGGCTTGGGCGTTCAGCTTACGGGTCAGCGTCTTCTCAGCTTTCGTTCGACCGTGAGTCAGACGGTTCTGGTCGGCTGTGGCCTCGCGTTCGGCGCGCGCCTTGGTCTTGCGGAACTGGCGGAGATTGACGATGTCTGCAGCCATGTCTTTTGTCCCGAATGTGGAAAAGCCGGCCCCATGGGGCTGGCTGTCGGCATGACTTTATTGCTTCTTGCGGAAGGCATCGAGGGAGACCACAGAGCCTTCCTTCTTTTCCTCGGTCGCCGCAGTTTCGGCCTCTTCCGCCTTTGCGGGCACGTCCAGCGGATAAGCGGTGATCTCGGCGTCGTTTTCGTCCTCGTCCGCCAGCGGCACGTCGAATTCCAGCTCGAAATTGACCGAGGGGTCATAGAAGCCGCGGATGGCGTTGAAGGGGATGACCAGCTTTTCCGGGGTGTCGGAGAAGGACAGGCCGATTTCGAACTGGCTGTCGGTGACCTTCAGTTCCCAGAACTGGTGCTGGATGACGATTGTCATCTGTTCGGCATACTTGGCCTTCAGATGCTGCGAGATTCGCACACCCGGAGCCCCGGTCAGGAAGGTGATGAAGAAATGATGGTCGCCCGGGAGACGTCCGGTGGCGGCGACTTCGGTCAAAACCTTGCGGATGACACTTCTCAGCGCGTCCTGGGCCAGAATGTCGTAGCGAATGTGGTCGTGCCCCATCAGATCCTGTCTTTCCTTCTCATGCCGTTTCGACGGCTATATGCCACGGCGCAGCGGTGTCGAAAAGCCCCGTCGCGCGAACGCGGTTCGCCTAAGGATACATCATTTTCCTGCGCACGGGTAGGCGCGTAAGGTAGCCTTGTGTGAGCACGGCGGAAAACAGGGTGGGAGAAGGTTAGGTGAAGGCTTCTGTTGCCAGGTGCCTTCGGACCCCGCCTTGAGGGGCTAACCCCAAGGACTTAGTTCGGATTTCCCGCACCGCCATTAGGCAGCGAGAGCATAACCCTTAGCGTTGTTGTCGTTTGCAACTACACTTGTGACCCGATAACGGCGGTATCATGCCGAGCAAAAGTTCGATCTTTACGCCCTTGTCGATCCTATTTCGCCCCCATCAAAAGCCGGTCTGAACACTCATCAGATCCGACCGGTTTTTGGTGGAGGCGCCGGGTACCGCCCCCGGGTCCAATAGGTTTATTACACCGACCGTTTATTGCCATAGCCGGAGCAAGCCCCGGCAAGGCTGATATAGGTGTTTCCATCTCCGTTGGAAAGAGGGTGTGCGAACTATCGCGCGACCGGTTCTGCCGGACCCTCAGCGGCACTGGTTGCGGAACACGATGTAGTCGCCTGTCTTGTCGCTGAAATACTTGATCACGTAGCCCTTCTGGCCGCTGTCGCCGACCGGGACGCGGCAGCGCAGACCCCATTGCGGGGTCTGGCGGCAGGATTCAACGAGGAAGCACTGGCCGACTTCGAATTTGCCGATGACCGGGCTCTTCATGTCTTCCTTGCTGCGGATATTCAACTGGTTGAGCGCCTGCACGCGCACCGGGCCATTGCCGGTGAAGGGCGGGACGAGATCGGTCGCCTCGGCGCAGCGGTCGTTGTCGTAGCGGCGGCGGCAGTTCTCCCGTTTCCCGGGTGCCGCTGCCGGTGCCTGGACGACACGCGGTGCGCCGATCCGCTGGCCGCTTGCCGGTTTCAGCGTCACCAGACTGCCGTCGTTCAGCTGCCCGACCAGGACGCCCCGGTTCGGACGGAGGGTGGCGATCAGGAAGTTGTTCGTGCCGAGAATGGTGAGCCCGTTGCCATTCGGTGCCCAGGCCCAGGCGAAGGACATGGGGCCGACGCAGGTATAGGTCGTCGCCTTCAGCTGGCCGCCCATCGCCTGTCCGGAGAGATTGATGCTGCAGGCGCCAAGTGGTCCGCCCTCCACGGTCCAGTTGCCGACAAAATCCTGGGGAGCTTGCGCCTCTGCTCGTCCAGTTGCGACGAGCAGCAGGATGCATGCGAACAGCTTTGCGACAATGGCGGGCATCTTCATCGGTTCGTTCCCTCATCTTCACGGGTTTTGGCCCGACGTCTTCATCGGAGAGGTGAGATGGATTCGGCTAGTCCAAACTCTGCAGGCATTTTCGATCGGGTGGGGCGCATGGCAGTGGCTGGGACGGGGAAAACGTGGAAGCCGGCTTGGTTCGCGGTGGCGTTGGGGTTAGAATGCCGCATTCTCCATGACTCGCCAGGGACCCATGCACCAGTATCACGACCTCCTTCGCCATGTGCTGGAGACCGGCAGCGATCGCGGTGACCGCACCGGCACCGGCACGCGCTCCGTCTTCGGATACCAGATGCGCTTCGATCTCGCCGACGGCTTCCCGGTCGTGACGACCAAAAAACTGCATCTGCGCTCGATCATTCACGAGCTTCTCTGGTTCCTCAAGGGCGATACCAATATCGGCTATCTGCGCGAAAACGGGGTGACGATCTGGGATGAGTGGGCCGATCAGGACGGCAATCTCGGCCCCGTCTATGGTGCCCAGTGGCGGTCTTGGCCCGATTATGACGGCGGGCACATCGATCAGATCGCGCGCCTCATTGAGGGCATCAAGACCAATCCGAATTCCCGCCGTCATATCGTTTCGGCCTGGAACCCCGCGCTTGTTGAGGACATGGCGCTGCCGCCGTGCCACTGCCTGTTCCAGTTCTATGTCGCGGACGGACGTCTGTCCTGCCAGCTTTACCAGCGCTCGGCCGACATCTTCCTTGGCGTGCCCTTCAACATTGCATCCTATGCGCTGCTGACGTTGATGGTGGCGCAGGTGACGGGGCTCGAGCCGGGTGAGTTCATCCACACGTTCGGCGATGCCCATCTTTACGCGAACCATTTCGACCAGGCGAAGCTGCAGCTATCACGGACGCCGAAGGCGCTGCCGGTGATGAAGCTTAATCCCGACATCCGGGATATCTTCTCCTTCACCTATGAAGATTTCACCCTTATCGGCTATGAGGCCGATGCCAGCATCAAGGCGCCGATTGCCGTCTAGGCGAAGGGTGAGGCAGCAAAATGAGCGACATCAAGACGCTGATCATCGTGGCCGTGTCGCGCAATGGTGTCATCGGACGGGACGGCGACATGCCCTGGCGGCTGTCGACCGATCTGAAACGCTTCAAGGCGCTGAGCATGGGCAAGCCGCTGGTGATGGGGCGCAAGACTTTTGAGTCGGTCGGCTCGAAGCCCCTGCCGGGACGACCGCATGTGATCGTCAGCCGCAATGCCGTGATCGAGATGCCCGGTGTCGAGACAGCGACGTCGGTGAAAGAAGGGCTGGAGCAGGCGCGGGTGCTGGCCCGTGAGACGGGCGCCGACGCCCTATGCGTCGTCGGCGGCGGCGAGATCTATCGCCAGACAATCGCTGACGCCGACGAGCTGCACGTGACCCATGTCGAGACGGATCTCGAAGGCGATACATATTTCCCTGCAATCGAGCCGGATCTCTTCGAGCTGGTCGAGGAAACCGCCGTTCCGGCGGGGGAAAAGGACAATTACCCGACGCGCTACGCGATATACCGTCGCAGGACCGGCCGATAACGGAAAATTTGCCCTGTCTCATGAAGAAGTTGGCCGCTTCGCGTTGAAAGGCCGGGCTGCGATACCTATAACCCTGTGGAACCTTTCGTGATGCGGCTCTCAACCGTCGCGACCGCAAGGACTTGGGAGCGATTTACAGCAAAGAGGTATGAATGCCCTGGAGCAATCAGAACGGCGGCGGCGGCGGTCCTTGGGGCGGCGGCGGCGGCGGTAACAATCAGGGCCCCTGGGGGCAGGGGCCGAACCGGCCGCGTGGCGGCGGCGGTGGCGGCAATCAGCCCCCGGATCTCGAGGATCTCATCCGTCGCGGTCAGGATCGTCTGAAAAACGTCGTGCCCGGCGGCTTCAATGGCGGCGCCTTCGTGATAGTCGGCCTCGTGCTGATCGCCTTCTGGGCGATCCAGGCGATCTACACGGTGCAGCCGGATGAGCGCGGCGTGGAGCTTCGTTTCGGCAAGCCGAAGGAAGAAGTGTCCATGCCGGGCCTCCACTTCCATCTCTGGCCTATCGAACAGGTCGAGATCGTCAAGGTCACCGAACAGCAGCAGAATGTCGGCAGCCGCGCGACCTCCAACAATCCGGGCGCCGGCCTTATGCTGTCGGGCGACCAGAACATCGTGAGTGTCCAGTTCTCGGTCCTGTTCACCGTCTCGGACCCGCAGGCCTATCTCTTCAATCTTGAAGACCCGTCGCAGACCCTGCAGCAGGTTGCCGAAAGCGCCATGCGTGAAGTGGTCGGTCGTCGCCCCGCGCAGGACGTCTTCCGCGATAACCGTGAGGACATCTCCACGCAGGTGCGCGACATCATCCAGGGCACGATGGACAATTATGGCGCGGGTATTGCCATCAATGCCGTGCCGATCGAAGACGCCGCGCCTCCGCGTGAAGTGGCCGAGGCTTTTGAAGAAGTGCAGCGTGCCCAGCAGGACGAGGATCGTTTCGTCGAGGAAGCCAACCAGTACGCCAACCAGCGTCTTGGTCAAGCCCGCGGTCAGTCGGCCCAGATCCGCGAAGAGGCGGCCGCCTATAAGGATCAGGTCGTCAAGGAAGCGGAAGGTGAAGCGCAGCGCTTCATCTCGATCTATGACGAATATGCCAAGGCGCCAGACGTCACCCGTCAGCGTATCTACCTGGAAACCATGGAGAATGTCCTGCGCAATTCGAACAAGGTGATCATCGACGAGAAGCAGGGCGTGGTGCCGTATCTGCCGCTCAACGAAATCACGCGCCAGCCGGGCAACCAGTCTGGCGGCCAGTCGGCAACGGGAGGCAACTGACATGGCCAATCGTCTGCCCTATTTCGTCGCGGCCATCGCCGTCGTCCTGTTCTTCGCCTATTCGTCGATCTTCGTGGTCAACGAACGCGAACAGGCCATCGTCCTGCGTTTCGGTCAGATCCAGGATGTGAAGACCGAGCCTGGCCTTTATCTGAAGCTGCCCTTCGCCTTCATGGATGCCGACCGCGTCCAGTATGTCGAGGACCGCGCGCTGCGCTTTGACCTCGACAACATCCGCGTCCAGGTTCGCGGCGGTGCCTTCTACGAGGTCGACGCTTTCGCCGTTTACCGGATCAACGATGCGCGGCGGTTCCGCGAAACGGTGTCCGGCGACCGGGAAGCGGCCGAAGCGCGTCTGCGCACCCGTCTCGATGCCGCGCTTCGCCGCGTTTACGGTCTGCGCAACTTCGATGCGGCTCTGTCTGAAGAACGCGGTTCGATGATGTCGGATGTGCGCAATGACCTGCAGACGGCGGCAGCGAGCCTCGGCCTGCAGGTGACCGACGTGCGCATTCGCCGGACCGACCTGACGCAGGAAGTCTCCCAGCAGACCTTCCAGCGCATGAAAGCCGAACGCCTTGCGGAAGCGGAACTGATCCGCGCCCGAGGTAATGAAGAAAGCCAGCGCCGCCGGGCGATTGCCGACCGCCAGGTCGTCGAGTTGCAGGCGGAAGCTCAGCGCGATTCGGAAATCCTGCGCGGTGAGGGCGATGCGGAACGCAACCGCATCTTCGCCGAAGCCTTCCAGCGTGATCCGGAATTCTTCGAGTTCTATCGCTCGATGCGTGCCTATGTCGCCTCGATGAGCAATCAGGGCACGACCATGGTGTTGTCTCCCGATTCGGACTTCTTCCGCTTCTTCAATAGCGGTGTGGACCGACAGAACCAACAGGGCACGGGTGCTCAGGCTCCGGCAGCCACCCCGCCGGCGGCGCCTGCCGTTCCGGCCGGCAACTGATCGTCGAGAGCCGGCATCCTTGCCAGGTATTAATTTGAAGGGTCGGCCGAGAGGCCGGCCCTTTGTCGTTTTTGCCCATGGTTTCTGCCACAGCCGCGTCTCATGTTGCTCTCGGACCGGGAATCGTGTGGTAGCTGTCTCTTCGACAAGATCTGGTCGCATGTTGCGGATATGCCGGTTCCGGGAAATGTGATTTTCCGTTTGCCCGTTCCGCCCTATGTTCAACGTCGCCCTGACACTCCCAGCGAGGAAGCCGATGACACACCCCGCCCGCCCGTCTCGAAAGATCCTGCCGGCGATTCTGGTCGGCAGTGCCCTGGTGATGGGTGGTGTCGGCGGCCCGTCGCCGGTCGAAGCGCGTGGGCCGGATTCGGTCGCGGATCTCGCGGCCGGCCTGCTCGGCGCGGTTGTCAACATCTCCACCTCGCAGAGCGTCAAGGAAGAGGGCGAGGGACCCGTTCCGCAGGTTCCGGAGGGCTCGCCCTTCCAGGAGCTGTTCGACGATTTCTACAAGAATGGCGAGCAGGGCGACAGCAACAGCAAGGTCAATTCACTGGGTTCCGGCTTCGTGATCGACCCCAAGGGCTTCATTGTCACGAACAACCATGTCATCGAGAATGCCGATGATATCGAGGTGATCTTCTCCGACGGTTCGAAGCTCAAGGCCAAGCTGATCGGAACCGATACCAAGACAGACCTCTCGGTGCTCAAGGTCGAGCCGCCACAGCCGCTCACTGCGGTGAAATTCGGTGATTCCCGCAAGCTGCGGATCGGCGACTGGGTGATGGCGATCGGCAATCCTTTCGGCCTTGGCGGGTCGGTCACGCTCGGCATCGTGTCGGCCAGCGGCCGCAACATCAATGCTGGCCCGTATGACAATTTCATCCAGACGGATGCGGCCATCAACAAGGGCAATTCCGGTGGTCCGCTGTTCAACATGGACGGTGAAGTGATCGGCATCAATACCGCGATCATATCGCCAAGTGGCGGCTCCATCGGGATTGGTTTCTCTGTGCCGACCGAGCTCGCAGAGAACATCGTGAACCAGCTCATCGAGTTCGGCGAGACGCGTCGTGGCTGGCTTGGCGTGCGCATCCAGCCGGTGTCGGACGAAGTGGCTGAAAGTTTGAAGATCGGCCGTGCTCGGGGCGCGCTCATCAGCGGTATCGTCGAGGACGGTCCGGTCGCCAAAGGGCCGATCATGGTCGGTGACATCATTGTCAGCTTCAATGGCCGCCCGGTTGCCGAGACACGTGACTTGACGCGCATGGTCGCAGAAAGCCCGATTGGAGAACCGCTCGACGTGGTCATCCTGCGCGATGGTAAGGAGCAGACCGTGAAGGTCACGCTCGGCCTGCTGGAGGATGATGACACGGAGAGCGGAGACCAGGCGTCGCCGGACCAGACCGTGGAGCCGGAAAGCGAGGGTGAAGATCCAGGCGCCGACGATCAGGCCCAGCAGGCGCCGGATGCCGGTGAGGGCGAGCCGTCGGTTCCCGGCGAAACACAGCCGGCCGCGCCTGTGACCGAAGGCCTGATCGGGGTCGAGCTCGCGTCGCTGGACGATGCGCAGCGCAGCTCCTACGGGATCGCCGAAGGTGTGGAAGGGGTCCTGATTACTCGCGTGCTGCCGGGATCAAAGGCCGAGAGCAAGGGGCTCAAGCCCGGTGATGTCATCGTCGAGGTGGCGCAGGAGTTCATGCGCACGCCGCAGCAGGTGGCCGAGAAGCTCACGAAGATCAAAGGCGAGGGGCGCCGCAGCGGATATCTTATGATTGCGGACAAGGAAGGCAATCTGCGGCTGATCGCCGTTCCGCTGGAATAGCGTCAGGCGTAGCGGCGCTCGACAGCCGCATCGTTGGCGGAGAGGAAGGCGGCGAAGGCCTGGGCCGGCATCGGCCTTGCGATCAGATAGCCCTGGATTTCGCCACAGCCGAGCTGACGCAGCAGAGCCAGCTGGCTCTCCGTCTCGACGCCCTCGGCGGCCACGCTCATGCGCAAGTCCCGGGCGAGACGGATAACCGCTTCGACGATCGCACGGCCATCATTGTTGGTTTCCATGTCGGAGATGAAGGACTGGTCGATCTTGAGCTTGTCGAAGCGGAAGCGGCGCAGGTAGCTGAGCGACGAAAAACCCGTGCCGAAATCGTCGAGCGCGATGCGGACGCCCATCTTTCCCAGCGTGTTCAGCGTATGCTCGACGCCCGGCGTCGAGTTCATCAGAAGGCTTTCGGTGACTTCCAGTTCCAACCGGCCCGGGCGCATGTCATTGGCCTTGAGGGCGTTTTCGACCATCGGCACAAGGCCGGGGCTCAAGAATTGGCGCGAGGACAGGTTGACGGCAACCCGGATGTGGTCCGGCCAGTCCTTGGACACGCGGCAGGATTCCCTCAGCACCCAGGCGCCGATGCTGGTGATCAGGCCGGTTTCCTCGGCGATCGGTATGAATTCCGCGGGGCTGATCGGCCCGAGCCTCGTATGGTTCCAACGCAGCAGCGCCTCGGCGCAGACCACGGTGCCGCTCTGGGCGTCGATCAGCGGCTGGAAGGACAGGTCTAGCGTGCCGAGGCTGATCGCCAGGGCCAGCTCCTGTTCGATCAGATTGCGGCGCCGGGCGGTGGCATCCAGCGACTGGTCGAAATAGCGGAAGCGATTGCGGCCATCGGCCTTGGCACGATACAGAGCCAGATCCGCGTTGCGCATCAACTGGTCCGGATCCGTGCCGTCGACGGGCGCGCAGGCAAGGCCGATGCTGACGCCGACATGGGCCGTTCCGGATCTGAGATGGAAAGGTTGGCCCAGCCGCTTTATGATGCGGGCGGCTAGGTGGCCGGCGCTCTTGGGGTCCTCGCCGGACATATGGAGGATGACGAATTCATCGCCCCCGAGCCTGGCGAGCGTGTCGTGTTCCCCGCACAGCTGCTGCAGCAAACCGGCGACCTCGCGCAACAGTTCGTCGCCACCGGCATGGCCGTGATTGTCGTTCACCTGTTTGAACCGGTCGAGGTCGAGGAGGAGGAGTGAGAAGCCTTCGCCGAAGCGCTCCAGCCTCGACACCGCGCGAGCCAGATCCTCGTTCAGCAGAATTCGGTTGCCGACGTCTGTCAGCGGGTCATGCCGAGCCATGTGCTCGATGCGCAATCGGGTCTGCCGGTTGGCGGTGACATCGCGCCCGACGCCGCGGTAACCGATGAAGCGACCGCTGTCGTCGTGGATCGCCTTTGCCGTCAAAGACCAGATGCCGAGTTCGCCGGCCTGTTCGACACAGATATCCACGTCGCGGAAGGACTGGCGCGATTCGAGCTTTCTACGGAAGCTGTCGCGGTCTCCGATTTGTTCGATGTCGGTCATGCAGTGGCTCGCGAAGGGGATCGCGTCCACCATGAATTTGCCCACGACCAAACTATCCGGCGTCGCCAGTTGCTCACAGAAACGGCTGGACGCGCGTGCCAGCCGCAGCTCCTCGTCTGCACCCCAGAGCCAGTCTGCCGTATTCTCCTCAAAGTCGTTGAGAAGCAGGTTGATCACGTCGCGCTGCTCATCGGCAGCCATCTTGGCGCGCACTTTTTCGGTAAGGCTGGAACAGACGGCCAGGGAGGCGCGGACAATGATCGATGCAAAGATGACGTAGAGGGCGAAAAGATAAACCCCGACCATCGACGCCTCGTTACCCAGCGCAATGGCGGCCCCAAGGCCCATCACGCCACAGAAAGCGATCGAGGCCGGTGGCACGGTGGCGAGTGCAAAACCGCCGCCGCCCGCCATGCCGACACTCAGAGCGATCAGCACCATGCGTTGGGTCTCCGTCGCCTCGGGATAGGCGAAGACGGCAAGCGAAGCCCAGAGGCTGCTCAACATCGTCGCGTGCAACACGGCCCTTCGCGTGCCGCGCACGCTCGCCCGCTCACGGGCAGGCCGCCCGCGACCGTGCAACCATCGGAGGATTGTGTAGACCGCGATAGCAATGAGGGCGCCGCAGATGAGGTTGACGGCCACGGCAGCCGGACTTCCCCACAAGGCAAGCGCTGCGAGCGATGCGTTGCCGACGTTCGCAGCCATCATCCAGGGTGTATTCTTGCCAACGATGGAGAGGCGGATAGCCCGGATGAGCGGCGCTTCCTCCGCCGTCTGGTCGCTTTCGCCCAGACGCCAGAAGCTGTCAATCCACGAAGCCCCCTGGGCGGGCGTATGCGCCGTCACAATATCCGTCATGCCTCAACTATAGGCACAACGCTTTAAGCGCACGTAAATTGCTGAATTAGCCTTGTCTGCATTTGCGCCGAATTCGCCGCTCAGTTTGCCGATGCGCAAAAGAGAACATGCTTCTTCAGTTGAGGATGACTGTCCGGAACTGACGGGTGGTCAAAGTCGCGTCCGTCCAGCCTTGTCATCCCCAGCCTCTCCATCACGGCGATGGAGCGGCGATTGTCGTGAACCGCGAAAGCGTAGATCTCATGCAGTCCGCGTTGCTTGAACCCGAAGTCCAGAAGTGCCCGGGCCGCCTCCGTGACGTAACCATTGCCCCAGAAGCGCGTCGCGAGACGCCAACCGATCTCGGTTGCGCCTTCAGGCAATATGCCGGGCAGGTCGACTTTCGATATTCCGCAAAAACCCATGGGTTCGTCGGTCTGCCGGTCGGCAAGTGCAAAGAAGCCATACCCGGTGGTGCTGATCATCGCCTGCAGCCGGCCCATCAGTTCATCGCATTCGGCGTGGCTGCGGCGCATCGGGAAGAACTGCATGACCTTTTCGTCACGATTGATTTCGCGAAATAGATTGCGGTCTTCCTCCCGCCAGTTGCGCAGGGTCAGGCGCTCGGTCTGCAGGAGGAACGGCATTGCTTCATCCTTGCTGGAAATCGGACTTTCTGTAGCCCTGAAGATAGAGGAGGGCGGTGAGGTCGGAATGGTCGATGCGGATCTTGGCCTCTGCTGCCACGGCCGGTTTTGCATGGAGCGCGACCCCCGAGCCGGCGATGCCAAGCATGCCGAGGTCGTTGGCGCCATCACCCACGGCGATGGCATCGTCCGGTGTCACCCCCAGCGTCTTTGCAATGTCGAGCAGCGAATCGACCTTGGCTTGCCGTCCGAGGATCGGTTCGGCAACCTCGCCGGTGAGTATGCCGTCTTTTTCGATCAGAATATTGGCGCGGTTCTCATCGAAGCCGAGAACGGACGCGATGCGGGATGTGAAGACAGTGAAGCCACCCGAGACGAGGGCCGTGTAGCCACCTCTTGCCTTCATCGTGGCGATCATTTCGAGGCCGCCTGCCGTCAACGTTATACGCTTCGCAATGACCTCTTCGACGACCGAGATCGGCAGCCCCTTGAGCAACGCGACGCGTTCCCGCAGTGCCGGTTCGAAAGCGATCTCGCCATTCATGGCACGTGCCGTGATCGCCGACACCTTGTCTTTCAGGCCCACCTCGGCTGCCAGTTCGTCGATGCATTCCTGACCGATCATGGTTGAATCCATGTCCGCGATCAGGAAGCGTTTGCGCCGCGTCTCGGCCACCTGAACCGCGACGTCGACTGGCAGGCCGGCGACCGCTTCGCGAAGCCGTGTCTCGGCATCGAACGGATCCGAGCCGTCGGTCAGCGGGATGTCGCAGGCAATGCCGTCTGCGAGCCAGTACAGCCGGGACGACCGGACTGCCTCTGCGGCTCTTTCGGCAGCGTCGGGGGTAAGAATGGGATTTGACGGATTGGCGACAAGCGTGGCAACCAAGGCCATGATGCAAGATCCTGGAAAGAACACAGAGGCCATCCTGATAACCGGGCCGACCGCCAGCGGCAAGTCCGCACTGGCGCTCGACTTCGCCCGGCTGCATGGCGGCGTCGTCATCAACGCCGACAGCATGCAGGTTTATGACACGTTGAGAGTCGTCACCGCGCGTCCCGATGACGAGGAAATGGACGGCATTGCACATCGGCTCTACGGCCATGTGCCAGCGGGAAGGGCCTATTCGACCGGTGACTGGTTGCGTGAAATGACCGCGCTGCTGGAAGCCCTGAAACAGCAGGGCAAGATGCCCGTCGTTGTTGGCGGCACGGGGCTCTATTTCAAGGCCCTGACCGGTGGCCTCTCCCAGATGCCCGAGATCCCCGAGGAGGTGCGTGCGCAATTGCGGGCCCGTCTGCTGGCGGAGGGGGCCGATGTCTTGCATGGAGAATTGGCATCCCGCGATCCTGCCGTGGCTAAAGGTCTGAACCCGAAGGACGGGCAGCGGATCGTGCGGGCGTTGGAAGTTGTCACCACGACGGGACGCTCGATTGCATTCTACCAGCGCCAGTCCGGGCCGGTCCTGATCCATCCTGAACGGGCGTTGAAAGTCGTGGTCCTGCCGGAGCGCAAACTCCTGCATGCCCGGATCGACCGTCGTTTTTCACAGATGATGGAGCAGGGGGCCGTGGACGAAGTGCGGGCGCTCCTCAATCTGGATCTCCCTCAGCAATCGCCGGTCATGAAGGCGATCGGCGTGTCGCAGATCGCGTCGATGCTGTCGGGCGAGCTCAGCCGTCAGGAGGCAATCGAGGCCGCATCGGCGGCCACGCGGCAATATGCCAAACGCCAGATGACCTGGTTCCGTAACCAGATGGACGAAAGCTGGGAGCGGATCGACCCAACAAGCTATCGATCCGTCGGAGCCGGTCAGTCGCGCTTGTAAAGGCTCGATAGAGGCTTCTTCAGGATACTCTCGCGCAGGGACGAACCTCCGCCTTCGCGGCGAAGGGAGGAGGTGCCAAAGGCACTTGTTGTCGCTTCGCTTTCGAATGCGCTTTCCGCTTCGGTCCGTCTGACAACATCGCCTGCGCCTGAGCGGGGTAGCATGTCCGGCCGATACGGCTCGATTGTCGGCGTCTGTGCGGATGTGAGGCTCTGGCGCAGGGGCGGTTGCTCTGTAACGCGCAGCGGCGCTGGGGCCATGACCGGCGGAGGGGCAAAGCGGTTGAGTGCCTCCTCCTCCATGGCGTCGTCATCGATTTCCTCGTCATCGTAGATGCCGTCCGGTGCCATGGGCACATCGCCCCGGGCCAAGCTGTTTTCGAACTGTTGCTGGAAGGCGGAGATGTCGGGACCGGCGATGGCACGCATGCGGCTGACGATGGAGCGCAGGTCGACGGTGTCCGGCGTCTCCTCTGTCGACTTCGCGTTGACGCCGTTGGCCTTGGGCAGGCGTTGTTCTTCCACGCGGGTGAAGCGCATGCGCATCGGCACCGCGATCGCTTCGCCGAAAGCGATGGCTTCGCCATTGCCGATCGAGGAAATGAAGCTGGTGGTCGAGATCGAACTGTCGGGGATGGCCGAGCGGATGATTTCCTGGTCGCGATCGTTGGCCAGGCGCATGGCAAACAGGGTCGAGCATTGCGACAGGATTGTCTGGTCGAGTTCGCCGGGGCGCTGGGTGATGACGCCGAGCGAGACGCCGTATTTGCGGCCTTCCTTGGCAATGCGGGCGATCGCCTGGCGTGTCGGGAAGAAGCCAAGATTAGGGTCGGCCGGTACATAGCGGTGGGCTTCTTCGCAGACCACCAGCATGTGGATCGCACCGTTCGACCAGAGCGCCAGTTCAAAGGCCATACGGCAGAGGACCGAGGCCACGGAGTTCACGACTTCCGACGGGATCCCCGAAAGCTGGAACGTGGAAATCGGGCGGTCGTCGCCGGGGATGCGGAAGATGTGCGCGATCGTCTCCATGATCGTGTCGCTGATCGTATTGTTGGAGAACATGAAGTGATAGCGCGGATCGTTGATCGCCGACATGATGCGCATCTTGAGGGAGCGCAGGAACGGCTTTTCGCCACGTCCTTCGAGGCGGCCGATGCGTTCGTCGATCAGTGCCATCAGGTCCGCGATGCGATAGGGGACTGGCGTGTCGGCCGTCATCGAACTCTTGTCGGCCATGCGGCGCATCAAGGCGCTTTCATTGCCGCGGAAGGCACGCTTCGCTTCCGGCATGAGGTCGCGCAGGATGTCGAGTTCCTCCGGGATCGGAGGGCGCCCACGGAACAGCACCTCGGCGAACTCGTCGAGCCGCATCAGCCAGAAGGGGAGGTCAAGCGTGTCCGTGTCGATCACGACGGCCAGCTCGGGAAAGGCGGCGGCGAATTCATTGTGCGGGTCGAGGATCAGGATGCGCAGCTTCGGGTCGCTCTCGATCGCCTTGCGCAGGAGAAGGGAAACGGCGGTGGATTTGCCCACACCCGTCGAGCCGACCACGGCAAAGTGTTTCGACAGCATCGAAGGAATATGGATCGCTGCGTCGATCGTCTCGTCCTGGGTGAGCTTGCCGATCACGGCGGTATCGCTGTGGTGCGTATCGTAGATGCGCAGCAGGTCGGCGGCCCTGATCCTGTGGGCGATGGCACCAAGATAGGGATAGCGCGAAATGCCGGTGGAGAAGATCTCCTTGCCGTCTTCCTGCACATAGACTTCGCCGAGCAGTTCGACTTCGATGAGGAACTGATTGTCGGCGCCTTCGCCCCAGTCCTTGCCCTCGGTCTGCATGGAATAGGCAAGCGCCACGACGCGATTTTTGCCGACACTGATCGAGATGAGGCGGCCGACCGACCAGAGTTCGGTCAGGTCAGTGCCGCCTTCTTCCGCGACGGCGGCAATCGTCGCGCGCGAACCGTTACAGGCGACGACGCGCCCCAGCATCCGGTTGCCGGGCCGCATACCATCGCGGCGGTCTTGATCTCCGGACTGGCCGGACTTGTGAAATTCATCTTTCGACAAGCGCATTCTCCCTGCTGACGCAAGTTTAGGATGGGGCGCTTAAAATTTCGTGTAGTGCGTTAGGTCGGTGGTGATGTTCGAGCAGCGCTAGCGCAACAAACTGTCGTCGACCTGAGCGAAATTTTGCAAAAGATGCGTTGACGCTGATGGCCTTTCTGGCTAACACTTCGGCCCATGAAAAACTCGGTTGCACTTATCGTGGTGGGAAGGCGCATGGGCAGGATGGTGTAACCATCCGGCGATAGCCACCCATGCGCTAGATGACAGGCTCCTCAAAGGGGCCTTTTTTTATGCCCTGAACCGGGTTATCAGCCCCAAAACCAAGAAGGCAGATGGAAACACAGCATGACGGGTAAAGACAATCAGATGACTGGCGCCGAGATCGTCCTGCGCGCGCTCAAGGATAACGGTGTCGAGCATATCTTCGGCTATCCCGGTGGGGCCGTGCTTCCGATCTATGACGAGATCTTCCAGCAGGAAGAGATCCAGCACATCCTGGTCCGCCACGAGCAGGGTGCGGGTCACGCAGCGGAAGGTTACGCAAGGTCAACCGGCAAGGTCGGCGTCATGCTGGTCACGTCCGGCCCCGGTGCCACCAATGCGGTGACGCCGCTGCAGGATGCGCTGATGGACAGCGTACCGCTGGTCTGCATCTCCGGTCAGGTTCCGACCTCGTTGATCGGGTCGGACGCCTTCCAGGAATGCGATACCGTCGGCATCACGCGCCCTTGCACCAAGCACAACTGGCTGGTCAAGGACGTCAACCAGCTGGCCTCGATCATCCATGAAGCCTTCCGCATTGCCCAGACGGGCCGTCCCGGTCCGGTTCTCGTCGATATTCCCAAGGACATCCAGTTTGCCACCGGCACCTATACCCCGCCGGATGCCCACAAGGCGCTGAAGAGCTACCAGCCGAAGGTTACGGGCGATGCCCGTGCGATCCAGGCCGCCGTCGAGCTGATGGCGTCGGCCCGCCGCCCGATCATCTATTCCGGCGGTGGCGTCATCAACTCCGGTCCGGAGGCTACCAAGCTCTTGCGCGAACTGGTTGGTCTCACCGACTTCCCGATCACCTCGACGCTGATGGGTCTCGGCTGCTATCCGGCCTCGGGCAAGAACTGGCTCGGCATGCTCGGGATGCACGGATCTTACGAAGCCAATATGGCGATGCATGACTGTGACGTCATGGTCTGCATCGGCGCGCGCTTCGATGATCGCATCACCGGTCGCCTGAATGCTTTCTCGCCGAATTCCAAGAAGATCCACATCGACATCGACCCGTCGTCGATCAACAAGAATGTCCGCGTCGACGTGCCGATCACCGGCGACGTTGGTCGGGTTCTCGAAGACATGGTCCGTGCCTGGCGCGCCCTGCCGAAAAAGCCTGAGGCGTCGCAGACGGCTGAATGGAATGCGACGATCGCCAAGTGGCGCGCCCGCAACTCCTTCGCCTATACGCCGTCGAAGGATGTCATCATGCCGCAATACGCCCTGCAGCGGCTTTACGAACTGACCAAGGATCGGGACACCTACATCACGACCGAAGTCGGTCAGCACCAGATGTGGGCCGCTCAGTATTACGGCTTCGAGCAGCCGAACCGGTGGATGACCTCGGGTGGCCTTGGCACCATGGGTTATGGGTTGCCGGCCGCACTCGGCGTGCAGATCGCGCATCCGGAGAGCCTCGTCATTGACATCGCGGGCGACGCCTCGATCCAGATGTGCATCCAGGAAATGTCGGCCGCCATCCAGTATGAAGCGCCGATCAAGATCTTCATCCTGAACAACCAGTACATGGGCATGGTCCGCCAGTGGCAGCAGCTCCTGCACGGCAACCGTCTGTCGAACTCCTACACGGAAGCCATGCCTGACTTCGTCAAGCTGGCCGAAGCCTATGGTGCCGTCGGCATTCGCTGCGAAAAGCCCGATGATCTCGATGGCGCGATCCAGGAAATGATCGACGTGAAGAAGCCCGTGATCTTCGACTGCCGTGTGGCCAATCTCGCCAACTGCTTCCCGATGATCCCGTCGGGCAAGGCGCATAACGAGATGCTGCTGCCGGACGAGGCGACGGATGAAGCAGTCGCCAATGCCATCGATGCCAAGGGCCGTCAGCTCGTCTGACCGGGAGGAACAAGACCATGAACGCACATCTTCAGCCGACCGGTTCGGCCTATTTCATCGCCAAGGAAACGTCGGCCATCGAGAGTCATACGCTCTCGGTGCTGGTTGACAACGAGCCGGGCGTTCTCGCCCGTGTCATCGGCCTGTTCTCCGGACGGGGCTATAACATCGAGAGTCTCACGGTTTCCGAGACGGAGCACGAGGCGCATCTGTCGCGCATCACCATCGTGACGCGCGGCACGCCGGGTGTGCTCGAACAGATCAAGGCGCAGCTCGAGCGGATCGTGCCCGTGCATCGCGTACTGGATCTCACCGTGCGGGCGCGCGAGCTTGGCCAGGAGCGGCCGATCGAGCGTGAAGTGGCGCTGGTGAAGGTGGTCTCGACCGGCGAGATGCGTGCCGAGACGCTGCGTCTGGCGGATGCCTTCCACGCCAAGGTTGTCGATGCGACCGTCGATCATTTCATCTTCGAGATCACCGGCAAGTCCTCGAAGATCGACCAGTTCGTCTCGATCATGAAGCCGCTCGGCCTCAACGAAATCTGCCGCACCGGGATCGCCGCGATGAACCGCGGCCCGCAGGGCATGTAAGGATTTCGGGATTTCGCGAAATGCACAAGGGCGACCTCTCGGTCGCCCTTTTTGTTGTTTTGTGTCTTCAGTTCATGCCGAGCAGATCAAGAAGGCCCATCTGCTGCGGCGCCGGCGGCAGATCGGCTTCCGCTTTTTTGGGCTTTTCCTTGGCCGGCTTCTCACTGGCCTTGGCCTTCGAAGCTTTTTCCGGTTTGTCAGAGGCTGCCCCGACCTCTGCCGGATCCGCCTTCTTCTTTGTGGGCGTCTTCGCCTTGGCGACCGGTTGCTCCTGTGTCGCCGCCTCGACCATTGCGCCGTCGACTTCGGTCGTGGCCAGCATGGCGGTCAGTGCGTGACGCAGGGCTGCGGGTCTCAGGCTGTAGTGGATGTACTGGCCCTTCTTCTCGCCTTCGATCAGTTCGGCATTTTCGAGGATCGAGAGATGCTGGGAGATCGAGGGCTTGGCCATGTCGAAGCGGGCGGCAATTTCGCCAGCGGTCAGGGTCGACTGTGACAGATGCACCAGCATCATCCGCCGCGGATCGGAGGCGAGCGCGTGAAAGACGCGGGACGAGATCTTGTCCATTGCCGGATGCAGGTCGGTCTTGCCGCGTTTTGTCATGTCATGCCCCTCCGCCTGCGGTTTTCACACCGCAATTTTCAAATTAGGCAATCTCCTAAGTTCCTGAGGGGCTGCGGTAAAGTGCCGGAAATGCAGGGCTTGTGGATAGATCGCGATTTTGCGATGGTCAGAAGCCGATCGGGATCTCGGGCTTGTTCAGCATGAGCCAGAGGATGGCCATGACCGAGAAGAAGGCAGGAAAGCCGCAGGCAAACCAGATGCGGAAAAGCCTGTGATAGCGGGGCGGCAGCGGAGTGCCGGCGGCGGCTGCCTCCCGGGCGAGATCGCGCAGGCGGATCTGGATCCAGACGACGGGCAGCCAGAAGAGGCCGACCACAACATAGAGGATCAGAGACAGAAGCACCCAGCCTGATGTCAGCGGCCAGCCGATTTCGTAAGCCAGCCATGCGCCGGTGATCGGCTGCAGGATGGCGGCGGTCGCGGTGAAGATTGTATCGGCGATCACTACCGACCCGGCGACATGGGCAATATGCGTCGGATTGCCGGTCCTGTGCGCCAGCAGCATGAAGAAGGCGATGCCCGCGCCCGTGCCGAAAAGCACGGTGGCCCCGATCACATGCACGAAGCGCAGGACCTCTTCCAGCATCTCAGCGCTCCTCAAGGACGGCAAGGGTTGCGAGCGTCAGCAGGATCGAGGGCAGGACCTTGACCAGCGGTCCCAGCGGATCGAGCCAGAGTGTCGGTTCGATCAGCGTTCCGCCGGCGAGATAGGCGAGCGACACGGTCATCATGCCGAGCATGGCCCGTTTTGCCCAGGGCTGGATGAGGATTGCCAGGCCGAGTGCGATATCGAGCAGGGACGTGAGGATGGTGACTGTCAGCGCCATGCTGGCCGCCATGCTGGCGCCGAAGCTTAGCGACGTGGTCACGGGATCAAGGAGCGGCACCAGACCGGAGACGATCCAGAACAGCGAGAGCGTCAGGACCATCAATGGCTTCAGGAGGTAGAGACGGGCGAACCAGAGGTCCTGAACGGCGGCGGGCTCCGTTGCCAGCCGCAGCGTCGGGTCGGGCGCGGTCAGGGTCGGGCGGGCCTTCTCCGGTGCCACGCCGATGCCGCTGATGCGGATCGCAGTGGAGCGCAAGGGGGAGCGCCAGCCGAGGCGCCCGGCGAGATCGGCGACAAGTGAGAGAGGTCGAGCCAGACCTGAGGGCAAGCGGATGACGGGTGCATCGGCAAGGCCGAGCCACCTGCGGTAAAAGCGTGCCATCTCCTCGATACTGCGGGTCGGTTCGCCGGCAAGCACCAGATCGGACCCAGGCGCGATGCGGCCCTCGACGGCGTCGAGCACAGCTTGGGCCACGTCGTGCACGTGGACGGCATTCATGGGGCTTTCGGCGTCCACCAGCGGCAGGATGCCGGGGAAGGAGGCGATGGCGCGGAGAAGGGCGGTGCCGCCATAGGCATTGCGTCCGACCACGACCGTCGGACGCAGGATGACATGCGGGAGGCTCGAGGCCGCGAGCGCGCGGTCGGCCTCGAGCTTGGTTGCCATGAAGGCCGCTCCGGCGCTCGCCAGGTTGTCGGGTGCCGAGATCTGGATGATCAGCGGAGGTGTTGCGCGCGTGGCGACTGCCTGTTGCATGGCGAGCATCGCGTCTTTCTGCACGGCGACGAGATCGTCGCGCAACCCGTCCTGCAGGGCGCCGGCGCAGTTGATCACGGCGGTAACGCCGTCGAGCAGTGGCTGCCAGTCCGCCGCTTGTCGGAGCGTACGGAGGTCGCGGGCGATCCAGTTTGCTGTGGGAAAACGGGCGTTGGCCTGCCTGGTGTCGCGGCCAAGGCCGACAACCGGGTGTCCGGTTTGGCTGAGCGTGAGCAGAACCTGCTGGCCGATGAAGCCGGTCGCGCCAAGGACGAGGATGGTCATGCGTTCACTTTCCGCCGTGCCGGTCGAGATCAGATCATTTCCAGCGGCATTTTACGCGCCGGTGGCGGGAAGGCTGCGTCAAGGCGGGCCCAGTCCTCGTCGGAGATTTCGAGATCCACCGCGTCGCGATTCTCATGCAGACGCCGAATGTTGGAGGTCTTCGGGATCGGGATCACGCCATCACGTTCCAGCAGGAAGGCAAGGGCAACCTGTGCCGGGGTCGCCTGATAGGCCTTGGCGATGTGAATGAGTTCGGGATGGTGGAGGATGCGGCCCTGCTCGATCGGCGAATAGGCCATGATCGGGATTCCGTGCTCCTGGCACCAGGGCAGGAGATCGAATTCGATGCCGCGGCGGGAGAGATTGTAGAGGACCTGATTGACGGCGCAGTTTTCACCATCGGCCACGGAGAACAGCTCCTCCATGTCATCCAGGTCGAAATTCGAGACGCCCCAGGCGCGAATTCTGCCTGCAGCTTTCAGTTCTTCCATGGCCGCGACTGTGTCATCGAGGGGGTGTTCACCGCGCCAATGCAGGAGATAGAGATCGAGATGGTCGGTCCCCAGCCGGTCGAGACTGGCATGGCAGGCCTTGATCGTGCCGTCGTAGCTGGCATTCCAGGGCAGGACCTTGGAGACCAGAAAGGCGTCTTCGCGCCGATCCTTCAGCGCTTCGCCGACAATGCGTTCAGCACCGCCATCGCCATACATCTCGGCCGTGTCGATCACGGTCATGCCGAGATCGAGCGCCAGCCTGACGGCATCGACTTCTGCCTTGGCCTCGGATTTCGTTTCGCCCATCATCCAGGTGCCGAAGCCGAGCGTCGGGATCTCCCGGCCGCCCGGCAGAGTGACAGTGGGGATGGTGTCATGCATGGTGGTCCTCCTTGGGCGGGATGCGCGAAGGATAGCGAGGCGGCCCCGCGAGGCAAGGACAAAGCGCTCTGGCCTTCGTGTCACCATAACAAGAATGCGACTGGCTTCGGTCCAAAGGACAGCTAGGCTGACATAAAAATTCGGGAGAAACATCCATGTCGGCCGATACGCTTTTCGCGCTCGTCCTCTTTGCCTTCGCCACCTCGATCACGCCGGGGCCGAACAACATGATGCTGTTTGCATCGGGCGTGAATTTCGGCTTCCGGCGGACGGTGCCGCATATGCTCGGCATCGGTGCCGGGTTCCTCTCCCTTCTGATCGGTGTCGGCATGGGGCTTGGCGCGGTGCTGCATGCCTATCCGCCGGCCTTCATCGCGCTCAAGGTTGCAGGCGGTCTTTATCTCCTGTGGATCGCCTGGAAGATCGGCTCCTCTCGGTCGATGGGCGAGGGGGATGCGAAGGCACGACCGATGACGTTTCTGGGGGCTGCCGCCTTTCAATGGGTCAATCCGAAGGCCTGGGTCATGGCCGTGACCGCTATGGCGGTCTATCCTAACCCGGAGCAATATGCTTTGACGGTGGCGATCGTCGCGCTGGTGTTTGCTGCCGTCAACGTGCCGAGTGTCTCGACCTGGGCGGGTTTCGGCTCGGCGCTCAGGGAGTGGCTGTCGGTGCCGGTCCGGCTCAAATGGTTCAATATCACCATGGCTATGCTACTCGTGCTCAGCCTCTGGCCAATGCTTAAATAGGAATGCCCGATGTCCGGCCATCATCACGACCACGACGATCATCACCATCACCATGGTCATGATCACCACCACGACAACCAGTATTCGGACATGCAGGCGCGGGTGAAGGCGCTCGAAACACTTCTGACCGAAAAGGGCTTGATCGATCCAGCGGCAATCGACGCGATCGTCGAGACCTACGAGACGAAGGTTGGGCCAAGAAATGGCGCGCGGGTCGTCGCCAAGGCCTGGGTCGATCCCGAGTTCGCCGACTGGCTGAAGCGCGATGCGACGGCGGCGATCGCGAGCCTCCGATATACCGGGCGGCAGGGCGAGCATATGCGCGCCGTTTTCAACACGCCCGATACCCACAATCTCGTCGTCTGCACACTGTGCTCCTGTTACCCTTGGTCGGTGCTCGGTTTGCCGCCGGTCTGGTACAAGGCGCCGGCCTATCGCTCGCGGGCGGCGATCGATCCGCGCGGGGTGCTGGCCGAATTCGGGGTGAGCCTGCCGGATAAGATGCGGATCCGCGTCTGGGATTCGACGGCGGAGCTGCGTTATCTCGTCGTGCCCTTACGGCCCGCCGGAACCGAGGAGATGGACGAAGAGGCGCTTGCCGATCTCGTGACGCGCGATTCGATGATCGGTACCGGTCTGGCGCTTGCTCCGGAGGGTTTGCGATGAACGGGCCGCATGATCTCGGCGGTCAGATGGGCTTCGGTCCGGTCGCGCCGGAAAAGGACGAACCTTACTTTCATGCCGAATGGGAAAAGCGGGCGCTTGGTATCACGCTCTCCTGCGGGGCTTTCGGCGCCTGGTCGATCGACGAGAGCCGGCATGCGCGTGAGAGCATTCCGCCGGCCAGCTATCTGGCGGCGAGCTATTACGAGGTCTGGATCCGCGGTATCGACATGCTGCTTGAGCGGCATGGTTTTGCCACGCCTGAGGAACTGGCAAAGGGCCGGCACCTGGAGCCGGGCCGCGTGCCAAAGCGCGTATTGAAGGCAGACATGGTCGAAGGCGTGCTGGCCCGTGGCGGGCCTTGTGACCGTCCCGTCGAGACCGAACCCAAGTTTGCCGTCGGTGACCGTGTGCGCACGAGGAACTTCCATCCGGCCGGCCATACACGGCTGCCCCGCTATGCACGGGCGAAGACGGGTGTCGTGGAGGCGGTGCAGGGCGGTTTTGTTTTCCCTGATGATAACGCCCATGGGCGAGGTGAAAACCCGCAATGGGTCTACACGGTCGTGTTCACGGGAGACGAGATCTGGGGCGAGGGTGCCGATTCGACGCTGACCGTCTCAATCGATGCCTGGGAGAGCTATCTTGAGCGTGTGTGACACGGTGACCGATCTTACGGCATCGCCGGGCCTGCCGCGCTCGCCCGAAGGTGCGCCGGTTTTTGCCGAACCCTGGCAGGCGCAGGCCTTCGCCATGACCGTGCATCTGCATGCGCGCGGCGTGTTCAGCTGGGCGGAATGGGCGGAGAGCCTGTCTGCCGAAGTGCATCGCCCGGAGCGGGCCGCGGACGGATCCGACTATTTCGATGCCTGGGTAGCGGCCTTGGCGGGACTTCTGGAGCGCAAGGGGCTGGCCGATCGCGACACCGTCGAGGCCTTGCGCGAAAGCTGGCAGCGGGCGGCGGAGGCGACGCCGCATGGTGCGCCGATCGAGCTTTCAAACGACCCGCTCAGAGGTTGATGTCCACGATTTGTTCTGATTTCCCCGGCTTTGGCCTTGCATCGGGCCTACGAATCCGCGCATGACCTAGGCCATGCAATTCGCGCCCCAGCAAGACGAGGCCCTCAAGGCCGTATCAAAATGGCTGAAGGAGGGGAAATCTCCCGTCTTCCGGCTGTTCGGCTATGCGGGTACGGGCAAGACGACGCTGGCCAAGCACTTTGCCGAGCATGTCGACGGCGACGTGCTGTTTGCGGCTTTTACCGGCAAGGCGGCGCAGGTCCTGCGCTCGCGTGGTGCCTCCAATGCCAAGACCATTCATTCGCTGATATACCGCCCGCGCGGCGAGGAGGCGGTGGAGGACGAGGAGACCGGCAAGACGTCGATTGCGCCGATGTTCTCGATCAACCGCCAGAGCCCGGTCGCCAAGGCCGCACTGATCGTCATCGACGAATGCTCGATGGTCGACGAGGCGCTCGGCCGCGACCTGATGAGCTTCGGTACGCCGATCCTGGTGCTCGGCGATCCCGGCCAGCTTCCTCCCGTCTCCGGCGGCGGCTTCTTTACCGACCAGGAGCCGGACTATCTGCTCACCGAGATCCATCGCCAGGCGCGCGATAACCCGATCATCCAGCTTGCCATGCATATCCGCGAGGGCAAGGAGATCATGTATGGCGATTACGGCTCCACGGCACGGGTGATCTCGAAGAACGAGGTGACTCAGGATCTTGTGCTGGGAGCCGATCAGGTGCTCGTCGGCACCAACAAGACGCGGCGGCGCTACAACATGCGCCTCAGGGAGCTGAAAGGCTTTACCGTCGACTATCCGCAGGCCGGCGACAAGCTGGTGTGTCTCCGGAACGACCAGGTGAAGGGCCTGCTCAACGGCTCGCTTTGGCAGGTCATGACCTCGTCGCGCGAGACGGTGAAGCCCGGCATCAATCTCCTGATCAAGCCTGAAGACGACGACATGGATCGCGGCGCGGCGAAGATCAAGCTTCTGAAGGCGGCCTTCGAGGACATCGAGACGGAAGTGCCGTGGTCGACGCGCAAGCGTTACGACGAGTTCGATTACGGCTATGCGCTGACCGTGCACAAGGCTCAAGGCTCGCAGTGGAACGACGTCGTGCTGTTCGACGAGAGCTGGGCGTTCCGGGATACGCGGGAGCGCTGGCTCTATACCGCCGTCACGCGCGCGGCCGAGACGCTCACCATCGTGCGGTGAGCGCTCCTGAGAAAACTTACTTTGCGGTGAGGGCAGTCAGCGTCGCCATCAGCTCCATCGTATCCTTGCCGGAGGCGGTCGCGATTTCGCTCAGTGGCTTGGCGCCATCCGCTGCCGTAAAGCCGCCCTGCTTCAATGCGTCAACGACTTCCGCTTCTGTTTTCCCGAGCAGTGGGGCAACCTGACCCGGCGTGCCCGCCGCGACCACGTTGACCATGGCAAAGGTGGGATTGCCGCCTGCGCTGCTTGCCGAGCCCATCATGGCCGGCCAAGCAAAGACGAGGCCCGCGACCAGACAGACGCCGAGCGACAGCGCCATGGGCAGGCGCTTGAAATAGGCGAGAAACGGCCGCCAGTTCTTCCAGACATGCAGGACGAAGGGCAGGATCAGCACCATGCTCAGCCATTCATGCATCTCGCGGAAGGCAGCTGTCCCGTAGTGGAAGAACAGCGCGATGCCCGAAATCAGGGATACGAGAAAGAGGCCGGTGGTGAACGGGGTGGCATAGCGTGCGAGAAAGGCGGGCATGACGGACCTGCAGTAAACGTTGATGACCTTTCGCTTCTACGGCATTCAAAACCGCGGGTCCCCTTACAAAGTCTCCACTTTTGACGAAGGATAAGCTGAAGCGTCAACTGACGACGATGCCGAGCAGCACGGCTTTGGCCACGGCCTGGAACCGGTTTTGTGCGCCTACTTTCGTAACGATCTGCTGCTCTATCTCCTCCACCTCCGATACCTTCATCTCCAGCGTGCGAGCAATCCGTATGGTGGTATAACCTTCCGCCATCAGTTGCAGGCAGCCGCGCTCTGGCTCCGTGAGTTCCGGACCGACGCGTTTTGGCGCCCGGCGCAGGCCTGACGCATCCTCGTTTTCGAGGAGGGCGTTCACCTGCTGCAGTTGCCGATGCACGATGGAGAGGCCTGCCGCAAGTTCGCGCCGACGGGTCGCGAGAGCTTCTTCGAAAATCAGGTTGGCTTCGGCCTTGGACTTGGCGGAGGCCAGCAGTTCGAAGAGGTCCTGTATGACCGAGATCGGCATGCCGATCTCGCGGCAGAGGTTGATCACAGCCATGCGGGCAACATCGCCGTGCTGATAGACGCGCATCAGGCCAATACGGCTGGCCTCGATCAGCCCTTTTTCCTCATAGAAATGCAGCGTGCGATGCGTAACCCCGAAGCGCTCGGCCATGTCGGCAATTGGGACGGGGTCTTTCGGCATGTCTTGGCCGGCCATGATGTCCGGAAGAATGATCTCGTGCCGCTTGCGGGCGGATAACTTTGAAATGGGTTGCAGATGGTGTGGTCCGTTCGGCATGTCCCCTCCATGTCACATCTGCGGTCCGCCCTTTGAGCGAGCGTGTCCCGCCGTTTTTTCAGTCCTGCTCCTTTTCTTTCGCAGCGCGAATCCGGCGACGGATTCGCTGCCATATATTCAATCTACACGATATATTCGCGAATGTTAAAATAACTTTGTCGGAAGGACGGTAACGCTCGGTGATGCCGTCGAGGACGTGTGGGCCGGATCAGCCGTGGCTGCAGGTGAGGGCGAGCAAATGCGGGATTTCGACCAACACATCGCTGGCATTTTCAAGGCCAGGCCATTCCTGCTGGTGGCGGCGTGCACGCATGTAGGCGGCATCCGACCTGTCAAGGCTGTAGCGATAGGTGGCATCGAGGCACAGCATCGCGTTCGAAGAGAGGCCATTTTCATGGCAGAAGCGATAGATACGACCCGGAATGGTCAGGTTCGCGCCGGCGAATTCATTGGCGGCGGCGCCGAGCTTCAAGATGTCGCCGAAGGCTGAGATTGTGATTTCCTCGCCGAGCAGCTCCCTGCCGGAGCGCATGTGGCGCAGGCTTATGGCCAGCGTCGCATCGTCACGCACCCGGGCCGCAATTTCGAAATGCAACGGGTCGGCCGTTTCATCGGTCGACGGCGGTCTTTCGCCGGCTGCGGCAATGCTGACCGCCCACAGCCTGTGCTCCCACAGCCGGATTGCATTCAGAAAGATCGAGCCGTCATCGGTGGCGCCTGCCACAGCGGCAAAATACAGCCGCGGCAGTCCCCGCATCAGTCCTGTCGAGTCGACCCTGACCCGACGTGCCACGGTTGCGAGATCCTGAAGGTCTGCGCCAATGGTCTCGACCTTGGTCGCCCGTTGTGCGCCCGCCCATTCATAGATCGGTACATAGCCACCAAGCGGAATGCGAATGCGCAAGGGTTCGTCTCGACCCTCTTCGGCATAAAAGAGGTTCAAGAGCTTGCGCAATTTGCCGGCCTGGACACGGACCAGCGGATCCGTGCCCGGGTCAAAGCCCTCGTCCCGGCTGAAGACGTCGATGCCGATCGTGTAGCCCTTCAGCTGATGGGCGAGACCGAGCTGCTCCATTTCGACAACGAATTTGAGAAAACAACGCAGCCGCTCGGAGCGCGCGAAGGTTCGGCTTCGGAGAACCTTTTGCAAGGCTTCCGCGACCACTCCTTTGTCGATCCTCAATCCGCTCGTCATTCCTGCTCCAAACCGTGCCGGTGCCTCACCTCCATCGCCTTGGCGGAGGTTCGGTTTGTGCGATCCGTCACAATGATTAAGCTGACTAATGGAAACCGTGCGCGGGTCAATACCCTAAAGTCTAGGGGGTAAGGCGGTTTTTCAGGGATAACCACCCATCAGCCGCGCCGATCGGTCCATCTGCAATTCTGGTTGGCCTTCTGGTCCTGGATGTCCTACATCTGCGCCCACATCATTGCCGTCCCTGGAACAAAGCCATGCCCGCCAAGCTTTCCGTGAACCTCAACGCCATCGCCATGCTGCGCAATCGACGCGATCTACCTTGGCCGAGCGTTGCGCATCTGGGGCGGATTGCATTGCAATCGGGCGCCAGCGGGCTCACGGTGCATCCCCGTCCTGACGAGCGGCATATCCGTTTTACCGATCTACCGGTGCTGCGTGCGCTGATTGACGATGAGTTCCCGGCCGCTGAGTTCAATATCGAGGGATATCCGAGTGAGGACTTCCTGGCGCTCTGCGAGGCGACCGAGCCGGAGCAGGTGACGCTGGTTCCCGATGACCCTTCCCAGGCCACATCGGACCACGGCTGGGATCTGGAACTTCATCAGGCGTTCCTGACGCGTGTTGTCGCGCGGTTGCGCAGCCGCGGGATGCGGGTCTCGCTTTTTGTCGACGGCGACGGCCGGGCAGACCGGATGCTGTTGGCGAAGGCGACGGGTGCCGACCGGGTCGAGCTCTATACGGGGCCCTATGGCGGGTGTTTCGACGATCCGGACGCGGCGCGTCGCGAGATCGAACGGCTCGGGCTGACGGCCGATGCTGCCAAGGCCGAAGGCCTGGAGGTGAATGCCGGCCACGACCTCACCGTTGCCAATCTGCCGGCGCTCGTCCAGCGGATTGCCCATCTGGCGGAAGTCTCCATTGGCCATGGGCTGACCGCTGACGCTTTGGAATACGGCATGGCGGAGACGGTGCGGCGTTTCTGCCGGGCCTGTGGCCAGACGATCTAAGCGCCGGCCCGCGCTGCATCGTCCATATCAGGCGGCTTTTATGCCTCTTGCAGCCTCAAGCGCGAAATCAATGGCCGCCTGGGCGTGGATCGTGGTCGAGTCGTAGCCGGGCAGCGGGAGAGCATCGGGATCAAGGATGAGGCAGATCTCGGTGCAGCCGAGGATGACGCTGTCAGCGCCATCGGCCTTCGCCTTTTCGATGATGGCGGTCAAGCGTTGGCGTGAACTGGCCAGCACGTGACCAGCGCAAAGCTCCTCGAAAATGATGGCATGGGTGGCGGTGCGACCATCGGCATCGGGCACCATGATATCGACGCCGTGGCGGCGCATGCGCTCGGCATAGAAGGCGTGCTCCATCGTGTAGCGGGTGGCGAGGAGCAGCGGACGTTTTGCTCCCGACGCCTTCAGCGCTTGAGCGGTTTCGTCGATGATGTTGATCAGAGGAACGCCGAGGCGGGCCTCGACCTCGTCGGCGACCAAGTGCATGGTGTTGGTGCAGATCAGCACGCAGGCCGCCCCTGCCTTTTCGAGGCCGACCGCCACGTCGCCGAGCCGCTTGGCCGCAAGATCCCAACGTTCGGCCTTCTGGAGGGCGACGATCTCTTCGAAATTCACCGAATGCATCATCACTTCGGCAGAGGCGAGCCCGCCTAAACGGCTCCGGACAGCTTCGTTGACCTGGCGATAATAGACTGCGGAACTCTCAAAGCTCATCCCGCCAATCAAGCCAATCATCTTCATGTGCCATCTCCCTCGTTGTGACCCGGTCATGATGGCGCCGTTCTGGTGAGGACGGGTTGCAAATTTGCTCGCGTTGGCGCAGCTTGACGCCGTTTAGAGAGCGCAATTTGGAATTTTCACGCAGGAAATTTGCGCAGTTCGTTCCATTGGTAGGGGGAATCGGCGTGATTGATGAAAGAGACAGGAAGATCCTGGAGTTGCTGCAGCAGGATGCCTCGATGGCCATTGCCGATCTCGCCGAGCGCGTGGCGCTTTCCACCTCTGCCTGCTCGCGACGAATCCAGAAGCTGGAAGAACAGGGTTATATTGCACGGCGCATTGTGGTGCTCGACCGTGAGAAATGCGGCGTGCCGACCACCGTTTATGCGCTGGTAAAGACAGCGCATCACGCCGATGACTGGATCGAGGCGTTTCGCCGCGCGATCAGCGATATCTCCGAGATTGTCGAGGCACACCGTTTGACGGGCCATTACGACTATATCCTGAAGATGGTGCTGCCCCGCGTCGAACACTATGACGTGGTCTATCGGCGGCTGGTCAAACGGGTCGAACTGTTTGATGTCTCGGCATCAATCTCGATGGAAATGCTCAAACACGGTCTTGCCGTGCCGGTCGACTACGCGCGATAGATCATTCCGGGTCACGCAGGGCTTTGTCCGCGCGGCACTGGCTGATCGGCAGCTGCTTTACCCCATAGATCGCGGTGATTCGGCCGATAAAACCGTCGCCGAATTCGTCGGTCCGCTCGGTTTCTGCCTGGATGCAGCCGCAGGCATAGCCGTAATAGCCATTGGTCTGGACGAAATCACCGACTGTGAAGTCGGGCATGTTCTCCATGCCGAGAGGCTCCTGCTCGGAGCCTTGAGCCATCAGCATCCATGACCCTTCGCCGTCATCAAGCCAGTAGTTGCCCGGTGTGGGGTTCTGGATCCAGCCGCAGCGGTTCTCCTTTGCGAGGGCAGAGGCCGTCGCGTTGAGAGAGAGGGTGAGGGAAAGTAGGATCAGTCGTGCGCGCATCTGGGGTTCCTTTTTGGATGCCCGACAATAGACACGGCCCCGGAGATGGGGAACGACCAAGTTTGGACAAGGCCGGAAAACGCAAAAACCCCGGAGCATGCTCCGGGGTTCTGGCAACGGTGCGATCGAGAAATCAGGAAGCGTTCGAAACGGCACGGCTGACGAGGGTCACCGACTTGTCGGCGTTGACCTTGTAGACTTCGCGAACGTCACGGCCGTCACCGTTGGAGAAGGTGTGGAAGAAGGTCGAACCAGCAGGTGCCTTTTCCAGCTGAACATTGGCGTTGTCATAGGTGATCGAGCCCGGGATCGGCTGGACGGAAGCGAAAGCGGCCGAACCGGCGGCAAGCGAGATCAGGGCGGCAGAGATGATGGTCTTCATGGTCTTATCCTTTCAGGGTGTGGTATGGCGGCGGCTCGATGGGGC
>UCMS01000053.1 GCA_900473805.1 Hyphomicrobiales bacterium | reverse complement strand
AAGTTCTCGTTGAGCAGGGCGACGGGCTGACCTTCTGTGTACCATTTGGCAAGACCACGTGCCGATACCATCATGCCCAGAGTGGCGATGAAGGGAGGAATTCCGGTCTTGGCGATGATCAGTCCGTTGAGATAGCCAAGAAGAGCACCCAGGAGGACACCGACCAGGATCGGCCACAGGGGGCTAGAGTCGATGAACCAGCTCAGACCGAACGCAGCATATTCCGGTTGAAGGAACACAGCTCGTGCATTCAGCGACGTCTGGGCGAAGCTTGCCACGACCATTGCGATAAAGCCGACCATCGAACCCGAAGAAAGGTCGACGCCACCAGTAATGATCACTTGTGTAACACCGACGGCAATGATGCCCGTCACGGCGACCTGCAACACGATGATCGACAGGCGCTGCTTGTTGGCGAGGAAGCTTTCGCCGACGATGTACCACCCGATGATTTCGAAGACGAGGGCGATCCCGATCAGGACGGCCAGGATCGAGACTTCAGGTGGCAGCCGCCGGACCTTCTTGAGGCCTGTCTTCGACGTCTCGCCAAGTTCGTTTGTGGCATCTGACATGATTTCCTCCCGGCTGGTCGTCAACGCGACGCCAGCTCCATAATTTTGACTTGGTCGGCTTCCGCGCGGTCCAGGATCCCCGTGACCCGGCCCTCATGCAGCACGACAATCCTGTCGCTCATCCCGAGCACTTCGGGCATTTCCGACGAGATCATGATGATTGCGACCCCCTGACCCGCCAGTTGCGAGATCAAGCGGTGGATCTCAGCTTTGGCACCAACATCGATGCCACGAGTTGGCTCATCGAGGATCAGGATCCTCGGATTGGTCATGAGCCAGCGACAGATCAGCACTTTCTGCTGGTTGCCGCCGGATAGGTTGATGATCGGCTCGTTCATGTCGGGCGTGCGGACGCGAAGCCTGTTGGCCATATCCGATGCAGCCTTTGTTAGCTTCTCCTGTTGGACAAAGCCAAACTGGGAGTAGCCCTGCTGCAGGACGGCCATTTGTGCGTTTTCCTGGATGTCGAGCAAAAGGAAGCAGCCCGTTTCCTTGCGGTCTTCAGTCAGAAACGCGAGCCCGTGGCTCATCGCAATTGATGGCGAGGAGACATCAACCTTCTTCCCAAAAAGCTCGATTGTGCCAGCATCGGCGGGCGTTACGCCGAAGATGGTTTCCGCCACATTTGAGCGGCCGGAACCGACCAATCCTGCAAAACCGAGAATTTCGCCCGCCCGCAGGTCAAAAGTTACGTCACGGAACACGCCATTCAGCGTCAGACCTTTCGCCGACAGGACAACATCGCCGATGTTGGCGGCCTCCTTCGGGAACATCTGGGTGATCTCGCGACCCACCATCATGCGGATGATATCGTCGCGGGTGACATCGGCCGAGTTGCAGGTGGCGATGTACTTGCCATCGCGGAACACCGAGAACTCATCCGCGATCTCGAAGAGCTCATTCATCTTGTGTGTTATGTAGATGATGCCCTTCCCGTCCTCGCGTAGCGACCGGATGATCCGGAAGAGGTGGTTCACCTCTTTCTCAGTCAGGGCAGACGTGGGTTCGTCCATGATCAGGACGTCAGAATCGAAAGAGACGGCCTTAGCAATCTCGACCATCTGGCGATTGGCGACGCTGAGCTTGCCCACCTTGATTTCCGGATCGATGTCGATGCCGAGGCGGTCGAACAGCGCCGCCGTGCGACGGTTCATCTCCGCATGGTCGACGAGGTTGAAGCGCCCCAATGGCTCGCGTCCGATCCAGATGTTCTCCGAGACGGTCATCGGGGCCATCAGGTTCAGTTCCTGGTGGATCATGGCGATGCCGTTCTGCAGGGCGTCGAGCGGGTTCTTGAGACGAATGTCGACACCACGCAGCTTGAAGCTGCCGCTATCGGGCGTGTAGATGCCAGCCAGGATCTTCATCAAGGTCGACTTCCCGGCACCGTTTTCGCCCATCAGGGCATGCACTGTTCCCCGGCGAAGCTTGAGTTGCACATCGTCGAGAGCAACGACGCCCGGAAATTCTTTCCGCACATCGGAGACCTCAAGCAGGTACTCGCTCTGTGGAACAGCCCCGCTGGTCCGGACGGCCTGCATGGTCTGTGGGCTCAATGCCTGTGATCGTGCCATCTCGGCTCCTCCCCGAATGACAGACCCGCCGCCTGGATGACGGCGGACCTGTTCAGTCTAGCATCAGTTCTTGGTCACGAACTGATCCATGTTTTCAGGCGTGACGAGCTGGAAGGGGATCCAGACCTTGGCTTCGACTTTCTCACCCTTGGCGAGCTTGACGGCTGCATCCACGGCGCCTGCTCCCTGGCCAAAGGCATCCTGGAAGACGGTCACATCAAGGTCGCCGGCCTTCATATAGGCAAGCGCTTCCTGCGTCGCGTCGATGCCGCCGACGACGACATCCTTCATATCCCAGCCTGCGGACTTCATCGCGTTGATCGCGCCGATCGCCATATTGTCATTATTGGCGATGACGGCAGCCGGCTTGTGGCCAGCGGCGATCCAGTTGGTCATCAAGTCCTGAGCCTTGACCGGGTCCCAGACAGCGGTCTGCTCGTCGAGGATCTTCATGCCCGCGCAGTCCGGTGTCGCAATAACGTCGTGGATATCCTTCGTGCGCTGGACTGCGGCCTGGTTTGCAAGGTCGCCGACCATGACGAGAATGTCGCCCTTGCCGCCGAGGATCCGGCAGATCTCTTTGGTCTGAAGAGTTCCGGACTCGACCTCGTTCGAGGCGACGAAAGCGCCCTTAGGACCGAGTGCATCCACGTCTGCCGGCTGGCGGTTGACATAGACGATCGGGATGCCTGCATCATTGGCAAGCTTGGTCATTGGCGCTGTCGCGGACGTGTCCACGGCATTGACGATGATCGCGTCGACCTTAGATGCGATGAAGTTCTGGATCTGCGAAAGCTGCTTCTGGACATCGTCATCGGCGATTTCGATCTGTACAGGCTGGCTTGCGTCACCAGCAGCCTTCTCGATGCCCTTGCGCAGGACAGTCAGGAAGGTATCGGAGTTCGCCATGGAGACACCGATATTGCCTGCCATTGCACTGGATGCCATGAGTACGCCCAGAAGGGCGCCTGCTACGAGTTTCTTCATTTGTGATTCCTCCACATGTTGTGCGGTGCCCGGCAACACCCCTCAAAGCCGGCACGCCTCCTCCCCGGAGGCAATTCGCCCGGACGTCCAACTCCTCCTGG
>UCMS01000054.1 GCA_900473805.1 Hyphomicrobiales bacterium | reverse complement strand
CCGGGCGCTGGTTGGTTGACATTCTGGTTCATGCGGTCTTTCCTTCAATCGTCAGGTGAATGTTGGCCCGTCCGGTGGCAGCCGGCGGGCCGCTTTTTTTCAGGGACTGAGTACGGGCGCCTGGTCGCCGAAATCTTTGTGCATCTCGATCTGCACCTTTCCCTCCGCGCTCTCCTGATAGGAGCCAGCCCAGAAGACCTCTTCCTGGGAAACCGGCATGCCGGCATCCATCCGGCCCTTGATTTCGCGGAAGCGGTGGAAGCGCTGCTGGGGGGTGACCGTCTTGCGGATGGCCGAGACGTTCTCGCCGGAAGACTTCGGGGTCAGATCGTCCAGGATCATGCGCTGGATGCGGTCCTGGAGGGCGCTGTCGTCAGGCACGTAAGCCGCAGCCTTGCCCTCGGCCGCGTCCATGGCGTCGAGTGCGGCCTCGATCTGCGGCGTCGAGTGTCTCTCCTCGCGCTTGGGCAGAGCGACGACATTCGGCACGTCGCGCGCCGCAACTTCCAGAGCCCTGTCGATGAGAGCCGGGCCGCTGGTGATCTTCTTGATCTCGGCCTTGATCGGGTCGACACGTTCCTTCAGCAGCTGCGCGTTGAGTTCCTTGCGGGCCTTTTCGAAGGTCTGCGGATGAATGCCGGCAAGCTCGGGGCATATGGCCTCGCCGAGATATTGCGTCTGATCGATCGAGAAGACATGAGCGCGTCCGGCATCTGTCGGGTCCATGCGCACGAACACCACGGACCCCGCATCAAGCGCGGCCGAGCGGTAGTAGTTGTGATTGATGCGGATGCCGAACTTCGTCACATGGCATCCGTTCTTGCGCGCGACCGGCATCAGCAGGACGTCGAGTGCGCGCTCGTCGACCGTGTTGACGACATGACTGGATGCTGCCGCGACTTGAAACGGCGAGCGTCCGCCAAGCCCGGAATGGTCACGATGTTGATAGGCCTCAAGGCACCAGCGATCCGACCGTTCCTGGAATTCTGCAGCCGTGAACTGCACATTGAACGCTTCCGCCGTGTCCTGGCCGAGCCGATCGGCAAAGCTCTTGCGGTCCTCGATCGCCTTTCGGTCGGTGACGGAATGGCCGACATAACCCGGAAGCAGCTCGACGAAGCTGTGTTGCCACGTACCGATCGCGCGCTCGACATGCCCCTTCTGCGCCGGGCTGTAAGCGTCCGAAGTATCCGGCTCGATGCCGAGCGCGGCGAAGAGGCGCTTCGTCTCGTGTGCGACGAAGTCGGAGCCGTTGTCGGTCTTGATTGTTTTCGGGACGCCCCAGGCCAGAATGGCTTTGCGGATGAGCATTCCAACCGCCGAAGCTCTCGGGGTCTTGGAGATGTAGGTCAGCATGCGCCGCGTCGCGATATCCAGGCAGACATAGACCGAGTGGCGACCATCGGTGCACAGCGCATCGACCGGCGATGCGTCGATCTGCCAAAGCTCGTTGGGACGGGTGACGTCGGAATGCATGCCGCGGCCTGACGGGTGCATGGTCGAGCGATAGAGGTCAGGATTGGTGAGCCGGAGCAGCTCGACCCGGTGCTTCTCCTTCATGGTGTTGAGGAACAGCTGGAAGGTCCGGATCTCCGGGATTTTGACCGTCTTTGAAACGCCCTTTGAAACCACGTTCAACGTGTCGCCGAACTCGGCGCGCAATTGGGTCCGCACCGCGTCGGCGGAGAGCTGCGGAGCATGGGCAATGAGGCCGAGAATGAACGCCCGGACCTTGCCGTCATTGGCCGTGTCGAGAATGCCGGTTCCTGCGCGTGCCTTGGAGCGATCGACGGCAAGGGCATCGACCATACCGAGCCGTTTGATACTCAGCCAGCGCCATAGGCTGCGCCGGGAAACACTCGGGAGCTTCTCCTTGACCCACGCGTCGACCTTGATCGAGCCCATCGCGTATTTGTCGCAGAAGATGGCGATGCAGGCCTGACGGTTGAGGCGAAGGCCGCGTGAAAAGGTTTCGAAGGCCGAGATGACGGCAAGGCGCGCGTCACGCTCTTCACCGGCACGTCCGGCAATGACGGGGGCCTGAGGCTGGATGGGCGGCTCGATTGTTTCAACGGCGCCGACCACCATGTGCCGCTGCACATACGCCACCTGCGCCAATGTCGGCAGAATGCGGTAGTGATATTCGAGACCGCCACCGCGTCCCTTGCGGACACGGCAGTAGGATGGATGTGAGGACCATGCGCTCCGCTCGGCGAAGCGGATGACCGCACTCTCCGTCGAGGGCAGATCCGGCAGGTTTTCTGCTGCAATCTCGCGCGCTGTCAGCCACTCTTTCAAAGGTCTTCTCCTGTGTAGGCAATCTGCAGGTCCGCTCCGGTTGGGGAGGCGGAGCGGACCTGCAGGGCTCGGGCGCCGGACGCGAGACCTGGGCGGCGCTCGAAAGGGATTGAGGATTGCTGCGCGCCCGCCACCTGGGAGGAGACCTGGCGGGCGCGCTCTGCTCTCGCGCCGGGGGAAGCGAGAGCGACGGGGATCATTTGCAGGCTCCGATGACGACCAGGCCCCACAGGCAGATGAGCGCCAGCCCGAAGCTGCCGCTGATCAGCAGCGTGACGACGATCCCGCGATTGCGGATGTCGAAGAGCAGGAAGGCAAAGGATCCAATCGACGCGGCATTCCAGGCCGTGGCAATCAGGAGCACCACTGTGAACAGGCCGAGCTGATCGAAGTGCTGGCACATCAGGCAGCGGCCTCCATCTCGGCAGCGAGGTCGCGCAGGATCTCAATCATCATGTCGCGGGCCAGTTTCTGTGCACGTGTGACCACAGCGTCGGTCAGATCGTCGAGACCGTCGGCACAGCTGATGCGAAGCTCCTTGCGCAGGCTGTCGCGGACTTCGCGCAATACATCCTCGACAGGCGAAGGCGTGGGAGCAGGCTCGGCAAAAAGCCGCAGAACCTCGTTGCTGGTGCTGGGATCTGCTGGCGCGCTGGTGATCTCGACCGCCGGTTCCGGTTGGACGAACGTGGCGGCTTCCGCATCTAGGTCGACGGGCGGCTCAACGATGTCCTCAATGGGCGCGTCGAGCGCGTCTTCGAGGGTCGCCACCAGGGCCGGATCTGCGCCGTCCGCCGGTGAGCCGGGGCGGACAACCAGACCCTGTTGCACGCGGGCGACCCAGTCGCTCATCAGAGGCCTGGAAGGTTTGTCCCAGCCGATCTGATCCATGTCCCGGCAGAAAGACTGGTAAATGGCGATTGTGCCGAACTGCTTGCCATGGGCCTTATCCCAGGCAGCCTGGAGGGCCGCTAAGGCATAGCGCGGCAGGCGCTCGAAATAGGGACTTTCGGTATGGTTGGTGATGTTCATCGCTTCGCTCTCCATTCGGCGTCTGCCGATCTCTCTTCACGTTCCAAAAGCTCGCGCAGCTCGCGGGCACGTTCCCGCTTCAGCAGCGCTTCGTATTTCCGGGGAATGACGATGAGGCCGGCCTCTTCCAGGAGGACATTGAGTGGGCGGGCATCGCCGGTTATCGCGACCAGTGCGGCAAGCCGCACGGCCGAGATCTGATTGTTCTCCTTGGCCTGGCTCGTGTAGGCATCGAGCAAAGCCTTGGAGACACTGGTCTTCGTGATGTCGGACATGGCAGCCGCGATATCCTCGCGCGTCATGCCGCTTTCTTCGATCGACAGCGCGATCGCCTTCGACAGCCGGCCGGCCATCGACCAGGCTTTCACCTGGTCGTCCGGAAAGCGCTCAACGACAGGTTCCGGCTGGTAGTCACGGAAGAGGTCGAGGCTGAAGGTGTCGCGCTTCGGGGCCATTATTTGAGGCCTCGCGTGGCCTGCCAACGGGTGATGGCAGCTTCGTTCAGATCAAAGAATCGGTCTTGCTGCGGCTCCTGAAGGCGACCGAACTTCTCGGCAATCTTCTCCCACGGCTCGCTGATAACCTTGGATCGTCCCTCGACGAGCGCGAGCGCGTCTTCGACGGTGACCGCCTTGCCTGCGAGGATAAGGTCAATCACTGCGACCTGTCGGACGGCCTCCTTGATACCGCCGAGCCTGTAAAGCTCGCCTTCAGAGTCGGCGAGCGGATGCAGCTCGATCCGGTCGCGCTGGAGCGACGGGATGGATGCAATCCTGAGGGCGCGGAAGACACTGGCGCGAGAGATCCTCAGGAACGCCTGTGCAGCCTCGGAAAAGCTTGCCGAAAACTGCGCACTGGCCGCTTCGAGCGCATCGTCCGAATTGAGTCTAAACTTTAGACTCAATTCTCCATCCGCCGTATGGGCGGGCTTCGGTCCTGGCTTCAGATCGGGTTGGGCGGCGCGATAGATCCCGCACCAGTCCGCAATCGCAAGGCTGCGATGAAGCGCACTGAGGGGATTGCGCAGGAGGTTTTCGGAGATCGAGCGCAATCGGATCTCGGCCTCCGAAGCGAACTGCTCGGGCGTCTTTACCAGGGCGCGAACGGTCGGAGCATTCAGATGCCGGATGGCGTCCAGGCGCAGTCGGCCGAACGAGAGGGAGTAGCGGTCGCCTGACGCGATCACCTCGATCGCCTGCAGCTGTCCACGGACGGCGATATCCTCGGCCATGGCCTGGACAGCAAACTGCGGATGCTTGCGGTGCTCCCGGCCGACGTCGACCAGCAGGACCGGGATTTCACGCTCAGCGTGCAGCGGCGAGGCGCTGTCTACCGTTTCGATGCGGACGGACATGGCATTCATGCAACGCTCCGTTCGCTGTCAGCCGGAACCCTGCGATTCTGGCTGGC
>UCMS01000010.1 GCA_900473805.1 Hyphomicrobiales bacterium | reverse complement strand
TAAGAGGTTTTCTCTAGAACCAGAGTGCCGCTCGCCTCGTTGGCGCCGCCCTCTCGTTCGGTGAAGCGGCTTATACGGCCACTCCCTTTTGCCGTCAACAGCCAATTGTCAAAAAACTGTCGTTTTTTTCAAGTGACTGATTTTGCTCGAGAAAAACTGACGCTTTATGATGCAGTCTGCACAAAGCCGCATCAGCTGCCTCCTTCCCCGACTACACCCATATAGGAAGAGATAACGCCTGCTTAAAGGCCACCGTCCAAGTCGATCGATCGACCCCTCTCGGAACCCGTTTCCGCTCCTAGGTCGCCGCCCCACCTCCAAGCGCCCTTTGGGTATCATCCCTTCGTGATCAGGATCAGCACCACAAACATCACGGGTACGGCCGTCAAGGCCGGCAGGATGATGGCGGGATAACCGAATGTCACGATCGCCAGCAGCCACAGCAGCAGCAGGTTGACGATGAAGAGCACTTTCGCGGTCGTCGGTCCCATGACGGCCTCCTTCAGCATCCAGCCGAACACCGGCACGTGGTAAATCATCCTGGCAATCATCACGCATTCTCCATCACGCGTTGCTGTTCTGCCCCTTCGTCTACTGGCACCGGCCCAAGGCGTTCAATGCGTCAAATTGGCATTCGGCAAATTGGCGCCGCTTTGCAGGGGTCAGAGGTCGCAAGTGGCTGGACAAGCCAAAGCGGTACGCCTTACACATTGAAGCGTGATGGTTCCGCCCCGATGATCCGGACGGGTGGATGAAGAGGGAATACGGTGAGGACTACCCATCAGGGGCCGAGACCGTGGCTGCCCCCGCAACTGTGAACGGCGAGCGACGTCCGACAAGCCATTGGCCCAGAGAGGGTTGATAAGGCGGACTAAGCCCTGACCCGTGAGCCAGGAGACCTGCCATCGCTTGGCGCCGCATTTGCGGCAATCACTCTTCCCGCGCGGTGGGCGCGGACGAAAGGACAGTCATATGCATATTGAACCCGGCGTCGTCGACGGCGCAAAACTCGCTCTCAGCTACGCAACCGCCGCGCTGTCCTTTGGACTGATCGGCAAGATGGCCTCAGATACATTGCGCAAGGACGCCAATGTCACGAGCCTTGCCGGCCGCAGCCTGGCAACCACGGCGCTGGTCTTCTCTTTCTTCGAGATCCTGCCACATCATGCAGTCGGCGTATCTGAGGTACACCTCATCCTGGGCTCGACGCTCTTCCTGATCTTCGGTGCGGGCGCGGCATCGATCGGATTGGCGCTCGGCCTTCTGATTCAGGGCCTGTTCTTTGCCCCCTTCGACCTTCCGCAATATGGAATGAACGTAACGACCCTGATTGTGCCCCTCTTTGCCTTGTCGAAACTCGCCGAACGTCTGATCCCTGAAAAGACGGCTTATGTGGACGTCGGCTACCGGCAGGCCCTCGTGCTCTCGACCACCTACCAGGGCGGCATCGTCGCCTGGGTCGGATTCTGGGCGCTATACGGCCACGGCTTCGAAGCTGCCAACCTCACCAGCATCGCAACCTTCGGCATTGCCTATATGTCAGTGATCACGGTCGAACCGCTGATCGATCTGGCGGTCCTCGCCGCGGCCAAGGCGTGGCGCCGCGGAACCGACAATGCCCTGTTCACAATGCGGCTCCATCGTCCCGCAACGTAACGGTGCATCGAGCACACACTTCACGAGCGCATGGCCTCGCCATGCGCTTTTTCTTTGAAACAGGCCGGGCTTTGCGCTACCGCGAAAGCAATAATGCCCGAAGGGCTTCTGTAGACCTCCTCCCGATACGATCAAGGACAGCTTTCGATGCGCATCCTCTCCGAAGCCCATTTTCCGGAATTGCCGAACTACTATCGCGGCAAGGTCAGGGAAAACTACGACCTGTCAGATGGAACGCGTATCATCATTTCCACCGATCGCCTGAGCGCCTTTGACCGCATCCTCACCTGCATCCCGTATAAGGGACAGGTTCTCACGCAAACGGCTCGCTTCTGGTTCGAACGCACCAGCGATATCTGCCCAAATCATGTCGTCGCCTATCCGGACCCCAATGTCGTGGTCGGCAAGCGGCTCGACATCCTGCCGGTCGAGATCGTCGTACGTGGCTATCTCGCCGGCACGACGGGGACCTCTATTCTGACACTCTATAAGAAGGGCGAGCGCAGCATGTATGGGATCACCCTGCCCGACGGCATGCGTGACAACGAGAAACTGCCCGAAGCGATCATCACGCCGACAAGCAAAGAGTTCGACGGCGGTCACGATGAACCTCTCACACCAAAAGAGATCGTATCGAAGAAGTTGCTGACGGCCGAGCAATGGGAGACCCTCTCCCGTTACGCACTCGCCCTCTTTGCCCGTGGCCAACAACTCGCCGACGAGCGCGGGCTGATCCTCGTCGACACGAAGTATGAATTCGGCACCGACGAAAACGGGACCATTATTCTCGCCGACGAGATCCACACACCCGACAGCAGCCGCTACTGGATTGCGGAAACCTATCAGGAAAGCTTCGAAAAGGGCGAAAGGCCCCAGAGCTTCGACAAGGATTTCGTCCGCGCCTGGGTGGCCGAACGCTGCGATCCCTATGTCGATCCCATCCCGGAAATTCCCCAATCGCTGGTCGAAGAGACCTCGAAGGTCTATATAAAGGCCTACGAAGCGATCACAGGACTGCCTTTCGTCCCCGATGACAGTGGTCAAAGCCCCTGGGACCGCGTCCGCGCCAATCTGGCGCCGTATTTCACCTGAGGAAGGGGCTCCCCATGGATCATGACCCGCGCGCGCGTCCGGGAGGGTGTTGCCCGGCAGCAGACGGCGGCACTTCCATACGCCGCCCGCGTCGGTCGGCCGAGGAAACCCGCGAAGAAATCCTGAATACTGCTGAGACGCTTTTTCGCGCTCGTGGCTATGCCAGCGTCGCCATTGCAGATATCGCGGCCGATCTCGCGATGTCGCCAGCCAATGTATTCAAGCATTTCAGGACGAAGGCGAGCCTCGTCGATGCCATTGCCACCAGGGCAATCGAACAGACGCTCAATGCGCTGAAGGCGCTTGCCAGCGATCAGCCGGCTTCCGAGCGGCTTTACGCGCTTGCTCACCATCTGATGCAAGAGCACCTGTCCGAACTGATGGATGCGCCATTCGTTTTTGAAATGATTCTCGTCACGATCACCGAGGAACTCGACTGTAGTGATCGGTTCCGGGAAATCGTGGTCGATATGCTTTCCGACATCATTACGGCAGGCGTCCGTGAAGGGGTCTATCACGTGGAAGATGTCCCCCGGATTGCCAACGCCGTTTTTGATGCCCTTGCCTGCGTGATCCATCCCGTGATGACGGGAATGGAGAAGGCTGACATAATGGCAACACGATGCAGAGAAGTCGTTAACCTGATCGATGCCTCGCTGCGGTCGCCACTTGTTAGGTGACGATTTTTGATTTACGTCACTTCACCTGATCTGCCTGGCCCCCGCCAGCGGTTCTAGCCTGTTGCCGCTCCCGTATATCGCGTTGAGGGCTGTCGGGTGTCGTTTGTCCTTATTTGTGAGATTTCTTGATGCGTCCAAGCCTTCGACTTGCTTCCGCCATCCTCGTCTGCACTGCGGCTCTGGCGGGGTGCTCCGATCAAGGCACGGGACAAAACGGTGGCGCCGGCGCCGCCCCAGGCGGCGAGCGCCCGCCGACACCAGTCAGCGTTCTCGCGATGAAGAAGGGCGAGCATCCGCTGACGAGCACCTTGCCGGGCCGCGCATCCGCTTACCAGACCGCCGAGATCCGCCCGCGCGTCAGCGGTGTCATCAAGGAAATTGCCTTCAAGGAAGGCAGCGAGGTCAAGGCGGGCGACCTGCTCTACAAGATCGAAGACGATACCTACCGCGCAGCCCAGGCTCAGGCAGAAGCTAGCTTGCAGAAGGCCGAAGCCGGCGTCCCGACGGCCAAGTCCAATCTCGCCCGTCAGGAGCGTCTGGTCGGTAGCGGCGCCACGCAGGTCGAGCTTGAGAACGCCCGCGTGACCCTTCTGCAGGCCGAGGCCGATGTCGCGCAGGCAAAGGCAGCGCTGCGCTCTGCCGAGATCGAACTCGGTCTCACGGAAATCCGTGCACCGTTCGAGGGCGTCACGACCGCCTCGCGCTATTCGATCGGCAACGTTGTCACGGCGAACCAGACCGACAGCCTCATGACCCTGCGTCGCCTCGACCCGATCTACATCGATCTGACGGAATCGAGCGTCAACCTTCTTCGGCTGCGCGAAGCCATGAACACCGGTCGGATCAACCAGAACAAGGATGGCGCGGCGGACATCCGGCTGACGCTGGAGGACGGGCACGACTACCCTGTTGTCGGCAAGCTCGACATGTCGGAAATGGCAGTCAGCCAGACGACCGGCACCTATTCGATCCGCGCTGTCTTCGACAATCCGGATGGTCTGGTCCTGCCAGGCATGTATGTCCGCGCCACCGTCACAGTGGGTACCGAAGAGGGCTACCTGATCCCGCAGCGTGCGGCGACCCGCAGCGCGAACGGCGAGCTTTCAGCCAAATTCGTCACAGCCGAAAACAAGGTCGAGACTCGTGTTTTCGACGAGGCGCAGGTTTCCGGAAACAACTGGCTCGTAGCCAGCGGCATCAATGACGGCGACAAGCTGATTGTCGACGGCTTCCAGTGGATCGGCGACGGAGCTCCCGTCCAGCCGGTCGACGCAAAGGTCAATGAAAACGGGATCGTCGAAGAGACCGCGGCGCCGGCTGCTGCGCCTGCAGCGCAACCTTGATTGTGCGTAAGGCAAGGCAACCGAGGCGTAAAGGATAACCCATGGCCCAGTTTTTCATTCGCCGCCCGATCTTTGCATGGGTGATCGCGATTATCATCATGCTCGGCGGTGCGCTCGCGATTTCGACGCTGTCCATCGCGCAGTATCCGGAAATCGCTCCGACCACGGTGCAGATTTCGGCAAGCTATAACGGCGCAAGCGCCGAAACGGTTGAGAAGTCCGTGACGTCGATCATCGAGGATGGCATGACCGGCCTCGATGATCTCACGTACATGACGTCTTCGTCGAGCACGGGATCGGCATCGGTCTCCCTGACCTTCGGGAATTCCATTGATCCGGAAATCGCGCAGGTTCAGGTGCAGAACAAACTGCAGCTGGTCCAGTCGCAATTGCCGGATATCGTTCAGACCGCAGGCATTACGGTTACCCGGTCCACGTCGAGCATCCTGCTCGTGGGTGCGCTGGTGTCCACAGATGGCGCCCGCAGCAACGTCGAGCTCGGCGACATCTTCTCATCCCAGATTGAAGACCAGATCAAGCGTCTCGAAGGCGTCGGCAGCATCGAGGTGTTCGGCACCGGATATGCCATGCGTGTTTGGCTCGATCCGTTCAAGCTGAACAAGTTCCAGCTGACACCGACAGACGTCACCGCCGCAATCCAGGCACAGAACACCCAGGTCTCGGTCGGCGCCCTCGGCAGCCAGCCGGCACCCGCAGGCCAGCAGTTGACGGTGACGGTCACGGCGCAGAGCCAGCTGCAATCTGTCTCGGACTTCGAAGCGATCATTCTGAAGACGGAAACGGATGGCGCGACCGTAAGACTGAGCGATGTTGCGCGGATCGAGGTCGGCCAGGAAAGCTATGGCACCAAGACGCGGTCCAACCGCAACCCGGCCACGGGCTTTGCCGTCAATCTGGCAACCGGAGCCAACGCCTTGGATACGGCGGAACGGGTCAAGTCGCAGCTCGCGACGATCGCCCCGTCGCTCCCGGAAAACGTCGTCATCACTTACCCCTACGACACGACGCCGTTCGTGCAGCTCTCCATCGAGAAGGTCGTCCACACGCTGCTGGAAGCGATAGTGCTGGTCTTCGTCGTGTTGCTGGTGTTCCTGCAGAACCTTCGTGCCACCTTCATTCCGATGATCGCCGTGCCGGTGGTTCTTCTCGGAACCTTCGGAATTCTGGCTCTGACGGGCTATTCCATCAACACGCTGACCATGTTCGCCATGGTTCTGGCGATCGGCCTTCTGGTCGATGATGCCATCGTCGTCGTGGAAAATGTCGAGCGCATCATGTCCGAGGAAGGTCTGTCGCCGCTCGAAGCCACACAGAAATCCATGGGCGAAATCACCGGTGCGATCGTCGGCATCGCACTGGTCCTGACGGCCGTGTTTATTCCGATGGCCTTCTTCGGCGGCTCGACCGGGATCATTTATCGGCAGTTCTCGGTGACGATCGTCTCTGCGATGCTGCTCTCGGCCGTGGTCGCCATCGTACTGACGCCCGCGCTCTGCGCCACCATGCTGAAGCCGATCGATCATCACAAGGCGAAGCGTGGACCGGCCGCCTGGTTCAACCGCAATTTCGACCGGGCAACCGGCGGCTATGTCTCGTCGATCGGCTATCTGCTCAAGCGTCCGCTGCGCGTGATGCTGATGTTTGCCGTCGTGATCGGCAGCATGAGCTGGTTCTTCCTTCGCCTGCCATCCTCCTTCCTCCCGCAAGAAGACCAGGGCGTCCTGATGACGATCGTCCAGCTGCCGAACGGTTCGACCGTGACGCGGACGGAAGAGATCATCAAGAAGATCGAGGATTATTATCTCGACAAGGAAAAGGATGCGATCCAGGACGTGTTCTCCGTCTCCGGCTTCTCCTTCGTCGGTTCTGGACAGAATTACGCGCTGGTCTTTGCCAAACTGAAGGACTTCGAGCTTCGCAAGGATCCGCAGCTGGCAGCGCCCGCCGTCGTCCAGCGCGCCATGGGTTACTTCTTCACTCTGCGTGATGCCCAGGTCTTCCCGCTGCAGCCGCCGGCGATCCCGGGGCTCGGCACATCGAGTGGCTTCTCGATGTATCTCGTCGACAGCGGCAAGCGGGGCACGGAAGCCTTGACGGCGGCCTCACAGCAATTGATGCAGGCCGGGAGCCAGAACGCGGCTGTCAGCTCGCTGCGTTCGAACAACCCACCGGCGGAGACCCAGCTGAAATTCCTGCTGGACCAGGAAAAGATGGGCGCCATGGGTCTCGACATCGCAACCGTCAACAACATGCTGTCGACCATCTTTGCGGGGCGTGACGTCAACGACTTTACGCTGAACGGCGAACTGAAGCCGGTCTTCGTTCAGGGCGACGCCCCATATCGCATGCAGGAATCTGCCATCAACGACTGGCACGCCCGCAACGCCAATGGCGAAATGGTCCCCTTCTCGTCCTTCGTAAAGACGCAATGGATCAGTGGTGCGCCGACCCTCAGCCGCTTCAACGGTGTGGGCGCGATCTCGATGGAAGGTGCAGCCGGCGCCGGTGTGAGCTCGGGGACCGCCATGGATACCATGGAGCAGCTGACCGCTGGTCTCGATGGTGGCTACACAGTGGCTTGGCAGGGCATCTCCTATCAGGAGCGGCTGTCGGGCTCTCAAGCCCCGTTGCTCTACGCCTTGTCGGTGCTGATCGTCTTCCTTTGCCTGGCAGCCCTGTACGAAAGCTGGTCGATCCCCTTCTCCGTCATTATGGCGGTACCGGTCGGCGTCTTGGGTGCGGTCGCGGCAGCGTCGTTCTTCGGCCAGTCCAACGACGTCTACTTCAAGGTCGGCCTGCTGACGACAATCGGTCTCGCCGCCAAGAATGCGATTCTCATCGTGGAGTTTGCAAAGGACCGTCAGGCTGCCGGAGTGAGTGTCATAGATGCAACACTCGAAGCTGCAAAGCTTCGCCTGCGCCCGATTATCATGACGTCGCTCGCCTTCATTCTGGGTGTCGTTCCGCTCGCCGTTGCCACCGGAGCAGGCTCTGCTGCCCAAAATTCCATCGGCATTGGCGTGCTTGGCGGCATGTTCACGGCAACCGCGCTCGGGATCTTCTTTGTGCCGTCGTTTTTCGTGATCATCCGCAAACTTTTCGGCGGTGCAAAACCGCAAGAACCGCTGTCATCGTGAAGATTGACAAACTATGTTAACCAACTATTGCGTAGGCTGCCGGGTTGGCCTGCGTGAGTAATGCGGTCCTCGGCGAGGGTGATATAAGCCCTTGAACGACGACCGGGGACGAACACAGGAAAACGTGATGCCATCGATACGTGCAGCCGCTCCGCTAGTAATGCTCCTTCTCTCTGGTTGCGTCGTTGGACCCGATCACGAGACGCCTCAAACGGCTCTTCCGGTGAAATTCTCCGAAGGCAGCGCCAGAGCCGCCGCAGACGTGACGCTGGCTCCGTGGTGGACTGCGTTCAATGACCGTCGCCTGGATACCCTGGTCGAAAAGGGTCTATCGCAGAACCTCGACGTTCTGCAGGCCATCGAACGCATCACATCCGCCGAAGCGAACTTTGAAGCGGCGGATGCCGGCGCTTTCCCGCAGCTTTCGGTATCGGGTCAGCATCAAGTGTCCGGTAGCAGCGGCACGGGGGATTTCAACGGATCAGGCTCCGGTGGCCAGGACAGCCCCACCCGCAACACGACCACGGGTTCGGCGAGCGTTTCCTGGCTCCTCGATCTCTTCGGTCAGTATCGTCGTGCAAAGGAAAGCGCCAAAGCTTCCTTGGACGCCGCCTATGCCAGCGCAGATGTGGCAAAGCTGACCTTCTTGTCGAGCGTAGTGACCGCCTACGTTGATGCACGCTATTACCAGGAGCGCATCGCGATTGCGCGCAAGAACCTGGCGTCCCGCCGGGAAACGCTGGAACTGACACGCCTGCAGCTCGAAGCCGGTGCCGCGTCGCGCCTGGACGTGGTTCAGTCCGAAGGCCTCGTGAACTCCACACTGGCAGAAATGCCCTCTCTGGAGATCGGCTTCCGCCAGTCCGTGCATCGCATTTCGCTGTTGCTGGGCTTGCCGGCAACAACTCTGTTGGCCGATCTTCAGAAGGGTGCCGCCCAGCCCTACGCACGTCGTAGCGTCAATGCAGGCGTGCCTGCTGACCTGATCCGTAACCGTCCGGACATTCGCGCCGCAGAACGCAGTCTTGCTGCAGCTACGGCCGAAGTCGGGGTTGCCGAAGCCGCGCTCTATCCCTCGATCACCCTCAGCGGATCGATTTCGCCGAGCTACATCGTGACGTCTGGCGCCAATGGCGGTGTTACTTCATGGGGCTTTGGTCCAAGCCTGAACCTGCCGATCTTCGACGGCGGCCAGCGCCGCGCCAATGTCAAGGCGCGTGAATCCGCAGCGCGGGAAGCCTATCTCGCGTGGAAGCAGACGGTTCTGAGTGCCGTCGCCGAGGTCGAAAACGCCTTGGTCGCCGTGAACCGCACCCGCCAGACTGTATCGGCTCTCACCGCAACCGTCCGCTCCTACGAAGAAGCGCTGGCGCTATCGACCGCGAGCTACCGCGATGGCGCCTCCTCGCTTCTCGATGTGCTGGACGCCCAGCGCAATGTCGCCAGCGCCCAGGCAAACCTCGCACAAGCTGTTCAGCAATTGGCGACGAACTATGTCGCCCTGAATGTTGCAATCGGCGGCGGATATGCATGGGACGGAGCCAAGACGGTCGTCGCCAGCAAGTAAGTCGGCAACCTCGACACCCAGACCCGGCACCGGAAACGGTCGCCGGGTTTTTCTTTGCCAAAATCAGAAGGTGGCCGGCGTGTTGATCCAGATGAGCACCGTTTCGCCACTGGAGATGTTGCGCCACGAATGGGGCCTTCGGCTCTCGAAATAGAAGCTGTCGCCGGCATGCAGTTCGAAGAACTTGTCGCCGTCGAGAATGATCTCCAGGCTCCCCGAGAGCATGTGGATGAATTCCTCCCCCTCATGCTGATAGGCACCTTCGCTCGATGCACCGGGCGAGAGTTGGAAGCGGTTACACTCCATCATGTTGCGCCCCTCGGCGAGGACCTGCACCGCCACGCCCGATGAAGTGGTCGGCCATGAAGACCACTTGCCGTCGCGGATCAGGCTCTCCCCTCCCCGCCCCTCTTCCTGGCCACTCAGCGAGGCGAGCGTCGTCCCCAGATGCCGTGCGACTTCATGGAGAGCCGTAAACGACAGTCCTTGCGAGGTGCGTTCGAACGTCGAAAGCTGCGAAACTGAAACGCCGGTCGCCTGGGCCACGTTATCAAGCGTTTTGCCCGCCTCCCGCCGCAAACGTCGCATGCGTGTGCCCGGACGGATATCGGAGGCGTCATCATCACTGTCCGAACCGTCGTCGTCAGGTTCCGGCAGATCCCGAAGCGTCTCGCGGATCGCGGCCGGATTGAGCCCCTTCTCCGTGCGCAGCCACGCGATCCGCTTCAGGCGATCGACAAGTGCACGATCATAGACGCGCTGACCCGTGGCAGTCCGTATAGGTTGGATGAGATCCTGGCTTTCCCATAGACGAAGCGTCGACGGCGAAACTCCCGCCATGCGCGCTGCCTCCGCAATCTTGAACCGGATATCGTCCACGCTGCCCTCGATCAAATGTCGCAGTCCTGCGTGATAATGCCGACAAAGCATATTGCAAGTCTACAGAAAAAATGTAGGAAATATCTTACCGCGCGATCGCAGTCGAATGCGACGCCGCTGGCAACCCTTCGCACAGGACGAAAACGATGAAGAACGCCGAAATCTCAGCTCGCAAGAATGACGCCATCTCCCGCGGCGTCGGCATGACCACGCAGATCTATGCCGACAAGGCTGAGAACTCGGAGATCTGGGATGTCGAGGGCCGACGCTACATCGACTTCGCCGGCGGCATCGCCGTTCTCAACACCGGCCATCGCCATCCGAAGGTTGTCGCAGCCGTCAAGAACCAGCTCGACCGCTTCACCCACACCTGCCACCAGGTCGTGCCTTACGAGAACTACGTCGCGCTCGCTGAACGTCTGAACAAGATGCTGCCGGGCAATTTCGAGAAGAAGACGATCTTCGCGACGACGGGCGCTGAAGCCGTCGAAAATGCGATCAAGATCGCCCGCTGCGCGACCGGCCGCTCTGCCGTCATCGCCTTTACCGGCGGCTTCCACGGCCGCACTTTCATGGGCATGGCGCTCACCGGCAAGGTCGTTCCCTACAAGGTCGGTTTCGGCCCGATGATGAACGACGTCTTCCATGTGCCCTTCCCGCTGGAAATGCACGGCATCGACGTCGAGACCACTCTTGACGTCCTCGACAAGCTGTTTAAGGCAGACGTCGATCCGAAGCGCGTGGCAGCGATCATCCTTGAGCCTGTCCAGGGCGAAGGCGGCTTCTATGACGTGCCGCGTGCACTGATGAAGGCCCTGCGCGAAATCTGCGATGAACATGGCATCCTGCTCGTCGCTGACGAAGTCCAGACCGGTTTTGCCCGCACGGGCAAGATGTTCGCGATGGAGCATTACGACGTCGTTCCGGACCTGACCACGATGGCGAAGAGCCTCGCCGGTGGCTTCCCGCTGTCGGCCGTCACCGGCCGCGCCGAACTCATGGATGCCCCCGGGCCCGGCGGCCTCGGCGGCACCTATGCCGGCAACCCGCTGGCGATCGCCGCCGCCCATGCCGTTCTTGACGTCATCGAAGAGGAAAAGCTCTGCGACCGCGCCAACCAGCTCGGCAACCGCCTGAAGCAGCGCCTCGAAGCCATCCGAGCCGACGTTCCACACATCATGGACATCCGCGGCCTCGGCTTCATGAACGCCGTCGAGTTCAAGATCCCGGGAACCGACAAGCCCAACGCGGATTTCACCAATGCGGTGCGTGTGAAGGCGCTGGAAAAGGGCCTGATCCTTCTCACCTGCGGCGTCTACAGCAACGTCATCCGCTTCCTCGCCCCGATCACCATTCAGGACGAGGTCTTCAACGAGGCACTCGACCTGATCGAAGCCTCGATCCGTGAAGTTGCAGCAGGAGCCTGAGGCATGACCATTTCGAAAACCCTGACCGACAAGCTGAAGGACCCGACACTGGCGACCGACAAGTCGCTGGTCGGTAACGACTGGTTGGCAGCAAGCAAGTCGGGCAAGACCTTCGAGGTCACCAACCCGGCAACGGGTGACGTGATCGCGGTGCTTCCCGACCTCAACAAGGCGGAAGTGACGAAGGCGATCGATGCTGCCTACACGGCACAGAAGGCCTGGGCGAAGAAGACCGGCAAGGAACGCGCCGCGGTCCTGCGCAAGTGGAACGACCTGATGGTCGCAAATGCCGACGATCTCGCCACGATCCTGACCATGGAAATGGGCAAGCCCTGGCCGGAAGCCCGTGGCGAAATCCTCTACGGCGCATCCTATGTCGAATGGTTCGCCGAAGAAGCCAAGCGCGTCTATGGCGACACGATCCCCGGCCATCAGGCCGACAAGCGGATCATGGTCATCAAGCAGCCGGTCGGCGTTGTCGGCGCGATCACGCCGTGGAACTTCCCGAATGCCATGCTCGCCCGAAAGGTCGCGCCAGCACTCGCCGTTGGTTGCGCCATGGTGTCGAAGCCTGCGGCCCAGACCCCGCTCTCGGCTCTGGCGATTGCGATTCTCGCCGAGCGTGCGGGCTTGCCCGCAGGCCTCTTCTCGGTGTTGACCTCGACCGATGCGGCCATGGTCGGCCAGGAACTCTGCGCCAATGACAAGGTCCGCAAGCTGACCTTCACCGGCTCCACCAATGTCGGCCGCATCCTGATGCGTCAGGGGGCCGATCAGATCATGAAGCTCGGCCTCGAGCTCGGCGGCAATGCACCCTTCATCGTCTTCGATGACGCGGATCTCGACGCCGCGGTCGAAGGGGCGATGATCTCCAAGTATCGCAATGCCGGCCAGACCTGCGTCTGCGCCAACCGTCTCTATGTGCAGTCCGGCATCTACGACGCCTTTGCCAAGAAGCTCGCAGAGAGGGTCGGTCAGCTGAAGGTTGGCGACGGCTTTGCCGAGGGTGTGACCACAGGCCCGTTGATCGACTCCAAGGCCGTCGAAAAGGTCAAGGAACACGTGGCGGACGCCGTCTCCAAGGGCGCAACTGTCGCCCTTGGCGGCAAGCCGTCTTCGGCAGGCGAACTGTTCTTCGAGCCGACGATCCTGACCGGCGTGACGACCGCCATGAAGGTCGCGACCGAAGAAACCTTCGGCCCGGTCGCCCCGCTCTTCAAGTTCGAGACGGAAGAGGAAGTGATCGAGCTGGCCAACGCCACCGAATTCGGCCTCGCCTCGTACTTTTATTCGAAGGACATCGCCAAGGTCTTCCGCGTCGCGGAAGCCCTGGAATATGGCATGGTCGGCGTCAACACGGGCCTCATCTCCACAGAAGTGGCGCCCTTTGGTGGCATCAAGCAGTCCGGCCTCGGCCGCGAAGGCTCGAAATACGGCATCGATGACTATACCGAGATCAAATACATCTGCCTCGGCGGCATTGCCTGACCGAACGCTCAGCGATCCCCGGCTTGGCCCGGGGATCGCCGATCCGCGATTACATCTGCCGTAAACAGCCCCGCCGCCACCTCTCGCGCAAGAGCCGCCAGAGCGCTGAAATGGCTCCCTCTCGCACTCGCCCGACGCCAGAAGAAGGCGATATCGCGCGTGCCCTCCCAGTCCGAGATCGTGAGCAGGCTAATATTCTCGTCCTTGGCGAACTCCGAACGTACATAAAGCTCCGGAAACAGCGACAAGCCCATCTCGATCGACACCATCTGCCTGATCGCGTCCAGGCTCGACCCTTCATAATCCTCGGCGAGGATAGCACCGGACATCTCCGCGAGCTTTCGGACATCGTCCAGCAACCTGTGCCCCGGCCCGAGTGTCAATAATCGCATGCCCTCCAGCGCCGTCAAAGGAACTGATTTCAGGTCTGCCAGAGGGTGCATCCGGGGCACACCGAGATAAATCCGTTCGCGACAGATCACTTCTGCGACAAGGTCGGGTTCGTGAGATGGGACTGGGCCGACGCCGCAGTCCGTTTCGCCTTGAAGAACCGCCCGTTCCAGCGGACGCGGCCTGTCCTCCCGGATATAGAGCTTGAGATCGGGATGTTGGGCATGCAGCCGGGGCAGAAGATAGGGCAGAAAGTAAGGTCCGAAGGACGGTGCAACACCCAAACGAATGGCGCCGCCCAGATTGCCCTTGGAACTGACCGCGAGCGCCCGGATCTCATCGAGCCCGCTCAGGATGACCTTGGCTGCTGTAATGATCTCGGCCCCCACCGGGGTCGGCGTGACATGACCCGGCATGCGATCTATGAGCGTCACGCCGAGCTGCTTTTCCAGAAGCGCAACCTGCACCGATAGGGTCGGTTGCGAGACATTGCATCGGCGCGCGGCCTCACCGAAGTGGCCTGCCTCCCCGAGAGCAACCAGATATTCCAGCTGGCGATGGCTAGGCCGAAACGGCATGGCAACCTCATAGAGATCATCTATGAGAATGATATAATCAATGAATTGGAATAATCAAAGCGACGTTTCCATATTCGTCTCATCGGAAAGGAGACGAATCATGAAGCAACTGCTGAAAGCCCTGAAAGCCCGCCACTCGATCGTTGCCGCCAAAATTGACGAGGAACAGCGTCGGCCCCGGCCCGACGGCATCAGGGTTCGCGCCTTGAAGAAGATCAAGCTTCATCTGAAGGAGCAGATCACGCTGCTCGAAAGGGGCGACGGACCGCAGGGCGCGCAGGGCATCATCGTCATTCGGAAATCCGCTGACCGCCGCACACTGAGAGCGGAGACCCGCAAAGCCTCGCCGATGATCGGCAGGATGGCTTTGTCCGATAACAAAAGAGGCCCGGCGTTGAAAACGCCGGGCCTTATCATGGGGCGGAAGAGCGCCGTTACTCAGTTCTTGGCGCGCTCGACGTAGGAATTGTCTTCTGTCGCGATCACAACGCGAGTGCCGGCGTCGATATGCGGCGGCACCATCGTGCGGATGCCGTTCGAGAGCATGGCCGGCTTGTAGGACGAGGAGGCCGTCTGGCCCTTCACGACCGGCTCGGTCTCGGTGATCTCGAGCGTCACGTGGCGCGGCAGCTGGATGGCGAGCGCTACACCTTCGTGCATGGAGAGAATGCAGACCATGCCTTCCTGCAGGTAGGCCTTCTGGTCACCCATGGTTTCGGCATCGACGACGACCTGGTCGTAAGATTCCGGGTTCATGAAGTGGAAGCCTTCACCGTCCTCATAAAGGAACTGGTGGTTCACGTCTTCGACAAACGCACGCTCGACCTGTTCGGTCGTACGCCAGCGCTCAGACACCTTCACGCCATCGACGATGCGGCGCATGTTGACCTGGGTCACCGGCGTGCCCTTGCCCGGGTGGAAGTTTTCAGCCGTCAGGACGACGTAGAGCTTGCCGTCGACGTCGAGAACGTTACCCTTGCGGACGGAAGAGGCGATAATCTTGACCATTGGAATTCCTTGTATCTGCGTGAGACCCGTCGTAAAGGACGGCCGTCCCTGCTGACGTCTTCGAATTTCTCGGGCGGGACTAACCCAAATTCGGCAAAATAGCCAGCCCGTGTTGAGAGAAGGATCGAGAATCCGGAATGTCTGACCGACACCGTTCAGCCCCTGCGTGGTGGACACCCTCCACCCACGCCGATCGGCGGCCGTTTCTGATCGGACGCAACCGGATCCAGGCCGCGTTCCGCAGTCATTTCGCGGACCGGGAGTTCGTGGAGGTGGACACGGCGACACTGCAGGTTTCGCCCGGCAACGAAGCCCATCTGCATGCCTTCAAGACTGAAGCTCTGGGACACGACGGCTCGGCAGTCCCGCTTTACCTCCACACTTCGCCGGAATTCGCCTGCAAGAAGCTGCTGTCTGCTGGCGAAACCCGGATCGCTTGTTTCGCCCATGTCTACCGCAATCGCGAGCGTGGCCCACTGCACCATCCCGAGTTTACGATGCTGGAATGGTACCGTGTTGGCGAAAGTTACGAGCAGTTGATGCAGGACTGCGTCGACCTGATTACGCTTGCGGCAGAAACCGTGGGTACGAAGCACTTCGCTTACGGCGGCAAGACAGTCGACCCCTTCGCCGAACCCGAGCGGATCTCTGTGGCAGATGCCTTCGCGCGTCATGACATCGACCTTCTGGCGACGATCGAAGAGAATGGCACCACGAACCGCGACGCCTTGGCCAGTCAGCTGGTGGCAGTCGGCATGCGGGTCGCTGCCGACGACACCTGGGCGGATCTCTTCAGCCGGGTCATTGTCGAGAAGGTCGAACCCAATCTCGGCAACGGTCGCGTGACGATCCTCGACCGCTATCCCATTGCTGAGGCCGCACTCGCACGCCCATGCGCCGACGACCCGCGCGTCGCCGAACGCTTCGAACTCTATGCCTGCGGCGTCGAGCTCGCCAATGCCTTCGGCGAACTGACCGATCCCGGCGAGCAGCGACGGCGCTTTGAGGCGGAGATGGTCGAGAAACAGCGCGTCTATGGCGAAACTTATCCACTGGACGAGGATTTCCTTGAAGCCCTCGCCATCATGCCGCAGGCCTCCGGCATAGCTCTCGGTTTCGACCGGCTCGTGATGCTGGCAACCGGCGCACTTAAGATTGACCAGGTTATCTGGGCACCGGTGCCGGAGACGCATCGTGGCTGAGGCGACACTGCGCTCAATCCCCGACCTGATCGCTGCTGGCCTGGTCAACGCCTCTTCGGCCCAGACACTTGCCCCTGTCGCCGAACGCTACGCCATCGCTCTGACACCGACGGTATCAAGCCTGATTGACCCGTCAGATCCGCACGACCCGATTGCTGCCCAATATATTCCAACGGCCGCCGAACTGATCGAACATCCCGGCGAACGGCCCGATCCCATCGGCGACCATCCCCATTCTCCGGTCGAAGGCATCGTGCACCGCTACCCCGACCGCGTATTGCTCAAGCTTCTGCATGTCTGTCCGGTCTATTGCCGCTTTTGCTTTCGCCGCGAAATGGTGGGCCCCGATGGCGATGGCACCCTGTCGCCGGACCGGATTCAGGTTGCTCTGGATTACATCCGCAGCCACGAGCGCATCTGGGAAGTAATCCTCACCGGTGGCGACCCGTTGATCCTCTCGCCTCGACGGCTTCGCGAGGTCATGCAGGCCCTCTCCACCATCGATCACGTCAAGATCGTCCGCATTCACAGCCGCGTCCCGGCCGTTGATCCTGCCCGCATCACGGAAGAACTGGTGGATGCCCTGAAGGCCTCGGGCAAGACCGTCTTCATCGCCCTGCACGTCAACCACCCCCGAGAATTGACCGACGAGGTGCGCGCTGCCTGTGCGCGGCTCGTCGATTCCGGCTTCTCGATGGTCAGCCAGAGTGTCCTGTTGAAAGGGATCAACGACAAGGCCGAGATCTTGGCGGACCTGATGCGTAGCTTCGTGGAGATACGCATCAAACCCTATTACCTGCATCACCCCGACATGGCCCCCGGCACCGCTCATTTCCGTCTGACGATCTCACAAGGTCAGGCGATCATGCGCGAGTTGCGCAACCACGTCTCGGGTCTGTGCATTCCGCACTACATTCTCGATCTTCCGGATGGACACGGTAAGGTCGAAGCCGGCGCAAGTGCTCTTCGCGAAATTGAGCCAAATCGATACATAATTATCGATCGCCACGGAGATGAACAGCCCTATTCAGGGTAAATAAACCTGGCAAATCCGGATGAATCGGCAATAAAGGCAGATATTAGACCTTACAGCAGCCGAGAACCTTAGAATTTTACCGAATTCTTTAGTGAAAACTTCGTCTTTCCTCTGTAAGAAATCGCTCAATAAAATTCGAGCGACGACTTGAGAGGGATGAACGATGAACGATACCATTCGCACGCTTCTGTCGAAATTGGGTGGTCTGCCCGTAGCGGTCGATACGCTGGCCGATGACTCGGACCTCTATGCCGCCGGCCTCTCCTCTTTTGCATCGGTTCAGCTGATGCTCGGTCTGGAAGAAGCCTTCGACATGGAATTCCCCGACCACCTGCTGAACCGAAAGTCCTTCGCCAGCATCGCGGCCATCGAGGCAACGGTACAGATCATTCTCAAGGACAGAGAGGTCGCCTGATGGACCTCTCGAGCAAATCGGCGGACCAGAGCCTGAAGGCCCGCGCCACGCGTGTTGCGGCAATCGCTGCCGTCTATGCCGACGACGTCGACAAACAGGGCCGCTTCCCGCTGGAAGCCATCGCGGCGATGAAGGCCGAAAAACTGCTCGGCATCCAAATCCCGACGGACTGTGGCGGTGAAGGCCGCTCGACCTCCGAGATCGCCGAACTCTGCACCATCATTGCACAGGCCTGCGCTGCAAGCGCCATGATCTTCGCGATGCACCAGATCAAGGTATCGAGCCTGGTCTCCCATGGAACCGAAGCCGAATGGCATCGCGGCTTCATGCGCCAGGTCTGTGATGAGCAACTGCTGCTCGGATCGGCCACGACTGAAGGCGGCATAGGCGGCAATCTCCGAAATTCGATCTGCGCCATTGAGGTCGAGGGCGATCTTTGCCGCTTGGAAAAGGACGCGACCGTCATCTCCTACGGCAAGCAGGCAGACGCGATCCTCATCACGTCCCGCGCCCATAAGGATGCGCCTCCGTCTGACCAGGTGATGACGGTTTTCCTCAAGGGCCAGTACACCCTCGAACAGACCCATGTCTGGGACACCATGGGCATGCGCGGCACATGTTCGGACGGCTTCCTGTTTAAGGGCGAAGCGCCTGCGGCCCAGATCCTCCCGAAACCGTTTGCAGAGATCGCCGCACAGTCGATGCTTGCAAACTCGCACCTGCTCTGGAGCGCCCTGTGGTACGGCATTGCCGTCGATGCCTTCACGAAGGCCCAGACCTTCGTACGGACCGCAGCCCGCAAGGCGCCCGGCACACAGCCTCCCGGCCTCGTCCAGCTCGCAGAAATGTCGAGCCAGCTTCAGGTCATACGGTCGAATATCCAAGCCGGACTGGTGTCGTACGAACAGGCATTGCACGACCCCGACCGTCTTTCCTCGATGGGCTTTGCGGTGGCGATGAACAACGTCAAGATCGCCTCCTCCGAGATGATCCTGCCCGTGATCAACCAGGCGCTGAGGATCTGCGGCATCATGGGCTACAAGAATGGCACGCCCTTCAGCCTCGGCAGACACTTGCGGGATGCCCATTCCGCCGAACTCATGATTTCCAATGACCGCATTCTCGGCAACACGTCGACAATGCTGCTCGTCCACAAACAAGAAACCGGATTGTTGGGGTAACGGACATGGATATGCAGGTAAGCTTTCTCGACCGCCTCTTCGAAAGCGGCCTTCTGATCGAGACCGGTGTGGACGGCCTTTATGGCCGCAGTGGCCAGTTCGAAGATGTGATTGCCGCCTTCGAACGACTGATCGACCGTGTCGGCGGTGGTGATGGCGCCGAAGCGATCCGTTTTCCTCCGGGCATGAACCGCGCCTATTTCGAGGCCAGCGGCTACATGAAAAGCTTCCCGCAGCTTGCCGGGACCGTGCATTCCTTCTGTGGCAACGACCACGACCACATGAGCCTGCTGCAATGCATGGAGGAAGGCGGAGACTGGACGAAGGAGCAGAAGGCGACGGACATCGCGTTGACGCCGGCAGCCTGTTACCCGCTCTATCCGACGGTTGCCAAGCGCGGCCCCATCTCGATGGATGGCGGCCTGTTCGACCTGCAATCCTACTGTTTCCGTCACGAACCGTCGCAGGACCCGGCTCGCCAGCAGCTGTTCCGCATGCGCGAATATGTCTGCATGGGCAGCGAAGCGCATGTCACGACTTTCCGCCAGACCTGGATGGATCGTGGCGTCGAGATGATGAAGTCGATCGGCCTCGACGTGGAGATCGATGTGGCGAACGACCCGTTCTTCGGCCGCGCAGGCCGGCTGATGGCCAACAACCAGCGCGACCAGAACCTGAAATTCGAGCTTCTCATTCCGGTGACCTCACAGGCCAACAAGACGGCCTGCATGAGCTTCAACTATCACCAGGATGCCTTTGGCCAGAAGTGGGGCCTTACCCTCGCCGACGGCTCCACCGCCTTCACGGCCTGCGTGGGCTTCGGCCTGGAGCGGATCGCACTCGCGCTCTTCGCTCAGCACGGTCTGGATGTCGCGCAGTGGCCCGAACACGTTCGCAACACGCTCTGGGGCTGAGCGCGTGATGACGGCAGTTTTTCCCGGGCTTGATCCAGCCGCCTACGCGCCACATGCGCTCCATTCCAGCGAACGCATGTGGCCGGAGACCAATTGCTACGTCGACCTCTGGATCGAAGTCTTGTCAGCGCGGGGACTGGGTCCGGAAGCCATGTTGGGCTTCACCGTCACCCAGGATTTCGAAGGCGACCAGTTCACCTTCTTCAAGGTCCCCCTGGAAGACCTCGAAAGCCTCTACGACATCCGCGTCACGGAACTTGCGATTTTCGACCGAGTCGAGGCGCATGTGGCGGAGCAGATCCGCCGCGGCCGTCTGTGCCTGGTCGAAATGGACAGCTATTTCATGCCCGACACCCAAGGGGTCGGCTACCGGCAGGAGCACGGAAAGACGACGGTCGGCATCAATCGGCTGGATCTCGCAGGCCGCAGCATGGACTACTTCCACAATGGCGGCTTCTTCAGGGTGGAGGGCGCTGATTTCGACGGCGTGTTCCAGCTTGACCAGCCGGAAAGCAGCATCCCTTTCCTGCCCTATACGGAGTTCGTAAAGTTTCCTGACCGGCAGATGACGTTGGCGCATCAGCGGGAAACCGCATCATTGCTCCTGAAGCGGCATTTCGCCCGGCGACCGCATGGCAACCCGATCTCCGCCTTTGCGGCAGTATTCCCAACTCAGGTGGAAGCCATTGCCGATCGTCCCTTCGGCTATTTCCACAAATATGCCTTCAACACACTCAGACAATTCGGCGCCAATTTCGAGCTGCTCGCCAGCCACCTGGCCTGGCTCGACAAGGCGAGCTATGAACACGCGATTGCAGATGCCTTGAAGATCAGCGAAAGCGCCAAGACCGTACAGTTCCAATTGGCGCGCGCCATCACTCGCAAGAAGTTCGACCCCCTTGCCTCAGCCCTGGATCCGGCTGTTGCGGCCTGGGACCGGCTGATGGATGATCTCGGCAGCAAAGCAGGCTGATTTGAGGGAAGACGCATGACGAGAGCCATCTATCCGGGAGCGGACATTCGCCCCCTTCACCATGGCTGGACGCTCCTCGTCACCGAAGCCGGCGCTCATGCCGAGCCATCTGGAATCCATCGTCCCGCGGCCCGCATCCCCGCCCCTGTACCCGGTACGGTAGCGGGCACGCTCGCGGACGCAGGATTGTTCGACCGTCATGATCCCCATCCTCTGCATGACAAGGATGCCTGGTACTTCCGATCCCTCGACGGAGAAACGCCGGGACCAGCCATCCTTCGTTTCGAAGGTCTCGCAACAATTGCCGAGATCTATGTCAACGGCATACTGCAGACGACCAGCGACAGCATGTTCGAGGGCCTCGACGTTCCGCTCGACCTCACTGGACATGACGATGTCGCCATCTGCTTTCGCGCCCTTCGGCCCCATTTCGAAAAACGCGCCCCCCGCGCCCGCTGGCGCCCGCAACTGTTCGACCACCAGGGCCTGAGGCTCGTCCGCACAACAGCCCTGGGCCACATGCCGGGGTGGTGTCCGGAGATCCACGCAGTGGGTCCCTATCGGCCCATCCTGCTGATCCGCCTGAGTAAGGACAGGGTTACGGATCTCGCGATCGAGGCGGATCTTGACGAGTTCGGCACTGGCAAACTGGCGGTTCGCCTCCGCCTCGACGGAGCTCATTCTTCGGCCATCCTTTGCTGCGGCAGGAGCGCGGAACTGACACCCGACGCAAGCGGTCTCCTCGAGGCAAGGCTGGATCTGCCCGGTGTGATGCCCTGGTGGCCGCGAACCCACGGCAGACCCAACCTCCACGATCTGACGCTCTCGGTCGATGGCCGCGTTCATTCACTCGGGCTCATCGGTTTTCGCCGCATCGAAGTGGATCATGACGATGATGGCAGAGGCTTCGGCCTCAGGATCAACGGCGTCCCTGTCTTCTGCAGGGGGGCCGTCTGGACCAATGCCGATATTGTGCGCCTGTCCGGATCAGCCGAAGACTATGCCCCATGGCTGACCATGGCGGCAGAGGCCAACATGAACATGATCCGCATTGGCGGAACCATGACCTATGAGAGCGAAGAGTTCTTTCGCCTGTGCGACCAACTCGGCATCCTGGTCTGGCAGGACCTGATGCTGGCGAATTTCGACTATCCCTTCGCCGAGGAGGCCTTCAGCATGAAGGTCGAAAGCGAAGTGCGTGAACTCCTCGCACGGCTTCAGGGGCATCCTTCGCTTGCCGTCATTTGCGGCGGCAGCGAAGTCTTCCAGCAAGGAGCCATGCTCGGCCTGCCGAAGTCCGCATGGAACGGTGCTTTCTTCCAGGAAACCCTCGCCCGTCTGGCCAAGGAGGGGCGGCCCGACTGCGCCTATGTGGCCAACTCGCCCTCGGGCGGCGCCATGCCTTTCTCGCCCGATGAAGGCGTTACCCACTACTACGGCGTCGGCGCCTATCAACGACCGCTCGAAGACGCGCGTCGGGCCAATGTGCGGTTTGCTGCCGAGTGCCTGGCCTTCGCGCATATTCCGCAGCAGCGCACCCTGGACCAATACCTGCCGGCAGCCCCCGTCCATGATCCTCGCTGGAAAGCGCGCGTACCCCGCGACCGCGGCGCGTCCTGGGATTTCGAGGATGTGCGCGACCATTACCTTCAGGCCCTCTACGACGTCGATCCGGCTCGCCTGCGCCGTCAGGAACCGGACCGTTATCTCGACTTCTCCAGGGCCGTTACAACAGAAGTGGTCACGGAGACCTATGCCGAATTGCGCCGGATAGGTTCGTCCTGTCGGGGAGCCCTTGTGTGGACGTTCCAGGATCTCGAACCAGGACCCGGCTGGGGCGTGATCGATGCCACCGGCGAAGCGAAACCCGTCTGGTTTGGACTGAAACGCGCCTTCCGGCCGCTTCAGGTGGTTTTGACCGATGAAGGCACCAATGGCCTGGCGATCCATGTTGCAAACGAGGCCGCGTCCGCGCAAACCGTCCATCTGGAAGTCGCCTGTCTTCGCGACGGACGCCACGTCGTCGTCAAGGGCAATCGCGGTCTGGCCCTCGATGCCCGACAGTCGGTTAAACTGGCGGCAACAGATCTCTTCGGCGCTTTTTTCGACAGTACCTATGCCTTCCGCTTCGGTCCCCCATCTCATGATGTGACCGTTGCAAGGCTTGTCTCCGCCGACGGCATCCTGATGGCTGAAGCCTTCCATTTTCCGCTCGGTCGCACCAAAGCGCTACACCCGGCTGGCTTCGAACACAGTTTGACCGCCATGGACGGAGGATGGCAGCTGGAACTTGCCGCCACCCAGTTCGCGCAGTCGGTGCATCTCGAATTTGAGCACCATGTGCCCGACGACGACTGGTTCCACCTGGCTCCAGGGCACACGCGTATCATCCGCCTCTTGCCCCGCGCAAACGCCCCCCTCTCCGCGAAACCGAACGGGACAGTCCGCCATCTCGGTAGTCGCACGGGTCACACCATCTCCTGACCCTAAATCACGGCACGGCCAGCCACCGACGACGGGGATGCGTCGTTGGAAGACGCAACGGGAACGGAGTTTTCCGCCTTCTCGCCTAATCTCGCATCCCAGAAACAAGCGGGCGGTCGCCGACGGACGAGAGATGCGGTTGGCATCGGGCGATCTTCCACTTGGCAAACAACCGGTTGCAAGGGCGGCGCTTTTCGAGATGCCGCAAATGCGATAGAGACGCGCGGCAGTGCCGCAGGGAGAAGAGAACCGATGAAGAGCTATGTTTTGACAGTGTCTTGTCCGTCGACGCGTGGGATCGTCGCCGCCATTTCCGGTTATCTGGCCGAGCAGGGCTGCAACATCGTCGACAGCTCCCAGTTCGACGATCTCGACACAGGGCAGTTTTTCATGCGCGTCTCCTTCATTTCAGAGGAAGGCGCCGCGCAGCCCAAGATCGAACAGGGCTTCTCGCCGGTCGCCGAGCGCTTCGGCATGACCTGGAACCTCTACGACGCCGCCAAGCGGGAAAAAGTCCTGCTGATGGTCTCGCGCTTCGGCCACTGCCTCAACGACCTGCTCTATCGCTGGAAGATTGGTGCATTGCCGATCGAGATCGTTGGCGTCATCTCCAATCACTTCGACTACCAGAAGGTCGTGGTGAACCATGATATCCCCTTCCACCATATTCCGGTCACCAAGGCCAACAAGCCCGAGGCCGAGGCTCGCATCATGGACATCGTCGAGCAGACCGGCACGGAACTGATCGTGCTGGCCCGCTACATGCAGATCCTATCGGACCAGATGTGCCAGAAGATGTCGGGCAAGATCATCAACATCCACCATTCCTTCCTGCCGAGCTTCAAGGGCGCAAACCCGTACAAGCAGGCCTTCGAGCGCGGGGTAAAGCTGATCGGCGCGACGGCGCACTACGTCACCGCTGACCTCGACGAAGGTCCGATCATCGAGCAGGACGTGGCACGCATCACCCACGCGCAGTCGGCGGACGACTATGTTTCCATCGGCCGGGATGTCGAAAGCCAGGTTCTGGCACGCGCCATCCATGCGCACATCCATCACCGCACTTTCATCAACGGCAACCGCACGGTCGTCTTCCCGGCAAGCCCTGGTTCTTATGCATCGGAGCGAATGGGCTGAGCAAATCCGGTCGGATTGCAAAGCGCCTCTGCTCGCGGGATGGACGCTTGACACGGGTCTGGATAATGTCGCCGCCATGATTCTATGGGGGACCGTTCATGGCTGACTCGGCACTTCTTCAGCGCACACAGCTCTCGCGTCCGCACGTCACCCTTGCGGACGCCAAGACCATCCTGAGCGACTTCTATGGTTTCCATGGCGAGCTTCGCGAACTGGGCAGCCAGCAGGATCGCAACTTCCTGATCGACACTGGACCTGAACGTTTCGTTCTCAAGGTTACCCGAGCCGAATATCCCTACGCCGAACTTGAGGCGCAGAATCAGGCCATGATGCACCTGCGCAGCCTGGCTCTTGGCCTTGAGATTCCGGAGCCGATTGCGACGCTCACCGGCGAATACATTCCCCAATGTGAAATCGAAGGCAGCTATTACTGGTTGCGGGTCCTGACGTTCCTCGACGGTCAACCGCTCACGCGGCAGAAGTTCCTGACCGAAGAACAGGTTTCTGCCCTTGGTGACGTAACTGCGCGTGTCGCGCTGGGGCTTAGGGATTTCAAGCACCCGGGCCTTGAACGGGAATTGCAGTGGGACTTGCGTCGCGCGGGACCGGTCGCTCTGCACCTTCTGAAATCTGTAGAAGATCAGGCCACGAGGGACCGCATCGCCAAGGCGATGATCGTCGCCGTCAAGCGCCTGCAGACCGTTGCACCAGAGCTGCGGCTCCATGCCATTCATCACGACGTCACCGACGACAACATCGTCGCCCGGTCTGAATCAGGACAGCGCTTGATGCCGGTCGGCGTCATCGACTTCGGCGACGTGATGTATGGCTGGCTCATCGCCGATCTTGCGGTTGCCTGCGCGGCCCTGCTGCACCACGCGGACGGCGACCCCTTCTGCATCCTTCCCGCTGTGAAAGCATTCCATGCACGCTATCCACTCACGCATGCAGAATTGACTGCCCTTTGGCCCCTGATCGTTGCCCGTGCGGGCGTGCTCGTGGCCAGCAGCGAGCAGCAATTGTCGATCGACCCGGACAACGAGTACGTCTTGGGCAATGCGGCACATGAACGCGAAATCTTCGACACCGCCATTTCCGTCCCCTACTCACTGATGGAAGCCGCTATTTTCAATGCCGTTGGTCTCGCAATAACCGAAGAGTTGAACGTCACCACCGCCATGCTGCCGGACGTGACGCCGGAGAACCTGCGTCTGACCGACCTCAGCGTCACCAGTCCGGATTTCGTCGCCGACGCATGGGCGGATCAGGAGGTAGACTGGAAGCTCCTCGCCCGCGCGGCGATGGAAACCGGCTTCTCCTCCACCCGTTATGGGGAATACCGACTGTCCTATACTCGCCCGCTGTCCCAGCGCGCGCCGGCAACCTTCGCGCTCCACATCGATATGTGCCTGCCCAGCGGAACGCAGGCCGTCGCGCCTTTCGATGCGACACTGAGACGGAACGGCCATCATCTGATCCTCGCAACGACCAATCTGGCGTTGCATCTTGATGGCATAGAATGCGGCCTTGAAGACGGCGCCAGCCTTTCGGCCGGCGACAGCATCGGCCAGGTTGCGGGCGCTACCGGCGGCATCGGCGGGCTACGCATACAGCTGTGCCGCGATACGGACCTTATTCCGCCCCTCTTTGCCAAGCCACACCAAAGTGCCATCTGGAGCCAGCTTTGCCCCTCGCCTTCCCGTCTCCTCGGGATCGGAATCGACGCGCCCGCGCCGCAGAGCGAGGCTGTTCTGAAACGCAGAAGCAAGAGCTTCGCCAAACCGCAGAAGAACTACTACGCCACCCCTCCGCAGATAGAGCGCGGCTGGAAGGAGCACCTTTTTGATGTCAACGGCCGTGCCTATCTGGATATGGTCAACAACGTGAGCATTCTCGGCCACGGGCATCCGACCCTGGCTGCAGCTGTGGGACGCCAGTGGTCGCTGCTCAACACGAATTCGCGTTTTCACTACAGTGCCGTCGCGGATTTCTCCGACAGACTTGCGGCCTTGGCTCCAGAAGGCTTGGACACGGTCTTCCTGGTCAATTCCGGCTCCGAAGCGGTAGATCTCGCTTTGCGTCTGGCCTGGGCGCATAGTGGCCGACGCAATATCCTGAGCCTGCTGGAAGCCTATCATGGCTGGACAGTCGCCAGTGACGCCGTCTCCACCTCCATCGCCGACAACCCGCGCGCCTTGGAAACCCGGCCGGACTGGGTCCATCCCGTTCTGTCGCCGAACACCTATCGCGGCAAGTTCCGCGGCCCGGACGCGACGGAGGGTTATGTAGCGGCAGTCTCCAACACCATTGCCGAGCTCGAAGCACGAGGCGAGGGACTGGCCGGTTTCATTGCGGAAAGCGTCTACGGAAATGCCGGCGGCATTCCGCTTCCGTCGGGTTACTTGCAACAGGTCTATGCCATGGTGCGCGAGCGTGGCGGTCTCTGTATCGCCGACGAGGTGCAGGTCGGTTATGGCCGTCTCGGCCACTATTTCTGGGGCTTTGAGCAGCAGGGCGTTGTCCCCGACATTATCACGATCGCAAAGGGGATGGGCAACGGACAGCCGCTGGGTGCGGTCATCACGCGCCGCGAAGTGGCAGACAGTCTCGAGCGTGAAGGTTACTTCTTCTCGTCCGCCGGCGGCAGCCCCGTCAGCTGCGTCGTCGGCATGACCGTGCTCGACATCATGCAGCGGGAGGATCTTCAGCAAAACGCCCGGGACATCGGAGACTATCTGAAGACGCGGCTCGAAGCGCTCGGACAGCGCTTCCCGCTGGTCGGAACCGTCCACGGGATGGGGCTTTACCTCGGGCTTGAATTCGTGCGCGACCGGGAGACCCTGGAACCAGCGACAGAAGAGACGGCGGCGATCTGCAACCGGCTCCTGGATCTAGGCGTCATCATGCAACCGACCGGCGATCATCTTAACGTATTCAAAATAAAGCCCCCCCTCTGCCTGTCGCGGGAGAGTGCCGACTTCTTCGTGGAAACCCTGGAAAAGGTGCTCTCGGAAGGCTGGTGAAGTGGGGGACCGGTGATCCTCAACTCCTTCAAATTCGCTAAGCGGGGCCGACAAATCGGTCTTGGTCCCGCAAGGAAATGAAAAGCCCAAAACTGGGTCTATGAAATGGCTGCTTCACAGCCTTTGATCGGGTGGTCTATCCTTACAGCCAGGACACCTCGAAGGAACGCGCATGCCCACCATACCCGAGCAACTCTCAGCCCATGTGCTGATCTGGGCCGCCGCGCTGTTTATCGCCAAGCAGCTGATCGCGGATTTCATTCTCCAGACAGGCTGGATGGCGAAAGGCAAGGAGCAGCCAAAAGGCTGGCTCCTTCCGCTTGCGGCACATGTGGCCGTGCATGCCGCGGCAACCCTGGTGATTTGCCTGCTTCTGGCGCCTTCGCTTCTATGGCTGGCACTGATCGACCTGATCGTCCATGCCACCATTGACCGCAGCAAATCGCTCCTTCAACTTCGGTTACGGCTGACGCCAGACCAGAGCGGTTACTGGTGGATGCTGGGCCTGGACCAGACGCTGCATCACGCCACACACCTCGTCTTTTCGGTTGCGCTTGCGGCGGTCGGCACAATTGCCTGATGATCAGCCGGCCATCTCGCGCGCCAGTTCGTCAACGATCCAGCTACGAAACTTGACCAGCGGCGGGTAGGACGCCCGCTCCCTGGGATAGGCCAGGTAGTATCGTTGCGCGCTCTGCATGGGCCGGTTGACTGCGGCAACAAGATCTCCACGTTTCAACTCTTCCCGAATGAGGAATGTCGGCAGCAGTGCAACACCGAGCCCACCGACAGCAGCCTGCGACGCTGTGGCGAACTGGTCGAACAGCATGCCGTGTACGCTTCCAAAAGCCACATTGTTCTCCGTCAACCAGCGCTCCCATGCATCCGGCCGTGTCGTGAGATGTAGGAGCGGGACGGAGAGCAGGTCCTGAGGCGTTTGAATGCCGTGAGCGCGCTTGAAATCGGGGCTGCATGCCGGCAGCGTTTCTTCCTGCATCAGGAAAGCCAGTTCCGCGCCCGGCCAGACCGCGTCACCAAAGTGGATCGCCGCGTCGATGGAATCGAGACGGAAATCGAAAGGCGACAGCCGGGTCACCAGATTGACGGTGATCCCAGCATGGGTCTCAAGGAACCGGCCAAGCCTGGGTGCGAGCCAACGTGCCCCGAATGTCGGAAGGATAGCGAGATTGAGTGTACCGCCATGGGGGTTGGCTCTCAGATTGAGCGAAGCGCTGGAGATACGTCGGAGCGCCTCCCGGATCTCCCTCGCATAGCTGTCCCCCGCGACTGTCAGCCGAATGGTCTGACGCTCGCGCAGGAACAAGTCCACGCCCAACTGGCTCTCCAACGCCTTGATCTGCCGACTGACGGCACTTTGCGTGAGATCGAGTTCCCGCGCGGCCGCAGTTATGCTGCCGGTGCGCGCCGCGGCCTCGAAAGCGGTCAGCAGCGACAACGACGGCAGAAATCGACGGGCAGCAAGCATGGTCATGCCTTTTTGGAATGATCTCTTGAGAATTTATCGCTGGAATGGCGTAGAACGCTCTTCTAGAAATCTCAAGACTGTACGGGGCGGAATGATATCGGGCGGCAAGACATGCCTGAAGAAGCCTTCCTGGCACCATTCAGAGAGCCCTGAGGCCACATCATGCTAGACGATCCGCGCTCCCACGGTCTTTGGGAAAAGACGGCGCCGGCTGCACCGCAGACGACGTCTCTCGAAGGGGCTGCCAGAGCCGATGTGGTGATCGTCGGAGGCGGCTACACAGGCCTTTCCGCAGCACTGCACCTTGCTGAAGCGGGCACCAGCGTCATCCTCCTGGAGGCAAAAGAGATCGGCTTTGGCGGTGCGGGTCGCAATGTAGGCCTGATCAATGCCGGCATGTGGGTCATGCCCGACGATCTTCCGGGCGAGCTCGGCCCCGTCTACGGCGAAAGGCTACTCGACCTGCTCGGCAACGGGCCCCGGACGGTGATGGACCTGATCGACCGCCACGGTATTGAATGCGAGCTCGAACGCCAGGGCACGCTGCACTGCGCCGTCGGCACTGCCGGCCGCAAGGAAATCGAGGCCAGAGCGGAGCAGTGGCAGCGTCGCGGTGCGCCGGTCGAACTGCTCGACGAAGCCGAGACCGAACACAAAATTGGTACTTCCGCCTATCAGGGTTCGCTTCTGGATCGCCGCGCCGGCACGTTGCAGCCACTCGCCTACGCCCGTGGTCTTGCCCATGCCGCGACAAAGGCCGGTGCAATTCTCCATACGGCAAGCCCGGTCGAAAGCTACGCCAAAACGGCGGATGGCTGGCAGGTCCGGACCTCCGAAGGCAGCGTCGAGGCAAAGTGGATCGTCGTGGCAACCGATGCCTATAGCCACGGCCCCTTCGCCGCCGTGCGCGAAGAACAGGTGCACCTGCCCTATTTTAACTTCGCCACCGTCCCGCTCAGCGACAATTTGCGTAAGTCGATCCTGACGGAACGTCAGGGCTGCTGGGATACCAAGGAGGTTCTCTCCTCCTTCCGCATGGACAAGGCCGGCCGCATGGTTTTCGGCAGTGTCGGCGCCCTGCGGGGCACAGGGCTCACCATCCACCGCGCCTGGGCGCAGCGTGCCTTGAAGGCGATCTTCCCGCAGATCGGTGATATTGCCTTCGAAAGCGAATGGTATGGCCAGATCGGCATGACGACCAATGCACTTCCGCGATTCCACAAGTTTGCACCAGGCGTCATCGGCTTTTCAGGTTACAACGGACGCGGCATCTCGCCGGGCACTGTCTTCGGAAAGACGATTGCAAGCCATATCCTTGGCCAGATCTCCGAGGATGAGCTGCCCCTGCCGCTCACCGATCCACAAGCGCCAGCCTTCCGCAGCCTGAAGGAAGCGTGGTACGAGGCGGGCGCCCAGGTGGCGCATCTGGCCGGCGCACGATTTTAAACGAACAAGAACCAGGTAGACCTGACGGGAAGGACCATCATGACCCTCGCCAATCTGAAATTCTCCGCCGAAACGGCATCGCTGATGGCAAGCTTCGGCGTCGACGCCAAGGCGCTCACCGGCGGCACGCTTTCGGTTCGCTCGCCGATCAACGGCGAGACCATCGCAGCGGTCGCCGAAATTTCCGCTGACGACACCCGCAAGGCGATCGACGCAGCCCACAAGGCCTTCGTCGAATGGCGCCTGGTGCCGGCCCCGCAGCGTGGCGAACTGATCCGCCTGCTCGGCGAGGAGCTGCGCGCGGCGAAGACCGAACTCGGTCGCCTCGTCTCCATCGAGGTCGGCAAGATCACCTCCGAAGGCCTCGGCGAAGTCCAGGAAATGATCGACATCTGCGATTTCGCCGTCGGCCTGTCGCGCCAGCTCTACGGTCTGACGATCGCGACCGAACGCGCCGAACACCGCATGATGGAAACCTGGCATCCGCTCGGCGTCACCGGCATCATCTCGGCCTTCAACTTCCCCGTCGCCGTCTGGTCCTGGAATGCCGCACTCGCGCTCGTCTGCGGCAATGCGACGATCTGGAAGCCGTCGGAAAAGACCCCGCTCACCGCCATCGCCACCCAGGCAATCTTCGAGAAGGCCGTGAAGCGCTACAATGCGCAGGGTGGCAAGGCACCTGCAAACCTCTCGACGCTGCTGATTGGGGGCCGTGACATCGGCGAGATCCTCGTCGATCACCCGAAGGTCCCGTTGATCTCGGCAACCGGCTCGACCGCCATGGGTCGCGCCGTCGGCCCGCGTGTCGCCGCCCGCTTCGGCCGCTCGATCCTGGAGCTCGGCGGCAACAATGCCGCCATCGTCGGCCCGACCGCTGATCTGGATCTGACGCTGCGTGGCGTCGCCTTCGCTGCCATGGGCACCGCCGGCCAGCGCTGCACCACGCTCCGCCGTCTCTTCGTGCATGAAAGCGTCTACGACACGCTGGTCCCGCGCCTGATCAAAGCTTACGGCTCCGTCACCATCGGCAACCCGCTGGAAGCCGGCAACCTGATTGGGCCGCTGATTGACAAGGGCTCCTTCGACCGCATGCAGCACGCGCTGGAGGCCGCAAAGGCCAATGGCGGCAAGGTGCATGGTGGCGACCGCGTCCGCGCCGATGAGTCCGCTGAGGCCTATTACGTCCGTCCGGCTCTCGTCGAAATGCCGGAACAGTGCGGTCCGGTCGTCGAGGAAACCTTCGCGCCGATCCTCTACGTCATCAAGTATGCCAACTTCGACGACGCTCTGGCGCTGAACAACGATGTGCCGCAGGGCCTCTCCTCGTCGATCTTCACCAATGACATCCGCGAGGCGGAAGCCTTCGTCTCCGATCGTGGTTCGGATTGCGGCATTGCCAACGTCAACATTGGGCCTTCGGGCGCGGAAATCGGCGGCGCTTTCGGTGGCGAGAAGGAAACCGGTGGCGGCCGTGAATCCGGCTCCGACAGCTGGAAGGCCTATATGCGCCGCCAGACCAACACCGTGAACTACGGTAGGACCCTGCCGCTGGCGCAGGGCGTCAAGTTCGATATTGAGTAAAGCGCAAAGGGCCGGTGACGATCCGCCGGCCCTTTATTCTCGAAGATCACTCGTCCAGCTCGACGTGTAAAAAAGGCATCCCTCCGCTCAATCAGCGGAGGTTGAACCTTACCGGAGCCGTAATCGTCTTGTTCACACCGGGCGGTGGCGCCGGCACCGGCGAGGCGTTTCGCACCATCGCCACCACCGCATTGTCGAGTGCCGCCGACCCGGATGAGCGAGACAGCGAAACGGACAAGACGTTGCCTGCATCGTCGATCCGGAACCGCACATAGACCGTCCCTTCCTCACGATTGCTCCGGGCCTCTGAAGGGTACCGCTTCCGACGCTCGAGATGTGACATCAGCCGCGATTGCCATTTGGCCGGCGATACGCTGCGACCGGCACCGCTGCTGGAAACGGCTGCGGCGTTGCGGTCGGCCTGCGCCACTTCAGCCTTAGCCTGGCGTGCAGCCTGCGAGGCCGGCGCCTGTTGCTTCTTGACGGTTTTCTTCTTGGGCTCGACGGGCTTTTCGATCTTTGGGTCCGGTCTCGGAGGCCGTACCATCGGGATCGGCACTTCGACATTTTCGAGCTGCGCCATTACGAGCTCTTCCACCGGGTCGACCTCCTCGATCGGCTCGGGCTCAGGCTCGGGTTCAACAACGGGCGGCGGCTCAACAATCTGCTCGGTGACTTCCGGCTCAGGCTCCGGTTCCGGGATTGGCTCAGGCAGCGGCTGCACAGGCGGAGGTTCGACGGGTTCCGGCAGGGGTTCGCTGGAAGCGGTCTTGACCTCCTCCGCATCAACCTGTTCCGTCGAGACCTCCGTCTCGTCGGTCAGGACGGCTTCCGGCTCGGGCGCCAGCTCGATCATGATGGCAGGTGGCGGGCCACTGTCTTCCATGGCAACCATGGGCTCACGCATAAGATAGGCAACAGCACCGGCATGGGCCGTCACCACCAGCACGCCGGCCGTTGTCCACAGCAGCCACTCGCCGAGAACGCGTCCCGTAGACCGCCGATCTTCGCTCATGGTTGCGGCTCCGCAGCAGGCTGAGTTTCTGGCTGCGCGGCCCCTTGGGGCGCAGGCAGGCTCTCAAGTCCAACGAGCGCGATCTTGAGGTAGCCGGCGTCCCGCAGCAGGTTCATGACTTCCATGAATTTGCCGTAGTCGACCGTCTTGTCCGCACGCAGGAAGATGCGCGCATCCTTGTTGCCCTCGCTGATCCGGTCGAGCGACGCGCCGAGCGCCTCGCGAGCCACGGTCTCATTGCCCAGTGACAGGCTCATATCCTCTTTCAGGGTGACGTAGATCGGTTCATCCGGCCGTTCGGCCGGTTTCGCCGTCGATGCAGGCAGATCGACATTGACGTCCACGGTGGAGAGCGGCGCTGCCACCATGAAGATGATCAGGAGGACCAGCATCACGTCGATGAAGGGCGTGACGTTGATTTCGTGGTTCTCCGCCAGGTCGTCGCCCGACTGGGTGTCGCGAATGCCGCCGGCCATGATTTTACTCCGCTGCCTGCAGATTGCTGACTCGAACCGACAGCGCACTCTTGCGGAAGTCGAGGTCACGGCTCACCAGACGCTCGATCCCGGCTGCGGCATCCGATACCAGTTGTCGATACCCCGTGACGGAGCGGGCAAACACGTTGTAGATGATGACAGCCGGAATGGCTGCGACGAGGCCGATGGCGGTGGCCAGAAGTGCCTCGGCAATGCCGGGGGCGACGACAGCGAGATTGGTGGTCTGGGTTTCGGCAATGCCGATGAAGGAATTCATGATGCCCCAGACCGTGCCGAACAGGCCGACGAAGGGAGCCGTCGAGCCGATGCTCGCAAGCACACCCGTACCCTTGGACATCTGGCGTCCCGCGCGCACTTCAATCCGACCGAGCGCAGAGGCGAGGCGCTCCTTCACACCGTCGCCACCGGCGCGATCGATCGCGCCATCGGAGAGCATCATTTCATGCTGGGCGGCCCGCACCATGGAAGCAACCACGCCACCCCGCTTTTCCAGCACGGCGAGCGCGTCCCCGAGGCTCTTCGCCCTCACGATCGCTTTGAGGCCGCGCGTGGCGCGCGTGCGCGCGCCGAACAGCTGCAGTGTCTTGGCAAGCCACACGGTCCACGTCACGAGCGACGCAAACCCCAGCGCCAGCATGACGCCCTTAACAATCCAGTCAGCGGCCATGAACATACCGATCGGTGACAGGTCATGTGGAAGCGCATCGTTGGACGAAACGACGTCAGCGGGCTGCGCGTCTGCAGATGATGCGGCAACAGGCGGCTGCCCCGGCTCTGGCGGTGCGGCAGCAGGAGCGATCTCAGCGGGTGCAGCATTTTCCGAACTCGCCGGTGACGACATGGTTGTAGCAGCCTCTGCGGCAGGGGTTACAACGTTGACGGGCGCTGAGGGTGCAGGAGCTGGAGCAGCGGCGGCGCCTGGAGCGGCTGACGGCGGCGCGATGATATTAGGCTCTTGCTGAGTAACAGGCTGCGAAGCGACGGCTGCAGGCAGAGCACCGCCGGCAGGTTGCTGGGCCTGGGCGACAGAAGCAATGAGAAGCGCTGCGAGCGTAACACCGACGCGCAAGGTCGAAGGCCCCGAATGGATGGAAGGCATTGGGAGCTCCCTATGAGATGGTGCTGAAATAAGCGGATGCGACAGGCACCCGCGCTCCCCTTCCCATATTAAACTTGAACTTTTCTGACAAGTAATAATGCCGCGTTGGGTGCATTTTCCCCACGTGCACGTTCGCGTGCAAAAAGCCCAGACGCGTGCAGCAACGCTACTGTGTTGCGGCAGCAACCAATCGCAGCACGTCCTCGCGACGACACAGCTCGGTCCCTGCCGTCATGACGGCAGCAGCGCCACAGGCCTGCCCAAACTGGAAAGCGTGCTCGATATCCTGTCCCTCGGCCAAGGACCAGACGATGCCTGCGACGAAGCTGTCGCCGGCACCGGTCGCTGAGTTTACGGGTACCTTGATTGCTGGAACTCGGATGATGCGGTCGGCCGAGACCAGCACAGCCCCGTCGGCCCCCAACGTGACAGCCATGTATTCAGCCACCCCACGCCGGACATAGTCCTGCGCCACTGGCCCGACGCGTTCGTGCCCCAATGGCTCGCCCACGATCGCCTCAAGTTCGCCGAGACTGGGCTTGACGAGGAACATACGCGCCGACGACAGGGCAGCCGCCAAAGCTGACCCGGAGGTATCCAGCACGAACCGCGCATTTCGCGCTTTCGCCGCCTCCGCGAGCCGCACATACGTATCGTCGGCAACCCCGCGCGGCAGGCTGCCACTGGCAACGATGTAGTCGGCATCGCTGGCACACACGGCGTCGATCACCGGCTCCAATTCGGCTTCCGTCACCAGAGGCCCTTCGGGAACGAACCGGTATTCGAGATTGGTTGAGGTCTCGTGGACGGCATAGGCCACACGCACGGGATCATGGATCGGAAAGGGTCGCTCCACGATCGGTAGCGGCTGCAACATCGCCTCGAGCAACCTGCCGGTGGCGCCACCCGAGAGAAAGGCGAGTTCGCATGTCCCTCCGAGCGCGGCAATGACACGCGCCACATTGATCCCGCCGCCACCCGGAAACTGCTGCTGGTTGTGAGTTCGGGTCTTATGCGTATGCCGAACGACATCGGCATCGCTGGAAATGTCGATTGCAGGATTAAGGGCAAGGCACAGAATTTTTGGCATGAAATCCATCTGGTCACATGGGCGGAAGCGAGAGGTGGCCTAGCATCGACACGAATCTAATCCGATTGCCTGGCGGACGGCAACCGCAGCGAAAGCAGCATGTGTCAGCAAACCACTGTCATGTGACACCTGTTCCGGCACGTTCATCAAAAGGGGACGCTGTGATCGCCCTTCGGGGATTGTCTTTGCCGACGCAGGCATTACCTTCCGGCAAGTTTTCAAGGAAATTGCTCATGTACACCGGTATCGTCCAGACAGTCGCCCCCGTCGAAGATGTCGTCCGTCACGACGGCTATACGACATTCCACATCCGCTTTCCGGACAGGCTCATGAACGAGCTCCAGATCGGAGCGAGCGTCTCGGTCGAGGGTGTGTGCCTCTCAGTGACCTCGATGACGGGAACGGAAGTCACCTTCGATGCCATGGATGCGACGTTGGAAAGAACAAATCTCGGTAAGCTGAATGCCGGCGATCGGGTCAACCTCGAACGGTCAGCCAAGCCCACTGACGAAAATGGCGGCCACAACATCGCTGGTCATATCGCGACGACGGCGAAACTGGTGGCTGCGAAGCTAGACATGCCCGGTGCCTTCATTCGCTTCGAGGTGCCGGACGAGTGGGCAAAATACGTCTTCAAGCGTGGCTATCTTGCCGTAAATGGTGCCAGCCTCACAGTTGCCGAGGCGGACGAAAATGTATTCACCATCAACTTGATCCCCGAGACATTGCGCCAGACCACGTTCCCGGACTACCGCGTCGGCGACGATCTCAACATAGAGGTCGATCACCAGACGATGGTGATGGTGGACGTGGTCGAACGGACGCTGGAACGCCTGATGGCCAAACGCTGAATTCGATCAGTGGCGTCCGTGGAACCGGCCGCTCGGCGTCTCTCTCATGAGGGACGTCAGCACCTTACGGTAATCCGCCGGTTTGGAGGCGCACAGTTCCTCCGGAATGCCATTGGCCTCGATCTCCCTGATCGCCGAACCGGAGACGATCCGAAAGGGAATTCCGGACTGCCTTAGTTTCTGGACGATCGGCGTCACGGCCCCATCCTTCACCTGGAAATCAAGAATCGCGCCTGAGATATGTTCGCTGTCGAGGATCTCCAGCGCATCCCGCACGGTCTCTGTTGTAATGACGGCAACACCGGCCTTCGAGACGGCGTCGGCCGCGTCCATGGAAATGAAGACATCATCTTCGACGATGAGAATGGTGTCGATCGCTAGTGCCTGTCGCATGTTCGCTCTCCTTGTCCGACCCAAACGCGTCGAGACGACCTTTGTTCAGTTTTTCTTAAATTGCTAAACATCATGGTAAACAACAGGTTAAGATGAGTGGCATGCGAGTTGGAGGCCATCGGCTCTCCCACAGCATCTGCCAAACCCATGGAACAACGCTGCCATGCCTGCGTTTTCACGTCGAAACAAACGGGAGAACGTCCATGCAGATCGTAGGAACCAAGGTGCACGAACCGACAGGCTCTGACTCCGCTTTTACGGTGGAGTTTGAAGGCGATGGCGGCGAACGCGTATCGGTGGTCATGGCACAGACAGAGAGCAGTGTTCTCACGCGCGAGAATGCGCTGCAAAAGGCCCAGGTGATCCTCTTGCAGGCCGGAAACTTCGGCCTCTCCAGCGAAACCGTGGATTCGCCAGACGGCGCTTTCCCAGCGGAAGAACAGCCGAGCGATGCCGTGGAAAGCCTGCTGCAAGAACAAGAGAGCCGCCGATCGGGCAGCAATCTTCAAGAGGGTCTTGAAGACACGTTTCCGGCCAGCGACCCAGTCTCCTCTACCTATACGTCAACGGCAGCCCATGATCAGAAAGTCTGAGGGCTGAGGCCCCTGGTTTCTCTGTAATCGGCCCTATCTTGGAACTGACGATGCCGCAGGAATTGACCGATTTCGGAACGCAGACGACGCTCGACCTTTCGGCCATCGTTGTTCGCCTGTTGATCGCGTTGACCTGCGGTGCAGCGATCGGTTTTGAACGGGAATGGCGCAGCCACGCCGCAGGCTTGCGGACCCACATCTTGGTCTGCCTCTCGGCGGCGATCGTTGCCATTCTGACGATTGAGATCGCGCATCATCCTGCGTTTGACCGAGAAGAAGTACGGATAGACCCGTTACGTCTGGTTGAAGCCGTGACTGCCGGCGTCGCTTTCCTGGCCGCCGGCATGATCGTTTACGCGAAAGGAAGGGTCACGGGGCTGACAACCGGAGCCGGCCTCTGGTTTGCAGGCTCGATCGGCCTTTCCTGCGGACTAGGCTTCTGGCAGATCGGGCTCATCGCGACCGTTTTCGCCTTGACAGTCCTATGGCTCGTCAATCTGCTTGAGAAACGGCTTCCGACGACTGGCGACGATCGTTAGATCTCACTTCACTCCTCAACGCAGCAGGCTCTGCCCGCCATCCACCCAGATGGGCGTGCCGGTCACGTGGCGAGACGCGGGAGAAAGGAGGAAGTAGATCACCTCTGCCACCTCCTCGATCGTCCCGGCCTCGCCGCCCGTAAGAGGAATATCCCCTTCCGGAAAAGCCACCGGAATTTCCGTCTCGTCGCGGCTACGCAAGGCCGTGTTGTCATTGATGCTGGTATCGATTGCCCCCGGGCAGACGGCGTTGATGCGTATCCCGTGTCGGCCCAACTCCAGAGAGAGTTGCTGCACCATCGCCAGCTGAGCGGCCTTGGTCGCGGAATAGGCTGTGGCACCGGGCGTGGTGAAGGTTCGTGTGCCATTGATGGAGGAAATGACCACGATGGATCCGCCCGTCGCCTTCATATGCCTTACACAGTGGTGGAGGGTCAGATAGGTGCCCCGCAAGTTGATCGCGATGGTCTTGTCGAACTCCTCGGGACTCAGATCGTCGATCGGCGCCCAGGTGCCGTTAATTCCCGCATTGGCGACCACCATGTGCAACGCGTCCCGCTCCGACAGAAGCGTTGCAAAGGCCTGCTCCATGGCAGCGGCATCACTCACATCGGCGACCAGGATCAAACCATCTCCGCCGGCGGACCGAATTTCAGAGAGGGTACTGGTCAACTCATCCTCGGTTCTCCCGAGAAGTCCAACATAAGCGCCATGTGACGCGAGCTTCAGTGCAGCTCCCCGGCCGATCCCTGACCCGGCACCGGTCACAAGAGCGGTTTTGCCAGCCAATTCCTCATGTTGCTGCATCACGCTTTGCCCTCGACATGTTCGGGTTTGCCTTTACGTTTTGTCGCGGACAGCGCCTTGAGTTCGCTTTCACTCATGCTTTCTTCCATGCTTTTGGATGCCCCCCTCAGTGCGGACTTCTTCACCTCTCCCCGCTTGGCGGCGAGAGCGGCACCGGCGGCCTTTTGCTGCGCTTTGGACTTGGCTGGCATCTTGTGATCCTCGCAATTCGGACGATGGGACTGAAACAACCGCAACCGCCTGCGATAGTTCCGCCCGGACTGCCGGAACAAAGCTCTGTCCCGTCGCTTTACGTGGATCGCTCCCACACACCGAGGATTTCATGGACACCAACAGCAAGCATTTCCACGTCGAAGCCGGAGACTGGCATCGCTTTGGCGCCCATTTCGACGGGAAAGGCACGAACTTCGCCCTTTTCTCCGCCCATGCCGAGCGGGTCGAACTTTGCCTGTTCGATGACAGCGGAAAGATCGAAACGGCGAGGATCACCCTGCCGGAATATACCCATGAGGTATGGCACGCCTATCTGCCAGACGTGAAACCCGGCCAGCTTTACGGTTACCGAGTTCATGGTCCTTACGACCCCGAAAACGGCCATCGTTTCAATCCGAACAAGCTGCTCCTGGATCCCTATGCCCGGGAACTCGTTGGGGACTTCGACTGGAACAAGGCCCACTTCGGATATGACCTCGACAGCGAAGACAAGGACCTGACCTTCAACGACCTCGACAGCGCGCCCTTTACGCCGAAGTGCCGGGTGGTCGACCCGACCGCCAATCAGACGACCAATGGCTTCTCCGCCGTGCCATGGGCGAAGACCATCGTCTACGAGACCCATGTCAAAGGCTTCACCCAGCTCCACCCCGCAATCCCTGAAGAGCTGCGAGGCACCTTCGAAGGCTTGGGTCACAAGGCTGCAGTCGATTATATCAAGAGCCTCGGGATCACCTCGGTCGAGCTCTTACCGGTCCATGCATTTCCAGACGATAGCCATCTGCTCGACAAGGGACTGCGCAACTACTGGGGCTACAACACCATCGGCTTCTTCTCCCTGGCCAGCCGGTACTACGGGCCAAAGGGCATGGACGGTTTCCGCGACATGGTCCGGACTTTCCATGATGCCGGTATCGAAGTGATCCTGGACGTCGTCTACAATCACACGGCCGAAGGCAACGAACTCGGACCGACCCTTTCGTTCAAGGGCATCGACAATTTCTCTTACTACCGCACCCTGCCGGACAATCATCGCTACTATATCAACGACACCGGCACCGGAAACACGGTCAACACCTCCCATCCACGCGTTCTGCAGATGGTTCTCGACAGCCTGCGCTATTGGAAGGACGAGATGCATGTCGACGGCTTCCGCTTTGACCTCGGCACTATTCTTGGTCGCGAACCGGAGGGTTTCGACCAGCGCGGCGGCTTCTTCGATGCCATTACCCAGGATCCGGTGCTCTCCAACGTAAAGCTGATCGGAGAGCCCTGGGACATCGGTCCCGGAGGCTATCAGGTTGGCGGCTTCCCGCCGGGTTGGGCCGAATGGAACGACAAGTATCGCGATTCCACCCGCGAATACTGGCTGAACGGCGACAACTGCGCGCCGGACTTTGCCGCTCGGCTCCTGGGGTCGGGCGACCTCTACGATCTGCGCGGACGACGTCCCTGGGCGAGCGTCAACTTCATCACCGCCCATGACGGCTTCACCCTCAACGATGTCGTCTCGTACGACCAGAAGCACAACGATGCCAACGGTGAGGACAACAAGGACGGGCACAACGACAACCGCAGCCACAACTACGGTCACGAGGGGCCCACCGAAGACGAAGGCATCAACGCCTTGCGCGAGCGCCAGAAGCGCAACTTTCTATCGACCCTCTTCTTCTCGCATGGCACCCCGATGCTGCTTGCGGGCGACGAGTTTGGCCGATCGCAGATGGGCAACAACAACGGCTACTGCCAGGACAGCGAAATCAGCTGGCTGCATTGGGAGAACCTGCCCCCGTCCTGTGAAGCACTACGGGACTTCACCGCAAGATTGATTGCCATTCGCAAGGCGCAACCGCTCCTGCGTCGGGAAAACTGGCGGGACGGCATGATCATTGATTGGTACAACATGACCGGCGGCGCACAGAAACCGGAGCACTGGCTGGACGGCAATCCGCTTGCGCTTAAACTGCTGCGGCAGGATCTCGATCCCGAAGAAGGCGTCTGGCACGAGGTGCTGATGCTGTTCAATCCTGTCGATCAAGACATGGAGTTCACTCTGCCACAGACCGGCGGCGGAGACTGGAAACTGGAATTGACCACCGTTGACCCGGAACGGACGGGCGATACTTCAGCCGAAGCCTCGCGCTTTCTGATGGAAGCACGCTCCTTCGCTCTGTTTCGCCGGGCGCCATAAGCACTCGTCATCAGGTCTGGTTGACCCGCGTCAGAACTTCGAAATCATAGAGCTGCCCGGCGACGGAAATCCGCCGGGCAGAGATCATCACATCGATCACCTGGCCGTCGGCCCCGTGAATTTGTCCACGCTGACCGCTGTACCCGCCATCGCGATCCAGAAGCTTCAACCGCTCGGCACGCGCCTCATTTCCAGCGACCACACCAGAGGCAACCATCTCACTCCCACGGATATCGTCCCAGCTCTTGCCGGTGAGATCGAGATAGGCCTGGTTCACCCGCACATAGCGGGAATTGCGCTGGCCGATGCTGGAGATGGAGAAGGCAACGGGAGAGAGTTCAAACAGCGCCTGAATGACCGGCCCGGATAAGGCTGTCGCCTCTGCCTGATCGATGAGGTCACGGCTCAGACCGGGATCGTCGGGTTCATCGGACAGTTCGTAGTCGGCCGGCAGAGCCAGTTCGTCACGCAACACCGCAACCAGACGCCAGAGGTCGACTTCGAGAAAATGCGGCTTGTGCGTATCCTCCACCATGTCGAGGGACGCAGGAAGGGATGAGATCGAGGCCTGCAGACGCTGGACTTCCCGATCGTCTGTCACGCACGAGAGCAGGGCTTCCAACTTACTGACGGTCACTGCCCGCAAAATCTTGTAGGCTTCCTGGAGCATTGAGGCCCGTGCGGCCTCAACCTCGTCCAGGGGAACAGTATCGTCGGACACCGGCAGATCTTCCAGAATGGCCCAGACCTGCTTCTCCTCGGGACAGTCTTCGAAACCTTGCGTTCCCTGCGGTGCATAGCGCACCAGTGCCAGAATGGTGTCTACGCCGAAGCCGCTGACATCGACGGGCACCAGCGAGCCTTCGGCGTCCGCCCTGATAGCTGTGAGCCGTGTCGGCCCCCCGTTGTCGTCGAAATAGACACTCACTTCGGAGACGAATTCGGGAAAGTTAAGCCACGGGTGTTCCGCTCGAAAAGCCGAGAGGGCTGCTGTGTCGAGAACCGTAACGGCGTACATGCCACTTCCTCCACTGCCGGCGATCATACCGTGGCGTCTGGCCCGATCCAACGCAAGGATCACCGGACGTCCAGCCTGCCTTGTCACGCGCCGGATGTCGAGATGAAGCCTAGGGGCTTACAAGTGTAGAAAGGCTTAAATTCGAATATAATTCCAAAGGTATGGCGCAGATATGCGACAGCCGCACCCCTGTATTTTCAGGGATTTGCGGCTGCACGCGAGAAGCGTTTCAGAAGAACGCCTGGATGCCGGTCTGGGCCCGGCCGAGGATCAACGCATGCACGTCATGCGTCCCCTCATAGGTGTTCACCGTCTCCAGATTCTGCGCATGGCGCATGACATGATACTCAATCTGGATGCCGTTGCCGCCATGCATGTCTCGGGCCATGCGCGCGATGTCCAACGCCTTGCCGCAGTTGTTGCGCTTGACGATCGAGATCATCTCGGGGGCGAATTGGTGCTCGTCCATGAGACGGCCGACGCGCAGCGAAGCAAGCAGCCCGAGCGAGATTTCGGTCTGCATGTCCGCAAGCTTCTTCTGGAACAGCTGCGTACCGGCAAGCGGCTTGCCGAACTGCTTGCGATCGAGGCCGTATTGCCGCGCGCGGTGCCAGCAATCTTCAGCCGCGCCCAGCACACCCCAGGAAATGCCGTAACGGGCGCGGTTGAGGCAACCGAAGGGACCTTTGAGGCCGGAGACGTTCGGTAGCAGTGCATCTTCGCCGACCTCGACACCGTCCAGCACGATCTCACCGGTGACAGACGCCCGCAACGACAGCTTGCCGCCGATCTTCGGCGCGGACAGGCCCTTCATGCCCTTCTCGAGAATGAAACCTCGGATCTCCCCACCATGCGCCTCTGACTTCGCCCAGACGACGAAGACATCGGCGATCGGCGCGTTGGAAATCCACATCTTGGAGCCGCGCAGGCGGTAGCCGCCTTCGATCTTCTCGGCACGCGTCTTCATTCCGCCAGGATCAGAACCGGCATCAGGTTCGGTCAGGCCAAAGCAGCCGATCAGTTCACCCGAGACGAGGCCCGGCAGATACTTGTCCTTCTGCTCTTCCGAACCATAGGCATAGATCGGATAGATGACGAGCGAGGACTGAACGCTCATCATCGAGCGATAACCGGAATCGACACGTTCGATTTCACGCGCCACGAGGCCGTAGGAAACATAGTTCGCACCGGCTGCACCATATTTTTCCGGCAGCGTGACGCCAAGGAGCCCGGCCTGGCCCATCAGGCGGAACAACTCCGGCTCCACCGTTTCGCCGAGGTAGGCGTCGGCAACGCGCGGCGCCAACTCAGCCTTAGCGAAGGCCGCAGCGGCATCCTGGATCATCCGTTCGTCCTCACTGAGGATTTCGGACATCAGAAAAGGGTCACTCCAGGAAAAGGGCTGCATCTCGCTCATAATCATCGCATCCGTTTTTGACAGTTGACCACAGATTGCTCATATCGGACGATTAAACAAGCCATGTTTACTCATGTTGCTATTAGGTCTAGTCATAACGAATGCTGACACACCAACGCCGCTTCCTGCCCTCCACAAGCGCACTCGCCGCCTTTGATTCCGTCGCGAAGCTGGGCAGCTTCTCCGCGGCGGCAAACGAACTCGCCCTCACCCAAGGCGCAATCAGCCGCCAAATTGGCCTCCTGGAGGACCAGCTTGGCGTCAAGCTGTTCGACCGCACAAACCGTGGCGTGGAACTGACGGCGATCGGCCGGACCTATGCCAAGGGCATCGGCGATGCACTGGCGACCATCCGCACCCTCTCGCTGGAGGCCATGGCGACCCGCGACGACACCCATTTAAGGTTGGCGATCCTGCCGACCTTCGGAACACGCTGGCTCATGCCACGCATCCCGGACTTTCTGACGCGCAATCCGGCCGTCATCATCGATTTCGCCACCCGCATCGGGCAATTCGATTTCGAGGGCTCGGGGATCGACGCCGCGATCCACATTGGTGAACCCAACTGGCCGGGGACCGACTGCCAGTTTCTGATGCACGAGATGGTCGCTCCCGTATGCAGCCCCGCGTTCCTCGCCGCAAACCCGGTCAGACGGCCGGAAGACCTGCTCACCAAGCCCCTCTTCGATATGGCGTCCCGTCCACGCGCCTGGGAACAGTGGTTTGCCTCACTCGGCATGCAGGAAGGCCACGGCGGCGGCATGCGCTTCGAGCAGTTCTCCAATGTGGTCCAAGCCTGTCTGGCCGGCCTCGGCATCGCGCTGGTGCCGACATTTCTGATCGAGCCGGAACTTGCGGGCGGCCAACTGGTCCGCGCTTTCGACCACGAGGTCAAAAGCGCCAGCGCCTATTACCTGGTCCGGCCTTTGTCGCGCATGGCCTATGGTCCAGCCAGCGCTTTCGCGACCTGGATCATTGATCAGGCCCGCGAATTCAGCGCCTCCGGACGCCTGATCGCTCGGGAGTGAAACCGGCTACTTGTACTGACTTTGCCGATATCATCGGACTGTGTCCGCTGCCGATTGACAAGCCCCTGACATGATCCAAAAGTATCTTCGAACAGGCTGAATCTGAATTCGGCCTTCGGGGAGAAAACTATGTTCACGCGCCGTCTGTCGGTCATTCTCACGATGACCCTGTCACTCCTTGCCCTCACGCTTCCAACATCCGCGCAGGATAGCCGCACCGTCGTCACGGTGGACGACGCCGACTACTTCGGCTTCGATCTCCGGACCGAGAAGAATGTGTCGCTGGATGAGTGCGAGGCGAGCTGCGTCGCAGACGGCTCCTGCCGCGCCTTCACCTATAACCCGAAGGTGAAGTGGTGCTTCCTGAAATCCGACTATAACCAGATGAACAGCTTCGTCGGCGCCGTTGCCGGCCGTATTGTGGAGACCGCGGCGGAAGACGACATTGGCGCACCCGCACCCCTTGCCTTCGTCTCGGAACAACTGAAGACGGACGCGCGCAATCAGCGCGACAGCCTGACACTGCCGCCGGACCGCGAAGGCGCCGGTCGTGAGGCCCTGATCGACGAAGCGCGCCAGGCCATCGCAGGCGGCAATGTCGACGCGGCGATCGCTGCGCTCAAAGGTGCGCTGTCGATTGATCCGGATGATGCTGCCACGTGGTTGGAACTGGCACGTGTCGCCAACACGGTGTCCAACAACTACACATATGCCAACGAAGCGGCGATGGCGGCCATCAATGGTTATGGCCTGACGAGAGGCGCCGTGACCCGCGCCGACGCGTTGGCCACCCTGGCACTCGCTCTGGAAAAGAGCGAAAACTTCCGCGCCGCCCTCAATGCCTACAAGGCGAGCCTGGAGCTTTCCGCCGATGCGCAGGTTCGCGCGGCATTCGAGGATCTCCGGTCGCGTCAGGGCTTTCGCATCGTTGGCAATACGGTTGATTCCGATTCAGCTTCCCCGCGTGCCTGCGTGGAGTTTTCCGAGCAGTTGATCAAACGCGGCGTCGATTACGCGCAATACGTCACTCTCGATGGCAAGGCGCCGAAAGCCGTTGAAGCGAAAAACAACCAGATCTGCGTCGAAGGCCTGGAACACGGCGGCCGCTACCGCCTGGCCATCCGTGCCGGCCTGCCGTCTTCCGTTGAGGAAAACCTCGAAGCTCCGGTCGAACTCGAGCTTTACGTCCGCGACCGCTCTTCCACCGTTCGCTTTACGGGCGACAGCTTTGTTCTGCCGTCCAGCGCACGCCAGGGCATTCCGCTCGTCTCGATCAATTCGGACAGCGCCAAGCTCGCCCTTTATCGCATCGGCGATCGAAACATCGCACCCCTTTTGGCCGCCTCGCAGTTCCTGACCCAGCTCGACGGCTACACCGCAAGCCGCGTCGAAGACGAGATCGGCGAACTGGTCTGGCAGGGCACGGTCGACATCGCCAATCAGTTGAACGACGAGGTGATCACCAGCATCCCGCTGCAGGAAGCGCTACCGACCCGCAAACCCGGTATCTACGTGCTGACCGCCGTTGCCGCCAACAGCACCGCCGAAAATTGGGACAGCCGCGCCACGCAATGGTTCGTCGTCTCGGATATCGGCCTCTCGACCTTCGCCGGGACCGACGGGCTGCATGTGTTCGCACGCTCGCTTGCGTCAGCCGCCCCACTGGAAGGCGTCGAACTGCAACTGCTGGCGAAGAACAACGAAATCCTGGCAACGGCAAAGACCGATGCCGAGGGCCGAGCTCGCTTTGACGCCGGACTTCTCAAAGCCAGTGCGGCTATGGCGCCAGCCGTCATCGCCGCACACACCAAAGACGATGACAATGTCTTCCTCGACATGACCCGCGCCGGCTTTGACCTGTCCGACCGTGGCGTCACCGGCCGCCCTGCGCCGGGTCCCGTCGACGTTCTCTCCTGGACCGAACGCGGCATCTATCGCCCGGGCGAAACGGTCCATGTTGCAGCACTGGCCCGAGACACCGAAGCCGATGCCATCAGCGGCCTGCCGCTGACCTTCATTTTCCTGCGTCCCGACGGTGTCGAGTTCCGTCGCATGGCCGTCTCCAGCGAAAGCCTGGGCGGCTATGCAGTGGACCTGCCGTTGCTCGCCAATTCGATGCGCGGCACCTGGAGTGTCGCGATCCATACCGACCCTAAAAAGCCGGCGATCGCCCAGAGCTCCTTCCTCGTGGATGACTTCGTCCCCGACCGCCTCGACATGACGCTCGCAAGTGAGGCGACGGCGCTTGCCCCGGACGGCAGCGCGACGATCGATATCGAGGGTCGTTACCTCTATGGCGCACCGGCAGCCGGCCTGACGTTGGAAGGCGAACTGGTCGTCACCCCCACCAGCAGTCATCCGGACTACCCCCACTACAGCTTCGGCCTCTCCGACGAGGAAGATGTCGAAGGCGTGCGCGTGCCCTTCGAGGCGCTCGATCCGCTTGATGAGGATGGAAAGGCCAGCATCGACGTCGCCGTTACCGACCTGCCCGCGACGACACGCCTCTTGAACGCCGATGTTGTGCTCAGACTGCGCGAAGGCGGTGGCCGGGCGATCGAACGGAAGTTGACCCTTCCGGTCACGCCCGAAGGACCCATGATCGGCATCAAGCCGGAATTCGTCGGCGATGTCGCAGAAAACAGCACCGCCGCCTTCAACCTCATCGCGATTGGACCGGATGCGGCCAAGCAGGATCTGCCGGGAGCGAAGTGGAAGCTGGTGAAACTCGAGCGGAACTATCAGTGGTACCGCGAGGGCTCATCCTGGCGTTACGAGCCGATCACCACCACCAAGCTGGTGGCCGATGGCACCGTGGACATCAAGGCCGACGGCACGGCACTTTCCATCCCGGTCACCTGGGGTAGCCACCGCCTGGAAGTCGAACAGGGCGGCTCTGTCTCCAGCGTCGATTTCGACGCCGGCTGGTTCGTCTCCGCAAGCTCGACCGAAACGCCGGATGCCCTGCAGGTCGGTCTCGACAAGGCGACATACCAGGTGGGCGATACCGCCCGTCTCAAGATCTCGCCGCGTTTTGAAGGCAAGGTTCTGGTGACTGTCGGAACGGATGCCCTGATTACGTCGACCGTGGCCGACGTTCCGGCGGCGGGTGCCGAAATCGAGCTTCCTGTCACAGCGGATTTCGGTGCCGGTGCCTATGTCACCGCGACCCTCTTCCGGCCGGGTGATGCCCAGGAAAGCCGCATGCCGGCTCGCGCCATCGGCATTACCTGGCTCGGCGTCGATCCGGGCGCTGACAAGCTGGCGGTGAAGATTGCGACTCCGGAAAAGACGCTCCCGCGCCAGCCGCTGGAAATCCCGATCGAGGTTGCCGGTGCCGGCATTGGCGAGGAAGCCTATGTCACGGTCGCCGCGGTCGATGTCGGCATTCTGAACCTCACCCGTTACGAAGCCGCCGATCCCGAAACCTATTACTTCGGCCAGCGTCGCCTGGGCCTTGAGCTACGCGACCTCTATGGCCGCCTGATCGACGGCTCGCTTGGCGCGACGGGCACGCTGCGCACAGGTGGCGATGGCGGTGAAGTGGCTCTCCAGGGCAACCCGCCCAAGGAAAAGCTCGTCGCCTTCTTCTCGGGTCCCGTGAAGCTCGACGCGAGCGGCAAGGCGACGGTGTCCTTCGACATCCCGCAGTTCAACGGCACCGCCCGTGTCATGGTCCATGCCTGGTCTAAAACCGGGGTTGGCCATGCACAGGCTGACGTCATCATCCGCGACCCGGTCGTGGTCACCGCCAGCCTGCCGAAATTCCTTGCCCCCGGCGATGAAAGCAGCCTCCGTCTCGACATTGCCGCAACCGATGCACCGGATGGCACCTACACGCTGGTCGCCACCGGCAACGGTCCGGTGGCGGTGGGTGGAGACACATCCAACCAGGTCACGCTTGCCGCTGGCAAGACGACGACCCTCACGCTGCCTCTTTCAGCGGTAGAACCCGGGCAGGGATCGATAGACGTTGCCCTGACCGGCGCCGACCGAATTGCCGTTAGCCAGTCGCTCGATCTTCCCGTCAGACCGGCGACCCTGCCGATCACTCAGCGGCAGGTGATCGCCGTGGCGCCGGGCAAGAGCCTGACCATAGACGGCAATCTGCTCGCCGACAGCCTGCTGAATGGCGCCTCGGTCAGCCTGAATGTCACCCGCGCAGATGGTCTCGACGTTCCTGGCCTGCTGATGGCGCTCGACCGCTACCCCTATGGTTGCGCCGAACAGACGACCAGCCGCGCGCTGCCGCTGCTTTACTTCGCGGAACTGGCAAAGATATCTGGCCTTCCGGAAGATCCTGATATCGCCAAGCGTGTTCAGGATGCCATCTTCCGCGTGCTCTCCTACCAGTCCTCCAGCGGCTCCTTCGGCCTCTGGGGTCCGGGGTCGGAGAGCCTGTGGCTCGATGCTTATGTGACGGACTTCCTCACCCGTGCCCGCGAAAAGAAATTCGACGTGCCGGAAGAGGCCCTCGTTCAGGCCTTGCAGAACCTGCAGAACCGCATCGCCTATGACAACGACATCCGCACGCGCGGCAATGACATCGCCTATTCGCTCTACGTGCTGGCGCGCAGCCGCAAGGCCTCGCTTAGCGACCTGCGCTACTATGCCGACACGATGCTGGGCGATTTCCCGACACCTCTGTCTAAGGCCCATCTCGCTGCCGCGCTGTCGCTCTACGGCGATACGCAACGCGCCAACATGGTCTTCGCTGACGCCGCCGGCATGTCGGAACAGGCACGGCTGACCCCCGTCAGCTTCAGCCGCTCGGATTATGGCTCGTCGCTGCGTGATGCAGCCGGCGTGCTGGCTCTGGCCGCCGAAAGCCGGCCCATGCCAGCAGTCGTGCCGGTCCTGGCAAAGATCGTGAATGAGGAATGGAAGGCGAAGCAGACGCTGAGCACCCAGGAACAAACGTGGATGCTGCTCGCTGCCCGCGCGCTGCAGGAGGACGACGCCGGCCTTAAGATCGATGTGAACGGTGCGGAACGGACGGGAGCCTATGCGGCCACCATCCCGGGCGAGGCCCTTCTCCAGGCCCCCGTCACACTGACCAACAGCGGCAGCGATCCAATCAGCGCCGCGATCACGACGGTCGCCGCTCCCGTTGAACCGCCAGCCGCCGGTGGCGAAGGCTTCGAGATCAACCGAACCTACTATACGCTCGATGGCGAAGAGGCGAACATCACGGAAGCGACGCAGAACGAGCGTTATGTGGTCGTCCTGGAGGTGACGGAAGAGGATGAATGGCCAGCCCAACTGCTGGTCACCGACCTTCTGCCGGCCGGCTTCGAAATCGACAATCCGAGCCTGGTCGACAGCGCAGCCCTCGCCAACTTCGACTGGATCGGTCAGACGGAAACCGCCCATCTCGAATTCCGCAACGACCGCTTCGTCGCCGCCGTAAACCGGACTGAAGACGAGAACGGCACCATCACGCTGGCTTATGTCGTACGGGCGGTCACACCGGGCACCTACGATCTGCCGGCAGCCGCCGTCGAAGACATGTATCGTCCACAGCTCTCCGCAAGGACGGCAGCGGGTGGCATGACGGTCTCGGCAGCCCCCTGATGGCACGCTTGCGAAAGCCCCTGATCGTCATTGCCACAGGCATTGCCGTGACGGGGCTTTCGCTGTTTGCCTTAGACTGGGCAGACAAGCACTTCCCACCCCCGATCGAGGCGGCGCGGTCGGTGTCGACGGAAATTTTCGACCGTGACGGCCAACTGCTGAGGGCGTTTGCCACGCGCGAAGGTCTGTGGCGGCTGAAGACCACGGCGGAGGATGTCGACCCCGCCCTGATCCGCATGCTTGTCGCCTACGAGGACCGCCGTTTCCAAAATCACGCGGGCGTCGATGTGCTGGCACTCGGGCGCGCCGCCTGGCAGCTCGTTACCAACGGCCGTATCGTCTCCGGCGCCTCCACGCTTTCGATGCAAGTCGCCCGCCTGATCGAACCCCGACGGGAGCGCTCACTGGCCGCCAAGTTGATCCAGATCGCGCGCGCGCTCCAGTTGGAACGTCGCCTGTCGAAGGGCGAGATCCTTAATCTCTATCTGACCCACGCTCCCTACGGCGGCAATCTGGAGGGCGTGCGGGCCGCAAGCCTTGCCTGGTTCGGCAAGGAGCCCAAGCGCCTGACGACGGCAGAAGCAGCCTTGCTGGTCGCTCTGCCGCAGCTGCCGGAAAAGCGCCGCCCCGACCGCTTCGCCGACAACGCCCTGCAAGCCCGTACGCGCGTGCTGGAACGAGCTGCTGAGGCCGGGATCATCGAGCCGTCCGAGGTCGCTTTTGCGCTGAGCGCCGAGTTGCCGAGAGCCCGTCGCCAGCTGCCAGCGCTCGCTCCGCATCTGGCCGAGGCCGCAAAGCGCGCGGCCCCGACGGCGGAACGCCACCAGACGACCCTGCTCCGCCCCGTGCAGGAGAAGCTGGAAACAGTCGCGGCCGAAACCGCCCGCAAGCTCGATCCCAAAGTCTCGCTCGCCCTGATCATGGCGGATGCCACGACAGGCGAGATCGTCGCGGAAGTCGGTGCAGCCGATTACTTCGACGCCAGCCGTTCGGGTTGGGTCGACATGACGCGTGCCGAGCGCTCGCCCGGCTCCACGCTGAAACCTTTCATCTATGGCCTGGCCTTCGAACTGGGCCTGATCGCCCAGGAAACCATCGTCGAGGATCGCCCCGCCGACTTCTTCGGTTACCGACCGAAAAACTTTGACATGCATTATCAGGGCGATGTGAGCATTCGACAGGCCTTGCAGCTATCGCTCAACGTGCCCGCTGTCCGCCTTTTGGACAGCGTCGGTCCGTCTCGCCTCATGATCCGGCTGCGTCGCGCTGATGTCAGCCTGAAACTGCCACCGAACGAAGTGCCCGGTCTCGCCATTGCCCTCGGCGGTGTCGGCGTCACGCTGAAAGGCCTGGTGCAGCTCTATGCCGGTCTCGCCAATCGCGAGCAACCCGTCCGTCTCGGCGACGGCATAAGGGAGAAGCCCGGCCTGCTCGACGACCAGCCGCTTCTGGAGCCGACGGCCGCCTGGACGATCGCCGATATCCTCGGCGCGGTACAGCCCCCGGCTGGCAGTCCACCGGCCGGTATCGCCTACAAGACCGGCACCAGCTATGGCTATCGCGACGCCTGGTCGGTCGGCTATGACGGCCGTTATGTGCTGGGGGTCTGGATCGGTCGCCCGGACAATGCCGCCGTTCCCGGGATTTCCGGCTACAAGACCGCGGCCCCCATCCTGTTCGAGGCCTTCGCCAAATCGGGCCTGGCGGGCACCGCCCTGCCCCGCGCGCCGACCGGCGCCATGCGCCTCGCGGCCAATGATCTGCCCGCCGGTCTGCGGCGTTTCTCGGTCAATCCAAACGGACTGGTTTCGGCATCTGCTCGCGAGAAACCGCCGCAGATCGTCTATCCTCCGGAAGGCGCGCAACTCGAACTCGGCCGCGATGCCGCCGGTACGCCACTCCCGCTGGTCATGAAGATGCAGGCGGGCCGGGCGCCCTTCCGCTGGCTGGTCGATGGAAAACCGATGACAGAATCGACCCGCCGCCGCACCGGTGAATGGCATCCGCCCGGCCAGGGCCAGACGACATTGACCGTCATCGACGCAGACGGTCGCGCCGCCTCGGTGAATGTGTTCATCCGCGAGTGACCTGACGTGATCCGCCAGCGGGATGTCTCCGTAAGTAGGAACACATAGACACCCGCTTGGGAGACCCACGCCATGCATTCCAGCCTGAGAACCGGATTGATGACGATGATGGCGGTCGCGCTCACCTCCGCGACAGCCTTCGCCAACGAGCGCTTCACCGCCAGTGATATCCGCGAAGACATCATCGGCAAGCGCATCTACCTTGCCGTGCCCCTGGGCGGAGAGTTTCCGTTGAACTATCGCAAGAACGGACAGGTCGACGGCTCGGGCGAAGCTCTTGGCCTTGGGCGCTTCGCCAAGCCCAATGATACCGGTCGCTGGTGGATCAAGGGCGACCGTCTCTGCCAGCAGTTTACCAGCTGGTACAAGGGCGCGCCGATGTGCTTCGAACTGCAGCGGATCAACGAGAAGCAGCTGAAATGGACGCGCGACAACGGCGAAACTGGAACCGCCCGGATCGGCAGCAACATTTGATCCGCCTTGTCGCGCAGCACGCGCAAACATAGGATGCCCCGACTTGAAGGAAGCATTGTATGGCTGATTTGCGCACGCGGCCGATCGGGGCGACGGCGAAACTCGGAAGGAGTGGTTATCCGCATGTCGTGTCGGAAACCGGTGGCATCATCGACATCGTCACTGGCGTTTCAGAACCGGGTTTCAATCCCCTCGACCTACTTCTGGCATCCCTGGCCGCTTGCATGAGCATGAGCGCGAGGATTGCGGTCCGTGAACTCGGTCTTTCGGACCGCATCTTGGGCGTCAGCGCCAAAGCAAATGGAGAAAAGGCGAACGACGGACCGTCCCGTTTTGTGAAGCTTACCGTCGAATTCCGCTTTGAAGGAGAACTCGACCAAGACGAGAAACGACAAGTGGCGCATCGCGCCGAAGAAATCTGCACCGTGAGCAACACCTTGGCCGTCAAGCCGGAAATCATTGTGGACGCCGTCTAGCCATCGACGAGATCGAGCGTGAGCCTGTCCCGCTCTCCCTGGCAGAACCTCTCCAACGCCTGCGCGAATGGATAAGCCCGCTGATCCTCCACGACCAGGGAGAAGAGCGTCATGCAGGAGCGAAACTTCAGATCGTCCGGCGCGCCTAAGATGTCATGCAATGAGCGGTGCGCCACGGCGAGGACCGCTTCCGTCGCCTGCACCAGACGCGGTCCGAGAATAGGATGTGAGAGGTACATCCGGGCCTCCGCCTTGTCCGCAAGCCCGTAGTGCCGAGCGGTCGCTGAACGGCCAAGGTCGCGCAGTTGAGGAAAGATGAACCACATCCAATGGATTTCCTTGCGCCCGCGCCTGAGTTCCGCCATCGCCGTGGCAAAAACCGGCTCCTGTGCCAGCAGAAACCGGTCCGAATCCCAGATGTCCATCGGCTTTTCCTCCCGCTCCCACGGAATAACGCAGGACTTGCCAATCAGTTCTCCGAGAGACCGACACTTGACATCTGCACCGCAGCTTCCATTTCACAGCAAGATAATCACGCGCCTTGACCTTTTCGTGAGCTTCGGTGAGAAGAAGACGTGTCGCAAGATCAAGACTTGTGATCGAACCTGGTGCCGGGCCCCTCTGGCGAGAGTTTACGGCGCTCTCGTGATGTCGGTACCGCCAGCAATTGCCAGCCGGCGGATTCAAAAACAATGAACACTCGGATCATGCTTCATGCGAAGGCGTGCAACGCGCATCGCATCGTCAATTCGTGCCTCCTGATGGCGGAGGTACAGTCATGACAACGTCAGCAGCAACCGGCGCCCAGTCTACCCTCGGTTATTTCCGCTGGGCCTTTATCGTCACCGTGATCGGCCTGATCCTCGGCGGCATCCTCGGCTGGCAGATGACCGGTACGATCGGCGGAATGGCCACCGTCTTCTTCATCTGCAGTGTGCTTGCCGTCTTGGAGATCTCGCTGTCCTTCGACAACGCGATTGTCAACGCAAACAAACTGAAGGACATGACACCGGTCTGGCAGCAGCGCTTCCTGACCTGGGGTATCATCATCGCCGTTTTCGGCATGCGTATCGTCTTCCCGCTCCTGATTGTCGTGATCGCGGCCAAGATCGGCCCGATCGAAGCAATCATTCTGGCTGCCCGCGAGCCCGCGGAATATGCCCGCATCATGAACGAGGCGCATCTGCCGATCGCGGCCTTCGGCGGCACCTTCCTCATGATGGTCGGCCTCACCTATTTCTTCGACCATGAGAAAGACGTCCACTGGATCGAGATCCTGGAAAAGAACATGGCCCGTTCGGCCTCGATCAAGGGCATCGAGATCGCCGTTGTCCTGTTGCTCATCCTGCTCTTCTCGAACCTTCTCGAAGGCGAGGAAGCAACGACCTTCGTCTATTCGGCCATCTACGGCCTGGTGACCTTCCTGGCCGTTGAGGTCCTCGGCGGCCTGCTGGATGCCTCGCAGAAGACCATGAGCGAAGCAGCCAAGGGCGGTCTCGGCGCTTTCATCTATCTCGAAGTGCTGGACGCCAGCTTCTCGTTCGACGGCGTTATCGGAGCGTTTGCGCTGACGCAGAACCTCTTCGTTATCGCGATCGGCCTCGGCATCGGCGCCATGTATGTGCGCTCCATGACGATCATGCTTGTCGAGAAGGGCACGCTCGCCGAATACCGATACCTCGAGCACGGTGCCTTCTATGCCATCCTGATCCTGTCGGTGATCATGTATGTGCAGACCCTGGTCCACATTCCCGAGGTCATCACCGGCCTTGGCGGCGCGGCCCTGATCGGCATCTCGCTCTGGTCATCGATCCAGTACAACAAGCGCGAACGCGAAGAGGAAGAGCAAGCCGCCCGCGAAAGCGTTGCCGAAAACATCTGACATGATCTTACAGATACGCAAAAGGCCGGCGGGAAACCGCCGGCCTTTTGCGTTTAACCTATCTCTAGAGCGCCTCAGTCGGGACCGGCACCGGTCTCCTGCGAACCTGTCTTGGGCAGCGAACCTGCACCGGGTGTCTTCATCTGATCCTGGAGTTCCGGCTTGTCATGCGGGCCGGCGGCGGGGAGCTCTCTCGCAGTCGACTTCTTGTCGTCGTTTTCGGGCGTGTGGGTCATCTTCATCGATACCTCCGTTGATGCGGGAGAAACAGCGGGTCGGGCAAAGGGTTCCACCACTTGAATGTTTTGAGGAACAGGCCGCAGGGATGCGGGTTCGGTCTGCAGGGTCATCGATGCGAGGAGAAAGATCATGACGACCAAAAACAACCGTCTGCAGCCCGACCCGCCCGAGGGCGATCGCCAGACGATAGACCGCGAACTGGAGCGTCAGGGCGACAAGGGAGAGGAAGAAGCCCAGCCGACCGAGCAGGGCGTCGACCTTGATCCAAAGAGACGGATCGACTGACGCCGCATCAGAAACGAGGAGCACGCCATGAGCAGCCGACTTCCCCCGACTCCAGAAGAGAACCGCAGTGACAAAGGTACCGGTGAAACCGGAAACGACCATCCGGCCAGCGATCCGCACTTCAGGCCGGAAAAAGATCCCGACAAACTGGGCCAGCAAGGCAACAGCAAGGTGAACACCACGCACCAGGGATATCAACAGGACCGTTAGGAGGCAGCCATGTCGACATCGACCAAAAGCCCCGGCACCATTCGACAGGGTGGTCCTGGCGCATCCCATGAAAACGCAAAAGCTGCGAAGCAGGTCGTGAAGCCGCCAGCGAAATCCGACACGAAGGCCAGAAGCGACGCATCGGGTGGAGGCGGCGAGAAGGACAGCCATCATACCCACGACGCCCAGCGAAAGTGATGCCATGAACACTGCAAACCCGCAGCTCGAAGGCCTTTACCTTGCACTGTCGGCCCTGATGCGCGAGATGATCTCCAAGGGCGTATTGTCGCAACAGGACCTGGACAGGGCCATGGCACAGGCAAGGCAACAGGCAGAGGCGGATTTTGCGACATCGCCTCTGCCGGATGCTAACCGGAAAGCGGTGCTCTTTCCGATCGAACTGCTGGCCCTCGCCGGCAAGGGGGAGCCAGAGACGTTCCGTGAACTCGCCCGTAGCGTCGCGCTTGGGCCATGATAGCAAGTGCTTCGTGACCCCGGCCTCACTTGTATCGCCTCGCGCCTCACCTACATCTCCCAGGCAGTGGAGACCCCGGTTGAAAAAGGCGAAACAACAATGACGGATAGCCTGCCTCCCGAGGCTGGCGTGGCATCGCAACGTCTGAAGAGACTGAGCGAACACGCGATGGCGGCGGGGTCCGTCAGCTTCGACGAACTGCTAACGACCATGGGACGGGCGAGTATCGCCTTTGCAATCCTGATCCTGTCCTTGCCGGCACTGACGCCGATCCCCGGCCCCTTCGGGTTTGTCTTCGGCAGCTGCCTCGCGATCGTATCGCTGCAGATTCTGGCCGGTTACAGTCGCATCTGGCTTCCGTCCTTTATCGGTCGACGACGGGTGTCGGCAGACACAATCGCGCTCATCGTCCGCTACACCGCCCCGCTCGTGACCCGTGTGGAAACCTTTCTCAAGCGCAATCGCATGCGCCACCTTGCCGGGCCACGCGCCCAGGCCCTGATGGGATTGCCGGTGCTGTTGCTCGCCATTGCGGTCGCACTGCCCATTCCCTTCGGCAACTTCCTCCCCGTTGCCGCCTTGGTCATGATTGCCCTCGGCCTGATGGAGCGCGACGGCCTCGTCACGATGCTGGGCCTCGTGCTTGGTGTCGTCGCGCTGATGGCTTCCGCCGGTCTGGTGTTTGCCGCCATGCAGGGCGTTGGCTGGATGATGTCGCCCTGAAAAAAATTTTGAGAGCAATGGAATAAACCGGTCGACAGCTCCGTATATGGAGCATGACGACGAAAGCGAACCCGTTCAATGTGATCGGCCAGTTGGCAGCGCTGAGGCGCTATGCCCGTTCGCTCGTGCGCAATCCGGACGAAGCTGAAGATCTCGTTCATGAAGCACTCGTTCGCGCGCTGGAACGAAAGTCGAGCTTTCGCAGCGGGGGCAGCCTCCTTACTTGGCTGATGTCGATCCTGCACAACACCCACATCGACCGGCTGCGCAGCAATCGTGCGAGCGATCGACGGAATGCCGCCGCAGCCGACCTCGCAGATATTGTGGTTCCCGCCGGCCAGGAGCATTCGGTCAGGCTTGCACAGATACGCAATGCCTTCCTCGCCCTGCCGGAAGACCAGCGCGAGGCGCTTCACCTCGTTGCCATCGAAGAGCTGTCCTACCAGGAAGCGGCCGATGTGCTGAACATTCCCGTAGGCACCCTGATGTCCCGTATTTCCCGAGCCAGGGCGCGGCTGCGCGCTCTTGAACACGGCAATACGGAAGGGTCGGTACCCCATCTCCGAATCGTTGGAGGATCTCCCGATGACCAGCAATGATCCCGTCCTCGAATCCGATCTCCACGCCTATGTCGACGACCAGCTCGATGTGGCCCGTCGGATCGAGGTCGAGGCTTATCTCTCGGAAAATCCGTCAACGGCCGCAAAGGTTATGGCAGACCTGCGTGTTCGGGACGAATTGCGGCTGGCGCTGGCCGGAAGGCCTGTCGTCGCCCGTCAGGAAACGCGCGAGGCCGCCCGGCGGCTGGAAAGCAGCTTGAATGGCCGTGGCACGCTGGAATTTGCCCGCCGTGCGGCAGCCATCCTGCTGCTTGTCGGTGCCGGCTGGGCAGCACATGGATGGATTGCACCGGGCGGCATTGGCGAAGTGGTCGCCTCCGTGCCCCCGCCGCAATTCGTCGAGGAAGCGATCCGGGCACATCAGACGGCAGAGCTGCGCGGGAAGTTGGGCTCGCAATTGGAGAGCCGTATTTTCAACGCCGCTGAAATACGCTCGGCCACCGCAATCGTGCTGCCGGAAATGCCAGATGCTTGGGCAATCCGCGACGCGCAGATCTTCCCATCCACTTACGGCCCGAGCGTCGAGCTGGAAGTCGAACCGGAAGCCGGCAAACGGTTTTCGTTCTTCGCGGTCCGTCCCGGCAGCTTTGCCGTGCAGCAGGTCCTGACAAAGCAGGACGGCGACACGCAGGCTGCTTACTGGCAGATCGGCGAAGTCGCCTATGCGCTGATTTCCGAGACAACCAATCCGGACAAGCTGGCCGAACAGGCGCGCCAGCTCGCCCGTACCCTTTACTGATCCAAACAAGGAGGAAACATCCATGGATCCTATCCAGAACCGCTTCGGCTACGGCGCACAGGCCCAGTCCGCGGCACTGTTCGATGAAGGCCTGCGCCAGCACATGCTGCGGGTCTACAACTATATGGGCCTCGGCCTGGTCATCACCGGCCTCGTCGCCTTTGTTGTGAGCCAGACACCGGCTCTTTACGTGCCGATCTTCTCCACCCCGTTGAAGTGGGTGGTGATGCTGGCGCCGCTCGCCTTCGTCTTCTTCTTCTCTTTCCGCATTCAGACCATGTCGGCGTCCACCGCACAGATCACATTCTGGGCCTTCTGCGCCGTGATGGGCCTGTCGCTCGCGTCGGTCTTCCTGGTCTTCACGGGAACCTCGATCGCGCGCACCTTCTTCATCACCGCAACCATGTTTGGCGCGATGAGCCTTTACGGCTACACGACCAAGCGGGACCTCTCGAAGTTCGGTTCGTTCCTGATGATGGGGCTGATCGGTGTCGTGATCGCCTCGGTCGTCAACATCTTCCTCGGCTCGACCGCCTTGCAGTTCGCCATCTCGGTCATTGGTGTCTTCGTCTTCGTCGGCCTGACAGCTTGGGACACACAGAACATCAAGGAACAGTATGCCGAGAACATGGACCAGGAAAGCCAGCAGAAGCTCGCCGTCTTCGGCGCGCTCTCGCTCTACCTGAACTTCGTCAACCTGTTCCAGCTGCTGCTCAGCCTGACCGGCCAGCGCGAAGAATAAACAAACGCGCCGGGAGAGCGCCGACAAGGAACGTCCGGGCCTCAGCCCGGACGTTTCACTTTTTAGGAGGCTTATCTTTCCTCCACAGGCGCGAACGATTGTCATCGACGCGCGTTTATCATGCTCCTAAACTGATAAAGGGACTTTCATGGACGTTCTGCGCATCCTGCTCGCCATTCTCCTGCCGCCCGTCGGCGTGTTTCTCCAGGTCGGCATCGGCCTGCACTTCTGGCTCAACATCCTGCTCACGCTCTTCGGTTACGTCCCCGGCATCATCCACGCTATCTGGGTCATTCTTCGCAAGTAGCGAAGCCCTTGACCGATTGTTCGTACGTCTCGTTGGATGTCCAGGAATGGGCCTCCCGCCCGCGCCTGCAATCGTGATGCAGCAATCCGAGTCCGGATGGAACAAATCCACGCTCCCATCTGTTGCGCGATGGTGACTGGAGATCGGGGGCGGCATGCTGCGAGACACGACGGAACGAACCTGCCCGCTGGCAGTGCGCCTGCCGAAGTGGGCGGGATAGTCCATGGACCTCCAGATCTATTGCGGCCCGGCGCCGCTGCCAGAAGCTCTGTGGAGCCAGTGGAACTTTGACCCGGTTTTGCTGAGCGGACTTGCCGCCAGCACCTTTGCGCTACTCACGCTCACCGAAACCCGGCAACAGCGGATGTGGACATTTTCGGCGCTACTCGTCGCGGTCGTCGCCTTCGTGTCTCCGCTCTGTGCCCTGGCTTCTGCGTTGTTCTCCGCGCGGGTATTGCACCATATCCTGCTGGTAACGGTCCTAGCACCACTGGTGGTCCTGGCGGTCCCACCAAATAGACGGGCGTCGGTCGTGGTGCCGGCGCAGCTCTCCTTTCTGGCGCATACGGCCATGATGTGGCTGTGGCATGCGCCGGGCCCGTATCTCTTCGCGCTCGGCTCTCCAGCCGCCTACTGGCTGATGGAACTCACCTTGATCGGATCCGCAATCTGGCTCTGGCGCGATATCCTGGCATCGCGCCGGTCGGTCGGCGCAGCCCTCGCTTTGCTCCTCGGAACCACCTTGCAGATGGGTATGCTTGGCGCGCTGCTGACCTTCGCAAGGGAACCGCTGTTTTCAGCCCATCTGGATACGACGCAGCCTTATGGACTCCTCCCTCTGGCGGACCAGCAACTCTCGGGCATCCTAATGTGGGTTCCGGCCGCGATCCCCTACCTGCTCTGCGCGCTGGTGGTGCTCTCCCGCCTGTTTTCGGCGCGGGATGCGGAAAGGCAGCCGGCCCGCCGATGATCGCCGCCCTGAAACTCGTGCACATTGCTGCCATTGCAATCTGGACCGCCGGCCTGATCAGCTTGCCAAGTCTCTATGTCCAGCGGGCTCACATCACCAGCAGAGATTCGCTTTATCGCATGCAGCGCATGGTCCGTTTCTCCTATGTCGCGATCATTTCGCCGGCCGCCTTTTTCGCGGTATCGAGCGGCATCGCCTTGAGTTTCTGGCGGGATGTCTTTGCGCCCTGGTTTTCCTGGAAACTCGGCTTCGTTGCCTTGCTCGCCATGTTTCATGTCTTTTCAGGTCTGGTAATCATCCGCCTGTTCAAGGACGGCGAGGTCTATCCGCTCTGGCGCTTTCTAACGGCAACGGCCAGCTGTTGCGCCGTGGTCCTTGCCATTCTTTTCCTCGTCCTCGCGAAAGAGGCACCCGGTCTTACCTTGCCGCCGGTCATGAGCGAACCGGGCGGCCTCAAGCGCCTGCTCGATCCGTTCAATCCCTGGACGACACCATGAGGCCGATGCCGTGATCGAAAATCAGCTTGCCCCCATGCCATCCGGCGACCCCGGTGAGAATCGCAGCCAGCGTCGACAGGAGCATGCCGTGCGGCAGGACGGCCGCTGGGTCCAACAATCGGATACCCCAATTGGCGCCCGCGACCGAGATGAGAGTAACAGCGGCGATAGCGTGTGCCCAACTCGCGACACGGGCGCGGATGCCGGGCACCAGCACCAGCTCCGCCGTGCCGACGACACCCGCGGCCACCCCTGCAAGAAAGGCCGTCCCGGATGTCCAGAGCCCGACCCGCAACCAGAAGGGGTCCGCCGTGAACCAGTAGAAGACATCGACAGCGAGAGTCCCGAAGACCAGCGCGATGGGAAAATGAACGCTCATCGCGTGCAACGGGTGCCCGGCAACGGCAATGGCCGAGGTGGTGTCCTTCTCCTCCAGCTTTTCGATCACGGGATTGTTGCTTTCGGTCGTCTGTTCGCTGGTCATGGAACCTCTCCGTTTGAGACCAGAAATCCTGACGCGCGCCGAAGGTTCCGCCGCATCGCTGCAGCTCTTACCACACCCCTCGCTTTGGGAGCGTGTACCGGAGACCTGTCCGCGCTCGATCCGGCGGGCCCCTATGCCGGATCGATCGCCGACCTCTGGTGGATCATGCTGATCGGCGGCATCCTCATCTTTGCCATTGTCATCCTCCTCTTCATGCTCGTGCTTTTCCGCCCCGGTTTCGGCCGCGCGTTGACGGCTGAGCGCTGGATGACACTGGGCGGTCTGATCCTGCCCCTTCCGGTTCTCCTTGTGCTGATCATCTACGGCTTGGCGAAAGGGGAGTATCTGCTGGGCGCCTGGCAGCACGAGCCGGTCATCGCGCGCGTCGAAGCGCATGCGAGCATGTGGAACTGGGAGTTCCGCTACCCGGAGAATGCTCTGAGCGGCAGCTCGGCGGTCCTTCATATCCCTGCCGGCGGCGTGGTGGAGGTCAGCGTCACCAGCGCCGATGTGATCCACAGTTTCTGGATTCCGCGCCTCGCCGGCAAGATTGACGCCATTCCTGGCCACACGACACGACTGAGAATCAAGGCTGATGTCCCCGGGCGATATGGCGGCATCTGCGCCGAATACTGCGGTACGGGCCATGCCGCCATGCGCTTTGTGGTCGAGGCCCATGCTCCCGATGTCTATCGAGAGCGCATTGAGGACATGACGAACGCGACGGCAGAGGCAGCCCAATGAACGAAACGCTCAACGTTACCGCTCATGACACCGCAGGCTCACCGGTCCGGCTGCACCATCAACTGGATGCCGTGTGGGGTTCCGGCCAGGGGCTGAAGCGGTTTGCAGCCGTCAATCACAACGTCGTCGGCAAGAGATTCATGGTGACTGCTTTGGTTTTTTTCGCCATAGGCGGTCTCCTCGCTATGCTCATCCGCACGCAGCTCGCCTCCAGCAACAGCGCCTTTCTCGATGCCGAGCAATATGCCCAGGTCTTCACCATGCACGGCGTGATCATGATGTTCCTCTTCGCCATTCCCTTCTTCGAGGGACTGGCGATCTATCTGCTTCCCAAGATGCTCGGCGCACGCGATCTCGCCTTTCCGCGCATGTCGGCCTACGGATACTGGTGTTATCTGTTCGGAGGTTCGTTTCTGATCGCCGCCTTGATCTTCGGCATCGCGCCGGACGGTGGCTGGTTCATGTACACACCACTCGCCTCGAAACCGTACTCTCCCGGCATCAATGCCGACGTCTGGCTGCTCGGTATCACCTTCGTCGAGATCTCGGCCTTGTCGGCGGCGATCGAACTCATGGTGACCATTCTCAAGCTAAGGGCGCCGGGCATGTCGCTCACCCGCATGCCGATCTTTGCCTGGTACATGCTGGTCGTGGCGGCCATGATGCTGATCGGCTTTCCGCCGCTGATTCTCGGCTCGATCCTGCTTGAAGTCGAACGTGCCTTCGATCTGCCCTTCTTCGACCCCACGCGAGGCGGGGATCCGCTGCTCTGGCAGCACCTGTTCTGGCTCTTCGGACACCCGGAGGTCTACATCATCTTCCTGCCGGCCGCCGGTGCCCTGTCAACCATCATCCCAACCCTGTCGCGGAGGTCGCTCGAAGGCTACCACCTGATCGTTGCCGCTATCGTCGCCATGGCCTTTCTCTCCTTCGGCCTTTGGGTGCATCACATGTACACGGTCGGCATTCCTCATGTGGCCCTTTCCTTCTTCTCGGTCGCGAGTGCGCTGGTAGCGATTCCGACCGGCATCCAGATCTTTGCCTGGCTCGCAACCATGGCCCATGGGCGACCACGTCTCTCCATCCCCATGCTGCATGTCTTTGGCTTCTTCTTTGTCTTCGTGCTGGGAGGCCTGACAGGCGTCATGCTCGCGATGGTCCCCTTCGACTGGCAGGCTCACGACACGCATTTTGTCGTTGCCCATCTGCACTACGTTCTGGTCGGCGGCTTCGTCTTCCCGATGATGGCCGCCGCCTATTACTGGCTTCCCCACATGACCGGGCGCCAGCCGATCCAGCATCTGTCGAAACCGGCATTCTGGCTGGTGTTCATCGGTTTCAACACGACCTTTTTCATGATGCATCTCACCGGATTGCGGGGCATGCCGCGCCGGGTCTTCGAATATCCGCCCGAAGCTGGCTGGGAAATCCTGAACTTCGCCTCCTCGGTCGGCAGCTTCGTCATGACCATCGGCTTTGCCCTGGTTGCACTCGACCTCATCCTGCTCATCCGTTTCGGCCGCGCCTTTCGCCGCAATCCGTGGCAGGCGGGCACGCTGGAATGGGCGACACCGACCCCGCCGCCGTCCTACACCTTCGGCTCTCTCCCACACATCGACCGCAGGGCTGACGACCTCAATCCGGATCAACTGGGGTCAGACCTGGCGGCCGGGCGTGGCTATCTCGGCTTCATGCGCAACGGCTGGATGGAAACGCTCGCGATCGACATGGTAACGGGCAGGATCGACCATGTGGTGGTGCTCCCGCGCCCTACCTACCTGCCTTTCTGGACAGCCGTCGCGACCGCCCTGTTTTTCGCCAGCCTGCTGGCAAAACTCTATTGGCTCTCTCCCGTAGCCGCAGTTGTCGTCCTTGTACTCTTCCTGCGATGGACACCATCGACCGGTCTCAGAAGGGACATCTCGGATCTTGAAGTCGGCCGCGGCGAGCAGGCGCCACATCACCAACAGGCTGATCGACCGCCCTCCTGGTGGGCGATGGTTTTCATTCTGACGGCAAATGCAACGCTTTATACCTCGCTGCTCTTCGGTGGACTGTTTCTGTGGCTTTCCGCCCCGAACTGGCCTCCACCGGACATTAATTTCACCTTTCCCGCTTTTTCCCTCGCGACCGCGAGCGGCCTCATCGTCTCCGCGATCGGCGCACGTTTCACCACAGGCAAGAGCAGCCAAACACCACTGGGCCTGGCCGTTATCCTCATCGGATGTCTGATGGCCACGATTTCCGCGGCGGCGATCGGCGTGGCGATACCGGGTCCCGAGACGCATGCGGCATCGGCAAGCGCCCTGGCAGTCGTGGTTTATGTCGGTCTTCATGCGGCGATCGGCGGGATCTTTGCGAGCTACGGCCTTTGGCGATGGTACAGCGGCTACATCTCTGCAGTCCGCTCACTGGACCTCCGGATCGCCAGGCTTTGGCACGACTACACGGCCCTTGCCGGCCTGGTCGGCCTCGGCTTCCCTTTCGTCTTGCAAAGCCTTAGCCAGATCGGGGGCGGCGGATGAGAGCGTTTCCGTTTGTCGGGTTGCTTGCCGGCTTCGTGCTGTGGTCCGTCGCTTTCCTGATGCTCTACGCGGTTCAGGCAACAGGTTGCAAACTGGGCTGGCACCTGGTTTTCGTTGGGCCGGCCTCGCTGCTTCGACTTGTTTTGTCGGGCCTGTTGATCGTCACTCTGGCACTGCTTTACGTGATCGATGTCCGGTGCCTACGGCCTGCATCCGGGGCAAGCGACGGAGAGCGCCGGCTGATCATGCGCGTATCCAAGATCGTCCACATCGCGGCGGGCGCAGCCACGCTGCTGACATTCGCGGGAATTTTCTGGCTGACGCTATGTTGAGTTTACGAGAGCAGTTCCCAGCAGATGGCGAAATCTTAAAGGGCGACGATCAAAACCGCAAGAAAGGCAATCGAAGCGCCAGTCGTCGCAATCGCCATGCATCGTCCGTTTGCATCCGTCAGGCGCGAGCAACGAAGTGTATCAGTCTTCTTCCCAATGGGTCGCGACATCAGATTCTCCAGGCCGGACCCTGCTTATTTGCGAGCCGGCGCTCAAGACATATTTTGGCCATATTTCATTCTCGGTCAATCCTCGTACTTAAACTGTCGTTCCAAAATGCGGTGCGGGTGGAGAACACCAGTCTCTTGGCGCAATCAATGGCGCAACAAACCTCGCAAGGTATGAATAGCTTTCGGGAAAGAGAGCAAACCCCCTCGCAATTTCGGGGTCGACATGACAAGACCGGGATATCGCGACGCGGCGCACGGGAGGTGCGTCCGCGGATGTGATGAACAGTTGGACGGACAGAACAATTCGGCAAGACGCGGGCAATTTTCGCCAGCGTACAGTGGCAAGACCGACAGGAATTCGGGAGAGAGAGCATGACGACCACGACCCCCTCGGGAGCCCCATCGGCATCCCTATTCGGCGCCTTCACCGGCCCGGCCGTCATGCTGCTCGGTATGGTTCTCTTCGCCCTCAATGATGCCATGGGCAAATGGCTGGTCGCGAGCTACGGCCTCGGCCAGGTCATTCTCATTCGCAGCATTGCCGCACTTCTGGTGCTCGCGCCCTTTCTGTGGATGGCCGGGCGCAAGCCGATCGTCGAGGCGGAACGCCCTTGGCTGCAAACCGCGCGGGTCGTCTTTTCGACCCTCGAACTCTTCTGCTTCTACTATGCGGTGATGTATCTTCCGCTTGCCGACGTCATGACCTACTGGCTGGCTGCCCCGATCTATGTTGCGGCAGCGGCCCCCTTCCTTCTCGGAGAGAAGGTCGGCTGGCGTCGCTGGACGGCGATTGCCATCGGTTTCATCGGCGTCATCATCACACTCGAGCCCTCGAGCGCCATGTTCACCGCGCCCGCGATCATTTCGATCATCGGCACGGCGGCCTTCGCCTTCATGATGCTGTCTGGCCGAAGCCTGCGCTCCACACCGGACAAGACACTGGTTCTGTTCCAGACAGGCGGGGCCGCGGTGGCCGGTCTGCTCTTCGCTCCACTCGACTGGACGCCCCTGACCTCGGTCACGGAGGTCCTCCTGCTCGGATTGCTTGGCATCGTCGCCATGACCGCCCATATCCTCGTCAACCGGGCCCTGAAGATCTCGGATGCGGCGACAGTCGCCCCGTTGCAATACACGCTTCTTCTTTGGGCCGTGGTCTTCGGCTGGTGGTTCTTCGGGGAGGTCCCGAGGCTCACCATGATCATCGGCGCTGCCCTGATCGTGGGATCCGGGCTGTTCATCTTCTTCCGCGAACAGCAATTGAAGAAGCGGGAAACGGTGCTCCCCGCGATACCGGAGTGAACGCCCGCCGCGCCGGGCTCCGTCACGAAATGCCAAAGCCCGCAGCGGTTTCCCACTGCGGGCTTCGTCTGGTGCAGCCGCCAAACTGCGACCAGGGAGGTTATTTGCGGATCGCGGCGAGCTCGGCCAGGATGGAATCGACCACGTCGGCGCCGATCTCTTCCTTGTGCTTTTCGTAGACGACCATCGACTTCTCACGAATCCGCTTCTGCTCTTCTTCAGACAGCGTGTTGACCTCAAGCCCAGCGGCCTTGATCTTCTCCAGCGACTTTTTGTTCAGATCGGCAATGACGCTGCGCTCGACGTCCCGTCCAACGCTCGCGCATTCCCGCAAGGCAGCCTGTTCTTCCGGCGTATAGGTATCGAAGATCGCCTTGGAGAAGAGGAAGAGGAACGGCGTGTAGGCGTGGTTGGTTTCGGTCACGTATTTCTGAACCTCGAAGAATTTCGAGGTGTCGATCGTCACATAGGGGTTTTCCTGCGCGTCGATCGTCTTTGTTTCCAGCGCCGAGAAGACTTCGCCAAAGGCCATCGGCGTCGCGTTGGCACCGAGGTTCTGGAAGGTGTCGAGGAAGATGTTGTTCTGCATGACGCGAACCTTCATCCCTTCGAAGTCTTCCCACTTGGTGACCGGACGAACCGAGTTCGAAAGGTTGCGGAAGCCGTTTTCCCAATAGCCGAGATTAACGAGACCGACGGCTGCGAGCTTCTCGCTCATCATGTCGCCGAACTTGCCGTCGAGCACCGTGTAGGCTTCCTGAGCATTGGAGAACAGGAAGGGCAGGTCGAACACACCCAGCGCCGGCTCGATACCGACCAGCGGCGACGACGAGGTGACAACGGCTTCCTGAACGCCCGAACGCAGGGCCTGCGTCGCCTGCAGGTCGCCGCCGAGCGCGCCGCCCCAGAAGGCCTGCAGCTTCAGCTTGCCGCCCGACTTGTCGTCGAGGCACTTCTGCATCGCCTCGATACCGTTGCCGACCGGATGGTCCGCATTGATGCCGTTCGAGACGCGAATTGTACGATCGTTGAATTCTGCGAAGGCCGGCGCGGCACCCGCCGCGCAGAATGCGAGAGCCGTAGTGGTCAGTAGAAACTTTCTCATCGTATTTCCTCCCTTGGATAAAATGAGACGGTTGAAAAACACTTGAGTCACCGGAGCCATTGCGCCGGGACGATGACGATGTCCGGAAAGACAACGAGCAACATCAGGATGAGGACTTGGGCCAACAGGAAAGGCGTGATTCCCGTCACGACCTTGCCAAGAGGCACCCGGCCGACGCCGCTGACGACGTTGAGCACAACTCCCACCGGTGGCGTGATCAGGCCAATGCAGCAGTTCATGATGAACATCACGCCGAAATAGACCGGGTCGATGCCCGCCTGCTTGATGATCGGCATCAACACTGGCGTCAGGATCAGGATGGTCGGCGTGAGGTCCAGTGCCGTGCCAACCAGCAGCACCAGCAGCATGATGACGAACATCAACAGCATGGGCCGGTCGATCAGCGGCTCGATATAGCGGGTGATCTCACCTGGGATATTGGCAGCGGTGATGAGCCAGGCCGAAACCAGAGCTGCGCAGACCAGGAACATGATGATCGCAGTGGTCTTGGCCGCCTGCAGAACGACCCCCGGCAAGTCGCGGGGCTTGAGTTCGCGATAGATCACCATCCCGACAAACATCGCATAGAAGGCGGCGATAACGGCGGCTTCCGTCGGGGTGACGATGCCGGCTTTGATGCCACCGAGAATGATGACGGGCATGCCAAGTGCCCAGGCCGCGCGACCGGTAGCATTCAGACGTTCCTTCGCCGGCGCTTTGGCCAGGGGCTTGATGTCGTCTTTCCGGACAACGATCTGCCAGGCGATAACCAGACCGAGACCCATCAGGATACCGGGCACGATGCCCGCCATGAAGAGCTGGGTGATGGAGACGTTCGCAGCAACGCCGAAGACAATGAAGGCCATCGACGGCGGAATGACCGGAGCGATGATGCCGCCGGAAGCAATGAGGCCAGCGGACCGAGGCACGTTGTAGCCGGCCTTTGCCATCATCGGGATGAGGATAGCAGCAAGCGCTGCGGTGTCGGCTGCCGCCGAGCCGGAGATCGAAGCCATGATCACCGCCGCCATGATTGCGACAATGCCGAGACCGCCCCGGATATGGCCGACACAGGCAATGGCGAATTCAATGATGCGGCGCGAGAGGCCGCCGGAGTTCATCAACTCGCCGGCCAGCACGAAGAAGGGAATGGCCAGCAGCGTGAACGTATCGGCACCGGCGATCATGTTCTGGGCGATGATCTGGCTGTTGAACATCCCCATGTACCACATGAGGGTGACGCCACAGAACATCAGGGCAAAGGCGACAGGCACGCCAATTGCCATGACACCGAGAAGCGAGACGATAAAGACGATCAATGTCATCAGGCACGCTCCACCAACTTTTCGATGCCCATATGTTCACCGGCAAACATCGCGACCTCTTCGTCCGTGACGCGACCGGTGAGCAGGCGGAACAGGCGTTCCAAGGCAATCAGGCTGCAGCCCGCGCCGGTGAAGAACCCAATGCCATAGACCCAGCCCATGGACAGTCCGGTCACCGGCGCCTTCATGCTGGAATTGATCGGCAGTTGCAGCCAGGTGCCCCAGAAGAACAGCGCGGAAACACCGAGAATGACGAGATTGGACAGGATCATGCAGACGATCCGGCCACGGCGACCCAGAAGTGCGACGAGGGACTCGACACCAAGGTGGCCGTACTCGCGGAAGCCGACGACGGCCCCGATGAAGGTCAGCCAGACGAAGAAATAGCGGGCCATTTCGTCTGAGACCGTCAGGCCGGAATTGAAGGCATAACGCAGGACGACATTGACGAAGACCATGATCGCCATGCCGCCAAGCAAGACGACCAGGAGGAACTCGAGAAATCGGTAGAAGAGATCGACAGCCTTGGTCATCGGCACCTCACGCGCGTTCGAGAAGGCCGCGATGGGCCAGGTTGGCAAACAAAGCACGGGTTCCGAACGTCCATTCGGGGCAGGCATCCGTGCGATCGACCCAGTTCACGAGACGCCCGAGCTTGGGCGTGGAGATTTCGACGCGGTCGCCCACTTCATGGGTGAAACCGAGGCCTGCGCCGCGACGATCCTTGACCGGCGCAAACATCGTCCCGAGGAACAGGACGGCCCCATCGGGATACTGGTGATTGCGATTACGCAACTGCGCGACAAGATTTTCCGGCGAGCGGCTGATTGCTTCCATGGGGCTTTCGCCCGTCATTTCGAACCCGTCCTCGCCACGCACGACGAGCGCCACCCGGACTTTGCGCAACACATCGATCGTGAAGCTTGCATCAAAGAGCCGGATGAATGGACCGATGGCACAGGAGGCATTGTTGTCCTTCGCTTTCCCCAGAAGCAGCGCCGAACGTCCTTCGACATCGCGCAGGTTGACGTCGTTTCCGAGCGTCGCCCCCAAGATCTTGCCGTCAGAACGTACGGCCAGAACAATCTCGGGTTCCGGATTGTTCCACTGCGAGATCGGATGGATTCCGACCTTGTCCCCGCAAGCGACGGAGGCCATGGGCTGCGCCTTGGTAAAGATCTCGGCATCCGGGCCAATGCCGACCTCGAGATATTGCGACCAGAGACCCATCTCCTGCAGAAGGCCCTTTACCTTGGCCGCCTGCTCGGAGCCGGCAACGACACCGCGCAGGCTATCGCCGAGCACAGGCGCCAACTGGCCGCGAATTTCCTGAGCACGACCGGAATCGCCCTTGGCCTGCTCTTCGATCACCCGCTCAAGCATGCTGTCTGCGAAGGTGACCCCAGCTGCCTTGACCGCCTGAAGATCAATCGGAGCAAGCAGACGTCCACCTTTGCCGGCGAGAAAATCATCGACCGATCCGAGATCCGGAAGATCCGATGCCTGTGACAGGCGCGTTGCGATGTCGTCGATCTCCAGTAGGTCAGCGGAGGTAGCGGCAATGCTCGTCAGGTCCAGGACGCGGCCGGCGCGCACCAGAACCGGGCACGGTCCTCCGGCTGCGTCAGACCACACGCGACCAACAAGGATCGCCTCTCCGGCATCCTCGGGAAGAATATCACCGGACTTCAATCTGCGTTCCATCGCCAAGACGGACCTCCTCCACGCCCCTAGACAGACGACACCTCCTGTCGCCTTGCCGTATTGTCAGGATGTCTGACAACTCTCCGCAAACATTAATAGGCAGGGAAATCCGCCCTGTCTACCCCTGAGCCGCTCAATCCAGACCCAAGGTTCGGTCGAGCAGCTGTCAAACAGTCAGAATTGCTCCAGACTGAGCTGAATCCGGCTCGCGGCACCATGCATATGGAGCCGCATCGCCTCGCGCGCTTCGGCAGGATTGCGACCGGCAATCGCGTCCCTCAACCGCACATGTTCGGCAATCGTGACTTCAACAATCTCCTCCAGCACCGCGCGTGAGCGGGCCGCATCGATCGCCAGGCTGATGCGCTCGGCGATGAAGCCGACGAACATCGAGAAATACTCGTTATGGGTGGCATCCGCCACCGCCCGGTGAAATGCCAGATCCGCATCGATACTCTGATGCGACCATTTCTCCGGTCCGGTCATATGGGCCAGAGCCTCATCGATGCGTGCGAGATCGGCCTCGGTGTGGTGCACGGCCGCAAGTCCTGCCGCTTCGATTTCCAGCGGTACGCGCAGCTGGAACAGGGCACGGAAGCTCTGCGGGTCGAAAAGATCGCCCTCCTTGATGCGGATCAGCCGCGCCGGCCGCTCGCTCACGAACGCACCGACACCCTGACGCGTCTCGACCAGTCCCTCGTTGCGCAATTGCGCAATCGCTTCACGGATCACCGAACGGCTGACACCGAGCGTCTTCGCCAGCACGTGTTCGGTCGGCAGCTTGTCACCCGGCGAAAGGCGGCCTTCGTTGATCTCGGCCGCAAACTGCGCCGCGATCCGTGTCGGAAGATGATCGCTGCGCTTGATCTGTCCGAGGTTGATTTGACCTATATCGATCGCCATGCCCACCTGGTCTCCTTACCACCCAGCCGGTTGTTCACGAATCCGTCGTAAAATTCAATTGGCAACCGGGGTTCATGATGATGTGCGGATCAACCGCGCGTTTGATCGCAGAAAGAAGATGAGCCTGGGTCTCAGGCAGGCCAGAAAGGAAATCCGTTTTCTTCAAGCGCCCGATCCCGTGCTCCGCGCTGATCGACCCGCCGAAGCGGGCAAGAACGGCATTGATCAGCCCCTTTGCCTGGTAAATGATGCCATCGACCTCGCCACGGGAAAGACCCGCCGGCGGAAGCACGTTGAGGTGCACATTGCCGTCGCCGACATGACCGTAGGAAACGCAGAGGCATTCGGGTAGCGCAGCCATGACGGCCTCTTCCGCTTGCCGGACGAAATCGGCGAGCTTCGACAGCGGCACCGACACATCGGTGCGCAAGTGCGGCCCGCGTTTTGCCTGCCCCTCGTTCATGCCTTCGCGGAAGAGCCAGAGATTGCGCGCCTGCGCCCGTGATCCCGCAACGACCCCGTCGAGCACGAGGCCCTCTTCCATGACACCCTGGAGAAACCGCTGCATCAGGTCCTCGATGTCGACCAGCCCCGAGCCGGAAATTTCCATCAGCACATAGGCCGGATAGTCGCCCGACATCGGCATTGCGAGGTCCGGCATGGCCTCGCGGGCAAGCGTGAACGCCACCGGCGGCATGAATTCGAACGCCGACATCAGGTCGCAGCAGTCGCGCCGCGCCCGGCGATAAAGCGCGATGGCATCGGAAAGCGCATTCAGTCCGAGGAGCGCTGTCGCCACCTGTTCGGCAGGCGGCATGAGCTTCACCGATACAGCCGTCACGATGCCGAGCGTGCCTTCTGCTCCGATGAAAAGCTGCTTGAGATCGATGCCGCGATTGTCCTTCCGCAACGTCGAAAGTCCATCGAAGATCGATCCATCCGGCAGGACGACTTCAAGACCCAGCACGAGATCGCGGGTCATACCGTAGCGCAGGACATTGATCCCGCCAGCATTGGTCGAGACATTGCCGCCGATCCGGCAAGAACCTTGTGCGCCGAGAGCAAGCGGGAAATAGAGGCCCGCCGCCTCCACTTTGTCCTTGAACTCGGACAGCACGATGCCGGCCTCCACCACAGCGGAGAAATCATCGGCATCCAGCCGCCGAATGGCCGTCATCCGTTCCAGGCTGATCACGACCTGACCTGCGGGATCATCCGGCGTCGCTCCCAGGACGAGCCCGGTATTGCCGCCTTGAGGCACGATGGAAAGGCCGAGTTCACCGATGACCTTGACGGCAGCAGAGACATCGGCCGTAGTCCGGGGGCGTATCACAGCCACGGCACCGGTGGTGACGTCACCATGCCAGTCCCGGCAATAGCGAGCGATCTCCGGTCCTCCCATGACGAGGTCGGCGCCCAGCCGGGCTACCAAGATCTCGAAACGCGGATCCGACAACTCCGCACCTGCCGTGCCAACGCCCCCAACTTCCATGTCTTTTCTCCTGCCGGTCCACGCTTGCGAGCCCCCGGCGCCAACTATTCTGTTTCCAAGCATCAAATATAAGGTTATCAGACAACCTTACAAATGCTTTTTTCGAGATGATTGCTTGTGTCCGCCGAACACTCGGCGGATGAATGAACCGGAGGAGGAAATACGATGCATGTTCTGATTATCGGCGCCGCGGGAATGGTCGGCAGAAAGCTGGCTGAGCGGCTCACGAAGGATGGAACACTCGCCGGCAGAGCCGTCGAAGCCATGACGCTGGTCGATGTCGTCACCCCCGATGCACCGGTCGGTTTCGCCGGCAGTGTCACCCTTGAAACGGCAGACCTCTCCGCCCCCGGAGCCGCTGAGAAACTCGTCGCAGGTCGCCCCGACGTGATCTTCCATCTGGCGGCCATCGTCTCCGGCGAGGCCGAACTCGACTTCGAAAAAGGCTATCGAATCAACCTCGATGGCACACGCTATCTCTTCGAAGCGATCCGTCTCGCCCATATTGAAGATGGCTATCGACCGCGCGTGGTCTTCACCTCCTCCATCGCCGTGGTCGGCGCTCCCTTGCCCTTCCCCATCCCGGACGAGTTCCACACCACGCCGCTCACCAGCTACGGCACGCAGAAGGCAATCTGCGAACTTCTGTTGTCCGACTATTCCCGCAAGGGCTTTTTCGACGGCATCGGCATCCGTTTGCCGACGATCTGCATCCGCCCGGGCAAGCCGAACAAGGCAGCATCCGGCTTCTTCTCCAGCATCCTGCGCGAACCGCTGGTCGGCCAGGAGGCCGTGCTGCCGGTCTCGGACGACGTGCGGCACTGGCACGCCTCACCCCGCTCCGCCGTTGGCTTTCTCATCCATGCCGCGACGATCGACGTGGAACAAGTCGGCCCCCGCCGCAATCTCTCCATGCCGGGGGTGAGCGCCACCGTCGGCGACCAGATCGAGGCCTTGCGCCGCATCGCAGGCGACAAGGCCGTGAAGCTCATCCGCCGGGAGCCGGACGAGACGATCATGCGCATCTGCGCCGGCTGGGCGCCCGGTTTCGACGCAAAACGCGCCCGCGACCTCGGCTTCACAGCGGACGCGTCCTTTGACGAAATCATCCGCATCCATATCGAAGACGAACTGGGAGGCAGCCTTTGACCGAACCGACCAAGCGCATAGCGTTTCTCGGCACCGGCCTGATGGGCGCGCCCATGGCGCGCCGCTTGCTCGCGGCCGGGTTCGTCGTCTCGGTCTGGAACCGCGACATCCGTAAGGCTGAAGCTCTGATGGGCGACGGCGCGACCTTGGCCGCAACCGCTGCCGAAGCCGTCAGTGGTGCAGACGTCGTCATCACCATGCTTTCGGACGGGAATGCGGTCGCCGATGTCCTCTTCTCGACAGGCGTCGCCGAAGCACTGAAGCCGGATGCTGTCGTGATCGACATGTCATCGATCGCTCCGCCGATGGCCAAGAACCATGCGGGCAGGCTGGCCGAACGGGGGATTGCCCATGTCGACGCGCCCGTCTCTGGTGGGGTGGTCGGTGCAGAGGCCGGTACGCTCGCCATTATGGCCGGCGGAGAAGCATCGGTCATCGAAGGCCTCTTAAACGTATTCGCAGCCCTCGGCCGCGTCACCCATGTCGGCCCGTCAGGGGCGGGCCAGATCTGCAAGCTCGCAAACCAGCAGATCGTGGCCATCACCATCGGCGCCGTCGCGGAAGCCATGATGTTGGTCGAGGCGGGAGGCGCGTCGCGAGAGAAGTTTCGCGAGGCCATTCGCGGCGGCTTCGCCGAGAGTCGCATCCTCGAACTGCATGGCGCACGCATGGTCGAGCGCAGGTTCGAACCCGGGGGTCCGTCGCGGCTGCAATTGAAGGATCTGGATGCAGTGGCAGCCATGGCTGCAGAATTCGCACTAGATCTGCCTTTGACCGCCGATGTCCGCACGGCCTTTGAGGCTTTCGTCGCGGACGGCAACGGAGAGAAGGATCACAGCGCACTGCTGCTGCATCTCGAAAAAATCAATGCCAGGGAGGAGGAGGATCGTCCATGAGCAATACAGAACACCCCAAGCGTCGCCTGCGCTCCCAGGACTGGTTCGACAATCCCGACCACCTGGACATGACGGCGCTCTATCTCGAACGCTTCATGAACTATGGCACGACGCCGGAGGAACTGCGTTCGGGCAAACCGATCATCGGGATCGCCCAGTCGGGCAGCGACATCAATCCATGCAACCGGCACCACCTTGAGCTTGCCAAGCGCGTGCGTGACGGCATCCGCGATGCCGGTGGCATTCCCATCGAGTTCCCCTCGCATCCCCTGTTTGAAAACTGCAAGCGCCCGACCGCAGCCCTCGACCGCAACCTCGCCTATCTCGGCCTGGTCGAACTCCTCTACGGTTATCCCTTCGATGGCGTCGTGCTCACGACAGGCTGCGACAAGACCACCCCCTCGGCATTAATGGCTGCCTCGACGGTAGACATTCCCGCCATCGTCCTGTCGGGCGGACCGATGCTGGACGGATGGCACGACGGGGAACTTGTGGGCTCTGGCACCGTCATCTGGCGCTCCCGACGCAAATACGCAGCCGGTGAGATCGACAAGGAAGAGTTCCTGGAACGGGCACTTGATTCCGCCCCCTCGGTCGGCCATTGCAACACAATGGGCACCGCCTCCACCATGAATGCCATGGCCGAAGCCCTCGGCATGTCGCTCACGGGCTGCGCAGCGATCCCCGGCGCCTATCGCGAACGCGGCCAGATGGCCTATCGCACCGGCCGCCGCGCCGTGGAATTGGTGCTCCAGAACGTCAAGCCGTCCGACATCCTGACCCGCGAAGCCTTCCTCAACGCCATCCGCGTCAATTCCGCCATCGGCGGCTCCACGAATGCGCAGCCGCATCTGATGGCCATGGCCAAACATGCCGGCGTCGAACTGCATCCCGAAGACTGGCAGGTTCACGGCTTCGACATCCCGTTGCTCGCCAACGTCCAGCCGGCCGGCGCTTATCTCGGCGAACGTTTCCACCGCGCCGGCGGCGTTCCCGCCATCATGTGGGAGCTCTTGCAGGCGGGCAAGCTGGACGGCAGCTGTCCCACGGTCACCGGCCGCACCATGGCCGAAAATCTGGAAGGCAAGGAAGCCGCCGACCGGGAGGTCATCAAGCCCTATGCCGAACCGATGCGCGAACGTGCAGGCTTCCTCGTGCTAAAGGGCAATCTCTTCGACTTCGCGATCATGAAGACCAGCGTCATCTCGGAAGGGTTTCGCCTGCGTTACCTGAACGAGCCAGGGCGCGAAGGCATCTTCGAGGGCCGCGCCATCGTCTTCGACGGGTCGGAGGATTATCACAAGCGCATCAACGACCCGTCTCTTGAGATCGACGAGAACTGCATTCTCGTCATCCGTGGCGCCGGCCCCCTCGGCTGGCCGGGATCCGCCGAAGTCGTCAATATGCAGCCGCCCGACCATCTGATCCAGCGTGGCATCCTGAGCCTCCCGACCATCGGTGACGGTCGTCAATCCGGAACAGCCGACAGTCCGTCGATCCTGAACGCGTCGCCCGAAAGCGCCGCGGGCGGCGGACTGGCCTGGATCCGCACGGGCGATACGATCCGCATCGATCTCAACCAGGGTCGGTGCGACATGCTGGTTTCCGATGATGAGATCGCCAGCCGCAAGGCGGAGGGCATTCCCGCCGTTCCGGCCGACGCAACGCCGTGGCAAATGCTCTACCGCCAGACCGTGACCCAACTCGCAGACGGCGCCACGATCCGGGGTGCTGACAGCTTCCGACAGATATCCAAGAGACCGCCCCGTCACAATCATTGAGGGGCAGCCAACACAGCCACCGCAGGAACAAGAGACTGCGGTGGCCGCGGTCGACAATTTCCCGAGGCGATCGGTTCCGGATGGAACTGACGAAGCCCTAAATCATTCTCCATCCAGCAATCGCATTGATGGAGAGTTCAATGAAAACCGTAGCTTCGCTGCTGGCCGGTACGTCGCTTGCCGTGGGTATGCTACTGGGCGGCGTCGTGCTGGCATCGGCCGTTATCGTGCCGCAGGAAGATGTTCCGCGCTTCACCGGACTGGATGTTGAGGACCTCTGGACCTTGACTCCCGTCAGGGTAGACCCGCATGCTCAGGCCTACGAGCGAATTGCTCCGCGATACAGCACCGGGGTCGTCATGGCGAGCTCCGAGCCGAACGTTGACACGGCACCAGGGTCAGCACCGGCCTCAGCGGTTGCGGAGATCGATGTCATGCAGACCTCTGCAGTGACGGACACCGACAATGACGGTCGAGACCTGACCCCCCTGGCGGCGGCGCATGTCGCCTGGTGCGAGGCGCGCTACAAATCCTATCGCGCGACGGACAACAACTACATCTCCTATAGCGGTGGGATGAAGCCGTGCATTTCGCCCCACGGCAGTGCACCTGCCAATGAATTGGACCAGCAAGCACAGCCCACGCTCGTTCAGGACGTTGCCGAACAGTCGTCCAGCGTCTCGGCAAGTTCTCTTCACGCGCAAAACTGTCTCAAGCGTTATCGCTCGTACCGCCCCGAAGACAATTCCTATCAGCCTTATGGCGGCGGCCCGCGCAAACAATGCGAACTGCGCTCGTTCTGAGCGCAGTCACTCCGCCAGGATCAATCCCGGTGGAGGCACCGTCGGCTCATTTCCGGATACCCGTGCCGTCAGATAGGTGAGCGCGTTCTGCAAACCGTTCATCGTGTACGGTTTCTCAATTGCCCCGATGGCACCCACGAAGTCCTCCGGAATCCGCTTCACATTGCCGGTGACAAAAACAAACGGAATACCCGTCGAGGCGAGATGCCGTCCGATCTCTATGCCGGACGGACCATCGCTCAGGTGGACGTCGACAAAGGCAAACTGCGGTTCTGCATGCTCAACGATTTGCAGCGCGGCATTACGGGAAGCCGCCGTGCCCACCACCTCGTGACCTGCAGCTTCCACTTCCATTTCCAGTTCGAGCGCCAGCAGGGCCTCGTCCTCGACGATCATGATCTTCAAACGTCGGTACCCTTCATGTCCTCGACCAGCATGGTCACCAGTACATCGGTGCGGTGACCGTTGACGCTGCGCTCAACGTTTGCCTGCAACTGCTTCGCACAGGTTTCAAGCATCAGCCTTCCGAACACTTCTTCCTCGGAATTGACGGGCACAGGCGACGTGGTATCCGTTACCCGAATGACGAAGTGGCCATTGGTCCGTTTCACCTGGAGGTGGATTTCCCCTCCTCCGTCACTCAACCCTCGACGGACGGCATCCAGCACGAGTTCGTTAACGATCAGGGCCAGGGGAGAAGCCTTGACCGACGGCACCAGCACCGGCGACAGATCCGTCGTGACCTGAATGTCGTCACGCTTCAACGCTCCGACCAGATCCTCGATCAGATCCTTGGCAAAGTCTGCCACGTCGAACCGGCCGAGATCGCTGTTCTTGAACAGCTTGCGTTGCACTGTGCTCAAGGCCTCAACGCGGTTGAGCACGGAAAACAGGGTTCGCTTGACCACGTCGTCTTCCGACATCCGCGCCTGCAACTTGACGATGGAAGCTATGGTCAACAGGTTATTCTTCACCCGATGATCGACCTCATGGACAAGCATCGTCTTCGCCTGCAGCGCTTCGCTCAAGTCACGGGTCCGACGCACGACTTCCTCTTCGGCCGACATCCGAGCCTGCGCTAGTTCGATTTCCTTGCTCTTGATGTTGGTGAAATCGAGCTGGGATGCGAAAAAGTAAATCACCTCCCCCTTGGCATCTCGAACCGGGCTGACAAACAGCGCGTTCCAGAACGTCGTGCCGTCCTTTCGGTAGTTCAGGATGTCGAGCGCGACATCGCGCTCGGCAGCAACAGCCTCGCTGAGACGTTGGATGGCGCCACGATCGGTTTCCGGCCCCTGCAGCAATCGGCAGTTACGACCGACAAGCTCTTCCCGACTGTAGCCGGTAAGTGTCGAGAAGGCGCGATTGCAGAAAATAATCGGGTTATCGTCCTGCCGTGGATCGGTAATCAACATCGGCATTCTGGTGGCCTTGAAGGCCGCCGCGAAGGGGTCCTCCGAGGGATGAGACGCCAAAAGCCTGTCACCAGCGTCTTGAGCATCACGCTGAGAGGAATTGTCATTAGTCATACACATACGTCCTGGGGCAGACTGCCGAAACAAAAAGCGCGCAATTCGAAAAAGTTCCCGCGTGATCAAAAAAATCTCAGGCCATGGCGCAATTTCCTGCTAATCGCCTCGCCTAATTTAGGGCCTCCGACCAAGTGGACATAGGGAGAGGATTGGCGTATTCCAGTCTAGTTGAACATGCGGATCGTATTCGAGGCTAAGCGACTTGACTTCCACGAACCACGAGTTCGCCTCGTTTCCCCCATTTTTGAAACACGGTGGCCAAATGGCCGAACTGATCCGCGACCGAGACTGGTCGGACGGATTGGGGCCGATTGAAGCCTGGCCGCCTGCGCTTGGATCGGCCCTGTCGATCTGCCTGAGTTCGGCCTTTCCGACGGCGATCTATTGGGGACCGGAACTCCGCCTCCTCTACAATGACAGCTGGGCACCCATTCCGGCCGAAAGACACCCGGCGGCGTTGGGCCAGCCAGCACGAGAGGTCTGGGCGGATATCTGGGACGTGGTGGGACCGCAATTTGAGGCGGTCATGGCAACGGGCAAGGGGTTCTCCACCTATGACCAGATGCTGCCGATCATGCGTTCGGGCATCCAGACAGAGACCTATTGGAATTACAGCTTCACGGCGATCCGCGACGAGAACGGCGAGATCGCCGGCATCTTCAATCAGGGCAACGAAACAACGGCAACGGTGCTTGCCAGACGGCAGGCGCAGGAAGAGATTTCTCGGCTCGATCGCATGTTTGCGCAGGCTCCTGCCGCCATCGCCATTCTCGAAGGCCCTTCGCATGTCTTCAAGCTGGTGAATTCCGCCTACGAGACCCTTGTGCAGCGCGGTGATCTGGTCGGAAAGACGGTAGCCGACGCCTTGCCGGGCATCGAGCAGCAGGGCTTCATCCAACTCCTCGATACCGTTTACCAGACCGGTCAGCCGCATGTTGGCCAGACCGTACCGGTCCGGTTCGAGCGCCCGGACGGCAGCATCCAGGAGAACCACGTCGACTTCATTTTCCAGCCGGTGATCGACACGGAAGGGCACGCGCTCGGCATCTTCGTCCAGGCGACAGATGTTTCGGAAGCAGCCAGGGCCATGGCGGCCCTGCGTGAAAGTGAAAAACGGTTCGAGGCGATCGTCAACTCGATCGACCAGATGATCTGGTCAACGACACCGGACGGCCACCACGATTACTTCAATCAGCGCTGGTATGAATACACCGGTTTGACCAAAGGCGAGACGGACGGGCTTGCCTGGGAAAACCCGTTCCATCCGGAGGACCGGGCGAATGCCTGGAAGGTATGGCAGCACAGCCTTGCCACCGGCGAACCCTATCACGTTGAATATCGTCTGAGGCATCACTCCGGCGAGTATCGCTGGGTGATCGGACGTGCCCAGTGTGTACGGGACGACGATGGCAGGATCACGCGCTGGTACGGCACCTGCACCGACATACACGACCTGAAAGTCGCCGAGGAGGCACGTCAGCTTCTGCTGCGGGAATTGAATCACCGGGTCAAAAATCTCTTCTCGATCACCTCCGGCATGATCAACATGACCGCGAGAACCACCGCCACGGTGCCGGCCATGGCAGACACGCTCCAGGGACGTCTACGTGCACTTTCAAAGGCGCATGAGCTGGTGCAGCCGGCTATTGCTGATGGTCCGCAGGCGCCGGAAACAGGTTTCCTCGGAAGCCTGATCGAGGACATCCTAAAACCGCATGTCGATGTGGAAACGCGCGTTCTATTGTCCGGGCCACCGGTCGAGATCGGACTGAAGGCGTCGACCAGCCTCGCGCTGATTGTACACGAACTGGCGACCAACGCCGCAAAATACGGGGCCTTCGCCGGTCAAGAAGGCACGCTCGCAGTCGAATGGACCGTCATCGACAACAGTCTGGAACTGCGCTGGACGGAGGCACTTGCCGGCAGGCAGATTGCGCCTCCGTCGAGCCTTGGCTTCGGCAGCAAGCTTGCAAGGACGAGTGCCACCCAGCAGTTGGGGGGAGACATCCGCTTTGACTGGGCAAGCGACGGCCTCAGGATTGTTCTGCGCATTCCAATCAATGGCCTACTTCGCTAGGTCCACAATTCGATGCCGTGTTGCCGCAAACCAAACGATCCTTGCTGGTTGAGGTCGAGCGAAGGTCAATTTTACCGACCACTAAAAGTTTAAGTAAAGATTCACGGCACTATGGTTTGGTCGGTCCCTGGCGGGATGCGCGGAATGCTTCCACCTGTGTCGGGCCAGCCGAGAGAGCGACATGGAGTTCGTATCCATCATTCTGTTCTGGGTGCTGCTTTTCGCGGCGATCGCCAGCCGTGGTCCGTTCATATTCTATCTCTTGTTCGCCTCCATGGCGTTCGGCTCCTTTGCCGTCATCCCGCCCGTGCTGACCAAGGGGCTGAGCTTCACCCCACCACCCATCATCGCCCTCGTGATCATCTTCATCTATGCCGGTGGCAAGAACGGCCTGTCGCGCATGCTCGGCATCGCCCTTCGCCCATCGCAATGCCTGTTGCTGACCCTTTTCTGGATCGTCGCGATCTGGGCGACGCTGTTCATGCCGCGGATTTTCGCTGGGATGGTCACCATCATCCCCATGCGCCTTGAAGAGGCGACGAACGGGGAACCCCTCTATCCCACGCCACAAAACATCTCGCAGATGCTGTATCTGTCAATCTCTGTGATCACCGTCTTTGCCTGCGCTTTGGCTTTCAAGGCTCCCCAGATCCGCCAGCATGTCTTGGCTGCTCTGTGCGTCGGGGGAGCCATGGTCGTTCTGACGGGACTGCTCGACCTCGCGGGTCTCGGGCCCTATCTCGACATGTTTCGCACGGCGACCTACGTCTATCTGACGGATGTGGAGATCGCCAACGTAAAGCGCGTCGTCGGGCTGATGCCGGAAGCCTCCGCCTTCGGATCCCTGGCGGTCGGCTTCCTGACGGCGATCTATTTCCTTCGCCGCGCCATTACGCGTCCCTGGCTGCGCCTCGTCGGCGCGCCGTTCCTGATCGTGCTGCTTGCAGTTTTTGCCCTGCTCTCCACATCTTCGGCAGCTTATGGCGGCCTGGCCGTCTTCGGTTGCGTGGCAGCGGCAGAATGGCTTTGGCGATTGCTGATGTATGAAAAAGGAAGCCGGGCGCGCGAAGGCCTGGTCCTGGAATTCTGGGCGCTGGTGCTCGCACTGGGTGCAATCTACCTGCTTGCTCTTTTCAACCCCAGCATCTTCGATCCGTTTGTACGGCTGGTGGACACGATCATCTTCCAAAAGACTTCGTCCGATTCCTTCGAGGAACGGAGCATGTGGACCGCAGTGTCGCTCAAGGCACTGATCGACACCTGGGGCTTAGGCGTTGGAATGGGAGCGACGCGTGCATCGAACGGACTGGTCGCCGTTTTCAGCAACACCGGTATTGTCGGCGGCCTCCTTTATTATGGCTTCATGCTGCAAACTTATTTGCGCCGCGCGCGTCCCGGCGATATTGAGGGCGCCGCGGTCCTCACCGCCGTGCGCTTCTACCTTCCGCCCGTGCTACTCATGGGCATTCTTGCCGGTACCTCTGCCGATTTCGGCATCATGAACGCCTGCATCTACGGGCTGGCTGCGGCGACGGCTCTCGATGCATCTCTTCGAGCGCCGACCAGGCCGATTTCCCCGCACAGACGACCAACGACCAATCGAAGGACGGCCTGATCGTGGAACCGAAAGCGGCCCCCCTGACCGATAGGACGATCCATGCCGGTCTCTGGACGATCGGTGCCCGCCTCGCATCGCGGGTCATGGACTTTCTCACCCTTCTGGTGTTGGCGCGTTTTCTGGGGCCCGCCGATTTCGGACTGGTGGCAACCGCGATGACGCTGATTTTGATCGTCGAGGCCGTATTGGAATTGCCGCTCTCCTCTGCGCTGATCCGCCTGCCCGATATCACTGACCGCGCGCTGTCTACGGCTTTTACGCTCGGTTTCCTGCGAGGACTGATGGTCGCGGGCCTGATGGCGGCGCTGTCCTGGCCGGTTGCGCAGCTGTACGGAGACGAAAGGCTGATCCATCTTGTGATCGTCCTGGCACTCGCCCCGGCCATGCGCGGGCTGATCAGTCCCGCGATGGTCCTGTTCGAAAAAGCCTTGGACTTCCGACGCAAAAGCGTACTCGAATTGCTCGGGAAAGCCCTGGCGGCGGTCGTCGCGATCACTTTCGCCATCACGACGGGCAGCTATTGGGCAATCGCGGCCGGCACGGTGATGACGCCCGCCGTGATGATGTTGGCCTCTTACGTGATGGCGCCGATGCGGCCGCGCCTGACCCTGGCTGACTGGCCACTTTTTTCGGATCTCGTCGGCTGGAATTTCGTCTCACAGACCATCGCTGCGGTAAACTGGCAGATCGACCGGATCCTCTTGCCGCGCTTTATCGACGTGGCGTCCTTCGGCCGCTTCGCAGCAGCCAACGACATTTCGGCCCTGCCTTATCAGGCCATAGCCGCGCCGGCAGCGGCACCGTTAATGGCCGCCTTTGCCTCCGCGCAGGAGAAAGATCGACTTCACGACGCCTATCTCAGCAGCAGCGCCGGTCTCATTCTTCTGCTGATGCCCATTTTCGTCTTCATGGCCGTCCTGTCGGGGCCGGTCATTCTGGTGCTTCTGGGACCGGAATGGATCGAGGCGTCCCCCATTTTGGCTGGCCTCGCGACCGCCAGTCTGCTGAGCGTGCCCGCAATTCCTATGTCGCCCCTCGTCATGGTGCTCGGCAGATCGCGCAGCCTGGCCGTAAGGTCCGGCATCGAATTCGCTGTTCGCATCCCTCTTTGCATTTTCGGCGTCGTCTTCTTCGGTGCGGCGGGCGCCGTGGTGGCACGCGCCGGGGCCTCCCTCGCGGTCACCTTGTCTTCGCTCGCACTGGTGCGCTCCGTCGCCGGACTTGATTTCGCGTCCCAGATCAAGGTGACGGTCCGACCGATCCTGGCCATCATCCCGAGTGTGATCGTACTGCTGCTTTGCGACCGACTGTTAAATTTCGAAGCACACCTTTACGTGTCCTTCTTCGCGTCCGGCATGCTGTTTTGTCTCACTTACGCCATCTGTGTCTATGGTCTTTGGGTGCAAGCAGGACGCCCGGCCGGTGTCGAGGCGATAGCGCTCCAATTTGCCGGCAGGCTGTTCTCGCGCGTCCGCTCACGGACGGAACCGGATGCTTGAGATGCACTCGCGCCGCTGTCACGCATTCAGTGACGCAGATTGAAAGCCATCTTTCGAAGCTTCTCGCCCACCCGAAACGCGATCAGATCAAAACGCCACGCAACCCGCGAAGCACCATGCGTTTTGCGGTCGGATTCGAGATTGGACGGAACGGCTTTCTCCACCGCCGGAAACGGGAAAACACTGACTGGCGCAAGATTGTGCCGCCAGAAGCGGCCGAGCTCGTCATCTATCGGCAGATCGATCGAAGCGATGGAATTGAGCAAGGCTGCAGCCCCAGCCTTGCTGATTAGATAGGCCTGCATCCCATAAGGATCAGTCTTGTACTGGATCAATTGCCGAAAACCGCTCAGCATGCCGATCACCCGTGCCGGCTTGTACATCTTCGCGAACAGGCGCACGCATTTGAGGTCTCTCTGCTCGGCAGCATCGATCACCTCCGTGAGATCGAAAGCCGGGTCGAGCCACACATCGTCTTCGAGAATGAGGAGCCAAGGTGTCGTCCCCTCGCGCACGAAAGCCTGCATGACCGCATAGTGGCTTTTGAAGCAACCGATCTCGCTGGCCCCCAATTGTCGGCCATAGCGCGCGATCTGCCGCTCCGGGCTGCTCGTCAGGCCCGAGACATCGCTGTCGGCCTTGAGCGCATCGAAGAACCGCCACGCCGCATCGCGACTTTGCAGGTTCTGCGACACGGCGTTTCGACGATCCACTGCGTCGGCGAGGCTGATCACCACGATTTCATACCTGGCGGTCATGCCAGCTCTCCTGTCACCTGATCATCGGCAATACGGTGCCGAGTTATGGCCAATGATCTCGCCATTTAACTGGGCTGCGTCTCGGATGGCGTTTCGATGTGTTCTGCGAAGTGCCGGCGCAAAAACTCGAGAACTCTGTCCGTCACCTCGCTCCGCGCCGCAAGCGGCGTGAGGTTGTGGTCAGCCCCCTCGACGGTATGAACATCGACATTCGGATGCGCTGATAGCTTGGCAAACCCGTTGCCCGCCCAGGCGGCAAGGTCGTTCAGTCCGGGGTCTCCTGCGCTGTAGAGCAGAAATAGCGGTGTGTGTCTCGAGGTGAGTGCGCCATGGCGTTCCCGCACGGTCCTCTCGAAGCGATAATGCTGTGAACGGTTGCGAAGCACCGGTGCGAGCGCCCGATCGACCTTCGTCCAGATGACGGACGAGACCTTGCGCAGGATCGTTGCCAACGGGATCTGCCCGGACACCAGACGCTTGAACTGCTCCTCCCGTGTCAGCGTCAAACGCGGCACCACCTTCAGGAAATCCTCATCCGGCTCCCAATGGAATTTTCGCATATTGATCAGCACGGAGGCCGCGACCCGGTCGTCGGCGACAGCCGACAGGAACGCGGGATAGCCTCCGCTGCAACGCCCGAGAAGCACGACATGCTCGACCCCGGCCTTTGACACCATCCAGTCGATCGCACACCGGACATCGTCATTGGCGCGCAGCGAATACATGACGGGCTGCCGCTGTCCCGGCCAAAGAGGGCTTTCACCGATGCCGGCATGATCGATCCGCATCGCCGCAAAGCCCTGTCGTGCCAGAACGCGGGCCAGATCGACCGTGTAGCGTCCCCACCCGATGGAATGATCAGCACCGGCATTGAGGAGCAGGACTCCCACCTTGGGAGCACGGTAAGTGGCCGGGGTCGTCAGGGCGCCGAAGAACATGTCCGCCGGCCCGAAACGAACCAGCGTTTCCACATATCCATCGCCCTGAATGTGGGCTTCCGTCTCGATCAGAAGAGCAGGTGTTTGGGAAGGGTCTGTGACCGGAAAATTCTGCCTGATCCAATCCAGAACCGTGTCCAGTGTCTTTCGCGGCACGGAACCGAAAATCGGACTGGAAACGTAATCGGCGTGCTCTTTGAAATCGATGTCATCGACGTCCAGGCCGTGGCCTGCGAGTTCTTCCGCAAGCCTGACATCTCCAGCATTCTCGGGACGCCTTGCGAGCAACACCTTCTGCACGACGGCCGGCAGAGCTCCAAGCGGCTTCAATTGGCGAACTTCGGCAACCGTAGCTGCAGACATGACGAAGCCGGCCGACATGAAGCCTCCCGGGGGACCATCGGCAGACGTGACGTGGAATTCCGCCTTGGTCATCGCTGTCCATGCCGCAATCTCGCGCAGATGGCTGCGTCCTTGCGAAGCCGGTGCAAGTAGTACCAGCCCGGCGACCGGCCTCTCCTGTGCGAGGTCGGCGGCCAGCAAGCCGCCCAAACCCTGTCCGACGACAATGATCCGCCGTGCCTGGCTGAGGTTGCGGAGTTGGTCATAGGCTTTGCAGGCCGCCTTCCGCCAGGCATGCTCGTCATCGATCTCGGCGCTGGCAAGTGCCGAGTGCCCGTTTCCCGGGAGGTCGAAACGCAGGCAGGGATAGCCCAGCGCGGCAAGGTCTTCGCCGAGAAGTCGATAGGTCATGCGGGAGCAGAGTTCCTCGAACCCCCACGGGGAAATCAGGAGGATGGCCGTATCACCCGATGCTGCATGATACATGCCGGCAAGCCCGTCGAAACTGACCGGCCGGGCGCGCTTTCCCGGGAGAGCGAGGGTCTCCGTCTGGTCCAGATCGGTTGACGCGACATGCATCATGCCATCTGCTCCACTTTGTTGGACGCCTCTCGTCGAGCGGCAAGCCGTGCCTCGCGCTTGCCCCCTATGTAACCTTCGACGCGCCCCGCAGTGACGTTTGCATAGTAGACAGCCCTCGCCCAGTTCAATCGCAGCAGCGACAACGCCATGCCACCGATCGAGCGAATGATGTAACTTGCAAAGAACCGCAGAGAGTAGCCATGGCGGCCGAGGACATATCCCATCCCCCGGGCATAACCGCGCGCCTTCTTCCGCATCCGCCCGTCCGGAGTAAACACGTTCAGTTCCGGATGATGGGCGAAGAGCGCGGGATCGTACCAGCCGCGATATCCGCGGGCGATCATGCGCAGGACGATGTCCTGCCCTTCGTTTGCCTGCCATGGCGTCGAGGCGCCGACGCCGACATCCTCATCGAATCCGGACACGCCCTCGAATGCGGCCCTCGTGAAGAAAAGCATCCACTCGATCTGCGTCGAAAAAACGTTTGCTGCAGAAACTGATTGCGCCTGTTGCGCATAACGCCCGTTGATGTCGCGTCCATTCTCGTCCGCTGCACGGCCGCAGACGATATCGAAACCCTTTTCGGCAAACAGTGCGAGAACATCGTCGAGAAGGCGTGGAGGATAACTGCAATCGTCATCGGGGAAACACACATAGTCGCCCTCAGCCAGTTGGAAGCCGAGATTGCGTCCCCGGCTTGCCCCGCGAACTCCCGGCACGTGCCGATATTTCAAGGGAAAGGGCGTGTTCAGCACCCCAATCGCCTCGGCCAGCCGGTCATCGTCATTCTGGTCGACAATGATGAGTTCAAAGTCCCGACATGTCTGTGCATCAATCGTACGGATGAATTCCAGCACATCCGCCGGGCGCCCAAGGGTCGATATGATCAGCGAGAATTTCATCGGCATCCCTTCTTTCGGCCCGTTCGAACGCTTCACAGTCACAGGTCCAGTATTTTTTTCGGGTCGAGCCTGCCGGCCACGAGATCCTTCAGCGCCAGAATATTGCCCGAAAGGCGTCCCCGCCGATCCACCCAGGGCTCCGGCTTGAGGCTCTTGAACAGATTGGCGCAGAGGTTGCGGATATTGCCGTCCCAGACCTGAAAAAGGGTCATATTGCCCTTGCGCTGGATATAGATCCGGTTGGCGATCTGCGAGTAGCCGAGGCGCCGGCCAGGGCTGCGACCCGCCTTCTTGGTGCCGAGATGAACCCCGCGCAACTGGCTGGCCTCCACCACGGTTCCGTGAACCGCCATCTGCCGGGAAAAATCGACATCTTCAAGCCAGGCATAGAGCGGCAGATTCTCGTCGAAACGAATGCCGTGGCGAAGCGCCGGTGCGAGACGGATCGCCATGTTGCATCCATAGCCGTTGAACGTCGGCTTCACAGAAGAGGGCCCGCGATACCTGTCGCGCGCCAGGATCGCCTGCCCCTCCTCGATTTCGAGCCCCGGCCCCAGCGCTCCATCTGCGATGACGTAGCCGGTCGCGACCGCAATCTTCGGGTCGGCAAGGAACAGGGCCTCGACTTCGGCGAGATAAGAGGCAGAAGGCAGGAAGTCGTCATCGAAGAAAACCATGACATCCGCCGTCGATGCCCTGATCATGGCATTGCGCTGGTGGGACGAACCGACCGCGCTGTCGATCACTCGAACCACGCCGTCATAATGGCGCAGCCCTTCCGGATCGATATCCTCGGGACGTGCCGGCGAGACGAGAAACTCGTCAGGCTTGCGGCTCTGGTTGTTCATGAAGGCAAGGGTCTGCGTGAGGATATCCCGTCGTCCTGCTGTCGCGATGGCGACGGCCAGCGTAAGTTTGTCCTTCCCCATGGCCATTTTCCTCGACGCGGTCTCTCCCGCCAATCCACTCTGCACACCAATTCCGAGTTGCGGGCAGAACCCGTCTTCGTCAACGACGCGACACTTCAAACAAACTGCCCGCCGCTTGCCGTATTCCACCGCTCGATGGCCGAAGGCAGCCTGCCCGCGCTGGCAAGCCCCACCGAGGAAAGCCACCCTGGCACAACATCTGTCGATTTCACCAGTTTCGTCACGCGATCCGGATGGATACCAAGCCCCATGGCCGAAAACGGCTTCAAGACGGCGGCGGCCGCGCTCACCACACCGCGCGGCACCATGAAGGTTCGAACACCCTGCATATGATCCCTGCGAAAGGTCTCGACGATCTCCTCGAGCGTATAGCGATCGGGATAACAGCCATTGAACAAAACGAACCGTTCTGGCCGATCGACGGCAAACTGCAGCGCTTCGAGGAGATCATCCACATAGAAGCAGGCCTTGATCGTGTCCTTGCGACCCGGATAGACGAAGAAGCCCTTCTTCAGCAGGGTTGCCATGCGGGTAAAGTTGCCGCCTTCCCCAGGTCCGAAAATCACGGCCGGCCGGCAGATGACCAGACGGCGGCCGGCATCCTCTTCCAGCCAGGCCATCTGGATGCGCTCGGCCATGTACTTGGACCAGCCATAAGGAGAAACCGGCGCAGGCGGCGTCGTCTCGCTTTTCGTTTCCTCTCCCGGTCCGTAGACGGAAATCGAACTGGTAAACACGATCTCCCCGATCCCGAGCCGCCGCGCCAAAGCGACAATGGCGTTCGCACCGAGAATATTGGTTTCATAATATTCGTGGTCAGGATGCCCCGGGGTCGTATGAACGGCCGCGAGATTGTAGATCCGGTCGATCGGCATGCCAGGATCGAAACCGGAGAGGTCCCGCACGTCGCCCTGAAGATAGACGACCCCGGCAAGGCGGGTGCGCGGAGACCGGATATCCACCGACACGACGCGATGCCCTTCGCCCGAAAGACGCGCGACCAGACGCGTTCCAATGAAACCGGAACCGCCGAAAACCAGGACGTTCTTCAAACCTGCGTCTTGCATACACTATGCCTTCCTGCGTCAGATGTCGGATGCAAGTGCATCCGGAATTTTAGGCATCATGACCGGGCCTGGACCCATTAAGGTCACACGTCTCACGAGGCCGCACGGCACGCCTCCTGAAGAGTCTCGGCCACGGCCCGCGAAAGCGGCGACGACGGGGATAAAATCCGCCTTTGGTGTAATTTCTGTATGAATCCGGGATCTTTGCGACCGAAAACGACGGAAATGGTTAATCCGCCGTCTCAGATCGTGGCCTGTCAAAGCAGCGAAAGAAGAGAAACAAGGTGAATCTGTACAAGCTGAGCCTCTTGAGGAATACCGGGAGCCGCGCTCGGGCCGATAGGAGACATTAACCAAATTTGTCTTTTCCAATCGCATCGGTCCCGGATTCATACAGAAATTACACGAGCACGCCTTTTCTTGTGGCAATGCTGGTCTTGTTCTTCACGCTTTTCAGATATTCGCAGCTGCTATGACTGATCGGTCTCGTCATGTGAACGCAAAACCACTTCCGTGGAGTTTCTCTTGAAGGTCGCCCTGGTACATTATTGGCTCGTCGGCATGCGGGGAGGAGAGAAGGTCCTGGAGGCCTTCTGCGACCTTTTTCCCGATGCCGACATTTTCACGCTGGTCGCAGATCCGGAGCGCTTGTCGCCGAAAATCCGGAGGCATCGCATCACGACATCGTTTCTGCAGAAGATTGGCGGGCGCAGGCATTATCAGAAGATGTTGCCGCTGATGCCCCATGCTTTGGAGTCGCTCGATCTTACGGCCTATGATCTGGTGATTTCCAGCGAAGCCGGCCCGGCCAAGGGGGTCATCACCCGTCCGGACGCTCTGCACATTTGCTACTGCCATTCGCCGATGCGCTACGTGTGGGACCTTTATCCGCAATACATGGCTGAATCCGGCCTCTTGGCTCGGGCCGTACTCTTCATGGCAGCACCCGGACTGCGGCAGTGGGACGTGACCACATCCCATCGGGTTGATCACTTCATTGCCAACTCCGGTTATGTCGCAAAACGCATCAACAAGTTCTATCGCCGCGATGCCGAGGTTATCCACCCACCGGTTGAGGTCAGTCGCTTCAAGATCTCCGATGGCCCGAAAGACTTCTATCTCTGCGCAGGCCAGATCACGCCTTACAAGAAGATCGAGCTCGCCGTGGCCGCCTGCACGCGCCTGAACCTGCCGCTGGTGGTCATCGGTGACGGCGCCAGCGCCAGGCTCAAGCAGTCGGCGGGGCCGACAGTGCGTTTCCTGGGTGCCGTGTCGGATGCGGAGATGGAGCGCTGCTTCTCCAACTGTCGCGCCCTCATCTATCCGGGCGTGGAGGATTTCGGCATCGTCCCGCTCGAAGTCATGGCAAGCGGACGGCCGGTCATCGCCTTCGCCCGAGGTGGAGCCCTGGAAACCGTTCTGGATGGAAAGACCGGCATATTCTTCCACGAGCAGACCGTCGATGCCCTGTGCGCGGCCCTCACCCGCTTCGAGGCGGACAGCAGCATGTTTGAGCCTGCTGTTCTGCGCGCCCATGCCACGAGCTTCGAACCCGAGCGTTTTCGCGCTGAGCTGAAGACGTCGATAGACGACTGCATCGCCCGGCAGAATCCCAAAGCTCCGATGGAACAGCAGGTGTGGGACAAGAGCGCTTGAAACCGATCGTCTTCAACGGCAAGTTTCTGACGGTCTCTCCGACCGGCGTTCACCGCGTCGCCGAAGAACTGATCCGCGCATTCGAACGCCTCATGGTCAATCACGGCGATGCTGCAAAGCTTCCCGAGGTGTCGCTGGTCGCCCCCACGACAGCAACGCGCACGCCGTCCTTTTCGCAGATCCGCTTGAACAAGCAGGGTTTCGCCAGCGGCCTCCCGCGAGAGTACCCCTGGGAACAGATAAACCTTCCCTGGCTCGCCCGCGGCGCCACCTTGGTGAATCTTTGCAACATGGGACCTCTCTTGCACGGTGATTCCCTCACCATGATCCATGATGCCCAGGTCTACTTGACCCCCGCCTCCTATTCGCTGAGCTTCAGGTTGTGGTACCGACTGGTCCAGCCGCTGCTGGGCCGCACCAACCGCCAGATCCTCACGGTATCAGAATACTCGAAGCAGCAACTCGTCCACTATGGCGTCGCCCCTGCAGAGAAGATCACGGTTCTTTACAACGGGTGCGATCATGTCCTCGCCCGCACCCCGGCGGATGGGTTCGTTGGCGCCAGTGGCCTCGAGGAAGGGCGTTATGTGCTCGCCCTCTCGAGCACCCAGTCACACAAGAACATCCGTGTTCTGTTCCAAGCATTCGCCGACGAGAGACTTTCGCATCTGACCCTTGTCTTGTTCGGCGCCGCCGGCAGGTCGACCTTCGAGGATCTCGGCTTCGCAGTGCCACCCAATGTGCATTTCGTCGGTCGGATCGACGATGGCGAACTCGCCGCCCTTATGACCCATGCATTGGCCTTTGCTTGCCCGTCGACGACCGAAGGTTTCGGTCTGCCGCCGCTCGAAGCCATGATCCTGGGTTGCCCCGCAATCATCGCCCCGTGTGGCGCCCTTCCGGAAGTGTGCGGGGATGCCGCGTTACGCGCAGACCCACATAACCCCGATCAGTGGGTTGAGAAGATCACCAGCCTCGCAGCAGATCCCGACCTGCACGCCACCTTGCGGGAAAGCGGGCGTCGTCAGGCCAGCCTTTTCACCTGGGATGCCGCCGCTCGCAAGCTCGCAGGCATACTCGGCCTGCCAGCGCTCGATCATCCGGCAGGCGTATCCCAGAACAACCTGCAATCACGGTAAACAATATCTTAAGACATCGCCAATAGGCTGCGCTCGGATCACCGGTTAATCCGGATAACCAGCCAACCAATGAGCGGCACGTCGCATGGTCGAGACCTCGATCCCAACTGTGGAACGCGAAGAAACGGACGATCGAGGAGCGATCCCGCAGATCGACCTCGCACATTTCTTCTCCGTGCTGCGCGGGGGCATCATCGGGATCCTCGCAATCACGATGCTTTTCGCAGCGGCTGCCGTCGTCTTCTCGCTGGTGCTGAAGAACTATTACATCTCGACCGTCAGCATTCTCGTCGACCCCGAAGGCTCGCGTGTCGTCGAGGGCGAACTCTATGGTGACAACCGGGCAACCGAAGCCCGGACCATGAACCAGCAATACATCCTGACGTCGGTAAGGGTGCTCGGAGCAGTGGTTGAGTCCCAGTCCCTCGCCGACGACCCTGAATTCGGAGCGGCAAAGCCATACGACGCTGATCGTGCCAAGCGAGCCCAGCGGGCCCTGGACGCCCTGCGCGCGGCGATCGTTGCCGATCTCAACAAAGCCAGTTTCGTCATTGATCTCTCGGTCACGACCCACGATCCGGCGAAGTCGGCGCGCATCGCGAATGCCATCGCAGATACATATATTCAGACCCGCATTCAAATGAACAACGGCGTCGTCCGCCAGGCGACGACGGATCTTTCCGCGCAGCTCGCGAGCCTGGAGAAAGCGGTGGAGGACGGCGACCGCGCCGTGCAGGCGTACAAGGCCGAACACAACATCATCGATGTCGGGGGGCGCCCGACGGCAGAGCAGCAGATTGCCGAGACAAATACGGAAATCACCCGCATTTCCGGCACGATCGCCGAAAATGATGCGCTGATGTCGGAACTGAAGCTGGCAAGGTCCAATCCGGAATACCTCCGGTACACGCCGGACTCCTCGCTGACGCCGGCGATCATCGAGCTACGCACCCGCTACCATGCCGCGCTTGAGCAGCAGTCTGTGCTGCAGTCCTCCTTCGGCGATCGCCATCCTGCCCTTCAGAGCGCACGCGCTCGCACCCAGGCCGTATCGGCCTTGTTGAATACACAGCTCAGGGATTTCGAGACATCCCTGGCCCGCAACGGGGAAAAGCTGAAAAGCCAACGTCAGCTGTTGCAGAAGAACCTCGCGAACCTCAAAGCCAGTCTGAACGAGTCGGACAAATCGATGGTGCAGCTACGCGAACTGGAGCGTAAGCTCGCCAGCGACCGCCTCGTCTACGAAGCGTTCCTGCTGCGGACCCGCCAATTGTCCGGTCAGGAGCGCACGGTCAGCGAAAATCCACAGATCATCTCTCCCGGACAGGTGCCCCTGACCAAGTCTGGCCCGCGCCGCTCCCTGATCGTTGCCGGTGCGACGATCCTGGGTTTCATGGTCGGTTGCGGCATTGCGCTCGCGCGCGACATACGGCCAACGGTCGGTGGCGTCATGGCGCCTTTGCCCGCGCGGTCCGCTCCGGAAGCGCCCGCTTCAGCAGACCCGGAGCGAAAGCGCCGCCGTAGGTTCTGGGGTTGGTTCCGGCGCAGGCCGGCCGAAATGCCGGATCCCTCTGCCGACAACGACAGTCCCGAACCGGAAGCGTATCCCCTCGTCGTCAAGAACCGCCGGCCGCGGGTAACCGGGCCTGTCGAAGATGCAGACGACCTCTACGCGACCGCTATCCGTCGGCTGGTTCACCAGGCCTCCAATCAGCCGAACCACTGCACCGTGCTCTACGCGTCTCAACAGCACCGCAATGGCCATCGCACCGTCCTGAACCTGGGCAAGGCTCTCGCGGCTGCAGGCAAGAATGTTCTCCTCGTGGACTCCGACAACGAGGCCGGCCTGACGCGCCAGCTGGGCGCGGTCGGCAAGGCGGGGTTGCTCGACGCCATAGCCCTGCAGCGCATCGAAAGCGATTTCGTTCACCCGGACCGGACACCCGGCCTCTGGTTGATGCCCTCCGGGCGCCGCTCTCCCCGCATTTCGACCAGAGGTGTCCACACGGCGGAAACCCTTGCCGACTGGCTGCGAGAAGACAGCCTTCGGTTCGATCTGGTCCTTGTCTATGCGGGACGCTGGAGCACCCAAAAGACCGGAGCAGCCGTCAGTGACGCCGCCGACAGCTTCGCCGTCATCGGCAACTGGTTCAATCGCAAGGACGCCGAAGACACCCTATCTTTGCTCGAACAGGGCGGATTGACGCCTGCCATGGCTCTGCTTCTCGATGAAGAGGCCGAAGACATGCCACGTGCCGGATGACGACACGAACCGTGCGGATTGCATCACGTTAGGGCGATCTTAAGCCTGTATGAAAAATGCCGCACAAGTTGAAGTTGATTTCGTGCTCGACGCTCAGCCTCTTATCAGTATCGAGAGGAAATCTGGCTAAGCCTGTCGTCGATTGCGTATGGGCGCATCGTCCTCCGGTCCTTAGACCGAGGCGTCGCGGCATTGAGAGGCATGATCAGGGGAGACAGAGGTGAGCGCAGGCCTATCGCAGGAGAGCGGAAATCGCCCGTATGCAAACTTCCCAGGCTCACTGTTGCAGGGGAGGACCGCCAAGTCGTGACTGAGCGGATCGAGCGCGTCGTCATCGTCAACGACTTCTCTGTCGCTCGCGGCGGGGCGACCACGCTCGTCCTTCTGCTCCTGAGGCTTTTGCGCGCCCGCTCGATTCCCGTCACGATGATCGTCGGCGACGACGGAGAGAACCCGCTTTTCTCTGAACTCGGGGCCGACAGCGTCAGCCTCGGCCACAAGGAACTGCTGAAGGGCAACCCCCTGAAAACAGTCGTCAACGGCATCCATAACACCTCAGCGAGCGAGCTCCTCAGAGACTGGATCGAAGTCAACGACACGCCGGGCACCGTCTATCACGTGCATACCTGGTCTCAAATCCTGTCGCCGGCGATCTTCCTGCCGCTGCGCCGGGTCGCAGAACGCACGGTGATCCACGCCCACGATTCGTTTCACGCCTGCCCCAACGGCGCTTATATGAACTATCACCGGGAGACGCAGTGCATGCTGGTCCCCCTCAGCAAGGACTGTCTCACCACCCATTGCGATCGCCGCTCCTATGCCCATAAGCTCTGGCGTTCCGTCCGACAGGCACGTCTATTCTCCGCCATGGGCACGGATGTTCCATGGGCGAAATTCCTGCTGATCCACGAAAAGATGACAAATGGCTTCCTGCGCGCCGGTTATCGGCGCGAGGACCTGCTCGCCGTTCGGAATCCGGCCGCTGCTTTTGTCGACTATCGCGTTCCCGTCGAGGACAATGGCAGCTATTTCTTCATCGGCCGTCTGGAGCAGGAAAAGGGCCCGCAGGATGCCCTGGCCGCAGCAAGGCGTGCAGGTGTGATGTTGGAAGTCATCGGGGACGGTCCGTTGCGGGAAACGTTGGCGGCACACTATCCCGAGATGATCTTCCACGGCTGGCGCCGACCTGAGGAGATCGGTGATCTGATCGTGAACGCGCGTGCCCTGGTCATTCCGTCCCGGCTGCCCGAGCCGTTCGGTTTGGTCGCCGTGGAAGCGGCCGCAAGCGGCATCCCCCTGGTTCTGACTGAAATGGCTTTGCTGGCCGATGAGGTGACCGGGGAGGAAATCGGGCTGATCTGCAACACGCAGGACACCGAAGCTTTTGCTGCCGTCCTTCGCAAGATGGCGGCAATGGATCGGGAGGAGATCAGGCGCATGAGCGAGAAAGCCTATTCCCGTGCTATTTCGATGGCCAACACACCCGAAGGATGGGCCGACGCGCTAACCCGGATCTATGCCAACATCCTGACGAAAGGGATGTGACCGCCCGCGCAGTTTATCGCTGGCCAGGCAACCGGCATAGCAGCGGATCCAGCTTAACCAGAATGCGTCGTTTCATCCGGCGCAACAGCCGGTGCCAGAGCGGCAGACCTCCATCGATCCACACCATGTTGACCGGGAGCGAGGCAGGCGTGCCGCGCACCGGACGCAAGGGGGCATCCGGAGACTGCACTTCATAGAACATCTCGTAATCGGGCCATTCGTAACCGTCATCCCAGGTCCAGCTGTCGTGTTTCTGGTAATGCTGTTTCAAGGTCTTGGCCAATGCCTTGTCTGTGGGCAGAACGGCAAAGCGGGAGCCGAGCCTTGGCATGTTGCTCTCCATGAAGGAGAACACTCGGTCGCTTGCATAGCCGGTGACGAAAAGCCGGAAATCACGGGTCTTCTTCAGCAGCGAGACCGCGCGATAGACCTGGACATGCTCTTCGTGCCCATACTCGCCCCACGGATTGTGCGTGACGACGAGATCTCCGTCCGCGACATGCGCGGCGATGGCGGCTGCAATCCGTTCGAAGTTGCGGGCATACCCGTCCTGATCGCGCCCACACAGGACGCCGTCTGGCGTCTCCACCGGCCGTTCCCAGTTCGACGTGAGGAAGCTGCGCGATTCTGGAATGTTCAGCCCGACAACCGAAGGCACAGGAAATTCGCGCAGCAATGCCGCACGCCCCCGGCTCACGGCAGCGTCAGCCGAATCCTGGTAACAGAGCACGACCTTCTTTGCCGCAACAAGGATTGAACTGGCCCAGAGGACCTCGTCATCGGGATGCGCCATGATAATGACGCACTGCTTGAAATCGCTTGAATTGAGCATCGAGCCTGTCTCGTCCAGGGCGATGAGCCCGTCATCCTGCCATTAACCCGACAAAACTGCCCGGCTTGCCCGCATCTTGCAACACGGGGAGCCGGGCAGACTGTGATTAGGGTTAAGGCAGCCGCCTCGACCTGATAGCCGAAGGACATCGATCGCCGCGCCCCTGCGCCATGGGCAGGAACGGGTAAACTGACCCGTCAGGATACCGGCTGCTTGGTCTTGCGCAGGTAGGGCAGAACCGTTTCGAAAGCGCCGAAGCGGGAAAGTGCATCTTCGTTCGACACCGCAGCAGTGATGATGACATCGTCTCCCTGCTTCCAATTGGCAGGGGTCGCAACCTGATGCTTGGCCGTCAGCTGGATCGAATCGATCGTTCTGAGGATTTCGTCGAAGTTGCGGCCCGTGGTCATCGGGTAGGTCAGGATCAGCTTGATCTTCTTGTCCGGGCCAATGACGTAGACGGAGCGCGCGGTCGCATTGTCGGCAGGCGTCCGGCCTTCGGACGTCTCACCGGCATCCTCTGGCAGCATGTCATAGAGCTTGGCCACGTTGAGATCCTTGTCACCGATCAGCGGATAGCCGACATCGAAACCGGTCGCGACCTTGATATCCTGTTTCCACTGCGAGTGGCTCTCGACCGGATCGACCGAGATCCCGATCACCTTGACGTTGCGCTTGGCAAACGCGTCGGAAAGACCTGCCATGGCGCCCAGTTCGGTGGTGCACACGGGCGTGAAGTTTTTCGGATGAGAGAAAAGAACGGCCCAGCTGTCACCGATCCAGTCATGGAAGGCGATCGTGCCCTGCGTGGTTTCGGCGGTAAAATCCGGAGCCGTTTGATTGATGCGCAATGTCATGAAAATCCTCCTGAAGGTTGCCGACAGTGAAAACCAAAACGAATGCCCAAGGAAGCGCGTTCGTATCAATTCCCACGTCAATTCAGACGGATATTTGCGGGCTGGCACGCTCCGCAGAGTAGATTATTCCGGGGACCGGCTGGGTCGCACTGCGGCAGACCATGGGCCGTCCCCCAAACAAGGATGGCGGCCTACAATGGCCGCCATCCGCTGGTTTTTCTGGCCCAACCTGTCAAGGCTGGCGCTACGCGGTCAACGCTCTCACGCCACGACTGCGTCGGAAGCCTTTTCCGCCGGCGGCCGCTTGATGCGGAACCAGACCACGTAGAGTGCGGGCAGGAAGAGCAGGGTCAGAACTGTGCCGACGATGATCCCGCCCATCATGGCATAGGCCATCGGCCCCCAGAAGATCTCGCGTGAGATCGGGATCAGCGCCAGGCTGGCAGCCGCAGCCGTCAACATGATCGGCCGCATTCGATGCTCCGCAGCTTCCCTGACCGCTTCCCAACCGTCGCGCCCCGCTTTTCTAAGACTGTCGATCTCAACAACGAGGATGACCGAGTTGCGGATGAGGATGCCGATGAGGGCAAGCACACCGAGGATGGCCACGAAACCCAGCGGTGCACCGCTCGGCAACAAGGCTGCGACGACACCGATCAGCCCCAGCGGCGCCACGATGAACACCATGAAAAGCCGCTGGAAGCTCTGCAACTGGAACATCAGGATCGTCGTCATGGTCAGCAGCATCAGAGGCACAACGGCGACAATCGGCGCCTGGCTCTTTGCACTGCTTTCGACCGAACCACCCGCTTCCACAGTGTACCCATCCGGCAGTTCTGCCGAGAAGGCTTCGATCTTAGGCTTCAGCTGCTGGTCGACAGTCGCCGGCTGTGTAGCGTCGATGATTGCAGCCTTGAGCGTGATGGTCGCCATTCGATCGCGACGCCAGACAACCGGCTGCTCAAGCTCGTAATGAAAGTTCGCAATCGCAGCCAGAGGCACCGCTTGACCGTTGCTGCCCGGCAATTGCAGGTTCCGCAGAGTTTCGATCGACTCCCTTTCGGCCTTGGGCGCCCGTCCCACGACATCGATGAGATAGATGCTGTCTCGGATCTGCGTGATCGTCGATCCCCCGGTGAGGTTGTTGAGGGCCGTCGCGATGTCGGACGAACTCACCCCGAGCTGCCGGGCCTTATCCTGCAAGAGATCGACCTTCACAACACGTGCCGGCTCGTTCCAGTCCGAAACGATCCGCCCCAGCCTGGGGTCCTGACCGAGCACGGAGGTCAAGTCGGCAGCGTAGGCGCGAACTTTCTGAGGATCGGGGCCTGCCACGCGGTACTGGATCGGTCGACCAACCGGCGGTCCCAGCTCCATCTGTTTCACGAAGACATCCGTGCCGGGAAATTCGACGGTGGCAGCCTCGGACAGCGAGGCGATCAGACGGTCGCGGGCTTCGACACTCTTCGCCACGACGATCATCTGGCCGAAATTGTTCGAGTTCGGCTGCACGTCGAAGGACAGGACGAAACGCTTGGCTCCCTGACCGACATAAGACGTCCAGTGATCGACATCCTCATTGCCGACGAGATGCTTGGCTTCGAAGGCATCCATCTCGACCTTGGTCTGCGCCAGGGTGTAGTTCTGACGTGCGGTCCAGTCGACGATCAGTTCAGGGCGATCGGAAGCCGGGAAAAACTGCTGTTGAACGAAACCCATGCCAAAGAGCGACAGGCCGAAGAGCCCGGCAGTTGCCAGAATGGTGAGCTTCGGCCAGGTCATGCAGGTATTGAGCAGCCCGCTGAAGGCACGCGAGAAAAATCCTTTTGTCTCCGCATGCTTCTTCATGGTTTTCGGCAAGATCAGGACGCCGAGGAGCGGGGCGAAGAGGACGGCGACGATCCAGGAAACGATCAGCGATATGCCGATGACAACGAACAGTGTAAACGTGAATTCGCCGGCCGCGCTGTCGTTTAGTCCCACGGGAATGAAGCTGGCCACAGTGACCAGCGTCCCCGTCAGCATCGGAAACGCCGTCGATGTCCAGACGGCGGTGGCGGCCTTGGGCAAGGGCTCGCCCTGCTCCAGCTTCGAGACCATCATCTCGATGGCAATCATGGCATCGTCCACGAGGAGGCCGAGCGCGATGATCAGGGCGCCGAGCGAGATGCGCTGCAGAGATATCCCGAGATATTCCATGAACACGAAGGTGATGGCGAGCACCAGCGGGATGGAGACCGCGACAACAAAGCCAGCCCGCATACCCAGGCTGATGAAGCTGACCGCGAGCACGATTGCAATCGCCTCGAACAGGGCTTTGGTGAAACCGCCGACGGCTTCCTCGACCACCACCGCCTGGTCGGCCACGTGATGCACGCCGATCCCGACAGGCAGGTCCGCGATCACCTTGTCCATCTCTTCCGTCAAGGCTTCACCGAAACGCAGGAGGTTGGCGCCGGGCTTCATGCCGATGGCCAGCCCGATCGCCGGCGTGCCGTTGACGCGGAACAGGGGCTGCTGCGGGTCGGAATAACCGCGCGTGATGGTGGCGACGTCGCTCAGACGGAAGAATCGATCGTTGACGCGCAGGTTGATGTTGCGCAGCGCCTCGTCAGAGGCGAACTGGCCGGAGACACGCAGGTTGATGCTCTCCGAACTTGTGCGCAAGGTCCCCGAGGCAACGACGGCGTTCTGGTTCTGCAGTGTCTGAACGATATCCTGCTGCGATATCCCGAGCGCTGCCATCTGCTTGGTGGAAAGATCGAGATAGACGACTTCATCCTGCGCACCGATCAACTCGACCTTACCGACATTCGGCACGGACAGAATCTTCTGGCGGGCGGATTCGAGGTAGTCGCGCAATTGTCGCTGTGTCAGCCCATCCGCCGTGAACGCGTAGATATTGCCATAGACATCACCGAAGCTGTCAATGAAGGCCGGTCCCTGTACGCCTTGCGGCAGTGTCGGCGCAATGTCGTTGACCATGTTGCGGACCTTGACCCATGTGGGCTTGACGTCGGCCGCCTTGGTATTCTCCAGCAGGTTGACGTAGATGGTCGTCTGCCCGGGGGTATTGATGCTCTTGGTGTAGTCGAGCGAGTCCAGTTCCTGCAGCTTTTTCTCGATGCGGTCAGTGACCTGGCTTGTCATCTCGTCGACGGATGCCCCCGGCCAGGAAGCCTGAATCAGCATCGTCTTGATGCTGAAATCCGGGTCCTCCTCACGGCCGAGGTTCATATAGGAAATGACACCCGCCACCATCGACAGGATCATGAAGTACCAGACGAGCGATTTGTGCTGCAGGGCCCATTCGGAAAGATTGAATGACTTGATCATAGGGAGGTCTCGCTCGAGAATCGGATGGGCTGGTTGTCAGTGAGCGAGTTCACGCCGGCAGAGACGATGCGATCGCCGCGATTGATCCCGCTCGTCACGTCGTATCCGCCACCCGGCGACGGCTCGATCTTGATTTCGCGCCTGGACACCGTGTTTTTCGTCGCATCGATGACCCAGACGAACGGCTTGCCGTCCGCATCGCCAACGGCGCTTTGCGGAAGCCAGAGATGATCGTCGGTGCGGGCGATCGGAGACGCGGTGACGGTGCTGCCGAGGCGGTAGCTTTCCGGGGGCGCATCCAGTGCGATCTTTGTTCGTCTGCTCCGCGTCGCGGGATCGGCCTGAGGGGTCGTCTCACGTACGCTCCCGCGCACCTTCTGAACGGGATTGGCCTGCAGCGTGATTTCGAACGGCGTTCCGATTGCGGTCAATGCGCCGTAGCGATCGGGAATGTCGACGACGGCGTCGCGCGCCTCAAGGCGCGCGATCGTCACCACGGGGGTTCCGACGGAAACCACCTGGCCAACCTCTGCGGAAACGGCCGACACCACGCCGTCCGTATCGGCCGTGAGCGTGGCATAGCTCAGCTGCTCACGAACCTTCACGAGGCTCGCCTCCAGTTGCTGAACGGTTGCTTCGGCCGCTTCCCGGGCTTGAACGGCTTCCTCGAGCTGTTCGCGCGTGCTGGCATTGGACGCCACCAGGGTTTTCTGCCTCTGTTCGGTGACGCGCGCCAGATCGAGCTTGGCTTTAGCCGAAGCGAGGTCCGCTTCGGCCTGCTTGACGCTCAGTTCCAAGGCCGCAAAATCAAGATTGGCAAGAACCTGCCCTTTGGTCACGAGATCGCCGACGTGGACATGGCGGGCGGTGATGCGCCCGAGGACCTGGAAACCGAGATCGGTGCTGAATTTGGCTTCGACCGTGCCGGTGAAACCGGACAAGACGGCTGCCCGCGGCTCCGCGACGACGAAAAGAACCGGACGCACAGGCTCGGCATTTTCCGGCTGGTCGTCGGAGCAGGATGAAAGGACCGCGGTCAGAAGAACAAGGGGGAGGATGGCGGGAGTTCTCATTGAGCCGCTCCTTTCAGGACGTCAACCTTCTGGTTTTCTCTGAGAAACTGCACGCCGTCGACGATCACGAGTTCGCCCGGCTCTATGCCGGATCGCAGCACCACGCGATCTGCGTCGTAACGTTCAATGGTCACCGGCTTCAATTCCGTAGTGAGAGCGGTGCGGTCGACAACCCAGACCGCCGGGCTGCCCTTCTTCGAAAAGATGGATTGCCAGGGGACGGAAATGCGATCCTGCTGCCCCAGCACCACATCGGCAACGATGGCAGCACCGAGGGTCATGTCCGCGGGGGCATTCTCGATCGAAAGCTTGACGCGGACGGTTCCGAGGGCCCGATCCAGCGTCGGGCTGATTTCACGGATTTTTGCTGACGCAGAGATATCCGGGCGCGACAACAGGCTTACCTTAAGCGAGATCGGCCGCACCTCGCCGCTGAGAGCATTTTCCTGGACATTGAAGACCGCATCGCGCGCACCGTCATGGGCCAGCGTAAAGACCGTGGCCGACGCCTGGACAACCTGCCCGACTTCAACATTCCGGGCGGTAATGGTGCCGTCCGCATCGGCGCGCAGCTCGGTCTGCCGCAGCGCTTCCTGAGCAACCTCCAGCCTTGCCTTCGCCGCATCCAGATCCTTCTGGGCAGAGAGGTATTCCTGCTGCGCACTGTCGACTTCCTGTTGCGAAAGCGCGCCTGTCTGGATCAGCGTTTTGCGGCGGTTCAAAATGGAACTGGTTTTGCGCAGGGTGGCATCCTGGGCAGAAACCCCCGCCTTCGCCGACTCGATGTCGGCGAGCTGCTCGGTCGAATCGAGTGTCGCAAGCACCTGTCCCGCAGTGACCCGGTCACCGACGCCGACCCGGCGCTCAATGACGCGGCCGCTCACCTTGAATGACAGTTCGCTTTCGACTTGCGCCTTGATTTCCCCCGTACCTCCGGCACGCAAGACATCGCGGTCGAGCTTCGCAACCTCGACAGTGACCTTGGGAACATCAACCTCCGCTTTTCTGTTTTCACCCTCACAGGCAGTAAGCGTAAGAAGCGACAAGGCGGCGAACAGCGTTACCCTTGGCAATCTGCCGCCTTGCAGAGGTGGGGTTTCGTTGACCATGAGGAGGTTCCGGTGGTGAGGTTGAAGATAAAAGCTGTTTTATTCATCACGCATTGAATATATGAAATCAAATGTCGATCAAGTCAATTCGGAGACCGACGCACAGATGACCTCAGCGGAAAGAAATCGGGGCCGGCCCAGAAAGGGCGACGAACAGGACACCGACGCACTGCTGGAAGCAGCACTCACAAGTTTTGCCGAACACGGTTTCGACAAAACGCCGCTTCGCGTAATTGCAACACGAGCCGGCGTCGATGTCGCTCTGATCTCTTATCGCTACGGCTCGAAATTCGGCCTTTGGGAAGCCGTCGTTCGTTACGTCAGTGACGATTCCAGGCAACAGGCAGAAGAGTTCCTACATCAGGCAGAATTTCTGCCCGAACACGAGAGGCTGCCGTTCATCAGCACCCATCTCGTTGACCTCATCTTCCAACTGCCGGCCTTCTCCAGGGTGCTCCTTACTGAACTTATCTCTAATGTAAGCGAAGATCGTAAAAAGCTGATTACAGCAGCACTCTTGAAGCCGATGCACGAAACGATCCTGACATCGCTTCGAAAGATGAACGTCCTTCCGGAACGCGAGGGAGAGCCCAGCCCGGGAATGTCGCTCATCTTCGCCATTGGATCGGTGGCGCTGATGTCCACCATCAGCGAGATCGCGATGGCTTTGACAAAGCTTCAAGACGACGAACAACGCTTCAAGGAAGACCTCTCCAAGCTGCTCTGTCACATTCTCCGGCAAAGCTGAGCCGGCCCAAGCACGTACGAACGAGAAACTTGCTGAAAGGCGCGGCCGGGCGATGGGTCCCGGCACCCAATTCGACGCCGAACTTGTGACTAAGGGGTAACGAAACCCGCAGAAGATTGCTCGACGACCCATCCGGCCCAAAATTTGAGCAAACAAACTGATTGACCACAAAACATTCATATCTTAGCCTGAACCTCGAAAAGGCATTGTATGCCAAACGGCAATTGGGCCCCGACACCGCGTTCGACGCGGTTCGGGGCCTTTTTTGTTTCGGCGTCCGGTGCCCTCCTTGAATGACGACCAGACAAACGTGGAAGCCGGCCGATGAAGGCGATGGCAGTTTTGATCGAAGGCACTGGGACGGCTAAACTCCGCCGGGAGCGCGCAGCGCCATGACACGCGAGACGCAGCCGATCTCCATCCTCTACTCCACCACCGGCCCCTACGCCGCTCTGGGCAGGGAGGCTCTAGCCGGCGCGCTTGCGGCGATCGCCGAGGTGAATGCCGATGCCGAAATGCCCTTCAGGCTGGAACCCAAGGTCGACGACCCCGCCGGCCGCGCGGAGCTGTATTCGGCGATGGCGGAGGCCGCGATCCGCAACAACGGCTGTCGCCATGTGATTGGTACCATCACCTCCTGGAGCCGCAAGGATGTGCTGCCGGCAATCGAACGCCACGGCGCGCTACTCTGGTATGCCTTCCCCTACGAGGGCTACGAAGCGAGCGACAGCGCCATCTATCTCGGCGCCTGTCCCAACCAGCACCTTCTCCCCCTCTTCGATCACGTGCTGCCCCGTTTCGGACAGCGGCCCTTCATCGTCGGCTCCAACTACATCTGGGGTTGGGAAAACAGCCGCATTGCCCGGGAAATCACGGAAGCCTGCGGGGGCCAGGTCCTCTCGGAACGGTTTGTGCCGCTCGGTGCCGTGGAAGTCGAGCACCTGATCGCGGAGATCGAGCAGAAGAGGCCGGACTTCATCCTCAGCAACCTCGTCGGCGCCTCCGCAACAGCCTTCTTCGCCGCCTATCACCTCTGGCGCAGCAAACGCCCTTCAGCACCCCCCATCGTCGCGTGCAACTTGTCCGAGACGGAACTGGACAGCCTCACGCCCGAAGCCCGCACCGGGCATATCGCGGCAGCCCCCTATTTCAACCGGCTGGACATCCCCGCAAACCGAGAGTTCAAGGCCCGGATGGCGACGCGCTTCGGGGCGGAGCGCCGGATCACCACGTCTTTCTGCGCGACTTATATGAGCGTGACGCTTCTCGCCCAGGCGATGAAGGATGCGGCGACCGACGCGCCGGACGCCGTTCGCCGGGTCGTCGTTTCACGACCGTTCGACACGCCGGTTGGACCGGTCGCGATCCACCCGCGCACACACCATGCGGCCCTTCGTCCCCATCTGGCCGTTTCGGACTCAAGCGGCGAATTCGACATCTTTCACAGTGCAGCCGAGCCGGTGGAGGCGGATCCTTACCTCATTCATGCCTTCCAGCGCCCCAAACAGGCTGACGACACGCCCCCATCGCCACGCCAGGGCAGCCAATTGAAGGTGATCAAATGAACCGCCCAGGTCGCCTCTCACTTGCCACATGGCGCGCCGTGATCCTCCATCGGGACCACCCCTCCGTCGACGCGCTGACACGGCAACTTGACCTGCTGCACATGAAAGTCGAGGTAGTCTGGCCACAGATAGATGCCGCCCACGTCGAGGCGGACATTGTCTTCTTCGATGCAGATATGGGCCATGACGGCCAGTTTCCCTGGCCTCGCGGCTACGCGCCGATGCCGATGGTCGCTCTCATCGGCTCGGAAGCGCCCGGTCGCGTCGAATGGGCGCTGTCTCAGGGATCCAATGCCCATCTTTTGAAGCCTATAGGCTCCACCGGCGCCTATAGCGCCATCCTCATCGCCGCTCATGCATACCGGGTCGCCCGCAGCCAGGCCGACGATATTCGCGCGCTCGAAGACCGACTGCGGCAGCGCCCCGTGGTTGTCCGCGCAATCCTGAAACTGCTCCAGGCCGAACAACTCGATGAGGACGCGGCCTGGAAGCGGCTGCGCAAGATCGCGATGGACTGGGGCATGACAACAGAAGAAACGGCGGAAGCCATCTGCCGCGACGACCGCCGCACCAAGCTGGGCGGCTGAGAGACCATGAGACCGCAAAGGAGCATCACGCGTGTCGATCACTGAAGGCTACGCCCCCTATGGCGAATACAAGACCTGGTACCGGATTACGGGCGATCTCGCATCGGGCAAGCCGCCGCTGATCGTCGCCCATGGCGGCCCCGGCTGCACCCATGACTATGTCGACAGTTTCAAGGACATTGCCGCCACCGGCCGCGCCGTGATCCACTACGATCAGGTTGGTAATGGCAAGTCGACCCATCTCCCGGAGAAGGGCGCGGACTTCTGGACCGTCGCCTTCTTCCGCACCGAACTGCACAACCTGATCGACCATCTCGGCATTCGCGGAGGCTATTGCCTGCTCGGCCAGTCCTGGGGCGGCATGCTTGGAGCCGAATTTGCCGTCGAGCAACCGGCCGGCCTCAAGGCGCTCATCATCGCCAATTCCCCGGCCGCGATGAGCACATGGATCTCCGAGGCCAACCGCCTGCGCGAAGACCTGCCCGCGGATGTCCAGGCAACACTGCTTCACCACGAGAAAGCCGGCACGACCGACAGCGCCGAATACATGGCGGCGACTGACGTCTTCAATCAGCGCCATGTCTGCCGGGTTGTGCCGATGCCGGACGAGGTCAAGCGAACTTTCGACGCGATCGGTACGGATCCGACCGTCTATCACACCATGAACGGCCCCAATGAATTCCATGTCATCGGCACGATGAAGGATTGGTCGATCGTCGGCCGTCTTTCGACGATCAACGTGCCAACTCTTTTGATCTCAGGCCGTTACGATGAGGCCACGGAAGCCTGCGTGCAGCCCTTTGCGGACGAGATCCCGGATGTGCGTTGGCGCATCTTCGAACAATCGAGCCACATGCCGCATGTCGAGGAGCGCGAGGCCTGCATGGCCGAAGTTGCGGGTTTCCTCGACGCGAAGGCACCCTGACCATCACCAAAGACAAACCCGGCCAACGGGTGAATGCCGTGAATTTCAAACGACAACAGAGGGAAACAGCATGACACTTTATCTGAAACCCATTGCCCGCCGCGCCGGTCTCCTGACCGCCGGTCTTCTGCTCGCCCAGACGGCGCTGGCCGGCGCAGCACTGGCCGAGGACCGCGCCGAACTGATGGCGAAGCATCGCGGCGGCACCATGACGCTCGCTGCCGTCTCGGCGGCTGGCACCATTGATCCGATGATCAACTACACGGCCCAGTTCTGGCAGCTCTACCAGATGACCTATGACGGCCTCGTCAAGTTCAAGCAGGCCGGCGGCACCGACGGCTTCGAGATCGTACCATCCATTGCCGAAGAGATCCCCCAGCCGACCAATGACGGCAAGACCTATGTCTTCAAGATCCGCAAGGGCATCATGTTCTCCAACGGCAAGGAGCTGAAGCCGTCTGACGTGCTGGCCTCCTACCAGCGCATCTTCAAGGTCAAGGGCCCGACCACCGGCAGCTTCTATAACGGCTTCGTCGGCGCCGACAAATGCATCGCAGAAGCCGAGACCTGCACGCTCGAAGGCGGCGTCATCGCCGACGACGCAGCCGGCACCGTGACCATCAACCTCGTGGCCCCGGACTCGGAGATCTTCTCCAAGCTCGCCGTTCCCCACGCCTCGATCCTGCCGGCTGATGCGCCGGCCGCCGATGCCGGCACCACGCCGATCCCCGGCACCGGCGCCTATTATTTCGACAGCTACAATCCGACCGAACAGCTCGTCCTCAAGCGTAACCCGCACTTCAAGGAATGGAGCGTCGACGCCCAGCCTGATGGCTATGCTGACGAGATCATCTACAAGTTCGGCCTGACCGAAGAAGCGACCATCAACGCCATCGTCAACGGCCAGATCGACTGGATGTTCGATACCCCGCCGGCAGACCGCCTGCCGGAAATCGGTGCCAAATATGCAAGCCAGATCCACATCGATCCGTTGGCTGCTTTCTGGTATGCACCGATGAACACCAACATCGCGCCGTTCGACAACGTCAAGGCACGTCAGGCATTGAACTATGCCCTGGACCGTGACGCCCTCGTCGGTCTGTTCGGCGGCGAAGTGCTGGCACAGCCGACCTGCCAGATCCTGCCGCCCGACTTCCCCGGCCATGTCGACGACTGCATCTACACCGCCGAGCCCGGCCCGGAATGGGTTGGCCCCGACATGGAGAAGGCCAAGCAGCTGGTCGAGGAATCCGGCACCAAGGGTCAGAAGGTGACCGTGATCGCCGAGGATAACGCGACCTCGCGTGGTATCGGCACCTATATCCAGAGCGTGCTGTCAGAGCTCGGCTACGACGCCTCGATGAAGGCGGTCTCTCCGAACATCCAGTTCACCTACATCCAGAACACCAACAACAACGTCCAGATCAGTATCAGCCAGTGGTACATGGACTACCCTGCGGCGTCCAACTTCCTGAACGTGCTTCTCTCCTGCAGCTCCTTCAACAAGGGTAGCGATTCCTCGATCAACATCTCCGGCTACTGCAACCCGGATCTCGATGCGAAGATGAAGGAAGCGATGACGCTGGCGCTGACCGATCCGGATGCCGCCAACGCCAAATGGGCCGAGGTCGACAAGGGCTTCATGGAGCAGTCCCCGATGGCGCCGCTGTTCACCCCGAAGAGCGTAAACTTCACCTCGGCACGCCTCGGCAACTACATCTTCAACAAGCAGAACCGCTGGATCGCTTCGCAGTCCTGGGTTCAGTGATCCTCCTTTGAAGTCAACGGGTGGCAGTCATCTGCCACCCGCACGTCCATTCGGCCTATCGGGGAACAGATGACCGACGCAATCCAGACAATGCCTGCGGCAGCACCCGCGCTTCGCCGATCGTCAGGGCCATGGCGCCGGGCCTGGCACATCCTGAAACGCGACCGACCGACGCTGCTCGCAGCCTTCGTGCTTTTCGTCATCGTGTTGTCGAGCCTGGCTGCCCCGCTTTATGCCGGTTACGTGGCCGGCAGCGACCCGTTTCGCTCCAATCTCAGTGCACGCATCATGGTCGACGGAAAACGCGTCAAGGTCATGCAGGCCTCGACCGAAGGGCTCGGCCTCGGCGTCACGCCCATCGGTCCGACCTGGAGCGCCCAATACTTCCTCGGCGCCGACACTCAAGGGCGCGATGTCGCGGCACGCCTTCTGTATGGTGGCCGCAACTCCTTGTTGATCGCAGCCTCGGCCACCGCCATCTGTCTCGTCTTTGCCGCCCTGATCGGGATTAGCGCCGGCTTCTTCGGTGGCTGGGTCGACAAGATCCTGTCGCGCATTCTCGACATCCTCTGGGCCTTCCCAGTCTACCTGCTCGCCATCTCGCTCTCGATCGTTCTGATATCGAACGGCATCGTCATCGGCCCGATCGAGATCGGGTCTGACAGCCTTCTGCTGCCGATCTTCATCATCGGGATCATTTACGTCCCCTATGTCGCTCGCCCACTACGTGGCCGCGTCCTCTCTCTGCGGGAAAGCGAATTCGTTCTCGCCGCCCGCGGCCTCGGTATCCCTTCCTGGCGCATCCTGCTCAACGACATCCTGCCCAATGTGACGACGATGCTGATCGTCTTCGTGCCGCTGATGATGGGCCTCAACATCATCACGGAATCGTCCCTGTCCTTCCTCTCGATCGGCGTTCAGGCACCGGATGCCAGCTGGGGAACGATCATCCAGGACGGGCAGACCCTGCTCTACACCCGACCCATCGTGTCGCTCGCTCCGGGCATCGCCATCGTCCTGACGGTGCTGTCGCTCAATGTGCTCGGCGACAGCCTGCGCGACGCTCTCGACCCGCGCACCAAACTGGCCTGAGGAGGGCTCCATGACCATTGCCGTTCTCCAGCGCCTCGGACAGATGATCTTCGTGATGTTCGGCATCTCGGCGCTCGTCTTCCTGATTTTCTTCGCCACGCCCGGCTCCGACCCCGCCGCCCGTCTCGCCGGCCGCAACGCCTCGCAGGAAACCATTGAGGCCATCCGTAAGGAATTCGGCTTCGACCGCCCGCTCCCGGTGCAATACGGCGTGATGATGAAGCGCCTCTTCATCACCCAGGACCTCACCTCCTTCGTCAACCGCGGCTACCGCATCGTGCCCGCCGTTGTCGCTGCAGCCCCCGTCACGCTTTCGCTCGTCGCCGGTGCCGCGGTCCTCTGGATCGTCGGCGGCATCTTTGTCGGCGTGTTGGCGGCCCTGACCCGTGACACGCTCATCGACCGAGGGCTTATGGCGCTGGCGTTGATCGGGGTCTCCATGCCCGTCTACTGGTTAGGGGAGATGATGAACCTGATCAGCCAGAACCGTTTTCACGACACCTGGCTGTTCTCCTGGGTGCCGGCCCTCGGCTACAAGCCGCTCACGCAGGATCCGGTCGGCTGGTTCAAGACGCTGGTCATTCCATGGTTCACGCTGGCCGCCCTCTACATCGGCATCTATGGCCGGGTGCTTCGGGCCAATCTTGTTGAAGCCTATCAGGAAGACTTCATCCGCACGGCGCGCGCAAAGGGCCTCTCGCCCGCCCGCGTCATGCTGCGCCATGCCCTGCGCACCTCGCTTATTCCCTTCGTCACAATGTTCGGCCTGGACTTCGGCGTGCTCGTCGGCGGTGCGGCCCTGCTGACCGAAGTGGTCTTCGGCTTGAACGGCGTCGGTCGCCTGACCTATCAGGCCCTGCTCAACCTCGACCTGCCGATGATCCTCGGCACGGTCATGTATGCTTCTTTCTTCGTCGTCATCGCCAATGCGCTGGTTGACGTCGTCTATGTGCTGATCGATCCACGCGTCAGGGGAAACTGAGTCATGGCCACCTCGGACAAGCCCATTCTCCTCGACGTCAACGGCCTCTCGGTCTCCTTTGCCACCGATCGCGGACCGGTCCAGGCCGTGCGCGACGTCTCCTTCCGCGTCCATGAAGGCGAGATCCTCTCGATCGTCGGAGAATCCGGCTCCGGCAAGTCGGTGACACTGCTGTCGCTGCTCGGGCTGCACGATGCCAAAACGGCCCGCGTCGATGGCGCCGTCTCCTTCAAGGGAAAACCGATCCTCGATCTTCCGGCAAGCCAGATGCGCTCCATCAGGGGCAAAGAGATCGGCCTGATCTCCCAGGACCCGATGACGGCCCTGACGCCGGTCTACACGATCGGGTGGCAGATCGCCGAACAGATCCGCGCCCACGAAAACATCTCCGCCCGCGCCGCCCGCCTGCGCGCGGTCGAACTGCTCGGCGAAGTCGGACTGTCCAATCCGGGAGAAGCCGTCGATCGTTACCCGCACCAGCTCTCCGGTGGCATGCGCCAGCGCGCGGTCATCGCCATGGCTCTCTCCTGCAACCCTGCTCTTCTGGTCGCGGACGAACCGACGACGGCCCTCGACGTCACCGTCCAGGCACAGGTCCTCGACCTGCTTTTGCGGCTGCGCAAGGATTTCGGATCGGCCATCATCCTGATCACCCATGACATGGGTGTCGTCGCAGAAGTCGCGGAACACGTGGCCGTCATGTATGCCGGCCGCATCGTGGAACGTGGAGACACCGACGACGTCTTCGCCAGACCACTGCACCCCTATACCTGGGGCCTGATGGCCTCAATCCCCCCGCTTACCGGCACGCGTCTCGAAAAGCTTCGCTCGATCCCAGGAATGCCGCCGACACCGGACATGATCGGCAAAGGCTGCGGCTTTGCGCCCCGCTGCGATTTCGCCCGAAGCGCCTGTGCGGAGCGCCCACCGCTACAGCGGGCTGGAGATCAGTCCGCGCTTTGCGTCCTCGATGACGAGGAACGTCCTGCCCTGCGGCAAGCAGCCCTCCCCATCGAGGAAATGGCATGAACACCGAAATCGACCTCTCCACCCCGCTGCTCCAGGCAAAGGAGCTGACCAAGAATTTCACCGTCGGCAAGACGATGATGCCGGGCTCGGGCAAGATTCTCCATGCCGTCGATGCGATCGACCTCGAGGTCCGTCCCGGTGAAACCCTTGGCCTGGTCGGTGAATCCGGCAGCGGCAAGTCGACCCTCGGTCGCTGTTTGACCCGCCTTTACGACATCACCTCCGGAGAACTGACATTCGACGGCGAGGAGATCGGCAAGGCAGACGCGAAGGCGCTCAAGCCCGTCCGCCGCAAGATGCAGATGATCTTTCAGGACCCTTCCGCCTCGCTCAATCCGAAGAGGCGGGTGCGAGACATGCTGGCAGAGGTTCTCTCTGTCCATCACATCCGCGAGGGAGCGGGCATCGGCGAACGGCTGGACGAGTTGATGGAACTGGTCGGGCTGCGCCGCGAATATCTCGACCGCTATCCGCACGAATTCTCCGGGGGCCAGCGCCAGCGCATCGGCATCGCCCGCGCGCTCGCGGTCGAACCGAAGTTGATTGTCGCGGATGAACCCGTGTCTGCCCTCGATGTGTCGGTCCAGGCTCAGGTGGTCAACCTATTCGGCGAGCTGCGGGACCGACTGAACCTCACTTATGTCTTCATCGCCCATGACCTCGCCGTCGTCCGCCACGTCTCCACTCGCGTCGCCGTGATGTATCTCGGCTCGATTGTCGAGACAGGGGAAACGGAAGAGCTGTATGCTCGGCCGCACCACCCCTACACGCGCGCCCTGCTCTCGGCCATTCCCCAACCGCATAACCGGGGGAAGCGCGACCGTATCCTGCTCACAGGCGAAATCCCGAGCCCGCTGTCGCCGCCGCCCGGCTGCAAGTTTTCGACGCGGTGTCCCTATGCCACCGACCTCTGTCGCGAGAACCGGCCCAAGCTGGCAACAGTTGCGACCGGACGCGAAGTCGCCTGCCATTACCCTTTGGACTGACCTTCCGTGCGGCTCCCGTGGACCGCGCAGTCCTGTTCGAAAAATGTGGTAACGTTTCCACATTGATTGTTGACGAGACGGCGCTCGATCGATAGCCTCCATGAAAACGATACCACATCGGGAGGAAATCGATGAAATCAGCGCGGCTCAACCGCCTCTTCGGCACGTCTGGAAACTGCTTCGACGTGGCCATCGACCACGGCATGTTCAATGAACGCACGTTCCTGGCCGGCATCGAGAACATGCGTACCGCGATCGACATCATCGCGGCAGCCGCCCCCGATGCCATCCAACTCCCCCCCGGCACTGCCCCGCTGCTCCAGTCGATCCCAGGCAAGGCCCGCCCTGCGCTGGTACTGCGCACGGACATCGCCAACATCTATGGCAACCCGCTTCCGAGCGCGCTCTTCTCGGAAGTCATCGACCGCCCCGTCGAACAGGCAATCGCCCTTGATGCAGCCTGCGTCGTCGTCAACCTGCTGATGCTGCCGAACCAGCCGGAAGTCTACCGCGCCTGCGTGCGCAACGTGAACAGCCTAAAGCGCGAATGTGAGATCTACGGCATGCCGCTGATGGTCGAGCCGCTGGTGATGCAGGACAATTCCAAGGGCGCCTACATGGTCGACGGCGCGATCGACAAGATCCTGCCGCTGGTTCGCCAGGCAGCCGAACTCGGCGCCGATATCATCAAGGCCGACCCCTGCGATGACGTCACGGAATACCACCGCGTCATCGAGATCGCTCAAGGGTTGCCGGTTCTGGTTCGCGGCGGCGGCAAGGTCTCCGACCAGGAGATCCTGTCGCGCACCAAGGTGCTGATGGAACAGGGCGCGCGCGGCATCGTCTATGGCCGCAACGTCATCCAGCATGCCAATCCGGGCGGCATGACCCGTGCGTTGATGGCGATCGTCCATGACGGAGCAACCGCCGAGGAGGCGTCGCGCCACCTGAGCTGAGGTTGCGCGATGGGAGGAGGAACATCATGAAGACCTTTCGTTTCGGCGTCATTGGCTGCGGCCTGATGGGACGCGAATTCGCGAGCGCCGCAGCGCGCTGGATGCACCTGACGGACACCAAGGCACGGCCGGAAATCATCGCCGTTTGCGACACCAATCCTGATCTGATGGCATGGTTTCAAACCCACGTCCCCTCGGTGCGGCAGACCACCACCGACTACCGCGAACTGCTCGCCAATCCGGATGTGGACGCGATCTACTGCGCCGTTCCCCACGTCCTGCATGCAGAGTTCTACACGGACATTCTGAAGGCCGGAAAACATCTGCTGGGTGAAAAACCCTTCGGCATGGACCGGGAGCAGAACCGGGCCATCATGGCCGAACTTGCCGAACATCCGGATCTCATCGTTCGCTGCTCGTCGGAAATGCCCTACTTCCCAGGCGCCCAGAAGGTGATCGCATTGGCCGCGAGCGGTGAGATGGGAGAAATCCTCGAGGTCGAGGCCGGATTCCTGCATTCCTCGGACATCGATCCGAACAAGCCGATCAACTGGAAGCGCATGGAGCACATCAACGGCGCCTATGGCTGCATGGGTGACCTCGGCATGCATGTGCTCCATGTACCCCTGCGCCTCGGCTGGCGGCCAGAGACGCTACATGCCAATCTCGTCAAGCGCGTCACGGAGCGCCCTGATGGTAAGGGCAACATGGTCCCCTGCACCACCTGGGACAATGCGACGATCAGCAGTCGGGTTCGCGCGGACGATCAGGACTTCCCGCTGGTGCTGAAGACCTGGCGCATCGCACCGGGTGAATCCAACACCTGGTACATCCGCATCCTCGGGATGAAGAAGAGCGCCTTCTTCTCCACGAAGCAGCCGCGTCAATGGCAGTGGATGGACTACCAGGGCAGCACCCAGTCGTGGAACACGGAAGATTTGGGCTACGGTTCGGTCTTCCCCGCCATCACCGGCAAGATCTTCGAATTCGGCTTTGCCGATGCGATCCAGCAGATGTGGGCGGCATTTGTCGATGAACTGGCGGGCGGCACGGCGAATGGATTTCCCTGTGCCAATCCGGCTGAGGCTGCGGCCCACCATGCCGTGCTGACCGCAGCCCTACAGTCCGGTCTCGAAAACCGCGTCGTCACCGTCGACTACGATTGAGGGGCGCAATGAAACGCTCTGAAATCAACCAGGCACTGCGCTTCGCCATCGACATGCTCGAAACCTGGCGGTGGTCGCTGCCGGTCTGGGGCAACTGGACGTCCGCAGACTTCGCAGCCAATCCCGATGTCGCACACTATCTGCGCAGCCGGCAGCTCGGCTGGGACGTTACCGACTTCGGCTCTGATCGCTTTGCAGAACAAGGTCTCGTGCTCTTCTGCCTGCGCAACGGCATTCTCGGAGTGCCAGGTGAACGCAGTTATGCAGAAAAGCTTCTCTTCATTCAGGAAGGCCAACTGACCCCGGCACATCTGCACAAGGCCAAGCAGGAAGACATCATCAATCGCGCCGGTGGCGATCTCGTCATTGAATTCTGCGCGGCGGATGAGAAAGGCAAGGCCACCTCATCCGATGTGACCGTCTTGGTTGATGGCATTGAACGCCACCTCAGCACCTGGGAACCTCTGATCCTTCATCCCGGCGAGAGCGTCACCATCCCGACAGGTCTCTACCACCGCTTTTATGGTGCAAAGGGTAAGGGCCCGGTGCTGGTTGGCGAAGTGAGCCAGGTCAATGACGACCGGACAGACAACTACTTCCTCGAACCCATCGGCCGTTTCGCCGAGATCGACGAGGACGATCCACCGCTCCGGCCCCTCTGGAACGAGGGCAGCATCTGATGAGAGCCGGGGAGGAGGTTCAAAACGGATACGAGAGACAAAAGCCGGGCGGCATCGTCTGCGTCGGCAACTTCATCGTCGACCGCATTCACACCTTGTCCTATTGGCCGGAACAGGGAAGCCTTGCCCACATCCTGCATCAGGACATGGGAGTGGGCGGCGGCGCGGCCAATGTCGTAACCGACCTCGCCTCGCTCGGGTTCCAGGGCCATCTTTCGGTCGCAGGCGCTCTAGGGGACGATCCGGACGGAGCCTATGTGCGTGAGCGACATGCAGCGCTCGGCATCGACGTGTCGGGTCTGCGAACGCTCGAGGGTCATGCGACCGCCCACACGCATGTTATGAACGTACCCGGCCAGAGCCGCACCTTCTTCTATCACGGCGGCTCCAACGATCTCTTGACCGATGACACCATAGACCCGAGAGCCTATGCCGCAAGCGGGCACAGGATTTTCTACCTCGGCTACCTGATGCTGTTGCCGGCACTCGACCGGAAGGACGAGAGCGGTTCATCCGGAGCCGCCCGCCTGCTGAAATCGGCAAGAGATGCGGGACTTGTAACCTGCGTGGATTTCGTCTCCAGCGAAGACCCCGCCTTCGCCGATTGCGTCGCGGTCGCCCTGCCCCACTGCGACTACGTCATCGTCAACGAGACCGAGGCAGGGCGCGCAACTGGCATCGCAGTTCGTGACGCAAACGGCACGCTTCTCCTGTCCGCCGTGGAAGCGGCGGGGCAAAAACTGCTGGACGGAGGCGTCGTGCGCGGCGTGGTCATCCATGCGCCTGAACTGTGCATCTGGTTCACACCCGGCCGCACGCCTGAGAGAACACCCGCCTACCTCGTCGACCCATCGGCCATCGTGAGCCCTGTCGGGGCCGGAGACGCCTTCTGCGCCGCCGTGCTCTTCGGGTTGCACGAGGGATGGCCGATCGAAACCATTTCCGCTGTCGCCCATCGCGCGGCGGTCCATTGTCTCGGCGGCGCGACAGCCACCGACGGCATACCCGACATGTCGGTCCTGCTCGCCGAAATCGGCGATGGGGTCCCGGCGGCCGGATAGCAGGCCGATCACGGCGAGGAGGCCGTGATCGACAATCGAACCCTAGGGAGGAAAGACCATGAAGAAACTCATCATCGCAGCCACGCTCGGCCTCACCGCCACCAGCGGCATGGCCGCAGCCGAAGACAAGCCTGTCATCGCCAGCATCGTCTTTCAGGGCGACCAGTTCATGAAGTCGCTGCAGGCCGGTATGCGCGACGCCGGCGAAAAGGCAGGCGCCGAAGTCCTGGAAATCAACATCGACGGAGACCAGGCAAAGGAAACCCAGGCGATCGACACCTATATCGCCCGCAAGGTCAGCGCGATCGTCATCGCGCCGGTGTCGGCCAAGAACTCCGCTGCCGCCCTCAAGCGGGCCCGTGACGCCGGCATTGTCGTCGTCGCCGTCAATGGCGGCCTGACCGACGCGGGCATTGCCCAGGCAACCTTCTCGACCTCGAACAAGGATCTCGGCGCCACCACCGGCAAGGCGGCCGCAAGCTTTATCAAGGAAACCCTCGGCGGCAAGGCCAAGGTCGCCATCCTCGGCTTCAAGTCGCTTCTGCCGGAACAGAGCGGCGAGCGCACCGAAGGCTTCAAGCAAGCCGCGGCCGAAGGCAACAGCATCGACGTCGTGACGGAACAGGATGCCTGGCTGCCGGAAAAGGCCGTCTCGGTCGCAACCGACATCCTGACGGCCAATGCCGATGTCAACGTCATCTATGCGGCAAACGAAGGTGGCACGATCGGCGCCATGCAGGCCGTGCGCAATGCCGGCAAGGCAGGCTCGGTGTACGTTTTCGGCATCGATGGTTCCGAACAGTTGGCCAAGGGCCTGCTCTCGTCCGACAACGTGCTCCAGGCAGTAACCGCCCAGTCCCCGTTCGACATGGGTGCAAGCGGTGTCAACGCAGCACTCGCCATCCTGAAGGGTGAAAAGGTTGCAGAACAGACCTCCGTCCCGACGCTGCTCCTGTCGCGCACCCAGCCGGATGCCGTCAAGGCTTTCGCAGAGTCGCTGAAGTAAGGCCGGCGGAGAGACCTCCATCCCGCTGGAAGGGGGTGCGGAGCGCGACCGGGCTCTGCACCTCCGCCACTCTTCCAATGCCCGAATGCATGGAACCATCATGACAAACGCGCTAGAACTGCGGCACCTGACCAAACACTACGGCTCCGTAAAGGCGCTGAACGACTTCACCCATTCCTTCGCGAAGGGGCAGGTTCACGCGTTGCTGGGCAAGAACGGGTCAGGCAAAAGCACCTTCATCAAGATGCTGGCCGGCGCCGTTCAGCCGACCTCGGGCGAAATCGTCATAGATGGACGGACCAGCAGCTTTTCTCATCCTTCAGATGCCCTGAAGGCCGGGATCGTCACGGTGCACCAGGAACTAAGCCTCGTGCCCCATCTGTCGGTCGCAGAAAACATCTATCTCGGGCGCCTCCCTCGGCGTGGCAACACGCCCTTCATCGATTGGCGGGGACTGCTTCGCCAGGCAGGACAGCTCCTCCACGAAATGGGCGCCGGCGACATCGATCCGGCGCAACCGGTCGCCAGTCTCTCCATCGGGCGCCAACAGCTGGTCGAGATCGTGAAGGCGATGTCGCTCGACCCGAAGATCCTGCAGCTCGATGAACCCACATCCGCACTCGCCCAGGCGGAAGTGCAACAGCTTTTTGGCCTCGTCCGCCGCCTGCGGGACCGCGGCGTAACGATCATCTATATTTCCCATCGTCTGGCGGAACTGGGCGAGATCGCCGATACCGTAACCGCATTGCGCGATGGTCGGTTCACGGGTTCGTGCCGGATGGAGGAGGCGACGCCCGCAGTCATCCTCGAAATGATGTTCGGCGACGTCACCCCGGCAATACGGCCACCCCGCCCGGTTGCTGCTGGAGAACCGATCCTGAGCGTTCGCAACCTGAGCATCGAGCCGATGCTCAAGAGCGTGAGCTTCGATCTGCACAAGGGCGAAGTCCTGGGCATTGCCGGCATGCTGGGGTCTGGCCGCACCGAACTGCTACGTGCGATCTACGGCGCCGGGCCGGCCGACGGTGGCGAGATCAGGGTCGATGGCAGACGCGTCGAAGACGTTTCGATCCAGACCATGAAACGCCTCGGTATCGGCTATACCTCGGAAGACCGCAAGGAGAGCGGGCTTGTCCAGATCCTTTCGATCCACGCCAATCTCTGCCTGGCCGCCATGCAGCGCTTCAGCCATCGCGGTTTCGTCACCGAGCCAAGTGAGCGGCCGGCCGTCGAGCGCCAGATCCGGGACCTGTCGATCAAGATCGGCGATCCGATGCTGCCCGTCTCCAGCCTCTCCGGAGGCAATCAGCAGAAGGTTGTCGTCGGCAACTGGCTGAACAATCAACCCCGCATCCTGCTGTTCGATGAACCGGGCCGGGGCGTCGATGTGCAGGCCAAGCAACAGATCTACCAGATCATCTGGTCAAAGGCCCTCGAAGGCCTGTCCAGCATCGTCGTCTCCACCGAACTGGAAGACCTCGTCGAATGCTGCGACCGGATTTTGATCCTGCGCGATGGCCGTATCACCGAGGAATTCGTCAATGACGGCCTCGACCCCAAGACACTTTATGCCGCCTGCATGGCGCGGCAGACCAACCCATGAATTCGGAGAGGCCGATGACCCGCCCGGGCAACACCTTCGCGACCTTCGCACGACGCAATTCGATGCTGATCATCCTGATCGCGCTCTACATCCTCGTCGCCGTTACGGCTCGTGGCTTCATGAGCATCGACAATCAGTTGAACATCCTGCGCACCATCGCTGTACCAGGCATGATCGCCTTTGGCATGACGTTGCTGATCATCGTTGGTGAGATCGATCTTTCTGTCGGGTCGATGGTCGCGGCCTCGGCCTGTGTGCTTGCCTGGCTCGTCAGCGTGATCTCCGGCGGCGCGTTCGAACCGGATGTGTGGCATGTGATCGTCGCGGTGCTGCTGACGCTGGCCTTTGGCGCCTCGATCGGCATCTTCAACGGCTGGCTGCGCAACCGCTTCATGGTGCCGACCTTCATCTCGTCGCTCGCGATGATGGCGACACTCGCCGGCCTCGCCAATCTCATTACCGACGGCACGCCGATCGAATCCTTCCCTTCATGGTACTATTTCATCGGCAGCGGCCGCATCTTCCACATCCCCTTCCCCGTATACCTGCTGCTCCTCGCCCTTATCGTCACCCATGTCTTGGCAAACTACACGAGCTTCGGTCGTTCGGTGTATGCGATCGGGGGCAATGCCGAAGCCGCCCGTCTCTCAGGCCTGCATGTGAATAGAACCCGAACTTGGTGTCTCGTCATCACCAGCCTCTTCGCGGTGGTCGGCGGCATCGTCTATTCCTCGCTTCTCAACTCCGGCAATCCCACGATCGCCAAGGGCATGGAGCTTGAGGTGATCTCGGCTGTCATCATCGGTGGTGTCAGCCTGTTCGGTGGAAAAGGGTCGATCTGGGGTGCCTTTGTCGGTGTGCTCTTTCTCGGCGTCCTCCTCAACGCCATGACGCTCTGGGGTTTCAATCCCTATGCCCAGCAGGTCGTCCGCGGGGTCCTGATCCTCGGGGCCGTCTTCATCAACCTGATCATCGACCGCCCGAAGGCAAACCATGGTTGACCATCAACGGATGGCGCATCTCTCCATGCGCTGGGATCGCGGCGAAGCTTGCATGCAAAACCTCGGTGGCATGCTGGCCCCCGTCCACTTCCAACTCGCCGACGGGCGCTCCGTCTCGCCACTGCATGTCGCCCCCTGGCACGACGAAGATATGGCCGATCAGCCCGGCATTTTGCGCCGACTGCGAGGCGACTGGCCCTGCATCCCTTTCGGCGCTCCGCCACCCGCACCTCTACCGGCTCCCTGGTCCGCCAAACTTACGTCCACAATCGCAACCGAAGAACTCCATCCCCACGGCTATGGCGCGAACCACCATTGGGATCTCGACACGCCGGCAGAAAACCGTCTGTCGGGCACCGTGCGTTACCCCGACGATCACCCGATCGAGGCGCTCCATCGGGAGGTCGAAGGTATAGCCGGTCGGGCGGAGATCCTCTGCAGCCTGACGGTGACCCCGAGACGAGACTGCCGCCTCCCGATCGGCCTGCATCCGGTCTTCCGCCTGCCAGAGATAGAAGAGAGTGCTGTTCTGGATGTCGGACCGCACGGGACGGTCTGGTCGCATCCGCTCGATGAGGAGGGCCTCATCTCGGTGGTCGAGCCCAACCGCCATTTTGAAAGTCTCGACCGGTTGTGGAGCAGGCAAGACGGGCCACTGTCATTGACCCGCCTTCCTCTGGCACGACCGTCCGAAACTCTGTTGCTGCTGACAGGCGTTTGTGGTCGCGCCGTGCTCACGAACGAGGCGGAGCGCTATCGCGTGACGCTTCAGTGGGATGCGGAGCTCTTTCCCAGCCTGATGCTATGGATCTCAAATCGCGGGCGCACCCAGCGCCCGTGGAATGGCCGCCATCTCGCCTTGGGTGTGGAGCCCATCCGTGCAGCGTTCGATCTCGGTGTACGGGTATCAACCGATCCGAACCCGCTGCAGGAGGCAGGCGTCGAAACCTGCTATCCCTTCACCAGCGGCAAGCCCCTGACGACGCGATACTCGATAGCCGTAGAGGCCATCTGAGAGCTTCAATCGCCGCGATGACCGGGAGCCGGTCCGGTCGATTCCCGTTCAACCAGACGAACGGGCAAGCGAACCACGGACACGGGACGACGGTCCAGCCCCCGCTGCCGGTCCACCAGCAGCTCTTCGAGCCGGCGCGTAGCCTCAAGCGCCACTTCTCGAATGGGCTGCGCAACTGTGGTGAGGCGTGGCAATACGTAGCTCGCTTCCGGCAAGTCATCGAAGCCAATCACCGAACAATCTGCCGGCACCGCGCGTCCGAGATCGCGGACCGCATGAATGGCCGCGACAGCTGCGATATCGGTTGTACCGATGATCGCCGTCACCTCGGGGCGTTGCTGCAGGATACCATTCGCCAGCGCATAGGTCGCGGCAAAGCTGTGATCCTCGCCAATCGCCTCAAACGCCGGCGGATACCCCTTCTCGTGCAAGACTGCGCGAATCCCGCCGAGACGCAACTGGATCGGCTGGCTGTGTCCGGGAGCGCCGACCACCGCGATATGCCGGTGTCCGAGACCCACGATATGTCGCGCCATGAGCCTGCCACCCTCGGCATGATCCGCCATGAAGACGTCATCGGATATCCCGACGAGCTCCCGGTCGATGGCGATGATGGGGGTGCCGGAATCCACCAGGGGCTGCAGATGCGCGGTGCCGCCATAGGCGCTAGCAACGATCACACCTTCAACCCTTTGCGCCCTGAGCATGGCGACATAACGCGCTTCGTGGTCCTCATTTTCGGCGGAACTGCAGATGAGCGTCTGATAACCGCGTTCGAACATCTCCCGCTCGATCGTGCCGGCCAGAATACCGAAGAATGGCACATCGACCGAAGGCAGCATCAGCCCGATCATTCGGCTGGCTTCCCCCCGCAGCATGCGCGCGCCCTTGCTGGGCGCGTAATTGAGATCCTTGATCGCCGCCTCGACGCGCTGGCGGACGTCAGGAGAAACATAGCCGCTATTGTTGAGGACGCGCGAAACCGAGGAGACCGAGGTCGCCGCAACCTGGGCAATCGTCCTGATACTGATTGTCACGCCCCGCCATCCCGCATCGCTTCACGAGACACTGGAGTACGCACAATTCCGGCTCGACACAAGTTGAGAGACACCGCTTGACCCCGACTTGCGTTCTGTCACGCGGGTCTTCGCCCACGGGTCATTCAGAGGACATGTCCCGCAGCCCCCGCGGCAGGGTGTTCATGCATTCCACACCCGACCGTGTCACCAGGAACTGGTCCTCGATCATCAGGGCCCCGAAATTCTGGCCATAGAACGGCGCCTCCAGTGCCACCACCATATCCGACTCGATCACCTCGGTGTTGTCGGCTGAAAAGAACGGCCACTCCTCAATCCCCATGCTGCCACCAACGGAGTGCCCGAAATGACCCCGATAATATTCACTGAAGCCGTCGCGGCGCATGGATGAGATCATGGCGAGGTGAACGGCACCGAAGGTGTTGCCTGGCCGGATTTCTTCAAGCCCCGCGGCAAACGCCGTCTCCAGGGCCTTGAAGACATCCTGTGCTAACCGGGAGGGAGATCCATAGGTAAATGTGCGCGCACCGTCGGAAGAATAGCCGTCGACCAGCGTTCCGACATCGGCCTTGATCAGCATACCGGGCGCCACAACTGCGGTCATGTTCGAAAGATCGGGTCCCGCGGAGATGAAGTCCCAAGTTCCGCTCAACGCAAACCCGCCCGCTTTCGCGGTATCCTGCGCACCGGCCTTCCAGGCCGCAGAAAGTTCGGCAAGCGCCCTGCCCGGTTGGATCGCCTCGGCCATGCGGACAAGTCCACCTTCTGCTGCCTTTGCGGAGAGTCGCAGCCTTTCGATTTCGCCCGCAGTTTTCACCGCCCGCAAGCGGCGCAGCACGGCAGAACCATCCACCCAGGTGATGTCAGGAAGAACAGCCCGTAAGGCTTCGAAATCGGCGGCGGGCATGAATTCCAGATCGACGCCGATCCGCCCGCCCCGAAGGCCAGAGTCTCGCAGCAGATCGCCGAGCAGGTCAAAGCACCTCGCGCGATCGAACGTCTCCGGTCGCGGTCCCCCGACACCCGCGCGACGATAATATCCGTCGATCTCGGCAACCTGCGTTGCGCCCGCAAGATCCACCGCATCGATCCATATCCGGTGGGTCCGAATATCGACGTCGGGCGCATTGGTTCTAACAGCCACTGCAGCATGGTCGCTGACGACGGCCCCCATCCGCAACCCGTGATCCGCTGGCACGAGTGCCGCAGCGGCCCCCGCCCGACCCCACATCGTGG
>UCMS01000016.1 GCA_900473805.1 Hyphomicrobiales bacterium | reverse complement strand
GCGCCCGACCGAGCGCGCCAGCATGGCGGTGATCTGCCCTTCGCTGCGGGCAAAACTCGCGGCATCGCTCGCCGTCACCTGGAAATGAATGACCGTTCCCGCCCCCGCCCCGTCGGCGGCCACGCCGAGGGCGCCATCGGCCCCGCGTTTCAGCGGCAGGATGGCCTCCGCCCCCGCCTCGCCCATCAGGCCGGTTGCACCCGCCATCGGGAAATAGGTGGGTGCGGCAACCACGCCGCCGTCGGCAAAGGGCATCACCCGCCCCGGCACGCCGCCATGGGCGAAGGCGGCCACACCCGTCCCGAGCGCCGAACCGAGACCCGACGTGAGACTGCCGATCAACCCGCCGGCCGCCTGTCCCGCCAGGTTTTCGAGCGGCTTCAGCCCGGCCGAAAGCGCAATGTCGGAGAGCCGCAGGCCGACGGTGCGCAGAACCTCTTCCAGCCCCTTGCCCCCCGTCACGGCGCCCGACAGCGCCGAGGTCAGCGCCCGCCCGAACCGCGCCGAGCGGCTTTCGAGGTCGTCGAGTACGGCCAAGGCGGCAGTCCCATCGAGATCCACGGAAAGTGCCAGAGTGTCGTCGTCGGTCATGGGGTTCTCCTTCTGCTTATTTGGGTTTGGTGAAACACGCGACTGCGACATCCAATTCACAGCGCAGATTGACACCACGCGCCAATCTGTACGTATTAACTTCCATCCTGCTTGGGAGAGCCGTCGTGCCCCATGTCCGACTGACCGAGTTCCGCCAGAACATCGCGACCCATTTTGACAATATCATTGCGTCGCGTGCGCCGCTGCTCATCACCCGTCAGGGCTCGGAGGCCCTGGTCGTGATGGCCGAGGGCGAATATAAAAGCCTGCAGGAAACGCTGCATCTTCTGTCGACGCCGGCAAATGCCGAGCGATTGCGGGAGAGCTTGGATCAGCTCGGCAAAGCTGGGCAGATCGAAACCGATCCGTCCCTCTGACATGAACCTGCTCTGGACGGCACACGCCTGGGCGGAATACGAATACCGGCAAACGTCCGACCCGGCCATGGTCGAAAAAATCAACGCGCTGATCCGGGACACGAAGCGATCCCCCTTCCAGGGCCTCGGCAAACCCGAACCGCTCAAGGGCGATCTCAGCGGCTTCTGGTCGCGGCGCATCCTGGGCGAACATCGGCTGGTCTATCGCGTCTCAGGCAAGGACGGCACACAGCAAATCGAAATCGTACAGTGCCGGTTTCACTATCACAAATAGTGCCTATCGAGCCGGACAGCTGGTCCGTGCCTCCCTTCTTCCCGCCTGCGGGGAGAAGGTCCCGGCAGGGGGATGAGGGGCATTCTGCAGCCCCTCAATCTGGAAACCTCACCATCATCCGGTCCAACTCGCCCCGCGACATCGCGCCCGGCCGATCGAACCCGCCGGCCATGGCAACGAATTCCGGCAGGCTCAGCCGCCAGAACACCTCCGGTGACAGCCGCAGACGATGGAGCCCGAGCGTCATCGCCGTCTCCCAGGGAAACGGTTTTGGCCCGTCGACCCCGCCGCCTGCGGCCCTCAAGGGGAGGGCGTCGTCTCCGTCCGCTCCGCTGCGCCGCGCGGCATGCCGCCGGCAGAACCGCTGCCGCCGCCGGCCGGCGCCAACGTGTCGCCCACCACACCGCCCGTCTGAAACGTCACCGTCAGCAGTTCCCCGACGATCGCGGCCGCCCCCGCCACGCCGCCCTCGACCGCCATCTCCGCCACATCGGCGTCGGACATCCGATTTCCCCCGCCGCGCAGACCGCAGGCGAGGATGCGGATGAGGTCGGCGCTTTTCAGCCGCCCGGTCGAAAACCGCGCGGCGAGATCTCCCAGGCTTTCGGCCCCAAACGCCGTTTCCAGCTCCGAAAGCGCCCCCAGCGTCAGGCAGAGGATGCGCCGCTCGCCGTCGATCACCGCCTCCACCTCGCCGCGATGGCGGTTGGCGCGGGCGATCGTCACCGGCTCGCGCATGTCCCGTTCATAGCCCCGCACGACCATCTCCTCACACCGCCGCAAACGCTACGGCACCGGCCGATTCCAGCGCGATCTCGAAGGTCATTTCGCCATCGTGATTGCCGGCATACTCCAGCGCCGTCACCTGGAAGGGCGCCGTCACCGTGCCGAAATCCGGGATCACCACCTGGAATGTCAGGATCGATCCGGCAAAGAAGGCCGCCCGCACCAGGGCATCGGAAGCCTGGTCCTTGAACAGGCCGGAGCCGGTCAGCGAGGCCCGGCGCACGCCCGCCCCTTCCAGCAGTTCGCGCCAGCGCCCGGCGCTATCACTGTCGGTGATGTCCACCGACTGGGCGTTGAACGCCAGCCGCCTGGCCCGCAAGCCCGCCACCGTGACGAACCCCGCCCCGTCCTCGATCTTCAGCAAGAGATCCTTGCCCCTCTGCACGCCCATGGCTGCCTCCATTGGTGATGTGTGATTTGATCTTTTGGGGAGCGAAGCGCCTGTGGGGTCCTATCTCCCCCCTTGTGGGGGAGAACGGAAAATCGAAGGTTTAGGCGAGCGTAAGCCGCCTAAGCTTCAGATTTTCCAAGAGAGGGGCAAAGTTCCGAGGGCACTCACCTGACCGAGCCCTTCATGCGAATTCTGAGGTTTCGCTCTGATCGGGCCAATTTCTCTCAAAGACTTCGCGCGGCGTCGCGCTCAGGCCTTCGTTCGCTGACATCGATTCACCGGTTCGATTCTAGCCCTCGGCCACCCCTCCGGCGTCTTCCCAGCAAGGGGAGATGGCCCGAGGCTTTAAGCCCCCGAACACAAGATTTCGCCCTATCGCCCACCCGACAACCAGCCTAGAAGGAACCCCCCCGCCGCTACCCATTCCCCCGAGTCCCCCATGAACATGCCCCGTACCGCCCTCGTCGCCGCGCTCACGGTTTCGCAGATCCTCGGCTGGGGCACGACCTATGAGATGCCGGCGGTGTTCGGCCGGGCCATGGCCGCCGATCTCGGCCTTGCCAACGAGACGGCCTTTGCCGGCCTCACCGTGATGATGCTGGTCATGGCCTTTCTCGGCCCCTGGACCGGCCGGCAGATCGCCCGCCACGGCGCCTCGAAGGTACTCGCCATGGGCTCCGTGCTGATGGCTGTGGGTCTTGCGACCCTTGCGCTCTCCCCCGGGCTCGTCCTCTATGCGGTCGCCTGGCTGATCCTCGGCGTCGGCGGCTCCTTCGCGCTGACGGTGCCGGCCTTTGCCGCCGTCGTCGAACGCGAAGGCCGCGACGCGCGACGCGCCATCGGCATTCTCATGGTCTTCACCGGATTGTCCTCCGCCGTCTGCTGGCCGCTGCTGACGCTCGCCGGCGAGGCGCTCGGCTGGCGCGGGGCGCTTCTTGCCGCCGCTGCCGTGCAGCTCCTCGTCGTCCTGCCCGTGCATCTCGCCATCGGCCGGATCGCCATCACGCGCTCGGACGAAGACCGTGCGGCCGACGCCGTCGAACCGCTCGACCTCAGCCGCCGCATGGCCGTCGTCGCCTTCCTGCTGATCGCGCTCTCAAGCTCGCTCTCCAGCCTGATGACCTTCGGCCTGTCGCCGCAGCTCCTGCATATCCTCGAGCTCTCGGGCGCCACGCCGGCGCTGGCGCTGCAGCTCGGTTCGCTGCGCGCCGTCTTCGGCATCTCCGCCCGCGCGGTCGATCTGGTGCTCGGCAAACGCACGTCGCCGATCACGACAGGCCTTGCCGGCTCCGCCATGCTGACGGCATCGACGCTGCTCCTGATCTTCTTCTCCGGCACGCCGTCGAGCCTTCTCGTCTTCACCGCGCTCTACGGCTTCGGCTCCGGCGTCAGCGCGCTCGCCCGCGCCACCATGGCCCTGTCCTTCTTCTCCGCCAGCCGCTTCGCCCGCCAGTCGGCCCGCCTCGCTTTGCCGCAGAATCTCGCCAATGCCACCGCCCCGGTGCTGATGACATCCGTCATCGACCGCGCCGGCATCGACGCTGGCCTCGTGCTTGCCACGCTGCTGGCCGCGACAGGCTTTGTCGCAATCCTGGGGCTTGCGGTGATTGCGCGGAAAGGGAGGGTGGAAGGCTAACTCCGCGGCGGGCTCGACCTCTCCGCCGGAAGCCGATCAGACGCCACCAAATCGACGCCGAAATGAACCGCAAGATCGGCAAGGATCTCCTGCAATATCGCGATGACGCGCACCAGGTCATCCCTTTCAGCCCGCGCGGGTATGCGCCCCGCATCCTTGGGATACCGATAGGTCGTCGCGAACACGGTCAGGAAAGCGAGCGGTGCAAACCGCGCCTTGAACGGATTGCTCTCTGGCAGAAGATCGCGCAAGACGTCGATACGATGCGAATCCCGTCGCTCGGCTCGGATGCCTTCTGACGTTAGAAGCGCCAGCAGCATCTTCTCCGCTGTCTGTTGCCATGGTACGCGTCATTGCGATTGTCCGCCCCCAGGAGCAGCTGTGCCGCCTCCAGATCCTCGCGGGCCAAGCGTAGCGCGTTGGCGCTTGCAGCTCAGCGGACAATCAAAATGCCGTCGTCGACGATGTGGCTGGCAGCCGAATTTGCCACGTCAAGATCAGCCTGAAAGTCGGAGAGGCGTGCGACAGAGACGTCCGCATAAACACCGGACCCATCTTGCAGTTTCCATCCGAACAAGGGTGAAAACACCGTCTCGGGCGCATCGTCGGAAACGATCACCTTCAGATCCCAGTCGCTTTGCGGTGTCGCCTGGCCGCGCGCCCGACTGCCATAGAGGATGATATCAACAGGATTGCAGCTCGCGTCGATGCGGGCAAGCAAGGTCGCCAGTTCCGGAAACTGTTCCGGATCTGCCATCCTGCCACCCAGGCGCTCAGCAATCACACCCATCGATCGCTCTCATGAAAAGGCAGTGGAGGATACCGTATCACTCTCTCGGCTTCCAGTGCGCCTTCCAGACCTCCGGCGCTGCCCTGAGGTCGGCGATGATCTTCATTCCACCACCGCCCGAAAACTCGCCTCCGCGACGAACAGCCCGGCCTTTACCTCGCGCCGGCTGACCGTGCGCCGATGCCTCCAGTTCACCAGCCGAAATCCACTCGGCCCCATTGACAGCACCTCCGGCAAGGCCTCCGCCACCCGCCTTGCCTCCGAGACCAAGGCTTCCGCCTCGCGCCGCGATGTCGCGCTCCAGGCCTCCAGCGTCAGCAGGATTTCCGCACCCTCGCCGTCGCCGGTCGAATAATCGCGCGTCTCGACCGCGCCCAGCACGAGAGCGGGAAACCGTTGACGCCGCACCGTCCGGTCGTTGATCCCGCTCTCGCCGAGCTGCGCGATGAGTGAGGCATCCGCCTTCACCGCCTGTTGTAGCGCCAGCACCAAGGCATTGACCGCATTCGTCATTGTTCCGTCCCTTCGCGTCCAACACCATCCCGACCCGTCGCCGGGAGATCGCCGGATGGGCCGCCGTCACCAAGGGACGACCGCCCCACCGGCGCCGCTCCCTCCGTCGTGCCGGCAGCCCGCGCCAGCCGTGCGTTCAGGGCCCGCCGCAACATCTCGCCCAGCACCGCCCCGGTCTCTTCCAGCGCCACGCCGGCCCGCACCCGGCCTCCGGCACCCCGCCTCATCCCGTCACCTCGCGGCAGAGCGCCAGCGCAAACCGCCCCGTCTCGTCGAGATCGCGCAGCGCCAGAATGGCAAAAACCCGCGCGCCCTTGCGCAATCTCTGCCCAGGCCTCACATCGGCCCGTGCCCTGAGCGTCACGTGATGCGTGACCTCCGATACCAGCCCCGGCCCCTTCATCTCTTCGGCAAATGTCTTCGGCTCGATCAGCGCCCAGACGCGGGCCACCTCGACAAAGGTGATCTCCGCCCCGCCCTGCCCGTCCTCCGCGGCCTGAGCCTCTTCCAGCACCAGCCGCGCCGTCAGCCGGCCGGCATCGATATCGAGAAGCGCCATCATAGCCCCCGCCGGCAAAACGGCGCGATCAGCCGGTCATACCCCGGCGGCACCACCGCCGGCTGGGCATCGGCCGCCACCACGCCGCGGCAGGCGAACATCGCGCCGATATGCAGCAGCATCGCCCGCTTCAGCGTGTCGGGAACCTCAGCACCGCCCTCGCCAAAGCCGGCGGAAAACTCGATCTCGATCCCGTTCATCGCCCGCCCCGGCTCCGGCACGACGCGCAGCCAAAGCCGCGCCGGCCGCGCTTCGCCGTCGAGCAAATGCCCGTCCAGCGCCACGGCCGCCGGCTCCCCCCCGCCGTCATAAACCGTTACCGCCGTCACAGCCCGCACCGGCCCACGCGCGATCGTCACGATCCCGTCGCCGGGCCAGGCATCGAGACACAGCCGGAAATCGCGGCTCGCCAGCACCAGCCCGGTCTCCCGCTCCAGATGTTCGCGCGCCCCCGTGATCAGCGCGCCGAGGAGCGCGTCTTCGTCGTCGGTATCGAGCCGCAGATGCGCCCTGACCTCGGCAAGCGTCAGCGGCTCCACCAAAGGCGGAGTAAGGTCGATAATGGTCATGGGAGGTCCTTTTAAAATCAGAAAGGGAATAAGCCCCTCATCCCCTGCCGGGACCTTCTCCCCGTGAACGGG
>UCMS01000017.1 GCA_900473805.1 Hyphomicrobiales bacterium | reverse complement strand
GTCTTGCCGTGGTCGACGTGGCCGATCGTGCCGATGTTGACGTGCGGCTTGTTGCGCTCAAACTTACTCTTTGCCATTTTCGGCTCTCCATTTTCTGGTCCCCGTCAGGGGAAATTCAAACTCAATTGGACGGACGGGGTATCCCGGTCACTTCTGACCGGAATACTTTGCCTGGATTTCAGCAGCAACGTTCGACGGGACCGGTGCGTAATGGTCGAAGACCATCGAGTACTGGGCGCGGCCCTGCGACATGGAGCGCAGGTTGTCGACGTACTTGAACATGTTGGCGAGCGGAACGTGAGCGTTGATCACGATCGCAATACCGCGCTGTTCCTGGCCCTGGATCTGGCCACGACGCGAGTTCAGGTCGCCGATAACGTCACCGACATAGTCTTCCGGGGTGACGACTTCGACGCGCATCATCGGCTCGAGCAGCTGAGCGCCGGCCTTCTTGGCTGCTTCACGGAAGCAAGCACGCGATGCGATTTCGAAGGCGAGAACCGACGAGTCAACGTCGTGGAAGGCGCCATCGATGAGGGTAGCCTTGACGCCCAGCATCGGGAAGCCAGCGAGCGGACCCGAGGACAGAACGCTTTCGATACCCTTCTGAACGCCCGGGATGTATTCCTTCGGAACAGCACCACCGACGATCTTGGATTCGAACTTGAAGTCGTCGCCTTCCGGGTTCGGTTCGAAGACGAGCTTGACGCGCGCGAACTGACCGGTACCACCGGACTGCTTCTTGTGCGTGTAGTCTTCTTCGTGGAGCTTCGTGATCGTCTCACGGTAAGCAACCTGCGGAGCACCGACGTTGGCTTCAACCTTGAACTCGCGACGCATGCGGTCGACGATGATGTCGAGGTGAAGTTCGCCCATGCCAGCGATGATGGTCTGGCCGGATTCCTGGTCGGTCTTGACGCGGAAGGACGGGTCTTCGGCAGCCAGGCGGTTGAGGGCGAGGCCCATCTTTTCCTGGTCGCCCTTGGACTTCGGCTCGATCGCGATCTGGATGACCGGCTCCGGGAATTCCATGCGCTCGAGGATAACCGGCTTCAGGGGATCGCAGAGCGTGTCACCCGTGGTGGTTTCCTTGAGGCCGGCGAGAGCCACGATGTCGCCTGCGAAGGCTTCTTCGATGTCTTCACGCGAGTTCGAGTGCATCTGCAGCATGCGGCCGACGCGCTCGCGCTTGTCCTTGACCGTGTTGAGAACCGACGAACCCTTTTCCAGCTTGCCGGAATAGATGCGGGCAAAGGTGAGCGAACCGACGAAGGGGTCGTTCATGATCTTGAATGCCAGCATCGAAAGCGGCTCGGCGTCATCTGCATGGCGCTCGATTTCAGCTTCGGTCTTGAAGTCGATGCCCTTGATCGCCGGGATGTCGAGCGGCGACGGCAGGTAGTCGACAACGGCGTCGAGCAGCGGCTGAACGCCCTTGTTCTTGAAGGCGGTGCCGCAGAACATCGGGTGGAACTTGACGTCGATCGTGCCGCGACGAACGAGTTCGCGGATCTTGTCGTTGTCCGGCATGTCGCCGTTCAGGTAGGCTTCCATCGCTTCTTCGTCGATCTCGACAACGGTCTCGATCAGCTTTTCGCGATATTCTTCAGCCTTTTCCTTGAGGTCGGCCGGGATTTCGACAACGTCCCAGGCAGCGCCGAGGGACTCGTCACGCCAGATCAGAGCGTTCATCTCGATCAGATCGATGACGCCCTTGAAGTCGCTTTCAGCGCCGATCGGCAGCTGCATGACAACAGCGGTGGCGCCGAGACGGGTCTTGATCATTTCTACCGAGCGGTAGAAGTCAGCACCGGTCTTGTCCATCTTGTTGCAGAAGATCATCCGCGGGACGTTGTACTTTTCAGCCTGACGCCAGACGGTTTCGGTCTGCGGCTCAACACCAGCGTTGGCGTCGAGAAGAGCGATCGCACCGTCGAGAACGCGCAGCGAACGCTCGACTTCGATGGTGAAGTCAACGTGGCCGGGGGTGTCGATGATGTTGAAGCGGCGCATCTTGCCGTCGCGACCCTTCCAGAAGGTGGTCGTCGCAGCGGAGGTGATGGTGATGCCGCGTTCCTGCTCCTGCTCCATCCAGTCCATGGTAGCAGCGCCGTCATGGACTTCGCCGATCTTATGAGACTTACCGGTGTAGTAGAGGATGCGCTCGGTGGTCGTGGTCTTGCCGGCGTCGATGTGCGCCATGATACCGAAGTTGCGGTAGTCTTCGATTTTATATTCGCGAGCCATAACGGACTGCCTTTCAATATTCGATCGGTGGATTACCAGCGGTAATGCGAGAAGGCGCGGTTTGCATCGGCCATCTTGTGGGTGTCTTCGCGCTTCTTGACGGCGCTACCGCGGTTGTTGGCGGCATCGAGCAGTTCGCCCGACAGGCGGTCGATCATAGTGGTTTCATTGCGCTTGCGGGCGGCGGTGATCAGCCAGCGGATGGCAAGTGCCTGACGGCGCTCCGGACGAACATCGACCGGGACCTGGTAGGTTGCACCACCAACGCGGCGCGAACGGACTTCAACATGCGGCGCGACGTTGTCGAGCGCCTGATGGAAGATCGCAATCGGCTCGGCCTTGGCCTTAGCCTGAACGACGTCGAAGGCACCGTAGACGATGCTTTCGGCCACGGACTTCTTGCCGTGGAGCATGATGGCGTTCATGAACTTGGTGACGACGAGATCGCCGAACTTCGGGTCCGGATTGATTTCGCGCTTTTCTGCACTATGGCGACGGGACATACTTCTTGTCTCTCAACGGTTAGGGACGCTTTATCACGCGGAGAACCTCGCGCAGCGCCGGATATCGGGTAATGGCCGAATTACTTCGGACGCTTCGCACCGTACTTCGAACGGCGCTGCTTGCGGTTCTTGACACCCTGGGTATCGAGAACGCCACGGATGATGTGGTAACGCACACCCGGCAAGTCCTTGACGCGGCCGCCACGGATCATGACGACGGAGTGTTCCTGCAGGTTGTGACCTTCGCCCGGAATGTAGCCGATGACTTCGAAGCCATTGGTCAGGCGGATCTTGGCGACCTTACGCAGAGCCGAGTTCGGCTTCTTCGGAGTCGTGGTGTAAACGCGGGTGCAAACGCCGCGCTTCTGCGGATTTTCCTGCAGAGCAGGAACCTTATTGCGCTTTACCTGTGCCTGACGCGGCTTGCGGATCAGCTGGTTTACGGTAGGCATATACCCATCCCTTGCAAAATCTAGTCTCAAGCCCTTTCAGGCCCTTGGTTTGCCGTTTCCGGCGGCGGCCGCACAGTTTTCTTCATGCGCAAAATGTGGCCCGACCCGTTTTCGCGGATGGACCACAAAAGACAGAGGACGCACTGCTAGAGTGCGTCGTGCGAGCAGCATTCGTGTCGTCAACGTGCGTTTGGAGACTTGTTTGAGGCGAACTCCAGGACATGGCGTCCCGAAAAAGCCTGCCTCACATAGGCTCCGATGGCCGGGGTACTACTGTTTTCCCCCCTTAACGTCAAGTCTCATCTGAGAATTAATGGCCAAACGCCCTGTCGTGCCGGGCTTGCGGCCCTTTTGACCCGGGAAAACGATCCGGCGGCCATGATTTGGCTTGGCTTGGCCGGGGAAACTTCTAGATAAGGAGAGGTCAGGGGTCAACCGCCCTGCCCGTCTGGTCGAATCGGCCGGAACGCGAGAATCGTTTCCTCCAACCAAAAGACCGGACGCCATGATGACCAGTCCCGACAACGACAACAATCGCGACGAGCCGATGGTGTTCATCGTGATCGCCAAGGCCTACGAGACCGAAGGCGGCCAGCCGATCGATCTCCATGTCATGCTGACCGCTCCCGACGACGACACGGCCGTACGGATGACGCTCAACGCGCTTTCCGAAGAAGGCTTCATCGAGGCCGATCTGGACCAGATCGGCATGATCAACGGCCAGCCGGACGAAGAACCGCATGCTTCGGCCTATCAGGGCGCCCTCGAAGGCGAAGTGGCGATCATTCGCTTCGCCTGAGCGATCCAATGCAACCGCATCTCCCGAGGCCGGTGTCACGACCGGCCTTTTTGCGTTGCGAAGCTGCCCTCCCCCTTCCGTCACCCGCGGGAGAGGACGACCGCGTTTCACTGCTTTCCCGGACGACACAGCGAAAAAGCCGCCCGGAACAGGTTCCGGGCGGCCTTTGATCATTTAGCAGTCCCTATGCCGATCACTCGGCGGCCGGTGCGCTTTCGCCAGCGAGGTTCTGCAGCATCGGCGTTGCGAGATCCGCACCCGTGCCCTTCTTGCGTTCCTCGAGGATGAGGTCGTCCCGCGAGGTGGCGATGCGGCGGATCTGCGTCATGGTGCCGCCGGTACCAGCCGGGATGAGGCGGCCGACGATGACGTTTTCCTTGAGACCCTGCAGCGTGTCGGTCTTGCCGGCGATCGCAGCTTCCGTGAGAACCTTGGTGGTTTCCTGGAAGGATGCGGCCGAGATGAACGACGGCGTCTGCAGCGAGGCCTTGGTGATGCCGAGGAGGACGGGCTCGCCGTATGCCGGCTTCTTGCCTTCCTCGATCAGACGCTCGTTGACGTCATCCAGTTCGATGCGGTCGACGTTGTCGCCCACGATGTACTGGCTGTCGCCGGACTCTGTGATCTCGACCTTCTGCAGCATCTGGCGAACGATCACCTCGATGTGCTTGTCGTTGATCACAACGCCCTGCAGACGGTAGACTTCCTGGATTTCGTTGACCAGGTACGAGGCGAGTGCCTCGACGCCCTTGATCGCCAGGATGTCGTGCGGAGCCGGGTTACCGTCGAGGATGTAGTCACCCTTTTCGATGTAGTCGCCATCCTGAAGGTGGAAGGGCTTGCCCTTCGGGATCAGGTATTCGACAGGCTCGACACCGTCTTCCGCCGGCTCGATGATGACGCGACGCTTGTTCTTGTAGTCGCGGCCGAGGCGGATCGTACCATCGATCTCAGCGATGATGGCGTGGTCCTTCGGACGACGGGCTTCGAACAGTTCGGCAACACGCGGCAGACCACCGGTGATGTCCTTGGTCTTGGCGCTTTCGAGCGGCGAACGCGCGAGAACGTCACCCTGAGACACCTTCTGGCCAGGCTCGACCGACAGGATCGCATCGACGGAGAGCTGGAAGCGTGCCTCGCCGCCACGGGCGAGCTTGAGCACGTTGCCACCGGCATCCTTGATGACGATCGCCGGCTTGAGGTCCGAACCGCGCGGGGTCGAACGCCAGTCGATAACCTGACGCTTGGTGATACCGGTCGACTCGTCGGTCGCTTCGGAGACGGACAGACCGTCCACGACGTCCTCGAAGTGTACGACACCTTCGACTTCGGTCATCATCGGGCGGGTGTAAGGATCCCACTCCGCCAGACGCTGGCCGCGCTTCACCTTGTCGCCGTCGTCCACGAAGACCTTCGAACCGTAGGCCACACGCTGCGACGAACGCTCGATGCCGCGCTCGTCGAGGATGGTGATGGCCATGCTGCGGCCCATGGCAATCAGATTGCCTTCGGAGTTGCGCAGGATGTTGCGGTTCTTGATCTGCACCGTACCTTCGTACGAGGCTTCCAGGAACGACTGGTCGACCACGGTCGCGGTACCGCCCAAGTGGAAGGTACGCATGGTGAGCTGGGTGCCCGGCTCACCGATCGACTGTGCGGCGATGACGCCGACGGCTTCACCCATGTTAACAGGCGTACCACGGGCCAGGTCGCGGCCGTAGCAGACCGAGCAGACGCCCGTCTGGACTTCGCAGGTCAGGGCCGAGCGGATGCGGATCGACTGGATACCGGCCTTTTCGATCTCGATAACATCAGCCTCGAGGATCATGTTGCCAGCATTGACGATGCGCTCGCCGGTGACCGGATGATCGATGTCATCCAGTGCGGTACGGCCGAGAACGCGAGCGCCGATGGAGGCGACGACCTGACCGGCATCGACGATCGCCGTCATGGTCAGGCCCTTGTCGGTGCCGCAATCCACGAGGTTGACGATGCAATCCTGCGCGACGTCAACGAGACGACGGGTCAGGTAACCGGAGTTCGCGGTCTTCAGAGCGGTGTCTGCGAGACCCTTACGGGCGCCGTGGGTCGAGTTGAAGTACTCGTTAACGGTCAGACCTTCCTTGAAGTTCGAGATGATCGGCGTCTCGATGATTTCACCCGACGGCTTGGCCATGAGGCCACGCATGCCGCCCAGCTGGCGCATCTGGTTCGGTGAACCACGGGCACCCGAGTGCGACATCATGTAGATGGCGTTCATCGGCTTCTGACGACCGGTCTCCTTGTCGAACTCGACGGCCTTAATGCGGGCCATCATGTCCTCGGCGACCTTTTCGGTGGCCTTGCCCCAGGCGTCGACGACCTTGTTGTACTTTTCGCCCTGGGTGATCAGGCCGTCATTGTACTGCTGCTCGTATTCCTTGACGAGCGTTTCGGTGTCGCCAACGATCTTCGCCTTGGTTTCCGGGATGATCATGTCGTCCTTGCCGAACGAGATGCCGGCCTTGCACGCATGGGTGAAGCCGAGCTGCATGATCCGGTCGCAGAAGATGACCGTGTCCTTCTGGCCGCAATGACGGTAGACCGTGTCGATCATCTTGGAGATGTTCTTCTTGGTCATTTCCTGGTTGCAGATGTCGAAGGGCACGTTGACGTTCTTCGGCAGGAGTTCGCCGATGATCATGCGGCCAGGCGTGGTTTCATAGATCTTCGAAACCGGGTTGCCCTCGGCATCGACGGTCTTGAAGCGGCCACGGATCTTGGCGTGCAGGGTGACGACCTTGTTTTCCAGAGCATGGTGCAGTTCGCCCATGTCGGAGAAGACCATGCCTTCGCCCGGCTCGTTCTGGTTCATGATCGACAGGTAGTACAGGCCGAGAACCATGTCCTGCGACGGAACGATGATCGGTGCACCGTTGGCCGGGTGCAGGATGTTGTTCGTCGACATCATCAGGACGCGGGCTTCGAGCTGGGCTTCGAGCGACAGCGGCACGTGAACAGCCATCTGGTCGCCGTCGAAGTCGGCGTTGAAGGCCGTGCAGACGAGCGGATGCAGCTGGATCGCCTTGCCTTCGACCAGCGTGGGTTCGAAGGCCTGGATGCCCAGGCGGTGCAGCGTCGGTGCGCGGTTCAGGAGAACCGGATGCTCGCGGATGACCTCGTCGAGGATATCCCAGACTTCCGGCTTTTCCTTTTCAACCAGCTTCTTGGCCTGCTTGACGGTCGAGGAATAACCCTTTGCGTCGAGACGGGCGTAGATGAACGGCTTGAACAGTTCGAGCGCCATCTTCTTCGGCAGGCCGCACTGGTGCAGCTTCAGCTCCGGACCGGTCACGATGACCGAACGGCCGGAATAGTCGACGCGCTTGCCGAGCAGGTTCTGGCGGAAGCGGCCCTGCTTGCCCTTCAGCATGTCGGACAGCGACTTCAGCGGACGCTTGTTGGCGCCGGTGATGACGCGGCCACGGCGGCCGTTGTCGAACAGCGCGTCTACAGATTCCTGCAGCATGCGCTTTTCGTTGCGGATGATGATGCCCGGAGCGCGCAGTTCGATGAGGCGCTTCAGACGGTTGTTACGGTTGATGACGCGACGGTAGAGGTCGTTCAGGTCAGATGTCGCAAAACGGCCGCCATCGAGCGGAACCAGCGGACGCAGATCCGGCGGGATGACCGGAACGACCTTCATGATCATCCATTCCGGACGGTTTCCCGACTCCATGAAGTTCTCGACGATCTTCAGGCGCTTCATCAGCTTCTTCTGCTTCAGATCCGAGGTGGTTTCGGCCAGCTCGGTGCGCAGGTCGCCAGCGATCTTCTCGAGGTTCATCGAGGCCAGCATCTCGTAGATGGCCTCAGCGCCGATCATGGCGGTGAACTGGTCCTCGCCGAACTCGTCGACGGCGATCATGTATTCTTCTTCGGTGAGAAGCTGGTTTTCCTTGAGCGAGGTCAGGCCCGGCTCGGTCACGATGTAGTTCTCGAAATAGAGAACGCGCTCGACATCCTTCAGCGTCATGTCCAGCAGCGTGGAGATGCGCGAGGGAAGCGACTTCAGGAACCAGATATGGGCAACGGGAGCGGCGAGCTCGATATGGCCCATGCGCTCACGGCGAACGCGCGACAGCGTGACTTCGACGCCGCACTTTTCGCAGATGATGCCCTTGTACTTCATGCGCTTGTACTTGCCGCACAGGCACTCGTAGTCCTTGATCGGTCCGAAGATACGCGCGCAGAAGAGGCCGTCACGCTCGGGCTTGAACGTGCGGTAGTTGATGGTTTCCGGCTTCTTGATCTCACCGTAAGACCACGACAGGATCTTCTCCGGGCTCGCGATCGAGATCCGGATGCTGTCGAAGTGCTGAGCCGGCACCGACGGGTTGAAAAGGTTCATGACCTCTTGGTTCATGCCTGTCTCCTTATGGGGCGTGGAGCCCTCGATTGGGTCGCGGTGGCGGCGAAGTCCCGGGATGCCGCACCCGACCCTTGAAATGACAATAACCGCGAAATGCGGCGAAACTCCCCTCACCCGCCCGATTTTGGCCGCCGGGCAGTCAGGGGGTGGCGTGCGTGGCGAACCACGCACGCCTTTGTCAAACCGTTATTCGGCTGCGTCGGGCAGCGGCGTCGAGCCCACGTCATCGAGCTTGGAATTCTCCAGCTCAACCGAGAGGCCGAGCGAGCGCATTTCCTTGACGAGAACGTTGAAGCTTTCCGGAATACCGGCCTCGAAGGTGTCGTCGCCACGGACGATCGCCTCGTAGACCTTGGTACGGCCGGCCACGTCGTCCGACTTCACCGTCAGCATTTCCTGCAGGGTGTAGGCGGCGCCGTAAGCTTCCAGAGCCCAGACTTCCATTTCCCCGAAGCGCTGACCGCCGAACTGCGCCTTACCACCGAGCGGCTGCTGGGTGACGAGCGAGTAAGGACCGATCGAACGCGCATGGATCTTATCATCGACCAAGTGGTTCAGCTTGATCATGTACATGTAGCCGACGGTGACCTTACGATCGAAGGGCTCACCGGTACGGCCATCATACAGGACCGACTGACCCGACGGATCGAGACCCGCACGCGTGAGCATCGAGGACACGTCGCTTTCATGCGCGCCATCGAAGACCGGGGTGGCGATCGAAACGCCACGCTTGGCTTCCTCGGCGAGCTTGACGAGCGCGTCGTCGTCGAAGTGCTTCACTTCGTCATGGGCTTCCGACTCGTACATCTCGGTCAGCTCGTTGCGAAGGTCGGTGATGTCGAGGTGCTTGCGATAGTCCTCAAGCATCTGACCGATCTTCTTGCCCATGCCGGCGCAAGCCCAGGCAAGGTGGGTTTCGAGGATCTGACCGACGTTCATACGCGAGGGAACGCCGAGCGGGTTCAAGACGATGTCCACATGCGTGCCGTCTTCGAGGAACGGCATGTCCTCGACCGGAACGATGCGCGAGACAACACCCTTGTTGCCGTGACGGCCAGCCATCTTGTCGCCTGGCTGGATCTTGCGCTTCACAGCGACGAAGACCTTGACCATCTTCATGACGCCCGGGGGCATTTCGTCGCCGCGCTGGACCTTCTCGACCTTGTCCATGAAGCGCTGTTCGAGGCGCGACTTGGATTCGTCGTACTGGCCGCGGAGCGCTTCGAGTTCGCCCTGCACCTTTTCGTCTTCGACGGCGAACATCCACCACTGCGAGCGGGGATATTCGGACACGACGGCGTTGGTGAGCTCGACGCCCTTCTTGAAGCCCTTCGGGCCGGCAATCGAGATCTGGCCACGCAGCATGTCGATCAGACGGCCGTAGACGTTACGGTCGAGGATCGCCTGCTCGTCGTCGCGGTCCTTGGCGAGGCGTTCGATTTCCTCGCGCTCGATCGCCATCGCACGTTCGTCCTTCTCAACGCCGTGGCGGTTGAAAACGCGAACTTCAACGACGGTGCCGAAGGTGCCCGGAGGCATGCGCATCGAGGTGTCGCGAACGTCGGAGGCCTTTTCACCGAAGATGGCGCGCAGAAGCTTTTCTTCCGGCGTCATCGGGCTTTCGCCCTTCGGGGTGATCTTGCCGACCAGGATGTCGCCAGGAGCAACTTCCGCACCGATGTAGACGATACCGGCTTCGTCGAGGTTCTTCAGCGCTTCTTCCGAAACGTTCGGAATGTCGCGCGTGATTTCTTCCGGACCAAGCTTGGTGTCGCGGGCCATGACTTCAAATTCCTCGATGTGGATCGAGGTGAAGACGTCTTCCGAGACGATGCGCTCCGACATGAGGATCGAGTCCTCATAGTTGTAGCCGTTCCAGGGCATGAACGCGACAAGCGCGTTGCGGCCGAGGGCCAGATCGCCGAGGTCGGTCGACGGACCGTCCGCGATGATGTCACCCTTGTTGACGATATCGCCAACGGTCACCAGCGGACGCTGGTTGACGCAGGTGTTCTGGTTCGAGCGCTGGAACTTCTGCAGACGGTAGATGTCAACGCCGGACTTGCCAGCATCGAGATCTTCCGTCGCGCGGATAACGATACGCGTCGCATCGACCTGGTCGACCACGCCGCCGCGACGGGCACCGATAGCAGCACCGGAGTCACGGGCAACGATCGGCTCCATACCGGTTCCGACGAACGGGGCTTCGGCACGCAGAAGCGGCACGGCCTGACGCTGCATGTTCGAGCCCATGAGAGCGCGGTTGGCGTCGTCGTTTTCGAGGAACGGGATGAGAGCGGCCGCGACCGAAACCAACTGCTTCGGCGAAACGTCCATCAGGTTGATGGTGTCGCGCGGGGACAGCATGACTTCGCCAGCATGACGGCAGACGACGAACTCTTCGACGAACTGGCCATCGGCCGTCAGTTCAGAGTTGGCCTGGGCCACATAGTACTTGGCTTCTTCCATCGCCGACAGATAGACCACTTCGGTGGTCACCTTGCCGTCCACGATCTTGCGGTACGGGCTTTCGATGAAGCCGTACTTGTTGACGCGGGCGAAGGTTGCGAGCGAGTTGATCAGACCGATGTTCGGGCCTTCCGGCGTTTCGATCGGGCAAATACGACCGTAGTGGGTCGGGTGAACGTCGCGGACTTCGAAGCCAGCGCGCTCGCGGGTCAGACCACCCGGTCCAAGAGCCGAGAGGCGGCGCTTGTGGGTGATTTCCGAAAGCGGGTTCACCTGGTCCATGAACTGCGACAGCTGCGACGAGCCGAAGAATTCGCGAACGGCGGCGGCTGCCGGCTTGGCGTTGATCAGATCCTGCGGCATCACCGTGTCGATTTCGATCGAGGACATGCGTTCCTTGATCGCGCGCTCCATGCGGAGCAGGCCGAGCCGGTACTGGTTCTCCATCAGTTCGCCGACGGAGCGAACGCGACGGTTGCCAAGGTTGTCGATGTCGTCGATCTCGCCCTTGCCGTCGCGCAGTTCGACCAGCATCTTGACCACGGCCAGGATGTCGTCCTTGCGCAGAACGCGGACGGTATCCGGGCAGTCAAGGTCGAGACGCATGTTCATCTTGACGCGACCAACGGCCGACAGGTCGTAGCGCTCGGCGTCGAAGAACAGCGACTGGAACATGGCTTCGGCCGAGTCCATGGTCGGCGGTTCACCCGGGCGCATGACGCGGTAGATGTCGAACAGAGCGTCCTGACGGTTCTCGTTCTTGTCGGCGGCGAGCGTGTTGCGGATGTAAGCGCCGACATTGATGTGGTCGATGCCGAGAACCGGGATTTCGTCGAAACCGGATTCGAGGATCTGCGGCAGCGACTTCTCGTCGATTTCCGCGCCCGCTTCCATGTAGATTTCACCGGTCGACATGTTGACCAGGTCTTCGGCAAGGTAGTTACCGAACAGGTCTTCGTCGGAAGCCTTAAGGAACTTGAGGCCCTTCTCGGTCAGCTGACGCAGCAGACGCGGGGTGAGCTTCTTGCCACCTTCGACAACCACTTCGCCGCTGTCGGCGTCGATCATGTCGGAGATGGTCTTCGCACCCTTCAGGGTTTCCGGGTTGAACGGGTAGCGCCAGCCCTTGCCGTCACGCTCGTAGACCGACTTCGAATAGAAGGTCGACAGGATCTCTTCGCCGTCCATGCCGAGCGCCATCAGCAGCGAGGTCACGGGGATCTTGCGGCGACGGTCGATACGGGCGTGCACGATGTCCTTGGCGTCGAATTCGATATCGAGCCAGGAACCACGATACGGGATGACGCGGGCAGCAAACAGCAGCTTGCCGGACGAATGGGACTTGCCCTTGTCATGGTCGAAGAAGACGCCCGGAGACCGGTGCATCTGCGAGACGATGACACGCTCGGTACCGTTGACGATGAAGGTACCGTTGTTCGTCATGAGCGGCATGTCGCCCATGTAGACGGACTGTTCCTTGATGTCCTTGATGGACTTCGCGCCCGTATCCTCGTCAATATCGAACACGATCAGACGCAGTGTGACCTTGAGCGGTGCAGCATAGGTCAGATCGCGCTGGCGGCATTCGTCGACGTCGAACTTCGGCGGCTCGAATTCGTAGGACACGAATTCCAGCATCGACGCACCGGAGAAGTCGGTGATCGGGAATACGGACTTGAATACGGCATTGAGCCCCTCGTCGGGACGGCCGCCCTGCGGCTCGTCGACCATGAGGAACTGGTCATAAGATGCCTTCTGAACCTCGATGAGGTTCGGCATTTCTGCGACTTCTGGAATTTTTCCGAAAAACTTGCGTACGCGCCTGCGACCGTTAAAGGTAAGGGTCTGAGCCATCGTCGCTCCTTGTCAGTTTGCACCCGGGCCTGCAACAGACGGTGACCGCTGGCCAGGCGGCTCCATCAAAAAATGGATCACTCAATCTCGTCTCGATATCCGAACGGCCGGCCGGTTTGCCGGGCATTCGGGTCAAGACCATCCTCTTGAGAACCCATTACCCAGGAACCGTTTTCACGCGGTTCCTGGGTAATATGTTCGGAGGAAACGGGCGGGAGAAGAAACTTCCCCCGCCGCATTCCGATATTACTTAACGTCGACCTTGGCGCCGGCGTCCTCAAGCTTCTTCTTGAGGTCAGCGGCTTCAGCCTTGGAAACGCCTTCCTTGACCGGCTTCGGAGCGCCTTCGACCAGGTCCTTGGCTTCCTTGAGGCCGAGGCCGGTGATGCCGCGGACTTCCTTGATGACGTTGATCTTGTTGGCGCCAGCGTCAACCAGAATAACGTCGAACTCGGTCTTTTCTTCTTCAGCCGGAGCAGCGGCACCAGCAGCGCCACCAGCAGCAGCAACGGCTACCGGAGCAGCAGCCGAAACGCCCCACTTTTCTTCGAGCATCTTGGAAAGCTCAGCAGCTTCCAGAACGGTCAGCGAGGAGAGGTCTTCAACGATCTTTGCGAGATCAGCCATTGTATCAGTTCCTTAATAGATGTTCGGTTCGAAACGAACGGGTTAGGGTATGAACAGCGAAAAACCGCCTTACGCGGCTTCGTCCTTCTTGGCATAGGCCGCAAACACGCGAGCAAGCTGAGCTGCCGGTGCCTGAACCACGCCTGCGATGCGGGTAGCCGGAGTCTGGATCATGCCCAGCAGCTTCGCACGCAGCTCGTCCAGCGACGGCAGGGTCGCAAGCGACTTGACTGCATCGGCGGTGAGCGTGGTTGTTCCCATGGCGCCGCCGAGAACAACGATCTTGTCGTTGGTCTTGGCGAAATCCATGACGACTTTCGGAGCGGTGATCGGGTCATTGCTGTAGGCAATGAGTGTCTGACCCTTGAACAGGTTAGACATCCCTTCCGACTCCGTGCCCTGAAGAGCGATCTTGGCCAGGCGGTTCTTCGCGACTTTGACGGTGCCGCCAGCAGCGCGCATCTTCGAACGGAAGTCGTTCATCTGCGCAACCGTGACACCAGCATAGTGGGCCACAACAACCGAACCGGAAGCCTTGAAGACTTCGTTCAGTTCTGTGACGAATTCGCGTTTTTCCGCTCTTTCCACTGTCTGTCTCCAGTTGATGGGACCGCAATCCTGCAGGCCCCACCGGGTTTGCCTTTTGCCTCAGGGGATCCAACTATGTCAGATCCCAAGCGACGCTTGAGGATCCTGTCCCCTCTGAACCGGTCAGTGACCGGCCATAAGGCGAATAAGGCTCGAACCGAACTTCAAGACGTCATCAGACGTTTAAATACCGGATCTTACCCGTCTCATGCAGGCAAATATTAAGGCCCGAAGGCCGCCCACAATCTCGGACAGGAGTGCCTGGCTTTGACACCAGGCATTTCCGGCCCCGAAAGGCCGGAAACTTGGTGGACCGGAGCATGACGCTCCGATCGAATTCTATCAGGCCGTAACGGTCGACGGGTCGATCTTGACGCCCGGACCCATGGTCGAGGAGATCGCTACGCGCTTGACGTAGTTACCCTTGGCGCCAGCCGGCTTTGCCTTGACGACGGCGTCAGCGAAAGCCTTGATGTTTTCTTCGAGCGCCTTGGCGTCGAAGGAGGCCTTGCCGATACCGGCGTGGATAATACCAGCCTTTTCGACGCGGAACTCAACAGCACCGCCCTTGGAAGCCTTGACGGCGCCAGCGACGTCCATGGTGACCGTACCGACCTTCGGGTTCGGCATCATGCCACGCGGGCCGAGAACCTTACCGAGGCGACCGACGAGCGGCATCAGGTCCGGGGTGGCGATGCAGCGATCGAAATCGATCTTGCCGCTCTGGACGATTTCGAGCAGGTCTTCGGCGCCGACGATGTCTGCACCAGCAGCCTTGGCTTCGTCAGCCTTGGCGCCACGTGCGAAGACGGCAACGCGGACGTCACGGCCCGTGCCGTTCGGCAGATTGACCACGCCGCGGACCATCTGGTCTGCGTGACGCGGGTCGACGCCGAGGTTCATGGCGATTTCGATCGTTTCGTCGAACTTGGCGACGGCACGCTCCTTGACCATGGAGATGGCGTCGGACAGCGCGACCAGCTTGGTCGGGTCAACGCCTTCGCGGATCTTCTGAATACGCTTTGCTACCTTGGCCATGATCAACCTACCACTTCCAGGCCCATGGAGCGGGCAGAGCCCTCAACCATCAGCATTGCGCCTTCGATGTCGGCAGCGTTCAGATCCTTCATCTTGCCTTCGGCAATTGCACGGACCTGTGCCTTCGTGATCGTACCGACCTTCGCACCCTTGCCCGGGGTCTTCGAGCCAGAGGTGATCTTTGCTTCCTTCTTCAGCCAGTAGGTGACCGGCGGCTGCTTCATTGCGAAGGTGAAGGACTTGTCCTGGTAATAGGTGATGACGACCGGGATCGGCATACCCTTTTCCATTTCCTGCGTGGCGGCATTGAACGCCTTGCAGAATTCCATGATGTTAATGCCACGCTGACCAAGGGCCGGGCCGATCGGCGGGGACGGGTTTGCCGATCCTGCCTTGACCTGGAGCTTGAGCTGGCCTGCAACTTTCTTAGCCATTACTCTCTGCCTTTCATTTCAGACCGGTTGCCCGATCCATTATGCCAGCCTCGGCTGGCGGCTGCGGTTGCGTGGTGCGTCTGAATGACCCGGCTAAGGCCCTCATCCTCCCACGCGGATCGGGAAGCTTCCTTCCCGCCTCCAATCAGACCTTTTCGACCTGACTGTATTCGAGCTCGACCGGCGTCGCGCGGCCGAAGATCGAGACCTCGACCTTGAGGCGCGAGCGCTCTTCGTCCACATCCTGGACAACGCCGTTGAACGAAGCAAACGGACCGTCGGAAACGCGAACCTGTTCGCCGATTTCGTAGGACACGGTCGACTTCGGACGCTCGACACCTTCCTGGACCTGACCCAGGATGCGCTCAGCCTCGAAATCGGGGATCGGAACCGGCTTGTTGTCGGAACCAAGGAAGCCCGTGACCTTCGGGGTATTCTTGATCAGGTGATAGGCCTCGTCGGTCAGGTTCGCGCGAACCATGACATAGCCGGGGAAGAACTTGCGTTCGCTATCAACCTTGCGGCCGCGACGGACTTCAACGACCTTCTCGGTCGGCACCAGGATCTTTTCGAAGAGGTGATCAAGCCCCTTCTGCTTTGCCTTGTGCTCGATGTCCTCGGCGACCTTTTTTTCAAAATTCGAATATGCGTGGACGATGTACCAACGTGCAGCCATGATCTTTTCCGCCCGATTAATTACCGACGCTCAGCACGAGGCTGAGCAGCCAGCTGATGAGCTGGTCCGCGCCGAAGAAGAACAGCGCGGCGAAAAACACCATAGCCAAGACCATGAGCGTCGAAATCGTGGTTTCGCGACGCGAGGGCCACGTAACCTTGGACGTCTCGGAGCGTACCTGCTGCAGAAACGCGAATGGATTACTCTTGGATGCCATTTATTGCCCACGCATTTACGGCGCGTAAAGCCGACCTTGGTCAGCCCCACGCACCGCGTGTCTGTTTGAACCCTACATAACGACCGATTCCCCGTTTCACAAGAGGGAAAAGGTCTTCTGCAACTTTTCGGCTTTGCCAGATCGTCTTGCCCGTCAGCACATCAAAGCGCGCCGGGCGGGAAATGGCAGGGGCAGCCGGGCTTGAACCGACGACCTGCGGTTTTGGAGACCGCCGCTCTACCAACTGAGCTATACCCCTAAGCCTAGTCTTCAGGCGAAACTCGTTTCGCTCGAAGCATGGCGCTCCCTTTAAGACGGCAGCGCGCGAATGGCAAGAGACTTTTTCCGCCTTTTCCCCAAAGCCTGTCTTGGCCGGGCGAGCGCGGGTTCCGAACCTACCACTGCCGGTGCATCCTAGCCCGCAGAACGGCCTCGGATGCATGGCCGAGATCGGCAAACGTGGCGGAAACACTGATTCCCAGCGGCAATTGCTGCTCGAGTTTCAGGCTTGCGGAAACCGGTGCGGCATTGTCGAGCACAACAGTGCCCGCAAGGGCCGCACCGATATCCAGGAAATCCAGCCGCGTTTCCTGCCGGGCGACGAAGGCGTTGCTGCCGTCCGCGCGCTTTCCGGCCTCCAATGCGTTCGAGAGCGACAGATCGAGGGAAGCGTTGGCGGCAAGGCGGCGGTCACGGCGGAGCACCACCCTGCCCGCAGTCGTACGTGCATCAAGGCGCATGGCGAAGACCGACGCCCAGGTCCGGCCAGGTAGATCGACCTCGCCCCAGACAACGAGGGGCGCGGCGATCGTCCCCGGGCGGCTCGCATTGGCCGTTTCCAGTGACGATTCGAGACCGAGGCGCAGGTCCCCTTTCGAGCCCAGCGCCAACCCCGGGCGCATCAGCAGAGTGTCACCAGGCTTCGTGGCAGTCCACAGAAGGGAGCTCTCGCCTGCGTCTGCCGGTTTCGTCACGGCCAAGAGGCCGGCAGCAAGCAGGACGAGCCAACAACCTCTGCCGATGAATGCTCGGGAACTTCGGTGCCGTTGCATGTCGCGGCCTCCGGGTTTTTTTGGCGGCAGAGCCGACTGTCGGCCCGTCAACGTTTATTACGGTCGCAATTGTAACTTTAGGACGGACGGATCCGAAGTCGGAATTGTGCAGAGGAGCCATGCGTCGACGACGTCAGGAAAATCACGACAGCCGGGCCACTCTGCGCCCAGCGCGGCGCCAACCGACGTGCCGTTACCCGCCGAAGGTCCGGCTTGCCAGACGTGCGGTCTTCTTCGATAGTCTGCGTCTCATATTCGCGGAGGAGTGCCATGATCCGGATCAGCAATGCCGCCCTGCCCGGGTCCGAATTCTACGACACGGACCTGACCGAATCGCGCTTCACAGACGTCTCGCTCAAGGAAGCGGTGTTCAGCAATATCGATCTTGGCAAAGCGTTGATCACAGACGCCAATGCCGAGCAGCTCGTCATCCGCAATGCCGCCATGGCCGGGGCCCTGATCGAGAATGCGATGATCCATGCCGCGAGCCTCACCCATGTTGATTTCAACGGCAGCACGATCCGCTTCGGCAGCCTCGCGGATGTCTCCATCGCCGAATGCGACCTCGGGGGCATGACGATCAACGGATATCTGGTGACGGATCTGCTGCGGCTGGCGGACGAGCACCGGCTCGACAGGGCTTAACTTCCACGCCTGAACCAGCGGCGCCAATATTGGCAGGTCGTCCCCAAAAACCCAAAACGGAAAAGGCCCCGCTGTTTCCAGCGAGGCCTTTCGATCTTATCGATCAAATCAGCGATTACTCGATGATCGAAGCGACGATGCCGGCGCCGCGTTCAGATCGCGCTTGCGCGCCATCTGAACATTTTTCGTGCCGTCGGCAGCTTACGCCATCGACTTCTCGATCATTACTCGATGATCGAAGCG
>UCMS01000004.1 GCA_900473805.1 Hyphomicrobiales bacterium | reverse complement strand
CGGTCCGACCCTCCCCCTCAAGGGGAGGGCGGGTTTCCTCCGCCAATCCCCGCATGCTGACGTGGGCGCCGCAGCTCCCCACGAAGCACGAAGCCTCCACTCTCCCCGCCGGTGGCGGAGATGTCGGCGCAGCCGACAGAGGGGGGTATGCTGCGGCGAAGGGCAGCCGCAAACAGGACCGCCGGGTTAAGCCCTCCCCCTTGTGGGGAGGGTTTGGGAGGGGAAAAGCCGCCCTACTCCGCCGCCTTCGGCAACTCCTCGGCCTCCACCTCGACGGGCAGCGGCTCCATCTCGTAGGAATAGCCCTCGAGCATGGCATAGGCCCGCTCGATCGCGGCGATCTGCACCTCCGAGGCCTTGATGGCGTCGGTGATCGATTGCGCCCGCGCCCTGAGCATCGAGCCGAGCACGTCGGTGTCGGGCCGGCGGCCGAGCCGGTCGAGATGCTTGCGCACGCGGGCCCGGTGGCGCTCCAGTTCGAGAATGTGGAAGCGGCATTTGAGGATGTCGTCGGTGAGCTTGCGGCGCAAGCCAGCGACCGGATCGAAGGAGCCCGGCTCGCGCTCGTCGAGGATCATGTCGTTGATCAGCGTTTCCAGCACCATCAACCCCTTGAGGTCGGCGGGCTCGGCGAGCTGCGGATCATAGCCGGTGTCGTCGAAGACGCGGCGGCGCACGGGATCCTTGAGCAGCTCGTAGCAGGCGGAGATCTTGGCAAAGGCCTCGGCATCGCCGCCGGCATCCGGGTGGGCGGTCTTGGCCACCTTGCGATAGGCGGCCTTGATGGCGGCCTCGTCGGCATCACGGGCCACGCCCAGAAGGTCGTAAGGATCGATCACCGCGGCACCCGTCTTCACCATACTCATTCACTCCCGCGTCTGCCCGGTTTCGCCCCGCCCCCGGTCAAGCGCCAATCCCTAGACCCGGATGGAGGCCGCTTCAAGACGGAACACGGGCTCGTCCCCGGTCGTGATGGCGGCGGTGAAGGCGACCGAATCTCCGGGAGCCTGGCGGCATGGCATCGTTACCACCCGTCAAATATCAAGGATTTCAGTCCGTTGCCGAAAATTTGCGGTCCGGAGTGTGACTTTTCGTACTTGCCAAGATTCCGAAATGACCCTACCTCTTTGGCTGTTCGGGCAGCAATGATCCCGGAGACTGGACCGATTTGTATCGACCGCCGCGTGCGGTCATGGGGGCTTTCTCCCGCCGGTAGACGTTCTTTCCCCGTTATCGCGATCCCTCGACGGTTTCGTTTCGGCGGAACTTCAACCAGCCGCTTCCGGTCAACCGGCCGCGGCGCAGACGACAACACGGGAATAAGGACTATCCCCATGGCCACCAAGGGCACCGTAAAATTCTTCAACCAGGACAAGGGTTTTGGCTTCATCACCCCGGAAGGCGGCGCGAAGGACGTATTCGTCCACATCTCCGCGCTTCAGGCTTCTGGTCTCCAGACCCTGAAGGACGGCCAGCAGGTCACCTTCGACACCGAGCCGGACCGTATGGGCAAGGGCCCGAAGGCCGTCAACATCCAGGCCGCCTGATCCCAGAATTTCGAATGGCGCCCCTCGGGGCGCCATTTTTGCTTTGGCGGCGATTCTGACAGAATGGGAAACCAATGTTCCGTCCGGACCGTCGCAAAGCCAAAGATCTGCCGGAATGCTGCGCTAGACCTTATTCCGCAGCCGCAGACGTGCTCGAAGCGCCCTGTGTCTTCGGACCGCCGGCAATATCGACCGCCGCAAAGGCCTCGGCGATTAGCTCCGGCGAAACACCCGGCTTCGTCGCCTCCGACGACAGGATCTGCCGGTAGCGCCGGGCCCCGGCATAGCCCTGGAACAGCCCGACCATATGCCGCGTGACATGGTTGAGCCGCCCGCCCGACGCGATCACCCGCTCGGCATACCCGATCATCGCATCGCGCACCGCATCCCAGTCGACCGGAACCGCCGGCGCGCCATAGATGCGGGCATCGACCTCGGTGAGCAGCGTCGCATTGTGATAGCTCGCCCGCCCGAGCATCACGCCATCCATGACGGCCAGATGCAAAACCGCCTGATCGAGATCAGAGATCCCGCCATTGATACCGATGAAAACATCGGGATTCTCCCGCTTCATCCGGTAGACCAGCTCGTAATCCAGCGGCGGAATCTCACGGTTTTCCTTCGGCGACAGTCCCTTCAGCCAGGCCTTGCGGGCATGGATCCAGACCGCATCCACCCCCGCCGCGATGATCCGGGCGAGAAAATCCGGAAGCACATCAGCCGGCTCCTGATCGTCCACCCCGATCCGGCACTTGACGGTCACCGGCACCGTCGCCACCTGTTTCATGGCAGCCACACAGGCCCCGACCACCTCGGGCGTCTGCATCAGGCAAGCCCCGAAAGTCCCCGACTGCACCCGGTCCGAGGGGCAGCCGACATTGAGGTTGATCTCGTCATAGCCGTAATCGGCCGCGATCTTCACCGCCTCGACGAGCTTTGCCGGATCAGACCCGCCCAGCTGCAGCGCCACCGGATGTTCGGCATCGCTGAACGACAAGAGCTTTTCCCGCGGCCCATGAATGATCGCATCGGCCACCACCATCTCGGTATAGAGCAATGCGCGGGCCGACAGCTGCCGATGGAAGAACCGACAATGCCGATCCGTCCAATCGATCATCGGTGCCACGGCGAAGACGGGAGCTTTGAAATAACGAGAGTTTTGTTGATTCACTGACACCAAAGGCACTTTCTTCATCGTCTCATTTACGCTCGATCTGCGCTGTCCCCACCAAGATTGGGACTAGACTTGGTACGATGCACCAATTGTCGTTTCCAGGTACCAATGGAGGAACGGCTACGAGCACGATCACCGCTCGCAAGCGCCAGCACGCCAGTACCGGCTGCATGGCGCGAGTGCGGTTCTACGGGGTGGCGCAGCCTATCACGAGACCGGGACCTTTGACAGACGTCCCACGGCTATAGCCTGGATTTGGAAATGCCGGCACGGCTTATGTAACCGATCTGCGCTTTGGTCCCTGTGAGACGCGCAACACGGTTCGGAACACATCTTTCCCTGACCGATACGGTCGTCGTGCAGCTTACGATAAACGGAGACCTTGCCGCTCTCTTTCCCAAGCCTTCAGGAGCAGATCGGTCTGCCGGTTGCGCCGATTGGAGCGCATGAGGCGGAGCTCTTTCAAGGAAAGCCCGCAGCTGCCGATGTGCCAAACCTCTGTCGCGTCTTACTTCCGCAGATGCGTGGTCGGCAGTGCGGTCGTATACTTGACCTGCCCCAAGGCAAAGCTGGATCGGATATTGGCGACACAGGGAATGGTCGTCAGCCGATCTACCACGAGTGCCTGGTACTTTCTGAGGTCCTCGACGACGACGCGAAGGAGATAATCCGCCTCGCCAGTCATCAGATAGCACTCCATGACTTCTGGCATCGACCGCACCGCCTCGTCGAAGATATCGAGTGATGCTCGGTCCTGTTGCTTCAACGAGATATGCACGAAGACGTTGACGGCGAGCCCCAGGGATTGTGCGTCCACGAGCGCCACCGTGCCCTTGATCACGCCGCTTTCCTTGAGGTCGTTGACCCGCCGCCAGCAGGGCGATGACGAAAGCCCGGTGGCCGCGGCGAGCTCCGCCGTGCTGAGTTCGGCATTGTTCTGCAGAAGATCGAGAAGTTTCAGCGTAGCCGCATCATAACCGATATCCGGCAAAATTTACCCCCTCCACCAAGCTTGCGGGTAAATGGTACCGTAATCGGCCGGAAATTCAACGAAGATAGACCAGAAAATCCGCATCTCACCTGATAGCTTTTCACCACGGTAGAGGAGGAGCACAGATGACATCGGGCATGGCGCAGGAAAAGCTTCAAATCCTGAAGGATCTCGAACGACAGGTGCTCTGGCATGCCTGCTGGATGATCCACAATGCCAACCACATCCGGGAGAAGGACGAGGTGAAGGTTGGTGGGCATCAGGCCTCTTCAGCCTCGATGGCGTCGATCATGACGGCACTCTATTTCCACACCCTGAAGCCAGAAGATCGTATCGCGGTCAAACCCCACGCCTCGCCGGTCTTTCATGCAATCCAGTATATCATGGGCAACCAGAGCCGGGAGAAGCTGATCAATTTCCGCGGTTTCGGCGGCGCCCAGTCCTATCCGAGCCGCACCAAGGATGGCGACGACGTCGATTTCTCCACGGGATCGGTGGGGCTGGGCGTGGCAATCACCGCCTTTGCCTCGCTCATTCAGGACTATGTCGACGCCAAGGCCTTCTCATCGGCGCGGTCCAAGGGCCGGATGGTCGCCCTTGTGGGTGACGCCGAGCTGGATGAGGGCAATATCTATGAATGCCTGCAGGAGGGCTGGAAACACGACCTGCGCAACACCTGGTGGATCATCGACTACAACAGGCAGAGCCTCGACGGTGTCGTGCGCGAGGGACTGTGGAAGCGCATCCAGGCCATCTTCACCGCCTTCGGTTGGGATGTGAAAGTTCTGAAATACGGCGCTTTGCAAGAGGCGGCCTTCCGCGAACCCGGCGGTGCGGCACTGCGCGACTGGATCGACCGCTGCCCCAACCAGCTCTATTCGGCGCTCGCCTTTCAGGGTGGCGCGGCATGGCGAAAACGCCTGACCGACGAGATCGGCGACCAGGGCGACGTGACGCAACTGATCGACAGGCGCACGGATGCGGAACTGTCGGAACTGATGAACAATCTCGGCGGCCATTGCCTGGAAACGCTGACGAACACCTTCGACGGCATCGATCACGATCGACCCACGGTCTTTCTCGCCTATACGATCAAGGGTTGGGGCACGCCGCTGGCCGGCCACAAGGACAATCACGCCGGCCTGATGACCAAGGCGCAGATGGAGGACTTCCAGAGCCGCATCGGGGTTGCCGCGGGAGAGGAGTGGGAAGAGTTTGGCGCCATCAAGAACAGATCGGCGGTCAAGACCTATCTTACGACGGTGCCGTTCTTCGCCCGGGGCACTCGGCGCTATGAAGCGGCCCATGTCACATCGCCGGGACCGGTCTTCCTGGAGGATCGCGAACTCTCGACACAGGCGGGCTTCGGCAAGATCCTGGATGCGATCGCCAGGCGTGACTGCGATCTCTCCCACCGGATCGTCACGACGGCGCCTGATGTCACCGTTTCCACCAACCTCGGCCCCTGGGTGAATAGGCGCGGCCTGTTTGCCCGGGACGCGCGGACGGACACCTTCCACGAGGAAAAAGTCCCCTCCACGCAAAAGTGGTCCTTCGGGCCGAACGGTCAGCACATAGAACTCGGGATCGCGGAGATGAACCTGTTCCTGTTGCTGGGGGCAGCTGGGCTGTCGCATTCGCTTTTCGGGGAAAGGCTGATCCCAATCGGAACCGTCTACGACCCCTTCATCGCCCGCGGTCTCGATGCGCTGAACTATGCCTGTTACCAGGATTCCCGCTTCATGATCGTCGGCACGCCCTCGGGCGTCACCCTGGCGCCGGAGGGCGGCGCCCATCAATCCATCGGGCAGCCGTTGATCGGTATGAGCCAGGACGGTTTGGCGAGTTTCGAACCGGCCTATCTGGATGAACTCTCTGTTATCATGGACTGGTCGTTCGACTATCTGCAGCGGGAAGGCAACGGTGGGCACGACCCGCGGACCTGGCTGCGGGACGATGCCGGTGGCTCGGTCTATCTGCGGCTGACGACCCGGCCGCTCGAACAGCCAGCTCGCCGCGACAGTGAGCTGTTCCGCCAGGGAGTTGTCGACGGCGCCTACTGGCTTCGCGAACCTCAACCGAATACAGCCTTGGTGTTGGCCTATCAGGGCTGTATCGCGCCGGAGGTGCTGGCGGCGGCCGGCCAACTCGCGGAGCGCCATCGCGACGTGGCGGTCCTGGCCGTGACGTCCGCGGACCGGCTCAATGCCGGCTGGACCGCAGCCCAGCGCGCAAGAAGGCACGGCCATGCCGCAGCGCGCAGCCACGTGGAAAACCTGCTCGCCCCCCTGCCCCCACACGCCCATATGATCACCGTTACCGACGGTCATCCGGCAACGCTCGCCTGGTTCGGCTCTGTTCGTGGACATACGCTCACCAGCCTCGGCGTCGAGCATTTCGGCCAGACCGGAACGATATCGGACCTCTATGCCCATTTCGGCATTGATACCGCGTCCATTATTGAAGCAGCGGAGGCAACCGTTCGGCACGGCCATCGGCATACGGCAAGAACGTTGCGTGTGGGTGGAGTTTGACTTCAACCAAACAGCCTCCGGCAAACCCGGTGCGGTTCAATTTGGCTCACAGTCGAATCCCGTTCGGCAGGCCAAAGGGTCAGTTCTCAAGGACCATCAGCAGACAGGGTTTTCTGTGAGATGAGCAAGCGATCCGACCACAGCGCGAAACTGGAAAAGTGCTTTTCGAACAGGCTCCAGGCGCGCCCTTGCCTGGGAGAAGCCTCAAGCACCGCAAGTGCCGACGGACCACTTTTAGCCTGTATCCGCCTTGAGCCTTCCAGATAGGCCCCGACCAAAGTCCCGCGATCCTGCTCCGTTGGGGTGACCCAACCAATGGGAAAATACCACCGGTTCAGGGTTGGCTGTGGCTCACACACCACCCAGCCAGCCAAGTCGCCTTTTCCATCCAGGATCGCCAAAGAAAGCTGTCTGCAAAGAGATCCGCTCCAAGGGCGGGGATCAGACCATTCCGGCGCCTGTCCTGCATCAACCATGACCGCAGCCCGCTCGATTACATCGAAATCGGTGTCCTGCCAGCTGAGATACCGGATACCTCGACTTTGAAGCCGCCTCAGCAGCAGATCCCACGCCTTGGACGTGGTGACCGTGTCCCCGACCCGACCACAGATGCGGATTCGATCGGCCTTTGGTTCGATCCAGGCATGATTGAGCAACAAGCCTGATATCGCAGCCGCCCCAGGAAGGATCGACGAGTAACTGGTGGTCACAAGAGAGATGCCGCGAGCAGCAAGCTCCGCCTCTGCCATCTGGATCAATCGGGTCGCAACACCGCGGCGTCGCCAAGCGGCGGCAACGACCAGCGACAAGAGTGAGTGGCTTCTCTGCTGGCCTTCGGACGGCATTTGGACCGACAACCACAATGCCACGGGAACCTCGCCCGAAAACGCGACCAAAGCCAAGCGGTTTTCGGTTTTCGGAGCGTCGAGTATGGACCGATAGCTGCGCCAGGTGAGCTCGGCACAAGCTTCTCGCAGGTCCTTATCGGCAATTCCGTCAAGGTTAACAAAATATAAACGATCCCGCACGAGTTCCAAATTTAAATCCTTGCGCCTTGCCGACTAGAAATTGATCTACAAGACGACAAATGAGCCTTCAAAGCGCAAAAGAAATCCGCCCAGATTTGGATGCTCAATACGGGGTAGCGCCCAGTTGATCTTGCCGTTGGCTCATCGATATTTGTCCCGTCTGGATAGTCGGACACTGAGAAGGACTTTGGTGACAACATGGTACAACAGCAATCAGATGTGATGTCTGACCTGCGGCTTCACATCGAGAAGGCCGTGGTCGAGAAAGCCAACCAAGACGCTGGCTTTCGCGAGCGCCTGAAGAAAGACCCCCATGCGGCTCTGGAGGAGGTGCTGGAGCGTGAAAACCCGCTCAAGGATCTCAAGATCAACGTGATTGAAGAGAAGCCTGGCGAAGCGACGATCGTCCTGCGCGCGCCGTTCAAGCTCGACGAGCTTCCGGACGAGCTCCTGGATCTTGCATCCGGCGGGACCTCGTTCAGTGCGTTCATTCTTTACGGCCCTCCCTACCCCGACAAAAAGCCGAAGTAGGACAGAGCGGACGGGTCGCCAGGCAGATGATTGGCCAGCGACCCGATCTCTGACCATACGCCAAGAGCCGACAGCGCAGATTACAAGTCCGTTCATATGGGAACGACCTTGACGCGCCTGTCGGCGATGGCGACCGCGCTTTCGCGATGGGTCGCGATCAACACGCCGATTCCAGCCATACGCAAATCCGTCAAAAGCTTGGTCTGCACCGCTTCATCAAGACCAGTCGTCGCTTCGTCCAAGACCAGCAGTGCGGGGCGGCGCAGGAGGACCCTGGCAATCTGCAGGCGTTCCATCAAACCCGCCGGGATCATCCCCTCGGCGAGAACAGTCTGAATGCCCATCGGCAGAGCTTCGATCTCCTGGAGAAGCCCAAGCATATCGAGGTCGTCGAGCGCGGCCTCAAAGCGGAGGGCGCTCATGCCCAGCAAGAAGGACTTGATCGTTTCCACGGGAACATGCTCGTCCTGAAGAACGACACCAACCTGCCTACGCCACGCTTTATGGTCCAGCGTGGATGCCGGTTTTCCGTTGATCCTCAACTCACCATCCGACGGCTGCAAAAGGCCCAGGGCAAGCCTCAATAGCGTCGATTTTCCCGCGCCGGACGGGCCTGTTACGGCAACGATTTCGCCTCGCCTGATGAGGAGATCTGTAGGTTTGAACAAGGGTGCAGAAGCGCCGGAATGTCGGAAGGTGACACCCTTTAGCTCGATCGATTCGAGCACTTCTTCGCCGCCGGACTGGAAATTTGGCCCCAGGCTGTCGGAGGCCTTCGTCTGCTCCGCCGATCTCCCTGCCGAAACCATCGCCACAAGGGAACGGCCGACTTCCACCAGTCCAACTGCAACCATCAAACCAGCCGCAGTGACCAGAGCCGTAGTGGGCATTTGCGTTGAGACGGCAACGGATGTTGCGCCGGTCAGCACTACCAGCAAGGTCTCGCATGCCACCGCCGTCTGAAGGAGACCTCTTGCTCGGCGCGCAAGTCTCTTCCGACTGTTTGCGGCAGCCTCCAGACGGTTCAATGCAAAGGTCTCGGCACCGAGTGGACGCAAACCCAAGTTGATCCGCGCGACCAGATCCAGTCGTTTCTGGGCAACACCCAACCCCTGCTCTTGCTGGCTTTCGACCCTCGCAAGCAGATAGCGGGCCGTTATCGCAACCAATGACAACGGCGCCCAAACGAGGCTGAAGAGAAGCACCAGTTGCGGCGATGAAACCCCGACAAGGAGAAGGCCGGGAAGAAGCGTGGCAAGCCCCATCGGAAGGGAGAGCGTCCCGCACAAACCTCTCACACGTCTCTTTAGCAAGGACCGCATCGACTGCGCGTAGTCGGATGACGTGGAGTTCTGAAGGATTGTCAGGCCGCGATCCAAAGCTTCGCTCCAAAGTTGGTCATGAAGATGCCATCCGAGCAAGATGGATGCCCGCGAGGACAAGACCGCGTAGGCGGCGCGCGCCAGGACCAATGCGAGACCGGCCAGAAGCAAAATCAAGACCGCCCGCCCCCCCTGTGATTGACCGGCAAAGACCGAGAGGATCACAACCTCTGCCGCAACCGTGACGCCAAGCGCGGCAGCAAAGAGGCTCACTGGAACCGGGCGCCCCTGCGGAACGACAAGAGCCAGCATGTCTGAGTGCAGCGCTCCGCAATCGGCTTCAGATAGGGAATGTCGACGGCCACCGACGGTCACAGAAAATGGCAATCCACGGCAACGGGTATGGATCACGACGAACTCTCGTCTCACCGTATGCCATGCAAGAAGGATCCCGAGATCGCGCTTCCACCATTGCCTTTCATGCATCCGGACACGGCGAAGCATCAAACCTCGTTGCTCAGCAAGGCTCCGCAATTCTGCTTCCTGCGAGAGACCGAAACCATCAGCCAATTGAGCTAGACGATAGGCGATTTCGTCCATCAGATCTTGCCCATTTCGATGATGGCCGTCGGCTGCCGCGCTTCTGTGCCGCGTTCGCCGACCAGAACAAGAATATGCCGTTGACAGAGGCGCTCGACGATCCGTTCAGCGAGGCGCGCATCCAGCGCATCGAGCGTCCCATCCAGGACGACCATACAGGGTTGGCGCAGCAGCACACGGGCCAGCGCGAGGCGCCGAAGCTGACCGCCACTCAACTCCGGTTTCTCTGCAGACAGCATCAAATCCAGCCCCCCTCGAGGGTCGAGCTCCCGCTTGAGTTCGACCAAGTCGAGCACGCAGTCCAGGGCTGCGCGTTCGAAGCGGGTTTCCCCGAGGCGGAGATTTTGGGCGACGCTCGCGGAGATCAGAATGATTTGCTGGTCAACCAACATCACCTGAGACGAACCGTGATGGCAAAGCGTTTCGGTGGCCGTTCCGCCGTAGGTAATCGCGCCCCGCAAGCACGGTTCCAACCCCGCAATCTGACGGGCAAGCCGCGTTTTTCCGCTCCCAGAGGGTCCAGTGAGTTTGAGGAGATCTCCTCTCTTCAAACTCAGGTCGGTTTGCGGAAGATCGATCCGGAGGACGCCGGACGTGTCCTGTGTTTCCACTGATACGGCGTCATTGCCTCCGGTCTGTCGCAGATCATGCAGGCGGGAGAGGAACCCCATGAGATCGTTCACAGCGGGAAAGTTGCGGCGCGCCGAGATCAAGCAAGAACCGATGGTGACGCAGAGTGTCCCAAGCGCTGTGGCCGTGCCCCAGTTATTGTTCAGGAGCCCCTCCGCCATGCTGACCGCAAGGGCAATGGTCAGGGGGAGTGCAACCCGGATGTCGAGCTTCGTCTGCCAGTCGAGGTTCACCTGGGCCTCGGAATGAATGCGCGCATGCTCTCCCACAAGCTGAGCGAGAAGCTCGCAATCCCTGCCCCCGAATTGCCGGCTCTCAAGATCCGCGAGGATTTGGGCGTCGGGCAAAGCGACAAGCCGTTCCGGCGCCATACGTCTCATACGGGTCTCGCCGCGCCTGAGGCATGCGGACAGGCTGATCCAAGAAGCGGTTCCTGTGAACGCCATGACCAGCAGTCCGCTCCAAAGACTGATCCAAGGTGCAATCATCAGGATCGGCAGGAAAAGCAGTGACCGAGCCAGCGAGAGGATATCCGGCAGCAGCGAATACCACCTCTCTTCAAGGACCATGATGTCTGCGAGCTGGCTTGGCGTTTTCGCGGCAAACCAGCGGGGCGGCATATTTTTGAAGCGGTGCCAGGCGAGGTCTTGCGTCCGTCTTGCGAGGCGATCGGTCCAGCCGTCGATGCTCCAATGCAGAAGCACCTGCAGGATCACCACCACGCCCCCGATCATCAGCGCATCGCTTACAGGAGAAGCCGCGTCGACGACCGGAGCCAGTGCCAGCAAACCGGACACCACGGCGGCCATCTGCAGAAGACAAAGGCAGAAAAAGAGGGTGACCGGAAGCCGATCGCTGCTCAGTTGCAGCCAGAATTCCTGCCATGCCGGATGGTGCGGCGGCATCTGCGTGCGACGGGGAACAAACGTCAGGGCAACGCCGGTAAAGTCTCTTGCAAACTCCTCCAGTGTCAGTCGCAGAGGCCCGCGTGCGGGATCGTTGACGACGACGTGACGAGGGCAAACATCCTCGACGACGACGAAATGTATGAAGCGGCTATGGGCGATGAAGGGTCGCGGAAGCGTTGCAAGCTGATCGATGTCACGCCGATATGCCTTCGTGTCGAAATCATAGCGGCGGGCGAGTTCGAGGAGCTGACGCGCCGTAAGGCCGAGCCTGCTGGAGCCGATCTCATGGCGCAGTTTTTCCAGAGAAACATCAAGCCCGTGCCACGCAAAGATGATTGCCAATGCGCTGAGACCACATTCCGTTATAGCAGACTGGCGCAGTTGCGGCGTGGGCGTTGCGGCTGTTCCACCTCTCGAACGACTGAAAGCGGTGATGAGCCCGGTCAAAGTGCCCATGGCCCCTTGATGACCCCGCTTCAACTGGTTTAGCTGGTGCTTTCCCTTGCTCCGATGGAAAATCACGGCCGGATGTCTCCACCTGAAAATGCAGATCTGCCCTTGATCAGGGGCGCGCGACTGTTCCGCTCGCAAGCCTTGGACAGTCTTTCAGCGACCCAGGATCTGGATCGCCCCTTGAGGCTATCCTGCATGGCTGGCCCGCTGACGGTGATGAGCCTCATCCTGCTGCTCTCGTGTGCTATCATCTGGATCGTGTGAGTTTGCCTGACGGTCTCGATCCCTCTGCGGAGCAGCCATTCAGGACCTGGGCTCCAGAAGCGTCAATTCACTTTCGACAAGACTGAAAGCATGTGCTCAAAACGGGAACCGGCCAGGGAGACCTGATCCAGGATGCTCTCGTCAAGTTCGTCGTCCATGATTTCGTCTTTCCGCAAGCCCGCAGTGCTGCGCATGCGACCCATCGTCGAACGCAGACGGTCGGCCAGGAAAATGGCAATCGCTTTGTAGAACCGTCCTGCGAAGCCGTTATCCCGGCGCAACCGAGCGTCAATGGCGGCTTTCTCAACCGCAAGCACCGTCGCGCCGTCATGCGCCAGGATCGTTGCCGACGGAGGTGATGAATCGACGAAGGACATTTCGCCCACCACCTCGCCGCGGCCAAGGCGCGCCACTTCCCCTGCGCCCTCGGCATGGACGCCGACTTCGCCCGTCAAGACAAAGTAGAGATCCTGGGTCGCCAGGCCCTCTTTGATCAGCAACTCACCTTCGCGGCAGTTTCTAATGCGACCAGTCCGAGCCAGCCATTCGGCGTCCTCGTCGTTCAACTGGCCAAGAATGTAGAGAACCTTGCGCATACCGTCTCCTAAAGCAATTGTCGGCGAGCGAGGTCGCTGAAGGTGCCACCCGCCCCGATCAATTCGTCATACGTGCCACTCTCGACGAGGCTGCCGCGATTGAGCACGATGATGCGGTCAGCCTCCCTGATCGTGCTCAGTCGATGAGCGATCACGATTCGGGTGACCTCCAGACTGGACAGGCTTCGCGTGACAATCGCCTGCGTTCGATTGTCCAAGGCGCTGGTCGCTTCATCGAAGAGGAGGATCCGTGGCTTTCTGACGAGGGCGCGTGCAATCAGGATACGCTGTCTTTGACCACCCGAGATCGTCATCGCGCCGTCGTTGAGAACCGTGTGCATGCCCATCGGCATAGTCTCGATTTCTTCGGCCAGCCCCACCATGCGCGCAGCCGCCCAGGCGTCGCCAACCCCCAGACCGGAGGATCCGACGATGTTCTCGTAGATCGATCCTGCACTGAGACCGCCATTCTGCAGGACGATACCAATCTGCGACCTGAGCGACGACAGCTCAATCCCGTGCGACGGGATGCCATCATAGAAGATCTCACCCGTTTCCAATGTCTCGAAGCCCAGAATGAGACGCATCAGAGTGGATTTTCCGCTTCCGGAAGGACCCGCAACAGCAATGAAGTCGCCTGGCTTTATCTCGAGATTGAGGCCTTTCAGGACGAGCGGGCTATCGGGCCCGTAGCGGAAACTGACATTGCGGAAGACGAGATTGCCGGTGAGCTGTGACGGAGATCCCCGAGCTGCCAGGCCGTCGTCCGGCACGGCTTGAAGAACCGGTGCAGTTCGTTCCGCCAGGGGCGCAACGCTGACCAAGCGCGTAAAGGCATCGACCGTCGCCTTCAAGCCGCTCGTCATCTGCCCGAATGCTGTGGCAAACCCGACGAAGGCTGCAGCGGTAAATGCTTCCCCTGCGCCACCGGCAGTCGTCGCACCTCCGTTCGGCAAGAGTGCAAGAAGGGCTGCCTTCTGCTGATCGGACTTCGTCAACCACAGCAGCGTGAGGTATACCACCGAGAGCGAAATCCAGGGCATCAACGCCAGAAGTGCGGCATGCCCCGACTGGATTGCTCTTGACGCTGCGAATGCCTTGCGGTGTTCGAGGCTCTTCCACGCCCATTGGGCCAGAGCCAGTTTTTCCGCATGCGCAGCGCGAAGCTTGGTCATGCCGATCAACAACTGTAGGACAAAGCCCTGATTTCTCCCTCGGATCGTGGCCTGACGGCGTTCCTGTGCCAGCTGCCTGAAGGACAACGCTGCGGAAGCGGCCAGAAACAGGCTGAGGATAGCCACCCCCGCCAGAGCCAGACGCCAATCGAGCGCAAGCAAGACCACGCTGCTTGCGATGACGCCCATCGTACCAAACAATCCTGATATGGTTGCCCCGGTAATCATTTGGCGCGCCTCCTGAATTCCCAGTACGCGTTCTGTCAGATCACCTGCCGAAAACGACCGGAAGAAATTGACGGGAAGTCTCAGGAGCCGTTGGAAAAGTGCCGCCTGTATCGCTGTATCGAGGCGCGTCTCGATGCGCGCGACGCAGAGACCACGCATCAGTTCAAATGCGGATTGTCCAAAGGCCAACGCGATTAGGGACACCAGGACGAAAAGCAGGTTGAGCCTGTCGCCGGCGGGAACCACATGCTCAAAGAGCATGGTTGCGGCAACAGGCGGTACCATGACAACCGCGCTGGCGACAACCGCGGCTATCACGGTGGCGATCACATCGTGGCGCGTGCCGGAAAAACCGAACCGCATGGTTTCGTAGAGGCCGATCGGTCTATCATCCAGCGACGGATAGATCTGAAGTGCTGCTGTCGAGACCTCGCGTGCGAGAGATGCATTCAGCCGACGCATCCCGTCATGGGTTGCCAGAAGCCACCCGCCGCCTTTGTCTGGCACCAGACCTACTGGCGACCCGTCTCGCAACGTCCCGACCATCGCAATGCCATCGTGGCACCACCAATCATGGCTCAGCATCACCGGTCGGTAATAGAGCCCCGCACATCGCAGAAGGGGCTCGTACGACCCTTGGTCGCCCAAGGCTTCGAGCTCCCTCTGCAGCGTTGGTGACACCTCCAAGCCGCTACCCTGCATGACCGCGACCACGACCGACAGCCGGGCAGATGACATCTCACTGCTTGTCGCGCCCTGAAACGAGAGCAAATCCGAGAGACTTTTGCCAAGGCTTCGATCCATGGCCTGGCGACGCATGGAGAGCCGATCCTCGAGTTTTGCGCCATGTTCAGCGGCCTCGCGGTCCAGCTGCGCCATGACTTCTCCACCAATGAATGCCAGGCCGAGCGCCAAGGTTTGTGGCGCAGGGCAGTCAGTTGAAACCTGCAAGGTTGCGTCGCGGACTGCAGAAACCAAGGCTCCGGGGGAAACCGGAAGTTCAAAGTCACCTGGCCAGGGTCGACCACACCACGTCACGGCCCCGCTCACCGGGCGAACGAAGCACATCGTCCGGTGAGGAGCAGAGACTGCAGCGCCCTGAGGCAGCTCGATTTCTCCCGCCAAGAGGATGCGGTCGGTCCAGCCCTGCTGCACCGGCTCAAGGATGCGGGTCATCGCCGTCACCCAATGCTGAACGGCTTCGAGCGGCGGCATGCTTTCCGTTGGCTGGCAAAGCATGAATTCCGAACCGAGCGAGCCGATCGCGCAGAGCCGGTGTTGCCCGCCAGCCGCAGTCGGAAACAGGTACTCGCCCGCCTCAACTCGGAACAGATGACGTCTCAGACCATCACCGCGTATGGCGAAGATGTCCGCGTAGCCACGGGTCAACCGATAGAAATCATCAGGCTGTTCAAGGAAAAGCGGCCTGTTCGCGCCACCGAGGATCGTAGTTTGACCATCAGCCATGACCCGCCCCCTCAGCAATCAGAGCAGCGTATTCGCCATCTCTCGCCATCAGTGTTTCATGGTCCCCACGTTCAACGATTCGACCGTCCTTCATGACGATGATCTCGTCGCAGTCGCGGATCGTGCTCAATCGGTGGGCGATGATGATTGTCGTGCAGCCCCGTGCGCGCAAATTGTCGTCAATCAGCTTTTCCGTCGCGGGGTCAAGCGCTGACGTGGCTTCGTCGAGGATGACGATGGACGGTTCGGCCGCGAGCACACGGGCAATTTCCAGTCTTTGCCGCTGTCCTCCGGAGAAATTCACTCCACCTTCGTTAACCGGAGACAAGAGCTGTCCCTTGCGCATAATGATGTCGTCGATCAGTGCTGCATCAGAAAGCGCTCTCATGAGGCGAGCGTCCGAAAGAGCGGGGTCCCAAAGACTTAAGTTGTCCCGAACCGTGCCTTCGAACAGGAATATCTCCTGATCGACATAACCACATAATGTCGCCCTTCGAGCCGGATCCAGTTCATTCAGCGCGACACCACCGATCGAAATCGTGCCGGACCAAGGTGTGAAAAGACCGGCTAGAAGCCTGCCGACGGTGCTCTTGCCACTTCCTGACCCGCCAACCAAAGCGACGCGCGCACCGGGCCTCAGAGTGAGCGAGAAATCATTGATGAAGGGCGCATCAAGCGGGCTGTAACCGAAGACCAGATTTTCGGCCCGCATTTCGAAACTTGTCGGGGTCGCCTCTTTGGTCTCGAAGCTCGCCGCAGGCGCTCTCATCAGGTCATCCGCGCGATCGATGTCGGCTTTGACCATCTGGATCTGACCGGCGAGCTGAACGAGGCTTGCAATGGGAGTATAGAAGCTGACGGCAAGCGCCTGGAAAGCAATAAGCGTCCCCAGTGAGATTGCCCCCTCCATGACGCGCAACCCGCCAAGCCCAAGGACTGCGGCGGCCGACAAGGCGGAGAGCAGACCCGGAACGACACCGACCAGGGCCTCCACCCGGCCCTGGCTGCTGCGCAGGCTGAGGAGCCTTGCCTGATGCCCCGCCCAGCGTTGAAATGCTTCGCGTTCGGTTGCAGAAGCCTTGATCGTCTCGATCGCCCGGATTGCACCGATCGTCGCTGAGATGAGCTTTCCGGATTGGGCCGCCTGTAACCTCGCATTGCGGGCCTGAAGACGATTGGATACCCGCAACGTCAGAAAGTAGACGGACTGCAGCAAGATGAGCGTGACCGCTAGAACCGGGTCCAAGAGGAGCATGACGACTGCATAGACGATCATGCTGAGAAGGTTGAAAATGCTTGTCGCGAACTCTCCCGAAAGAAGGGTCGCCAGCCTTTCATTCGCATCGAGCCGGTTGGCCAGTTCGCCCGGGTGGCGTTGGCTATAGAAGCTCATCGGGAGACGCATCATGTGCCAAAACATCTTCGCCGCAGGAAGAAACGCGAGACGGACCTCAAGCCGCGACAGAAGTGTCTGTTGAAAGAAGACAAGGGCGCCCTGCGCGAGTGTCATCACAGCCAACAGAAGGGCAAACGGGATGACCCAGTCAACCTGTCGGGCGGTGAGGATGTCGTCCACGAAGACACGAGAAAGCACGGGGAGCGCGACACCGGGCACCACCAGCAGGCAAGACGCTATCATGATCTGCGGCAAGATCGCTCTCGTGCCTGCAAGCCGTTCTGCAAGTGCGGCCACGACCGAGGGCGGAGATCCGGACGGCTTGAAGTCGGCCCCCGGCTCGCAGGCGATCACGACACCCGTAAACGCCTGTCGGAACTCGTCCATCGGAATCTTGCGGCGTCCACTGGCCGGATCGTTCACATAGGCGAAACCTGAAGCCAGCCCCTCCAGAACCACGAAATGATTGAAGTTCCAGTGCAGTATGGCCGGCCACGGAATTTCGTGGAGCTGCTCGGGCTCCTTGCGGAAGCCTTTGGCGATCAGACCGACGTTCCGGGCAGCCTTCAAGAGATTGCTGGCCCTGGTACCATCGCGCGAGACACCTGCCATTTCGCGAAGGCGCTCAAGGCCCATGTGCACGCCATGGGACGCCATGATCATCGCGAGGCAGGCAACACCACATTCCGTCTGTTCGATTTGCAGAATGGTCGGGACCGGCTTGCGCTGCTTGACATTGGATCGGAGCGGCATCTCAGACGCTCGTGAGTTTTCGGATCATCGGAACCAGGAAGTCGATCGGAGCACGCTCTTCGATGGTGACCTTTGCCTTGCCGATGGCACCATGACTGAGCGCTTGCCCCGGGCCAGGCCCCCCGACCCACCGATATCCGCTCGGGGCCGAAGGATCTGGATCGAGAGTGACGACGGCCGTGAAGGGGGCCCCCTCTCCCGAGAAACTCGAAACGAGCGTATCGTTTTGGAGAATGGCGCGCATGCCCTCGCGCGTTGCCGGAAAATCGGAAACGGAACGCACATGACCGGTCAGTGTGCCCCACTGTTCCCGTGGGAGACCGGCAATCTCTACATCGACGCGCATGCCAGGCCGCACCCGCTTGCCGCTGGCCGGAGGCAAGAAAAGACGCATCTCCAGCCCCCCATCTCCCGTCGCGATACTCGCAACCGGCGTTCCGGACGCGATGTACGTGCCGGATGGCACCTTCCATTCGACAAGCGTGCCGGACTCGATCGCCCGAACCGTGCCAAACTCCCTCAGCGTCTGCGCGAGCTGGTCGCGCTCGGCCTGGACCTTGCTGACCTCCTGGTCGAGCGAGTTGATCAGACGCCGGCTCTCGGCATCGGAGGCAAAGCCAGAAGCCTCCATTTCGAGCAGACTGGCTTCCACATTCGACAGATCCTGAGCCGCAAGCTCGATCTGCTCGCGCGTCTGCTGCAAGCTTGCGACCGCCAGAGCACCGGTCGCAACCAGCTTCTCCTGCCGTTTCAGTTGGGCCTGATAGGCTTCCAGTCGCTGCCGGGCGTCCCGAGACTTGCCTTCATAGGCAACACGTCTCGCCTCGGCATTGGAGAGCCTTGCCTGACGCAGCCGACCTTCATCGAGCACGGCCTGCTGTCTGCTCGCCGTCAACCTTTCGAGGCGGCTTTCCACGTCGACAAGTCGAAGCCTGACGTCCGGCTGCTCGATCCGGGCCAGCGTCATACCGGACGTCACGGTGACCCCGGGTGCTACATCTTGACTGACAAGAGTGCCCGACGCCATGGCAACCGTGTCGACGACGGTGCCGCCGGAGAGCAGCAATATGCCCTGTCCGTTGACGCGGGATGGAATTCGCCCGACGACGCTCCACAATCCGAAAAACGAGGCGAGCACAACGAATGCCAGAACGGCAACCCAGGTGCCTCTGGAATTGATCTGCACGGCTTCATCCAGCCGCTCAGGAGAGGCGAGCTTTTGCAGTGCTTCCTGACGAAAAAGCTTGTCCGCACTCATCTGCCAAGTCCGCCCCTCTGCGTGACTTGCGGGCGCCGGACGCACCGCGGAGTCGGGCGCGCCCAGAGTGGATTTGCCCCTGTACCTCTTTTCCGCCGCACCGTCGCCATGTCGTGGCTCACCCCTTCAGGACGAATATTCGTCCGATGCTTAGCGGATCCTGATTGCAAGTGCGACTAATCGGTTTGACGTCACAAGGCCAAATCTGGGCAGAACGGAACAATGCGTCGTCCGTCACTTTTCATTCGCAAGCTGCCGCTTCAGATTGCCGCCGATTAAGGCGTGGGACGATCCCGCAATCGCAGATGAAAGCTTGAAATCGTGGTCCCTGCAGAACGAGATCCATCACCATTTGCCGCGGCAAGTCCATCGGGCACCTCCCAGATGGATGTCCAACTGGTCTGTCTCGAGAACGATGTCGGGCTTTTTGCCGGGATGACGTTTCCACACTTGCGTCCGCTGGCACAGAAGCTGCCGTCCAGCTGGGTCGCAGTGGGCGCGGTTGTCGGGGGATTGCCCGCAGGACTAGCCCTAGGGCTGGTGGCAGATGACGGACAAGCGGAACTCATGTCCGTTTTTGTAACCGCACGGAGCCGCCGGCGCGGCATTGGCAAACGGCTTCTCGAAACCTGGATGGCCGAGGTTGGCACAAAAGGCGCACGTTCGATATCCGTCCGTTTTGCCGAGCGGGGAGAAAGAAGGCCAGCGCTGGAAGCCCTGCTTTCTGCCGCAGGCTGGAGCGAACCGGTAGAGGACGGCCTCGTCGTCCTGGGAAGATCCGGCGCCATGGTGGAAGCCGTTGGCGGCTGGGCGCCGGTTTCAGAAAGGCTCTCCAAGCAGTCCCTCTACACCTTCGATCCCCTCAACCTCACCGAGGCCGATGCGCAAAGGGTGGACAGCCTACTGGCTCTGAGTGATGCCAAGCAGATGCATGGACCGCTTCGTCTCTGGCCACAGCTGGAGCAGCGAGTCAGTTGCATCGTGCGCCGGGAAGGTGAGCTGATCGGCTGGGTCTTGGCGGGTCCATCAAGGCAGCGCTGGAGTGCACTCTCGGAGGGCAGGACAACCCAAGACACCCAGGATGCCTCTCTGATCGAATATTTTGAGGCCTATCTCGACCCGCGCTACTGGCACACCGCTATCGCGGTTGGCGCTTATCATCATTGCTACAGCAGGCAGGTTGAGTTCTTCGGCCCTCAGTCGCTTGCCCTTTACTATACCGGCCCTTCACGACCGCGGATGGTCCACCTGACCCGCCGCCGCTTCGCTCCGATCGCGGAACGGGTCGAGACCATCTGGAGGTCGGATGGACCGCCAGTGAACATGCCCCAAGAACCTAAACGAGAAAGGAAATTTCATGTCGCTTGATGCGTTGGAAAAATTCTATGAACACGTCCGCAATGACAAGACTCTCGAGCAGGAGGCGACGGCAGCCCTTCAGGAAGGTGCAACCGCGGTCGTGAAGCTTGGCGAGCGCGAAGGTTTCTCCTTCACAACGGAGGAGCTCACCGTCGCATTGGCCCATCATGCAGCGACGAATGACGAACTGTCTGACGACGAACTGGAACTGGTGGCTGGCGGCCTGATGATCCCGTCTTACAAACAGGTTTCGAAGGGCGAAAGGGTAACGATAGGGTATTGAGTGTCCGTTCGTCGCGACCCATCTGCATTCGATCCAACGAGATGCAGGGGAGCCTAGAAGAACCGCAGGACCTCGGAGGCAGGCTCGTCGCAGACGGGTCCTGCCTCTCCTGAGGCGCAAACTTCTCCAGCTATCTGCATGATCCATGAAATTTATCTGATCAATCCCGCAGAGAACACGCCAGGCTATTTTGGCCTTGAGGTTCTCGGCTCATGGACCGGCATCAATGCAACGGCCATGGCGGATCTGGCGACGCCGACGGTGGCAGCCTTTGCACCGTCAGACTGGCGGGTGACAATTTGTGAGGAGCGTCTCGATGTCGTCGATTTTGACCATCCGGCTCCATACATCGGGATCACCGGCAAGGTAACCCAGCACGCTCGAATGGTCTCGATCGCGGCGGAGTTCAGGCGTCGTGGGAAGATCGTGCTGATGGGAGGGTCTTATGCCTCACTCTCTCCCGATGCCTTGCGAGACCACTGCGATATCCTCGTCACGGGGGAAATCGAAGACATCGCCGCCGAGCTGTTCGATGATCTCGCTGCCGGAAAGTACAAACCGGTCTATCAGGGCGGCAAGCCCTCCCTTGCTCAGTCTCCCGTGCCGCGCTGGGACCTCTATCCGCTGGAGCGGACCTGGTCGGCACAGGTTCAAACGTCGCGGGGATGCCCCTTCGATTGCGAATTCTGTGACGTCATTCAGTATCTGGGACGCAAGCAAAGATGGAAGGAGCCGGACCAGATCACGGCCGAACTCGATGTCTTGCATGCGCGCGGCGTGCGAAGCGTTTTTTTTGCAGACGATAATCTGACCGTCATGCGGCGGCGGACCAGGACGTTTCTTGAACGGCTCCTGGAATGGAATGACCGTGCACCGGATGATCGCATGGCCTTTTCCACGCAAGTCTCCATCGACATCAGTCGCGATCTCGACATTCTTGCGCTGATGCGTGACTGCGGTTTTGAAACTCTCTTCATCGGCATCGAAACCCCCAATGAACCGAGCCTCGCCGAGGCCGGCAAACGCCAGAACTTGCGGCATGACATGATTGCCCAGGTCGAGACCATCGTTCGGCATGGCATGATGGTCTATAGCGGAATCATCGTAGGCTTCGACCAGGATGATATCGACATCTTCGAGCGCCAGTTCGATTTCATTCAAAGCATGCCCGTGCCCCTGATCAGCCCAGGCGTTCTGGTCGCCCCGGAAACGACCCCGCTCTACGCTCGCCTGCTTGCGGAGGGGCGGCTGACAACGGGGGCCAATCACTCGGCTTCGCTGGTCAGCACCAATATCATTTCTGTCAGAATGAGTTCGGATCAGTTGCGATCAGGCATGACCTGGCTGCTCAATCGTTTGTTCGCGCCGGAGCATTTCGTCGCCCGACTGGAGCGTTACATATCGCTTACCGGCGAGCGGAGATCGGGTCAAAGCAACCGCCCGCTGTTCACGGGTCCGACGGCCGCGCTGGCCAGAAAACTCGTGACCCGTGGCGCGAGCGAATATGCGCTGGTGCGGGCCTTCGACCGTGCATCTGAGAAGCGCCCGGACCTGGTGCCGTCTTTGACCTCAATCTTTTCCTTCTACTGTCAAGCGCGGCATATGCTTGAGGTTCAAGATCTATGGCGACCGGATCTCGCACGTCTCGAAAAGCCCGTGCTTTAAGCCTGCGACGCAGGGGCTGCGAAGCCGCGTCCATCACCCGGGATAGGACCGATCTACCGGCCGGGATCGGAACCCGCGACGGCGGGGCCCACGATTTGGTTTCGCCGAATCGTTCGTGCGACGGGATCGGCATCGGGGAGTTATGCGGCCCATCAAAGGTTTCTGCTCGGCATCCACCGGGATCGCTTCATCCAGCAGACGCACTAGGTCTCGGTCTTTCCTAGGACACGGCAGGCCCCGCGCTCACCGTCACGGGGGCGCCAATCACCCATGCAAAGACACTGCACCTTGGCATTGGAAGCGTGCGATGCGAGACCCGGTGAACCTGTCAGCTGTCCAGGCCGATCACCTTTTCCAGCTTCTCCCACGTATCGTCCATGGCATAGGCGGCAAGGAAGGGAAGGTTGATGTGACCGTAGAGCGGCGAAAGCTGCCATTCGGCCACCTCCTCGTCGACGCCCGCCACCTGCTGTAGGAACATGACGGAGGCAAGTCCCGTCCGGTCCGCACCGGACATGCAGTGCACCAAAATCGGCTGATCTGCAGTTTCGAGGATGGCGAGCAATTCCTGGGTTCGCTCCGCCGTCAGGTCCTTGCGGGCGGACATCCCGAAATCGATATGGGTGGCGCCGTGCGCGGCCGTCGCAGCGACCTCGTTGTCGTACCACGCCTTGCCAGGGTTTGCGCCCCGCAGATTGATCACGGTCTTGATCTTGTAACGGTCGATCTCGGCGCCAAGCCGTTCACCGGACAATTGGGCTGACCGATAAAACCGGCCCGGGACTACCTCGTGGAAATTGCCGGAGAGAATGAGGATGCCGACATAGGCGCCGAACGAAAGCCCCAGAGCGGCAATTGTCAGCGCAACACCGCGCACCCATCTCCACCGGAGAAAGCGTGCGCGTGCCCTCACCTGTCCAGCGTCAGGCAGTCCATCAATTCCAATCAAGAGCAAGCCCCGCCCTTCGGTTACGAGACAGACCTTGCGTAGCGATTCAGGCGTTTGGATGGCGCAGCGATCAAAACGCCAAAGCGAGTTGATCCGTGATGGCTTCGTGTGAACTGGCTGTTTCACAGCAGGCCGAGTTCCGCCAGCTCCCGCTTCAGATCGTCAGGCATGTCTTCGATATTGGCCCCGGAGGCCGCAAGATCGCGCGGAGCCGTATCCGCATCCAGGTAGCGCCAGCCCTGGAAAGGACGGCGCGGCGCCGGCGCCACTTCGATGACCTCGGGGCCGAGGATCAGTTCGCAACGCGTGATACCGTCACCGCCGGTGAACGTCTTGATGTCGAGAAGCTTCTGGCGGGCCGACAGCTGGCCCTTGATGATCCAGTAGAGCGAACCGCCATCGAGCAGTTCTTCCATGCGCTTGGGGACCATGCGGGTCACATGCGAGGAATGCGGCTCAAGCCCCGCTGCCACCGCAACGAGGCAGCGTTCGGCGACCCAGTCGCGCAAATCGTCGATCGAGTCGGCTCCGACGCAGAGCTTGAGGAGATGCAGTGCCATGCCACCGAGATAGCCTGTCCCTGCGACGGGTCAAGGGCCGCTGTGTCGCAGCGCTGATGTGCTCAACAGTTTCGGTGATTTTCTGGACACCGCGTCATCCTCGGGCTTGTCCCGAGGATGACGGCAGAGACGGGTCGGGACAGGGTTAGCCCCCTGCCCGCATCAACATTCGACGACGTTGACAGCCAGGCCGCCGAGCGAGGTTTCCTTGTATTTCTCGTTCATGTCGTTGCCGGTCTGGCGCATGGTTTCGATCGCGGCATCGAGCGGGACGAAATGCACGCCGTCACCCTTCAACGCCAGGGACGCGGCGGTGACTGCCTTGACGGCGCCGAGCGCGTTTCGCTCGATGCAAGGGACCTGCACGAGGCCGGCCACGGGGTCGCAGGTCATGCCGAGATGGTGTTCGAGGGCGATTTCGGCAGCGTTTTCGATCTGCTCCGGCGTGCCGCCCATCACGGCGGCGAGACCGGCGGCGGCCATGGCGGAGGCCGAGCCGACCTCGCCCTGACAGCCGACCTCCGCGCCCGAGATCGAGGCATTGTGCTTGATGATCCCACCGATGGCTGCGGCCGTCAGCAGATAATCGCGGATGCCGTCCTGATCGGCATCGGGATGGAAATGCAGGTAATAGCGGATGGTCGCCGGAACGACACCGGCTGCCCCATTGGTTGGCGAGGTCACGACACGGCCGCCGGCTGCGTTTTCCTCGTTGACGGCCATGGCATAGACCGAGAGCCAATCATTGGCGAGAACCGGATTAAGACGGTTCGAGCGCCATTCTTCCTGGAGCTTGTCGTGGATGGATTTCGCCCGACGGCGCACTTTCAGACCACCCGGCAGCTGACCTTCCTGACGAAGGCCGCGGTCGATACAGCTTGCCATCGCATCCCAGATCCGATCGAGGCCGGCATCCAGGTCCTCCCGCGATCGCACCGCTTCTTCATTCGCCCGCTTCATCTGGGCAATCGTCAGCCCGGAAGAAGCCGCCATGGCGAGCATCTCCTTCGCTGACGCAAAGGGATAAGGCACCTTCTGGCTGGAGGCCTGCTTCTTCTGCTTCTGCATCGCGAGAAGCTCGGTATCGGTCACGACGAAGCCACCGCCGATGGAGTAATAGATCTGGGTCAGCAGGACGCGGCCATCCTTGTCCAGTGCCGAGAGCCGCATGCCGTTGGCATGACCAGACAGCGGCGTCTTCTTGTCGTAGACCAAATCGTCCTTGGGCTGGAAGATATAGGGCGGATGGCCCGGCGGCGTCACGCGGCCGGTCCGTTCGACCTCGGCGATGATCTGCTCCATCCGGTCGGGATCGACACTGTCGGGCGCCTCCCCCATCAGGCCGATGATGACGGCATTGCCAGTGCCGTGACCGATGCCCGTATAGGCGAGCGATCCGTGCAGACTGGCCTTCAACGCCGCGACATGCGCGCCCGCCGGACGGGGCCACTGGTCGGAGAGGATGAGATCGAGAAACCGGTTGGCCGCCGTCATCGGACCCATGGTGTGGGAACTCGAGGGGCCGACGCCGATTTTGAACACGTCGAAAACCGAAAGAAACATGGGGCTCCTCGCATGCGGTCCTGAAAGCCAGGAGGCTAGTGCATCGCGTAACACGAATGCGCCCCGCAATCGACATCGGCTTTCATGGCCGCGACATCACGGATATGGGCCACGGGAGGCTGAAACGCAAACAGCGCGACCGGGACGGCCGCGCTGTTTGAAAGAATTGCATGCAGGATGTCAGATGCTTCCGAAAAGATAGGCCAGGCACAGGACGCCGGCGAAACCCATCAGAGCGCGAAACGTAACACCCCAGCACGACTTCTGGAAACTGCTTTCCATGGAAACTCCAAAGGAAGTCACGTGGTGTTTAAAGCCGTCCCCCGACCGCTTTATGGCTTATCATGTATTAAACCCTTGCGCCTTTCGCAACTGCAAAAATGGCAAAAGCATGGCGCAATTTGCGACACAGGCATGCGCCAGATGCATGGATATGTGAAATTTCAATAGGATACCAATGCAATTGTTAACACGGCGGGACTTCACGTCGCCTCAATTCGGGCCAAAGGCTTGAGATTGGTTAATTTCCGTTGTGGAGAAGCCGAAGCCCGAGATAATGCCGCCCAGCATCCGAAAGGGGGAATCGTTTCCATGACCGTCGCCGACTATGCCGCCATGACCCTCTTCATCCTTCTGTGGGTTTCCTATTCCTGGATCACCGGCAGCCGGCGCATTCTGTCCCGGACCAGCCTCACCAAGGCCATGGCCGACCGGCGGCGAGAATGGATCCTCAACTCGCTCAACCGCGACCTCAAGATGATCGACACACAGATCATGGGCGGGCTGCAGAACGGCACAGCCTTTTTCGCCTCAACGACCATCTTCGCCATCGGCGGCTGTTTCGCACTGCTCGGGGCCACCGAACAGGTGGACGCCATTCTCAAGGACATTCCCTTCATCATGCAGGGCGGGCGGGCGACCTTTGAACTCAAGGTATGCGGGCTGATCGCGCTCTTCGCCTATTCCTTCTTCAAATTTGGCTGGTCCTACCGGCTGTTCAATTATTGCACGATCCTGTTCGGCGCCATTCCGATGGCAGACGAGGCCCGGCAGCACCCCGCCCGCGCCCGGGCTGCCGCCGAACGCACCATCCAGATGAACATCATTGCCGCCAGCCACTTCAACATGGGGCTGAGGGCGATCTTCTATTCGATCGGCTATCTCGGCTGGTTCGTCAGTCCCTGGATCTTCATGCTGTCCTCCACGGTCGTCTTCATCGTCCTGATCCGGCGACAGTTCTTCTCCGAGGCCCGGCTCGCTCTCTTGACCGACCCGGAGGGCTGACCGGGAGACAAGGAAGAGCGGCGAGGACATCGGGGACAAAGGACCAGCGGTCATCAAATCGCCGCCTTTCATCTGGAGGCACCGCCCCTAGCGCAGCCCGCAGACGACGCGGCCGGGAACGACCAGAGAGGATGACGCGTGCCAGACAGCATTCCGGACACCGCCGCTCCGCCGGCAGAGCCTGCCCGAGGCAGGCCACGGCTGCTTTGGCTCGACGCCCTGCGCGGCCTCGCGCTCATCGCCATGGCGACCTATCATTTCAGCTGGGATCTGGAATTCTTCGGCTATCTGGCGCCCGGCACATCAACCGGCGGCTTTCTGCGGCTCTATGCCCGTTCGATTGCCTCGACCTTCCTGTTTCTCGCCGGTTTCAGCCTTGTTCTGGCACATTATCCATCGCTCCGACTGAACGCCTTCCTGCGTCGCTTCGCCGTAATTCTGGCAGCGGCGCTGGCGATCTCGGCAGCAACCTGGTGGTTCACGCCGGACGCGTGGATCTTCTTCGGCATCCTGCATTCGATCGCTCTGGCAAGCCTGATCGGACTGCTGTTCCTGCGCATGCCGGTCATCGTGACGCTCGCGGCCGCAGCGGCCGCCCTTGCGCTGCCGGCGTACTACCGATCCGCCAACTTCGATACGCCGTGGCTCTGGTTCGCCGGATTGTCGGAGCAACTGCCCCGCTCGAACGACTATGTGCCGCTCTTTCCCTGGATCGGAGCGCTGTTGGTCGGGATTGCGGTCGCCCGCCTGCTGGTGGACTATGGCCTGCTCGCGCGCCTGTCGCGCCTGCCGGACGGGCCGGGATGGCTGCGTTGGGGTGGACGACATTCGCTGACTATCTATCTGCTGCATCAGCCCGTCCTGATCGCCCTCGTCTTCGCGGTGAGCCAGATCGTGCCGCCGCCGGCGCCGGATCCGGTGCAATCCTATATCGGCAGCTGTGAACCGGCCTGTGCGCAACAGGGCAATACGCCGGCGCTCTGTGAAGCCTTCTGCAGTTGTACCCTGGAGAAACTGCAGGCTCAGAGCCTGTTGGAACCCCTCCAGTCTGGCACAATCTTGCCGGATCAGGATGAGCGTATTCTGACTTTGGCCTCCGAATGCACGGCCAGGATCCAGACCACGCCGTGACGGGGAAATTCATCATGAATGCCTACCGTGCGAAGCCTCTGCGTTATCCCTGGCCCCCACTGATTTATGGCGGCGCCATCCTGCTTGCGATGACGGCCGAGCGGCTGGTAGCGCCCATGCCGCTCACAGCTGCCAATCCGATGCTGCTGCCGGCCGTCGGATTTGCGCTCGCGCTTTGCGCGGTGAGCCTCGACCTCTGGGCCGTGAAAACCCTGATCGAGCGCCAGACGGCGGTGCTCGGCACGGGATGCGCCCGCCATCTGGTGACCTGCGGCCCCTTCCGCTTTTCGCGCAATCCAATCTATCTGGGTTATACGCTGCTGACGGTATCCATAGGCCTGATCAGCGCCAGCGCCTGGTTCCTGCCCGCCGCGCTTCTCGCGGCGATAACGGCGCAATGGTCAATCATCCGCTGCGAGGAACAGCACCTCGAGCAACGCTTCGGCTTCGACTACGAGTGTTACTGCAAGCGGACGCGGCGCTGGATTTAGACGTGACGGTGCGGTCGGCTCAGGTGCCGACACCGATCTCGACGAGGCGGGTCAGACAGGCTTCTTCGGCCTGATCGAGTTCCGTCAGGGTTTCGTCGATGTCCCGCCGCTTCTGGCGCAATTCCTCGCGCTTCTCGTCGATCTTCTTCATCATCAGCTTGAGCTGACCGATCTCGCCCGGCGGCTCCTTGTAGACATGGACGATTTCGCGGATTTCGTTGATGGTGAAGCCGATGCGCCGACCACGCAGGATTTCCTGCAGGAGCCGACGATCTGCAGCGCGGTAAAGCCGCGTACGACCGCGTCGCTCCGGATGGATGAGACCTTCGTCTTCGTAGAAGCGGAGCGTGCGCGTGGAAACGCCGAATTCCCGCGTCAGTTCGGTAATGCTATAATACTTCTTCACGTCCGGTTCGTCCCTGTGCGAACGGACATCATATTGACTTTTACGTACAAGTCAATTTTTGCGACAGCTACATGAACCACCAGGTCGCCAGGCCGAGAAACGACATGAAGCCGGTGGTATCCGTAATGGCGGTGACGAAGACGGCCGAGGAAACGGCCGGATCGGCGCCGGCCCGGCTCAGAATCATCGGGATCATGATGCCTGCCATGGCGGCGGCGAACATGTTGATGAGCATGGCCGTCGTGATCAGTCCGCCGATCGAATAGTCCTGGAACCAGAGGCCGGCGACGAGGCCGACCGTACAGCCGAAGACGACGCCATTGATCAGCCCGACACCCGCTTCGCGCCGGACGACCCGGAAGGCGTTGTGAATATCGAGATTGCGGGTGGCCAGCGCCCGCACCGTGACAGTCATGGTCTGCGACCCGGCATTGCCGCCCATACCGGCGACGATCGGCATCAGGATGGCAAGCGCCACCACCTGTTCGATGGTGGCCTCGAAGAGGGAAATGACCGAGGCCGAGACGAAGGCCGTGAACAGGTTGACCGCAAGCCAGGGCACGCGCGAGCGCGACGTCTCGACCACGCTGTCGGAGAGCTCTTCGTCGCCGACGCCGCCGAGGCGCAGTAAGTCCTCCTCCGCCTCTTCCTGAATCACGTCGACCACATCGTCGATGGTGAGCACACCGACCAGCCGCTCGTTTTCATCGACGACGGCAGCCGAGAGAAGGTCGTATTGTTCGAAGAGCTGAGCCGCCTCTTCCTGGTCCATCTCGGCCGGGATCGAGTGATTGGTCTCATGCATGATCGTTTCGATCTTCACCTGCCGCTTGGTCCGCAGGATCGCGTCGAGGTTGACGGCACCGAGCAGCTTGAAGGTCGGATCGATGACAAAGATCTGGGTAAAGCTCTCCGGCAGATCCTCCTCGTCGCGCATGTAGTCGATGGTCTGGCCGACCGTCCAGAACGGCGGCACGGCGACGAATTCGGTCTGCATGCGCCGGCCGGCCGAGCTTTCGGGATAATCGAGCGCGCGGCGCAGGCGCACCCGCTCGGTAAACGGCAACTGGGCGAGAATTTCCTCGCGGTCCTCGTCATCAAGGTCTTCGAGGATGTAGACGGCATCGTCCGAATCGAGATCGCCGATGGCGGCCGCGATCTGCGCATTCGGCATCTGGTCGACGATCTGCATGCGGATCGCTTCGTCAACCTCGGTCAGCGCCGTCATGTCGAAATCGTCGCCGAGCAGGCGCACCAGCGCCAGCCGCTGATCCGGCTGGATCGCCTCGATCAGGTCACCGAGTTCCGATTCGTGCAGCTTGGCCACGTGCTGGCGCAGGAACAGCACGTCGCGGTCGGCGATCGCCGCCCCCACCATGGTCAGGAAGTCGTGGCGGATATAGCCTTCGTCGTCATAGATATCGGCATTGACCTCGTCGGCCGCCGGGCGATCGAGGATATCCTCATCGGTCTCTGTCATCTGCCCGCCCTCGCCTGCCATAAAGCCTGGTTCGCCGTCGGAGAATGGCGGCAAAAATCCTTATGTCAACAATCAGATAGCCGAAAGGCACAAGGACGGTGCAATGCCCGCCACTTGCTGCTAGCCTCCGCCGCGAGCCCAGCCTGAGCGCCCGGGCGCCCCCGCCTTCGAAAGCCCGAGCCCGTGACACTGCTTCCCATCTGCCGCTATCCCCACCCTGCCCTCAAAACGTCGTGCGCGGCCGTCACCCGCTTCGACGCCGCTCTCGCCGAACGGCTCGACGCCCTTTACCAGACGATGAAGGCCGCACCGGGTGTCGGCATCACCGCAGCCCATTGCGGCATCTTCGAGCGCCTGGTGGTGCTCGACCTGCCCGAACTCGGCGGACGGCGCGACTTCGTCAATCCGCAGATCCTGCAGGCGAGCAGCGAAACCATGACCCATGTCGAAGGCAGCGTCTCCATGCCGGGTTTTACCGAAGTGGTGACGCGCCCGCGCGCCATCTCCCTGCGCTACCAGATGGCCGATGGAAGCACCATGACGGAGGATTTCGACGGCTTTCCCGCCATCTGCCTGCAGCACGAGATCGACCAGCTCGACGGCATCTTCTGGATACAGCGTCTGTCCCGGTTGAAACGCGAGCGCCTGTTGAAGAAATGGGAAAAGACTGGCCGCTGACATCGGCGGCACCGAACAAAAGCTGAGCTCCGGCGTTGATCCGTCATCTCCAAGATGGAAGGACCCACGCCATGGCCAAGGACGACCGCAAGACCGATTTTTCCACCGAAGAAGAGTTCCGCGACGATGATCAGCGCAACATCGCCGACGGCTGGCCCTATGCGGACGGGGAAGGCGCGACGGCCGCCCCCGTTGCCAATCGCGGCTATGGCGAGACCAGCGCCAATTTCGACCAGGACCGCAACCAGGGCTTCCGCATCGATGACGTCGGCGCCGACGGCCTTGAGCCAACGCCGGCCGCCACCGTGCTGCCGACCACCGAGGGCCGCGAGGACGACGACCAGCTCGAATCGGACATCGCAGAAGCACTCGAAGAGTTCAACGACAGCCTGCTGAACGGCCTGGACGTGCATGTCGACGGCCATGTCGTGACGTTGCGCGGCGCGGTCGACACCGCCGAGGAGCGGCGGATGATCGAACTGAAGGTGCTGAGTGTTGCAGGCGTGAGCAACGTCAAGAACTTCATCACAACATTGGGCGTCGATAGCCATATTCCGGATGCTGATGCCTGACATACCAAGATCGCGATCGTGAAAAACCCGGCGTGACGCCGGGTTTTTGCATCAGGGCGTGACGGCTTTCGGTCCGCACCGACGCTTCCCTACAATCCGGCATAACGAGAAATACAGAACTCAAATATTGTCGGGACGGCACCGCCACCGATCGAAATACAGTTGCGATCGACAACGCGGCAAAACCATCATTGACTTCAACAAAACCGTCTCATGACTCCGGATCTATATCGGTGTAGTCAGAAATTGCGCAATCGGCGCGATTAACGACGGAAACTTATATGCGAGCCCTGAACATTATCATCGCCACCGCAATTTCTACATCAGGCATCCTGTGGGCGCCGCCCAGCTTCAGCAAGGACATCAAGTTCGGGAAGACCTGCGTCAGCACCACGAACAACGCCAGCAACGTCTGCGTGGCATTCAACGGCAAGAGCGCCACGAGCAGCTACAAACACGAGAAGAAATACCCGACCAAGGGCACACATACCGGATGCACCGCGACCGAAAAGGCAATCAAGTGCACCGGCGGTCGCTGGTCCTCCGGCGGCAATTCCGGCACGATGGGGCCGGTGACGATCAAGCTGTCGAACGGCAAGCCCACCTCCATGACCTGGAACAAATAAACGCCAAACTGCCCGCAATGGTGGGATTGCGGGCAGCCATCCGGGCAGACATCGCCGACCTCGAGGAAGCCTGTAAGCCACACGAGTTCCTTACGCGCTCAAGTCGGGATTGATTACAATCGTTATAATGATTTTGAACGGGTGAAAAATCACGCCCGTTGAAGACCGTACGATCCAATCGCTGTAAAACGTAATCTGGTGTTGCAGTCTCACATGAAGAGATGTATCGCCAACCTTCAAGCGTGTCTGGCATACGGGCAATTTGCTTCAGCATGCTGTCATATGGTGCCTTGAACGGCATCAGAGGAGGGAATTTGGCCGAGCACCCCCAGGTGAATGACAATCTTCCACTGCTCGAAGAGATGCTGGTGGGCCACCAAAAGGCGGCCGAAATCTACCAAACTACAAACTATTGGAAGAGCAAGAACCAAAAGCTCATTTCGCATTTGCGAGTTGATGGCCTACGTGATTTCCGTTCTCCTGCGAGAGATGTTGACGATCCGAAGCGAGCGTTCCTGTCATTTGGAGCAGCAGACGCCGCCGCACCCCTTGCCCCCGCCGAAATGATGAAGCTAGTCGCTAGGCATACTGGCGGCTCACCGGCTGCAACCCTCCAAAATCTTCCAGCGTCCACAGTGGGCGCCCCTATCGGCTTTGTTCACGAGGGTAACTTTTACACGAACTCTTGGCTGAATTACTATCTTCGCTACGCTTATGTTGCTCGTTTTATTGACCTTTCTGGTAAGTTTATAGTCGAGATAGGACCTGGAAGCGGGAAGCAGGCACATTTGCTAAAGCTCGCACACCCTGATTGTACCATAGCGCTCTTCGATATCCCTCCCCAAGCCTATGTGGCCAATCAATACCTCCAATCCGTCCTAGGAGAACAATTTATCGGCTACGACAAAACTAAGGAGTTCACCTCTGCAGGTGATTTCGTTCCCGGTAAGGTGCACTTGCTGTGCAACTGGCAAATCACCTTAATACACTCGCTACAGTTTGACCTTCTGTGGAACGCCGCAAGTTTTCAAGAAATGGAGCCAGATGTAGTTACGCATTATCTTCACCAGTGTTTTGGGGCATCCAAAATTTACCTGATGCAGGCGATGCATGGCCAAGTAACCGCCAAGCAGGACGGGGATCATGGGGTAATGCAACCGACAACATTGGAGCATTATCGACGTACTCTAAAAATGTATCGACTTACCGATCTTTTCGCGGCGCCCCTCGCCACCCCCGTCCACTCGATTAAACACCCCTATTACGAATCATTTTGGGTTCGCAGAGACGAGGTCAAGAATGGCTAGAAAAGCGCCCCCTCCTCGCAGTCGGAAGTCGCGAATGAGTTTGTTAAAACGATTAATTCCGGGACCTGTGAAGAGGACACTCCGCCCCATTTATCTTGCGCTAAGATCAAGGCCGCGTGTGCCGACCGCTTCCGCTGCAACACGAATTGTTAGCGTCACAACTGAAGCGCTGGGTACACTCTTTGCGGAAACGCTTCCCACGGCGCGCGTCCCTGCTTCACCAGAATTAATAAGGAAGAGCCTACAATCATCTCTTCGTAAGGGCCGGCTCGACGAAGATGCTAAACGTTTGGCCCAATCTTACCTGAATCAGCCATCTACCCAGCAATCAATGATGCTGTCAGTTGTGTCAGAGTTTGTTCAACCTAGACGTTTTGCTCAACTGCTCTCAATATTCGAAGGGGCCTCAACTCAACCTGAGCTACAACTAATGATCGTCGACAAAGCGTTGAGCACTGGCGATCTGTTGACAGCCAAGCAGGCACTCACCGAAGCGCGACGATTGTCGGAGCAACAACACACCCCTCAAATTATTCTGGCAGATGCGTCCTACGCTATACACACGGACGACTTATCGAGCGCATCTGCGAGCCTCCGGGCGTTACTTGTCCATCCAGATTTGACATTTAAAGACCTGCTTCGAGCGCTTTCTTTGGCAGACGGCTCCTGCCACGACTTAGTCGTGGATATCCTGGCAAGAATGCAGTCAATCGCGAAGGGCGCACACCGCCTAACAGCCGCGAGGCATTTATATGAGTTCCACCCGGATTCAGAATTGGGGTTTAAGGCCTTAGCCGACCTTTTGTCGGATCCTAAGCTGGGCAATAATGCCGCATACTGGACCGGTCGCTACCTTCGCCATGCGGGCCTCTTGCCCGAAGCAAACGTCATCTTTTCAACATTGAGAAAAACCGATCCGAACAATCATCGGGTCTGCTTGGAGATGGCTGAATTGGCGGTAGAAGACGACGATTATCGCGGCGCATTACGTTTGGTGGAAAAAGGACGAAATCTCTCGATCGCCACGAAACCAATTTTTGCGCCAGCTGAGTTTACAGCCTTTGCATCTATGGGGAAATTCTCCACCGCGTGGGCGTTGTATAAGAAGCGTGGCAGCCATCAGCACTTGAGAGACGGCTATCTTCAACATCGGTACAATTCCAACTTTCAGAAGTGGTCTGCTATAAAGAATCGAATTTTGGTCGCCGTGTCCGGTCTTGGTGACGAAATTCGATGGTCGCTGGGTTACGATAAACTACCCCACGACGGCGGGCTAACCATTACCTGTGACCCAAGGCTCTACCCAATCTTCAAACGCTCTTTCCCTTCTTTAAACTTCTTGCCGGTAAAACGCCGCTATAAAGTGGTAGACCGAATTGCGGGAGCCAATTACGAAGATGTTCCGACAGCCGAGTTAAGCTATTTCTTCGATAGCAATGGCTGGGCCGAGGCCCTTCGTGCGGACGCGGTCACCACGATGTACGACGCAATCTCATCCTTATTGCCAACTCGCGAGGCATTTCAACGAGACGCCCCGCTTTTCGAAGTTGACACGCAAAAGGTAACCCAATGGCAGCGTACTCTGCCCACCGACCTTCCTAAGGTTGCTCTTTCTTGGCGGAGCGACCTATTGAGTTACGCTCGCACTCAACATTATTTGCCACTTGATGCGATATTGGCGGTGATCCGGTCCTACTCTGCCCACTGGTACATCTTACAGTCCGAATTGTCCGCGCAAGAGAGACAATCGATACAAATAGCCGCGGCCTCTGGAAAAGTAACATTCGCAAGTGACCTGCTCGACATCCGTAATGATCTGGACGATCTAGCGGCATTCCTTAAGTGTATGGACGTCACCATCGCTCCCGCAACCGCAAATCTCGAGTTGGCGGGTGCAATCGGAGCGCGCGCGATACTTATGTCTCGAAGCAAGCACGTATCCTGGAGAATTCAGAAGTCGAACCGGGATCTGTGGTTTCCAAGTGTAGTGCATGCACAAGTGCCGCTGTCGCTGGACCTCAGCGGAAATAAATTGGCAGACTTGGTCGCATCAATGATCGGCGAGATTCTGAGTGAAAGCGTTGCAAGAAATGACCCGTCTTAATCTTCCAGTGTCCTTGACTGACTGGCTCGCAAAACAGTCCGATGAAAGTGACGTTTGGAAAGCATGTCAGCGTCTGAGTTCGCAAAACCAACATGAGCGGGCTGCATGCTTGGTCGACTCATCCGCGTGGCGTGGAGCGTCGATCCTCCACCGACACCGTCTTTTGAGAACACTACTCGATGGAGGGAAGCACGACAGGTGCCGTGAAATTGCACACTCACTACTAACCGACCCGTCAATAGGGGAATACGCCAAGGTAAAACACGCAGCCACTCATACAATAGGGCTCATTGAACAATATGAGAAAGGTAGCGCGTTCCTTGCAACCGACCCGGTATGTGTTGGACCGTCAGGCTTCGTCCTTTTTTATAATGTTCAGAACCCGATAGTATCTGGATTGATGGTTCCACTCGCGTACAACCTGGCGAAGAGCGGCTATGCATCTTGCGCGGTTGTCCACTCTACGATGAGTTCCCCAAGGTGTGGCGTCGATGAGTTTGATAAACTCGCTGGCTGTATAGCTCCGGACGGCCAATCATTTATGGACGAAATCCGCACCGAAAAACTAGATAACAATTGGAATATTGATTGGTCTGCCGGCATTGCAGAAGCTGAAGGCATAAACTTTTTTGCCTACTTGCACGAGAGGGTGGCCCAACAAGCACGGAAATACAGCGTCGACATTGGGGAAGACGAAGTATCAGCCAAATACTTCACCACGCTACTCAAGATGTCCGATGTCGCACTTTCGCTGTGTAAGAAATTACGGAACTTGTCCTCCCTTGGGCTTCCTATTCGGGTTGCGGTGATGGACAGTCATTTCGCACCTTCCGGAATCATTCGCCAATGGTGTTACGCAGAAGGTTATAAGTACGATATACACGCAGTGGCCATGGGCGTCAGCTATGAGAACTATTTCAGCAACCTATCTACAGCTGAAGCAGGGACGCTAGTAATCGATGACATGACCGCACAACCGGAACTTCGAGCACCTGTACTTGGCGGGCGTCACAGGTTTCGGCAGTTCCTTTCCGAGCGACCGGAAATGGCTGAGCCGGCGGATGCCGTTGTTCTCTCCTGGATCAATCAGAACCGCAGTCTGACTGAAGCCAACTCAGAAGTGCGAAGCAGCATTTTGGAGCGGATTAAGGAGGCGCGATCCAAAGGCAACAAAGTCTTTATGGCAATGGGCAAAGTTAGCATTGATTTTGCAGCACCTGGTGACAGGGGATTTGCTCATACGGATTTCATCGACTGGATCAATCACCTGATTGAAAGCGTGTCGCAAACCGACAACATCCTGTTGATTAAACCCCATCCCCACGAACTTAGAAAGGAAATCGTCGTTAACGGCGTTCAAATGCTTCGAGAGTTGGTTCCGGAGGATCTAGCCTATAACGTTGTGTTCTTACCTCACAGTGCATTCAATAGCTATGAACTGGCAAGCTATCTCGATGCTGTACTTCTCTGGAACGGCATGGGTACTGTTGAATTTCCGATCCTGGGAGTTCCGGTAGTCCCCGCAAGTACATGGAACCCGCATGATTATCCTGTGGGTACTGAAATTTTACAGACCCGCACCGAATACGAGGAACTATTATCTGGAGAAAGAGAGATTTCTGTTTCGCCTACCGTGAAAAATCTCTGCGCCGCATATCTTCGCTTTCTTCGAAGCGAATTCTTGGGAATACCGTTCCGTTACGTGCGTCGGGCGGCCGTGAACGCCTACATCGGCCCTCCAACTTTGTACGAAGAAGACCTCAACAGACTACGGGATGAAGGAGATCTTCATGTCGAACGCGCTGCAGCGAGATTTTTCGAGTTTGCCGGCCCCTGACTAGGCCGTCAAAGCTCCTGTCCTGCCGGTGATCACCAGTTTCTCGTTCGCCTCGTTCACGCGAACCGTGGCCCCGTTGGCAAGCGCGGAGGAGACGATGGACCACAGCACCCGCTGGTTCATCGCGACCTCATCCGGCGCGATGGAGACAGCGGCTTCGCCGTCAAGAGCCGATACCAATTCACGCAAGGCTTGTGCCGTCCCGCTTGGTGCGGGCGGCACCTCCAGAACGGTGCGCCGCGTGAAGAAGGTGCCCTGACCTTTGTCGTGAAGCTCAACCCTCTCTCCGTTGCCGACGATATGGATTGCACCTTCGTCTCCGGTGAGCCTGACATTCATCCCTGTGGTGCTCGTGATCATTCCGAGGCAACCGGATTTGAAACGGACTCGCGCGAAATCGACCCTCGGATCGCAATCAACGGTGTTGCCAGACACGGCGCCGTCTTCAAACTCGCAGACGGCGTTCACAGATTCGACCTCCGCCCCACCGAAGAAGAGCAACAGATCCACACTGTGGGGATGGGACCACAAGAGCAGATCCTTGAAATTGTGATCCACAACGATCTCGCGAAGCGGACCTATCCGTCCCTCCTCGACCAATTTCTTTGCCAATCGATAGGGCGCCATGAACCTTCGCAGCGTCCCATAGGTGAAATGAACGCCTCGCTTTTGAACCTCTTCCATGAGGTTTTCGCCGTCGAGGAGGGTCTGCGACAGCGGCTTTTCCGAATGGATTGCCTTCACCCCGGCATCAATCGCGAGCCGGATCAAATCAACTCGTCCGGGCGTCCGCGTTGCGATGGAGCAAATATCGGGTTTGACGGCATGCAACATCGCCTGCGCATCCGTGAAGGCAGACGCTTCCGTGAGGCCGAGGCCCCTGGCGGCCTCCCGGGCCCGCTCGGCGTCGGCATCGCAAACGGCCACGATTTCGATCCGTTCATTCTCATGCGCCGCATCGGCGTGGCTTAAGGGGAACCATTGCTTCGACAACAGCGCACGGGTCCTCTCCGTCGTCGCGACCCCCATACGACCGCAGCCAATGACAGCAAATCGATACTTCATACTTACCACTTCAACACCGCCGTAATGAGGTTTGGTTCCCGGTCCGCGAGACGCCCATAGACTCGGTCAAGATCCGGCGCCGACACGATCTCCGAGATCAGCCCGTGGGCGGGAATCTTGCCCGATTGAATGAGATTCACCAGCCACTGCAGGTTTCTCTTGATCGTGAACCTGATATCTGATGGACGAACATCGAGGTTCGGAACCATGCCGCAGGCTGTAATGGTCAGTTGCTTATCGTAGACATATTCGGAAGCCAAGGGATTGAACCCTGGGGGATCCTCGCCTCGACCAGGGAAACCCAAAACTGCAATCGTCCCACCAAAACGGGCGAGTTTCAGTGCAAGCTGCCAGTCATCCCAGGAGTTGCTCGTTGTCACAACGATGTCGAAAACGGGCTCCACCGGATCGTCTTTTCGGAAGCATCGAACCGCCCCGAATTCGGTGGCCTTCGCAGCGGCATCTTTCTGATTGGAATATGCTGTGGCAAGGCCTCCGCAGGCAGAGACCACGCCGATCGCCCCCAACCCCAGCGGTCCGAGACCCACGACTGCAACATGGTGACCGGGGCGGAAATCAGCCTTCAAGAGGCCGGCGTAGCCCAGATGGAACAGATAGGCAGTGCTGACTGCAGCCATGTCGGCGGATTTGTCCACGCGACACAAAACGGCTTCCTCAGCGCAAATGAAGCCGCTTCGGTGGGACTGATGCGTCAACACGTAGTCCCCGCGCGCGACCGCGGAAACTTCGGTCCCGACATCCGTTACCAAGGCCAAATTGCAGTAGCCGACAAGTCTGGGATAGACATTGCCGGGCCTTAACGGCGGAAGCCCGACATACGCGGCGACCTCCGTGCCGGGAGATATCGCAGAATAGAGCGTTCGGCACGCTATCTGCCGAGACTGGAGTGGTCCGTCGGGGACAAGTTGCGTCTCCCATTTGAGCGACCGTGGCCCCTCCAGTTTTGCTACAAGGTGCTCCATATCTCGCCTGCTTGTTGCTATGGCTCCTAGTTACACGAACACGCCCGCGAGGCAACATGCAGACAACACTATATCGGATTTCACCAACACAGGTTTTGATCGGGAGATCCCGTGCGAACAAGCAAATCCGCCTGAGGCGGCACCAGCAAGAACGACATCCGCCGCGTTGACCGCTGGATTCGTGTTCTGGAGACGAGGGATCGATGAAGGTCTTCCGTTCTTTCTCTTGAAACGGAACAGACCAAAAAGAAAAAGCCCGCAAAAGCGAGCTTTTCTTCAGTCAAATGGTGCGGTCGAGAAGACTCGAACTTCCACGGGTTGCCCCACAGCGACCTCAACGCTGCGCGTCTACCAATTCCGCCACGACCGCATCGTGGTAGGCCGAATTGCTCCGGCGGGGGTGCATGTAGCAAAAGCATTCCGGGTCCACAAGCCCGCCATGACAGATTTTTGAAAAATCGCGACGGGCGGTGGATAACCCTGCGAAAGGCGAGGCCGGGACGGCCTTGAATTGCGGCTTCTTTCTTGCCAAGTAAAAGGAAAACAAGGCTTTTCGGCCCTTGCCCCTGAAGGCGGATTTCCATGCAGCGCACCGATCTCGACCACAAAATGTTTGCTCGCGACAACTGTCCTCCCGTCCGTTGGCGGGTTTCCGACGGTTTGACCGGTTATGACGAAGCCGTCGCCGAAATGGAGCGGCAGGTCGGACTGATTGCCGATGGAGATGCGGATGAACTCGTCTGGCTGGTGGAACATCCGCCGCTCTATACGGCCGGCACGAGTGCTGATTCCAAGGATCTGATCGAGCCGGACCGGTTCCCGGTCTTTGCCACCGGGCGCGGTGGAGAATACACCTATCATGGCCCCGGCCAGCGCGTCGCCTATGTCATGCTTGATCTGAAACGGCGGCGCCAGGACGTGCGTGCCTATGTCGCCGCCCTTGAGGAAGTGGTGATCCGTACGCTCGCGGCGATGAACGTGAAGGGCGAACGACGGGAAGACCGGGTCGGAGTCTGGGTCCGCCGGCCCGAACGTCCGCGGCTGCCCGATGGCTCCATGGCTGAAGACAAGATCGCCGCCCTCGGTATCCGGCTGCGCAAATGGGTGAGCTTTCACGGCCTGTCGATCAATGTGGAGCCGGATCTCGGCCACTTCTCAGGCATCGTCCCCTGCGGCATCTCCGCCTATGGCGTCACCAGTCTCGTCGACCTCGGGCTTCCCGTCATGATGGCGGATGTCGACATGCGGCTGCGCGAAGCGTTTGAAGACGTGTTCGGCCCGACGGTCACCGACGTCTGAGACGGGAATAGGCTTTCCGTCTCAGGCCCGCCCCATCACGGGCCCGTCGAGATCGCGCCCGGGACCTTCGCCGGCATTTTTTGCCTCGTAGCGATCGATCTGCCGGCTGAGATCGGCGATGAGACGGCCGCATTCCTGATGCGCATCGGTCAGACGCTGCAATTGCAGCCGGAGCGCCTCCAGCGGCAGGTCAGTGGTTTCTTCGACCGGCCCGGAGCCGACGCCCGTCATCAGCCACATCGGTGAAACGCCCAGGATGCCGGCGAGATCGATCAGTCGCGAAGGACGCGGTTCCGCCCGATCCGCCTCCCAGGAGAGAAGGCTCTCCTTGCGAACCCCGATTCGGTTGGCGACATCTGCCAGAGACAGACCAGCGGTGTCGCGCGCGACAGACAGGCGCCCACCCAGGGTGTCGTCACTCGAATCAGTCATGCGGGCGAAAATTCTGCGGGCGCTCATCGGCCATCTCCTCTTCAAAGGCCCGCCGATGGCCGCCGGCCCTCATTCTCGCATCCCGATCGCAGGATATCGCAAAAATTCGGGACTGATCGCCGTCGCCGCGCCAAGAACATGCGTGAAACCGCCGCAGGACCGGGGGATCTTGCGGCGGCATCAACAGCCTGAAACGCGGACGGATCGAGATTGTTCCTGAAGATTCTGACCGTGGAGCGTTTTTTTCGGCCCCTCCGTCCCGATGGGCCGCAAAGCCTTGATCGCGAGGACGGGCTGTGCTTGGTGGCGTCTCCTGCTGAAGTACCCCAACCGCACATCCGAGCCAGAAGCCCCTCCATGGCGCCTACATCCACCAATGCCGTTCGTGGTATGGCCCTCATGGCCAATTGCATGCTGATCCTGCCGATCATGGATGCAATTGCCAAATACATGGCGACTGTCGAGGGCATGTCGCCCGGCCAGGTCACCTTCTACCGCTTCTTCTTCCAGTTGCTCTCGGTGTTACCGCTCCTGCTGCTGTTGAACGGGCGGAGCGCCCTGTCGGCCAAACGGCCCTGGGTCAATCTCCTGCGCGGCGCAATTCACGGCGCAGCGAGCCTGATGTTCTTCATGGCGGTCAAATATATGCCGCTCGCAGATGTGTTTGCCATCTACTTTGTCGAGCCATTCATTCTGACGGCTCTTTCCGCCGTTTTTCTCAAAGAGAAGGTCGGCTGGCGCCGCTGGCTGGCCATTGCCGTCGGATTCGGTGGCGCGATGATCGTGATCCAGCCGAGTTACCGCATCTTTGGCTTGACGGCACTCTTGCCCGTCGCCTGCGCCTTTCTCTATGCACTCTACATGTTCCTCAACCGGGCCATCGGAGAAGCCGATTCGCCGATGACCATGCAAACCATGGCCGGTTTCGGCGGCACGCTGTTCATGGTCTTGGCGCTGATCGCGGGAACAGGCCTCGGCGACCCGGATTTTGCCGTCTCGCTTCCGACATCGCCGCTGGCCTGGGCTTTGCTGATCCTGCTCGGCACGATCTCGGGTTATATCCACCTGCTTGTGGTTAGGGCCTTTCGCATGGCGCCGCTCTCGGTGCTTGCCCCGTTCCAGTATTTCGAGATCATCGCCGCCGTCCTTCTGGGTTACGTTCTCTTCGACGAGTTTCCGACGCTGTCGAAATGGCTGGGTATCCTCATCATCGTTGGCTCCGGTCTCTTCATCCTCTGGCGCGAGCGCAACCGCGCGGCCGATGCAAGCCCGCCGGAGCCGGTTGCCTGATGGGCCGACTGCACGTCAAGATCGCCGGCTTTTTAAGCAATATCTAAACCGCATTCTAACGCGGCACCCCTAGATTGACGGCTCTTCAGGCAATCGGGAGACGGGCATTTGGCGACGCATCAAGCCGCAGCTTTTCTGCTTGCCGTCAATCTCGGCCTCTTATGGCTGCTGATGGCGGCCCCGCTCGGCCGGCGAACCCTGCGTGTGCGCCAGACGGTGCGCGAGCGCGCGGAAGACGTCTGGAACATCACCCGCCCGGCGGGTGACCTGACGGCATGGCATCCGAGCGTGATCGAGGTGACCCCGGTCGAGGGGCATCCGGATCTTGTCGAATTTGCGTTTCGCCATCCCGATCGCCATGGCCGTCCGAGCCGCCGCACCATGGCGGTTGACCGGGCGTCCATGACGGCAGGTGGCAGCTATTCCTGCGAACTCCGGGTGGTGGCAGACAGCACGCTGGACCAGAATTTCTGGGAGGGGTTCAGCGAGAGGCGCACGGTCGAACGCCTCCCCACCGGCAGTCTCGTGACGATCGAACAGACGGACACCTATCGAGGGCTCGCCTTCTATCTTTTCCGCTTCTTTGTTCTCCGCCGGGAACTGACAGCGCTGCGGGATCACGTGGAGGGCAGGCAAAGCTCGGCCATCGGCCATCTCGAACATCCGCTGTGGCAGACGCTGCTGGTCGTTCTTTCGACGCTGCTGCTTTGGCCTTTCTTTGGCTTCGACAGTGCCGGACTGATGATGTCGGTCTTCCTGACACTGGTGATCGTGCTGCACGAACTCGGCCACATGATCGCCTATCGCGCATTCGGCCATCCGAGCGCACGCATGATCTTCGTGCCCCTGCTGGGCGGCATTGCCGTCGGTGGGCGACCGTATAACACGCTGTTTGAAGTGGCGACCTGTGCTCTGATGGGTGCTGGCGTCTCCGCTTTTTTGGTTCCGGTTCTGGTGGCGGCCCACGAGGCCGTGCTCGGCCTGCCCCATGCGGCCGGCACGGAGGCGCCCATCCTGATCTTCCTCGTCATTCTCGGCGCCTTCAACCTGCTCAATCTGCTGCCGACATACCGATTCGACGGCGGTCAGGTGCTGCGGCAGGTTTTCGAAAACCAGACACTGCTGGCACTGGCGAGCTTCGGTGTGACCGGGGTAGTATTGTGGACCGGTTGGCGGATCGGCCTCTCGCCGGTCACCTTGATCGTCGGTCTGTGCCTCTTCACCCTGCTCAGTCTCATCCGCACCAAGGGTGCCAAGCCCCGCGACGAACTGGTCGCCATGACACCGGCAGAACGGCTGATGACGGGTTTCGGCTATTATGCAGCCCTCGCCATGCATGCCTATGCCGTCATCTATGCCTGTGGACGGCTCTTCGGCTGAGGTGGCGTGCTTGACACCTCTCGGTCAGCCGCGTCAAGAAGTGCTCATGGATACGCACAGCACCCCCCTGCCGGCCGGCTTTCACGACATTCCCTCGACCATGCTCGCGACGATCGTGACATGCCTCGAGATGACCGCAAAACCGGTGCCACGGCCAAACCCGCCGGGACAGGACCTCTTGGTTGAGCGCTGGGCCTCCCCCACCCTCGACGAATACCGCGCCCTCTATCGCCGTGTGGGAGAGGACTGGCTCTGGGTATCACGCGCCGTGATGGATGATGACAAGCTCGCGGCCATCATCAAGGATCCGGCGGTCGAAATCTACGTCATGGCGCGTGACGGTGAAAAGCTCGGTCTACTGGAACTCGATTTCCGAGAGGTCGGGCAATGCGAACTGGCCTTCTTCGGCCTTGACGAGAGCCTGATCGGGACGGGCGCCGGACGCATCCTGATGAATGTCGCAATCGAGAGGGCCTGGGAGAAACCCATTTCGCGATTCTGGGTCCACACCTGCCATCTCGACCATCCGGCCGCCCTCGCCTTCTACCAGCGCTCCGGATTCACACCCTACAAGCGCATGGTCGAGATCTTCGAGGACCCCCGCCAGACCGGGAAGCTGCGAGCGGATGCCGGCCGGCACCATCCGGTCCTCAGAAGCGAATAACGAGAAAAATCAGACTTTTGAGAAAATCCGGCTCGGCCCTTGAGCCGGATGGCGAAGCCGTGCAAAAGTCGCGACCAACGATTTGTCAGGGAGAAAGACCATGGATGTTCGCGCCGCCGTTGCCGTGCAGGCTGGGAAGCCGCTTGAGGTCATGACCGTACAGCTGGAAGGACCTCGCGCCGGCGAAGTGCTCATCGAGGTCAAGGCCACGGGGATCTGTCACACCGATGATTTCACCCTTTCGGGGGCCGATCCGGAAGGGCTGTTTCCGGCGATCCTCGGTCATGAGGGTGCGGGCATCGTCGTCGATGTCGGCCCCGGCGTGACCTCAGTGAAGAAGGGCGACCATGTCATTCCGCTCTACACGCCGGAATGCCGCGAATGCTATTCCTGCCTGTCGCGAAAGACCAACCTGTGCACCGCGATCCGCTCGACCCAGGGTCAGGGCCTGATGCCGGATGGCACGAGCCGCTTCTCGATCGGCAAGGACAAGATCCACCACTACATGGGCTGCTCGACCTTCGCGAATTACACCGTTCTGCCGGAAATCGCGGTTGCCAAGGTCAACCCCGACGCACCCTTCGACAAGATCTGCTACATCGGCTGCGGCGTTACGACCGGCGTGGGCGCCGTCATCAACACGGCAAAGGTCGAGATCGGCTCGACCGCGATCGTCTTCGGCCTCGGCGGCATTGGTCTGAACGTGCTGCAGGGTCTCAGGCTCGCCGGCGCCGACATGATCATCGGCGTCGACATCAATCCGGATCGTAAGGCCTGGGGCGAAAAATTCGGCATGACGCATTTTGTCAATCCGAAAGAAGTCGGCGACGACATCGTGCCCTACCTCGTCAACATGACCAAGCGCAACGGCGACCTGATCGGCGGCGCCGACTACACCTTCGACTGCACCGGCAACACCAAGGTGATGCGCCAGGCGCTCGAATCGGCCCATCGCGGCTGGGGCAAGTCGGTCATCATCGGGGTTGCCGGCGCCGGCCAGGAAATCTCCACCCGTCCGTTCCAGCTTGTGACCGGGCGCCAGTGGATGGGCACGGCCTTCGGCGGTGCGCGTGGCCGCACCGATGTGCCGAAGATCGTCGACTGGTACATGGAGGGCAAGATCCAGATCGACCCGATGATCACCCACACCATGCCGCTCGAGGACATCAACAAGGGCTTCGATATGATGCACAAGGGTGAATCGATCCGCGGCGTCGTGGTCTATTGATGTCTGCGCCTTACAGCGTCGACGTGCGGAGGCTCGACGAGTTCTCCGCCGTCGATCTCTATGCGATGCTGAAGCTGCGCGTCGATGTTTTCGTCGTCGAGCAGCACTGCCCCTATCCGGAACTGGACGGAAACGATGTCGACTGCCTGCATCTCAGGCTGCTGATGGATGGCGAATTGTTGGCCTGTGCCCGGCTTTGGCGTCCGACACCGGAGCATCATCCCCGGATCGGACGCGTAGCGGTCTCGCCAAACCATCGCGGCAAGCGGCTGGGCGAAGCGTTGATGCGAGAGGCGATTGCAGAGGTGGAGAAATTCTATCCGGCAGAGCCGATCGAGATTTCGGCGCAGAGCCATCTGCAGAAGTTCTATGGATCGCTCGGCTTCGAGGTGATCTCGGAGGAGTATCTGGAGGATGGGATTCCGCATGTGGACATGCTGCGGCGGGGATAGGTTTTCACGGCCTTTTCGACAGATGGCTGGTTATGCGTAGTCATGCTAGACTGCTTTAATCTCCGGGAGTTGACGTCATGAAGCATGACCGTATTGTATTGGACAACAGACAGGCAGCTCTGGTCCAGCGCTTGGTGGAATCGGGTCGGTTCAGCTCAACGAGGGACGTCATTGGCTATAGCCTCGATCTGCTTGAGCAGCGCGAGGCCGAGGCAGCGCAGTTTTTATCTGAACTGGAAGATGAAGCCGCTCGGGGACTGGAGAGCGGCCCAGCGGCCGACATGGAAACTGCGGAGGAACTCATCTCCATGTTTCGCGAGCGGCGTTGAGCCATGGCCCGGATCCGGCGACGACCGCTGTTCGTCGAGGATCTCAATGCTGTCTGGAGATTTGTCGCTGCCGACAACGAAGCGGCCGCCGAGCGCCTGTTACGCGAACTCGAAGAGCGCTACGTGATGCTGGCGGAATGGCCCCTACTCGGCGCGCAACGTTTCCAGAGATACCCGGCTCTGCGCCTCTTCCCCTTCCGCCGATACCTGATTATCTATCAGCCACTCGACACCGGGGACGGTATAGAGCTCATCCGTCTCCTGCATGCGGCACGGGACTATCGCAGATTCTTTGACGACTGATCCGATGCCCGAAATCTATGTCGATGCCGATGCCTGTCCGGTGAAGCCGGAGATCCTGAAAGTCGCGGAGCGGCATGATCTGCCGGTGACCTTTGTCGCCAATTCCGGCCTTCGCCCCTCGCGCGATCCGATGGTCAAGAATGTCATCGTCTCTGGCGCCTTCGATGCGGCGGATGACTGGATTGCCGAGCGCTGTGGCGATGGTGACATCGTCGTGACAGCCGACGTGCCGCTGGCCGGGCGTTGCGTGGCGGCGGGCGCGCTGGTGACCGGGCCGACGGGCCGGATTTTCGACACCGCCAATATCGGCATGGCGACGGCCATGCGCGACCTTGGGGCACATCTCCGCGAGACCGGCGAAAGTAAGGGCTACAATGCCGCCTTTTCGCCGCGCGACCGTTCGGCTTTCCTTGAAACGCTTGACAGGCTCTGCCGCCGGATCAAGAAGTAGGGCCCGTTCAACGGCCAGCAGGGCGGCACGACGCTTTGAAAAATCTGATGAATTCCGTTCTCGATCACCGTTATCGCTCCTTCATGGTGGCGGGCGTGATTGCGCTCACTGCCCTGCCCTTTGTCGTGATCTATGAGCCGGATGTCACCATCGAGCTGCCAGCCATTCTGTTTTTCGCGGCCTATCTCACGTTGTCATTTCTGCGGTTGAGACGTCTGACGCCGGCTTATCTGAAGCAACGCGCGGATGTCGCGGATGCGCCCGCCTTCGTCATTCTCGGCGTTACAACGCTTGCGATCGTGGCCGCGATCGGCGCACTCTTCCTGGCTCTGAACCGGGAACAGCAGGCAGGTGTGGCTGAGCTGGCGCTTGCCGTTGCCGCCGTCGTACTCGGCTGGCTGACGATCCACACCATGGCCGCGATGCACTACGCCCATGTCTATTGGCGCCCCTCCCGCGCGAAAGAAAATGGTAGGCGCGGCGGCCTGGAGTTTCCGGCCACGCCGGACCCCTGCGGCCATGATTTTCTCTATTTTTCGCTGGTCATCGGCATGACCGCGCAGACCTCGGACGTTGTGATCACCTCGACCGCGATGCGCAAGCTGAACCTCGTGCACGCCACGATCTCCTACTTCTTCAACACCGTGCTGATCGCGGCCGCTGTCAACGCGGCCGTGTCGCTCGCCGGCTGAACCTCTGCAGACAAGGACCTTGCCCATGAACATCCTCTCCCAGAACACCGCCTTCGGCGGCATGCAGGGCGTCTTCTCGCATCAGTCGGAAGCGACCGGCACCGAGATGACTTTTGCCGTCTTCGTGCCGCCCCAGGCAATCACCGAAAAGCGGCCCGTGCTCTGGTATCTCTCGGGGCTGACCTGCACCCATGCCAATGTCATGGAAAAGGGCGAATACCGCCGCATGGCCGCCGAACTCGGCCTGATCGTGGTGTGCCCGGACACGAGCCCGCGCGGTAATGACGTGCCGGACGAACTGACCAACTGGAAGATGGGCAAGGGTGCAGGCATGTACCTGAACGCCACGGAAAAGCCCTGGGCCGAGCATTTTCAGATGTATTCCTACATCACGGAGGAATTGCCGGGGCTGATCGCCGAACAGTTCCGCGCCGACATGAGCCGCCAGGGCATTTTCGGCCATTCCATGGGCGGCCATGGCGCGATGACGATTGCACTGAAGAACCCAGATCGCTTCAAGAGCTGCTCGGCCTTCGCGCCCATCGTCAATCCGCTGACCGCCGACTGGACGCAGGATGCGTTTGAAAAATATCTCGGTCCCGACCGCGCCAACTGGCGCCCATACGATGCCTGCGCGCTGGTCGAAGAAGGTGCCCGTTTCCCGGAATTCCTTATCGACCAGGGCAAGGCCGACAGCTTCCTGGAGACAGGTCTCGCGCCGTGGAAGTTCGAGGAGGCGGTCAAGGGAACGGATATCGGCCTGACGCTGCGCATGCATGAGCGCTACGACCACTCTTACTACTTCATCTCGACCTTCATGGACGATCATTTGAGGTGGCATGCGGACCGGCTGGGGTGAACCAAACTTAGCCCCGGATTGGCGATCCAAGGCGTAGCCTGTTCAAATTACCTGCAATGCGTGTATCATCCTCCCTGTTTCTGGGGAGGGTGGAAGACATGAGCAAGAAGCATCTGGTTCTCATCCATGGCCGCGCCATCAAGCCGTCACGGGACGCCATGATCGATTTGTCGCGACGTGCCATCGGCAGCGGGCTGGCACGGGCGAACCGAGGGGCGGCAAAAACGATCTTCGAGAGCGACGAGGTCAAATTCTCATTCTGCTATTTCGGCGACATCAGCAACGCCATCCTGGCGGAGAAGAGCAAGACCGAAGCCGCCAAACTGACCGAGACAGATCCGGAAACCGGCCGGAAAGTTTTCCCGGCAGAACCGCTGCAAGAGGCTTTCGCGCTCACCGACCGGCTGAAGACCTTCGACAAAAGGACCTATACCGAACTTTTGAAGAATGCAGATGACCTGCGAATGCTGGACGATGCGTCGGACATGGTCAGCCTCATCGGCAGCCTCTTCACGGGAGGTATCCTCAACAAATGGGCGATCGACAAAGCCACCGCTGATCTCGGCGCCTATCTCACGTCGCACGCCATCGGTTCGGAGATCCGTGGCCGGCTCGGGGAGATCCTGGCCCCGGCTCTCGCGGCGGGGGATGATATATGCCTGGTGGCACACAGCATGGGATGCATGATCTCCTACGACGTGCTGTGGAAATATGCCCATACGAGCGAATATGCGGCCCTGCGGGACAAGAAAAACCCGGTGAGCCTGTGGCTGACGATCGGCAATCCCCTCGGCGAAGACGGGGTCCGCCGAAATCTTCTCGACGGACGTTACGTCGAGGCGGAGAAATATCCGCTCCACCTCGTGACCGAGTGGTCCAACTTTTACGCTCAGGACGACTTCGTCGCCCATGTGGAAAAGATAGCGCCGATCTATCGCAAGATGCCGGCCGCGGGGCGTCCGAAATCCATCACCGACACGCAGATCTTCAACTGCTGGCATTACCAGGATGTCAAACACGGCAGGCTAACCTCCAACCCGCACGATCTTTACGGCTACCTGATGCATCAGGCCGTGGCCGGTCGCCTGGCCGACTGGCTCGAGACCGGCTGACATCGATGGGTTCAGTCTTTCGTCATCCTCTTGACTTCGCCGGCCACTAGGTAGAACTGTCTACCTAAACGAGGTCTAGCGAAATGACGGATGCGGGAACTGCGCGGGAACGCCTGTTGCGAGCAGCGGCGGAGTTGTTTTACGCCCACGGTGTCGGTGCGACGGGGATCGATACGATCACGGCCCGCGCCGGCGTCGCAAAAATGAGCCTTTATAACAACTTCGCCTCGAAGGCGGACCTTGTTCAGGCCTATCTGCAGAACCGGCTCGACGAATGGCAGCAGCGGCTGACGGAGGCTCTGCGCTCGGCAACCACGCCGGAAGAGCGGATCCTCGCAGTGTTCGATTCCTATGTCGGCTATGCCGGCCTCGCCTATGAATGGGGCTTTCGCGGCTGCGGGCTCTTCAACGCGGCTGCGGAACTCTCGGTCGGAGATCCGGCCCGCGACATCGTCTCCTTCCAAAAGGAAGAGGTGGAGCGGCTGTTCCGACGCTATCTCCAGGAGATCGTTCCGGACGACATGGACCGCGTCAACGAGGCTGCCGAACACCTCTCCTTCGTGCTCGAAGGGGCAATGGCGCGCGCAGGACTTGACGGTCACGACGCGCGGCTGAAGAGGGCCCGGCGTATCGCGGTATCGTTGCTGAAGGGATTGAAGAGCAGAGCGACCCGCGGATGACCGAGATTGCTGCACGCGCCGAAAACTCCTCCTCCCGTTATAGGGCGCTCGCCCTTCTTCTCCTCCTCGAAGCCGGATTGATCGTCACCTGGAGCGCCGGCTTCATCGGCGTGCGTTTCGCAAGCGACCATGCACCGATCTTCCTGATCCTGCTCTGGCGAAGCCTTATCTCGGGGTTACTGCTTCTGCCGGCCGCCCTTCTCTTCGGCCCGCCGTTGCGCTGGCGCAATATCTGGCCGCAGATCCTGTTCGGTGCACTCGCGATGTCCGGCTATCTCGCGGGTTTCGCTCTGGCGATCGCTTTCGGGGTGCCGACGGGTCTCGTGGCCCTGATCACCGACATGCTGCCGCTCGCGGTCGCATTGCTTTCCTGGCCGATCCTCGGACAGGCCCTGACGGGACGGCAGTGGATCGGGTCGCTGATCGGCTTCGCCGGTGTGCTCATTGCCTCGGCGCATTCCCTCGCACTCGGCAATGTGGCGCTCTGGGCCTATGCCCTGCCGGTGCTCGGCACGTTGTCCCTGGCGGTGGCGACACTGCTGCAGAAGCGCAGCCCGAGCATCGGCATGCCGGTACACCAAAGCCTCTGCATCCAGTGCCTTTCAGCGGCCGCGATCTTCTCTCTCTTTGCCTGGCACGAAGGCGGCGTCCGCCCCGTCATGAATGCCGGCTTCATCGGCGGGGTCCTCTGGCTGGCCATCGTCGCGACTCTCGGCTCGTGGTCCCTCTACTACCTAGCGCTCAGACGCTCGTCTCCGGCACGCGTCACGTCGGTAGTCTATCTCAGCCCGCCGGTCACGATGATCTGGGCATGGATCATGTTCGGCGAACCGCTCTCGGTCTCGATTGCCCTCGGGCTCGCTGTCTCGCTCGCGGGCGTCATTATCGTGGCGCGGGCGCAGCAGCAGTCCGCACGGGGAACCCGCGGCGGGTTCTGACGATCACCCCCGCCGATAGACGAACCGCTCGAAATCCGCCGCCTTGCCGCGTCCCGTGATGTCGAAGCAGAACATGCCGGCAAAGGCGCCGGTGAAGGAGCCGTGTTCGCCGAAGCCGCCTTCGTCGGAGACGACGCCGGCGTCGAGGACCGGGCCGATGGCTTGCCAGTCACCCTCGCCTGCGACCCGCCAGAAGAATTGCAGGTCGTTGTCCGTGACCTCCATGGCGAGATCGATGGCGCCATCGGGGATCGACTGGCCCATGCCGATGGGGAAGGTCAGATTGCCGGAGGGATAATCGCCGGGGCAAGAGAGGATGATCAGCGAGCGGCCGAGCTTCTCGTCGGTGGAGACGCCGAGCGCGTGGAACTTGTATCGGTTGTAATAATGCGTCAGGCCTGCGACCTGCTGATAAGTCTCCGGCGCAAATTCAAGACGCGTTTCGGCGCGGAAGCGGTGATGCTCCTGGCGGCGGGCGACCAGCGACTGCTCGAACCAGGAGCCGATGCTTTCGCGGCCGAAGAGGCGCAAGTGCCCTGCCCGGTCGCTCAGGCTGAACAGGCGCTCCGGATGCGGCGTGCGCAGCCACTGGAACTCAGATGGTAAGTCGGGACTGTCGAAGGTTGTCACGATCTCGACGGGTTCCTCGCGCTTCACCGCACCATCGGGCGCCGGAACCTCAACGGCTGGTACGACGCCGCCTTGTTTGAGATAGAGCCAGCCGTCTTCCTTCCAGACGCATTTCTGCAGGCCCGTTTCGCGGCCGAGCGTGCAGCGGCGTTTAGGCGGCATGGGTCGACCGCAGAGATGGGTGTGGTAGACCTGACCGTCAGGCGTCTCGACATATTGCCCGTGGCCGGCGCGTTGCAGCACGGCTTCCGGATTGTCTTTCGAGGTGATGAGATGCGTGTTCGGGTGCATCTCATAGGGGCCCTCGATCGCGCGGGAGCGCGCCATGGTGACGACATGGTCGTAGCCTGTACCGCCCTCGGCGGTCGTCAGGTAATACCAGCCATTGCGCTTGAAGAGATGCGGGCCTTCCACAAGCCCCTGTTTGCTGCCCTCGAAAATGTTCTTGATCGGGCCAGTGAGCTTTTGCGCCTTCGGATCCCATTCCTGCAGCAGGATGCCGTCGAACTTGGCATGGCCGATGGTGTTTCTGGCTTCCGGGCGGTGGTTCCACTGCATGTTGGTGAACCACTTGCGGCCGTCATCATCATGGAAGAGCGAGGGGTCGAAGCCGGAGGAATTCACGTAGATCGGATCGGACCAGGGGCCTTCGATCGCGGGCGCCGTGACGATGTAGTTATGCGCGTCCTTGAACGAGCCTTCGAAGCGTTTGACGTCGGTATAGACGAGCCAGAAGAGACCGCTGGCATAGGAGAGACACGGCGCCCAGACTCCACCGCTATCGGGGTTGCCGCGCATGTCGAGCTGGCTTGCGCGGTTGAGCGGACGGGTGACGAGGTCCCAGTTCACCAGATCGCGTGAATGATGGATCTGCACGCCCGGATACCATTCGAAGGTGGAGGTGGCGATATAGTAGTCCTTGCCCACGCGGCAGATCGACGGGTCCGGATTGAAACCCGGCAGGATGGGGTTGATGATCATGGCGTGTTTCCTCCTGCCTGATGGCTTGTTTTACGTGAACGATGCCCCTTATCCCCCTTCCGGGACCTTCTCCCCGCAGGCGGGGAGAAGGCGGAAACGGCGGCCGCTGTGCCCACCTCCCCCTTGAGGGGGGAGGTCNNTCACCCCACCCCGGAGCTGCGCTCCGACCCTCCCCCTCAAGGGGAGGGTGTTTCGTTACTTCTTCTTCCGCGGCGGGCCCTTGCGCTCCGCAGAGGCTGCCCAGAGGTTGATGTCGGCATCCTTGGCGAAGACGTCGATTTCCGCGAGTTCTTCTGGCGTAAAGTCGGGCGTCTCGATGGCCTTGACGCAATCCTCCACCTGAGAAGGCTTCGACGCACCGATCAGCGCCGTCGTGATGTGGCCGCCGCGCAGCACCCAGGACAGCGCCATCTGCGCCAGCGTCTGGCCGCGCTTTTCGGCGATGCGGTTCAAGCCCCGGATGTTTTCGAGATTGCGCTCATTGAGGAAGCCCGGGTCGAGCGACTTGTCCTGCGTCGCGCGGGTGCCTTCCGGAATGCCGTTGAGGTATTTAGAGGTCAGCATGCCCTGCGCGAGCGGCGAGAAGACGATCGAGCCGACGCCGAGGTCTTCGAGCGTATCGATCAGTCCGTCTTCCTCGATCCAGCGATTGATCATCGAATAGCTGGGCTGATGGATGAGAAGCGGCGTGCCGAGGCTCTTCAAAATGGCATGGGCTTCGCGGGTGCGCTTCGAATTGTAGGAGGAGATGCCGACATACTGCGCCCTGCCCGACCGCACAATGTGATCGAGCGCGCCGCAGGTTTCCTCGAGCGGCGTATCAGGATCGAAGCGGTGCGAGTAGAAGATGTCGACATAATCGAGGCCCATGCGCTTCAGGCTCTGGTCGCAGGACGCGATCAGGTATTTGCGGCTGCCCCATTCGCCGTAAGGACCGGGCCACATGTTGTAGCCCGCCTTGGACGAGATAATCAGCTCGTCGCGATAACCGCGGAAGTCCGTGCGCAGGATCTCACCGAAGGCTTCCTCGGCCGAGCCGGGCGGCGGGCCGTAATTGTTGGCGAGGTCGAAATGGGTGATGCCAAGGTCGAAGGCCCTCTGGCAGATCGCCCGCTTGGTGGCATGCGGCGTGTCCTGGCCGAAATTGTGCCAGAGCCCCAGCGAGATCGCCGGCAGCTTCAGCCCGCTCTTGCCGCAGCGATTATAGGTCATCCGCTCATAGCGGTTTTCGGCGGGGGTATAGGTCATGGATGGTTCTCTCCCGAATGCATGTGCTCGGCGGATGCAAAGCCCCCTCTGGCCTGCCGGCCATCTCCCCCACAAGGGGGGAGACTGATCGGGGATGCCTCCCTATTTCCGCCAGCCGCAACTTAGCGGAGACGGAACAAAATCCCAGAGGCGGCGGCGGAAAAGCCCTCCCCCTTGTGGGGAGGGGTTGGGAAGGGGTTCTAGCGAAGCAGAGCCTGCGCTTCGTCGATACCCAGAGCAGCCGGTTGGGTGCAGGTTGTCGACAACGTCACAAATTCTCCCGTTTCGCCGGACTTCAGGATCGACACCATGACGTCGACGCCGTGCAGGGTGCGCTCGAGGGAGCAGCGGGCATCGCGGCCTTCGAGGATCGCGACCGCCATGTCGGCAAGACCGGCCGTGCGGTAATTGGCGCGCGGCCCCTGTGGGCTTTCCTGGTTGTTGCGACCGAAGGGATGATCCCAGGCTTCGAGCGGCTGGATGTTCTTGTCGCGACCGGAGGCCTCGACGACACCGCCGAAGAAGTTCGGGTCCGGCACATAGAGCGAACCATTCGTGCCGTAGAGTTCCATATTGGCGTGGCGGTGGCTCCAGACGTCCCAGCTGGCGGAGAGCGTGATCGTTGCGCCGTTCTGGAATTCAAGCAGCGCATGAATATTCGTCGGCGTCTTGACCGGGATCACCTCGCCGTTGCGCGGCTGGCTGGTGATCGTGCGCGTCTCGTTCGCCATCGATGTCAGGGCAGCCACACGCTTCACCGGGCCGATCAGGTTGATCAGGTTGGCGATGTAATAGGGCCCGAGATCGAGGACCGGGCCGCCGCCGGGCAGGAAGAAGAAGTCCGGGTTCGGGTGCCACATCTCCATGCCGGGGCTCATGACATGGCAGGTGCCGGACGTGACGCGGCCGATGCCGCCCTTGTCGATAAAAGCGCGCGCCAGCTGGTGCGCACCGCCGAGGAAGGTGTCAGGGGCGCAGCCGACGGACAGGCCCTTGGCCTTGGCGATAGCGCGCAGGTCCTCGCCCTGCTCCAGCGAGAGCACCAGCGGCTTTTCTGAATAGACGTGCTTGCCGGCTTCGAGAATGCGCTTGGAGACCGGGTAGTGCGCATCCGGGATCGTCAGGTTGACGACGATGTCGACCTCGTCATTGGCCAGAAGTTCATCGATGGTCTGAGCCTTGACGCCATATTCGGCAGCCCGGGCTTCGGCCGCTGCCGGATTGAGATCCGCGCAGGCAACGACCTTCAGGCCGCGAAACAGCGGGGCCAGCGAGAAGTAGGTTGTGGAGATATTGCCGCATCCGATGATGCCGACGCCGAGTTCGCGTGCCATGGGAAATGTCCTGCTTGCTGCGATGAGTTCAATAGGTGTTGAAGGAGGCGATCGAGCGGGTGATTAGCCGGTCGATATCCTTCGGATTGTCGTGCTCGACCACGAAATGCTTGACGCGGGTGCTCTTCAGCGCCGCAACCAGGCCCTTCCAGTCGACGGTGCCATGGCCGACATCGGCCCAGCCGTCTTCATCCGCGTTTTCGCCAGCCGGCGCGATGTCCTTCACGTGGACGGCGCTGATGCGCTTGCCATAGCTTTCGATCCAGGCGAAGGGATCCGCCTTGCCGCGGATGACCCAGGCGATATCGGCTTCCCAGTCGAGTTCCGGGCCGCCGGCAAAGATCTGTTCCTGCGGGGTCGATCCGTCAGGCAGGGTCGCAAATTCGAAGTCGTGATTGTGCCAGCCGAAGACGAGACCGGCATCACGCAGCGGCTTGCCGGCGGCCTGCAGGCGCTGGCCGAAGGCAAACCAGCCGCTCGCATCCGTCGGGCGCTGATCTGGCATCAGATAGGGGCAGTAAACCGCCTCGATGCCGAGCGTCTTGGCGATCTTACTGACGCGGGCCGGATCGTTCTCGATCATGTCGAGACCGAAATGCGCGGTCGGCATGGTGAGGTGGTTCTGGTCGAGCTCCTTGCGGAAGGCATCAAGCTCACCGTCGGCGAGCGACGCATAGAGAGCGCCATAACCCTCGACTTCACCGTAGCCGGCAGCCTGGAGCTTCGGATAGATGCCGCTGAAGGGCTGGAAATTGCGGGCGCTGTAAAGCTGGAAGCCGAGCGTGGTCATGGGGGTAGTCTCCTCCTCGTTTGGCACTGGATCGGGCGCCCAGGGCCTTGGATATGATGGCTGTCAGTCCGCCGACTGGCAGGTGTAGAGATCGTAGATCCGGAAATTGGGTACGGTGCCGGCGGGCAGAGCGGTCTCGGGCGTGAAGACGATGCGGCGGCTCTCGCCGCCCGCGAGGTCGAAGGCGTTGTCGGAATAGCGACCGGCAGTCGCGCTTTCGAGCATGACGAAGAGCGCAAGCCCATGCGCTGTGACGGCGATTTCAAAGCCACCGTCCGCGGTCGGGGTGACAGTCGTTTCAAGCCGTGACGGCTCAAGGTCGAGCGCCTTGTACGTGCCATTGAGGAAATGCCCCTCCCCGCTCATGCCGTTTGAGGCGATGAAGCTCCAGGCGAGCAGACCGTCGGCCGGGATTTCGCTGGCATCGAGCGTGATCAGCGTTTCCGCTGCATCCGGGCCGCAATCGCCCTGCACGCTTTTTAGCGGGATGCGATCGCCCGATAACGTCAGCACGAAAAGGTTGGCGTCGATCGTCACGGTATCGAGCGTGTCGTTGACCATGGAGAGCGCGATCGTCGTGTCGTCCTCGGACGGAATGGCCGCGACGGCCACCGGCTGGAAGAAGCGGCGCACCATGTAATGCATGGCCTTCCAGCTGCCACCGTAATCGAGGCTCGACCAGGAGGCGACCGGCCAGGTGTCGTTGAGCTGCCAGTAGATCGTCCCCATGCAATGGGGCTTCAGCGACCGCCAGTATTCGACCGCGGTCTTGATGGCGAGGCCCTGCTGGATCTGGCTCAGATAGACGAAATTGGCGAAATCCTTTGGGAAGCGGAAATAGCGGAACATCGTGCCCGCGATCCGCTCATTGCCGCCGGCATTTTTCTGATGCAGCTCGATGACGGGCGAGGCGATGTTCATGTCGGCCTTGTCGGCAAAGCTCTCAATGACCGGCAGCGACGTATAGGACTGGAAACCGAATTCCGAGCAGAAGCGCGGTTTGACGGTTCGGTAATTATCGAAACTCTTGTTCTCGTGCCAGACCGACCAGTAATGCATGTCGCCGGAGCCATCGGCATGCCAGGCGTCGCCATAATCGAGATAACCGGAGGCTGGGCTCGACGGCCACCAGATACCCTGGGGAAAGGTCTTCTTGACGCCCTGCTCGATCACCCGGTTCAGACGATCATAGGCGACCAGATAGCGGTCGCGGTTGTCGCGGGATTCCGGGAACCAGGTAAGCGCACCGACGAGCTCATTGTCACCGCACCAGATGACGATGGAGGCGTGGCTGGAGAGCCGCTTGACCTGGTACTCGACTTCGTGGGCGACATTGTCGAGGAAGTCATCCGTGCATGGATAGAGATTGCAGGCAAACATGAAGTCCTGCCAGACCATCAGGCCGAGCCGGTCGCAGAGATCATAGAACCAGTCGGCCTCATAGAAGCCGCCGCCCCAGATGCGGATCATGTTCATATGGGCGGCAACGGCGGAGTTCAGGAGATCCGTCGTTTTCTCCTCCGACGAGCGAGAGAACAGCGCGTCCGCGGGGATCCAGTTGGCGCCGCGGCAGAAAATCTCGCGGCCGTTGACCTTGAGCGCAAAGCGGCTGCCGGCCTCGTCCGGATCGGTCAGCAGTTCGATGGTGCGCAACCCGATCTGGCGCGTGACGGTTTCCGTGGGGAGATCGACGGTCAGCGCATAAAGCGCCTGCTCGCCGGAGCCGGCCGGCCACCAGAGGCGCGGATGCTCGATTTCGAAGACATGCACTATCTTCGTCTCGCCGGCGGAAATACCGACGTCGAGGCGCACCCGGTCGCCGTTCAGCGCAAAATGCAGGGGCACGACAGCGGGCTCGGAGGCGTAAAGGGTCGTCGTCACCTTGAGATCGACGCGACCATCTGCGTGATGTACCTGTTCGGTCTCGACGTGTTCGATGCGCGCGGGGTCGAGCTTCTTCAGCGACAGGGTGCCATAGACGCCGAAGGGGGCGATCGCGATATTCCAGTCCCAGCCGAAATGGCATTGCGGCTTACGGAGCATGTTGCCGTTCGGGATCGGGCAATTGCCGGTCGAGTAGGGAATATAGAAGGGCTGCCGCGCCTGCCGCTCGGCACCCGCCGTGATGTTGGAATGGAAGTGGATGCGCACCGTGTTTTCACCCGGCTGCAGCGCATGGCTGACATCGGGACGATAGCGCCGGAAGCAATTGTCGGCGGAGAGCACCGGCACGTCGTTGATGAAGACGACGGCGACCGTGTCGAGATAGTCGATGTCGAGATACCACGAGCCAGACACATCCGGCAGGACGAAGCGCCGCGACAGCGACCAGTCGCGCTCGGCGACCCATTGGACGACTTCCTCGTTGCGGCCGAAATAGGGGTCCGGAATAACGCCGGCGGCATGAAGAGCGGAATGCACATCGCCGGGCACGGCCATCATGGCCTGATGATCCCCCTCGCCTGAGGAAATATCCCACATTCCGTGAAGGTCGATGACGCTGCCGCTTGCCGTCTCGCTCATGCTACCAGTCCTTGCAGAAGAAAAAGACGCCCCGGCCAAGCCGGGACGTGGGGAGTCCGTCAAATACGTTCTTCCGTCTTGGCATCGAACAGAGACGCGACGCTCATGTCGAAACCGAGGCGAACCTTGGCACCGGGAGCATAGCGGCGTGTGCCGCTGATCCGGACCGACAGCGTGTGGCCGGCATGGTTAAGCCAGAGCAGGTTGTCGGCACCCATCGGCTCCTCAATGTCGACCGTTGCCTCGTGCAATTCGCCGATGCCATTTTCCTCGTCGACCTTGATATGCTCGGGGCGGACGCCGAGGATGACCTTGCGACCGCCGCTGAGCGGCTCCTGTGACTCGTAGCCATTCATCGCAAACAGCACATCATGGGTGCGGAAATAGATCTGGCCGCCCTCGTTGATGAGTTCGCCATGCAGGAAGTTCATCGACGGCGAACCGATGAAGCCCGCGACGAAGAGGTTTTTCGGCCGATTGTAGATCGTGCCGGGATCGGCGAGCTGCTGGATGACACCGCTCTTCATGATCGCGATGCGGTCGGCGAGCGTCAAAGCCTCGATCTGGTCATGGGTGACGTAGATCATCGTGTTCTTCAGATTGTGATGCAGGCGCTTGATCTCGACGCGCAATTCCGAGCGAAGTTTGGCGTCGAGGTTAGAAAGCGGCTCATCGAAGAGGAACACGTCGACATCACGCACCAGTGCACGGCCGATTGCCACGCGCTGACGCTGACCACCGGACAGTGCCGAAGGCTTGCGATCGAGCAGCGGCCCGATCTGCAGGATGTCGGCAGCGCGCTGCACGCGTCTTTCGATCTCGTCCTTAGCCATCTTGGCGACCTGCAGGCCGAAGGAGAGGTTCTTCTTCACCGTCATCTGCGGGTAGAGCGCATAGGACTGGAACACCATGCCGATGCCGCGGTCCTTCGGCTCTTCCCAGGTGACGTTACGACCCTTGATGAAGATCTGCCCGTCGGTCGGCTCCAAGAGACCGGCGATGCAGTTCAAAAGCGTGGACTTGCCGCAGCCCGACGAGCCGAGCAGGACGAGGAACTCCCCTTCGGCGATGTCGAGATTGAGGTTTTCCAGCACCTTGACGGCGCCGAAGCTCAACGAGAGGTCCTTGATCGATACACTGTGCGACATGAGCTTAACCCTTGACTGCGCCGGCGGCGATGCCCCGGACGAAGAGGCGTCCGGAAATGAAGTAGACGATGAGCGGCACGGCGCCGGTCAGAAGTGTTGCGGCCATGTTGACGTTGTATTCCTTCACGCCCTGGACTGAATTGACGATGTTGTTGAGCTGCACCGTCATCGGATAGTATTCGGGCCTCGTGAACACGACGCCGAACAGGAAGTCGTTCCAGATGCCGGTGATCTGCAGGATCATGGCGACCACGAAGATCGGCAGCGACATCGGCAGCATGATGCGGAGATAGATCTGCCAGAACCCTGCCCCGTCGATGCGCGCCGCCTTGAACAGCTCTTCCGGCAGCGAGGTGAAATAGTTGCGGAAGAGCAGCGTCAGGATCGGCATGCCGAAGATGGTGTGCACGATGACGAGACCGGTCAGCGTGCCGTAGATGCCGAGTTCGCGCAGCACGATGACGATCGGATAGATCATGACCTGATAGGGGATGAAGGCACCAATGATCAGGATGGTGAAGAACAGCTCCGCCCCCTTGAAGCGCCAGTTGGCGAGTGCATAGCCATTAACCGAGGCGATCAGGATCGAGATCAGCGTCGACGGCACCGTGATCCGGACCGAATTCCAGAAGCCACGCGACAGACCATCGCAATTGAGACCGGTGCAGGCGGTGGCCCAGGCTTTCACCCAAGGCTCGAAGGTGATTTCGACCGGCGGCGAGAAGATGTTGCCGAGACGGATCTCCGGCATGCCCTTGAGCGACGTGACGATCATCACGTAGAGCGGCACCAGATAATAGATCGCAAAGAAGATCAGCGACCCATAGAGCATGATGTTGCGCGGCGAAAACGCCCGCTTCGGCTTGGCGCCACGCGGGCCGGAACCGACGCGATCGGAAACGGCGTCGAAACCGGCCGCAGCGGTATTGAGAGAACCGGGATTAGCCACGCTTCTTTCCTCCGAATTCGAGATAGGCCCAGGGGATGATGACGATCGCAACCGTTAGCAGCATCATCGTGGAGGCGGCGAAGCCCTGGCCGAGGTTCTGAGCCTGGAACATGTAGTCGTAGACGTATTTTGCCGGCACTTCCGAGGCGATGCCGGGGCCGCCGCTGGTCTGAGCGACGACGAGGTCGTAGAGGCGCACGATGCCGGAAGTGATGATGACGAGCGTGGTGATGAAGACCGGGCGCATCATCGGGATGATGATGAAGAGATAGGTCTTCCACATCGGGATGCCGTCGACGCGCGCCGCCTTCCAGATGTCCTCGTCGATGCCGCGCAAGCCCGCAAGCAGCAGACACATCACGAGGCCCGTGCCCTGCCAGAGGCCGGCGATCAGGATCCCGTAGATGACGATGTCGGAGTTATAGAGCGGGTTGAAGGTGAAGGTCTCCCAGCCAAGGGATCGGACGATGGACTGCACCCCGAAATCCGGGTTCAGGATCCATTGCCAGACAAGACCGGTGACGATGAAGGACAGTGCAAAGGGATAGAGGAAGATGGTCCGGAAGGCGTTCTCGAAGCGGATCTTCTGGTCCATCAGCGCCGCGAGCACAAAACCGATCACCAGGCTGAAGATCAGAGACAGGATGCCGTAGATCGCAAGATTCTGGATCGACATGACCCAACGCGGCGCATCCCACAGGCGATCATATTGATCGAAGCCGACGAATTTCAGCCGCGGCAGGAGCTTCGAATTGGTGAAGGAATAAACGATCGTCCAGATGGTACCCCCGAGGAAAATGACCAGGGCGGTCAGCACCATCGGTATGGAGGCGATCTTGGCGTTGAGATTGCGAAACAGTTTGCTCGGTCGACCGGCATGAGCGGGCGTCGCCATGGGTCAGTCCTCCTCGTCCTGGACACGGGCGGTCGCACCAAGGCCGTCACGCTGACACGCATACGCATCCCGCACAGCCGGCAGACGGGCGTGATGCCCTACCCGGTCGAAAATGGCCAATGACCGGCCGGGGTTGCCCCTGGCCGGTCACATCACCCGCAATCAGTCGGCGGACGCAATGATATCGACGAAGCGCTTCTGCGCATCTTCGACGGTCATGGACGTGTTGGCGAAGAATTCGGAGAACAGGTCTTCCTTCTGCTTCTGGCTGTCGGCAGAAAGCAGCTGGTCGGTCCCCTCGATCACGTTCCCCTTGGCGAGGATGTCGAGACCCTTCTTCATGCAGTCGTTGGCAGCGGCCAGATCCACGTCGCCGCGCACCGGAAGCGAACCCTTCTTCAGGTTGAAGGCGACCTGCGTGGCCGGCGCCAGCAGCGTGGCAGCAAGAACGTCCTGAGCCGCCGACTTCGCCTCGTCCTTCAGGACCGGAAAGTAGAAGGCATCACCACCGGTCGAGATGATCTCGTTCACGCCGAGACCCGGAAGGCAGGTGTAATCCTTGCCGGCGGTCTGGCCAGCGAGCGCGAATTCACCCTGTGCCCAGTCACCCATGATCTGACCGGCGGCCTTGCCGGTGATCACGAGGTTGGTTGCCTGGTTCCAGTCCTGCACATTGGAGCCCTTGGACATCTTGCGGGCATCGTCCGCAGCCTTGAAGACCTTTGCGATCTCCGGGCCTGCGGCTGCTTCCGCATCCTTGTCCTTGAACACCTTGTAGAAGGTGTCCTTGCCTGCGATGGCGACCATCAGCACGTCGAAGGCACCGGCAGACTGCCAAGGCTGGCCACCGACGGCGAGCGGAATGATGCCGGCCTTTTCGAGTGCAGGAGCGGCTGCGACGAACTCGTCCCAGTTCTTCGGCACGGGAACGCCGGCCTTCTCGAAGGCCGGGTTGGACAACCACAGCCACTGCCAGGAATGGATGTTAACAGGCGCACAATAGATCTTGCCGTCGATCGTGCAGCTGTCGAGCAGGCTGGCCGGCTTGACGATCTCTTTCCACTTTTCCTTTTCGGCGACAGCCGTCAGATCCTTCATCAGACCAGCTTCGACCAGCTCCTCCGCCTGACGGCCATGGTTGAACTGGGTGGCGCCCATCGGGTCGCCGCCGGTGATGCGGCTGATCATGATCGGACGCGCGGTGCCGCCGGAACCGGCAATAGCACCGTCGACCCACTTGTTGCCGGTGGCATCGAAAGCCTTTGCAAGCTCGGCGACGGCTGCGGCTTCGCCGCCGGACGTCCACCAATGCGTGACTTCAAGATCGGTTGCCTGAGCCGCTGCAAACGGCATGACGACGGTAGCGGCCAAAGCGGCCGCAAAGCTACGGTAATTCATGAGTCTCCTCCCTCACTGAAACGTTGCCGGAAAAACTTATGTCAAAGATTTTTCGAGCGCAACCATGCAACGGATAAAAAATTTTCCGGCCGTGTGATCCGCGTTGATACGTCCTATTCCCTCGTAACCAAGTTACCCGACGAGACAAAATAATGTTGCGCCGCAACCGATATAATCTCGTTTCCACGCCGCTATTTAGGACAACAATCAGAAAATATTGCTGCAACACAGCAGAACGTGACCAAGCATGAACGAAGCCCTCTGGATACGAATTCGAAAACACCTCAGGTTGCAACCCTTCGCAGCGCAACATAAGAAAACGCTCGACAAATCGACTGTATCGTTTCAGATTTTTTCTCCGCTCGATCGGGAGGAGGTCCGGGACGGCGGGTTTGCAGTCGGAGAAAAGCCAATTATAAGCGTGGCTTATGCTGAAGGCGGGGACACGATGACAGAACAGCAGGGCAGCGGCCTCATGGACCGGGCAGCGACGCCGCGAGAACGACCGACACTGAAGACGATCGCCTTCATGACCGGACTCGGGATCACGACCGTGTCACGCGCGCTCAAGGATGCACCCGATATCGGCGCCGAGACGAAAGAGCGCGTGCGCATGGTGGCCCGGCAACTCGGCTACCAGCCGAACCGGGCGGGTGTGCGCCTGCGGACCGGCAAGACCAATGTCATTGCCCTCGTGCTGGGCATCGACGAGGAAATCCTCGGCTTCTCCAACCAGATGGTTGTCGGCATTTCCGAAGTGCTCTCCGGCACACCCTACCATATCGTGGTCACCCCCCATGCTCATACCAAGGATCCGATGCTGCCGGTTCGGTACATCCTGGAGACGGGATCGGCGGACGGCGTGATTATCTCGCGCACCGAGCCCGAGGACGCACGGGTGCGATTGCTGATGGAGCAGAACATGCCGTTCGCCACCCATGGGCGGACCAACATGCGTGACGCCCATCCCTATCACGACTTCGACAACGAGGCCTTCGCCTATACCGCCGTCGAGCGGTTGGTGAAGAAAGGCAGACGAAGGCTGGCGCTTCTGCCGCCACCGAGCAAGCTGACCTATTACGAGCACACGTTCACGGGATTCATGCGCGGCCTGAAGGCTTTCGGCGCCGAAGAAGTCCCGCTGCATGTCAACCTCGACTCGCCACTCGACCAGATCCGCGCCCGGGTTCAGGACCTGATGAGCGGTCCGGACGCGCCCGACGGGATCATTTCGTCGTCAGGCAGCAGCGCGATTGCCGCCAATGCGGGCATCGAGGCGGCCGGGCTGCATGTCGGCCGCGATGTCGATCTTGTCGCCAAGCAGGGCATACCGATACTCAGATGGATCCGCCCGGAAATCATCGTTGCCCAGGAAGACGTCCGCCAGGCCGGCCGCGAATTGGCCAAAGCGGTCATCGCCCGCATCGATGGGGTCGAGCCGCAACTGCTGCAAAGCATCAGCGAACCGCGCTGGGATTGAGGACAGCGCCGTCAAGGATCGCATGAGATCGCCCCTCTTCGCAGGAGCGGTCACGCATAAGACGGGCGGTCGCCCTCGTGCCACACGACGACGGCATTGCGCCCGTTGACCTTGGCCGAATGCAGGGCAGCGTCCGCGCGCTTCAGCAACTCGTCCGGCGTCACCTGCAACGCCCCATGCGCCACACCGACACTGACGGTTACGCCGACCATAGCGTCGCCGAGGGTGAAGATCTGTTGCGCAACGCTCTCGCAGATTACATGGCCGAGCGCCTCCGCCTTCTCCAGGTCACAGAAAGGGATGTAGGCGGCGAATTCCGCGCCGGCGAGGCGGCCGAGCAACGCATGCTGCGGCAATTCCCGGGCAATCAGATCGGCGCAGGTTTTCAGAACGTGGTCACCGCCGGAATGGCCGAAACGGTCATTGATCCGCTTGACATGGTCGACGTCGACATAGAGGAAGGCGCCCTCGCCGCGCACCTTGACCGACAGGGTCTGCAGCATTTCCAGGAAGGTGCCGCGGTTGACCAGTCCAGTCAGCGTATCCGTCGATGCAGCCCAACGGCTTTCCAACTGCAGCCGCTCCTTGACCAGCAGATCGGCAGCGACGCCCGCCACGACGCCGTGCAGCAGGAGTTCAGCAGCGAACAATCCGGGCCAGATCGGCTGAACAAGCATCGCACCACCCCCGCCGATGACGGCCGATGCCAGAGACAATGCGGCAGCAACAAGCGCCACCAAGCCATGGACCAGAAACCATGTCGTGATCATGCGTCGAGCCGGCAGATGCTCTTCCCGCGCAGACAGCCGGTGCTCATGAACGACAAGAGCCGCATAGACCGCCGCAAGAATGCCGAACAAGGCTAGGCACGCCGCCAGCACTTCATGAAACACCGGCACGATCGTGGTCAGCGCCATCCACAGGAGAGGACCAGCCGAGGCCAGATTGAGGTCGACCGAACGATGATCGAAGCGACGCAGCCCCTGCCAGGAGAGCGCAAAGCTCATCAGCAGTAGACCCGGCCCGATGGTGACGGCTGCCAGCGTGTAGGTGCCGGGATAAAACGCCATGAGGAGGAAGCCGAGCGACGCACTGCCGCACGAGGCCGACCACAGCAGAAACTCCTGACGCTCCGGCTCGACGCGCCAACTGCGCCAGAAAAGCAGGCCCAGCGCCGCCTGAACAACGAAACCGCTGAACATGATGGTCGGGATGTTGAGAAAGGACATAGAGAAAGCCTCGATTGCGCACGACCGGATTCACCGCACGACAACGCTAGGGCGCAGATCTTAACCACTTCTCAACGCGATCATTAGGAATCGAGGGAGTTGCAGGTCCTCCACCTGATTTGGGCCTACAAGCAGAACGTGCCACCGGCCCGCTCGTCAGATCTGTCGAACCCGCCGGCAAAATGCAGAGAGCCCGCCCCAAGGGGGCGGGCTCCAGGTCAGCCATTAGAGAGATGGCGAATCAGAACTGGCCGGCCCAGGGACCGTGATGGATGTCCTTGCCGTCGAGACGGTCGAAACCATGCGCGCCGAAGAAGTCGCGCTGCGCCTGGATGAGGTTTGCCGTGCCGCGGCCGCGACGATACGTGTCGAAGTAGGAGAGCGCCGAAGACAGCGCCGGGACCGGCAGTCCGGAAAGGGCCGCATGAGCAACCACGCGACGCAGGGCCCCATCGGTTTCCTTGACCATCGCGGCAAAAGCCGGCGTCACCACGAGGTTCGGCACGTTCGGGTCCTTGGTAAAGGCCGAGGTGATCTCGTCGAGGAACTGCGAGCGAATGATGCAGCCGGCGCGCCAGATCTTGGCAATCGTCGGCATCGGAAGCGACCAGTTGAACTCGTCCGAGGCCGAGGACATCACGGCAAATCCCTGTGCGTAAGCGGCGATCTTGGCGGCGAGCAGCGCGTTTTCGAGATCGGTGATGAAGGCCGCCTTGTCCTTCGGCGCGTCGGCGAGTGCCGGCAGGCCGAAGAGCTTTTCAGCCGCGATTCGCTCGTCGCGCAGCGAAGAGAGGACGCGACCGGCAACAGCAGCCTCGATGCCGGAGGCAGCGACCGCAAGGTTTTGCGCCTCGATGGCCGACCACTTGCCGGTACCCTTCTGGCCGGCGGAATCGACGATCACGTCGACCATCGGCTTGCCGGTTTCCGGATCGGTGGCCTTCAGCACCTTCTCGGTAATTTCGATCAGATAGGAGTTCAAACGCCCCTTGTTCCACTGACCGAAGATCTCGCCGATTTCGGCAGCCGACATCTTCAGGCCGTCGCGCAGGATGCCGTAGATCTCGGCGATCATCTGCATGTCGGCATATTCGATGCCGTTGTGGATCGTCTTGACGAAGTGACCGGCGCCATCGGTGCCGAGCCAGGCCACACAGGGGTCACCGTTGAACTTGGCAGCGATCGAGGTCAGCACGGGTTCGACGCGCTTCCAGCTTTCCTCGGTACCGCCGACCATGATCGAGGGCCCATGGCGGGCACCTTCCTCACCGCCCGACACACCCATGCCGATGAAGGTGACATCGGTTCCGGCGAGCCGCTCGAAACGGGCGACGGTGTCGCGGAAATTGGCATTGCCGGCATCGATCATGATGTCGTTCTTGGCGAGATGCGGCAGAAGAGCCGCCATCTGCTGGTCGACGGCCTCGCCGGCCTTGATCATGATGATGATCGGGCGCGGCGGACGGATGGCCGCGACAAACTCTTCAATCGTGTGGCAACCGATGATGCGGTCGGCGAGGTCGCCGGCTTCGCCGAGAAATTCGTCGGTGCGGGCGGGCGTCCGGTTGAAGACCGCGATCCGATTGCCTTTCTCGGCAATGTTGAGCGCCAGATTGGAGCCCATGACTCCGAGACCGATCAGTCCGATTTCCGCTTGATGCACGATGAAACCTCCGCATTCAAATCGATTAGGAGGCGCTTTGTCGCATCATGAATGCGGTGCGGCAAGAGCAATTCTTGATCAGGCGGTAAACAGACCGTATCACCCGGCGGGATGATCCTCATCCTCCGTGATGACGCGCCAGGCAGCACCGTCGAGGTCGTCATACTGACCGCTCTTCAGCGACCAGAGGAAAGCAAAGAGACCGAGCCCGCCGAGAAAGAGCGCAATCGGGATGAGGAAAATGAGCATGTTCATGCGGCAAGCCTCTCCCCTGTCGACGGAGCGACGATGCCCGATCCGGTTCCGGACGCACTCGCTGGCACCTCTTCGATGGCCAGCCGATTGAGCCTCAGCGCATTGGCAACGACGATGATCGACGAGGTTGACATGGCGACCGCCGCAATCAGCGGCGTTGCATAGCCCAGGAGCGCGATCGGCACGGCGATGACATTATAGCCGATGGCCAGTGCAAAATTCTCGCGGATGAGACGGCCCGCCCGGCGCGACGCTTCGATAGCAAAGGGCACGGCTTCCAGCCCTTCGCGCATGAAGACGAAATCGGCAGCCTGGCGTCCGACATCGGCAGCGGTGGCGGGCGCCATGGAGACATGCGCGGCCGCCAGTGCCGGTGCATCATTGATGCCATCGCCGACCATCAGAAGCTTGCTGCCCGTGGCTTCCACTTCAGCGCAGGCCTCGGCCTTCTGGCGCGGCGTGAGCCCCGAACGCCAGCTGTCGATCCCGAGCTCGCGGGCAATCTTTGCCACGACCACAGCGCGGTCGCCCGACAGTATTGCCAGACCGAAACCGGAGGCCTTCAAGGCGTTGATTGAACGCTGGGCGCGCGGACGGATGATGTCCTCGAAGTGGAAGATCGCGACCTCGATGCCGTCGCGCGACAGGACGACCTCGGAAAAGGGTGTCGCACCGATCTCGGCCCTCTCGTCACCGCAGGCAAACGCGCGGTTGCCGAGCCGCCAGACACCTTCTCCCGTGACAGCCTCGACGCCTGCGCCGGGGACTTCACGGACGCCATCGAAGCTGCGTGGCTGGAACGTATAGGCATTCCACAACGCCCGCGACAGGGGATGGCGGGAATGGGCGGCAAGGCCGGCGGCAACAGCGAAGGCGTCAGCCTGGACCGGAGGTCCCTCGACGAGCCGGGGACGCCCGAGCGTCAACGTGCCGGTCTTGTCGAAGGCGATCGCGTCGACCTGAGCCAGCCGCTCCATGGCCGAGCCGTCCTTGACCATGATGCCAGCCTTGAACAACCGGCCGGCGGCGACGACCTGGACGACAGGAACGGCGAGGCCGAGCGCACAGGGGCAGGTGATGATCAGGACTGCGATGGCGACCATCATCGCATGCTTCCAGTCACCGTCGTACAGTCCCCAGGTGACGAAGGACGTGATGGCGAGCAGGTGCACGGCGGGCGAATAGAACTGGGCGGCGCGGTCGGCAATTCGCCGGTACCGCGCCCTGCCCCCTTCGGCCGCTTCCATCAGGTGAATGATTTCGGCGAGGAAGGAATTGGTCACGGTCGCAGTCGCTGAAATCGTCAGCGAACCGGTGAGGCTCAGCGTTCCCGCCTGTACGGCACTGCCCGGACGGACGGCCTGAGGCGTGCTTTCGCCGTTGACGATTGACACGTCGAGATCGCTCTCGCCGGAAATCACGACACCGTCGACGGGAATGCGATCACCGGCGGCGATCGCGATGCGGTCGCCAACCTTGATGTCCTCGACGGCACGGTAATCCTGCACACCGAACTCACCGATCACCATGGCGCCCCGCGGACTCAAGCGCGCGAGGCCGGAAATCGCCGAACGCGCCCGGTCGCGCATGACGTGGTCGAGCGTGCGACCGATCAACAGGAAGAAGAGCAGTGAAGCGGTCGCATCGAAATAGGCATGTTCGCCGTGATGGACCGTCTCCCAAAGGGAGGCGGCATAGGACAAGGTGATGCCGATCGCGATCGGCACATCCATGTTGGTGCGGCCGTGCCTCAGCGCGCTCCAGGCAGACTGGTAGAAGAAGCGGCCTGCATAAATCAACGCGGGGGCGGCGATCATTGCCGAGATCCAGTGAAACAGATCACGGGTGGCGGCATCAGCCCCCGACCAGACGGACACGGAGAGCAGCATGATGTTGGTGGCAGCGAAACCGGAAACGGCGACCGCCCGGATCAACTGGTTGCGCAGGGTATCCGAGGCCTCTTCGGCCGCTGTGAAAAGATGCGACTCGTAGCCCGTCGAGGCGATGGCGCGCGGAAGCGAGACAGGGTCGGTCTCGACCCCCTCGACGCTTTCCCTCCAGACGACGGAAACACGTTTGGTCGAGAGGTTGACCCGTGCCCGCTCGACCTGCGGCAAGGCTTTGAGCGCATGCTCGACGGTGGTGATGCAGGTTCCGCAATGGACGGCGGGCACGCTGAGATCGACCTGCCACAGGCCGGGTCCGACCGAACGGCTCGACAGCTTCAACTCTTCGGCGGACGGCAGAGCATGCCCTGCCCGCTCGATATCCAGAGCGCCTTCCGATCCGGCTGCACAGCAACTCATGGTCATTCTCCCGAAACGGCGATCCGGTGGGCTTCGTGCATGATCAGCTTGCCATCTTTCTCCGCCTTGATCTCGACGATCCAGCTGCCGGCGAGGATCTCCCGCTCGGCGAGATAGATGCCGTCGCCGGCGGGGGTCAGGACCTGTTCGAAATCCTGGTGCTCGCCGACCGGGCGCTTGAAATGGGCAACCACGCTGTCGGCCACGACGGGAACGTTCCCCGGCAGGGTCAGATGGTAGCGAATGCCATCACGCTTGACCGCGAGTTCGCCGTTGATACCCGTCGCCAGCATCTGGCGGATCGCCTCGGTCTTGCCGTTGAACTGCTGGCTGGCGACATAGGTGTTCTGCACGACGAGCCCGCTCCAGGTGGAGGTTGCCAGATAAGCCATGGTCACGTTGACGGCGATAATGACGCCGAAGAATGCGACCATGGTGGCCAGCATGTGGCGGCCGGTGAAGGTGAACGACTTGGCGGTTCTGACAGTCATTTCTTGGCTCCCGGGGCATTGAAGATGGCGGAATAGGTGTCCTGCTCGACACTGTCCTTGTCCTTCGCGACAAAGGTGACCTCCTGGGTCGCGGTCTTGGCAAAGGCGGCAGGCAGTGTGACGAAGACTTTCAGTGTGGTCGCCTCATCCGGTTCAACCGAGACGGTGAAGGTCCGGGCCGGAGGCTCGTTGACGCCGTTGATCTTCATCACAGCCTCCGGAAGGCTGTCGAGCGACACTTCGATCTCGCGCGGGGTGGCGATCATGTTGAGGATACGCACCGTATAGCCGTTGCGGATGGAGCCGTCCGACTCGAGCACGTATTGCGGATTGCGGTCGTGCAACACGTTGATTTCCAGGCGGTCTCGGCCGATCAGGGACACCAGAAGCCCGATGCCGACCGCACTCCAGACGCCCATGTAGAGCAGAGTACGCGCGCGGAAGATCACACGCCAGTCGAAATGGCGAATCTTGTCCGAGAAGCTTCCGTCGGCGTTTCGGACATTCGACGGCTGAACCGGCGTGGTGTTGTCGTTGGTGGCAAGCGCCATGTTGGCCTGATATTCTTCAAGCGTCGCATAGGCGATCAGGCCGCGAGGCTTGCCGATCTTGTCCATGACGCCATCGCAGGCGTCGATGCAGAGTGCACAGGTGATGCATTCCAGCTGCTGCCCGTCGCGGATGTCGATACCCATGGGACAGACGACAACACAGGCATTGCAATCGACGCAGTCCCCCACCGGCTCCCCGGCCGCGATTGCCTTTTTCGCGTGGCGGGTGCGCGGTTCACCGCGCCAGTCGTTATAGGTGACGACGAGCGATTTCTCGTCGAGCATCGCGGCCTGGATGCGCGGCCACGGACACATGTAGATGCACACCTGCTCACGCATCAGCCCACCGAAGACATAGGTGGTGGCTGTCAGGATCGCGACGGTGGCATAGGCGACAGGATCGGCATGGCCTGTGAAGAATTCCACGGCCAGCGACGGCGCATCTGCAAAATAGAAGATCCAGGCGCCACCGGTGGCAACCCCGATCGCGAGCCAGGCCACGTGTTTGGTCACCCGCTTCCAGATCTTGTCAAAAGTCCAGGGCGACCCCTCAAGCTTGATCCGCGCGTTGCGATCGCCTTCGATGAAACGTTCGACGACGAGGAAGAGATCGACCCACACGGTCTGCGGACAGGTATAGCCGCACCAGGCGCGGCCGACTGCAGATGTGATCAGGAAGAGTCCGAAACCCGCCATGACCAAAAGCCCGGCGACATAGATGAATTCCTGAGGCCAGATCTCGATGAAGAAGAAATAGAAGCGGCGGTGCGCAATATCGATCAGCACCGCCTGGTCGGGTGCATAGGGACCACGGTCCCAGCGCAGCCACGGTGTCAGGTAGTAGATGCCGAGCGTGATCGCCATGACGATCCATTTAAACTGCCGGAACTGGCCATTGGCGCGCTTGGGGAAAATCTTCTTGCGCGCTTCGTAGAGCGGACGGCGTGTCTTGGCGGACATGACCGCCTCGGCATCGTGTCTCTCGACGTCCACCGGATCGGCGACCTTGTTCTGATCGGCATGCATGTTCATGGTAGGAAAACCCTCTTCTGATGCTCGCCTTGTCCCACCTCGCCGACTACCCCGCCTTGACTTAAGTCAAGCAGCGGCGAAGCGTCGCAACACATAGTATTTTTAAAATCTATAAACGAAAACGGGCCGCATCGGTGATGCGGCCCGCACTTTGTCCGGAAGCGGAGCTTTATTCACCGCCACCGAGCGAATGGACGAAGACGGTCAGCTGCTTGACCGTGGTGTCGCCAAGGCGCGCGCTCCAGGCCGGCATCGCGCCATGGCGCGGCTGACGCACCTGGGCCGCAATTCCGGCTTCGCCGTCGACCTTGAGCCAGATGGCATCAGCCAGATTCGGCGCACCAAAGTCGCGTCCGCCCTTGGCATCTTCGCCGTGGCAGGAGGCGCAGTTTTCGGCAAAGACTGTCTTGCCGGGTTCGACCAGGGCAGCATCGCTCGGCGTGCCGGTCAGGCTGATGACATAGGCAGCCACCTGCTTGATCTGATCGGCGTCGAGGATCTCACCGAAGGCCGGCATTTCCGACACGCGGGTATCGGGATCGCCATCGTAGCGAATACCATGCGCGATGGTCGTATGGATCGATTCGAGATCCCCACCCCACAGCCAATCGTCATCGTTGAGGTTCGGATAGCCGGCACCACCGGCCGCCCCCGATCCGTGGCAGGGCGAGCAGTTGACCTTGAAGGCGGCAGCACCGCCAGCGATGGCAAACTGGTTCAGTTCCTTGTCGGCGACGATCTGGTCAAGGGGAAGCGCAGCGATCTTGTCGAGATACACCATCTGCGAGGTCTTGGCGGCCGCCAGTTCCTGCGCCACCTCGGCGCGGCTGGAATAGCCCAGCAGCCCCTTGGTATTGCTCGTCAGAAGCGGCCAGGCGGGGTAGAAGACCGTGTAGGCGATCGCCCAGAGGATCGTCGCATAGAAGGTCCAGACCCACCAGCGCGGCATCGGGTTGTTGAGTTCGCGAATGCCGTCCCATTCGTGGCCAGTGGTTTCGACGCCACTGATCTCGTCGATATGTTTCTTGTCTGCCATTTCTTAATCCTCCTTGAGAGGGATGCTGGCCGCGTCGTCGGCCTGCCGTTTGCCGCCCGGGCGGAAGGTGAACAAGACGACGCCGGCGAAGAACAGGGCCATGGCGAGCAGGCCCCAGCTGTCGGCGAAGTGACGCATGGCGGTATAGGTTTCCATGGGTCCCTCCTCAACGGTAGCCGGTGGCGTCGTCGTAGGTGGAGAAGTCCACCAGCGTGCCGAGCATCTGCAGATAGGCGATCAGCGCATCCATTTCGGAAAGCTGTGCCGGGTTGCCGTCGAAGTCACCGACCTTTGCCTTGGGGTAGCGGGCCAGAAGTCCCGACGTATCGGCATTCGGATCGGCCTGGGCGGCGAGATCGGCAGCGGCCAGTTCGACCATTTCATCCGAATAGGGCACGCCGACCATGCGGTTGGCCTTCAGGTCCATCTGGACGCTGGTGACCTTGAGCGGTGTCTCCTTCAGATAGGAATAGCTCGGCATGATCGATTCCGGGACCACGTCGCGCGGTTCAGTCAGATGCTGGACGTGCCACTCGTTCGAGTAGCGGTCGCCGACGCGGGCGAGATCCGGACCGGTACGCTTCGAGCCCCACTGGAACGGATGGTCGTACATCGATTCCGCTGCAAGGCTGTAGTGACCGTAGCGCTCGACCTCGTCCTTGAACGGCCGGATCATCTGGCTGTGACAGACATAGCAGCCTTCACGGATGTAGATGTTGCGGCCGGCCAGTTCGAGCGGCGAGTAGGGGCGCATGCCCTCCACCTTTTCGATAGTGTTCTCGAGGTAGAAGAGCGGTGCGATCTCGACGATACCGCCGATGGTGACCACCAGCAGCGAACCGAGGAAGAGAAGGCTCGTGTTCTTCTCGAGGATTGCGTGTTTATCAAGAATGGACATGGGAGCCCTCCTCATTCAGCCGGCTGCAGGGCAGCAGGGGCGACCGATCCGGGGATCGGGGCTTCCTGGCGCTCATAGCCGAGGATGGTCATCAGGATGTTGTAGGCCATGATCACGCTTCCCAGCAGGTACATGCCACCGCCAACGGCGCGCAGGACGTAGTAGGGGAACATGGCAGCAACCGATTCCGCGAAGGAGTAGACCAGGAAGCCCTGGGCATCATATTCGCGCCACATCAAACCCTGCTGGATACCGGCGACCCAGAGCACGGCGGCATAGACGACGATTCCGAGGGTGGCGAGCCAGAAGTGCCAGTTGACCAGGCGCAGCGAGTAGAGGCGATTGCGGTTCCACAGCTTGGGCGTCAGGTAGTAGATCGCGCCGAAGGAGATCATGCCGACCCAGCCGAGAGCGCCCGAGTGAACGTGACCGATGGTCCATTCGGTATAGTGGCTGAGCGAGTTGACGGCCTTGATAGACATCATCGGGCCTTCGAAGGTCGACATGCCGTAGAAGGCAATCGCAATGACCATCATGCGGATGATCGGGTCGGTGCGGATCTTGTCCCAGGCGCCAGAGAGCGTCATCAGACCGTTGATCATGCCACCCCAGGAGGGCATCCACAGCATGATCGAGAAGACCATACCCAGTGTCTGCGCCCAGTCCGGCAGAGCGGTGTAGTGCAGGTGGTGCGGGCCGGCCCAGATATACATGAAGATCAGGGCCCAGAAGTGGATGATCGACAGGCGGTAGGAATAGACCGGACGACCGGCCTGCTTGGGCACGAAGTAGTACATCATGCCAAGGAAGCCTGCGGTCAGGAAGAAGCCGACGGCGTTATGGCCATACCACCATTGGGTCAATGCATCCTGGACGCCGGAGAAGACCGAGTAGCTCTTCACGCCGAGGAACGACACCGGGATCGCCAGATTGTTGACGATGTGCAGCATGGCGATGGTGACGATGAAGGCGAGATAGAACCAGTTGGCCACATAGATATGGCTTTCCTTCCGGGTCATGATCGTGCCCATGAAGGTGATCAGATAGGCAACCCAGACGACGGTCAGCCAGAGGTCCACATACCATTCCGGCTCGGCATATTCACGGCCCTGGGTGATGCCCAGCAGATAGCCGGTGGCAGCCATGACGATGAAGAACTGGTAGCCCCAGAAGACGAACCAGGCGAGATTGCCGCCGAACAGGCGCTGGCGGGAGGTCCGCTGAACCACGTAGAAAGAAGTCGCAAGCAGTGCGTTTCCGCCGAAGGCGAAAATAACCGCAGAGGTATGCAGCGGACGAAGCCGGCCGAAGTTCAGCCAGGGTTCGATGTTGAGATCGGGAAATGCCAACTGCAGCGCGACGACGACGCCGACGAGAAAGCCGACGACGCCCCAGAAGACCGTGGCAATGACGCCGTAACGCACGACCTCGTCAAAATACTCCGACTGGGAGGCCTGGGCCGCGCCGGAAGCGCCCGCCGTGGTCGGTGCAAATTTCATCCGCCGCAGCATGACGATCGTGCCGGCGGTGAGCACGAAGAAGGCAACCCACATATGGGCTGCGAAGAGGCTGTCCTGGGTGAAAGCCACCCCGAGCAGCGCGGCGAAGGCGAGCACCGCCATCACCAAGGTCTCGACAGTATAGTTCATTGTTGGAATCCCCCAACGGCTTGCTGATCTCATCGCGATGCGTCCGCTCCCGAAGGAGAATCCTCTCGCGTCGTCTGCACCATTCGCATCGGAGGCGGCAGACCACCTTGATCCAGGTCAATGCGGGTTCTCCTAAAATTCGCGACCTTCTGCTTCGCATCCGGGTTTGCGACCTCTCGGACCAGGTTCCGGAGCAATCGCGGAATTGGCCCGGCACGCGTGTCTTGGGAGTGCTGGCGTGCTGCGACCGCGACGCCGTTGGAGAAATCGGACATGCAGACAATCAAGACCACATATTCGGCAGGCCCGACCGAGACGAAGACCGGCAACGCCCGCCTCGATGCCGGGCAACGCACGCTCGAATGGCTCTATCGGGCTCACGAGGAGCAGCTCGCCCTCTGCCAGGAACTCGAAGACATCGCCGACTCCCTGCCGGCAAGCGTCAACCGCCAGAAATGCATCTACGCGGCAAAGGCTCTCGGCCCCCTCATCAAGGGCATCCACCATTACGAGGAAACGGTGCTCTTTCCGTACCTGCAGGCAAGCCCGGACGCCAACGACCATCTTGCCACCACACTCGAGCGCCTGAAATTCGAGCATTGCGAAGACGAGTGTTTTGCCGAGGAACTGACGGACGCCTTGTTGCGGCTGGGTTCGGGCACGCGGGTGAATATGGAAGCCGTGGGCTACATGTTGCGCGGCTTTTTCGAAGGATTGCGGCGCCACATCGCGTTCGAACGCGAGCATCTGCTCATCGGCGTGAGTCTGGACAGCCTGGAAAGAGCGCCGGACACACCGGTCGCCTGACTGATCGCGCTACAAAAGGATCTTCGCCCCGACTTAGGCGGCCATGCCGCCGATCATCGACTCGCTGTCGCCAAAGGTGAGAACCGCGCCGTTGACGAGGCCGCGAGACGCCCTGAGCGGACTGTAACGTGCGCGCAGCACGATCCGCCCCTCCATACCCGACCGGAACACGGTCGATAGAGCACCAACGCGACCAGAAAAAGCAAGATCGAGCGCTTCGCGCATGGGTTCGCGCAACTCGGGTTCAAGACGCACTTCGAAGACGCTTTGGCCGATCAGATCGATCTGCGCGGCCCCCAGCATTTCCGCCATTGGCGGATTGGCAAAGAGATAGCGATAGTCGCGCGTCACGACGGCGATCCGCTCCGGCAGGTTGTTGAGGATCGTCTCATTGAGCATTTCGTCGTCGTCCTGGATCGGTGCATCGATTGCAGCCGGTGCCCAGACCGGACCCGCGACCTGCGTGCGGCGGGGTCCGAAATAACGTTCGACCAAGAGGGCAAGGGTCGAAGCATGCCGCAAGACGCAGGACCGGTCGTCCGCATCTTCTCTGAGCAAGGTGGTCACCAGCCGCATCTGCAGATAGATATCGTCTGTGTGGCTTGCCCGATAACTGATCAAGTCCGCCATGAGCGGATCGATCTCTCGGTCGATCGCCCGAACCAGATCGTCGTTACCGCTGCGAATCGCCTGTTGCAGCTGGCGATTCTTTTGCGACACCGCTTCTGACAACAGGCGCAGATTTGCATCTCGAAATTCGCCAGAAGACATCGCTCACCTCACGCATCCATGTGACGAATACAGGCTAGCCGTCACACATTCCTCCCGGCTGCCGTAACATGAGGTCGCGTCACCTTCAATCGCTGCAGGTATGTCGAAAGTCTCAGCCCAAAAAATGTTGCGTATGAAACGCTTACATTCGCCAAAAATGAGGGGTCAGATCTTGTGTTTGATGTGCCAGCGGTCGTGATACCAGAGCCACTGCTCCGGGAATTCGCGGACCCAGGACTCGACCTTGTCGTTCAGCACCTGCGACGTGGCGTTGACGTCGATCTGTCCCTTGGCGTTGCGCGGCAGGCTGATCGCCGGCTCGATCTCCAAACGGAACCGGTTGCCCGGCAAACGGATGCAGCGCGCAGGATAGACTTCGCATTCGAACTGGCGGGCGAGCTTGGCCAGAAGCGGATTGGTGCGGACCGGATTGTTGAAGAAACTGGTTTCCACGCCCTTCCGGAACTTCTGGTCGACAAGCACCCCCACACCTCCCCCCTGCTCCAGCTGGCGCGCCAGTGCAAAGGACGAGCCGGCATGGGACGGCACGAGCTTGCCCATCCGCTTGCGACGGAAATTGAACACCTTTTCCGCAACATAGGGATTATTGGGCGGCCGGAAGAGAACGGTCACGTAAAGCCCGAAAGCCGCCCCCGCAACGGGCAAAAGCTCGAAGTTTGCAGTGTGGCCTGTAAACACGATGAAGGGCCGCGGATTGTCGCGCAGGTCGAGGAACTGCTCGACACCGGAGACTTCTACCCTGCCCTCGCCCGGCTTTTCCGGATCGAAATCAAACAGACGATCGAGAAAGACATATTCGGCAGCAAGCCGTCCCATATGGCCCCAGCTCGAAAGCGCGATTTCTTCACGCTCGGCTTCGGATTTTTCGGGGAACGCATTCTTCAGATTGACCTGCATCAGCCGATGACGTCGGGTCTTTGGTCCGACCCAACGCATCAGTCGGTCGGCGAAATTGATCGCGGCATCCGCAGGCAGAATCTTGAGCAGCGTCAGGAACCCGAAGGCTGCCTGCGCAATGCTCCAGTGATAGGCCTTGCGCAGGAAAAGCACGATGCGGGTGATGAACATCCGCACCGGATCAGTCCATCTTCAGGATGATCTTGCCGAAGACCTGGCGGCCTTCCATCCGGGCGAGCGCCCGGTCGATATCGTCGAAGGTGACTTCGGTGTCGATGACCGGATGCACGATGCCGCGCGCCATCTTCTGCATGGCGTTCGCCATGTTTTCCATGCGGCAGCCGAAGGAGCCGAGCAACTTGAGCTGCTGCTGGAAAAGCATCATCAGGTTCATGTCGGTCGAGACACCCGAGGTCGACCCGCAGGTCACGAGACGGCCGCCACGCTTCAGGCAGAGCATCGAGCCTGCCCAGGTATCCTTGCCCACATGTTCGAAGACGACGTCGACGCCCTTTTTCTTGGTGAGCTTGCGCACGACACCTTCGAAACGGTCGGTGCGGTAGTTGATGACGTGATCGGCACCCAACGCCTTGGCCGGCTCGATCTTGTCGTCGGAACCGACGGTGGTGATGACGGTGCAACCGATCTTCTTGGCGAGCTGAATGGCCGCCGTGCCGATGCCCGAACCGCCGGCATGCACGAGGATCGTTTCACCGGGCTCCAGCTTGGCATTGTCGAAGAGCATGTGCTCGACGGTGCCGAAGGTGACAGGAGCAAGGGCGGCACCAACCGCATCCACGCCGTGTGGTGCCGGGACCAGCAGGCGGGCCGGCAGGTTGATCTTTTCCTGCGCGAAACCGTCGAGGTGGAAGCCGTGCACGCCACCGACATGTTCGCAGAGATTGTCACGACCTTCGCGGCAGGGCTTGCAGAGACCGCAGGTGCGCGCGCCGTAGACGGCCGCCAGCTGACCCGGAAGGATATTGCCGACGCCGGGACCGATCGCCTCGACCACACCGGAGGCTTCCGCACCAATGACGAGCGGCATCTTGCGCTTGGCAAATGCCATGCCGCGCCAGCCCCAGACGTCGATGTGATTGAGCGCGACGGCCTTGACGCGCAGCGTCACCTCACCCGGACCCGGTGCATCCGGCTCGGGCAGATCGACGATTTCGAGCTTGCGGTCTTCGACGAGTTGCAATGCGCGCATGACTGTTTCCTTCAGGGCCAGGTGGCGGATAAGGCGTCGTCACGCTCCCATCGTCATGCCCGGGAATGTCCCGAGCATCTGCCGACCTTCATTGTTTAAGCAGGGTTCGCGGATCCTCGGCCTCAAGCCGCGGATGACGTCCCGAATTGTTGGCGCAGGCCTTAGACCGGTTCCCGCGTCATGACAAGGCTGGCGTTCTGGCCGCCGAAGCCGAAGGAGTTGGAGAGAACCGCCGAAACCGAGGCCTCCCGCTTCACATTCGGCACCACATCGAGCACGATCGAGGGATCGGGATTGGTGTGGTTGATGGTCGGCGGCAGCGTGCCGGTGAGCATGGTCTGGATCGAGAACACCGCTTCGACTGCGCCGGCGGCCGTCAGTGTGTGACCGATCATGGACTTGTTCGACGATGCGGGAATGGCGTCCTTCAGCCGGTCACCGAAGACCGACAGCATGGCGCCATATTCCATCTTGTCGTTTTCGGGCGTCGAAGTGCCATGGGCATTGATGTAGCCGATGGCCTCTTCCGACAAACCGGCGTCCGCAAGCGCTGCCTTGATGGTTGCGATCGCAGGACCGCCATCCGGCGATGAGCGCGTCCGGTGGAAATGGTCGGCCTTTTCGCCGCAGCCCTTGATGATGCCGAGCACCTTGGCGCCACGGGCAACCGCTGCTTCGAGCGATTCCAGCACCAGGGTTGCCGCTCCTTCGGCGATGACGAAGCCATCGCGTTCCTTGCTGAACGGCTTCGACGCCTTTTCCGGAGGATCGTTCTGGGTCGAAAGCGCCGAGAGCAGCGAGAAGCGGATGACCGCCTCCGGGCTGATCGAGCCATCGGTGGCAACCGTCAACGCACGCTCGGTACGACCCTGGCGGATCGCCTCGACGCCGAGCTGGATGGCCGTTGCACCCGAGGCGCATGCTGTAGACAGCGTTACCGGAAGACCACGCGTGCCGAACTTGTCGGACAGACGCTCGGAGATCGAACCGAACTGCACCGCTTCGAGGAAGACCGGATCCGGCTTTTCGCGCATGGCCGCCAGGAAGCGGTCATAGGCGTCGCCCGGCTGGGTGGAGGCCGGAGCCCGTTCGGCAAGCGCAAAGCGGTCGTGCCACTCTGGCTCGACCGGCGGCGCGGCAAGGAAGAGCGGGCCGTTGAAGTCGCCATTGATGCCGGCCTGGGCGAGTGCCTCGATGGTGGTTTCGCGGGCCAGCGCATAGGAACGCTCGACGGCATTGTTGGCGGGCACGGCAATGAAATCGACCGTGCCGCCGATACGGGTCGACATGCCCTCTGTGTCGAAACGCTTGATATAGTGGATGCCGGATTTGCCGGACGTCAGCTTCGACCAGTTGTCGGAAAGCCCCTGGCCGAGCGAGGTGATGACGCCCATGCCGGTGACGGCGATGATCGGACGGCCCAGATGATCCTTGAAACGGCTGTCGGTCATGGATCTATCCTCCTCACGCATTCGCCGAGAGCACGGCAAGGCCTTCGCCTCGCACATAGCCGACGGTGGAGATGATGGCATGTTTGGCGGGATGAGCCTGCGCGGCTTCGCTCGCCGGATCGAAAGCGGGCACTGACGCACCGGCATCGATGGCAAGGGCGGCAAGCGCCAGACCCGCCGGGAACTGTGCCTCAACCGAGTGACCGATCGAGCCGGCATAGCCGCGCACCGGCATGCCGGCGAAACGTTCCGTTAGGTGAGCCTTCTCACGTTGCGTGAGTTCGGCCAGACCGGACGCGCCCGAGAAGACGACGGTATCGGCGGCAGACAGCGACGCGGCTTCAGGCACCATGCGGGCCAGACGCGCCTCGAGCTTGCCCTCGTCGCGATTGCCGCGATCGCCTTCGACCGCGTCGAGAACGGCATAGATATGCGCGCCACGCGCCTCGGCATGTTCGCGGGATTCGAGCACCAGGAAGGCGCCGACCGTGCCGAGGATCATGCCACCGCCAGAGGAACCGTCGCGCGACCAGAGCGGCTGCCAGGGACCGGTCTGATGGGCGCGGATGCCCTCGACCAGCAGCAGGATATCTGGGCGTTCGGACACGAAGGCGCCACCGACGAGGGTGTGCGTCGACTGGCCGGCCTTGATACGGGCAAAGGCGGTTTCGATGGCCGAGATGCCGGCAGCCTCTTCGCCCATGAAGGTGCGCGAGGAACCGGTGACTTTGTGGACGATCGAGATATTGCCGGCGAGCAGGTTGGAAAGCTGCGCCAGGAAGAGTGTCGGACGAAGCTCGGTCTTCAGTTTTTCGATCAGGAATTTCTCACGGTCATTGCGCTTCAGCGCCTCGTCGACGATCAGGCTGTCGACGGCGATGTCACGCTCGCCACCGCCGGCAGCGACGATCAGGTCCATGGTCCCGCAGGCGTCCGGATCGTCCTTCATGCCGGCATCGTCAAGTGCTAGGCCGGCCGCGAAGACGCCGAGGCGCTGCCAGTTTTCCATCTGGCGCTGGTCGCCACGCTTGGCGATCTGCTGCGACCAGTCGATTTCCGGCAGCTTGTGCACGACGTAGGGCGCGAATTTTTCGGTCTCCAGGACCGGTTCGGGCGCCGTCTTGGCCGAGAGCAGCGCGACATGCGCGTCCTTGCCGGTGCCGTGGCAGGTAACGATCCCCACACCGGTGATCACCACATCATTCGGTTTCTTGACCATATGCAATCCTCTCGCCGGCAGGCTGGCCAGCGTAAAATGCGGGTTTTCCCGAATAAGGCCCCAAGGTCAATAGGAGATTGCGCGCTTGCGGCCGAATGCGCCTTAAGCCTGGGCGGCCATCGCGGCCATCAGACCGACTTCCTCGGCGCGTTTGCGCACGATCGGAGCGAGCGGCACTTCGGAGAAAGGCATGGTGCGCAGCTTCAGCTGCGCGTCGCAGACCTTCTTGCCGGCGCTCGCGATCTTCGCCTTGGTGACGGCAAAGCCCGATCCGTCGTGCTCAAGCTCAGCCTCGATATCGAGGACGGCACCAGGCTCGACGAAGGTGCGCATCTTGGCGCCATCCACGGACATCAGGAAAGGCATGGCCTCGAAGTCCTTGACCGCGAGCAAGAGCATGCCGGAGGCCTGCGCCATGGTTTCAATCAGCAGCACGCCAGGCACCAGCGGCATGCCGGGAAAATGACCTTCGAAAACAGGGCTCTCCATCGGCACGACCGACTGGGCCTTCAAACGACCAAGGCCGAGATCCACGCTCTCGACCTTGTCAATCATCTGGAAATATTCAAGCAGCATGACGATGTCCGCTCCTTTGGAGACGGGTCAGCCCTTGGCGGCGCGAAGTTCGTCGATCTTGGCGCAGAGATTCTTCAGGACGAAGTACTCTTCGGTCGAAACCTTGCCTTCGTTGACTTCCTGCGTCCACTGCTCGAGCGGGATCTTGATGCCGAATTCCTTGTCGATCGCAAAGACGATGTCGAGGAAGTCGAGGCTGTCGATGCCGAGGTCATCAATCGTGTGGCTTTCCGGCGTAATCGTCTCGCGGTCGATTTCGCTGGTCTCAGCAATGATGTCGGCAACTTTGTCGAATGTAGCGGTCACGCCCATACCTCATATGTCTCAAATTCTGGGTTCCACATAAGGAAAACACCGCCAAATGCCAATGGTGCTTTTGTGCGACAGCGAAATTTGCGCCGTTAGTGTTGCCTAAACAGCAATCGAATGGCGCCCCTTGCCGTTCGACAGATAGCTGTCGAAGACGGCAGCGATGGTCCTGGCGAAAGGCCGACCGATGTCGGTGATGACGAAACGATCACCATCCAGACGACAGATGTCGTCCTGGTTCGACTGCGCAAAGATCCGGGCTTCGGAAACGATCGCGTCAACGGCCGGGCCGAATTCGGCGCGCAGGCCGACAAACGACAATTCGAAACGGCACATGATCTCCTCGATCACCCGGCGCCGCATCCGATCGTCGTCCGTGACGGCAACGCCCCGCACGGCGGCAAGGCCGCCATTGTCGGCCATGCGCTGGTACTCACCCGTCGCCGGCATATTCTGGACATAACCCTGCGGCAACTGCCCGATCGATGAGGCACCGAGGCCGATCAAAGCCTCGGCAGCATCGACAGTGTAGCCCTGGAAGTTCCGCCGCAACCGCCCCTCCCGCTGGGCGATCGCCATGCTGTCGGTCGGGAGCGCGAAATGGTCGATACCGATGGCTTCGTAACCGGCGTCCATGAGCATGCGCGCCGCGAGGTTCATCTGGACGAAACGCTCCTCGACCCCCGGCAGCACCTCTTCCTTGATCATCGTCTGATGCTTCTTCATCCACGGCACATGGGCATAGCCGAAGAGAGCGATACGGTCCGGCGCCAGAGAGAGAATGTCGCGCACGGTCTCCGCGAGCGTCTCCTCGGTCTGGTGCGGCAGGCCATACAGCATGTCGCAATTGACCGAATGCACGCCACGCGCCCTGACGGCGTCGACCACCGATTTCGTGTGATCGAAGGTCTGGATCCGGTTGATCGCACGCTGCACGTCTGGGTGGAAATCCTGAACGCCGAGGCTTGCCCGGGTCATGCCGATCGCCGCAAGCGCATCGTAGCGCGGCTCGTCGAGATCATTCGGGTCCATTTCGACGCTGATTTCAACTTCATCGGCGAAATGAAAGGCTTCACGGAGCGAAGCCATCAAGCCGATCAGATCATCCGGGCGCAGCATTGTCGGCGAACCGCCGCCGAAATGCACTGCCGTCACCTTTGCCCCCCGCGACACCAGGTCGCCGACGGCAGCAATTTCTTTTTTCAACGATTCCAGATAGATCGAAATAGGCTCATATTTCAATGTATGCTTTGTATGGCAGGCACAGAACCAGCAGAGGCGGTCACAATAGGGGATGTGCAGGTAAAGAGAGATCCGTTGTCCACTGCTGATCGACCGCAGCCATCCCGCATAAACCTCTGTATTGACGCCCTCATGGAAATGCGGCGCCGTGGGATAACTCGTGTAGCGCGGCACGGCTCCGGAATAGCGGGAGAGGAGTGAATTCTGCATGATGACGGATGTCCCAAACGATCTCGATCTGCGACCAAAGATAGCGATCTGCGACAACGCAGCCTTTGACTTCGATCAATTTGCTGATACATTTCTCAAATAGAGTTCACGGAAACTCAGAGGCCGAAAAGGCCATAGAGGTCGGAATCGGCGCTGATGCGCAATGGCCGGCCTGACGGGGCGGCAGACTATGGACACTCATACCAAGCACCAGCCGGAATGCGAAGCACCGGCCGTTTGTCGCTCGTGCGAGGCAAGACATGGCGGCTTGTGTTCCGTTCTGACGGCGGGCCAGCTGGTCGAGCTCAACCGTCACTCCATGCGTCGACGCATCGATTCGGGCAACGAGGTGATCGGTCAGGGCGAGACCGTCGGCAGCTACAGCAACATTCTGAAGGGCGTGATCAAGCTGTCGAAGATGATGGCGGACGGCCGCCAGCAGATCGTCGGCCTGCAATTCGCCCCCGATTTCCTCGGCCGCCCCTTTCTCGGCGAGAGCACGATCACGGCCGAAGCCGCGACCGACACCGAAATCTGCACCTTCCCGCGCAATGTCATTGACCGCATGGTCGGCGAAGTGCCGGACATGGAGCGCAAGCTACACAGCCAGTCGCTGAAGGAACTCGACGAGGCTCGCGACTGGATGCTCACGCTGGGTCGGAAAACCGCCCAGGAGAAGGTCGCAAGCTTCCTCTACCTGATCGCAACCCATATCGACCCCGAGAGCGGCAAGACGCAGACCTTCGATCTGCCGCTGTCCCGCGCGGACATTGCCGATTTTCTCGGCCTCACGATCGAGACCGTCAGCCGTCAGATGACCAAGCTCCGCAAGGACGGCATCATCATCATTGAGAACAACCGCCACGTGATCGTTCCGAAGATCGATCGTCTGCGCGATGCAGCCGGCATCGACTGAGGCGGCAACCGCTTTCAATGCGAAATCAGGATTCGGGTGTTGCCCAGCCCGATCTGCCGGGCGAGCGCGAAGAATTGCGCCGCATTGTCCGGATGCAGCCTTACGCAGCCATGGGACGCTGGTCGTCCGAGATGCTTGAGATCATAGGTGGCGTGCACGGCATAACCACCGTTGAAAAAGATCGCATACGGCATGGGCGCATTGTCATATTTCCGGGAGCGGTGATGGCGTGACGCCCATTTCGCCCGCCATGATCCGGTTGGCGTCGCATGGCCCGGACGCCCGGTCGACACCTTCCAGCGATAGCGCGTAATCCCGTTCTCGCTGACTGTCATGGTCTGTGCCGACAGGCTGACGCGGGCAACAAGCGAATTCGCCTCCGCCCGTGAAGGCAGTGAGGCCAAGACGATCAATACTGCCACGGCCACGGTTGCACGCATGTTATCCCCCCACATGTACACCCCTTGCAACATGACACTGTAGATGCCCGCCGAGAAAAGGGAATCCGGCATCGACCTGCGCCCAAAAAGGGTCGCCAGCTTCATCCTGAACGGAAATCGTTAGATGGAGGAAACGAGAGCTAAAATCCCGACCAATGCCGCCATCAGGCTGCAGGCACTATAGAAAACGCCAACCCCGGCATGGATGTCGTTAAGCTTTGCCTGATCTCGTCCGCTCGCATGCATCATGGGTTCGCTCACGCGCACACCACCATACACGCGCGGACCGGCGAGCTGGAGGTCGAGCGCGCCAGCCATGGCCGATTCGGGCCAGCCGGAATTGGGCGAGCGGTGCAGTCCGCTGTCGCGCAGCGCAGTCGACAGGGCGCGGCGCCCGGCAGCAGCGCCGAGCCTGAGACTGGCCGCAAGAGCAATGAGACCTGCAGAGAGCCTTGCCGCCGGCCAGTTCGCGAGATCGTCGAGCCTCGCGGAGGCCCAGCCATAATCGCGGTATCGCTCGTTCTTGTGACCGACCATCGAATCAGCCGTGTTGAGCATCTTGTAGGCGAGCAGTCCGGGCAGTCCGGCGACCGCATACCAGAAGACCGGCGCCACCACCCCGTCAGCAAAGTTCTCCGACAGGCTTTCGATGGCGGCCCTGCAGACGCCCGAACTGTCGAGCGTGTTGGGATCGCGGCCGACGATCATCGCAACAGCCCGCCGTCCGCCTGTAAGTCCATCCTTCTGCAAGCCCTCAGCGACGGCCAGGACGTGATCGGCGAGGCTCTTTTGCGCGAGGAAGACAGCCACGACGACGATCTCGCACGCAAGACCGAAGTAACCGAGCGCGTCAGCAAGCCGAGACAAACCACCCCCGACCAGGGCCGCAAGAGCAAGAAGCGCGACGATTGCGGCGACGCCATTCACACGGCGGCCCATGGCGGTAAAGCTCGGCCGGTTCAGTCGCCGTTCGAACAGGTCGATCCCCTTGCCGAAGATCACCACGGGATGTGGCAGGCGTTGCCAAAGCCAGGGCGGATCGCCCACGAGGCGGTCAAGGATCACCGCAACAAAGAGAAGCACGAGATGGATCATGCGTTGCCCCTGGACCAGGTTGCGAGCGCATCCGCCAGCCGTTGATCCCCGTGGGAATCAGCAGGCAGTCCAAAGCGCAGCCAGTCGCTGCGATAATCGAATTTCCGGGTCAGGATGTGGTTCCGGCAGAGATGTGCATGCAGATCCCCTGCCCGCGCATCCTCGACCAGCGTGAGAAGACCGGCATGTCCGCCAATCACCAGGCCGGCGCCACGGAGCACCCGGTGGAGAGCGGAGCACCGCTGCGCAATGGTGGTCTGGATCGCCGCGACATCGACGGCCAGAAAATGGCGCGCCAATTCCAGCGCCGGACCGGACACGGCCCATGGACCCAGCCAGTCTGCGAACCGCGCAACGACACCATCCTCGGCAATGACGAATCCGAGCCGGATTCCAGCCAGACCAAAGAACTTCCCGAAGGACCGAAAGACAACCACGTTGGGATGACTTGCCGCCGCCACGCTCAGCTCTGGCAACACATCCCCGAAGGCTTCGTCAACGACGAGATAGCCGCCGTGAACTGCAAGATCGTCTGCGAGCTCAGCAAGACGTGTCGGCGAATGGGCGCGGCCATTTGGATTGTTGGGATTGACCACCACGACCAGACCATGCGCGGGCGTAACGGCCTCAAGATTGTCGATACGATCGACGCAGAAGCCGGCCTGCTCGAAGACGCGCGCATATTCCCCATAGGTCGGCCAGACGATGGCGACCCGTGCATCGGGTCTGACAAGGCGCGGTAGGAGCTGAATGACCGACTGCGTGCCGGGAACCGGCAAAGGCAGCCTTAGCGCTGATCGATAATAGCGCTGGGCGGCTATCCGGGCGGACTGCTCCAACTCCCGGTCGGGCAACCGGTGGAAGGCCCGCGGCGAAATCGCAGGCAGCAGCGGCGGGCATGGATTGATCCCCGTGGAGAGGTCCAGCCAGTCCTCGATCGCCCCGCCGTAGATCTCCGCCGCGGCCGCAAGTCCACCGCCATGCTGGATCGGCGCGCTCATGCCCCCTCTCCGATGCAGTCGATCAGATGAATATACGACCCGCTGGTGGCACCCCGGCGCAGTCCAACATGACCCAAGGATTGCCCGAGAGCATCCTGCGCTTCGAACAAACGCTCAGCGGCACCTTCCGAGACCACCGACGAATAATGGAACTCGTGCGCCGAAAAGCTGCCGGCAAAAAGATCCGACGCGAGCGAACGGACCCGCCGGTAGCCGAGGTGGCGCGTGCGGACCGCAAACGTCGTGACGACGGGCAGCAGACCTAACATTGCATGCTGCTCGCCTCCGGCGTCGACAAGCCCCTCCCCCAGCACCATGTAGCCGCCGCATTCGCCATAGACCAACGCTCCGCGCGCGGCAGCGGCTGCCATACCGGCCTTAAACGTCTCCGCAGCTGCGATGCGGCCGGCATGCAGCTCAGGATACCCCCCGGGCAGATAGACAGCGCCTGCGTCCGACGAGGGCGCCTCATCTGCAAGCGGTGAGAAGAAGGAAATCTCCGCGCCCTGGCGGCGCCATCCGTCGATCAGATGGGGATACGAGAAGGCAAAGGCGATGTCGCGTGCTATGGCAATGTGCCGGGCGAGCGGCGGTATGGATTGGGAGTTTGCGGCTGCCGTACCGACCGAAGACGCGGCAGCGATGGCCAGCAAGGCCGTCATGTCGCACCCCGTCTCGACGGCCTCGGCGGCCGCTTCGATAAAGGCTTCAAGACCGGCATGTTCATCGGCCTGCACGAGACCAAGATGCCGCTCTGGCAATACAAGCGCGGCGTTCGATCGCAACACGCCGAGCACCGGCAGACCTGTCTCAACAAGCGCATCGCGCAGCATCGCCTCGTGGCGCGCGCTCCCGACCTTGTTGAGAATGACGCCCGCCACATGCACGCCCGGGCGAAACCGGGCAAATCCCGAGGCGATCGCCGCAACCGACTGTGACATCCGGCCGCAATCGATCACAAGCACGACGGGCAGCGACAGCAGCGCGGCGAGATCGGCGGCACTTCCGGTTCCGTCAGCAGCTCCGTCGAACAGACCCATCATCGCTTCAATGATCAGAATGCCCTCCCGCGAGGATCGATCCGCGAGGTCGTGCAGCAAAAGCGAGCGCATGGCCCAGGGGTCGAAACTGAAGCAAGGCCGCCCGCATGCGGCGGCATGGAAGGCTGGATCGATGTAATCGGGTCCGGCTTTGCCCGGTGAAACCGTGATATCGCGGCGCTTCAACGCCCGCATCAGGCCGAGTGTCACCACCGTCTTGCCGGAACCGGAGGACGGAGCAGCGATCAGAAGCCCGCTCATGCCGTGTCTTTCTGCCCCACGGCAAAGGGGTCTGACTGCAACTTTCGGCCGGACAGTGCTCCCAGCCAGTCGAGCGAGGGGCGCAACCGCACGACTTCCCCGATCACGACAATGGCCGGCGGCTCTATGCCGGCGGCTGTCATATCCGCTTCAGCGCGACCAAGCGTCGTCTCGAGCACCGACTGTTCCGGCGTTGCGGCATTGCAGACGAAGGCCACAGGCTCGTCAGGGCCACGCCCTGCGGCCATCAGGTTGGCGGCGATCTGCCCGATATGCTTCATCGCCATGTACATGACGATGACGGGCGAACCGCGTCCGATCGCCGCCCAGTCGATGCGATCCGGCACCACACCGGACGAATCATGGCCGGTCAGAAACGTGACCGCGTGGTTGACCTCGCGATGGGTGACCGGAATCCCGGCATAGGCGAGCCCGCCAATTCCTGCGGTGATGCCGGGCACGATACGGAACGGTACGCCATGCTCGACCAACGTCAGGGCTTCCTCGCCACCACGCCCGAAGACGAAAGGATCGCCCCCCTTCAGGCGCAGCACCCGATGCCCGGCCTTGGCGAGTTCGACGAGGCGCAGGGAAATATCGCGCTGTTTCGCAGAGGGCTTGCCGCCGCGCTTGCCTGCATATTCGAGAATCGCCCCGGTGCGCGCCAGTTTCAGGCAATCCTCATTGACCAGCGCGTCGTGAACGATGACATCGGCCTGGGCGAGCCCCTGGGCGGCGAGCAGGGTCAGAAGCCCCGGATCACCCGGTCCCGCACCCGCAAGCCATACATGGCCTGGCTCGATCGCCGGCAGGTGCATGGGCAGGGTTAGACGCGTCGTGTCACTCATACTCATGGTCTAGGCTCCGGGCCTGCAAATTGCAATTCCGACAAGTCGGCTTTCCGCCGCCCCGCGATGATACATACCTTTCCCGTCGCAGGACGCTCGCCTATAAACGGCCCATGAGCAAAGCGGACGACCAGCGGAAACGACCGGAAGGCAAGCGGGTGGAGAAGCCCGACAGCACCGCTCTGCGCACCGGCTGGACGACCGGCGCCTGCGCCACGGCGGCCACAAAGGCTGCTTACACGGCCTTGCTGACCGGCGACTTTCCCGACCCGGTAACGATCACGCTCCCTCGGGGTGAGACACCTGCTTTCGCCCTGGCCACCGAAGGTGTCGAGGATGGTGCGTGCTATGCCGGCATCGTCAAGGATGCCGGTGATGATCCGGATGTGACCCATGGCGCAACGGTAGTCGCGACGGTGCGGCGCCTCGCCCCCGGAAGCGGCATCCGCTTTGTGGCGGGCGACGGCGTCGGCACCGTGACCAAGGCCGGTCTGCCGATCGGCGTCGGAGAGGCCGCGATCAATCCGGTACCGCGCGCCATGATGACGGCAGAAATAGAAGCCCTGTCCGACAAGCATGGCGTATCGCCGGATGTCGAGATCACCATCTCGGTTCCCGGCGGAGAGGTCCTTGCCAGGGACACCTGGAATCCGCGCCTCGGTATTCTCGGCGGCATATCCATTCTGGGCACGACGGGTGTCGTGCATCCGTTCTCCTGCGCCGCCTGGATTCACTCCATTCATCGCGGCATCGACGTCGCCCGTGCGGAGGGCCTGACCCACGTGCTGGGAGCCACCGGCTCGACGTCGGAGAAAGCGGCGCAATCCTTCCACGGGCTGCCGGACGGGGCCTTGCTGGACATGGGCGACTTTGCCGGCGGCCTGCTCAAATATCTACGCGCCCATCCGGTGCCGAGACTGACGATTGCCGGCGGATTTGCGAAGATGGCAAAACTCGCCCAAGGGGCGCTCGACCTCCACTCGGGGCGCAGCCAGGTCGACAATCTTCATTTTCTATCATTGCCTTGCGCCAAAAACCTGACTCAACCTGACCGCGAGCGGATTCAAAACGCGAACACGGCGATGGAAGTCCTTGGGATTATGAATGAACTTGGCATCGACGTGGCATCGGAGATCGCGAAAGGCGCGCGCCAGACCGCGCTCTCGGTCTTGCGCGAGGCGCCGGTGGAAACCGACGTGATCATTATCGACCGCAGCGGAAAAATCATTGCCCATGCCACGTGACGAACCGCAGGAGAGCCGCCCACCGGCCAAGAACTCGACGTCACGGGACCGCGTCCTGATTCTCGGGGGAACCGCCGAGGCGCGCGATCTCGCCGCCCGTCTTGTGGCAGAGGGCCATGCCGTAACCACGTCGCTGGCAGGGCGGACCCAGGATCCGATCCTGCCCGCAGGAGAAGTTCGTATCGGAGGGTTCGGCGGAGCAGAAGGACTGGCGCAGTACATTGTCGATGAGGGATATGACCGCATCATCGATGCCACCCATCCCTTCGCGCGGCGCATCAGCGAAAACGCGATCAAGGCCGCCGCCATCACGGGCATCCCGCTTGAGCAGAGTGTAAGGCCCCGCTGGCGCAAACAACCGGGCGACCGCTGGCAGGCGGTTCGGTCTTTGGAAGAGGCCGCGAAGGCCCTGCCCCCGAACGCGACGGTCTTCCTTGCTCTCGGTCGACAATATCTCGATGCCTTCTCGACCCGCCCGGACTGTCGCTTCGTCATTCGCATGGTTGACCCGCCAGTCTCACCATTAAGCATGGGCGACCATGTACTGGTGCTGGGGAAACCCGCGAGCGACCCCGCGCGGGAGGCCGACCTTTTCACCGCCCACGGCGTGACACACCTGGTCTGCCGCAACTCGGGCGGTCCCGCCGGTTATGCCAAGCTGATTGCCGCTCGACATCTTGGCCTGCCGGTCATCATGCTGGAACGGGATTGAGACGCGGGCTGCTCAGCGGAACTCGAAAATCTGCCGGAACACACCGGGCGCGATAATGGACAGCGGATTGATGACAAGGTTTGGCTTGGCGCTTGCCCCGGTCAGCTTGAAGGTGATGCCAAGAAGGCCACGATCGCGTCCGTTGCCGAGGATCGCGCCGATGACCGGCAATTCGCCGAACAGCCTGTTGAGCCCATAAGCCGGCATGAAAGTACCGGTGAGATCGATGCGGCCCGACCGGTCGCGAACGATGCCCTGGAACGTCGCACCAATCTGATCGCCCCGCACGATGCCGTTCTCGACGCTCAGGGTCCCGTCCACCAAGGCAATCCGCGCAAAGGCCCGCTGGAAACGCGCCGAACTGACGTCGATATCACGGCGCACGGCACTGTTGAGGCTTCGCCCATCGGCACCGGCGGGGGTCGACACGATGGACTGCAGCCGCTCCTCGTTATTGACCTGCACATTGCGCACGTCGAGGTTCCCGCTCCACGAGCCGTCGCGGATTTCCGTCAGTCGCAAATTGGCGAGGCCGCCGGCGAGGCGGTTGTAGATATCGAGGAAACGCACGACAGCGCCGAGATCACTGCTGGTGAAAGCGAGTTCGCGCGGGCCATCCGGCGAGCGCAGCTTGGCAACCACGGCCTGACCGCTGCCCGTGACCCCGGAGAAATCGACGGCATTGACCCGCCCCTTGCTGCCGGAATAGAGGATCGACACGCCCGAAAGCGCTTCGTTGCCGAAGCCCACCAAGCGGTCGACCTGGGCTTCGATACGAAGCGGCGCGCCCGAGGCGGCCCCACCCCCGCCACCGCCATCACCGCCACCCGGCTGCTTCAAGGTCGAGATCAGGGACCGTGCGTCGAAGGCGCTGCCGCTTGCCTTGACGGAATACACACCCTTCGTATTGCGGACCGTCAGCGCGACATTGTCATCAGGCGCCAGTCGAACCTTATTGAAATTGGCGGCGGACAGACCATCACGGCTAAACGAGAGATCGCCCGAGGCCCCGAACCCATCGCCGGCAAGGACGAAGTTCTCCGCGAGCGATTGTCCGTCTTCACCGCTTGTCAGGTCGAATTTGGCTGTCGCTCCGATCCCCTGCCCCTTGCTCCAGCCGAGCCAGGGCACCGTGAGCGTGGCAGACCGAAGATCGACAGAAACGCCCTGCTTTCGCTCGCCGAGCCAGGTGAGTTCAACCGAGACCGGTCCGTCGAGGATGCTGCCCAGGCCGGGCGCCAGTTTGTTGCGCGCGGCGTTGTCGAGTTTGGCGGAGATCACCCGCTCTCGCGGCACCGCGTCGGCGCCCTTGCGCACAGGCTCCGTGACACGCAGATCCATCGGAACGCCCTCAACTTTCGCCTTCCCCTCGAGACGCGCAGCCTCCGGATCAACCCTGAGCGTACCGGAGATATCGGTGACGTTGCGGCCATCGAACGGTTTCTTCACGTCGACGCCATCGAGATCAACCGATGCCGACCATACTGGGGCAGGCGGCGACTGGTCCTGAATGAGACCGAAACGCGCTTCGGCATGGCCTTTCACCGGGCCAGCGAGATCGGCAGGCGTAAATTCGGTGCGCTGCAGGGCTTGGATCGGTTTTGCAGAAACAAGTTCAGCGATGGCGTCCGCATCCCCACTGACATTCACGGAGAGATCGGCCATCAGCGGCTTGTCATAGGCTTTAGCCAGCACAAGGCTTCCGCCATCCAGCTTCACGACCCGACCAGAGGGAAAATAGGAGCCTGCAGACTTGATCTGCACCTCGACACGTTCACCGATCATGTCGAAGCGGCCATACACGTCCCGCAGTGGCGGGATCTCGCCGGTCAGGTTCATCCGCGCATCATCGATGTCGAAGCCGATACGCAACTCGTCATCACCGAGACGAACCGGCTGCGGTTCGAGCGAGAGGCGGTTTTGCGGGATGAAAACGTCGATCGTGCCACGCGGGATGACGCCACCAAAGATATTCTCCAGCACCCAGCGGCGCGGCTTGGAGGCGATCCAGTAGGGCCATAGCTGCTTCAAAGCCGAGGTCTTGAGGTTCTCCACGACGGCATTGAAGCGGATTTCCGGGCCGGTACCGCCAAAACGCATCTGCAGCTTGCCGACAAGATTTCCATTCGGCGTCGACGCGTCAACGGTGTCGAGCTGCAGCAGCTTCTCGTTGACCAGGAACCGGCCGTAACCCTTGAGGGAAAATGGAAACGGCGCCTCTCCCGCATCTGGCACGTCAGCGCGCCCACCGGAAACCAGCAGGTCGATCCCAAACCCCTTGCCGAATTCGGCCCCTTCGGGCAGTCGATCGAGGTCGATCAGCCCCCCGGAAATCGGCAGGATCGTCTTGCCCAGTTGCGCGTTGGAATTGATAATCTCAACTGTATCTTTGCTGAAGTCATAGGCAAAGTTCAGGTCAGCCCTCGTAATCTCCTGCGGCTGGCCGTCGGAATAGAAGGTACTGCCGCTTTGCATATTGACCCCAAGCGTCAGCGCACGCGGTTCCGTGCCCCCGTCACGCTTGGCCGACAGCAGCAATTCCGCCGATCCATCAATGCCCTGCCGCGGATCGCCATTCATCGAACGTCGCAACAGGAAAGGCGTAAGCCGGAAATCAGCCACACGCATGGTCAGCGATTGAGCCCGCCCGCCGGCATTCGTGGTCAGTGCCGTCAGCTCCGTCTGCTGCCCGTTGACGGAGATGGCACCGAAGATCGACAGCGAGTCGTCCGCGCCCCGCTCCATTGCAATGTCGTCGACGGCAAGCGTCAGCGGCCGCCCGCTGGCGCTGGTCGCCGAAACCTCCAGCCCCCCGATCCGCATCCGGTCCAGGCCGCCCCGGGCAAAGAACCCCTGAATTCGGTCCACCTCGTCAAAGGCCGAGGCGAGAAAGTCCGGCATCGAATCGATCCGCACCTCGTTCAGATCCAGAGGCTCGCGTCTCGGCAGTAGGCGTGCATCGAGACTGATCCCTTCGCTGACGACCTCGCGCACCGCAAATCGGCCGCCGAGCAAAGCCAGAGGCTCGACGATGAACTTTACCGACTTGGTAAGTGCCACCTGCCGGCCCAGACCAGCCTCAGTCAGCGTCACGTCATGGGCTTCGACCGCCAACTCCATGTTGGCCGAGAAGCGCACTTCGGTGGAGCCGACAACGGCCTTGAACTGCGGCGCAACGGCTTCCGCCAGCACCGCCTGCGCCCGGCGGGCGAGAGCCTGATCCAGCGCACCGCTTTCGACGACAGCATAGACCCCCGTCAGCACCACCAGCCAAAGGGCGGAGATACCGCCAAGCACACGAAAGACCCGGCGCAGGACGGACCGACGCGGCGGTGGCGTATGCACGATAAGGGGATCCTCGACCTGCGCGGACGGGAGGGCATGCAGCGGCACGATGTCCCGCTTGCGAAACCGTAGCTTTTCGCCCCGGATCTCCGACATGTCCTGGTGATTGTCTCCGTCGATCGATGCCGCTATCAAGTCGCTCTGGACGACTTCGGAGCGGACTATATATCGAGTGCGCCGACAATCACCCACAAAACAGGCAAAAGAAAGGTTATCCCATGACGGAATTGACTGCCGGGGACAAGGCCCCCGACTTCGCCCTGCCCGCCAGTGGTGGCGCCACCGTTTCGCTGTCGCAATTCTCCGGCAAGCCGCTCGTCCTCTACTTCTATCCCAAGGACGACACCAGCGGCTGCACGGTGGAAGCCGTCGACTTCACCAAGCTCTCTGCCGACTTTGCCGCCATCGGTGCGACAGTCGTCGGCGTCTCGCCCGATTCGGTGAAGAGCCACGACAAGTTCGCCGCCAAGCACAGTCTGTCGGTCCTGCTCGCGGCCGACGAAGAGCATGCGGCTCTTGAAGCCTATGGCGTCTGGAAGGAAAAGAGCATGTATGGCAAGACCTATATGGGGGTCGAACGTTCCACCTTCCTCATCGACGGATCGGGCAAGATTGCTCAGGTCTGGCGCAAGGTGAAGGTACCCGGCCATGCGGAAGCCGTACTGAAGGCAGCCCAGGCGCTGTGATGTCAGATACACTGCCCCAGCCGGCCACTCCGTTTCATTCGCTGCGCGGGGCAGCCACGCTCGCCATCCTGAGCGCCGACCTCGACGAGAAGACGGCTCTCGCTCAAGCCGCCGCCCTGCGCTGGCAGGAGCGACGTCTGTCGCTGCGTTCACCGCTCGACCCGGCTCTTCCCGATCGGCCGGGCCGACCGGCAAAGCCCGAACTGGTCCCGCCCAAGGCTGTGGAGAAGCGGTCGCTGCACACCCTGCCCGGCCGGATCGCGCTGCTCCATGCGCTGGCCCATATCGAACTCAATGCCGTCGACCTTGCGCTCGACATCGTCGCGCGGTTCGCCAGTGAACCCGTGCCGCATTCTTTCTTCGACGGCTGGATGAAGGTGGCCTTCGAGGAGGCCAAACATTTCAGGATGGTCCGCGACCGGCTGAGGACGTTGGGGGCCGACTATGGCGACATGCCCGCCCATGACGGCCTCTGGCAGGCGGCGCATTCCACCCGCAATGACCTGACAGCACGCCTTGCCGTTGTGCCGCTGATCCTCGAGGCCCGCGGACTCGACGTGACACCGTCCCTGCAGGACAAGATGCGGCAGACGGGTGACCTCGAAAGCGCCGAAGTGCTGCAGGTGATCTATGAGGACGAGAAAGGCCACGTCGCCGTCGGCGCCAAATGGTTCCGCTTTCTCTGCGCTCGCGAAAGACGTGATCCGGCAGCCACGTTCCAGGATCTGGTCCGGGCGAATTTTCGTGGGCAATTGAAGGCGCCATTCAACGATGTCGCCCGAGCCGAGGCCGGTTTGACGCCGTCCTTTTATCGCGTCCTTTCTTCCAAGAACAACTCTTGAACCCGCTCCCCGAGCCGACCCGTTGAATGTTTGTTAACCCTAATAATGCGTAATCAGCCAAGCGAGTCTGAACCAGCAAACTCGCGATCAGGCAGCCCCGTGACAGTCATTGTCGAACGGCTGCACGCAGAGGGAAACGGGCGTGGCGACGGGATCGAACAACCAGGTTTTCGGCAGACGCAAAGAGCAGCATGTCGTCATTCTGGCCAGTGGTGACCGCATCCGGCACATGACCATCAGGCCCTGGATGACCCTGCTCGCGATCTGCTTTATTGGCACCCTGGCACTCGGCTATCTCGGCGCCACCACCTATCTCGTGCTGCGCGACAACCTGATCGGCGCGACCATGGCCCGTCAGGCCCGCATGCAGCATGAATATGAGGACCGGATCGCCGCCCTCCGCGCCCAGGTGGATCGGGTCACATCAAGACAATTGCTCGACCAGCAGGTCGTCGAAGACAAGGTTGAAAAGCTGCTCGAACAGCAGATGGCGCTGACCTCACGCCATGGCCGCATCGGCGCCTTGCTGGAGGCAGCAGGTGAGACGGCTCTGCCCGGCGACGAAGGTCCTGTGGCAGCCCAAAAGCCGAAGACTGACGGCGATGAAGCGGCTGTACACAACGGAGCAGCTCCGGCCTTTGCTGCATTGCTCGGCAAGGCGTCGCCGAAAGACACCGCATCGCATTCAAGCCTCGCCCTCGGTTACGTGCCGATGACAGAGGAGAACGTCGCTGATCGAGCCGATCGGCTATTTTCCCACATGACCTTGTCTCTGAAGGAAATCGAGGCCGAACAACTGGAGCGCATCGACCAACTGGCAACCGGGGCTTCGGCAACGGCAGACGAAATCGCCGGGATCCTGAAGCGCCAGGGCGTTCCGGTGGAAGAGCAGACGGAAACTGACGCGCAGGACGCCGTCGGGGGGCCCTATCTGGCGCCCCGCTCCGAGCGGGATTTCAACGCCTCGCTCAATCAACTGGATGTCGCCCTCTCACGACTTGAATCCGTGCGGGACACGGCACGCCGCCTGCCCTTCGCCAATCCGGCACCGGGGCGCGACATCACCAGCCGCTTCGGCAACCGTCCTGATCCCTTCTTTGGCGGGCTCGCCATGCATGCCGGCATCGATTTCCGCGCCCCGACCGGCACGGAAATCCGCACGACCGGCACCGGCAAAGTGGTGGCAGCAGGCCTGTCCGGCGGTTACGGAAACATGGTCGAGATCGACCACGGTTTCGGCATCTCGACGCGCTATGGCCATATGTCACGTGTCTTGGTGAAGGTCGGCGACGAGGTGGCGACGGGCGACGTCATTGGTCTCTCAGGATCGACCGGCCGCTCCACCGGTCCGCATCTGCATTATGAAGTGCGACGCAACGGCGATGCCGTCGACCCCATGCAGTTCCTGAATGCCGGGATGAAGTTGACCCCGCTGATCAATTGACGCGAAGGGCATTTGTCTCCAAGCTCGACGCAACCGGAGATGCCCGATGGATTCTGCTTCACTGCTCGCCTTTGCTCTGGCCTTCTTCGTCTTCGCTGCGAGCCCCGGCCCCGACAACATGACCATCGTGGCCCGGACGCTGTCGCATGGCCCGGCCTATGGCTTCGCTTACGGCGCGGGCACGCTTGCGGGCATCCTGATCTATCTCGCTCTGGCAGCCTTCGGCCTGTCTATTGTCGCGCAGGAAATGAGCCTGGTCATGGTGATGCTGCGCTATGCGGGGGCGGCCTATCTGATCTACATGGCTTATCGGCTCTGGACTGAGACGCCCGTGATCCCCGAAACGGCTCGCAAGGCCGACAGCCGGGGCCTGTCGACGACATTCCTGACAGCCATCGCGCTCAACCTCGGCAACCCGAAGATGCCCTTGTTTTATCTTGCTCTTCTGCCCGGCTTCGTCGGCTCGACCTTCGGCATCGACGACTATCTCGCCCTTGCCTTCGTCATTGTCATAACGGAGATCGTGGTGGTCGGCGGGCATGTCTGGATTGCCGGCCGCGCGCGCTCGTTGATGCGCATCCCAACCATCGTTCGACGCGTGAACCGCATCGCCGGAACGGCGATCGGCCTCGCCGGCATCCAGATCCTCTGGACAACCCGGACGAATTAATCATGCGCTTTAAGCCTTTGTAGGGTTAGATCCGGCGGTTTCCTTGACTTTCCGGCCGTTTCCCACTATTCGCCGCAACCATTCGAGCCCGCATCAAGGGCGACTCATGGATGTTCGCGAGAACAGGAACGGAAACTACTTCCCTTTGACAACTTTTGCTGACCTTGGCCTGAGCCAGAAAGTCCTATCAGCCGTTACCGATGCCGGTTACACGGTTCCCACTCCGATCCAGGCAGGCGCGATCCCGCCCGCCCTTCAGCGGCGTGACATCTGCGGCATCGCACAGACGGGCACCGGCAAGACTGCGTCCTTCGTTCTCCCTATGCTGACCCTGCTCGAGACGGGTCGCGCCCGTGCCCGCATGCCGCGCACGCTGATCTTGGAGCCGACACGCGAACTGGCAGCACAGGTCGCCGAAAACTTCGAGAAATACGGCAAGAACCACAAGCTGAACGTGGCCCTCCTGATCGGCGGCGTCTCCTTCGAAGAGCAGAACCGCAAGCTGGAGCGTGGCGCCGACGTCCTGATCTGCACCCCCGGCCGCCTGCTCGACCATTGCGAGCGCGGCAAGCTGCTGATGACCGGCGTCGAAATCCTGGTCATCGACGAAGCCGACCGCATGCTCGACATGGGCTTTATCCCGGACATCGAGCGCATCGCCAAGATGATCCCGTTCACCCGCCAGACGCTGTTCTTCTCGGCGACTATGCCGCCGGAAATCCAGAAGCTGGCCGACCGTTTCCTGCAAAACCCGGAGCGCGTCGAAGTCGCCAAGCCGTCTTCGACAGCACTCACCGTGACGCAGCGCCTTGTCGCCTGCCACAACAAGGACTACGAGAAGCGCGCCAAGCTGCGCGAACTGATCGGCCTCCAGACGGACCTGAAGAACGGCATCATCTTCTGCAACCGCAAGAAGGACGTCGCCGATCTCTATCGTTCGCTCGAACGTCACGGCTTCTCGGTGGGGGCGCTGCACGGTGACATGGACCAGCGGTCGCGCACCAACATGCTGGCCGGCTTCAAGGACAACCAGATCACGCTTCTGGTTGCCTCTGACGTGGCCGCCCGCGGCCTCGACATCCCCGATGTTAGCCACGTCTTCAATTTCGACGTGCCCATCCATGCGGAGGATTACGTCCACCGCATCGGACGCACCGGTCGTGCCGGTCGTTCGGGCGCAGCCTTCACCCTGGTGACGCGCAGCGACACCAAATTCCTCGACGCCATCGAGAAACTGACAGGTCAGAAGATCGAATGGCACGACGGCGACATCTCCGCGCTTCCGGCCCCGGCCGAAAGTCATGACGAAAGCCGTGGAAAACGCGGCCGCGACAAGGGACGCGAGCGGCGCGGCGGTCACAAATCGGATACGCGCAGCGAATATACCAAACCGGTAGAGGAACAAGTGGTGGAAGCAGCAGTGAAGGTTGAGGCGGCAAAGGTGGCAGAACCGATGAAGGCCGAGCCAGTGGCAAACGACCGCCGCAGCGACGATCGTCGGGGCGACAAGCGCCACGGCAACAATCCGCGCAACAATCGTGGCGGCCAGGCACCGGCGAATGACGACAACCGCGACCGTCGCCGCAACCGTTACCACGACCATGACGACGGGCCGACACCAGTCGGTTTCGGCGACGATATCCCCGCCTTCATGCTCGTCGTGGCCGCTGCCAAGGCGTAACCGCATGGGCCTTCCCGGCATTGATTTTCCAGGTCTCGGCGTCGGTCTTGCCATCCTTCGGGATGGCAAGCTGCTTTTGTGCAGACGCATGAAGGCGCCGGAAGCCGGCCACTGGAACATCGTCGGCGGCAAGGTCGATCACATGGAGCCGGCAGAAGAAGCGGCCCGTCGTGAGGCCGAAGAAGAAACGGGTCTGGCCATAGGCCCGATCACTTATCTCGGCGTGACCGAACAGATCATAAAGGCCGATGGCCAGCACTGGGTTTCGCTGCTTTACAAGGCGACGGAAAGCCAAGGTGAGCCGCAGCTGACCGAACCGGACAAGCTGTCGGAGATCGGCTTTTTCGAACTCGATAACCTGCCCCTGCCGCTCTCTGTCTTCACCCGCGCAGTTCTTCCCTATTTGCGCTGATCGGCTGCCGTAACTCTGACAGCCGCCTCGAAGGCGAGCCGGGCCCATTTCGCCATCATGTCAGGATCGTCATAGGCCTCGTCCGGCACGGTCCAGTAAGGCATGGCAACGGGTTTGCCGCCTTTGCCCTCGTAGACCCATCGCTTCGCGCCGGCCGCCTCCAGCAAAGGCGCGCTCTCTGCATCACCCTTCAGCATGATCTCGTCATAGAGTTCGAGCGCAAAGATGATGCCGTGGTGATAGATGCCCTTCCCGCCGAACATGCGCCGAATGCTGACCGGGCCAACCGCCTCGAACATTTCCTCGATTGCTGTATTGTCCATCATCAATCCCCCAGACGTCCACCGGCGGCGATCACAGCCTCCGGCGTGTCGACATCGAGCCGCGCGGCGGCCCCGATCTCCACGTCAAAAACGGGAATGCCCGCCGTTTCGATCACCGCCCTCGCCCCGATATCACCCTCCAGCGCCTTCAGCGCTTCGAAGGTATGAGCTGGCAGGATCACCGGATTGCCGCGCTGGCCGTCTGCAACGGCACGGATGATGGCCGGGGCCTCGACCTTGCGCAAGCCCTTTGCCAGAAGCTGAATGTCCTCTTTGGCGACATTGGGCATGTCGGCCAGAAGCACCATGATCGCCGGCAGACCATCCGCCTCCGCCGCCATCAGACCCGCTCGCAGCGAACTCGCCATTCCCGTTGCATAATCCTTGTTGTCGACGAGCTCGATATCAAGACCCGTCAGGGCCTGCGCGATCTCGTCTGATCGGTACCCGGTCACCACAAACACAGGCCCGCACTCCGCTTCAAGCGCCTGTCGCACCACGCGGCGCACCAGGATCTCGCCATCAAAACGCGCAAGGAGTTTGTGCGGTCCGCTCGTTCCCATACGGCTCGCTCTGCCTGCTGCGAGCACCACAATGCCGAGATCGGGCTTTTGATCCGAAGGCGCCGGACTGGTGGCGAGGCGCGGCAGAGGGCGGCTCGGGATTTCCATCAGCAAGCCACCCACGCCCCAGCCAGCCATCTCATCCGAGTTCGGCGGCTTGCCCGCCAAAATGCCGTTCAGCACCCAGTCGAAACCGTTTTCCCGGGGCGAGCGGGCGCAGCCTGGAGCGCCGATGACAGGTACGTCACCGAGATGACCAAGGACAAGCAGATTGCCGGGATCGACCGGCAGCCCGACCCGTTCGACCGTTCCGCCGGCAAGCCGGATCGCCTGCGGAATGACGTCCTCGGGATCACAGACGGCCGAGGCACCAAAAATCACAAGGAGTGGCGGCCCTTCAGAGGGTTTTCCCGCCCCGTCCGCGAGAGCCTGCACCAAGGCCGCGGCCACAGTCTGTGCATCGTGACGAACGCGACGTTCTGCGATGAGGCGGCTACCCGAGCGCGCAAGCCGGTCGACAAGGACCCGCGCCGTCTTGTCCATGACGGAAGCTTTCAGCGACGGCAGTTCGGTCGCAACAAGATGGACGGCATGAGGCCGATAGGCGCGAACCGAGAAAGCCTCTTGCTCATCGAGAGCCTTCTTCGCCAACGCGAGGCTGTCTGCGGAAACGGCGAGCGGGATGATCTTGATCGTCGCTACGAGGTCACCGGGCCGCACATCGGTCCGGTCGGCGAGACAGGCGAGTGTGATCGCCGGATCCACCCGGTTGAAAGTGTCAACCACGGTTTTGTCCGCGACAAACAGACCATAGGTGGAGGCATAGAAATTGACGCGGCCCGTCGCCGCCGCTCCGCGCTCGATCCCCGCCCCGCAGATCATTGTTGCGAGCAAATCAGCGGCCTCGTCCTCGGTCCGGTCGCCGACCTCGAGGCGGCGCACGATCACCCACTCGATCCCTTCGGTACGCAGACGCTCGATGTCCGATTTCGTTAGCCGGCAACCTTTTGCCAGCTTCCCGGATTGGAGCGGTATGGAATGCGCCAGAATGGCACCCAAGGCGTCGTCGAGCGGCAACGGCCCGAAGCTCATTCGACGCACCTCGCGTGATCGGTGAGCGGGCGGCGACGCAGAGCCTGAATGATGTCGGCGAGGACGGCAACGGCAATCTCCGCAGGCGTCGCCGCGCCGATGTCGAGACCGATCGGCGCCGAGATGCGGTCCGTATCCTTGGCCGAGAACCCAGCGGCCAAAAGCCTTTCCAGGCGCTTGGCGTGGGTTTTGCGGCTGCCGAGCGCGCCGATATAGAAGCAGTCCGCCTTCAGGGCGGCCATGATGCCGGGATCATCGATCTTCGGATCATGGGTCACCGCAACCAGCGCCGTGAACCGGTCGAGCGGTTGCCTTTCCAGTTCATCCTGCGGCCATTCCGCGATCAGCTCGATATCGGCGAAGCGTTCGGGTGTCGCAAAGGCCGTGCGGGGGTCGATGATCTTGACGCTATATCCGGCAAGTGCAGCCATGGGTGCGAGGACCTGGCTGATATGGACTGCGCCGATCACGACGATCCGAGGTGGCGGCAGGTGGGCATTGAAAAACCACGACCGGTCGTCGACCGTGACGAGGCCGGACTTGCCAGAGCGCAGGCGCGCAGCAATCTCATCGGACACCCTCCCCTCCAGCGCATCACCCTCGACGGTCAGAAGGCTGCGTCCAGTCTCGAGATCGGTGGCGACGACAGCGGCCCGGCGGTCTTGCCGCGCGGCATTCAACGCCTTGAGCAGCGCAATCTCCATCAGCCCAGCCTTTCGACATAGATGCGGATCCGCCCACCGCACGAGAGACCAACGCGCCAGGCGGTGTCATCCGCCACGCCGAATTCCAGCATCCTCGGCGTGCCACTTTCCAGAACCTCAAGCGCTTCGGTAATTACCGAACCCTCTACACAACCTCCCGACGCGGATCCCTCGAAATTGCCGTCCGCATCGATCACCAGATGACTCCCCACCGGGCGCGGGGCAGAACCCCAGGTCTCGATAACGGTCGCCAGCGCGACATGACGTCCCTCGGCCTGCCAGTTTTCGGCCAATATCAACGGGTCTCGGCTGGGTATCGAATGGCTCATGACGTTCTCCTTCCCGGCGGTGCGACGCGGCCGGTCGCAAGCAGACGACGCGGATCGCAGTCCCGGTCGGGCGGGGCCGAGAGCGATGCCACGAGATCGCCAAGCGCGTTCAGATTGTGCACCGACCGCAATTCGTCGACATGCGGCAGCATGGCCCGCACACCGCGGGCCCGCGCCTCGAACCCTGCAAAGCGCAAAAGCGGATTGAGCCACACAAGGCGACGGCAACTGCGATGCAGCCGATCCGTTTCCGTCGCAAGCAGCTCGACGTCATCGCGCTCCAGCCCGTCGGTGATCAGGAGAACGATGGCGCCCTGCCCGAGCACGCGCCGCCCCCATTGCCGGTTGAACAGCCTGAGCGTTTCTCCGATCCGGGTGCCACCTGACCAGTCCGCGACCGCCTCGCTGCATTGGGCGATCGCCTCATCCGGATCGCGATGGCGCAATTGGCGGGTGACATTTGTGAGCCGCGTGCCGAAGAGGAAGGTGTGCACGCGCCGACGCTTCTCGGTCAGAACATGCAGGAAATGCAGGAAGATGCGTGTGTATTGGCTCATCGATCCGGAAATGTCGGCGAGCACCACGAGTGGTGGCGGGCGTTCCCGATGCATTCGGAAACGCGGCAGCATCAGGTCGCCGCCGGAGCGCAGGGACTGACGCATGGTGGCGCGGGCATCGAAGATCCGCCCCCGGTTGGAGGGATGAAAGCGCCGTGTCCGGACAGCGTCGTCGGGCATCACCAGCCGATCGATGGCCCGTCTGGCTTCGGCAAGCTCCGCAGCGGTCATCTGGCCGAAATCGAGCCGGCGAAAGACTTCCTGGCCCGAGACTGTGAGCCGCGCATCGATCTCCACGTCCGGTTCGTCGCGTGCTGGCGGTTGGCGGCTCTTTTCTGCGAAAAGCGCATCGCTGACCCGGGCGCCGCCGGTCTTCGGCTTCTGCCGCTCGCCGATCGCCGCCACCGGCGACATCAGTGCGATCATTTTGCCGACCAGGTCCCGCGAGCGCCAGAAGATCGAAAAAGCCTCGTCGAAGACCGGCTGATCCTCATGCCGCTTGACGAAGATGGCCGAAAGCGCGGCGTGAAACTCGATGCGCGAGCCGATGCCGATCGCATCGACGGAGGCGATCGCGTCAATGACCGCGCCGGGTCCGGGCTTCAGTCCCGCCCTGCGTAGCACCCGGGCGAAATGCAGGATATTGTCGGCGAGCCTGCCGTCGCCAAGCACCGGAGGCGGGACGATGATGCCATCCTGAACCTGCCTCGTGGTCATGATCACACCGCCGCGGCGAGCAGGTCGGCCTTGACCTCCGAAAGCAGCGCCTGGCCCTCGCTGCCCTGAATGCGGGCGATGTCTTCCTGATATTTCAGGAGCGTGCCGAGCGTGTCGCCGATCGTTTCCGGATCCAGCGCCAGCCGGTCAAGCTCGGTCAACGCGGTCGCCCAGTCGATAGCCTCGGCGATACCGGGATTCTTGAACAGATCGATCGTGCGGAGCTTCTGCACATAGGCCACGATCTGCCGCGAAAGCTGCTCGTTGCAGCCCGGCACCTTGCGCCGGATGATCGCCAGTTCGTCAGCCGCCGCCGGATAGTCCACCCAGTGATAGAGACAGCGCCGCTTCAAGGCGTCATGGACTTCGCGGGTGCGGTTCGAGGTCACGATGACGATGGGCGGCTCCGCTGCCTTGACCGTTCCAAATTCGGGAATGGTCACCTGGAAATCGGAAAGCACCTCCAGCAGGAAGGCCTCGAAGGCTTCATCGGTCCGGTCAAGTTCGTCGATGAGAAAAACCGGCGCGCGCCCAGAAGTCGTTTCCAGCGCCTGCAAGACCGGGCGGCGGATGAGGTAACGCTCAGAAAAGATGTCGCCTTCCAGGCGTGATCGGTCCGACAGTCCCGAGGCCTCGGCCATGCGGATCTCAAGCATCTGCGCGGGGTAATTCCACTCGTAGACCGCAGAGGCGATATCGAGACCTTCATAGCATTGCAGTCGAATGAGCGGCCGATCGAGGGCCTTCGCCAGCACCTTGGCGACTTCGGTCTTGCCGACCCCCGCTTCCCCCTCCAGAAAGAGCGGCCGCTTCATCCTGAGCGCGAGGAAGAGCACCGTCGCGAGTGGCCGACCGGCCAGATAATCCTCCGCAGACAACAGATCGATGACGCCATCGATTGTCTGCGGCAGTCCCGTTTCCGGGCTTTCTGCCGAGCTTTCTGCCATGTCTCCTCCTCTTGTGGGAAAAGCTTACAGCGTGTGAAAGCCCCGGTCCAGATAGATGAGCGCCGGCCGTTTGGGTCCGAAATGCAACGCAACGACCTCGCCGAAGAGAACGGTGTGGGTCGCCGTTACCTTGCGGTCCACCACCTTGCAATCGAAGGCGGCGAGCGCATCGTCGAGAACCGGCGCACCGGTTTTGAGCGCACGCCAGTGACCGAGAGCGAAGCGCTCCTCGGAGGTCAGCTTGCCGAACCCGGCAAAGGCCGACGCCAGCGCTTCGTGTTGGGCAGCGAGCGAATTGAGTGCAAAGGATCCGCTCTCGAACATGACGTCATTGTTCGGATTGCTGTTGTTGAGGCAGACGAGCACGGTCGCCGGATTGTCGGACACGGAGCACGCGGCAGTGATCGTCACCCCCCGACGCTTGCCCTGATATTCCGTCGTCACGACCTGCACATGACCGGCATAATGGCTCATCGCCTCGCGGTACGAGACCGGATCCAGACCTTCACTGCGCAAATCGCCACTCCCCTGCATTTGCCTGCAACATCCTCTTCGCCCGCGAATATGGGCGCCAAGCCTTACCTTTTCCACAACGGCGGCACCAAATCTCGAAAAACGGTGGCCTTTCGCCGGAAAGCCTGCATTTCCAAGGCCTAAGCTTTGCTCTAGGATGGCTGCAAGCAATGTGGAACCCATCATGAGACGACTTTTGCCAGCAGGTGTCCTGGTCGCCCTCGCCTATACACCGGCCGTTGCCGAACCCCTGACCCTGGCCGTTGTCGCACCGGATAGCGGCCTGTTCGACGTTCTGGGCGAACAGGTTCGCCAGGGCGCGCATCTGGCAGCCGATCGCCTGTCGATTTCCCTCGTCGAGATCAATGAAAGCTGCACGCAGGGCAGCGGACCCGAGATTGCCGAACAGATCCGCAAGGCGGGCGCGAAGGCCGCGATCGGTTTCCTCTGCAGCGAAAGCCTGGTCGACGGCTTGCCGGCGCTCGCGGAAGCGGGCATCCCTGCGATCACCCTGTCGGTCCGCTGGAAGGGTCTGATGGAAGATGCTGCCAAACAGGGATGGCCCTTTTTCCGCCTGGCACCCGACAGCGATGCAGAGGCGGAAAAGCTGTCGGAAGTAATCCTGCGGGATTGGGCAGGCGCCGCCGTGGCACTGCTCGACGACGGAACCATTCGAGGAAGAGAACTGACGGACCAGATCCGCACCAGCCTTGAGAATGGCGGGCTGAAGCCGGTCTTTACCGACACATTCCGGCCCGGCCAGGAACAGCAGGTCGCCCTCGTCCGCCGCCTCCAGAAGGCCGGCGCGTCCCATGTCTTCATCGGCGGGGACCGCAACGACGTTGCCGTCATTGCCCGGGATGCGAAATCCGAAAACCTTGCGCTCAGCTTTCTCGGTGGCGATGCCATGCGCGCGGCCGACGCGCCGGTGCCGCTGCAAGACGGTGTGCTCGCCGTCGCGCTCGATAACACGCCAAGAGCGCCGGCAGCGGAGGGCTTGGCAGCAGAACTGGCTGAGAAGAAGATCGCGGGTGAAGGCTACGTGCTTCCGGCCCATGCCGCCGCGACCATCGTCGCAGATGCCGCCGGCATTTCATCGGCCATGGGAATGCCGCTCGCCGACGCCATGGTCGGCACCCCTTTCGAAACCGCGGTCGGCCCCGTCACCTTCGGCGAAGATCACGAACTTACCGACAATCCCTATCGGCTGCTCGAATGGAGGAATGGCGCCTTCGTGTCGGTCGCTGGCCGGACGCAATAGGGCCACCAGGACCACCCCCTCAGTCGCGATAGGGCCAGAAGGCCTGCGTGAACACACCGCCGTCGACCCAGATGGTCTGTCCGGTGACAAAAGACGCCTGTTCGGAGCATAAGAACAGAACGGGCCCGGCGATGTCGTCTGGCGTGCCGACGCGCCGGAGCGGCGTCACGTCACCCCAGGTCTTGGCATAGTCGGGCGCTTCGGCTTGAGTCCTTGCCGTTTCGATCGCCCCCGGCGCAATACAGTTGACCCGGATGCCCTTCGGGCCGAGTTCGACGGCGGATACTTTCGTCAGCTGTTCGATCCCGCCCTTTGAGGCCGTGTAGTCGACCAGTTTCGGGAAGGCGAGCTTGTTGCAGCCAGAGCCGAGATTGACGATCGAGCCGGCCTTGCCCGACGCCACCATGCGGCGCGCCACCCGCTGGGTGTTGAGGAACGTGCCCTTGAGATTGGTGCTGATCACGGCGTCCCAACGCTCTTCGGACAGTTCGAGCAACGAGGCCCAGGTCTGGATGCCGGCATTGTTGATCAGCACGTCCGGCGCCTGACCAGCCCAGGCGATTACCTCGTCAAGAAAGACCTCGATCGCGGCAGCTCCGGCCACCTCGCATTCGCGGCCGATCGCGCGTCCGCCGAGGGCCGCCGCCTCCGCTTCAACGGCTGCTGCCTGATCCGGCTGGCCGAGATGGGTGAAGGCGACGTCATAGCCGGCCTTGACGAAGGACGAGACGAGATGCCGACCGATACCGGAGCTGCCGCCGGTGATGATTGCGAATTTGGCCATGTCGTCCTCCCAGACTTCAGCTTGCTGTATGGCCAGAGGGATGGACGCCGAAACAGGAGCCGTCAAGCGCCGATGCGTCTCATCCCAAGGCATGGTTGCCGCAGAAGACCGCCGATGCTATGCGGACGTCCAACGACTGCCATCAGGCTGCATGCATCGGAAACCGGCAAACACCGGCCGCCATGCGGTCGCGCTGCCGAGGAACAGCCCATGACACGCCCCCTGCTGATTTCGCCCTCCATTCTCGCCGCCGACTTTTCCCGCCTCGGCCAGGAAGTCTCCGATGTCGTTGAGGCTGGCGCCGAATGGGTGCATCTGGATGTGATGGACGGCCACTTCGTGCCGAACATTTCTTTCGGCCCGGCGATCATCAAGGCGCTGCGTCCTTACACGAAGGCGGTCTTCGACTGCCATTTGATGATCGCGCCGGCCGATCCCTATCTCGCCGCTTTCGCCGATGCCGGCTGCGACATCATCACGGTGCATGCGGAAGCCGGACCGCATCTTCACCGCTCGCTGCAGACCATTCGGGCGCTCGGCAAGAAGGCCGGCGTCTCGCTGAACCCGGCCACGCCGCTCTCGGCCATCGAGCATGTTATGGATGATCTCGATCTGATCCTGATCATGAGCGTCAATCCCGGCTTCGGCGGCCAGAAATACATTCCGGCCATGACAGACAAAATCGCCAAGGCCCATGCGATGATCGGCAACCGCCCCATCCATCTGGAGGTGGATGGCGGGGTCACGGCCGACAATGCCGCCGAAATCACAGAGGCTGGGGCCAATGCGCTGGTCGCGGGTTCGGCCATCTTCAAGGGCAAGGGCGTTGACGACTACCGCAAGACGGTCGACGCCCTGCGCACGGCTGCCGAAGGAGGGCGCCGGTGAAGGCATCGTTCTTTGCCGCAATCAGCCTGCTCCTCGCGGCCTTCTCCGCGAGCGCTGGTGATGTGGCGGAGATGCGGCCGCTGGGTTTTTCGCCGGACGGGCGGTTTTTCGCCTTCGAGCAGTTTGGCGAACAGGATGGATCGGGATTTCCCTACGCGGAGATACAGATCATCGACACCGCCACCGACACCTATGTCGAGGGTGCGCCGATCAACGTTCTCATCCGCCGGGAAGAGGCATCTATCGGCGAAGCAAGACGAAAGAGCCTTGGCCAGGCGAAGGCACTGCTCGAGGCCCGAAAGATCGGTGATGATCCGGGCCATCTCGTCGCCTTCTCCCCGATTGGCGAACTCACAGAAAAGCCGCACGAGTTGCGGTACCAGGCCTTCCCGAGTTTCTACGTTTCGGACGGGGTCTATCGGCTGTCTCTGCAGCAATTCGATGCCAAGGGCGCGGAACTCTGCGGCAAGATGAATGTCAACGTTGGCGGATTCGCGCTGTTCATCGCTGATGACGCCAGACCCGACGCAAAACGGGAGGCCTACCGGGACAAAAGCGTGCCGAAGAGCCGCAACTGTCCGAGCGCCTATGCGATCGGCGGTGTCGTCACACCGGGGCCGTGGTCTCAGGCGCCGCACATGGTCATGGTCCAGGTCGTTTCGCTCGGCTTCGAAGGCAGCAATCTGCGCTGGCTCGCCATTCCGGTGAAACCTTGACCCGGCGCCTGCGGCTCCCGTCCCTGTCTTTGTGGAGCCTCGGCGCGCTGGCTTGGGGCCTGACCATGGCCTTGTGCTTTCTGCTTTCCATCCATGTCTTCGGACGCGCAAGCGGCAGCCACGATATGGCTCTTGCCGCCATCTATGCGGGAGGCGGCATGCTCGGCTGGCTGGTCGCACTTCCGCTGGTACAGGTCAGCGCTGATGGGCAGGAGGCGCCGAAGATCTTCGCGGCCTGGTTCCTCCTCCTCGGGCTCGCGACCATGGCCGCAACGGCCGGCTTGTTTGCTCTGCAATACCGGTTCTTCTACGCTCATTGGCACGCACCCTTCCCGTCCCGCATCTGGGTCTACCAGTTTGTCTTCACCTCCGCTTCGGCGCTCTACCAGTTCGCCGTGCTCGGTCTACGGCACTTCCTCCCAACGGCCTTCCTGATTTTGCTGCTGCTCGCCGTCATCATGGCCCGCCGCAGCCGTTGAGCTTGCCGCCCCACTTTGCTAAGGGGGGCCAGAAATTCCGTTCCAACGAAAGACGAGCCCGATGATCCCGCGTTACTCCCGGCCGGAAATGGTCGCCATCTGGTCCCCCGAAACCAAGTTCCGCATCTGGTTCGAGATCGAGGCCCATGCCTGCGACGCCCTTGCCGAACTCGGCGTGATCCCGAAGGAGTCCGCCCGGATGATTTGGGAGAAGGGTGGCGCGGCAGAATTCGACGTTGCCCGCATCGACGAAATCGAAGCAGTGACCAAGCACGACGTCATCGCATTCCTCACCCATCTCGCCGAGTTCATCGGCCCTGACAGCCGCTTCGTCCATCAGGGCATGACCTCGTCCGACGTTCTGGACACGACGCTGAACATCCAGCTCGTGCGCGCCGCCGACATCCTGCTCGCCGACCTGGACCGCGTGCTGGCGGCCCTCAAGGCCCGCGCCTTCGAGCACAAGGACACTGTTCGTATCGGCCGCAGTCATGGCATTCACGCCGAACCGACGACCATGGGCCTGACCTTCGCCCGCTTCTATGCCGAGATGGCGCGGAACCGCACGCGCCTCGTCAATGCTCGTGCAGAGATTGCGACCGGCGCAATCTCCGGCGCCGTCGGCACCTTTGCCAATATCGACCCGCGCGTCGAAGAACATGTCTGCGAAAAGCTCGGCCTTGTCGCCGAGCCGATCTCGACGCAGGTCATCCCGCGCGACCGCCACGCGATGTTCTTTGCCACGCTCGGTGTTATCGCCTCGTCCATTGAAAACGTCGCCATCGAAATCCGCCACATGCAGCGCACGGAAGTGCTGGAGGCCGAAGAATTCTTCTCGCCCGGCCAGAAGGGCTCGTCGGCCATGCCGCACAAGCGCAACCCCGTTCTGACGGAAAACCTGACCGGCCTTGCCCGCCTCGTGCGCATGTCGGTGACCCCGGCGCTCGAAAACGTGGCCCTCTGGCATGAGCGCGATATCAGCCATTCTAGCGTCGAGCGCGCTATCGGGCCTGATACGACGATCACCCTTGATTTCGCGCTGAACCGTTTGGCCGGCGTCATCGAGAAGCTGGTGATCTACCCCGAAAACATGTTGAAGAACATGAACAAGTTCAAGGGCCTGGTGATGAGCCAGCGCGTGCTTTTGGCGCTGACGCAGGCCGGCGTTTCGCGCGAGGACAGTTACCGTCTGGTCCAGCGCAACGCGATGAAGGTCTGGGAAAAGGGCGCCGATTTCCTCGAAGAACTGCTCGGCGACGCGGAAGTTCGCGCGGCACTCTCCGAAGAAGAGATCCGCGAGAAATTCGATCTCGGCTATCACACCAAACACGTCGATACGATCTTCAAGCGCGTGTTCGCCTGAGGCCAGTCCCTAGGAACGACCATGCAAGGCCCGGCGGTAACGTCGGGCCTTGTTGTATGGATGGGTCAGACGCGCGGGCGCGCCACCACCAGCTTGCGATAGAGGTGCCAGGTGGCGTGGCCAAGCACCGGCACGATTACGACCAGCCCGACCATGAGCGTCGCCATGCCGATGGCCAGGAGACCGGCGACCAACAATCCCCAGAGGGCAACCGGCACCGGATTTGCGAGGCTCGCCCGGATCGACGTCGCGACCGCCGTCACCGCACCGACATCCCGGTCAAGCAAAAGCGGGAACGCGACGATGCTGACGACGAGCGCGACCAACGCCAGCAAGAAGCCGAGCCCGTTGCTCCAGATCAGGAAGGGGACGGCATTCGGATGGTTCAAAATTCCGGACATGAAGTTGAATACGCCGGGTGCGAGGTTGTCGCTGATCATCGTGTCGTAGAGACCACGCGCCAGGAACAGCCAGACCATGAAGATGAGGAGCAGGCCGATGCTCATCATCAGCAGCGAAGGCAAGGAGGGCGATTTGAAGATCGCCGGAACCTCGGCCCAACTCGCGTCCTCGCCCCGCTCGCGTCTGCGGCTGATATCCATCAGGCCGAGCGCGAGAAGAGGGCCAAGTAAGGCAAAGCCTGTCAGCAGCGGATAGACCAACGGCAACAACTCGGCACCGGCACTCCAGGCGATCATGATCGCGCCTGCAAGGGGATAGATCAGCGCGACGAAGGCATAATGGGACGGCTTCTCGCGAAAGTCGGAATAGCCCTCGGCAAGGGCATCAAAGACATCGGACACCGTGATCCGGCGGATATCCGGCCGCTCCAGAATTCCGGCAGGGCCGGTCAAAACATGAAAGGTCGACATTCTCACTCCTCCTCGAATTTCCAGGAATTGCAAACTGCAAAGTGAAATGCACGAAAGGGGCATCCTCCCGATGCCCCTCAAAGCCGCAGCCGGATATGAAGCTTCAAACCCCGGAATCTGGCGGCTTTGTCGGTTGCCCGGCGTCTCGCACGAGCATCCGAAACCACGATACCACCCCGGCGCCCGGATGTCCCGGAGATTGCCTACAAGCACCGCATCGTGATGCTGACAGGCAGGGAAAAGCACTCTCCTCAGCCGGATTATTTCGCTGTCCAGGGACACGAAACCTTGACGGGACGCATCGCCAAACGCAGATAGGCGCTATGAAAGCATCAGATGTCGATATCCTGATCGTCCCCGGCTACACCAATTCCGGTCCCGACCATTGGCAGAGCCGGTGGGAGGCGAAACTGTCGACGGCGCGGCGCGTCGAACAGGCGGAATGGTCGAAACCGGTCCGCGAGGACTGGGTCGCACGGGTGGTCGAAGAGGTGAACGCCTCCACCCGCCCCGTTGTTCTTGTTGCCCATTCCCTCGGCGTCCCCACCGTCGTGCATGCGATTCCAGAAATGAAGCAGAAGGTGGCCGGCGCTTTCTTCGTCGCGCCGCCCGATGTCGCCAATCCGGAAATCAGGCCGAAGCACCTGATGACCTTTGGCCCGTATCCGCGCGAGCGCCTGCCCTTCCCGACGATCACCATTGCCAGCCGGAACGACCCTTTCGGGGAATACGCGCATGCAGAGGACATCACCAATGCCTGGGGTTCGCTGCTGATCGATGCGGGAGAGTCCGGACACATCAATGCCGATTCCGGTCACGGCCCGTGGCCGGAGGGCACGATGGTGTTTGCCCAATTCCTCAGCCGCCTGTGACGTGAACGAGACTTGGTGTGCCGGACGTTAACAACGGGTTGACGCAGGCGAAAAACTACAAGACGAACAGGTTAAGCGCTTCTTAAGCCGGGCGGACTAAGATTTGGGCAGCTCCCGTGTCCAGAGTACGATCTTGTCCAACAACGCTGCAGCCCCTGCACACCCCGCCGTCAAGCGTAGCCTGGCCCTGTCGAACCTTCCCTGGCCCTCGGCTTTGCTCGACACCAAGGGCATGATCCTCGACTGTAATTTAACATTCAACGACCTATTCGGGGACACCGGGAGTGAAGCCGGGTGGATCGCCACCTGCCTCGATGCCAATGACGCCACCGCTCTCAACGCAGCCGTTGAGAGACTTCGGTTAGCCGGTGAGACGTCGCAGGTCGAACTTCGACTGTCCTGCGGGACCACGACACGCCATTTCATCGCCTCACTCTCTCACGCGACAGACACAGCCACCGATGACACGGTCCTGGTGCAACTCGCAGACATCACGCGCTTGAAGAGCGAAATGGCGGACCTCGCCATCAGGGAGAGCCGTTGGAACCTTGCTCTCGTCTCGTCCGCGTCCGGCGTCTGGGATCAGCGGATGAACGGCGACTATTATTATTCGGAGATCTGGCGCCGTATCCGCGGCCTCGGACCTGACGATCCCATCCCCCCGACCACAGAGGCATGGCTGGAATGGGTTCACCCGCATGACAGAGAGCATGTTCTCCATTGCATCGAGCGGCAGAATTCTGGCGATCCCGGTTACCTGACTTTCCAGTATCGTGAACGTCATAAGGACGGTCACTATATCTGGATCGAATGCCGCGGCGCCTCCATAGAAACGGACGATCATGGTCGCGCCGTGCGGATCACCGGCACGGACACCGATGTGACCGCCCGCAAAGCCCAGGAGGAGTGGCAGGAGGGTCTGTCGCGGCGTCTTCGACTGGCGCTCGACATTTCGCGGATCGGCGTGTTCGAGACGGATTTCGAAGCCGGCGTCAGCGTCTGGGATGATGCAATGCGTCGGATCTTCGAAGCCGACAAACCCGACGAAATCAGGATCGGGGAGTTCTGGGAGCAGAAGCTGCATCCAGACGACCGCGATCGTGTCCTGGCCAATGTCAACCGACGAATTGAACTGCGCGAACCGTTCACCGACGACTATCGCATCATCGCCCGTGATGGCGGCATCCGCTACATTCGCGCCAACAGCCTTCCCTATGTAGATCACGACGGACGCCTGAAGATGATCGGCGTCAACTGGGATGTGACCGAAGACAGGCGCTTGCGCGAAGAGCTGGAACGCCAGAAAACTCTGGCCGAAGCGCGGAACGAAGAGCTTGAGCGGACGCGCCTGGCCGCCGAACACTCCGCTCTGCACGACTACCTGACCGGCCTGCCGAACCGCCGCTTTCTCGAGCAACGGATCGATGCCTGGCGCTCCACGAACGAAAGCGACAAGCAAGGCATCGCTATTCTGCATATCGATCTCGATCGGTTCAAACAGATCAACGACACGCTGGGTCACAGCGCAGGCGACGCCATGCTGAAGCATGCGGCCCACATTCTTAAGGACAGCATCCGCCCGGACGACTTTGCTGCCCGCATCGGCGGTGATGAATTTGTCCTCCTCGTCGCCGACACCGGCACGCCTGCGGTGCTATCCGATATTGCAACACGCATCATCGACAGCATGCGCCAGCCGATCTGGTTTAACGGCCACGAATGCCGATTCGGCGCCAGCATCGGCATCGCACATTCGACCGACCGTTTGGTGGATCCCCGCCAGCTCCTGCAGAATGCGGACATCGCCCTCTACAATGCGAAGAACCTCGGGCGGAACCGCTACGAGTTCTACAAGCCGGCAAGCCGCAGCATGCTGGTCGATGCGCACAAGCTGTCTGACGAGCTTCTGCGCGGCCTGGAGCGGGACGAGATCATTCCGTTTTACCAGCTGCAATTCGACGCTCGCACGCGCGAGATCACCGGCGCGGAATGCCTCGCACGTTGGCAACATCCCGAGCACGGTCTTCTCGGACCGGACCGCTTTCTGGCGGTTGCCGAAGACTGCGGCGTGATCGGCCAAGTCGACCGCATCATTCTGGAGAAGGCACTCGCCGATGTCGCACGCTGGAAGAACCTTGGCCTTGATGTGCCCAAGATTTCCGTGAATGTTTCCGCCCGGCGGTTGAATGACCCCGACCTCGCGCAAGGCCTGGCAAAACTCGATATCAAGCCGGGTAAGGTATCGTTCGAACTTCTCGAAAGCGTCTTCCTCGATCGCCAGGACGAAGTGGTCCGCGCCAATCTCGAAACGCTCCGCCGTCTTTCAATCGGCATCGAGATCGATGATTTCGGCACCGGCCACGCGTCAATAGTCGGCTTGCTCAATCTGAAACCGGGCACCCTGAAGATCGATCGCCAGTTGATTGAGCACCTGCCCGAAAGCCAAGAGCAGCGCGTTCTGGTGATGTCGATCATCCAGATCGCCCGCTCGCTCAAGATCAAGGTGGTTGCCGAGGGTGTTGAAACCGAGGAGCACGCCCGCATCCTCAAACGTCTCGGCTGCGACGTCTTGCAGGGGTATGGCCTTGCCAGGCCGAGCGATTTCGAACGCACGACGCTGCGGCTGATGGAACAAAGAAAATCCGCCCGAGCCGGTTAGGCTGGGCGGATCGAGATGCGGATGGTTTTTCCGGTGATCAGGAATTCTGGATCTGTTCGATCGCCTGGCCCAGGAACTCGACCATCTTCCCACGCAGTTCTTCATCGGTGATCGAGACGCCGCCAGCCGAAAGGTCCGCCTTCAACTTACGGATGACGTCCTCGTCACCGGCTTCTTCGAAATCCGAAGCGACCACTTCCTTGGCGTAGGCATCCGCATCGGCCTTGCCGAGCAGGCCGGCGGCCCAGAGCCCGATCAGCTTGTTGCGACGCGCTTCCGCCTTGAAGCGAAGCTCCTGATCATGTGCGAACTTGTTTTCGAACGCCTTTTCGCGATCACTCATGCCGCTCATCTGAATCTCCCGTATTGTGCCGTCGTTGTGCGGTGACGTTTCCCCATTAATCAAAAGGGAGTACAAAGTGCAATGCAAAGTTCCGCGATTCCGACGGAGACTCCGACGGCGCGACGTTTTGGCAGGAAGGGGTGAACTGCGCATTGTGAAAACCGAGGTTTTCCGTTAAGGGACCGCTTCAAAGACCGATCCACTGCAACCGCGCTCATAGCGCCGGGATGCCAACCACAGAGAAATCCGCTCATGAACCGTCGCCGCCGCGTTTACGAGGGCAAGGCAAAGATCCTCTATGAAGGTCCGGAGCCGGGCACGCTGATCCAGTTCTTCAAGGATGATGCAACCGCATTCAACAAGAAGAAACATGAAGTCATCGACGGAAAAGGCGTTCTGAACAACCGCATCTCCGAATATGTCTTCACGCATCTGAACAAGATCGGCATTCCCACCCATTTCATCCGCCGCATGAACATGCGCGAACAGCTGATCAAGGAAGTCGAGATCATTCCGCTCGAGATCGTCGTGCGCAATGTCGCCGCCGGCTCGCTCTCGACCCGCCTGGGCATTGAGGAAGGCGTGGTCCTTCCCCGGTCGATCATAGAGTTCTACTACAAATCGGACGCTCTCGGCGATCCGATGGTTTCCGAAGAGCACATCACGGCGTTCGGTTGGGCCAATCCGGCCGAACTCGATGACATCATGGCCCTCGCCATTCGTGTGAACGACTTCCTGTCAGGCCTTTTCCTCGGCATCGGCATTCAGCTCGTCGACTTCAAGATCGAATGCGGGCGTCTGTTCGAGGGCGACATGATGCGCATCATCCTTGCCGACGAGATTTCGCCGGACAGCTGCCGCCTCTGGGACATCGAAACCCGCGAGAAGCTCGACAAGGACCGCTTCCGCCACGATATGGGCGGGCTGCTGGAAGCCTACCAGGAAGTGGCCAAGCGCCTCGGCATCATCAACGAAAACGAGCCCCTGCGCGGCACGGGCCCGGTTCTGGTCAAGTAATTTTGGAGAGACTACAAGTGATCAAGGCACGCGTCACCGTCACCCTGAAGAACGGCGTCCTCGACCCCCAGGGCAAGGCCATCGAAGGCGCCCTCGGCGCACTCGGCTTCGACGGAGTAGGCCAGGTCCGCCAGGGCAAGGTCTTCGATCTGGAACTCGCCGGCGACGACAAGGCCAAGGCAGAGACCGAGCTGAAGGCCATGTGCGAAAAGCTCCTCGCCAACACGGTCATCGAGAACTATACTATCTCCATCGCCTGAGGGTTGTAGGAGATGCGCGATGGCTGAGGTCAACAGCGAATTGATGTTCGAGCTTCTGAAGCGAGTTCACGCAGATATTGCGGACATCAAGCTGGGGCAGCGGGAGTTGCGCTCCGAAATGAACGCGATACGCGGGACGCTCGTCTCCGTGCATCAGGACATTCACAACATCCATACGACGTTGGCGCGTCACGAGACACGCCTGGATCGGATTGAAAATCGTCTGGAACTGCGCGAGTTCCAAGAAGCCCAGCTAAGGTTTGAGCCACAGCCATGAAATCAGCCGTCGTCCAGCTCCCAGGCCTCAACCGTGACCGTGACATGATCGCGGCGCTGACCAAGATCTCCGGCAATGCCCCGGTCACGATCTGGCAGACCGAAACCGAGATCCCGGATGTCGACCTGATCGTTATCCCCGGTGGCTTTTCCTATGGGGACTATCTGCGCTGCGGTGCGATTGCCGCCCGCATGCCGGTCATGCAGGCGATCAAGGAAAAGGCCGAGAAGGGCGTGAAGGTCATCGGCGTCTGCAACGGCTTTCAGATCCTCGTCGAAGCCGGCATGCTACCGGGCGCACTGATGCGCAATCAGTCGCTCAAGTTCGTGTGCAAGGAAATCAAGCTCGAGGTCGTCAACGCCGACACGGACTTCACCCGCGCCTATGCCAAGGGCCAAATCATCCGATGCCCGGTCGCCCATCACGATGGCAACTACTTTGCTGATGCCGAGACCCTGAAAACAATCGAAGGCAATGGCCAGATAGTCTTCCGTTACGCGGACGGCACCAATCCGAACGGCTCGATGAACAACATCGCCGGCGTGATCAATGCCAAGGGCAACGTGCTTGGCATGATGCCGCATCCGGAAAACTTGATCGAGGCCGCGCATGGTGGCAACGACGGTCGCGGTATCTTCGCCTCGGCGCTCGACGTCATCGCTGCCTAAGGTAAGCTTCGCTTAACCCTAAAAATGTAGAGAGGCGGCACACAGCCGAAAGATCGCCATGGGCCGCCTCAGATTTTCCCTCGCCATGATTGCAGTTGCAGCGCTTTCCGCCTGCAAGCCAGATGCACCGACACCGCGGCCGGCCTCCGGTCAGTCGGCCCTGGACGTGATGGAACTGGTGGCCGTCGGGGCCAATCGCTGCTGGTTCAAATCGGGCGATCCGGCCTTCAAGTCCTATGCACTGGCCCCGGAACTCACATCCTTCTCCGGCCGTCCCCGCATCCTCCTCGTCCGCAAGGGATCGAGCGACATCCGGCCGCTGCTGGTCGTTCAAGCCGAAGGCAAGCCGGCGCGGCTCGATGCCTTTGGGCCGATGATGGGTGAAGCGCTCGCGCCGCGCATTCGAGCCGATGTCGTCCGTTGGGCCAAGGGTTCGAAAGACTGCTGATCAAAGCGGCGGCAAACCCGCCCCGTCCAGCCGAACCATCACACTGCGCCGCGCTTCCCGCCGCGCCTCGTGCGCGCTGATCCCGATGTCGCGCAACTGATCATCCGTCAACTCCGCAAGGGTCTGTCTCGACCGCGAGCGGCACATCCAAGAGACCACAAGACTAACAGCGACGCCAAAGGCAGAGGCCATGCGCAGCTGGCGCTTTTCCGATGCTTGTGTGTCCGGCGAAGAAATTGTATCGATTGTCATAACAAACCTCGAAGCAGACTGAGAGATACCTGCGACGTGAGGTATGAATTGACTCCTTTACGGTGACAATATAGAGAATTGTCCTCATGACAAACTGGCTTCCATCCCTCACGACCGGTCACGGCCCCCTATATCTGCGCATCGCGGATGATGCCGAAAGAGCAATTAAATCAGGGGCACTGCCGCAGGGTACCAAATTACCTCCGCAGCGGGATCTCGCCTATGACGTAGGGGTGACAATAGGGACAATCTCGAGGGCATACGCCCTCCTCCGGGAAAGAGGTCTGGTTAGCGGCGAGGTCGGCCGCGGCACATATGTGCAGACAGACACGACCGGACCCGCCGCGGGACCGCGTGACCCGGTTACGCTCAATTACGGCGGTACCCGCTCCATGACACCGCCACCCGGGAAGCTCCGCTTCGACACGACAGCGGCAATCGACGTGGGACAGGCAGCCGTCGTCGGGCGCATCATGACGGAGATCGCCCTTGAACATCCGTCCGAGATATCAAGCTACACCCGCACACTCTCTCCCGACTGGCAGGAAGCAGGAAGGCGCTGGCTTTCAAACGGCAGCTGGTCACCGGACGCCACACAGGTGCTGCCGCAATTGGGCGTGCATGCGGGGATCAATGCTGTCATCGCGGCCGTGACCGGGACGGGAGACCGTGTGGTCTGCGAACACCTGACCTATTCGCAGGTATCTCGCAGCGCCATGCTGATGGGCCGGCAAATCGCACTGGTCGAGTCGGATGCCGATGGCATCCTTCCCGAGGACTTCGAGCGGGTCTGCGCGCGCGAGCACCCAAAGGCAGCCTTCCTCATGTCGTCCGGCCAGAACCCGACCCTGGCTTGTCTGCCGCTGTCGAGGCGCAAGGACATCGTCGCGATCGCCCGCAAATACAATGTCTGGCTGATCGAGGACTACCTGTACGGCGGCATGATCGCCGATGGGATTCCGCTGCTCGCCGAACTCGCCCCCGACCGGACCTTTCTCCTCAATGGATTGTCGAAGTCCGTCGCGGCAGGCGTGCGCGGCGGTTGGGTCGCCTGTCCGCCCCACATGAGCCAGCGCGTGCGCGTGACGCAGAAGATGGTCAGCGGCGGCCTGCCTTTCCTGCTCGCGGAAGTCTCGGCCCGTCTGGTGCTTTCCGGCGCGGCGGCCGAGATCCGCAGCCAGGTGTTGAGCGAGATCGCAGCCCGCGAGGCTGTGGTGCGCCAGCTCTTTCAGGGCCACGAGTTCCGCTCTCACCCCAGACTGCCGTTTGTCTGGCTCAAACTGCCAGAACCCTGGCTCTCCGGCACATTCAAGCAGGCCGTGCTTGATGCAGACATCCTCATCGACGACGAGGATGAATTCAAGCCGGCCCGCTCGTCGCGCACCTTCCACCATGTCCGCATCGGCTTCAGTGAAGGACGTGATCGCGCGATTTCGACCCAGGGCCTGGCCGCTGTCCGCCGCGTTCTGGACCAGAGCCCGCTCGGCACCAGTGCCTTCGTATGACAGCCAGTCGCAAGCTCCGAGGCCTGCCGACGAAAGCCGCGTGAATCAGGGCCTTCGGCGCATTTTCCAGTCGCGCCGGGCGCAGGCTTGGGTTATAGCCTGCCTCGAAACCGATCTCCCCCAGATCTCCATTGCCTTGAGAGCCAGATGACCGTTTCCAACTCCCGTCCCATCACCGCAGAACTGATCGCAAGCCACGGCCTGAAGCCGGACGAATACGATCGCATCCTGAACCTGATCGGACGCGAGCCGACCTTCACCGAGCTCGGGATCTTCTCGGCGATGTGGAACGAGCACTGCTCCTACAAGTCGTCCAAGAAGTGGCTGAAGACGCTGCCGACCAAGGGCCGGCGCGTCATCCAGGGACCGGGCGAAAACGCCGGCGTCGTCGACATCGATGACGGCGATGTCGTCGTCTTCAAGATGGAGAGCCACAACCACCCGTCCTACATCGAGCCCTATCAGGGAGCGGCAACCGGCGTTGGCGGTATTTTGCGCGACGTCTTTACCATGGGCGCCCGTCCGGTCGCGGCGATGAACGCGCTGCGCTTCGGCGCCCCTGATCATCCGAAGACCAAGCATCTCGTCGCTGGCGTCGTCGCCGGTGTCGGCGGTTACGGCAATTCCTTCGGTGTGCCGACGGTGGGCGGTGAAGTCGAATTCGACGCCCGCTACAACGGCAATATTTTGGTCAACGCGTTCGCAGCCGGCCTTGCCAAGGCGGACGGCATCTTCCTCTCGGAAGCCAAGGGCGTCGGCCTGCCGGTCGTCTATCTCGGTGCCAAGACCGGCCGCGACGGCGTCGGCGGTGCGACCATGGCATCGGCCGAATTCGACGAGTCGATCGAAGAGAAGCGTCCGACGGTGCAGGTCGGCGACCCCTTCACCGAAAAATGCCTGCTCGAAGCCTGCCTCGAACTGATGAAGACCGGCGCCGTCATCGCCATCCAGGACATGGGCGCTGCCGGCCTCACCTGCTCGGCCGTTGAAATGGGCGCCAAGGGCGACCTCGGCATCGAGCTGCATCTCGACAAGGTGCCGGTGCGCGAAGAGCGGATGACGGCCTATGAAATGATGCTGTCGGAAAGCCAGGAGCGCATGCTCATGGTGCTCGAGCCCTCCAAGGAAGAGGTCGCCAAGGCGATTTTCGTCAAATGGGGCCTCGACTTCGCCATCGTCGGCTACACGACCGACGACCTGCGCTTCCGCGTCATCCATCAGGGCGAGGAAGTCGCGAACCTGCCGATCAAGGAACTCGGCGACGAGGCTCCGGAATACGACCGTCCGTGGATCGAACCGAAGACCCCTGCCCCGCTGACCGAGAACGACATTCCGGCTGGCGACGTCGCGGACGCGCTCGTGAAGCTCGTCGGCTCAGCCAACAACTCCTCGCGCCGCTGGGTCTACGAACAGTATGACACGCTGATCCAGGGCAATTCGCTGCAGCTTCCGGGCGGCGATGCCGGCGTGATCCGCGTCGAGGGCCATGCCTCCAAGGCACTTGCCTTCTCCTCCGACGTCACCCCGCGCTACGTCGAGGCCGACCCGTTCGAAGGCGGCAAGCAGGCAGTGGCCGAATGCTGGCGCAACATCACCGCGACCGGCGCGTTGCCGCTGGCCGCCACCGACAACCTGAACTTCGGCAATCCCGAGCGCCCCGAGATCATGGGCCAGTTCGTCTTTGCGATCAAAGGCATTGGCGAGGCCTGCAAGGCCCTCGACTTCCCGATCGTCTCGGGCAACGTCTCGCTCTACAACGAGACCAACGGCCAGGCCATCCTGCCGACCCCGACGATTGCCGGCGTGGGCCTCATGAAGGACTGGAAGAAGATGGCGCGCATCCGCTTTGCCGCTCAGGGCGAAGCGATCCTGCTGGTCGGCGCCCCGTCCGGCTGGGGCACGCATCTCGGCCAGTCCGCCTACCTGCGCGACATCCACGGCCGCACCGATGGTCCCGCACCGCATGTCGATCTCGAACATGAAAAGAAGGTCGGCGACTTCGTTCGTGGCCTGATCGAAGACGGTCTGGCGACCGCGGTGCATGACTGCTCGTCCGGCGGTCTGGGTCTGGCCGTGGCGGAAATGGCCATGGCCTCGGGCATCGGCGCCCACATCAACGCCCTGACCGACGCCAATCCGGTCGCCGTCTTCTACGGCGAAGACCAGGGCCGTTACGTGCTGACCGTCAAGGAAGCCGATGTCGATCAGGTCCAGGTCCGCGCCGAAGCGGCAGGCGTCTTCTGCCCGTGGATTGGCCGCACCGGTGGCTCGAACGTCGTGCTTGGTGATGCGAAGCCGGTGGCCGTCGAGGACCTGAAGAAGGCCCACGAAGGCTGGTTCCCGGCCCTGATGGATGGCGAACTCGCCTGATTGCGGATGCCACGTCCCTGTGGAGGATGGGGCAGCCTGATGCTGCCCCATTGAAAGACCCCGGCGAATGGAAGATAGTCTGCCTCATTGCTGATTTGCATGAGGGACCCATTACATGCCGATGAAACCAGGCGACATCGAAGACATGATCAAGGCCGGCATTCCGGGAGCGAAGGTCGTCATCCGCGACCTCGCCGGCGACGGGGATCATTACGCCGCCGAGGTCGTCGCCGAGGCATTCCGCGGCAAGAGCCGGGTGCAGCAGCACCAGATGGTCTACGATGCCCTTAAGGGAAATATGGGTGGCGTCCTGCACGCTCTGGCGCTGCAAACGAGCATTCCTGAATAGCCAACGGCAGCGAATGAATGCGTGAAAGCCCGCCGTCGCAACGGTGGGCTTTTTTTGTATCGCAGTCTCAGAACAGCGGCGCGTGGGCGGAGTGAAGCGTGGAGAATGACAGCGCCGGCAGGGGACCGGCAGTCATGAGCGTGAAATCGAAACCGCTCTTGAGATCAGGGCCCAGCACATATTGCCGGTGCATGCGCAGGAAATCGCGCCGGTTCTTCTGGTAGCGTTCCTCCGACATCGCATGTTTGAAGCGGACGAAAACAAGTTTCGGCTGCGGCGCGTCGGGATGTCCGGACAGCGCAACCGTATGACATTTATAGAGATGGATCGGATCGGTCAGGCACTGGATGTCGAACCAGTCAATTTCGGAATGGCGCGCAACCAGTCCGATCCGACGTCGAAGAGCGCGCGCGCTGGACAGCAGGCTGCATTGCAGGGCCGCACCGCCCAGTGTGACAAAGGTGATGCGCCGCCCGGCAAAGACCGGGGAGTTCCGCTCCACCAGACGACCGATCACCGAAAGCGCGAGACTCGCGCCCATGCTGTGGGAGGTGACGAGGATCTCATCTGCGGAGCGCACTAGCGCCCGCTCGGCCCGATCTGTCTCCCGCTCGATCCAGGCAGCCACGTCCGGACGGTTTTCTGCAATCGCGACCGCCAACCGCCAGTCCGCAAGCAGATGCACCACATGATAGCGATCCGAAAGCCGCATCCAGCCATAGCGGAACATGGCATAGCCGATCGGAATCGATGGGATGAGCCAAAGCGGATGGAGATGGATCGCCAGTGGAACGGCAGCCACGGCAAGACCCAGCGCCATACCGAGCGCGATGAAGAGATAGGGAAAGAGGAAAAACAGCCCGAAACGCCAGGCGTGACGAAAATAGGCGAATGCCGCCCCCTGACGGAGGATCGCCGCACCGGCACCGAAGCCTGCCGCCATTTGCCGCCAGACGCTTCCCTGACGTAGGCTTGCGATCAGATCGTTGTGGTCGTGGATGTGGATCTCGCTCCGAGTGGCCCATGCCTCGCCGCCCGCATCAACCAGGAAATGCCCGTCGTCAGGCGCGCCGAGCATCGCGCCGACATCGAAGCGGCTTTCCCAGACGCGCGCCGCCTGGGCTGCGGATCTCTTGTAGCGCTGACGGTGCGCCTCGGCATCCAGGGGTTCGAAACCCGGAAAATGCAGGACGACTCGACGTTGGATCATGATAGCGGTCACTCGTTTCACTGCAGATCGACCGCAGGCAGCGCTTGCTAGACGAGAATTCCGCTGATTTAAAGGGGAAACAACAGGGAAAGCGCATCAGGACGGGAGGATGAACGCGAATGGCTGATCTGGTCTCCGACATCGTCAAGAATGTCGTCGAAGGCGTGCTCAAGGAAATTCTGAAGAAACCGGCAAGCAAGCGGACGGGTCGCCGCAAGCAGCAGACACGCTCCGGCACGACGGGCCGTTTCGTGAAAAAGAAGGTCAGGCGAGCGCCTGCAAAGAAACAACAGAGCCGTCGGCGGACGGCAGCCAAGCGCAGCCGCCAGCGCAGATCCTGACAAACCGTCGCCTGACGGCACTGGCAAAACCGGCTTGCCCTTGCTATCTGTAGCGCATGCGAACCTGCCGCCTTGACCGGCATGTGAAAGGAAAAGACATGAGCGCCCACGATTTCATCGACAACGAAGTAAAGACCAATGACGTGGTCCTGTTTATGAAGGGCAGCCCGCAGTTCCCGCAATGTGGCTTCTCGGGCCAGGTGGTGCAGATTCTCGATTATCTCGGCGTCGACTACAAGGGCGTCAACGTGCTTGCCGACATGGAAATCCGTGAGGGAATCAAGCAGTATTCCAACTGGCCGACCATTCCGCAGCTCTATATCAAGGGCGAGTTCATCGGCGGTTGCGATATCGTCCGCGAGATGTTCCAGGCCGGCGAGTTGCAGAAGCATTTTGAAGACCAGGGCATCGCCGTTCGCGGCGCCGCCTGACCGACACGCCGCAAGGCATTTCATTCCAAGGCTGACAAGGCGTCGCCCCCGGCGACGCCTTTTGGCCGTCTAAAGGTATTTCCCCGTGACAGATTCCCTCCACTCCCCGCAAAAGGCGCTGGGCAAGATGGGCCGCGCCGAATTCATCGCGCTGATGGCCTTTCTCATGGCGCTGAATGCGCTCGCCATCGACATCATGCTTCCCGGTCTCCAGGAGATCGGGGCCGCACTCAATGTGGAAAATGAAAACCACCGCCAATATGTCGTCTCCGCCTATTTGATTGGCTTCGGTCTGGCGCAGCTCTTCTACGGCCCGATCGCAGACCGCCTCGGTCGACGCATACCGATGATCGTAGGCCTCGGCATTTATGTCGTCTCCTCGCTTGCGGTCGTCTTCGTCCCATCCTTCGGAATGCTGCTCGTCCTCCGCTTCATCCAGGGCATCGGTTCGGCAGCCACCCGCGTCATCACGGTCTCCATTGTCCGCGACGTCTTCGGCGGGCGCCAGATGGCCGAAGTCATGTCCCTGATCATGATGGTCTTCATGGTCATCCCGGTCGTTGCCCCCGGCACAGGCCAGGTCATCATGCTCTTCGGTGACTGGCACTGGATCTTCGTGTTCATGGCTGCCATCGCGCTGATCGTCGGCCTGTGGATGTATGTTCGTCTGCCGGAAACGCTGGTACCGGAAGACGTCCGAGCCTTTACCCCGAAGGTCATTCTGGATGGCTTCCGCACCGTTTTGACCAACCGCGTCGCGCTCTGTTACACGCTGGCGAGCACCTTCATTTTCGGGGCACTGTTCGGCTTCATCAACTCGGCCCAGCAGATCTATGTTGGGATTTACGGGCTCGGTGTCTGGTTCCCGGTCGCCTTTGCGGCGGTCGCGCTTTTCATGGCCCTCTCCTCCTTCGTCAATTCCAGACTGGTCGGACGCTTCGGCATGCGGAAGCTGTCGCACGCGTCGCTGCTCGGTTTCATTGCGATCAACGCCCTGTGGCTGCTCATCCAGGTGCTTGGGCCGCAGCCCATGCCCTTTGCGCTGTTCCTGAGCTTCTTCGCTCTTGCCATGTTCCAGTTCGGATGGATCGGCTCGAACTTCAACTCGCTGGCGATGGAACCGCTCGGCCATGTCGCAGGAACGGCATCCTCCGTCCTCGGCTTCATGGGCACGATCGGCGGCTCGCTGATCGGGGCTGCGATCGGTCAGGCCTTCGACGGCACCGCGCTGCCGATGGTCACCGGCTTCTTCGTGGTGGGCTTCATCGGCCTGATCTTCGTCCTGATCGGCGAAAAGGGCCGCCTCTTCCACGCGCAGAACAAACCGGTCTGATCGTCACCTGAGGCCCAAGGTGAAAAAGCCCGGTCGCCGCCGGGCTTTTTTCGTTTCAGACAGTGAAGATATTTTCGCGCAATTCCTGCCACGCGTCGATGTCGGAAGCAACCAGCAATCCGCCGTCGGTGTGATGCGGCAGATAGGCGGAACCGTCGAAGCGCGCCACATGCGCACCCGCTTCCTGCATCATCAGGGCGCCAGCGAGGTGGTCCCAGGGCATCAGTTTGTTATACATGGCGAAATCCATGTGCCCCTGACCCAAGAGGCGATATTCGTGCGCGGCGCAGCGGTAGCTGGTGAAGAGGCGCACCTCGGCAAGATTGGACAAAATCCTGCGGCGGGTCTCGATGTCGAAGAAACCGGTATTGGCAATGCCGATCATCTGGGAAAGCGGTCCGCTCGGACGCACGAACATCTGCTCCTGCGAGCCGTCCGGTCGGCACAGCCAAGATCCTGACCCCTTTTCGACCAGCGCCCAGTCGTTACCGATAGGGTCGTAGATCACGCCAGCAACGGTCTCCCCCTTGCTCACGACCGCCAGCATGACGCCGAACAGCGTAAGGCCGGCAGCGAAATTGAAGGTCCCGTCGATCGGATCGACGACGACCGCGAGATCGGCACCGGCCAGGTTCCCGAGCAGCGTCGGATCGGCCGCGACCGCCTCCTCGCCGATGAACAGGGCGTCCGGGAGAAGGGCCTTAACACCTTTGCGGATCAGACGTTCGGCGGCCTCGTCAGCCTCGGTGACGAGATCGATCGCCTCGGTCTTCATGCGGACGTCGCCTTCGCCGAGGTTGCGAAAACGCGGCAGAATTTCCTCCACAGCCGCCTCCTGCAGAAGGTTGGCCAAGGCGGCAATGTCGATCGCAGCAGTCATCAAATCTCTCCAGTCCGGCCGGTTCTCTCAGCCAATTTCCCACCCCGCTCCAACGCCGTTCTTGTAAACGCAAGCAAGACAGAAAGTACAGCTGGAAAGCCCGCGGTTCCGGTTGCTTGCGATCCGGAAAAATGCATGAATTCCAGTTCACCCTTATCGGAGCGCTCAGTTTCCATGATTTCCAGACGGTCTCTGCTGGCGGCAGCGTCAGCACTCTTCATCACCTCCACCTTGCCCACGGAAGCAGCGCTCAAGTCCAAACCGAAGCTGAAAACCGGACAGGTCTATTTGATCCGTGGCTTCGCCAATATCTTCTCCACCGGGCTCGATACGCTTGGGAAGCAGTTGGCGGCAGATGGTGTAAAGGCCGAAGTCCTATCCCTGCCGAACACGGATCTCTTTGCCCGAAAAATCGCGGAGAAGTATCGGGCATCGAAAGACGCACGGCCGATCGTGCTCGTGGGCCATTCGCTGGGTGCGGACATGACATTCGCCCTCGCCCGCGCTCTGGAGCCCATGAAGATCCCGGTCGCGTTGATCATCAGCTTCGACCCGACCGGCAAGGGTCCGGTGCCTGGTAATGTCAAAAAGGCGCTGAACTTCTACACCGGCGGCGAAAACCTGTGGTCACCGGTAACACCCATGCCAAGCTTCAAGGGCGACCTTGCCAATATCAACCTGCGCCAGGGTGACACTGCCATCAAGGGTATCGGGCATTTCAACATCGACAAAAATCCCGGACTGCACGAGCGCACGATCAAGGAGATCAAGACGGCGCTGCGCGCCCGCTGAGCCTCAAAAGACGCCCGGAACGAGCCGCTTCGTGCGGGCGCAATAGGCGTCGTATTCGGCGCCGAAGGTCTGGCGCATCATCGCCTCTTCGCGCGACTGCCTGACGGCATAGAGCGCGACGACGGCAGCAAGCCCAGCAAGACCGGCGATCCAGTTGGGGATCAGGAACGCTTGCGCCAGTCCCCACAGCAAGAACGAGGCATACATCGGGTGCCGGACATAGGCGTAGACGCCGCCCGTCACCAATTGGTGCCCCTCGCGCACCTCAAGCGTCACCGACCAATTGCGCCCGAGATCTTTGTGGCTGCGGCGGAAGAGCCACAGGAATACGACACCTGTCACAACACCCGCCAGCAGGATGCCGATCGATTGGGTACGATCGGCAAAATCCGGCACGAGGTCTAGCCGCCAGGCAATCGGCATCACGACGAGACCGAAGACACAGAGCGTCAGCAGGGAAATATCGAGGGTGGTCCTGTTGTCTACACGCGTCTTCTGCCGCCGGGCCCGGCGCATGGCGGGATAACGCATGGCGCACCAGACCAGGAGCATCACGCCCCAAGCAATGAAGGAAATCCGGATCATGCATCAACCTTTGTCTTTTCCGCGACGGGGGCCGGCAACCAGGCTGCCGGGACCGACCTCCTCGAGCCGCCGCGTGCCACAGCAGATCATGAAGAAGTCATAGAAATAACGGCGGCTGTTGGCCGAAATGAACTGATAATGGACCCGGAAGAAATTCCGCTTGATCCGTTTGTAGCTCTCGGGAATCAGCATCTCCCGAAACCGCACCTGGAACATACGCGGAAAGGCGTCGTCTCGCTGGTGGGTCAGGCCGGCGAGGCGATAGGGATCGCATTTGTAGAAGTTGATGATGTCGGTCAGCGACTGGAATTCGCTCCAGCGCAAGCCACCGTGAAGCGCGAGGCTTTCGAGCCGCCGCCGCGCCCGCTCCGCTGCCGGATGCAGACAGACCTTGAGCGAGGTTGAGCCGACCGTGAGCAGGGTGAAGTCGACCACCTGTCCCTCATCGGTCAGCCGCTCCGCCACCAGATGAGCAAGGTCGAGGATCAGCGCGCCGCCGGTCGAATGGCCAACGAGCAGGACTTCGTCATACCCGTCTTGCCGGATGCGGTCGACAATCAGTCGCGACCAGGCATCGAGACGCTGATCCATGTCCGGACGACGGCAGCGCAGATGCTCGCGGCTGAAGGACCAGAGATCCATCAGATGAAAGACGAAATAGCGTCGTCCGGTGAAGCGTCCCAGCCCATAGGCAACGAGTGCTCCGAGGACGCCCGCAACAAGGGGACTGCCGTAAAAGTTCGCAGGCGAGAGGATGCGATAAACAGCATATCCGGCACCGGCAAAGGCCGCGAGCGCCACGGCCGGATAGAGGAAATAGAGCGCGAAACGCCAGTTGGTCGCGAAGAAGCGGAACATCGTACCGCTGAACACGTAGTCCAGGAAGGAAATCAGATAGACCCAGAGCCGCACCACGAAAGGCCGGGCCCCGTCGCGTTTGACGATATCGTCGAAACTCAGAAAGGTCAGGTCGCTGACGCAGTCGCCGTCTTGCCCATGGTAGAGGATCTGGGCCGTCGCAGCGATACCGTCGGTTTGCGGTTGCGGATCCTCCATCCGCGCGGACGTGCCCCAGCACTGATTGAACCGGGCCATCTCGCGACCAATGCGGCGAAAAAACCCGGCCGAATCGTTGCGCTCGTACCCGCCGACGAGAAAGACGGCACGCCGCGCAACCGACGCCTGAGATACCTCAGTCATCTGTACTCCCACACTCGATTACCCTGGCCGATCCAAACGAACGAACCGGCCCCTCACCACTTTCTAAAGTGCAAGTGCGCTGAAAGACAGTCTGGAACGCACGCAAAGCCGGGGAAATCGGGCGTGAGGCGAAAATATTGTGCACAGCACACGTCCGCCCGACGCCAATCGCCATCAATCTCGGGGACTGGCTGCCAGGCCGGCAAAGTCGAAGAGCTTTGGATCGAGCAGGTGCGACGGGTCGACATGGGCCAGCGCCCGCAGCATGGCGTCCTTGCGGCCGGGCATCTTCGCCTCGATGCCCGCCAGCATCTCCTTCATCGCATTGCGCTGCAATCCGTCCTGTGATCCGCAGAGGTCGCAGGGGATGATCGGGAATGCCATGGCTTCGGCAAATTTCACCATGTCGTCTTCGCCAGCATAGGCCAGCGGCCGCAACACGAAGAGATCCTTTTCATCGTTGAGCAGCTTGGCGGGCATGGCGGACAGACGCCCTCCATGGAAGAAGTTCATGAAGAACGTCTCCAGGATATCCTCGCGGTGATGGCCGAGCACCAGCGCATCACACCCTTCTTCGCGGGCGATGCGATAAAGATTGCCGCGACGCAGCCGGGAACAGAGAGAGCAGTAGGTCGCGCCGTGTGGCACCTTCTCCTTCACGATCGAATAGGTATCGCGATATTCGATCCGGTGCTTCACCCCGATCGATGCCAGATAGTCCGGCAGGATGTGCTTCGGGAAATTCGGCTGTCCCTGGTCGAGATTGCAGGCGACGAGCTCCACCGGCAACAGGCCGCGCCATTGCAGGTCCAGCAGGATGGCGAGCAGCCCATAACTGTCTTTGCCGCCTGAGAGGCCGACGAGCCAGCGCTTCTGCCCTTTCAGCATATCGAAATCGGCGATCGCCTGACGGACCTGGCGGATCAGACGCTTGCGCAGCTTGTTGAACGAGACCGACTGCGGTGCGGATGCAAAAACCGGATGAATGCCGGAGACGTCGAGATCCTCGTCCGAGCCCAGGGGGCTCGCGGCATCTGCGTCAAGGGGCGTTGCAAGGTTCATCACGGGCTCCGGGCATCCGTTCGGGAGAAGCCTGTGCAATGCCCCGGAAGTGCGGCAAGATCAAGCCCCGAACACCGACCAGCCCGTGCGGGTGGCGAGCATTTCAAGCGCCGCCGAACCCAGTGCCGAATTCCCGACCTTGTTGAGACCCGGCGACCAGACAGCGATCGAGGCCTTGCCGGGAGCAACCGCCAGAATGCCGCCGCCGACGCCCGACTTGCCGGGAAGACCAACCTGATAGGCAAAGTCACCCGACCCGTCGTAATGGCCGCACATCAGCATCAGCGCATTGATACGCCGCGCCCGCTTCGGCGAAACGACGGAAAAGCCGGTCAGTGGATTGGTGCCGCGATTGGCAAGAAACAGACCCGCATGCGAAAGCTGCACGCAGGAGAGAGCCAGGGCGCATTGGTGGAAATAGACCCCGAGCGTGTGTTCGACCGGATGTTCGAGATTGCCGAAACCGCGCATGAAATTGGCGAGCGCGAAATTGCGATAACCGGTCTTCTGCTCCGACTGCGCCACCTTTTCGTCGATCGACAGGCTCTCGTCATCCGCCAGATAACGCATGAAGCGGAGATATTCGCCAATCGCCTCGCGTGGCTTATGACCGGCCAACACCATGTCGGTCACGACGATCGCGCCGGCGTTGATGAAGGGATTGCGCGGGATTCCGTGCTCGTGCTCCAGCTGAACGATCGAGTTGAAGGAAGAGCCTGACGGCTCGCGACCGACGCGCTTCCAGATGGCCTCGCCCGCCTTGCCGAGGGCGAGTGTGAGCATGAAGACCTTGGAGATGCTCTGGATGGAAAAGGATGTCTCCGCATCACCCGCCTTGAAGGTCTCACCCTCGACCGTCGTGATCGCGATACCGAACTGCTTCGGATCGACACGGGCGAGTTCAGGGATGTAATCGGCCACCTTGCCCTCGCCAAGCCGCGGCTCAAGCACCTGCACGATCTCGTCGATGATCTGCTGAAGATCCATGCCTCTTTATCCCTTGCCTTGACCCTTGGCCATCATCGCGGCTCGATCCCGCACTGCAAACAAAAAAAGCCGCCCCGAAGGGCGGCTTTCCACAAATCCGTCTCGCTTAGGATTAACGCGAGTAGAATTCGACGACCAGGTTCGGTTCCATGATGACGGCGTAAGGAACGTCCGACAGGGTCGGAACGCGGGCAAACGTCGCAACCATCTTGTTGTGGTCGACTTCGATGTAATCGGGAACGTCACGCTCGGCGAGCTGGACGGATTCCAGAACGACAACGAGCTGCTTCGACTTCTGGCGAACTTCGATGACGTCGCCAGCCTTGCAGCGGTACGAACCGATGTTGACGCGAACGCCGTTGACCGTGACGTGACCGTGGTTGACGAACTGGCGGGCAGCGAAGATCGTCGGAACGAACTTGGCGCGGTAGACGATGGCGTCCAGACGCGACTCGAGCAGGCCGATCAGGTTTTCGCCGGTGTCGCCCTTGCGACGGTTGGCTTCATCGTAGGCAGCGCGGAACTGCTTCTCGCTGATATCGCCGTAGTAGCCCTTGAGCTTCTGCTTGGCGCGCAGCTGCACACCGAAGTCCGAGAGCTTGCCCTTGCGGCGCTGGCCATGCTGGCCCGGGCCGTATTCGCGGCGGTTCACCGGGGACTTCGGACGGCCCCAGATGTTTTCGCCCATACGGCGATCGATTTTGTACTTGGATGATGCGCGCTTGCTCATCGTATTTCCTTCTCAACAAGTTAGGACGGTTTGTTGCCAAACCGCCTCAAGGAAACACGCCCTCCTCTGAGCTTCCTTTTTCGAAGCTCTGACAGGATTCTCACGTTAGCGAACGGAGAAAACCACGGGACATGTTAAAACAAACACCGGGCGTTTCGGCCCGGCGTTGGCGCGTCATTAGAGGGCGCCGCGAAAAATGTCAACATAGAGACTTGAAACGGGCCGGAACAAAACCATCTTTGAGAAACGCAGCACCGGGCCCCTCTGACGCGAGCGCCGGATTCCCGTGATGTCGGAGCTGCGAACCTCAACTATCCGGCAAGGGAAACCCCGTCGTGGATTTTCTTTGGATTGATTTTCTGGGCAAGCCTGCCTGGATGTGGCTCACTTTCGTCGTCGTCGTCCTCTTTCTCCTCGCTCTCGATCTCGGGGTCCTGCATAAGGATAGCCGCGAGATCGGTATCAAGGAGAGTTTTGCGCTTTCCGCCTTCTATATCACCCTCGGCCTCGCCTTTGGCGGCTGGCTCTGGTACCAGAGCGGCGAGCAGGCCGGCCTCGAATACCTGACCGGTTTCGTGGTCGAAAAAAGCCTCGCGATGGACAATATTTTCGTCATCGCGATGATCTTCAGCTACTTTTCCATTCCCAGAGCCTATCAGCATCGTGTTCTGCTCTGGGGTATCCTGGGCGTCATCATCCTGCGCGGCATCATGATTGCGGCAGGTGCTGCGATCGTCGAGAACTACAGCTGGGTTCTCTACCTCTTCGCAGCCTTCCTGATCGGCACCGGCATCAAGATGCTGCTCACCGCCGACCAGGAATATGATGTGTCCACCAACCCGGTTCTGAAATTCCTGCGGCGCAAGCTGCCGGTGACGGACGGGTTGCGCAAGGAACACTTTTTCGTCCGCGAACCGGACGAGAAGACGGGTAAGCTGAAGACCTTCATCACGCCGCTCTTCCTGGCGCTGGTGATGGTGGAACTGGCCGACGTCATTTTCGCCGTCGACTCGATCCCCGCGATCTTCGCGATCACCACCGATCCCTACATTGTCTACACCTCGAACATCTTCGCGATCCTCGGCCTGCGCGCCCTCTACTTTGCGCTGTCCGCCCTGATCCACCGCTTCGCCTACCTCAAATATGCGTTGTCGGTCGTGCTGATCTTTATCGGCTCGAAGATCTTCCTGGCCGACATGCTGGGGCTGGCCAAGATCCCGCCGGTCGTCTCGCTCACGGTCACGCTCGGCATCCTGGCCGCCGGCATTTTGGGTTCGCTCTGGGCCACCCGGAACACGCTTCCGGAAAAGCACGAGCCTGCCCCGAAACTGGGCCAGGAAGGCTGACAAAACCGATCAAGGGCGGCCCGAAGGTCGCCCTTTTTCGTTCCACATCCCGGTTTTGCCCAGACAATCCCCGTTTCACCGGGGAACATGTGCTGACAGGCGGTTCGAACTTCGTTATCCCGTGGGTCCCGCCACCAACCTGTGTTCCACGATGATCCTGCGTCTGCCTCACCTCTGCCTGCTCGCTTTGCTTTGTTTTGCCCTGCCGAACGCCGCCAACAGTGCCCAGGCGACCCATGCCAATATTCTGATCGATGCCGGGACGGGCGAAGTGCTGGAGGCGATGAACGCGGATGCCCTCACCTATCCTGCGTCGCTCACCAAGATGATGACGCTGTACCTGACCTTCGAGGCGCTCCATGCGGGGCGGCTTTCCTGGTACCAAAGGCTGGTCGTCTCGCAGAACGCCAACGACAAGGAGCCCTACAAATTCGCCATCGGGGCCGGAAACACGATCAGTGTGCGGGAAGCCGTCATGGGCATGGTGGTGCTGTCGGCGAATGATGCAGCGACCGCCGTTGCCGAGACGTTGGCCGGATCGGAGGCCGCCTTCGGCGTCGTGATGACAGTCAAGGCCCACAAGCTCGGCATGAACGACACGGTCTTCACCAATCCGTCGGGCCTGCCCGATCCGGCGCAGGTGACGACCGCCGCCGATATGGCCCGCCTCGGCCTCGCCCTGATTCGCGACTATCCTGAAGAATACAAACTGTTCGCCTCGCGGGGCATGACCTTTCGCGGTATGAAGTTGCGTGGCCACAACGCGTTCCTGGTGCGCTATCCCGGCGCTGACGGGATCAAGACCGGCTACACCAAGGCTGCCGGCTACAATATCGTGACCTCGGCTACCAATGGCGAACGCAGGCTCGTTGGCGTGGTTCTCGGAGCACGCAGCAACGATGCCCGGAACACGGAAATCATTGGCCTGTTCGACAAGCATCTGGCGACCACGCCGGTGAAGGCCAGCCAGACGTCCACACAGATCCAGGGACAGACACCATGAGCGATACCGTCCTCGACCGTTTTCTCCGTTATGTCGTCATCGACACCCAGTCGGACCCTTCTTCCGACACCCAGCCGTCGACGGAAAAGCAGAAGGATCTCGGCCGACTGCTGACGACCGAACTGCTGGCGCTCGGGCTGTCGGACGCTCACCTGGATGAACACGGCAACGTCTATGCGACCATCCCGTCCAATACGGACAAAGACGTCCCGGTCATCTGCTTCTGCAGCCACATGGATACGGCACCGGATTTCACCGGCGCAAATGTCCGACCACAGATTGTCCGCAACTATCAAGGCGGCGATATCACGCTGACCGGCGACACGAGCCAGGTGATCCGCGTCGACGCCCATCCGCAACTCCTCAATCAGATCGGCAACGATATCGTCACCACCGACGGCACGACGCTGCTCGGCGCCGACGACAAGGCCGGCGTCGCCGAGATCATGACGGCCGCTGCCCATCTGGTGGCAAACCCCGACATCAGACATGGCACGATCAAGATCCTCTTCACGACCGACGAGGAAATCGGCCGCGGCGCAGACAAGGTGGATCTCGAAAAGCTCGGCGCCCGCTTTGCCTACACACTCGACGGCTCGACCGTCGGCGAAATTGAAAACGAGACCTTCTCCGCCGATGGCGTGGTGATCGAGATCACCGGCGTGGCCATGCATCCGGGGTATGCCAAGGGCAAGATGGAGAATGCGATAAAGGCAGCGAGCGATATCGTTGCCCGCCTCCCCCGCGACATCGCCCCTGAAACCACCGACGGACGCCACGGCTTCATCCACCCGGTCGACATCTCCGGCAGCATGGAAGCGGCGAAACTGCAGCTGATTGTCAGAGACTTCACAGAGGCCGGCCTGAAGGAGAAGGAAGACCTCCTGGACAAGATCACTCGAGACGTGATGGCGTCCTATCCGGGGTCGAGCCATAGCGTCACGGTCAAGCAGCAGTATCGCAACATGAAGGAAGTCCTCGATCGCCATCCGGAGATCATGGACAATCTGGAGGAAGCCGTGCGCCGGGTCGGCCTTCAACCGGTGCGTCACAGCATTCGTGGCGGCACGGACGGCTCGCGCCTGTCCTTCATGGGCCTGCCCTGCCCCAATATCTATACCGGCGGCCATGCCTATCACTCCCCGCTCGAATGGGTGAGCGTACAGGACATGGAAAAGGCCGTAGAAACCATCGTGGCATTGGCCAAAGTATGGGAAGAGCGGGCGGCCTGAAAGGCAGGGGACAGCCTGCCAATGCCTCCTCTCTGATACTGGACGAAATACGTATTTTCCTAATATAGGTAATTCTATACTTGAGGGATGGATGACTGACTTCCAAGAAGTGGAAGTGATTTTGACTTATTTTCAATCTTTCCTGCCCACCCAAAGAAGAATGCATTGCTGAATCGCATTTTTCCTCGGGATGGGACCAATGATTTCGGACTATCTGTTTCGCTCGCTGCGCGGCCGCTTCACGTTTCTAGCCGTTGTGGGTTTTGCCCTTGGCTTGGGCGCCGTTGCACTCGTTGGTGCGGCCTTTATGGAAAGCGCTATGCGGCAGGAGGCCGAAAAGGCGGCTCGCGGCCTGCTGATGCAATATGCCAACGACATACGCGCGGACATTTCCCGCACCTCTGCGGTATTGCAAGGGGTAAGCCAGACAGCGGAAGCGGTGGCCGCGACGGAAAGGCCGGACCGCGATCTGCTGGGCACTCTTCTCGATCGTACGGTCAGCGCGGAAAAAGGCCTTCTCGGCGTGACCCTCGTCTTCGAGCCCGAGAAACTGGACGGCGAGGACGAGAAGTTCGTCGACCACCCCAATTCCGAGCTGCATAGCGGTCGATTCGCTACTTATCTCTATCGTACAGGTGGCCAGAACGTGGCGATCGAGAAACTCGACATGGCCGACCAGGCGACAGAGATCTGGTATGTCGCACCGATGAAAGCGGGAATACCGCAGATCACACCGGCCTATACAGATCTGATTGACAACGTCGAGACGATGATCACCTCGATCACCTCGCCGATCCGCCGCGGGAACGAGGTGATCGGTCTTGCGGGCGCCGACTTCAATCTGAGCGACATTTCGCGTCGCGTCGGAGAGCTGAAGCCGTTCGGCACGGGATCGGTCTATCTCGCCGATGCGTCCGGCGTCTGGCTGGCGCACACCGACAAGTCACTCCTGGCCAAACCAGCGCAAGACAGTACCTTCCTCAATCTCGGCAAGACCGCGTCGGCAGCAAATGTGGCAGACATTACGGATAAAGACGGTATCTACCACGCTGCGGTCAAAATCAGCTTTCCGGGGCTGGAGCAGCAATGGACCCTCATGCTCTCCGCCCCGAGCGGAGATATGGTCGTTGCCGCCCACCACGCGAGAGACCGGATGTTGATGTTCGGCGGTGCCGTCGCTCTTGTCGCCATGGCACTCGCCGCCATTGCGGCAACCCGCTTCATCGGCCCGATCTCGACCATGACCAACGTCATGAACAGGCTCGCCGCAGGCGACTACGGCGTGATCATACCATTTACCCAGCGAAAGGACGAAATCGGCGCCATGGCCGGTTCCATCGCCATCTTCCAGTCGGCGGGCATTCGCAACCAACAGCTGGAGAAGGAAGCAGAAGAAGCCCGCGAACGGATGGAACAGGAGCGGCTGCGCGCCCAGGCACAGGCAGAGGCAGAAGCCGCAGAAAAGCTCCGCACGGCCACATCCGGCCTGGCGGCGGGCCTGAAGCGCCTGTCCACCGGTGATCTGGCCTTCAGCCTGACAGAGCCGTTTGCACCGGATTTCGAAGCCCTGCGCCATGACTTCAACCATTCGATCGCGCAACTGGCGGAAACGCTGATCGCCATCATCGACGGTGTCGCCTCCATCGACGAAGGCGCAAACTCCATCAACGAAGGTGCAAACGCCCTTTCCAAGCGCACCGAGCAACAGGCCTCCGCCCTGGAGCAGACTGCTGCTGCAATCGAAGAGATTACCACCAACGTCAAGAACGCGTCGCAGCTGACGGAGGAGGCCCGCCGCGTTGCACGCGAAGCCAATGACGACGCCAGCCGCTCCGGCGTCATTGTCACCAAGGCGGAAGACGCGATGAAAGCGATCGAAGCCAGCTCGTCAAAGATCTCCAGCATCATCGGCGTGATCGATGAGATCGCCTTCCAGACGAACCTCCTGGCACTCAATGCCGGCGTCGAGGCGGCACGGGCCGGCGAAGCGGGCAAGGGCTTCGCGGTGGTCGCCCAGGAAGTGCGCGAACTGGCCCAGCGCTCGGCCAATGCAGCCAAGGAAATCAAGGCGCTGATCTCCACCTCGAGCAAACAGATTGGCGAGGGCGTGGATCTCGTCCGCCAGACAGGCACTTCACTGACCGAGATCTCAAACTATATCGGCCAGATGAACGAACACATGGAATCGATTTCCACCTCGTCGCGGGAACAGTTCATCGGGCTTGCCGAAGTCAATTCCGCCATCAACGAACTGGATCAGACGACCCAGCGCAACGCCGCGATGGTCGAGGAGACGACGGCATCCGTCGGTTCGCTGGCAAACGAATCGGATCATCTTCAGTCCCTGATGCGCCGGTTTACCCTTCCGCAACAGGTCCGGATGCGCCGTGCGGCCTGATCATTCGGCGGCATGCCGATCTGCCGCGGAGGCGAGAGGCTCGTCGTCGACTGCATCCGGGGCTCCAGGGGCGGTTTGCGCGTCGAGATCCGGGAAGGCAACGATGCGGTTGCCTCCGAAGTCGGAATGAACCACGATCAGGTTCTGCTCCTCGAAATACCCAAGGAGACGGCGCGCACGGCGTGCCGAATGCGTGCCATAGGCGCGGGCAATGCGATGATCGGAGGGACAGGGTTCTGTCCGCAGCGCCGCCTTAGCGAGCAGCAGAAACACACCCTGCAAGTCGTCAGAAACCCGCACCGACAGGGACAAGGCCGTCTGCCACCCTTCGCTTGCAGCCGTTTCCTCATCCACACCCGCACGGGTGATCGCGACCCGACGACGAAATTCGCCCATCGGCATGGGCGGACCTGAGATGCGGCGCATGCGCGCCCGCACGAGAAACTCCTGGTAAAGAACGCTGTCGGTCCGATAGGCCGCCTGGGGGTCACCGAGAATTTCTGCGAGAACGCCGGAAAGTCGCTCCTCGCGCTCCTCGGGCGACATTTCGGAACTGCGGCTCGGGATTTCGCTCGGAGCCGGCGTGCTGGACGCCGGCGTCGAGCGGGAAAGCTCCGCGAGGATGTCCGTGGTCGGCCGGGGCGCCGGCGGAGCCCGGCGCACGATCGGTCGGGTGAACTCTTCCGGATCCGGCGTGAAGATCAGATCCTCGACATCCACGGGTGCATCGGGCAGTGGCATCAGCATCGGTGACGACGACCGCGCCGAAGTCTCGACTGTCCCGATCACGATCGGCAGCGGCCGACGCGAAAGGGCGGGGCCGAGCGCGACGAAGTTGCCGCGCTGCAGGTCGCGGAACATCTCGGCCTGACGACGGTCCATGCCGAGCAGATCTGCCGCGCGCGCCATGTCGATATCGAGGAAGGTGCGCCCCATCAGGAAGTTCGAGGCTTCGGCGGCCACGTTCTTGGCGAGCTTGGCAAGACGCTGCGTAGCAATGACGCCGGCAAGACCGCGCTTTCGACCACGGCACATCAGGTTGGTCATGGCGCCGAGCGACACCTTGCGCGCGTCTTCCGAAACGTCACCGCCGACGGCGGGTGCAAACATCTGCGCTTCGTCGACGACGACCAGCACCGGATACCAGAATTCGCGATCGGCGTCGAAGAGGCCGTTCAGGAAGGCACCGGCGGCACGCATCTGTTGCTCGACATCAAGCCCTTCCAGCGTCAGGACGCAGGACACCCGGTGGCGTCGGATACGATCGGCAATGCCGATCAATTCGGCCTCGGTGCGCTCACCGTCGACGACGACGTGGCCGTACTTGTCCGACAGCGTGACGAAATCACCCTCCGGATCGATGATAACCTGCTGCACCCAGGGTGCCGACTGTTCGAGCAGCCGTCGCAGCAGATGCGACTTTCCGGAGCCGGAATTGCCCTGCACCAGCAAACGGGTCGCGAGAAGCTCCTCGATATCGAGCTTGGCAGGCTGACCGCCCTGCACCGTTCCCATATCGATTCCGACCTTCAATGGCGGTATCCTCAAATCAATGTGTTGATCGACTGTCTCTAACAGACTTGCGGGGGCTCGTGTCACCGCGATCGTCAAAACCCACAGGGAATAGCGCGTGTTCAGCCCTGATGGCGACGATCGAGCAGCCCGGCGAGAAGCATGCTGACCACCAGCGGCGGCAACAGCATGGCGAGACCGCCGCGAAGACCCGTCAATTCGGCGACGAGGCCGATCAAGGGCGGGCCGACGAGGAAGCCGAGCAGCGCGATGAAACTGAGGATGGCGACGTTCTCGGCCGCCGGCCGGTCGCCGAGATCGGCCGACGCCGTCACCGCAAGCGGGAACCCGACCGACACGCCGAAGCCGACAAGAGCCAGCCCGAGGTAGACCAAGGCCGTCACGGGCGCCGTGACCACCAGGGATAGACCGAGAAGCGAGGAGGAGAGGCATATCCGCGCCAAGACGACGGGCCCCAGCCGCGATTTGGCAGCGTCCCCAAGAAAGCGCCCGACGGAGACCAGCATGGCGAAGACGACGTAACCCATGCCGGTAGCCATGCCTGTGGTATTGAAGACGTCCTTAAGATAGACCGCCGACCAGTCCGCGACAGCGCCCTCGGTCATGGTGATCCCGAAGACGAAGAGGCTGATGCCCAGGATTGCCGGACTCGGCAGTCGCCAGGAGGAACGCCCCTCACCTTCAACGGCCGGCACCTCGACGTGTGGCAGGGCCCGGCACACCAGGAAAGCGATCGGCATCAGCAACACCGAGAGCGACACGATGGCGACAAAGGGAGCCAAATGGACCGAGAGGAAAGCCGCGCCCAACAGGCTGCCGGTCATGATGCCGAGGCTCCAGAAGCCATGGCAGCGATTCATGATCGACGTGGCCCCACGTTTCTCGATGATGTCGGCCTCCACGTTCAGACCAAGCTCGATGGTCGATAGGCCAATCCCGAGCAAGAGTAGCAGGAAGAAGAGCGAAACGATGTCCGGGGCGACGACCGGCCAAGGCACCAGCGCGAGAAACAGCGGAAAACCCCAGAGCAGCGTATTGCGGCTGCCGATCCGCGCGACGAGCCGGCCTGCGAAAGGCAAGGTGATCAAAATGCCGACGGGCAGCCCAAGCAAGGCGAAGGCGAGCTCCGCCGGTCCCAGCGACAGCCGCTCCTGTACGCCCGGGATCTGCGGCAGCCAGCTGCCAAATGCGATCGGCTGCAGGAAAAACGCGCTCATGATGGCGGACTTGGGCGGCATTGCGAATCCATGCGAGTTCATATGGCGGGAATCAATGTCGTCGACTGTTCGTCAGCCAGCGGGATTTGCAAAGCAGACCACTCGGTCGAATGGTCTGCAAACCGGAAATAAACCGTTCGGGCACAGGTCGTGCGCCCGAACGGCTCTTCTTACACACGGATGTCCCAGAGTGTCAGCCTTTGAGGGAAGACGATGTCTTCTTCCGGAAGCCCGATATCGCGCCGCATCTGCGGCGACAGATTGGACGCCAGATTGCGCATCTGCCTCCGCCTCAGGCTCGCGCCGACGAGCGCGGCGACCAGCGGCAGCAGACCGAAGCGATCCAGGAGCTCGTCCATGTGTCGGGGCAAGGTATTTTCAACTATAGATTGATTTCTTTGCATGACTTGTCCGTCCCGGAACGCGCGAGCGCCCAGGTCCTTTCGATGATGAAAAGCGACGTGAGCCAGGCGAACGGACGCGTTTACACGCGCAGACGGCAAGTCACGTCAGGATGATTGAAAACGCCGGAAGCAGCTGGAAAGACGACTGTTCAGACAGTCATCGGGTATATCGGGAGGTTGCCGGGAACGCCGGGCATACCGTCGATACAGATCCGCCAGAGAGGCGCATAAGCACGAAAAAATGAGTCATTTGGGCCTCCTGTTGTTTGAGTTGCGGATAGCTCCATCCATGACACGCAAAGCAGGCCGCCGCAATCCCGCAATTCGGGATTGCAAAACAAACCTCTTGGCGTTGCACATATGCAACAAATTGTCGCAGCCAGAAGCCGGAGCGCTGATCAGGGCTCGGAAGCGATGCTTCTCGAAACGAGCAGTTTGTCGATCCGTCGTCCGTCGAGGTCGACGACCTCGAACCGCCACCCACCTTTTTCGAAACTCTCTCCGAGCTCCGGAATGCGCTTCATTTCGTCGAGCACGAAACCTGCAACGGTGGTGTAGTCGAGATCGGGATCGACGGGCACGCGGATCACGTCGATAAATTCGTCGATCGGCGTCCAGCCGGCCACAAGATACGACCCGTCTTCGCGCTGGAAAAGCGCCTGCTCCTCGGATGCATCCTGCTGGAAGGCGCCGGTGATGGCTTCGAGCACGTCCCCAGACGTGACGATCCCTTCGAAATGGCCGTATTCGTCATAAACCAGCACCATGTGCAACGGCGTTCGGCGCAGCGCCTCAATGATGTCTGTCGCCTTGGCAAGATCGGAGACGACAGGCACGTCCGAAACCAGGCTCGCGAGATCGGCAGCCTCTCCCATGGCCAGCCGCTCGTAGAGGGTCTTGGCAAGGAGAACGCCGATAATCTCGTCGGAATCGCCCCGGCGCACAGGGATGCGCGAATGCGGACTGTCGCGCAGGACCTCGCGCACGTCGTCGATCGTGTCCTCGACATCGAGGATGAGCACGTCGCGACGCGGCGTCATGAGACCACGGGCCGTACGGTCGGCCAACCGCATGACGCCCGAAAGCATCGCGGACTCGCCCGCCTCGATGACGCCGGCACTATGCGCTTCGGCCAGCACCGTGCGGATTTCTTCGTCCGTGACCTTTCCGCCGGCATCACCGCTCTGTCCGAGCAGGGACAGCACGAGCTTGCCAGAACCATCGAGCAGCCAGACCAGCGGCGCCGCGACCTTGGAAAGGATCGACATCGGCGCGGCCATCCGGGCGGCAACGGCCTCGGCGTTGCGCAGCGCCACCTGCTTGGGCACCAGTTCGCCAACGATCAGGGACAGATAGGTGATGAGCATAACCACGGAACCGACGCCCAGCGCATCGGCAGCCGTCTCCGAAAGCCCCTGGGTTGCGAGCCATGAAGACAGGCGCGCGCCGAGCGTGGCACCGGAGAAAGCGCCGGACAGAACGCCAACGAGCGTAATGCCGATCTGCACGGTGGACAGGAAGCGACCCGGATCGGAGGCGAGCCGCAGCGCGGTTTCGGCGCCGCGACTGCCCTGCTCGGCGAGTACCTTCAGACGGGCAGGACGCGCGGAAACGACGGCAAGCTCCGACATGGCGAGAATGCCGTTGAGAACGGTCAGGAAAAAGACGATTGAAATCTCGATGAACAAAACGCTGAGCAAGGCTCCTCTACACCGGCGCCTGGGCCGGCTATCAGCCCACAGCTACTAGCACGGTGAACACCGGCGAAAAAGCCGAAACGCAATTTTGAACCGTGTACGGTGCTTCAGCCGGGCGAACCAACGGGTCCCTCCGAAACCGTAAGCCCCATGCCCTGCATCAGGCGGCGCGTGGAGAAATCCTGGCGCCCGGATGTGAAGACGGCAAAGTCGAACCCGTCGGGATGTTCCGCCCCCTCGACAAGAGGCACCAGCCGCCGCGCCTGGCGGGCAATCGCCTCCGCCGGATCGAGCCAGTCGACCGGCCAGGGTGCCAGCCGACGGAAGACATTGGCGAGGAAGGGATAATGCGTGCAGGCCAGCACGATGATGTCGGTTCTGGTCTCATCCTTCTCGACAAAACAGGGGGCAATCTCCGCAAGGACGGCCGCATCGTCCAGCGTCTCACCCCGAATATAGGCTTCCGCCATGCGAGCGAGGTTTTCGGACCCCACCAAACGAACGTGGCATTGCGAAGCAAAGGACTGGATGAGATCGCGCGTATAGGCGCGGCGCACCGTACCAGGTGTTGCAAGGACGGACACGAGCCCGGATCGAGTCCGCTCTGCAGCCGGTTTGATCGCCGGAACGGTGCCGATGAAGCGCATGGCCGGAAAGGCTTCGCGCAGTTCGGCGCCGGCCAGAGTGAAGGCCGTGTTGCAGGCGACGATGACGGCTTCCGGATCGTAACGGTCCAGCAGTCGGCGGAAGAGCTCGATGATGCGCGCCTTCAGAGGCCCCTCTTCCCACCCGCCATAGGGGAAGCCCGCATCGTCGGCGACATAGATGAAGCCCCGTTCGGGCATCAGGAGCCTCGCCTCGCGCAGCACGGTCAACCCACCGATGCCGGAATCGAAAACCAGGATGGGCTTCAGTTCATTCGCCGCTGGCGTCGTCATCTCTGTTCGCGTCCTCGTCACCCGCCACCGGTACGGCCGGCGCAATCTGCCCCCGCCGGGAAAAGCGGTCGAGCGATGAGATCACGCCGCGCATCACATGAATTTCAGGCGTGGTGAAAGCGCGCCGGCTCAGCACCGCTCTCAGATTCTCGACCATCCTGGCTTTTTTATGCGGCGGATGGAAATAGCCGCGCGCATCGAGCGCATCCTCCACGTGATCGAAGAGGCCGACCAGTTCCTCCTTCGTGGCAAGCGGCTGTTCGGGCGCATCGAAGGGCACGGCATGCAGGTCGTCCATGCCGCACTTCATCCATTCATAGGACATCAGCAGCACGGCCTGGGCAATGTTGAGCGAGGCAAAGGCCGGATTGACCGGAAAAGTGACGATCTCGTCGGCCAGCGCCACGTCCTCGTTCGACAGGCCGGATTTCTCCCGGCCGAACAGGATTCCGGTCTTCTCGCCCGCCTTGAACTTGCGGCGCAGCGTCTCGGCAGCCGTGACCGGGGAGCGCACCGGCTTGAAACCGTCCCGCGACCGCGCGGTGGTTGCATAGACGAAATTGAGGTCGGCGATCGCCTCTTCCAGCGTTTCGTAAACCACGGCACCGTCGATCACATGATCGGCCTTTGAGGCGGCCGCCCGTGCCTTGTCAGAAGGCCAGCCGTCACGCGGCTTGACGAGACGCAGTTCCACCAGGCCGAAATTCGCCATCGCGCGCGCCACCATGCCGATATTCTCGCCCAGCTGCGGCTCTACGAGAATGATGGCCGGCCCCTCGGCCAGCATGATGCGCTCGCTGTTCGTTCCCGCCATGACCTGCCTTTCTCGAAACAATGCGGGCTCCCATTGGCACAAAATCACTGCGCCGCAAAGGCCCGGTCACTGCTTCGGCCAGGATCCGGTCACCAGAAAGTCGAGATAAGCATGGGTAAGCGCGGCGTATTCCGCCTTGACGGAGGTCTCGATATTGCCGTCGTCGTAGTCGCGGTTCCAGAAGTTGTCGATCACGTAGCGACCGTCCTGCTGGACGACATGGAAAATTGTGCCGGGCTCCTTCAGGTTCGGCGCATGACCGAAGCAGGATGAAGCGTCGAAGTAGACAGCCACCGGCGTCACCGCACCGACGGGGGCACGCGTTTCGAACCGGACATCTTTCAAAGGGCAGGAATCCTGGCCGCCGATGACTTCGTCGTAACCGGTCATATAGCCCTGCCCGTCCTGCAATTCGTCCACCTTCTGGGCCAGACGATAGACCTCGACAAAGCTCGAACTGTAAATCGTGCCGAGAAGGCTTTCGTCGAAATAGCCCGACGCCTCGACGGTGGGCTGGCCCTCGCCTTGCCACCCGGCAACCGCCATCACCGTTCTGACGGGATCGGCAGGGTCTGAGGCAAAGGCCGGCAACGAGAAGAGTACGGGCGCGAAAGTGAGGACGAAGAGACCATGGATACGCATCACAACCCCGTCACTCGCCGCCCTGCGCCTTCAAATCCTGCTTGAGCGAATTGCCGGAATTGCCGTCGATCACGGGATAGATGTCATCGATGACGGCGCGACCGTTTTCCGTCGCGACGTGGAAGATGAGAACCGTATCTGCCGCATCCCCGCTGTCCTGAAAGCAGCTGCGGTTGTTGAACAGTGCCGTGACCTGCCCGTCCCCGTCGTCCTCGATCCGAATATTCTTGAAGGGACAGCCGTCTTGCCCCTGGGCGATCGGGTCATAGTCAAAGGGAAAGCCCGTCGTCTCGCCTTCCGGAATATCATAAGGCGGGTTCTTGGAAGCCGCATGGAAGGCTGCGGCGAAATCGGCGCTGAAGAGCCGCTTGAGGCGATCCTCGCTGAAGACCTCCTCTTCGCTGCCGCTCGATCCCTCTCCCCAGTTGCGGGCCGTCGCCTCGACGACCTCGCGCACCGGCGCCGTCATATCGATTGCAAGCGCTGGCAAGGCGACGACCATCGCCGCAAACATGATCAGCCCCGTCTTTATAGCCTTCATGCACTCAACTTTCCTGGTTTCAATCATGCTGGCCAGTCGCCGGCATCGCGCTCTCGTTTTTCATAACGCGAATCGGCCGGAGAGACCCGGTCCAAGTTTGGGAAGATGCGCCTTCTCCGCCGAAAGTCGACGGTCCAGATTCTGCCCGAAAGCCCCCGTGACTGTTTGCCTTGCGATGAGAGAATGTTATAGGCAGCCATTGGCGCAGCGCCCCTCCCCTTGGCCTGCGCGTCAGGCAAACCCGTGAGGATATTCATGACCAAGATCAAGGTAGCCAACCCGGTCGTCGATCTCGACGGCGACGAGATGACCCGCATCATCTGGCAGTTCATCAAGGAAAAACTGATCCTGCCCTACCTCGATCTGCAGATCGAATACTATGACCTGTCGGTCGAAAACCGCGACGCCACCAACGACCAGGTGACGGTCGACGCCGCCCACGCCATCAAGAAGCACGGCGTCGGCATCAAGTGCGCGACCATCACCCCGGACGAAGCCCGCGTGAAGGAATTCAACCTCAAGGAAATGTGGAAGAGCCCGAACGGCACGATCCGCAATATCCTCGGCGGCGTCATCTTCCGCGAGCCGATCATCTGCAAGAACGTGCCGCGCCTCGTTCCCGGCTGGACCAAGCCGATCGTTGTCGGTCGTCACGCTTTCGGTGACCAGTACAAGGCAACCGACTTCAAGTTCCCCGGCAAGGGCAAGCTGACCATCAAGTTCGTCGGTGAAGACGGCGAAGTGATCGAAAAGGAAGTCTACAACGCGCCGGGCGCTGGCGTGGCGCTTGCCATGTACAACCTCGACGAATCGATCCGCGAATTCGCCCGCGCCTCGATGATGTACGGCCTGATGCGCAAGTGGCCGGTCTACCTGTCGACGAAGAACACCATCCTGAAGGCCTATGACGGCCGCTTCAAGGACATCTTCGAAGAAGTCTACCAGACCGAGTTCAAGGCAAAGTTCGACGAGATCGGCATCGTCTACGAACACCGCCTGATCGACGACATGGTCGCTTCCGCGCTGAAGTGGTCCGGCGGTTACGTCTGGGCCTGCAAGAACTATGACGGCGACGTCCAGTCCGACACGGTTGCCCAGGGCTTTGGCTCTCTCGGCCTGATGACCTCGGTTCTTCTGTCGCCCGATGGCCGCACGGTTGAAGCCGAAGCCGCCCACGGCACGGTGACACGTCACTACCGCCAGCACCAGAAGGGTCAGGAAACCTCGACCAACTCGATCGCCTCGATCTTCGCCTGGACCCGTGGCCTCGCCCACCGCGCCAAGCTCGACGACAATGCCGAACTGGCCAAGTTCGCAACGACGCTCGAAAAGGTCTGCATCGACACCGTCGAAGCCGGTTACATGACCAAGGACCTGGCTCTGCTCATCGGCCCGGATCAGCCGTGGCTGTCGACCACCGCCTTCCTCGACAAGGTCGACGAAAACCTGAAGAAGGCCATGGCTGCCTGATCGGCATTCACGCCAAGCAATCCATCGACCCGGCCAGCAATGGCCGGGTTTTTTCATGCCTCTTCAAGCGCCTCCTCCCCGACATTTTCGGCCTCGATCCGGGCAAATCGCTCCCGAATGCGGTTCGCGAGGCGAACGCTGGAAACGCTCAATCCGCTCAAGAGAAGGTCGGCCACATGCTCCACCTCCGGGGCCTCCTCGTCGAGATAACGGAAGCGCATGAATGTCTGTCGCCCCGTGCGACGCTGCTCGAACTCGACGATGGTTTCCCATGCGATCCGGGTGTCGCTTCGGTAATCGACAATCTCCTCGTCGTTCAGTTCAAGCGCCGGCTTGAGCGCGCCGGCGATCCGCCGGAAGCTACGGTGCAATCCGACAAAGCTGACCGCCAGCACGACGATGTAGAAAAGATTGGTCAGCGATGCGAAGCCGCCGCCGAGCACCTGCGCCAGAACACCGCCGAAAGCGACCGCGAACACAATGGTGAGCAGGGTGACGCCGAGAAGTGGGACGGCGCGCGCCGGATAGGCGACGAGGAGGAAAGGTCTGTTGTCATTGGCCATGGAAAAACTGTAATCACAAGGTGGAGGCCGGACAACCGCAGCAGGTCATGACTGCGGTCATGTCCGGGGATAAAGGCAGCAGATGGGAGAATGGCCATGACGGATCTGCATTTCTACACGCATCCCCTCTCGCGCGGACGCATCGCCCGCTGGATGCTAGAGGAACTCGGCCAGCCTTATGAGGCCCATGTCATCAACTACGGCCCAGAGATGAAAGCTGAAGCCTATCGCCGCATCAACCCGATGGGCAAGGTGCCGGCAATTCGTCACGGCGAGACAGTGGTGACCGAATGCGCCGCCATCTGCGCCTATCTAGCCGACGCCTTTCCTGCTGCCGGCCTCGCGCCGGCCCTCGGGGATCGCGGTGATTACTATCGCTGGATGTTCTTTGCCGCGGGTCCGTTGGAGGCTGCCGTCACCAATCGAAGCCTGAATGTCGAGGTTCCGAAGGAGCGGAAAGGCATGGTCGGTTACGGTTCCTTTGAAACGGTCATGGACACGCTTGAAACGGCACTTTCGGGTCGACAGTTCGTCGCTGGCGACCGCTTTTCCGCTGCCGATGTCTATGTCGGCTCCCATATCGGCTGGGGTCTGCAATTCGGGTCGGTAGAGAAGCGTCCGGCCTTCGAAGACTATTTTGCCGCCCTGGCCGCCCGCCCTGCCCATCAGCGAGCCCGCGCGCTTGATGACGCCGCGGCTGCAGAACTGCAAAAGGCTGCACCCTGACTGCGTTGACCAGCGGTTGAGAGAAGAACTCCGAATTGAAGCCGGTTGGCCGATTGCAAGACGCAATAGACTCAGGTCCTATGATCTCGGAACCCCTGACCTTGGGTAGTCTCATGCCCGACGCTTCGCATCCGATGCCATGAAAGAAGACCTTCTCCCGAAGACCGTCAGTGTGTTCCGGGAGGGCTACGATGTTGCGCGGCTAAAGGCCGATGTCCTTGCCGGTCTGACCGTCGCCATCGTCGCGCTTCCCCTATCCATGGCGATTGCAATTGCCTCGGGGGTGACGCCCGATCGCGGTCTCTACACGGCGATCGTCGGCGGTTTCATTGTGTCGGCCCTCGGAGGCAGCCGCCACCAGATCGGCGGCCCGGCCGGAGCCTTCATCGTGCTCGTGGCAGCGACCGTCAGCCGCCATGGCATCGACGGACTGCTCCTGGCGACCGCGATCGCGGGACTGATGCTGGTCGCTGCCGGCGTGTTGCGGCTCGGAGACTACATCAAGTTCATCCCCTATCCCGTCACCATCGGCTTCACAGCGGGCATTGCGGTGATCATCTTTGCAAGCCAGATCGGCGAGCTTCTCGGCTTGACCTTTGCGGGCGGGGAACCCGGGCCCTTGCTCGACAAAATCCCGGCGATCCTGTCCGCCCTGCCCGGCTTTTCCCTGTCTGCCGCGGCCGTCGCCGGTCTGACCATCGCTGTCATTCTCCTCCTCCGCCGCCTTCGGCCGACCTGGCCCGGCTTGCTCATTGCCGTGATCACCGCGTCGGTCGCCGCTTCTCTCCTGCATCTGCCGGTGTCGACCATCGGCTCGAAGTTCGGCGGCATTCCCTCGGGCCTCCCCATGCCGAGCATGCCACAACTGTCGCCGGAGCGGATTGTCTCTGTCTTGCCGGACGCCGTAGCCTTTGCCCTTCTCGGTGCGATTGAATCACTTCTGTCGGCCGTGGTCGCCGATGGCATGACCGGACGACGCCATCGTTCGAATATGGAACTTGTGGCGCAGGGGATCGCAAATATCGGTTCCGCAGCTTTTGGCGGCATCTGCGTCACCGGCACGATCGCCCGGACCGCCACCAACGTAAGAGCCGGAGCAACAAGCCCCATCTCCGGGATGCTTCACGCGGTGTTTCTGCTGTTCTTCATGCTGGTTGCCGCACCGCTTGCCGCCTACATCCCGCTGGCAAGCCTCGCCGGCGTTCTGGCTGTCGTGTCCTGGAACATGGTGGAACGTTCCGCAATCGTCGCGCTGATACGCACCTCGCGCGGAGAAACGCTGGTGCTGGCGGTCACGTTCCTCCTGGTCATTTTCCGCGACCTCACCGAAGGCATACTCGTCGGCGTGTCGCTCGCGGCGCTGCAGTTCATCCGGCACATGGCGAAAAGCCTCAGAATAACCACCCAGGAGGATGAACTCCCCCTCGACAACAGTGATGCCGACACGGTGGTCTACCGGCTCGACGGAGCCTTCTTTTTCGGCGCCGTTGCTGCGGCAAGCGCCGTGCTCGACCGGATTGCGGCCGGTCACCGCAATCTCGTGCTCGATTGCAGCGGCATTCAGTTTATCGATACGTCAGGGGCCAATTTGCTCGCGGGCGTCATCAAGAAGGCCCAGCGATCCGGGGTCAGCGTCTATGTCGTCAGCGAACGCCCGGAGATACGCCTGCTGCTGGCCCACCACGAATTGCCCATGAAGGACATCGTCGTCACCACGACACTCACGCAGGCCCGCTGGGCCATCCGCGGCGATAGCATCTGACGTGACTGACGATGGAAGCGATCAAGCAGCCGGACGCGCCGGTTCAAGCGTCTCGCCGCTCGGTCGGGGCTGTAGCGCCTGCAACGGCACGGTCGACGACGGCATTACATCGAAATCAGACCAGCTCAACTTGTCACGGCCGCCTTTCTTGGAGGCATAGAGAGCCCGGTCTGCGGCCGCGAGCGCCATCTGCAGATCGACATCTCCGGCTGCGAGGCGCACGGCACCGAGGCTGATCGTCACCGGCAGCGGCGTCTCCCCCTGGCGAATATCGAGCCTTCCGACAGCGACCCGCAAACTCTCCAGGAGATCGGGCTCGTGTTCCACCTGAGGTGACGGCAGATAGATGCCGAACTCCTCGCCGCCCAATCGGCCGAAAACGCCCCCCTTCGGAAGCCGCCCCGACAAGAAGGCCGCAAGGGCCACCAACACCGCATCGCCCGCGGCATGACCATGCGTGTCATTGATCGATTTGAAATGATCCGCATCGACCAGCGCAAGAATGGCGCCTGCCGAAGCGCCCTCGGGTTTCTGCCGACTGCTTTCGACCGCCAGAAGGAAGGCGCGGCGGTTCGGCACCGCGGTAAGGAAGTCGATTTCAGAGGCCAGCTTATGGGCACGCAGCGTCCGCTCATAGACCATGGCGAAGATCGCGAGCACGCCGACCAGCCCCTGCACGAAAAAGATGAACATCATCAGCCCGAACCAGAGCGGCCCGTAGCCAGCCGAAAGCGTCACTGGTTCGACCAGTGGCATCGGTACGCGGATCAGATAGACAAGCCCATGACCGCCGAAGGCAAAGATGGCCAGGCGCCGTGCCGCCATCGGATCCTGTCGATAACCCCGCCGTATGGCCGACGTGACCATGAGAGACGCAAGACAGAAGAGCACGGAACAGACGACGATCCGCATGTTGAGATCGGCGGCAAAGCGCGGCCACAGCGCAAAGCAGACCAGCCAGATCGCGCCGCATGAGAAGGCTTTGACTGCCGGAAAACGGATCTCCAGCCGGTCGAAGGCGATGCAGCCGAGCCAGATGAGACCAAGGCTCCACAGACTGAAGGCATTGCCAAAGCCGAGCGCCACAACCGGTGGCGCCACATCACGAAGAGCGAGAAGCCCGAGCCCGCCACAGCCCGCCCAAAGACCGAGCGACCAGAACGCCAGCGCCCGATTGCCTCTGTCCTCGTACCACAACACCGTCACAAACACCGACACGGTGATGCAGACCGCTGACAGGCAGAGGCTCAGAGTCGGTATATGAAAAATGTGGTCCAAGTCCAAACCTCGCGAACGGCTGGACCATGACAGCGAAAATTGAAGAAAACCCAAAACGCTTCGGTAAATTCACCGATGTATCCACGAAAACTGCGGGGACCATCTGCGACGAAACGGCTTGAACCGGCGTTTTCGCGTCTCGAATGAGCCACAAAGCAAAAGAGCCGGCACGAATGGCCGGCCCTCTGTCATTCTATCCAAGTCCGCTTCAGACGAGCGCGGCTTCGACGGCGGCAACCGCCGCCTCGGCCTGGCCACCATCCGGACCGCCCGCCTGGGCCATGTCCGGGCGGCCGCCGCCGCCTTTACCACCGAGTGCCGCGGACGCGACACGCACCAGATCCACGGCGCTCAGCCGTTCCGTCAGGTTCGGCGTCACTGAAACCACCGCGCTGGCCTTGCCGTCATCCGACACGGCGATCAGCAGGACGACGGCCTGCTCCAGCCCGACCTTGGCTTCGTCGGCCATACCCTTCAGGTCTTTGGCGTCAACACCGTGCAACACCCGCCCGACAAAGCTGATGCCGTTCACGACCTTTGGTGCTTCGGCGCCGCCGCTCGCGCCGCCGCCCATGGCGAGTTTGCGCTTGGCATCCGCCAGCTCCTTTTCGAGCTTGCGGCGCTCGTCGATCAGGGTTTCAACGCGACCGACCACATCGGCCGGCTGAACCTTAAGCGAAGCAGCCAGCGCCTTCACACGCTCATCCTGCTCGGCGAGATAGGCACGCGCCGCATCCCCGGTCAGCGCCTCGATCCGGCGAACCCCGGCACCGACGGCACTTTCCCCGACGAGACGGACAAGACCGATGTCACCAGTTGCACTCACATGCGTACCGCCGCACAGTTCGGTGGAATAGGACTTGCCGGCCTTTTCGCCGCGCAGCGCTGTTCCCATCGAGACCACCCGCACTTCGTCACCGTACTTTTCGCCGAACAGTGCCATTGCGCCCTCGGCGATCGCGTCATCCACCGCCATCAACCGGGTGGTAACCGGAGAATTCTGCAGGATGATCTCGTTCGCCATCTCCTCAACGACCTTCAACTCCTCGGCGGTAATCGGCTTGGGATGCGAAATATCGAAACGGAGACGCTCGGGCGCCACCAGCGAGCCCTTCTGAGCCACATGCGTGCCGAGGATTTCGCGCAGCGCTTCGTGCAGCAAATGCGTGGCAGAATGGTTGGAGCGCAGGCGCGAGCGGCGTGCATGGTCGACATTGAGCTGCACTGCGTCACCAGCCTTGACGATACCGTTCTGGACGGCCGCGACGTGCACGAAGACGCCTTCGCCCTTCTTCTGGGTGTCGCTCACAGACAGCGAGAAACCTTCACCGACGATCTCGCCGGTATCCCCCATCTGGCCACCGGACTCGCCGTAGAAAGGCGTCTGGTTGACGACGATTTGAACCTCTTCGCCGGCGCTCGCCTGGTCGACGACCTTGCCATCCTTCACGATGGCGAGAACCTGCCCCTCTGCGGTCTCGGCGCTGTAACCGAGGAATTCGGTCGCACCGAACTTTTCCTTGAGCTCGAACCAGACAGTCTCCTGCGCCTTGTCGCCGGAACCCGCCCAGCTGGCGCGGGCTTCGGCCTTCTGGCGCTGCATCGCGTCGTTGAAGCCGGTGAGGTCAACGCCGATGCCGCGGCCGCGCAAGGCGTCCTGGGTCAGGTCGAGCGGGAAGCCATAGGTGTCATAGAGCTTGAAGGCGGTCTCGCCATCCAGGCTGTCGCCCTTGTCGAGCGAGGCGGTGGCGTCGGAGAGCAGCGTCAGGCCGCGCTCGAGGGTCTTGCGGAAGCGGGTTTCCTCAAGCTTCAGGGTCTCGGAGATCAAAGCTTCGGCGCGCACGAGTTCCGGATAGGCGCGGCCCATCTGCTGCACGAGGACCGGCAGCAGCTTGTAGATGATCGGATCCTTGGCGCCGAGAAGCTGCGCATGGCGCATCGCGCGGCGCATGATACGGCGAAGGACATAGCCGCGGCCTTCGTTCGACGGCAGCACGCCATCGGCGATCAGGAAGGCAGACGAGCGCAGATGGTCAGCAATAACGCGATGGCTGGCGCGACGCTCACCCTCGGCCTTCACACCGGTGAGGTCGACGGAAGCGTCGATCAGGGCACGGAAAAGGTCAATGTCGTAATTGTCGTGCTTGCCCTGCAGCAGCGCGGCGATGCGCTCGAGACCCATGCCGGTATCGATCGAGGGACGCGGAAGGTTGATGCGCTCTTCCTTCGTGATCTGCTCGTACTGCATGAAGACGAGGTTCCAGATCTCGATGAAGCGGTCGCCGTCTTCCTCGGGCGAACCCGGAGGGCCACCCCAGATATGGTCGCCATGGTCGTAGAAGATTTCCGAACAGGGACCGCACGGACCGGTATCACCCATGGCCCAGAAATTGTCGCTGGTCGGAATGCGGATGATCTTGTCGTCCGGAAGACCGGCGATCTTCTTCCACAGACCGTGAGCCTCGTCATCGGTGTGGTAGACGGTAACCAGCAACCGGTTGCGGTCGATGCCGAATTCCTTGGTGATCAGGTTCCAGGCGAGTTCGATGGCGCGCTCCTTGAAATAGTCGCCAAAGGAGAAATTCCCCAGCATTTCAAAGAAGGTATGGTGGCGGGCGGTATATCCGACATTGTCGAGGTCATTATGCTTGCCCCCGGCGCGCACGCATTTCTGCGCGGTCGCAGCCGTCGAATAGGGGCGCTGTTCGAGACCGGTGAAGACGTTCTTGAACTGAACCATGCCGGCATTGGTGAACATCAGCGTCGGGTCGTTGCGCGGCACCAGAGGACTGGAGGAAACAACCTCGTGACCGTTCGTCTTGAAGTAATCGAGGAAAGTCGACCGGATGTCGTTTACACCGCTCATGTCACGCCCTTCATTCAGGCCGGGAACCCGGCCAATTCGCAAAATCAATGGCTTTTATCGCCCGCCATGCCCCCTGTCCAGCGGCGTATCCGCACGCCCAAACGAAAACCGGCCGCGCTTCTGACGAAACGCGGCCGGTGAAAATCAAAGCGAGCCTTGGGCCTCAGATATCGTCGGCACCATCGCCATCATTGGCGTCCGGACCACCGTTCTGCAGGAAACGCTCGGCAATCAACCCGGCATTCTGGCGCAGCGCCATTTCAATTTCCTGGGCAACGGCTGGATTGTCGCGCAGGAAGAGCTTGGCATTCTCGCGGCCCTGTCCCAGACGCTGGCTGTTGTAGGAGAACCAGGCGCCGGATTTTTCGACAATGCCGGCCTTGACGCCGAGATCGACCAGTTCGCCCGTCTTCGAAACGCCTTCGCCATACATTATGTCGAATTCGACCTGCTTGAAGGGAGGCGCCATCTTGTTCTTGACGACCTTCACGCGGGTCTGGTTGCCGACGACCTCTTCGCGATCCTTCACCGCGCCGATACGGCGGATGTCGAGACGAACCGAGGCGTAGAATTTCAGCGCATTACCGCCCGTCGTCGTTTCCGGCGAACCGAACATCACGCCGATCTTCATGCGGATCTGGTTGATGAAGATGACCATGGTCTTCGAGCGCGAGATGGAGGCTGTCAGCTTGCGCAGCGCCTGGCTCATCAGACGGGCCTGCATGCCCGGCAGGCTGTCGCCCATCTCACCTTCGATTTCGGCGCGCGGTGTAAGCGCTGCAACCGAGTCGACGACCAGCACGTCGATCGCACCGGAGCGCACCAGCGTGTCGGTGATTTCGAGCGCCTGCTCGCCGGTATCAGGCTGCGAGATCAGGAGGTTCTGCAGATCGACGCCCAGCTTGCGGGCATAGACCGGATCGAGCGCGTGTTCGGCATCGACAAAGGCACAGATGCCGCCCTTCTTCTGGGCTTCCGCGATGGTCTGCAGAGCCAGCGTCGTCTTACCCGAGCTTTCCGGGCCATAAACTTCAATGATACGGCCCTTCGGCAGACCGCCGATGCCGAGCGCGATATCGAGGCTGAGCGAACCCGTCGAGACCGTCTCGACTTCGACCACGCTCTCGTTCGCACCGAGTTTCATGATCGAGCCCTTGCCGAACGACCGTTCGATCTGCGAGAGCGCCGCTTCCAATGCCTTGCTTTTATCCACCGATTTGTCCTCTACAAGCCGCAAAGAATTCTGTGCCATTCGATCCACCTTTAGGTTATTGAGGCCGCATAGGCAATGAAGCCGCCGATGGACATCATGTACTCTATTTGTTCTCATTTCGCAAGAACAATCGAAGTCTTTCTTCGGAAAGGCTTTTCGGATGTGTGTTCGAATTTTGTTCCGGGCGGACCCATCGGTGCCGGGGCCAGAGCTGTTGCGGTCGGTTCGCTCCCAAATGTGAGCTCTCCGATTCGTCTTCGCAGCCGGCTGGAGACGATGTCATGAGTATCGAAATCCTGGCCGTCGGAGGTGCTCATATCGACAGGCGCGCCCGCATCTCCGGCGAGACAAGACCGGGTGCGAGCAATCCCGGATCGTGGTTCGAGGAACCCGGCGGCGGTGTCTTCAACGCGGCCCGCAATCTCGCCCGTGTTGGGCGCTCCGTGCGCCTGATCGCGCCACGCGGCGGGGATGCAGCCGGCCAGGCGGTCGCCGAGGCAGCAGAACGGGCAGGCATCGATGACTGGCCTGTCCTGTTCCTGGACCGGGCGACCCCGAGTTATACCGCCATCCTGGAAAATGACGGCAATCTCGTCATCGCGCTGGCCGACATGGCGCTTTACGACGCTTTCGTCGCACGGCGCCTTCGAGCCCGCTCCATGCGCGACAGCCTCGCTGCTGCGGCTCACGTCCTCTGCGATGCCAACCTCCCTGCAGAGACCCTGGCAGCACTTGCGGCCCTGTCCGCAGCCGGCGGGAAGACGGTTTCGGCTATTGCGATTTCGCCGGCGAAGGTCGTGCGCCTGCGCAGCGCATTTCCCCATCTCCATCACCTCTTCATGAATGGTGCCGAGGCCGAAGCCATCGCAGGCAAGAGACCGGACCGGGCCGAAGACTGGCCCGATCTGCTGCGCGCCAGCGGGCTGCGCGGCGGTTCGGTAACCTCCGGCGGTGGCGTAACTGTTGCCTTCGACGCCGATCACATCGCTGTTATAGAGCCCGCCCCGATCAAGGCGATCGGCGATGTCACCGGCGCCGGCGATGCCTTTGCAGCGGGTTTCCTGCATGCCCGGATCGCGGGCCTGGACCTCTGCCAGGCGCTGCGTCGGGGTACGGCCTGCGCCGCCATCACCCTCGCCGCCCCCCATGCGACGGATGAAAATCTGTCCGCCGCCCGGCTCGACACGCAGTTGTCACTTGTCCCTGAGGCCCGTTTCCTGCCATGACGAGCCGCTCCAGCTTGAAAGATCTCCCATGACGCGTTCCATCTCCCCCCTCCTGCCGATCGCCTATTCCAGCGAAGTCACAGCCGCCAAGCAGCGCGGCGCGGCTATCGTCGCGCTCGAATCCACCATCATCACCCATGGCATGCCTTATCCCGGCAACCTGGAAATGGCGCGCAGCGTGGAAAACATCATCCGCCAGCAGGGCGCCGTGCCCGCGACAATCGCGGTCATCAAGGGCGTGCTGCATATCGGCCTTGAGCCGGCGCAACTCGAAGAATTGGCCCAGATGCAGCATGTGATGAAGCTGTCGCGTGCCGACCTCGCCTTTGCCATCGCTGAACGCCGCAATGGCGCAACCACGGTTGCTGCCACCATGATCGCGGCCTATCGCGCCGGCATCCATGTCTTTGCCACCGGGGGCATCGGTGGCGTGCATCGCGGAGCGGAAGAGAGCTTCGACATATCCGCCGACCTTGAGGAACTGGCCCGCACCGGCGTCATCGTCGTCTCCGCCGGCCCGAAGGCGATCCTCGACATCCCGAAGACGCTCGAAGTTCTGGAAACCCGCGGCGTGCCGGTCGTCACCTATGACAGCGAGGATTTCCCCGCCTTTTGGTCGCGCAGCTCCGGCCTCAAGAGCCCGCTCAGCCTGCCGAGCCCGGCGGCAATTGCCAACTTCCAGAAGATGCGCGACGAACTCGGGATTGCCGGCGGCATGTTGATTGCCAACCCGGTTCCAGAAGCCGACGAAATCCCGCGCGAAGAGATGGAAATCTATATCAGCCGATCGCTCGCCAATGCCGAACGCGACGAGATCGTCGGCAAGGCCGTCACGCCTTACCTGCTCGACAATCTCTTCCACCTGACCGGCGGTCGCAGCCTCAAGACCAACATCGCGCTTGTCGAGAACAATGCGCGGCTGGCGGCCGAGATCGCCGTCGCCCTCAACGGCTGACGTCTCCCAGACACAAGCAGGAACAAGAGAACCCGCCGGATCGCTCCGGCGGGTTCTCTTTTATCGGTTTCAGGACGTTGCGGCTCAGCCTTCACCGTCCAGCATTTCGCGCACGGCGACCGCCAACTGCTTCAGCGAGAAGGGTTTAGGCAGGAAGCCGAAGGTCGCATCGGCCGGCAGATTGCGGGCAAAGGCATCCTCGGCATAACCCGAGACGAAAATGAACTTCAGATCCGGATATTTTTTGCGCAGTTCCGTCAGCAGGGTCGGTCCGTCCATCTCGGGCATCACGACGTCGGAGACAACAATGTCGACCTCGCCGTTCAGTTCGTCCATGATGTCGAGCGCCTCGACGCCCGAACCGGCCTCGTGCACGGTGTAGCCGCGTGTCTCAAGCATGCGCTTGCCGCCACGCCGCACGGCCTCCTCGTCCTCGACGAGAAGCACAACGGCGGATTTGCCGGTCAGATCCTTGCCATCGTTCGCCGGGTCGACAGCCGCCGCAGGCGTCGCCGGCGGCAGGCTGCCGGCCTCATCGCTGCCCGCCGTGGCTTTGGCATCCATGGGCGCCGCGACAACGTCTGGAATGTGGCGCGGCAGGAAGATGCGGAAGGCAGTTCCCTTGCCGACTTCCGATTCCGGATAGATGTAGCCGCCCGATTGCTTGACGATGCCGTAAACCATGGCAAGTCCGAGTCCGGTGCCCTTGCCCACCTCCTTGGTGGTGAAGAAGGGTTCGAAGATCTTGTCCATGATCTCGGGAGCGATGCCGGTTCCCGTATCCGCCACCTCGATCAGAACCATGTCTTCCGACGGCAATCCGCGATAGCCGAAATCACCGGCCTCGTCGCCGCTCACATTGCGCGTCGAGACGGTGATCGTTCCACCTTGCGGCATGGCATCCCGTGCATTGACGCAGAGATTGATCAGCACCTGCTCGAACTGCGACAGGTCGGTCTTCACCGGCCAGAGATCGCGGCCATATTCGACCTTCAGCTTGACATTGGACCCGGATATCAGCCGGTCGACCAACATCCGCAAATCCCCGATCACGTCGGTGAGGTTCAAAACGGACGGACGCATCGTCTGCTTGCGCGAGAAGGCGAGCAACTGCCTGACGAGTACGGCGGCACGATTGGCATTGCGCTTGATCTCCATCAGGTCGGCGAAGCTCGCATCCGACGGCCTTGCCTGCAGCAGCAGATGGTCGGAAGAGAGAAGGATGGCGGTCAGCACGTTGTTGAAATCGTGCGCGATCCCACCCGCAAGCGTCCCCACCGCATTCATCTTCTGCGTCTGCGCCATTTGCGCCTCAAGCGCCTTCTGGTCGGTTACATCGACCGCATAGACGATCGCCGCCTCTTCGGGCGCTTCGTCGCTCTGGTCGATCACGGCATTCACATAGAAGCGGAAATGCCTGATGTCATTGGTCGGATGCCGACTGTCGATCGGCGCGATGTCGACCTGCCGGTCCATGGCGGCGGCCAGTGCCTGACGGAAGCCCTCACGTTCGTTTTCGTGCAGGACGACTTCGATCAGTCCGTGCCGCTCGATTTCGTCGCGTGAGATGATGTCGGCGAAGAGCTTCATGAACGGCGCGTTGGTTCTGAGGATGCGCCCCTCGCCATCCACCGATGCGATCGCCATCGGCGTGTTGTTGAAGAAACGGGTGAACCGCATTGAGGCAACGGAGTCGGACTGGTCAGCCCCTTCTCCCTGCTGGCGGGCGAGCACGATCGAACGGCTCTCGCCCGGCGCTCCATCACGTGCGGCCTTCACCCTGTGCACAAGGCGAACCGGCAGGCTCTGACCATTTACCCGACGCAGATCGAGATCGAGCGTTTCCGTCCGCGCCTGGCCCGGCTCCGCCTGCACCGAATTGATCAGCGCCATGCCCTCTCCGGCGACCAGATCGCCGATCGACATGGATCCAGGGCTGAATTGCGTGAGATCGACGCCCAGCCATTCGGCCAGCGTCGCGTTGAGATAATAAATCTCCCCCTTGCGGCCGGCAGAGAAGAAGCCGGCAGGCGCATGATCGAGATAATCGATTGCGTGTTGCAGCTCCTTGAAGAAGCGCTCCTGATCGTCCCGCTCCGAGGTGATGTCGGAGATCTGCCAAACGTGAAGACCCCGTCCTCGGCTTTCGGCCGGCAGAAGCCGCGCTTTAAGCCGGTACCAGTGTGCCCCCGAACCGTTGGCAGTCAGGCTGCCGATCGGCTTCAACAGACGAAATTCCTCGTAGCTTTCGCGCCCTTCACGCAACCCGTTCGTCAGACGGTAAAGCGCTTCGCTGGATTCGCGATAACGTGACAGCAACGCCTCCAGCGTCTGGACATCGGTCGCCTTGCGCGCGCCGGTCATGGCCCCGTATGCGGCATTGGCAAAAACGATGCGCCCCTCAGCATCCGTGATGAGCGTGCCCTCGGGCTGGCTCGCAAGAAAGCGGCGGGCGAGACTGTCGCCTTGCGGCTGAGGCATCACCTCGACAAAGCCGATGACGGCCGCGACGATGAAGAAGATCCCCATCATCGCCAGGATGCCGAGGACCCCGAGCACGATCTGGTTGTCGAGCTGGTCTCGGAAGAAGACGAAAGCAGCGGCGGCAGCAAGCAATGCAAGCGCCAGCAACAGGATGCGCAGCGCGGCACCAATGCCGCCGCGGCGATCAACCAGGGGGCTGTCTCCGTCGCCGTCGTTCAGCTGTCGTGTCATGAATGCCTCTTGCCTGTAAACGCACCGCCGCCCGGTCGATTCCGCCAGAATCGGTGCAGCATCCTGTTTAACAATTTGCCCGGACGGCAAAAAGCGAAGAAAGCCCGCAATGTCCCGCTGCGTCCACTATCCCACAGGATTGCCGCATTCTGGACTGATAGCATGGCGCGGCTGTCGCGTCCTCAACATCGACGGGACAAAAACCTCGCATTGCAGACAGCGACGTCTTCTGCCAAAAAGCCTGCAAAGGGAGCGTTAAGATGCTGGACGAACTGATTTCCGCCTATGGCAGCAACTTCCTGGTGGCGGCACTCGGGGTTAGTCTGGGGCTTCTGTGCCTCTTCATCGTGCTGTGGATCCTACGCAACCGTGCGCCATCGCCTTTCGTCCGCGGTGGCCGCAACCGTCAGCCCCGCCTGCAGGTATTGGACGCAGCAGCCATCGACACGCGCCGTCGCATCGTGCTGATCCGTCGCGACAATGTCGAGCATCTCGTGATGATTGGCGGCCCGACGGATCTCGTGATCGAATCCGGGATCGGCGACGAGCGCCACTACCTGACGGCACGCGCGCTGCAGACAGCCGCTTCGGAGGATGCAGTGCGGCTCGCCCCGCAGATTGCGCCGCAGGGTCTGTCTGCGCCGCCGGCGAGCGCGCCGACCGCTCAGGTCGCGGCACCATCGGTTTCGGGATTGAATGACGCGAAAGCGATTCAGCAGCCGACATATGCGGAGCGCGAACCGGCAAGAGCCGCGCAGTCCCCTGTTGCTGCCCCCATAACCGCTCGCGCATCGGCCCCGGTTGCGAAAGCCGTCGAGAGCGCGGTCGAGCCTGTCGCCCCTGGCACCGCTCAAATGAGCGAGCGCCGGAGCGAGGCCCCTGTGAAAGCCGAGGCTTCTGCGGCGATCCCATCAAAGACCGTCCAGTCGCCGCATACGGCGGAGACCCCAGCCCCGGTTCTCCCGGCCGCGCCGGTACTACCAGTTCCCTCGCCAGCAGCAGCGACGAACCCGTCCACCATGACAGGCACTGCAGCGCCCGCAGCCGTATTGGCGCCGGTCCCATCTGCCACGTCCACGGCGCCATCCATCGACCCGCCAGCGCGTCCCGCAGCACCAGTCGACGTTTCGGCCGCACGCCTTATTGAGGAACCGGAGCCGGTTGTCGCAGAAGCCCCCTCCGTCGAGACGCCGTATCCAGAACCCATCTCCGCAAAGCCGGGCCCCGTGGGATCGGAACCGCCGCAGATTGCGCCGAGGATCGAACTGCCCGTTGAGCCGGCGATCGCCACGGCCTCACCTGCCACAGTAGGGAGCGTGCCCGCAGTGGAGCCCCCGACCCATGCGGAGTTCGCCGCGACCTCGCAGACTGTCCCTGGGGTGAACGCCGAAGACGTGTTGGACGCCGCTCGCTCCCGTGTCCTGTCTTCATCAAGCGCCGGGCAGTTCGACGCTGAGCGCTTCACGCCCTTAGAGCAGGGACCCGTTCGACCCGAAGAGCCGCAGACGGCACCGGTTTCCGGGCGCGACCTCAGCGACTTCGAACGTGTTTTGGAAGAAGAAATGGCGCTGCACATCGCGGCAGATCCGGGACCATCACGGCAACAGACCACGTCTGCGACGCCGATCCCGGCCCTATTGCCAGAAACCCGTGCCGACCGCCCACGGCCGCCGATCGGTCCGCTCGTCGGCGACCCGCGGCCCACGTCTCCCGCCTCGCCGGCAAATCCGGCAGCAACATCGGCGCCGACAACGGAAGAGCCAAATCTGCAAAACGAGATCGCCCGGATTTTCGGCGAGATGTCGGCCAGTCGCAACCCGTGAGCTTCGGCGGTGACGCCGCCGTAAAAGCGAGGGTGGACAGCGCACGCCGTGCCACCCTCGTCCGCAAGCACACAAAACAAAAAACCCGCACGAAGCGGGTTTTCGACACGATGTCGCCAGACTGACCAAGTTACAGGCCAGAGGCCCGTTGTCACTCGTCGCGATAGACCTTTTCGCGACGCTCGTGGCGTTCTTGCGCCTCGATCGAAAGGGTCGCGATCGGACGGGCATCCAGCCGCTTCAGGCCGATCGGCTCACCCGTTTCCTCGCAATAGCCATAAGTGCCGTCTTCGATCCGCTGCAGGGCTGCATCGATCTTCGAGATCAGCTTGCGCTGGCGATCGCGGGCTCGCAGTTCGATGGCTCGGTCGGTTTCGGAGGAAGCCCGGTCGGCGAGGTCCGGGTGGTTGGCGCTTTCTTCTGCGAGATGTTCGAGCGTCTCGCGCGCCTCACGGAGAATGTCGTTCTTCCAGGCGATCAGCTTTGCCCTGAAGTAGGCCCGCTGGTTCGCGTTCATGAACTCATCGTCTTCCGAGAGTACATAATTGCTAAGATTGATCTTCTCACTCAACGCGATTCTCCTGAAGAACATCTCAATGGGCGGCTGTATATCCTTTCAAGGCAACCGGTTCAAGCCTTCTGAATGTTTCCAGAGCATTTTTAAGTCTGTTATAATTTTGAGCTAAATTTCTATTTTTTAAGCATAAATTCGATTCGACCGCGCACTCGTCGCGGAAGTCTCCGCAACGGAAGGCTGCTGAACCGGACCCGCGCACACCGGTTGACGCCGACCGCCAAGACCCGCTAGTTCAGTAGTCTGGATGATCTCGCGCCGAAAGCTCTACGGATGACGCCTTCCAACCTGGTTCCCAAACGCATCTATCTGCTTCGGCACGCAAAATCCGGCTGGGCTGAGCCGGGCGGCCGGGATTTCGACCGCAGCCTCTCGGATGCGGGCTTTGCCGAGGCCGAGTTGCTGGCAGAGACCGCGGCGGACCGGAACTACAGACCCGATCTCGTCATCGCCTCGACGGCAAAGCGCTGCCGGCAGACGGCGGATGCCCTGAAACGCGTCTTTTCCGGCCTTGTCGATTTCCGCTATGTCGACGAACTCTACAACGCACCCGCCGAGACCTATCTCGAAATTCTCACGTCAACGCCGGACGTACCGGCCCTGATGCTGGTCGGGCATAACCCAGCTATAGAAGAGGTTTTTGCCAACCTGTGCGGCAACGACGTTGTCGCGCGTACCGTCCCCGAAGGCTATCCGACCGCCGGACTTGCGGTGATTGATGCTGCGGAAGAAAGCTGGCGCCTGCACGACTTCCTCGTCGGCTGAGCGACGCTGTCGCGGCGCGGTAGCAGGTAAGCAGTACACCACGGTCTTTTTTGCCGATGGAGCCAACCCTATATGCCGAGTGGCGGCTTCGCGCATCCCCGCGCGGCGTGCCAGGACTCGCCAGCGCAGGATCTCGAATGCCCCCTTCCCTCACCAGCCTGACCGATGAAGCGGCAATCGCCTTCGACAACATCGCGGATCGGGCGGCCAATCTGGTCAATCCGACGATCCGCCTCGGCGTCACCGGCCTCTCGCGGGCCGGCAAGACCGTCTTCATCTCGTCCCTCGTCCACAACCTGCTGCATGGTGGCCGTCTTCCCGTGTTCGAGCCGCTTCGCGCCGGCCGCATCACTGCGACGTCTCTGCAGGAGCAACCGGACGATGCCGTACCGCGCTTCCAATATGAGGACCACATCCGCGCCCTGGTCGAGGACCGGATCTGGCCGGATTCAACCCGCGCGATTTCCGAACTGCGGCTGACGATCGAATACCGCAGCGCCAGTGCATGGAGCCGAATGCTCTCTCCCGGCCGGCTGTCGATCGATATCGTCGACTATCCCGGTGAGTGGCTCCTCGACCTGCCCCTACTCGGTCAGGACTATCGCGGCTTTTCGGAAGCAACGACTGCGCTCGCAGCAACCGGCATTCGGGCCGAACTCTCACGCCCCTGGTTGGAACTTGCCAGCGGAATCGATCCGGACGCGCCGGCCGACGAGATGACCGCCCGACGGCTGGCCGAGGCATTCACGGATTATCTACGCCACTGCAAGTCGGACGAGCGCTCGCTATCGACCCTTCCTCCCGGTCGCTTTCTCATGCCGGGCGACCTCGAAGGCTCGCCCGCCCTCACCTTCGCGCCGCTACCAGTCTTGGCGGACGGACGGGCACCAAAGGGCTCACTGAGGGCCATGATGGAACGTCGCTTCGAGGCCTATAAATCGGTGGTCGTCAAACCCTTTTTCCGCGAGCATTTCGCACGGTTGGACCGTCAGATCGTGCTGGTCGATGCGCTCCAGGCAATCAATCGCGGGCCGGAGGCCGTCCAGGACCTGGAGCGTGCTCTAGCCGAGGTTCTGGCCTGCTTCAGAGCGGGTTCGAACTCGTTCCTGACATCCCTCGTCCGTCGGCGCATCGATCGCGTACTCGTCGCAGCCACCAAGGCGGACCACCTGCATCACGAAAGCCACGACCGGCTCGAGACGCTGACACGCCGCCTGGTCAACCGTGCGATCCGCAGCATCGACATGAACGGCGCCGGCATCGAGGTCATGGCGCTGGCCTCGGTGCGCGCGACGCGGGAAGCCAATGTCAAGCAGGACGGCCACGACCTGCCGGTCATCGTGGGCACACCCATGGCCGGCGAGCGCATCGGCACGGAAATATTCGACGGCAACCGCAAAACGGCGGTCTTTCCGGGCGACCTGCCCGAGGATCCGGAAGCCTATTTCCGCTCGCTCGATCAAGGTGACGCGGGCGCCGCACTGCCGGATCTGAGCATCGTCCGCTTCCGCCCGCCGCATCTGGATGAGAAGGGAGGCGTCACCTTGTCCGTGCCGCATATCCGCCTGGACCGCGCGCTGCAATTCCTCCTGGGAGACCGCCTCACATGACCAAGAAGATCGGACAGGACGAACCGGCGCGCACCCCATCCCCCAGCCGCAGACCAACCGCATTCGCCGTGGAGACGGACGCGCCGCGCCGCGAAAAACCGCACCCGGAACAGGCAGGGCGAACGCCGCGCAGTTTTGCAGGCGAGATCGAAATCGTCCCGGACGAACACGATCCCTTCGCAGGCGTCATCAGCGATGCCGACGTCGTGCCCGTCGCCGCCCCGCGCCCGCGCGGCATATCTTTCGCTCGCATCGCGATGGGCGCTTTCGGTTTTCTGCTATCGCTGGCCGTCGGCCTTTGGGTCGACCGCCTGATCCGAGACCTCTTTTCCCGTGCCGATTGGCTCGGCTATACCGCGATCGCAGTCCTCACCATCGGCCTCTTGGCGCTGCTGATCGCTGTGGGCAGGGAGGTGGCGGGCCTTTACCGGCTCGACGCGGTGCAGAACCTGAAGGCCGATGCGCAGACGGCAGCTGCAAGCATGAAACGGGCGGATGCCGCAGCCGTCGTGCGTCGCCTCTCCGGCCTAGTGGCCCACCGGCCGGAAACGGCCCGCGGGCGCAAAACGCTTGATTCGGTCGAGGACGACATTATCGATGCGCCCCAACTGATCGAACTGGCCGAAAGGGAGCTGCTCGCCCCCCTGGACGCCAAGGCTCGAGCGCTGATCCTCGGCTCCTCGAAGCGGGTGTCGGTCGTGACCGCCGTCAGCCCCCGTGCCGTGGTCGATCTGGCCTATGTCCTCTTCGAAGTCGTCCGCCTCGTGCGCGCAATGGCCGAACTTTATGGCGGCCGCCCCGGCTCTCTCGGCATGCTGCGCTTGCTGAAGGATGTCTTTGCCCATCTCGCCGTCACCGGCTCCATCGCCATCGGCGATGGTCTGGCCCAGCAAGTTCTCGGCCATGGCCTCGCCGCGCGCCTCTCAAGCCGCCTCGGTGAAGGCGTGATCAACGGCCTGATGACGGCCCGCATCGGCATCGCGGCGATGGACCTCTGCCGGCCATTGCCGTTCCGTGCCGCCAAACGCCCCGGGATTGGCGATTTCATCGGCGACCTTACTCCAAGCATGACCGGCAGAAGCGACGAGAGGACAGCCTGAGTCTTTTCGGCCACACCGCGATGTCGAGTGCTGTTTGCCGATTGTCGAAAAGCCGAAATGAGGCTATTGGCAAGGATGCATTAACCATTATTCCGCTAGGGTTCTTGCGGGGTTTCTGGTTTCTCGTACCAAGGTAAATCGATGTCTGCTCGCTTTTCGACAGTCGGCCGCTGCGCCGCAATTCTCGCTGCCGCAACGCTGCTGCCTGTCGCAGCCGCTGATGCCGGGTCGCGCGACAAGCGCTTCTTCGAATCGGTCGCCGGCGTCTGGAAAGGCCCGGGCGAGATCGTTGCCGGCAAATACAAGGGCACGAAGTTCACCTGCAACCTCACCGGTCTGCCGGCAGAGGGCAAGGAGACCGGCCTGAAGCTTGACGGTACCTGCCGTGTGGGCGTCTTCAGCCAGCCGATGTCCGCCGTGATCTCTCAGGCAGGCGGCTCCTACAAGGGCCAGTTCCTCGACGGCGCAGACGGCAAGGGCCTCGACATTGTTTCGGGTACCGTCACCGGCAACCGCGCCGTCATGGGCATCAACCGCGCCAAGTTGAACGGCGCCATGGTCGCCCGCCTGGAGCAGGACGACGCCATGAACATCACCATCTCGGTGAAGGTCGAAGATCGCATGATCCCCGTGATCGGCCTGAAGCTGAACCGCCAGGCAACCGCCATGGCCGAGACAGCCGACAACGAGTGACCTCGTTGCTCAGGCGTGAAGCCTAACTCAGCGATAGCCCTCAGCCGCGCCACCAGGCGCGGTTTTCGTTTGCGACAGCGATCCCCGCTCCATCCGCCTCGACGAGCCAGTCCATGACGGTGCGTCCCTTAACCACTAGCTCACCGGCAAAGTCCGCCAGCGGCATCAGAACGAAAGCGCGCTCCGTCATGCGCGGATGCGGGACCGTCAGGTGGTCCTCATCAAGCGTGATCGAGCCAAAGGTCAGGATGTCGATGTCGATCGTGCGTGGTCCCCAGCGCTCAATGCGGACCCGTTTCATGTCTCTTTCGATCTCAAGGCAGGCGGCCAGCAGCGCCTGCGGCCCGAGCCGCGTCTCCACGGCCGCGCAGCAATTGTAGAAGTCGGCCTGGTCGGTCTTGCCCCACGGCGGCGTGCGATAGAGACGCGAGACCTCCGTCACCCGACAGTCGTCGCGCGCATCAAGACGCCGCAGCGCCTCGGCCATCGCGGCCTGCGGATCACCGACATTGCCCCCGAGACCTAGCGTGGCGACCTGCCAGGCATCACTGTCTGAATTGTTCAACGCTCACCTGTACATGGTCGAGGATCCCCGCAATCGGGGCACTTGGCTTGCGCACGCTAATCCGACAGCGCGTGATTTCCGGGAAGCGGTCGAGAAGCCCACGAGCGATCGCCAGCGCCAGCGCTTCGATCAATTGCCGGCGGCTGCCGGTGACGATCTCCTGGATGACTTCGAAGGCAATGCCGTAATGCACCGTACCCTCAAGCGTATCCGTTTCGGCCGCCTGCAGGGCATCCACATCAAACTCGGCATCAACGAAGAACCGCTGGCCCAGCACCCCTTCTTCCGGAAAGACGCCGTGATGGGCGAAGAAGGCGCAATTCTTAAGCGTGATGGTGAAGATACCACTCATGTCCGCCCACTCCCTGCAGCCTCGATGCGTTGTTGCGTCGAGACCATAGCATCGGCCACCGCGAGCGCGTCGCGGTTGATCGCGACATTGTGGACCCGAAAAACGGAAGCGCCTTTCAACCGGAGCGCCACAGTCGTCGCAGCCGTTGCGGCATCGCGCTCCGGGGCATCCCGTCCCGTGATAGAGCCGAGAAACCGCTTGCGCGAGGTTCCCACGAGAAGGGGAAAACCGAGATCGTGCAGCTCTTCGAGCCGCGCCAGCAGTTCCATGTTTTCCTCCGGCGTTTCCTTGGCAAAGCCGAAACCCGGATCGAGCATGATTGTTTCCGGCAAGACACCGGCAGCCTTGGCGATAGAGAGAGACTGCCCGAAAAAGAACCGCTGGTCGTCGATCGGGTCGGCACGCTTTTCCCGTCCACGCCCGGTATGCATAATGCAAAGACCCGCGCTGAAACGGGCCGCGACCTCTGCGATCTCGGGTTCGCGCTGAAGACCATACACGTCGTTGATGATATGCGCACCCGCTCCGACCGCAGCCCGCGCCGTCTCCGCCCGATAAGTGTCGATGGAGATCAAGGCTTCGGTTCGGGCGGACAAGGCGGAGATGACGGGAAGGACCCGCGCCATCTCTTCGGCGGCACTCACGGGTGCGGCACCCGGCCGGGTCGACTCCCCGCCGATATCGAGAATCTGGGCTCCCTCATCGACACAGGCCAGAGCGTGAGCAACAGCCCGCTCCGTGCAGTCGTGCAGTCCGCCATCCGAAAAGGAATCGGGCGTCACGTTGATGATCGCCATCAGAGCTCCGCGCTCCGTCACGTCGAGTGCGCGACCATGCGCCACACGCCAAATTGTCCGCTTGCCGGTCACCAACTGAACCCTGTCCCCTCGACGGAAATCTGCGAAGCTGCGATAGTGCAGCCGCGTTGGCTATGCCCCATGGGCGTGGCGAACACAACATCGCGCCATGAGAACATCGCGGATAGAAGCATGACATCATTCAGCCGTCTGTGGGCAACGCTCTTCCTTGGCGCCCTGACCGGCCTTTCCCCGAACGCGGCGCAATCCGAAACCATCGTTCGCAAATCAATCAGCTATTTCCAGATCGGCGGCAGGACGGCGGCCGATCTCGATGATGAACTGGCACGCAAAGGCCCGTTTACGGAAGCAACCGGCAATCGCCACCCCGGCGCCACCCAGATCCGCTTCGGCGGCGACCTGACCTATACCAAGCGCGGCACGCGCTGCGCCGTCGAGGATGCGACCGTCACGCTGGAAACGAAGATCATCCTGCCGCGCTGGAAGAATCGCAAGCGCGCCAGCCCCGAGATGGCCATGATCTGGGACGCTTTGTCAGCCGACATAAAGCGCCATGAAGAGCGCCATGCGGAGATTGCCCGCCAGCACGCCAAGCTTCTCGAAAAGCGGCTGTTGAAACTGAGGCCGGAGCGGGATTGCGATCGCCTCCAGGCAAAGGTGACCAAAGTGACCGACGAAGTGACCCGCGCCCATGACATGGCCCAGGTCGAGTTCGACCGGATCGAGTCGCACAACTTCGAGGACCGTATGCTGCGCATCCTGCGTCACCGCGCCGGAAAGGCGTCGAACTAGCAGCAATCACCACTAAATTTTGACAGGTGCGTTTGGCAGGCTTGCCACGCCTTGCCCGAAACTTACGACACGGCCTGTGAATAACCGGCGATTTCTGCGCGTGGCCCTTGATACAAATCTGAAATATAAGTGTCATCGAAAACGTTGATTAAGCGTTCCCGATTTTTCCCTGTTCTCCCGGCGCGTCCTGTTGCCACAGGTGCTTCCTCCCTCGCCTGTTTGGCGATGCGCCCGCTTGCCCCGTCGACCGGTTACCGGGAGACGGGGCTTTTTTTACAACGCAGGCGCTGGCTCAGCCCTGACGTTCCGGAACGTGAACCACGAGGCCGTCGAGCGCCGGGGCAACCTTAATCTGACAGGAAAGGCGCGACGTCGGACGGACGTCGACGGCAAAGTCAAGCATGTCTTCTTCCATAGCGGACGGTGTGCCGACCTTTTCCGTCCAGGCGTCGTCGACATAGACATGACAGGTCGCACAGGCACAGGCACCGCCGCATTCCGCATCGATACCCGGCACCGAATTACGCACAGCGTTCTCCATGACCGTAGAACCGTCCTGCGCCGCGATGTCGAAACGCGTGCCGTCGAATGCGATGATGCTGATTTGTGTCATGATGTGCGGGTCCAGACTTCGCCTTGTGTAAAAATCGGCGAAGTCTTCTCGCAATTTCAGGGTCCAGTCAACTCACGGAGAGGCGAGAGAACGGGCCGCAAGCGGCACGACGCGAGAGACGTCAGCGTGCCAGCTTCAGGATGAAATGTTCGGCTTCGAGCACTGCGCTCGCAACCGTCGCTAGGGTGTCGGCATCCACTCCCTTGGTGTCGACGAGCTCGGCAGCGCTGGCAACCCGCAGCGCACCGACTGCGATGGCCGCATTGCGCAGGCGCTGGGCGGCAGCCTTGGCTTCCGTCTTCCCGGCCTTCTTCGACAATGCCTGGAGGCAACCGCGTGCCTGGCGGGCAAACATCTGCAGGATCTCGATTTCGACGGCCTTGTCGCCCTTGGTCTGTGTTGCAAGGTAGACGAGATCGATCGGTCGCTCATGCGACGGCGCACGTCCATGATGCGTTTCGGGAGCTTCGAATGCGATATTGACGGCTACGGCCATGCCAAAGAACCTTCTTTTCTTTTTATTGGTCCGTCGAGCGTGGCATCTGGAAGTGGCAATCCTGTTAAATCCGCCCGCTCGCACCCCAAAAAGCTCTGATCATGGTTAACGCAATTTAAACCCCCGCAAAAATTGGCTTTTGAGCCTAAATCTAGATTGAAATACTGTTAACAAGCACAAGGCGCCACGGCGTGCTGCACCTGCGTTAATTGTAACGGAGGGGCAAATGTGTCAGTACGATACGGTTGATTGGTCCAAAGGCTGAGAACTTTGACCTCGGGCAAGTCGGTGCTAGAACGATGGGCAATGTTCGCCCCAGTGTGAAGCAGGCTGCTCGGTTTCGAGAACGCGCTTCGTGTGACGTGGCGGCACGCGGAGTGTGATTGTACGGCAGGAAACCGATGGAGCGACGTGGCAGGCGGCCAGTCTCTCTCACGATCCAGCCGAGCGTAAGTTGTAACGAGGCGTAATCCGATGGCGAACAAGAAGTCCGACTCGATTGACGAGAACGCGTTCCAGGCACTCGAGGCGGCCCTGAGTATTGATTTCGACGGTGACGAAGCGCCTGCGGCTGCCAAGCCCCGGTCGCAAACGCGCGGACCGGAGGCCCCTTTGTCGGACAACTCGCAGCGCCCAGTTTCCAAAAAGCCCATTGACCGCCGATCGGCACGCGCCGCAGAACTCGGACCCGAGCCGGCCCCTCCGCAGCCGCGTTCCCCGTCCCTCGCCCCGGCCAATGACGGCTCGCGCCGCGCACCGTCCGCGATGCTGAAATCGCTTGAAGCCGCGTCCCTGAAGACCGCCTTGCGCAATGCCTCGATCGTGTCCGTCCTCTGGATCCTTGGGGCAGTCGGTCTTTCGCAGCTTCTCTATGGTACGGCCATCTGGCAGGCCCCATCCGTGGCCGATATCGTTGCCATGCCGGGCGTGGTCGCGATCTTCGTCGGGACCTTGCTCCCGATCATGCTCTTCTTCGCCTTTGCCATCATGATGGCCCGGGCGCACGACCTGCGGAATGCTGCCCGCTCCATGGCCGAAGTCGCCCTTCGGCTGGCGGAACCCGAGACGATCGCATCCGAACGCATCATGACCGTCGGCCAGGCGGTTCGCCGCGAAGTCTCGGCCATGAACGAAGGCATCGAGCGTACGATTGCACGTGCGACCGAACTGGAGACGCTGGTTCATTCCGAAGTCACCGCGCTTGAACGAAGCTATACCGACAACGAATTGCGCGTCCGCGGCCTCGTTCACGAACTGGGCTCGGAACGCGATGCGATCGTCAACCATGCCGAACGCATCCGCTCGTCGATCGTCGGTGCCCATGAGCAGCTCAAGGAAGAACTGTCTCTCGCGACGGAAGAAATCTCCGTTCGCCTGCAGACATCCGGCGAAGCCTTCGCATCGATGATCGATATGCGTGCTGCAACGCTGATGGAGAAGTCGGATGCTGCGGTGACCGCACTCGGTTCTCTGCTCGCCCACAAGACCGATTCGATGGTCCAGACGCTGGCTGCCTCGGGCATCTCGCTTTCCACCGAATTCGATTCACAGCTCAAGACCCTGACTTCGACGCTGAACCAGCGCGGTCGGGAACTGCTGGGTGAATTCGAGACCCGCGCCTCGACGCTCGACGCCAACACCGAGAAGCTGAATGCCGCGCTGAACGAGCGTGCCCGTCAGCTGAATGAAACGCTGGTCGAGCGGACCCGCGACATCGCCGAAAGCCTGAAGGGCGGCGAAAACGCCATCACGTCCTCTCTGGACGACGTCCTGTCACGACTGAACACCTCGCTTGAAGAGCGCAGCCGGCATTTCCGCCAGAGCCTTCAGGCCAGCGCAGACGATGCCATTGTCGACCTTGATCTGCGGTCCGGCCTGTTTGAGGATCGTTTCCAGACGACGATCGGCCAGATCAACTCCACCTTCGACGAGCGCGTCGCGGAATTCGCCAGCGCCTTCGACCAGCGCGCAGGCACGCTCGACAGCAAGTTGATGGAAAGCCTTGCGCGCATCAACGAGACGGTCAACGGCGGCTCGGATTCGATCAACGGCATCCTCACCTCGAGCATCGAACGCCTCGGCTCGACGCTCAGCGACCAGTCCCTGGCGCTCGCTGTCACCTTGAGTTCCGGCCAGGAGATCCTCGACGATGCCCTCGCCGGTCGCGCCCAGGAAATCGCCGACGCCATGTCCGCCCGCGCGGCAGCGCTGACCGAAAGCCTTGACGCTGCACAGAAGCGCATCGATAGCGTGATGGAAGAGCGCTCGGGCGCGCTGTACGGCGCCCTGACGGATCACCAGTCGCGCTTCGAGCAAAGCCTTTCGAGCCGTGCGGAACACATCGTCAACGCGTTGGAGGCCAACCAGGATCGTCTCGCCGAGACGCTGGATCAGAAGGTCGGCGGCATCGCCACGATCCTTGAAGCCAAGAGCGACGATCTGATCGACACGCTCAACACCAAGAGCCTGGAACTCGACCTGACGCTGACCGCCCATAGCCAGGATCTGGCGGAAACGCTGAGCGACAGCCAGCGCCGCATCGACGAGACGCTGAGCCAGCGCGCCTCCGCCATCATCGACACCGTGGCAGACGCCGATCGCCGGATCGACCAGGCCTTCTCGGAAAAGGCGGAGGCCATCCGCACGGCCTATGGAGACAACCAGGAACGGCTGGAAATGTCACTGGCCGGCCATACGTCCTATCTGGCGTCGACGCTGGAAGAAGCATCCGCCGACATCGAACGCACATTGGGGACGGCTTCCAGCGCGATCTCCATATCGCTGAACACCGGCGTCAGCGACATCGACGGCAAGCTCGTCGAAACCGCCGACCGTCTGCGTGCCAACCTCGACGATGCGACGCGCAACCTTGCTGAAACGCTCGGCGCGACGTCCGGCACCATCGCAGCCTCGCTGACCTCGGGTATCAACGAGATCGATGGAAAGCTGGCGGGCACAGCCGAACGTCTGCGCATGACGCTCGACGATGCAACCGGTGTCCTGGCCGATACGCTCGGGGAAAACGTCGCCAAGATCGCCGGAACCGTCAACGATGGCGTCCGCGACATCGACACACGCCTTGTCGACACGCATGAACGCATCCGCTCGACGCTCGATGACCGCACCCAGGCGATCACCCTCAGCCTTGGCGAGGCCCGGTCTGCTCTGGAAACCACCCTCACCGAACATGCGACCTCACTCGGCACTTCGCTTGCTGCCAGCGCGGGCATGTTGGAGATGAGCCTCGAAGATCACGAAGAGGGTCTGCGCAAGGCCATTGACGAGAGTAGCCGCGCGCTGGACGAACGGTTGCGCGGCACGGCCGGCGCTCTGACCGAACAGATCCGCGATGCCGCCAGCGACATTACCCGTTCGGCACAGGATTTTTCCGGCACGGTCGAGCAGTCCGTCAGCGGCATGACCATGCGGCTCGACGAGACCAGCACGCGCATTGAACAGAGCCTCGGAACGCTGGAAGATCGCCTTCGCAATGGCCTCGACGGTGTCGACGCCCGCGTCAACGACGCTGGTGAAAAATTCGCCGCCCGCCTCGACGAGAAAGTGTCCACCATCGAGCGCGTCGGCGACGAAGCGTCGATGCGCGTCGCTCAGGCGCTTGACGAAGGGACGAACCGGGTTGCCGAAACCTTCGACAGCCGGACCGCCCTGATCGATGAGCGCCTGTCGACCATGGACCGCGCTTTGAGTGTCGGGCTGGAAAACGTCAACCGCACCATCGAGGGCAAAGCCGCAGGTCTTGCCACGGCCCTGCGCGGCGCCGTCGCCGATGCAGCGCGCGACATCGACGCCGAGGCACAGCGCTCGCTCGAGCGTCTGACCGAGACGAGCACCAGCTTCGTCGGCCAGATCGACGAACGCAGCACCGAACTCAACCGTACGCTCGAGCAGCGCTCCGCAGAATTGGCCAGCAGGCTTTCGGACACCGATGCCCTGGTCAGCGCACAGGTGGCCAACCTTACCGGCACCATTTCTCAGGCAGGCTCGACGCTCTCCGGCACGATTGTCGACGCGAACACGACTATCTCCGGGGCGATCTCCGAGGTCAACGCGACGCTTGAACAGCGCGCGGCTGCCATCCGCGATGCCATCTCCGGCAACACCCAGGAACTGGCCGTGACGATGAACGCGGTCGAAAAGGCGCTCGAAGCGCGCGGCAACTCGATCCGCACGGTGCTCGACGACCGGACCCGGGAACTCAACTCGATGTTGTCGAACCGGTCGGCGGAACTTTCGCGCCTCATTGACGAGAAGGCAGCTCCCGTCGTGGCATCCTATGCCGAGACCGGCCGGCTTGCGGCAGAACAAATCACATCCGCAGCGGCCGAGAGCGCCGAGCGGCTGCGGGCGGAGAATGCCGCCCTCGTCGGTGCGATCAGCGAGCGGACGGAACGGGCGGTCGCCCATCTGGGGGCAGCCGAACAGAACCTCGCGGCCAGCGCGTCGCAGTTGATCGAGCGCCTCGGCGAAAGCAATTCCGGCATCTCGGCCGTCATCGAAGAGGCCATGCAGAGCATCGATGCTCTCGACAGCCGTCTCGGCTCGACCGCATCCCGCTTCACCGAAACGGCGACGCAGGCAACCGACATGCTGTCGACCTCCAATCGCCTGCTGGAAGACAAGCTCGGTCGCCTGACGGCCGTCTCCGGCGAGACCTTGCAGCAGGTCTCCTCGATCGTCAGCCGCTTCGGAGATCACACGAAGGTCCTCGGAAAAGCCTCGGAACTCCTGTCCGCAGCACAGTCCAACCTCGTCGGCACGCTCGAAGAACGCCAGCAGGCGCTTCGGGATCTCTCCATCGGCCTGGTCAAGCGCTCGGAGGAAATCGAGACGACGATGCAGGGCCTCGGCAAGATGGTCGAGACCGCTTTCGACCGCGCCGAACAGCGCTCCGGTCAGATGGCCGGCAATCTCCGTCAGAGCGTCCAGGCCTCGTTCAACGATATCGGCCAGATTCTCGGCGAGACAGAGAAGCGTGCCCAGTCGACGGCCGCGACCATGCGGGAAAGCGTGCAGTCGTCCTTCACCGACATCGGTCAGGTTCTGAGCGAGACCGAGAAGAAGGCACAGCTCACGGCCGCGAATATGCGGGATGCGCTGCTGTCGGCCGAACGCGAAGCGCAGCAGTCCATCGACAATACGCTGACGGAAGCCGAAAAGCGTTCGGGCGAACTTGCCAACCGTCTGCGGGGTGGTCTCGCCGTATCTCTGTCGGATATCGATCGCCTGCTCGGCGAAGCCGGCCGCAAGTCGGAAGGCGCCGCCGCCGCTCTCAAACAGGCGATGCAGGGCGCGGTCGAGGAAGCCGTCAGCCGCTTCTCCGGCGCAACCGACGAGATTCGCCGCTCGGCGACCGACATCCGCAAGGAGTTGGACCTCACCCGCAACGAGTTGAAGCGCGGTGCCTTCGACCTGCCCGAAGAAGCCAAGGAAAGCGCGGCCGCCATGCGTCGCGCCGTGGCCGAACAGATCAAGGCGCTCCAGGACATCTCGCAACTCGTCGGGCGCACCAGCCAGACGCTGGAAATCTCCGAACCGGTCGCCCGCCGCCTGGCTGAGGCGCAGGTCGAGCAACCCCGCCGCGCGCAGCCCGCTCCGACTCCAGCCGCAGCCGCGCCGCAGCCGGCGGCTCGTCCTGCCCCGGATTATGCGCTCCGTGGCAGCCTGAGCGCGACGGAATCCTACGCGCCCCAGACGCCGAGCCGAACCGAAGGCGGTGGCTGGATCAGCGACCTCCTGCGAGGTGCTTCGCGCGAGGAGCCGACGACTGAAGCCGCAACCGCTCGCTCGGCATCGGCACCAGCCCCGGCCCAGGGACGCCCTGCCCCGGACGCTGCGGCCGCAACGCGCCAAGGTGACAATCGCAATCCCCGCCACATGGTGGAATCGCTGAACTCGCTGTCGGTCGACATCGCCCGTGCCATTGACCACGATGCCTCGGTCGACCTGTGGCGGCGCTACCAGCGCGGCGAACGCGACATCTTCACCCGTCGCCTCTATACGCTGAAGGGCCAGCAGACCTTTGACGAAATCAAGCGCAAGTATGACCGCGAACCGGAATTCCGCGTCGCCGTCGACCGCTACATCGCCGATTTCGAGAAGCTGCTGTCGGACGTCGCGCGCACCGATCGCGACAAGTCGATTACCCAATCCTATCTGACATCCGACACCGGCAAGGTCTACACCATGCTCGCCCATGCGGCAGGCCGCTTCAGCTGAAGCCGCAAAGGCGGAACGGACGACGAAAACTGAAGACCAAATGAAAAAGAACCCCGGATCCTCCGCAGGATCCGGGGTTTTGTCTGTGAGTGGACCGGAGGTCGTCTTTCGGTTTATGTGACCGACCGCTCCTCGATGATAACCGTCAAAGCTGCTGGAGCGTCCAGGCGACAATCTCGCCGGTCACCCGACCGAAGGCCTGATCGAGCGCCGCCACATAGGCGCTGCTGCTGCTGCCAGACGAAGACGCCTCGGCGCGAAATACCTTCTGCGCCTTCACGGTCCCGTTGCGGTCGTTGAGCAGCTTGACCGAGATCTCCACAACGCCGCGATCCCCGTTACCTGTCGCAATCTCGAACGCGCGCACGTCGCTGATGAGCTGATAGTCGATCGCAAGTCCCTGCCCCGGTTTTCCGACGCCGCCGAGACGTCCGGTGTCCTCGAACGCTTCAACCAGTTTGGATTGCACCACGCGGGTCAGTTTGTCGCTCCACTGTGACTTGCTCAGATAGCGGACTTCGGAGCCGGAGACGCGCACCAGGATCTGTTCGCTGTCCAGGGCCTTGAGGGCAGAGGGATCCGCGACCAGCAATTGCCTGTTGCGAGCACTTGCCGTTGTTGGCACCGGTGTAGCGACCGCAGAGAGGTCGAACGTGTCATTCGGTGCCGTGCCACAGCCGGTCAGCACAGCCAGCATCATCGGCAAAGCAAGCCCACAGCCGAGAACAGAGCGGCGGGTCGGGGCCACCATGCGCTTGCGTCTGGAAAGATCACCCACCAAGTCCATCGGCTCATCCATGCTGGCTTGAGAGCTCATCGGCGCGTCCTTCCGTCGAATTCCTTGACCGTGTCGCCGCCGAACAGCAGGCGCTGCGGATTCTGGTCGAAATTGGTGATGGCATCGTTCAGGCCCCGCACAGTCTGCCGCGTGTCCGTGACGAGCGTCTGGATGTCGCGCAGCCCGGAGCTTGAGAAGCGCTGCAGGTTCTCGGCGATCGGACCGATGCGCGCATTGAGATTTTCGGCCGTCATGCGGATCGATTCCAGCGTCTTGCGGGCCTCGACGCTCAAGGAGTTGGCATCGCCGGAGCCAAGGAAGGCATCGACCTTCTTCAGGATGCCGTCGACCTGGGTCGAAGCGTTGTTGAGACGGTTTGCAAGTTGCGTGAAGTCGTCGATCGCCTTGTCGATATCGTCCTTGCGGCCGGTGATGCTGTTCGACAGGTCGCGGAAGCCTGCGATCGCCTGGCGCGCATCGGCAGAGGCGACGGATACGTCGTCGACCACCTTGCCGACCTTCTGGCTGTCGACGGCATCAATGAGTTTGGAAACCTTTGTCAGGGTCTGGTCCGCATTCTTGCCGAAAGCCTGGAAGGTATCCGCCGTGGAACGGAAGCTGTCGATGGCCGGCCCGATCTTGTCGGAAGCATTTGCCAAGCTCGCCGTCGCCCGTTCTGTGTTGCCGAGAATTTTCTCGATCTTGTCCGAATTCAGCGCCTTGAACAGATCTTCGGCGGCCGCCAACGTTCCATCGATGCGGCCGGAGAGCCCGGAGACGGAATCGGACAAGGCACTGACACTCTTCAGGAACTCGTCGATGCCCTTGGCATTGTCAGCCAGCGACTTCGAGAAGGTTTCGGCGTTGCGGACGGTGTTGGTCAGCGGCGCCCGGGCATCGACAATGAAGCCCTGAAGTTCGCCGATCGCGTCGTCCGCCCGCTTGAGGATGCGGTCGGCGGTCGACAGAAGGTTCGTCACGCTGGACTGATCGGCGGTCAGGATTGCAGGCTCGCCCGTATCGATCGCCCGCTTCAGGATCTGTTCGCCGCTTCCGCTGCCGCCGCCGGACAGTTCGATATAAGCCGCGCCAGTCAGGCCCTGGATTTCGAGTACAGCCCGCGTGCCCGAGGTCACAGGCGCGTCGGCCCGCACCTCCGTGAAGGCGACGGAGAACTCCGGGTCTTCATTGTCGATATAGAGATTGCGCACCGAGCCGACGGCAATCCCGTTGAAGCGGACCGGTGACCCGATGCTCAAGCCGTTCGCGGATCCTGGGATACGGATGGCGAGCGGTGCCATCGGCCCGCCGCGGCCATATTCCGCCATCCAGTAGACGAAGCCGAAAGCAGCCCCGATGACCAGGATCGTGAAGAAGCCGACGATGGCATAATTGGCTTTGGTTTCCATATGACTACTCTACCGGCTGCGCGGCGCTTGTCTCCGCGCGGGGAATGGAACGGGCACGCTTGCCCCTGAAATAGGATTGCACCCAGGGATCATCATAGGCGAGCATGTCGTCGAGCGACCCTTCAACCATGACTTTCTTCTGGCCGAGCACGGCGATACGGTCGCAGACGGAGAAGAGACTGTCGAGGTCATGAGTGACCATGTAGACCGTCAATCCAAGGGTATCGCGCAATTGTGCGATGAGTTCATCGAATTCTGCCGCACCGATTGGGTCCAGTCCCGAGGTCGGTTCGTCGAGGAACACAAGATCGGGATCAAGCGCGAGTGCGCGTGCGAGCGCCGCGCGCTTGATCATGCCCCCGGAAAGCTCAGAGGGATATTTGTCCGCCGCATCGGGTTTCAGGCCGACGAGTTCAAGCTTCAGAAAAGCAAGCTCGTCCATCAGCCATTGCGGCAGATCCAGGTATTCGCGCATCGGCAGCTGAATGTTCTCCTTGACGGTCAAGGCTGAAAATAGGGCGCCGTGCTGGAAAAGCACCCCCAGCCGCGTATCGAGCGCCATGCGCTCGACATCGCTGACCGCATCGTAATCGGCGCCGAGAATCTCGATCGTCCCGGCCCTTCGCGGCAGGAGCCGAAGCACGGTGCGCATCAGCACAGACTTGCCTGCACCGGAGGCCCCGACAAAACCGAGAATCTCGCCGCGATAGATGTCGAGATTCAACTTGTCGAGCACGATCTTGTCGCCAAAGCCGACCGTCAGGTCCTTGACCGACAGGACAGCTTCGCGGGGGCGGGATGAGGAAGGCGTCTGATCGGACATTCCGGCTCCTCAAAAATCGATCGCTGCGTAGAACATGGCAAAGAGCCCGTCCACGAGGATGACCACGAAAATGGATTTGACCACGGAGGCGGTGACGTGGCGACCGAGCGATTCCGCGCTGCCGCCCACCTTCATGCCTTCGACGGCGGCAATGATGCCGATGATCAGTGCCATGAACGGCGCCTTGATCATGCCGGTCGCAAGCGTTGAATAATCGACGGCGTCGTGCAGTCGGGTGATGAAGACCTCGAAGGTGATGCCGGAATAGGCCCAGGAGACCACGGCCGCCCCATAGAGCGCGGCGAAATTGGCGACGATGGTCAGCAGCGGCAACGCGATCGTCAACGCCACCAGACGCGGGAAGATGAGGACACCGATCGGATTGAGACCGATCACCTTCAACGCGTCGATCTCCTCGCGCATCTTCATCGAGCCGATTTCGGCAGTGATCGCGCTGCCCGAACGGCCGGCAATCATGATGGCAGTCAACAGCACGCCGATTTCGCGGAGCTGCAAGATGCCGACGAGATCGACCACGAAGACTTCCGCGCCGAAATAGCGCAACTGAAAGGCACCTTGCTGGGCAATGATTGCGCCGATCAGGAAGGACATCAGGACGATGATCGGCACGGCGCGAACGCCCATGTGGTCGAGTTGGTTGACCACGGAGGCGGGCGAGACCCCGGCGCCGCGCCCGAGTTTCGTCTGAGCACCGCGCACGGCCGACCCGAGCACGAACATCATCGCGACCGCATCCTCCCACAGACCCACCGTCAGGCGACCGATCGGGTCGAAGATGCGTTCGAAACGGCTGCGAGTGTCGGGCTTGTGCTCGGGTGGCTCGACGCGTTCCGGCAGCGCTTCGATCAGTTCGCGCATCTGCGGATCGCCACCGGACAAATCGATCTGCCGCCCGCGGGCCCGTCTCTGGGTCATGAACCGGCGGATCAGCCAGGCGCCCGCCGTATCCATGGCGGTGACACCATCAATGTCGATGACCTCGGGCCGCGTGCCGTCATCCTCGACAAGGGGGCCTGCAGACTTGATCATGTCCGAAAGGCTGGTGTTCTTCCAGCTGCCGCTGAGCCGAATCACGTCGTGGTCGACATGCGCGTTGCGGTCGATCTCGATATGGGCGTTCTCAGACTGAACCGACTTCAAGGGCGCGACAACTTCCAAACCTGCGCCGGCCGAATCCCGGTCCGCAAATCACGTGATTGAATGTTGCGCACTATAACTGCCGACGAGCGGGATGTAATCCTTGCCGAAGCGTTAATTGCGACACGTCCAGCCGATTGCAACGCGCGATGGCGCCTTTGCAACAGCCCACGACGTCACGCGGCGCGAACACCCTCGCTCTTGGCGGCGTCGAGCGACGGGATCATCACGGGAACCATCTGGGGGACAGCCTTCGGGGCACCTGCGGCACTGATCTTGTGTGCCCAGGAGATAAGCTCGAGGCGACCGTCCGGATGTTCGGCGACCGCCGTGCAGCTCTCCACCCAGTCGCCGGTATTGACGTAGTGAATGCCGTCAATGTCCTGCATCAGCGCGTGATGGATATGGCCGCAGATGACACCGTCCACCTCATTACGCCGCGCCTCTTCGGCGACCACCCGCTGGAACTCACCGATGAAATTGACCGCATGTTTGACCTGCAGCTTCGCCCAGGCCGAGAACGACCAGTAGGGCATGCCGAGTTTGCGCCGGATCGCAGCCAGCATGACGTTGATGGCGATCGCGGTGTCATAGGCCCAGTCACCGAGATAAGCGAGCAGGCGGGCATTGCGCACCACCACGTCGAACTCGTCGCCATGAAGCACTAGATAGCGCTTTCCGTCGGCCATCTCGTGGATCATTCGTTCTGCGACTTCGATCCCGCCGAAATGCATGCCGGGGAAGTCCCGCAGGAATTCGTCGTGATTGCCGGGGATGTAGACGATCCGCGTGCCCTTGCGCGCCTTGCGCAGGAGCTTCTGCACCACGTCATTGCAGGGCTGCGGCCAGTACCAGCTCCGCTTGAGGCGCCATCCGTCAACAATATCGCCGACCAGAATGATGGTGTCTGCCTCGTGCGTGCGAAGAAAGTCGAGCAGGAAATCGGTCTTTGCAGCCTTCGAACCCAAATGGACGTCCGAGATGAAAAGGGTCCTGAAATGGCGAATTTCGCTTGCGTCTTCCACGGCGCTATCCTCTTGCACTGACTGCGCAAGGCTAAATCAGACTCGTGTTTCAGGATGATGACACGGGCTCAGCCGCCATCGCGCGCGATTTAGCGGGACGTCTGCGGCAGGCGGTTTCAACTAAGGTCTACCACTCGAGGCCGTTTCGTGTATGAGGGGAACAGACCAATTTGTGACAAGACTTGCCGGTGACCCGATGACTTCCCACGATAAGAACAAGACAGAAGCGGCTCCGAAGACGGCCGATCTCGACGAACAGGCGCTCTTCTATCATCGCTATCCGCGTCCCGGGAAACTCGAGATCCAGGCCACCAAACCGCTCGGCAACCAGCGCGATCTGGCCCTTGCCTACTCGCCCGGCGTTGCCGCCCCCTGCCTTGCCATCAAGGACGATCCGGCCGCAGCGGATCATTATACCGCGCGCTCCAATCTGGTGGCCGTGATCTCCAACGGCACGGCGGTGCTGGGCCTCGGCAATATCGGGCCCCTGGCATCCAAGCCGGTGATGGAGGGCAAGGCCGTCCTGTTCAAGAAATTCGCCGGCATCGACGTCTTCGACATCGAGATCGAGGCGCCGACCGTCGAGCAGATGGTCTCCAGCATCTCCGCCCTCGAACCGACCTTCGGCGGCATCAATCTCGAGGACATCAAGGCGCCGGAATGCTTCCAGGTGGAAGACCAGCTCCGCGCCAAGATGAACATCCCCGTCTTCCATGACGACCAGCATGGGACCGCGATCATCGTCGCTGCCGCGATCCTCAACGGGCTTGAACTGGCCGGCAAGAAGATCGAGGACGTCAAGATCGTCGCCTCGGGTGCCGGTGCTGCAGCGCTCGCCTGCCTCAACCTGCTCGTCATTCTCGGTGCAAAGCGCGAGAATATCTGGGTCCACGACATCGAAGGTCTCGTCTACAAGGGCCGCAACGAGTTGATGGATCCCTGGAAGGAAGTCTACGCCCAGGAGACAGACAAGCGGTCGCTGTCCGAAAGCATTGACGACGCCGACGTTTTCCTCGGCCTTTCCGCTGCTGGGGTCCTGAAGCCGGAATTGCTCGCCCGCATGGCGCCGAGCCCCTTGATCATGGCGCTCGCCAACCCGAAGCCGGAAATTATGCCGGAGGAGGCGCGGGCCGCCCGTCCAGACGCAATGATCTGCACCGGACGCTCCGACTTCCCCAATCAGGTCAACAACGTCCTCTGTTTTCCCTACATCTTCAGGGGCGCTCTCGATTGCGGCGCGACGACGATCAACGAAGAGATGAAGATGGCCGCCGTGCGCGCCATCGCAGCCCTCGCCCGCGAGGAAGTCTCCGAAGTGGCCGCCCGTGCCTATACCGGTGAGACGCCGACATTCGGCCCGGACTATCTGATCCCCTCGCCGTTCGATCCGCGCCTGATCCTGCGCATCGCCCCGGCCGTGGCCAAGGCGGCCGCCGAAAGCGGCGTCGCCCGCCGTCCCATTGCCGACTACGACACCTATCTCGATCAGCTCAACCGCTTCGTCTTCCGCTCCGGCTTCGTGATGAAGCCGATCTTCGCCGCGGCGAAGGCGGCCGCCAAGAAGCGCGTGATCTTTGCGGAAGGTGAAGACGAACGCGTGCTGCGCGCCGCTCAGGTGCTGCTCGAAGATGGCATCGGCGAGCCGATCCTGATCGGGCGCCCGCAGATCATCGAGACGCGCCTGAAGCGCTACGGGCTGCGCATTCGCCCCGGGGTCGACTTCCAGCTGGTCAACCCGGAAGACGATCCGCGTTACCGCGACTACGTTGACGACTATTTCGCGCTCGTCGGCCGTGCCGGCATCAACCCGGAAGCCGCACGAACCATCGTGCGCACCAACACGACGGTGATCGGCGCGCTCGCCGTCAAGCGCGGCGAAGCCGATGCGCTGATCTGCGGTGTCGAAGGCCGTTTCGATCGGCACCTGCGCGATGTTCGCCAGATTATCGGCAAGCGACCGGGCGTACGCGACTTCTCGGGCCTGAGCCTGCTGATCTCCCAGCGCGGTGCGATCTTCTTCACCGACACATTCGTCACGGACGATCCGTGTGCCGAGGAGATCGCCGAAATGACGATCCTAGCCGCGGAAGAAATCCGCCGATTCGGGATCAGCCCGAAAGCGGCACTCCTGTCCCACTCGAACTTCGGCTCCCGTCCGTCTGCCAGCGCCTCGAAGATGCGCCAGGCCCTCGAAATCATTCGCAAGGCAGCGCCTGATCTCGAGGTTGATGGCGAAATGCAAGGTGGCTCGGCCTTGTCGGAAGCCTTGCGCAAGCGCGCCATGCCGGACAGCACGCTGACAGGCGAAGCCAATCTCCTGGTCTTCCCCAATCTCGACGCAGCCAACATCTCGCTTGGCATCGTCCGCACGATGATGGACGCGCTGCATGTCGGCCCGATCCTGCTTGGCGCCGCTCTGCCTGCCCATGTGCTGTCGACCTCCGTCACATCGCGCGGCGTGGTCAACATGGCAGCCTTGGCCGTCGTTGAGGCCTCCCAGCCGGAGGCCTGAGGCGGTCAGGACAGGCTTCCCGCTCGGAAGCCAGGCCCTGAAACTCGGAGTGTTCGAAAGGAGAGTATCGAAACGCCCCGCCTCACCTTAAGGAATTTTCGGGCGGAGGATGCCGAAGATCTCTTTGCCTATCTGCGGGAACCGTCGGTCAGTTGTTTCCTGTCCATGAAGCTTGACGACATGGACGCGGCGAAGGCGGAGGCGGAAAGGCGGAGCCAAAGCGACGAATACATCGCGGTTTGCCTGAGCGGAACGGATAAGCTTATCGGTGATCTGTTCGCGGTACTGGAGGACGACACGGTCTCGGTTGGATGGAACTTCAATCCGGCCTTCTCCGGAACAGGTCTTGCGTCCGAGGCCGCGCGCGCACTTTTTCAATGGCTTTTCTCGGTCAAGCAGGCGCGCAGGCTCTATGCCTATGTGGAGGATAACAACATCCCATCCCAGCGCCTGTGTGAGCGGCTGGGCATGCGCCTCGAAGGCCTGTTCATGGAATACGTGTCTTTCCGAAACGGGGATGACGGTCTCCCGATTTACGAAAACACCATGCAATACGCGATCCTGCGAAAAGAGTGGGACGCCCGAATTGGATCTGTCGCTGGGTGAGAAAGCCAGTCAATCGAAACGGGGCCCAAGGCCGCTCACAGTTTGACGCCACACGAGGCGCGCCCGAAAAAATCAACAACGGGAAGCGCGCAGATTTGACGCTGGACAAGTCAGAGCTGTAACCCTGAAATTGTATCCCTGAGAATCTAGGGTCATTCGATGGGGCAAGAGGGCGTGTATTTCGACCTAGTGAACTGGCTCGACCAACAGGAGCAGTTCGAACCGTCCACATTTCTACAAAAGCTTCAAGCCAGTTATCAAACCGGTGCCGTGATCTATGTCGACGGTGTGATCGGCTCCGAACGGCTGAAACTGCACAGACTGGTTCACAGCAGGCCGAGCGACGCCCACAGGACCGCGCGGCTCCTCATGGAACGCCCATTGCGCGACCAGCTCTTGTACGTCTTTTCCGAAATCGAACCGGTTCAAATCGATCTGGCAGCCCTATCAGCGCCTCATCCAAGCGGCCGGTTCAGCTTAGGAGATAACACACGGATCGGCATGGGCTATCCGCTGCTGTCGCATCCTGGACGCCGCGCCTGCCTTCTTGTCCAGGCAGAGGACGAGAAGGGCAGATGGGGTGACTGGCGTCGCGTGAACGACCGCGATGTCTCAAGCCTTGCGGGGCGACTGCATGCGCGGCTCGCCAAGTCGACCACACGAAAGCCGCAGCGACGCCGCAGTAAGACGCTGCTGACACGCCGTGAGACCGAGACACTGGCCTGGATCGCCGCCGGCAAGAGTTATTGGGAGGCCGCGATCATACTCGGCATCACGGAGCGTACCGTACGTTACTTTATGGCCAATGCTCGCGACAAATTGGAAGTCGTCAACAATGCCCAGGCGGTCGCCGAAGCCGTCTGGCAAGGGATTATTCCCCGCCTCTCCGACCGCACGCCCAACTGACGGAAGTCGGGACGATCCATCATATCATAGATTGCAATCCGTGAAGCTGGCGCCACCGCCAGTTTCAGGGATTTCCTATGAACTCCATGTTGTCCGCTCCGACGGTCTTCAAGGAGTTCAGCATGATCAGGATCATCAACGGCGCACGACGCCAGCAGTTTCCCGCCGATATCGACGCCATGCATCGGTTGCGTAAGCGTGTCTTCCATGACCTGCTCGGCTGGGACGTGCAGGTGCGCGACGCTTGGGAAATCGACGACTATGACCGCGCGAACCCGCTCTACGTACTGTCCTACGGTGAAACCGGGGCGCTGCGCGGGGCTCTGCGGCTCCTTCCCACGCTTGGTCCGAACATGCTCGACGACACCTTCCCCCAATTGCTAGGGCCTGGCCCGGAAATCCGCAGCGCCGCGATCTGGGAATCGAGCCGCTTCTGCATCGATCCGGAAATCTCCCAGGATCGCGCCAGCAACCAGGTGACGATTGCCGCAGCAGAGCTCATGTGCGGAGTCGGCGAACTTGGTCTTGCCTCGGGTCTCAGCCACATCGTCACGGTCACGGATGTCTTCCTCGAGCGGATGTTCAAGCGCATGGGTTGCCCCGGCGAACGCATCGCCGACCCCCAGCGCATCGGAACGGTCCAGGCGGTGGCTGTCTCCTGGGAGGTTAGCCACGATCTGCTCAATCGGATGAAAGCCGTTGCCGCGATCGATGGCACCGTCTTGGAGCAACCGATGACGCTGGCTTCCGCGCGCGCTGCATGACGCACGGGGAGCGGTTGCCTTGCCAGGCCGCAGCCGCTCTCTCACCCGTCATTTTACTTTGGCGCCAACTGCCTTATGGTGTCTCCGGAAACACAAAACCGCTGTGTACCGCCAGGCACCCCGGTCGGAGCCATGAAACCACTGACCAGACTGCTCGCCCCCCTGATGGCCATCGCCTGCCTTGCAGTCTCCCTGCAGGACGCCCGAGCCACGTCGCTGGCATGCGAGAGGCTGCGAGAACGACTTGTTTCGGCGCGGTCCACGGTCTCGTCCGACGACATCAACCGCTACGCCGGAGCCATTGCGCAGCAAAATCTCGAACTGCGTAAAGCTCGGCAGGACCAGCGGCGGCTGCGCTGCCTCACCTCGTCGATCACTACGATCCGCGCCGATGGCGGCAGTGACTGTGGCGATCTTGCCAAGGCACTTGAACGCATGGAGCGCAACAGGGAGATCCTGACCAGCAAGCTCGTCGAGCTGCGCGAGGGACTGGGCGCAGCTGAAACGGCGCGGCTTGACCAGGCGCTCGCCGATCATGGCTGCGACAGCGGAAGCACCGCCGTCTCTGCGCCTGAAGAGCCGGAACGGGTTCCATATCTTGACACGCTGGCTGAACCCTATCGACCGGATCGCGCAGCTGAAGCGGCCCTCTCCTTCCGACCGTCGATCGGCATGCTGCCGACCGGCGATGTCCGCACACTCTGCGTGCGAACCTGCGACGGTGGCTTTTTCCCGATTTCCTCACGCACGTCCGCCATCAACTTTGCCCGGGACGCCGCGCAATGCCAGCAGATGTGTCCCGGTGTCGAAACCGAACTCTTCTTCCATTCGGCCAGTTCCGGCGAAACCTCCGACATGGTATCCGCCGCGACCGGACAGCCCTATCGCGACATGCCCAATGCCTTCGTCTATCGCACGCGCCGGCCGGCGGAGGATCCGCAATGCCGGTGCGATTTCGGACGTTACCACCAGAGGATGACCCCGCGCCCGGCCGTGCCGGACTATCAGTCGTCAATCCTTACCGTGAAGCCGCAAGACGCGCCGGCAGCCCGGGTCGACGCAGTGATCCCCGCGCCAGTACGAGAGCTCGACGCGGCAGCGCTCAACGTCCGTCGTGTCGGCCCGGTCTTCCTGCCTCCGCAAACCGGCAGCATCGACCTGACGAAGCCCGCAGCTCCCGGTCCGCAGCCTTTGCAGGAATAGCGTTTCTTACGTAAGTTCGTCGGAGCCCGCGCACGCCGGCCATTGCTCCTCGAAGATCAGATCGTCGAGGGCGAGGCGCCTTCGCCACCCCTTCACCTCCAGTTCGGGCCGATCGTAGAGTTCCGCGACGTATCCGAGACAAAGATAACCGATGATCTCCACGCGCTCCGGAATGCCGAGGATCTCTTTGACGTCCTCCTCGTGAAAGATGCTGACCCAACCGACACCGACCCCTTCGGCACGGGCGGCAAGCCAAAGGTTCTGAATGGCACACACGGTCGAATAGGCATCCATGCGCGGATTGTGGGTCCGACCAAGCACGACGGGCCCGGCCCGATCCGGGTCGCAGGTGATGCAGATGTTGAGAGGCGCCTTGCGGATACCCTCCAGTTTCAGCGCCCGGTACGCGCTGCGACGTTCATCCGGAAACATCGCCTCCGCCCCTTCGTTCGCGCGTCTGAACGCCTGCCAAATCGCCTCTCGCTGAGCTACACTGCGGATCAACAGAAAGCTCCACGGCTGCATGAAGCCGACGGATGGCGCCGCATGGGCGGCTCCCAACAGGCGGCGCACGAGATCGTCCGGCAGCGGATCGGCAAGGAACTGGTCGCGCACATCGCGGCGCGTGTGGATGGCCCGGTAGACGGCGTCCTTGTCTGGCTCGGCAAAGGGCGCTGTCCGGACGAGAAACTCGTTCGGTTTGTCGTGCATCGTATTCCCCACAATGCGCAACCACCCGCCGTCCACGCGGGTTCGGTCTATCTCGCCAGGCCGGTCTTCTGACTGGGCTTCATCCGCGGCGTGTGCCTTCCCGGATTGCTCCAGTGGCCGGGTTTCCCCTGACACGTCACGTCCGCCTCACAGCGTTGGGCACGTGCCGGACTTTCACCGGCTTCCCGATTCTCCCGCCTTGCGGCAGGCACCTGACACAGGTGTTCTACTTGATGGAGATTGCGGAGGACAGACCAAAAACGACAGCGTCACTCAGGCTGGGGGAAATAGCGCACGAAGGCGAAGGCCGTTCCGTCCGGAGCCCAGTTCGGCACGTTGATCGATCCCTGCCCGCCGAAGAACTCGATGAGCGTCTCGACATTCCCGCCATCGGCATCCATCAGACGCAGCCGAACCTGCTTGTCACGCGGGTGCCCTGTCACGTCGGCATCATAGGAGAGGAACAGCACCTTCTTCCCATCTGGCGACGGATGCGGGAACCAGTCGCCATAGCCGTCGGAGGTGAGCTGCTGCAGGTCGCTACCATCCGTGCGCATCCGCCAGATCTGCATAGTGCCGGTGCGGCTGGAATTGAAATAGATCCACTGGCCGTCAGGCGAATAGTCGGGACCGTCATTGTGCCCCTCGCCCTGCGTCAGCCGCCGCTCTGGCCCGCCTTTTGTCGGGATCGTGTAGATGTCGAAGACACCGCCGCGATCACCGCAATAGGCAAGCTCCTTTCCGTCCGGCGACCAGCCATGCCAGTAGGACGGCATCTTGTCGGTCACCTGGCGCGGTTCGTCGTCCCCATCACCCAGCATATAGATGCAGGACTTGCCGAAGAGCGTATGGTCCGAGAAGGCGATCGAGGCACCGTCCGGGGAGATCCCGTGGTCGTTGTTCAGCCGAACAGCAAAACCGGTATCGATCAATTCCGGCTCCGGATCCTCCTCATCGAGCGGCAGGGCATAGAGCAGCCCGTCGCCGTTCACGACGAGGAACTCGCCGTCCCGCGACCAGTTCGGCGCCTCGACGAGGTCTTCCGTCTGCCAGACGACCTCGCATTCGCGGGTGTTGATGTCAAAGATTTCGACGGAACTGCGCATGTTGCTTCCTCTCGGCCCGTTCCGGATCACTCAGCGATCACGGAATCGGTTCGTGATCGGATAGCGACGATCGCGTCCGAAATTCTTCTTGGTGATCTTCACGCCGGGTGCCGACTGCCGACGCTTGTATTCGGCGAGATAGAGCAGGTGCTCGACCCGGTGCACGGTCGCAATGTCATGCCCGCGCGCAACGATCTCGTCGACACCCATTTCCTTCTCGACCAGGCATTCGAGAATGTCGTCGAGCACTGGATAGGGTGGCAGCGAATCCTGATCGGTCTGGTTCGGCCGAAGCTCCGCAGACGGGGCCTTGGACAGGATGTTGGCAGGGATCACTTCGCCCGAGGGACCGAGTGCACCGGGCGGCACATTCTCGTTGCGCCAGGCCGAGAGCGCATAGACCTGCATCTTGTAGAGGTCCTTGATCGGGTTGAAGCCGCCGTTCATGTCGCCGTAGAGGGTCGCATAGCCGACCGACATTTCCGACTTGTTGCCGGTGGTCACCACCATCGAGCCGAACTTGTTGGAGATCGCCATGAGGATCGTGCCGCGCGTACGGCTCTGCAGGTTCTCCTCGGTGATCCCGCTCTCGGTCCCCTCGAACATGTCCGAGAGCGACGACAGGAAGCCCTCGACCGGGTCCTGGATCGGCACGATGTCGTAGTGGCAGCCGAGCGCCTTGGCGCAGGCCTCGGCATCGGCAAAACTTTCCTGCGAGGTATAGCGGTACGGCAGCATGATCGTGCGCACCCGCTCTTCGCCCAGCGCATCCACGGCGATCGCCGCACAAATGGCCGAGTCGATCCCGCCCGAGAGACCGAGGACCACGCTCTTGAATCCGTTCTTGTTCACATAGTCACGGAAACCGAGCACGCAGGCGCGATAATCGGCCTCTTCCTTCTCAGGGATCCGCGACATCGGCCCCTGATCGCAGCGCCAGCCTTCGGCCGTTCGCCGCCATGTCGTAACCGACAGTGTCTCTTCGAACTGGCTCATCTGGAAGGCCAATGACTTGTCACCATTGAAGGCAAAGCTCGCACCGTCGAAGACCAGTTCGTCCTGGCCGCCGAGTTGGTTGGCGAAAATCAGCGGCAGGCCCGTCTCGATCACTTGGCGCAGCGCCACTTGATGGCGGACATCCACCTTGCCGCGATAATAGGGCGAGCCATTCGGCACGAGTAGGATCTCCGCACCCGTCTCGGCCAGCGTCTCGCAGACGCCAAGATCGTTCCAGATCTCTTCGCAGATCGGAACGCCGATCCGAACACCCCGAAAGTTGATCGGCCCCGGCATCTCACCTTCGACAAAGACGCGCTTTTCATCAAACTCGCCATAGTTTGGCAGATCGATCTTGTCGCGGAAACCGAGGATCCTACCGCCATCCAGGATCGCCACGGAATTGTGCCGCCCCTTCTCGCCCTGCCGTGGGAAGCCGACGATCACGCCTGGCCCGCCGTCAGCGGTATCGGCCGCAAGCGCCTCGACGGCCTGGAGGCAGGCTTTCAGAAAAGCCGGTTTCAAAACCAGATCTTCCGGCGGATAGCCGGAAATAAAGAGCTCCGTCAGAAGCAGGAGGTCGGCCCCCTGCCCGGCCGCTTCTGCGCGCGCCGCGCGCGCTTTGGCAAGGTTGCCAGTCACGTCGCCAACCGTCGGATTGAACTGTGCCACTGCTATACGCAGGACGTCGGAGATCTTCTTTGCATCGCTCATGACACCGATTTAGCCGCTCGTCCGCCCGATCGCAATGTCGCTTTGCTCTCTAGGCGGACCACAGCCCCCGGCCGCGCTAACCAAACCACCGGAAATTCTGGGAACAAAGCTTTCGCGATCACGGTTCATGTAGCATTCATGACACTTATGTGACACCTATGCGAACCTTTGACGACATCTGCCCAAGACCCGGAGTTCGAAGTGGTCCAGTCCAGCCCGAAATCGCTTGTCGCGAACATCTTTAGCGCTTTCGGCGCGACACGCGAGCGAGAGCTCGGAAGCTCCTGGATTGTCCAGCTTCTCGTCCAGTGGATCAACACGGCGCTGATTGCCGCCTCCATCGTCTTGCTGAGCGAGATCCTGGCCCGCGGCAGCATGATCGACGTCGTGGAATACATGACCTCGACGAGCCGCCCCGGACTGGTCGCGGTAGGCATCGTCTTTCTTATTCTCGCCTTCACCGATGCGATCATCGGCAAAGCCTATCAGTCGACGCTCTTCATCGGGCCGCTCCTGCTCCTCCCCGCCTTCTTCTCCGGGCAGAAGCAGCTATTCCTGTCGGATCCGCTGTTTCCGAGCGACCTGCTCTTCGGTCGTCAGATCATGGAACTTCTGCCAGCCATGGTAGCAGCGGAACCCATGAAGGCAGTGGGTCTGGCGGTCGGGAGCCTGGCCTTCATCGTCGCCCTGATCACGCTCATCTGGAAAAGCCGCAAGGTGTTCCCACGCCTCAACCTCGTCGGTCGCGGTGCGCGCCTCGTGGTCTCCTTTCCGCTGCTCGCCGGCTTCATCTCGCTCATGGATCCGATGGCGTTCTCGGCCTTTCGTGACCGGTTGAACATCGTACCCATGATGTGGGACCAGAAGGAGAACTATCGCCACAATGGCTTCCTGATGGCCTTTGCCTTCAATGTGCCCATGGCCCGTGTCAGCGCGCCGGAGGGCTACAGCCAGCCCGCAATCACCGACATCCCGTCCGACCGTGTACCCGCCTCCTTCTTCTCGGGCCGGCAGGCTGATGTGATCGTCGTGATGAGCGAGAGCCTCTGGGATCCGACGCGATTGACCAGCGTCCGCTATTCCGAGGATCCGATGCCGACAATCCGTGCGGCATCCTCTGGCAACAACATGTTCTCCCCCGAGTTCGGCGGCATGACCGCGAATGTGGAATTCGAGGCCTTGACCGGCTTCTCGAACGCCTTCCTGCCTTACGGCAGCATCCCGTACCAGCAATACATCCGCCGCCCGCTTCCGTCGCTCGCCACGTTCTTCGAATCCAAGGGCTATGTGACGAAAGCCTTCCACCCCTTCCAGAGCTGGTTCTGGAACCGACAGAACGTCTATCAGGCACTCGGTTTCCAGCAGTTCCGTTCGGAAGAGAACATGCCGGCGATGGACAAGCGCGGCATCTTTGCCTCAGACGACGCGCTGACGCGGTACATCATCAAGGAAGCAGACAATACGGAAGCACCGTTCTTCTTCTTCGCGGTCACGCTCCAGGGCCATGGCCCTTACGAGGAGCACCGTTACGCAAAGAACACGGTCGAGGTTGATGCTCCCACGCTGTCGGATGCTCCGACCAAAACGCTCGCGACCTATACGCAGGGCGTCAAGGAAGCCGACCAGAGCCTGAAGATGTTGATGGACTGGGCAAAGAAGCGCCGCCGCGAAACCATCATCGTGATGTTTGGCGACCACCTGCCCCCGCTCGGCGACGTCTACACCGAAAGCGGTTACATGCCGAATGTGGTCGCGACCCGCAAAGCTTCCGTCCCGACGATGAAGCGCGAGCACGAAACCCCACTGGTCGTCTGGTCGTCCAAACGTGGCGTGCAGAAGGACATCGGCTCGGTCAGCCCCTCGCAACTGCCGCATGTCGTCGTGCGCCTCGCCGGGTACCGCCACCCCTATTATACCGGCGTGCTTGGTCGCGTTGGAGAACGCTATACAGTCGTCGACCGGCATCAGCTGATCGGCCGCAACGCCAAGTCTCAGGCCGATTGGGCTCAGGCGGGCGCCGTGGACCCGCTGATCCGAGACTACCGACTGCTGCAGCATGACGTCATGTTCGGTGAAGGTTATGGCATAGACCGGTTCTTCCCCGAACAGGCGTTCCGCTTGCAGCCCAACAGCTGACCCGGGGCGGCAGAGATCGCCCCAACAAGTTGTTACCGATACTGGATGATTTGATCGCGTGGATATCTTGCGACCCTTCAAGATTTGCGGCATAGACTTTTTTTGTTCAGTCGTTCGCAGCGCTTGACAGTATTCGATCAGATTTCTGCGATCCTTTAGACCGGACAGCCGCATTCTTTAGTGACAATAGTCAAAAAGTACGAAGCAGAGCTGTGCAATGCCGCCCATGACGCGTGCTGAAATTGCGGCCCATCCGCTATTTCCCTCGATCGAAAAACAGATCGCTCGACACCTGATTGGAATCCATCTGCAGACACCGCGAATGTCGCGGCTGAAGGCGTCGCATCGCAAGTGGCTGATGACGCAGTCGTTGTTTGCGCTCGCACTGCGCCGGACGCCGGACGATCCGCTGTCCGGTCTGACGGCAACCCGGTTCGTCGAAACCGTCATGCGGCTCGGAGCCGCGAGCCGTAACACGGCGACGGGATATCTGGCCGAACTGGTGGCATACAAATTCCTGCGCGATGTCCCCGATGTGCCGGACCGGCGCGTGCGCGTTCTGGAAGCAACGGAGCTCAGCCTCGGCGGCATGCGCAGCTGGTTCAACGGCCATATGGCCTGCCTTGACCGCCTCGATGGCGGCAGGCGAGAACAGACATCGATCGATCACGAAGCGATTTTCATTCTGGCACAGCCGCTGGCCGCCGACATGCTCGTCGATGATCCCGTGTGGCGCGATCCGGCGGACTCGATCGGCCATTTCCTATGGTCCGACCTCGGCGGTATGGTCCTGCACGATCTCGTTTCGCGCCTGGATGACGTGGACCGCCAGGCGGCGCGCCATCTTGCCGGCCCTGTGACCCTGGCCGAACTGAGCGAAGTTTATCAGGTGTCGGCAACCAATCTGAAGCGGATGTTCAAGAAAGCGGAAACGGACGGCCTTCTCGGCTGGGAACTGCCGCGCCGTCGCGGCAGCCTCTGGCTGGGCAAGGCCTTTCTCGAAGACTATTTCACCTGGCAGTCCGCAAAATTCGCAGCTCTCGATATCGCCTATCACCAGGCCTGCGATCAACTCGGCATAGCACCGATGCCCGATGTCGTTGCAGCTTGATCAATGCACTGCTGTCAGCTCTGGCTGGCGGCATATTGGGGTAACCCGTCGTTGATCTCGTAGAAATCGGCCTTGTCGTCACAATAGATGTGATAGCCGCCTTTCAGACCCGTGGGAACGTCGAACAGTCCCGCCATTAGCGAGATCGACTGCTCGCCATCCCCCTTCCAGAACAGCGCGGAGCCGCAGATGCGGCAGAAAGCGCGATCTGCGCCAGGGCTTGCACGATATCGAGCGATGTGCTCTTCCCCCGAAATCGTCACGTCGCCAATTGAGGCATTCGTAGTGGCGTAATAGAGCCCGGTCTGGCGCCGACACTGACTGCAGTGACAGTATCCGACCGCTCCGAGTTCGCCCGTAACGGTAATCGTGACAGCGCCGCACAGGCATTTTCCCAGGTGTTGTCCGGCCATGACCTTCTCCTCGACAAACGATTTCGGGCGAGCTTCGTTGAAGCCCGCCCGATCGTCAAACTCGGAAAACTGAAGTTTGGTTTCAGCCGTTCGCAACCATCATGCGCTTTTCGTCCCGGCCGCCCTTCATCCGCTCGGCGAGCAGGAAGGCCAGTTCCAGCGCCTGATCTGCATTGAGACGCGGGTCGCAATGGGTGTGGTAGCGATCCTGCAGATCCTCGGCCGATACGGCGCGGGCACCACCGGTGCATTCCGTGACGTCTTTGCCGGTCATCTCGATATGAATGCCACCCGGATGGGAACCCTCGGCACGATGGATCTGGAAGAAGCTCTCCACTTCCGACAGGACGCGCTCGAACGGACGGGTCTTGTAGTTGTTGAGCGTGATCGTGTTGCCATGCATCGGATCGCAGGACCACACCACCTTGCGGCCCTCGCGCTCGACGGCACGGATAAGACGCGGCAGGTGCTCGGCAACCTTGTCGTGGCCGAAGCGGCAGATCAGCGTCAGACGGCCGGCTTCGTTCTGCGGGTTCAGGATGTCGATCAGGTTCAGAAGGTCGTCCGCCTGCAACGACGGGCCGCATTTCAGACCGATCGGGTTCTTGATACCGCGGCAGTATTCGAGATGCGCGTGGTCGGCCTGACGGGTCCGGTCGCCGATCCAGATCATGTGGCCAGACGTGGCGTACCAGTCACCGGACGTGGAATCCACACGGGTCAGCGCCTCTTCATAGCCAAGCAGCAGCGCTTCATGGCTGGTGAAGAAATCGGTCTCACGCAGGCTCGGATTGTTGTCCGACGTGATGCCGATCGCCTTCATGAAGTCCATGGTTTCGGAGATGCGGTCGGCGAGCTTCCGGTACCGCTCGGCCTGCGGGCTGTCCTTGATGAAGCCCAGCATCCACTGGTGCACGTTGTCGAGGTTGGCATAGCCACCCATCGCGAAGGCGCGCAGCAGGTTGAGCGTCGCGGCCGACTGGCGATAGGCCATCAGCTGGCGCTCGGGGTTCGGGATGCGAGCCTCTTCGGTGAACTCGATGCCGTTGATGATGTCACCGCGATAGCTCGGCAGTTCGACGTCACCGATCTTTTCCATGTCGGAAGACCGCGGCTTGGCGAACTGGCCGGCGATACGGCCGACCTTGACCACCGGCAGCTGTGCACCGAAGGTCAGGACGACGGCCATCTGCAGGAAGGCGCGGAAGAAGTCGCGGATATTGTCGGCGCCGTGCTCGGCGAAGCTTTCGGCGCAGTCGCCGCCCTGCAGCAGGAAGGCATTGCCTTCCGCGACCTGCGCAAGCGACTTCTTCAGGCGGCGGGCTTCACCGGCAAAGACAAGCGGCGGATAGGATGCAAGCTGCTCTTCAGCAGCCTTCAATGCATTCTGGTCCGGATACGCCGGAACCTGCTTGATCGGCTTCTGCCGCCAGCTGCTCGGGGTCCAATTCTGCGCCATTGTCGTCACCTGTCTCGTACTGGAACTGCGGCAACCTCCCGGCCGCAAGGGATGGGGGCTTATAAACGGTTATCTAAGGGTTGGAAAGCCGAAGTTTAAGGGCTTTCGAACACTTCCGTCGCAGATCGGGAAGAGGAAACAATCGGCATTAGCGCAGGTCCCTGGGTGAGGGCTGAAGACACCGTGCTTGTATTGACCAATACGTAAAAGTAATATGTCGCGGTCTGCGATGGGAGGATCCGGATGACAGAGCAAGATGCCGCGCCGACGCCCGAACGGCGTGACGTGGCAATCACCACGGCGGATGGTTTTTCGTTAGCCTCGACAGTGTTTGGCGGGAGAGGTGACGGTCCGCTCGCGCTGATCTCCTCGGCGGCAGCCGTGCCGCGCGGCTTTTATGCGCGGTTCGCCGAGCATCTCGTAAAACATCACGGGTTTCGCGCCGCCCTCACCTATGATTATCGCGGCGTGTCAGGGTCCATGGCACCGCCTGGCTGGCGCAGACCTATGCTGATGCGCGACTGGGCCCATTTCGACATGCCGGCGGCTTTGAAGACGCTGGAGGCGCAGGCACCGGGTCACCCCGTCGTCGGCATCGGTCAGTCCTTCGGCGGGCAAGTCCTCGCCCTCGGTGGCTGTGCGGACCACTTTCGCCGCTACCTGATGGTCGCGACCATGACCGGATACTGGGGCAACACGAAACCTCGTTACCGTGTGTTCAGCCAGATGAACTTGGTTGGCGTGCCGCTCGCGCTGTTGCTGGGCAAAGTCCCCGGACGTATCGGGCTCGGACAAACCTTGCCGGGAACCATCTTCCGCGAATGGGCGCGCTGGGGACGTCATCCCGACTATTTCTTCGCCGATCCGACAATGGACGCCGTGCGACGTTTCGCCGAGGTCCGCACACCCATTCTCGCCCTCGGCATGACTGACGACCCCTGGGGCACACCCCGCGCGCAGCACGCCCTGCTGAAACATTACACTCAGGCACCCACCGAGATCCGCTGGCTGTCGCCCGATGAGGCTGGAGGGCCCATCGGCCATTTGGGTTTCTTCCGCCAGCAATTCCGCGACACCCTCTGGCAGCCGGCCATCAGCTGGTTGCAAGATATCTGATTGCTGCGGCGCACACGGGTTACCCACAGTTTCCACAGCCAGGCGCCTTGTGCTGGCAAGACCCGATCTTGCCCCCAATCCGGGTGAGTCGCATCATCGCAACTCTCCTGATACCGCAGCCCGATCGTGCATCGACTGACTACGGAAAGCTTCACGCAAGCCTCGCTCTCTACCTGCTCGGGTGGGGGCAGTGCAGTGAGTTGGGAAGCCCATGGCTTCTCACGTTGATCATGAGGATCATTGTGATGGCGTATGATTGGAGTGGCGTACAAACCCGTCGGAACCGCAGATTGCGGCTCGCATTGTTGACCCTGGTGGCCGTGGTGGTCTTCACCGCACCGATCGTTGCCACCGAACTGATCAAGATCTTCTGATTGCACTTACAGGCCGGAGCCTCATGGGGCCGGCCGCGATAAACAGATGCCCGCCCGATTGAGAGCAGGCGGGCACCCAAAAGTCTCCTTAGACGCGTTCCCCGTTTCTCACCCGGTAGGTCGGGTTATACATGGTGACGAGCTCTTCCGCAGCCGTCGGATGCACCGCCATGGTGCGATCGAAATCATCCTTTGTGCAGCCGGCCTTCAGGGTGATCCCCAGGAGCTGGGCCATCTCGCCGGCGTCGTGTCCCAGGATATGGGCACCGACCACCTTGCGATCGGCCGCGTTGACGATCAACTTCATGATCATCCTTTCCGCCCGGCCGGACAGCGTCGCCTTCATCGGCCGGAACTGCGCCCGGTAAACCTCGATTTCGTCGAACTTCTTCGCCGCCTGTTCTTCCGAAAGCCCGACCGTTCCGACCTCCGGCTGCGAGAAGACCGCCGTCGCGATCAGATCATGATCGGGTGAGGTCGGGTTGTTCTTGTACTCCGTCTCGATGAAGCACATGGCCTCGTGAATCGCGACCGGCGTCAATTGAACGCGATCAGTCACGTCTCCGAGGGCGAATATGCTGGGGACATTGGTTCGCGAATAGCGATCGACGACGACCGCACCCCGCTCGTTGACCTCGACACCGGCAGCCTCAAGTCCCAATCCCGTGGTGTTCGGATCGCGCCCCAGCGCCAGCATCACCGTCTCGACCACCAGAACGCCGTTCTTCATCGTTTCCACGGCAAGACTGCCCGCCGGGCTGTTCTCGACCTTCTGGATGTGGTCCTGGCAGAGGATCCGGATTCCCTTTGCCTCCATGGCTTCGTGCAATCCCCGCCGGATGTCCTGATCGAAGCGGCTCAGGATCTCGGTCCCGCGGTAGATCAGCGTGGTTTCCACGCCAAGCCCGTGGAAGATGTTGGCGAACTCGACGGCGATATAGCCCCCCCCGGCAATCAGGATCGAGCGCGGCAGCTTGTCGAGGTGGAACGCCTCATTGGACGAGATGCACAGCTCGTGTCCCGGCAGCGAGGCATGCGGATTGGGCGCGCCGCCGACGGCAATGACGATCCGCTCGGCCGTCACCTCCTTGCCGGTCGCGACAAGCCGCACGCTGTGCGGGCCGGTGAGTTCCGCGCGGGTGTGCAGGATCTCGGCACCCGCCCCTTCCAGCCCCTTGCGGTAAAGCCCCTCCAGCCGGTCGATTTCCTTGTCCTTGGCCGCGACGAGCGCATGCCAATCGAACCGGCTCTCCCCGACCGTCCAGCCGAACCCGGCGGCATCCTCGAAATGCTCGTGAAACTGTGAGGCATAGACGAAAAGCTTCTTCGGAACGCAGCCTCGGATCACGCAGGTCCCGCCGAAACGGTATTCCTCTGCGATCGCCACCTTCTTGCCCATAGCCGCTGCCAGGCGCGCGCTGCGAACACCGCCGGAGCCGCCCCCGATTACGAACAGATCATAGTCGAACTGGGTCATGCATCTTGCTCCTGCGCTCTGCGGCTTCGCCGAATTTCAGCCTGATATAGGAGGCCGCGCCCCAAAAAGAAAAGCCCGGGACGGGTCCCGGGCTCGATAATTCAACAGGCAAGCAATCAGGGCTTGGGCGCCTCGGCCGCAGGCTGTGCTGCCTGCACTTCCTTCAGAAGCGCATCGTTGGCCTGCTTTTCCAGGTCGCGGGCCATGCCCGAGGTCCAGATATCGGCGGCCTTCAGCAGTTCGCGCGTGGCAATCGGTCCGTCCTTCAGCAACTTCTTGCCGGCTTCGCTCGAATAGAAGGTGGTGATGGCCTGCAGTTCTTCAGGCGTGAAGGCCTTCGCATAGACGAGGGCGGCTTCGCGCTCGAGATCGGCGCGGCGAGCCGCAAGCTTCAGAGCCTCGGCCTCGACGGTCGACGAAATCTGGTCCTGCAGATTCGGATACGCCTGGATGAGCTGCACCGTCAGACGGTCCATAATGTTCGGCAGGATGGCATCGAAACGATCGGTGACGCCGAGTGCATCAATCGCGGCCCGGGCGGCCTGCAGATGCTCGGGAGCAACGTCCTGAGCCTTGGCGGACAACGCACCCAGCATGACGCTGCCGGCGATGACGGCGATCGAGGCGAAACGGCCCATACCCGAAATGCTGATCATGTAATTCTATGCTCCTGTTAGTTTTTCGGCTCCATCACGCGCGCTCCCGCCGGACCGGCGATGATCGCGAGGGATGCCAAGTTTATGAATAGACCGTGTTCCACGACGCCGGGGATCGCATTGAGCTGTTCCGCCAACGCGTCTGCATCAGGAATGCGGCCAAAAGATGCGTCCAGAATGAGGTGACCGCCATCGGTCGTGTAGAGGCTGTCGTCGCTGCGCTTGCGCAAGGCGAGCGTCCCGGAAAGACCGAGCTTCGAAGCAAGCGCCTCGACGGCGATCTGTGTCGACACCTGGCCGAACGGGTTGATCTCGATCGGCAGCGGAAAGGCACCCAGTGTGTCGACGATCTTGGTTTCGTCGGCAATCACGATCATGCGGCTGGAAGCCGAGGCCACGATCTTCTCGCGCAGCAATGCCCCCCCGCCGCCCTTGATCAGCCGCAGCTGCGGGTCGATTTCGTCGGCGCCGTCGATCGTGAGATCGAGCTCGGGCAACTCGTCGAGCGAGCGCAGTTGCACGCCGAGTTCGAGGCAGAGGCGCGCAGTGCGTTCGGACGTGGGAACGCCTTCGACCTTCAGGCCGCCGGCCACGCGTTCGGCCAGGAGGCGCACGAATTCTTCCGCGGTCGAACCGGTTCCGATGCCGAGCCGCATGCCATCCTCGACATGAGTGAGCGCCTCGGCTGCTGCCTTGATCTTCATTTCCCGGGCGTCCATGCGCCGAAAACTCCCCTCTGTTGCGTCGAAAGCTGTTTACACGGCTCAATGCACAAACGAAAGCCCTGCGGCAGGCCCTGCAATTGCCTTTTGCGGAGATTTCCCCTACCCCCATCGGCAAGATTGTTCCCCCGGAGTGCAGCCTTGATCGCGACAAGCAAAGCAACGACCGTCGTATTCGACCTCGACGGAACACTGGTCGATACCGCACCCGACCTCGTGGCCAGCCTCAATCACACCATCGCACAACGGGATCTGGCGCCCGTGACTTACGAGGACCTGACGCATCTGGTCGGTCAGGGCGCACGTGTGATGATCACACGTGCCTTTGCCCTAAGGGGCGCACCTGTCAGTGAAAGCGAGCTCCCTCCCCTGCTAGATCGCTTCATCGAGCACTATGCCGCAGGCATGCCGGGCCTCAGCCGACCCTACCCTGGCCTTGTCGAAGCGCTGGATCGGCTACGCGACGCCGGTCACCTGCTGGCCGTCTGTACCAACAAGATGGAAGGGCTGGCCCGTCCGCTGATCGAAGCGCTCAGCCTGACTGGCTATTTCACGGCCATCACAGGCGGCGACACCTTCGCGGTGCGCAAGCCTGACGCTGCCCATCTGACCGGAACCATCGATTTGGCCGGCGGCGTGCCGCAAAAGGCAGTAATGATCGGCGACAGCATCAACGACATTCTGGCGGCCCGCAACGCGGGAATTCCCTCTATCGCCGTGCCATTCGGCTATTCCGACGTCGCCATCGATACTCTCGGAGCGACAGCGGTCATCAACCATTTCGACGAGTTGACGTACGAGCTGGTCGAACACTTGGTCACAGGGCGCTGAAACAGAAAATGGCGGGCCGAGCCCGCCATTTCCGTGTTGATGTGGTCCTCGGCTTGCTCAGGCGCGCGGCGTCCGGGCATCCGTGGTGATCTTGAATGCTTTTTCCGTATAGGCGTCGCGGCCATAGACGTCATCAAAATACTCGATCACGCCGTCCTTGTTCGGCCATGCCGTGAAATAGGACACGTAGACGGGGATCTTCTGCGGAACCTGCACGGCGCGGTTCTGGCCCGAAGCGATCTGCTTGCCAATTTCCTCGACCGTCGTCCCCATCACCGCCGCCGCCATGACGCGCGGTTGCGCGAGACGCACGCAGCCATGGCTGAGCGCGCGCATGTCACGGTTGAAGAAGCTCTTCGACGGCGTGTCGTGCATGTAGATGGCATGGTCGTTCGGGAACAGGATCTTCAGCTCGCCAAGCGCGTTGTCACCACCCGGCGGCTGCCGCACGTCGACGGAATGCGTGGTGTTCCAATCGACTTGGCTCGAGGCAACCTTGCGACCACCATAGGACACTTCATAGCCCAAGCGGTCGAGATAGGACGGGTCCGCCCGCAGCTTCGGCAGCATCTCGTTGACAATGATGGACTTCGGCACACCCCAGTAAGGGTTGAACTCGACCGTTTCGATCTGGTCCTGGAAGAAATAGGTCTGGTTCGACTTAGAGCCGACGACCACCCGCATCGACAGCTGTTCCTTGCCTTCATTGACGTAATAGGCCTGGAAAGCGGGCTGGTTGATAAAGACGTAACGCGGGCCGAGATCGGACGGCAGCCAGCGGATCGCTTCCATCGCAACCTGCAACTTGGCAATCTTCTCAGCATTGCTGTGACCGGTCATCGCTCGAATTGTCGCCGGACCGACAACCCCGTCGGCCTTGAGACCCTTTTCCTTCTGGAAGGTCTCGACCAGCGACACGAGCTCCGGCGTATAGTCGGGGGTTCCCGCATAGGCGGCCAGCGTCGCGGCATGCTGGGTCAGCACCGCCTCGGACGCGACCTGCTTGACCGCACCGACGATCCTCGACAGTTCCGGATTGCTCTGCCCCGGCTTCAGAAGCGTACCGGGTGCAATGGTGATGGGTTCGACAGATTTCTGGGCGTCTTCCGCGCGCAGACGCGCCAATTCGGCGCGCAGGGCAAGGAATTGCGGGCTCTTCGGATCGCGGTTGCGAAGGTACGCCGCCACATCCGGGCTCATGCGCAGCATGTCGAGCACGGGCGCGATGTTGACGCCCTTCCGCTTGAAGTCGTGGTAGCCGGAAATCTTGTTGGGATCGATCCGACCGCGCGCGGTATCCTGCACATAGGTCAGCACCTTGGCGGACAAAGCGACTTCGAAGCCCATCAGCTCGCGCTGGCGCTGTTCCGGATCGGTGGCGGCACCAGATTCCGCAGGCACGGCCACGGCATAATCCTCGGGCGCCAGCCCGGCGGCCCCTGCATCGGCCAGCGCCGCGACCATCTCGCGACCGCGGTCGGAAAGGCCTGTGTCGTTGACCCAGATCAGCGGCTTCGTCGTGTTGGAATAATAGGCCTCTACCGTCTTGGCGACCTCGTCATTCGCCCGCACATTGACCTCTGCGAGGAAACGGCGCGTACCGAGGACCTCGTTCTGGGCGGCGGGATCGCCGTTGGACGCCGCCGGCAGCGCAATGCGGATCGCGCGCAGTGCTTCAGGCTTGTAGGTGTAGTAACGCGGACCCGCCACCTTCGGCAGAGGTTCGGGATCACCCATTTCGAGCCCGCCGAGCGCCTGCTGCTCCAGAATATTCGGCCGCGCCTGCTCGCGCGTATTGCGACCTGGGCCACCGCGCAGAAGATCGAGAAGCGTCGTTGCCGAAGCCTGGCCCGGCAGTGCACCAAGGACAGTCGTCGCCGCCAGGAATGCCGTCAGTACGAATTTGGGGGTTCTCGTCATGCTCGCTCTCGTGTCAGGTCGAGCCCGATGGACTCGCGGCTTGATGGCCATTTGCGCGGATCACTAGCCGATCAGCCTTGGATTGGGAAGTTCGGCGCCGCTACCGGGAACGGAACGCCGGGCAGAATCTTACGTGGTCAAAGCGCTGGTGACGCGCCGACCACCGGCGAACTAAATGGAAACATTCGTTAATTTTTTATTGACGTTAACGGAGTGTAGCCAAATCATCCCCGCTCTGCACCGTCACGGCCCGCACAAATTGTCGTGACGCGTGCCGAAATTGACACAAGCCACGACGCCGTGCTGCCGGAACATTCGTCCCGGACATGCCGATTTCTTGACAGTCCAGCACCAGTTAACGCTATGCAGTTGCAACAACGAGCGGGCAACTTACATTGCCACGGTAATGCGCAACTCAGCGAACCATGCGAAAAGGCAGAATTTCCCATGACGAAAAGAACCGAGACCGACACTTTTGGACCGATTGAGGTCGAGGCGGACCGCTACTGGGGCGCGCAGGCCCAACGCTCCCTCGGTAATTTCAAGATCGGATGGGAAAAGCAGCCATTGCCGGTCGTCCGCGCTCTCGGCATCGTCAAGCAGGCAGCCGCCCGGGCGAACCTTGCGCTTGGCAAGCTGGACCCGAAACTGGCGGAAGCGATTATAGCTGCCGCGCAAGAGGTGATCGACGGAAAGCTCGACGGGCACTTCCCACTCGTCGTCTGGCAGACGGGCTCGGGTACGCAGTCAAACATGAATGCCAACGAGGTGATTTCCAACCGTGCGATCGAGATGCTCGGCGGCGAGATGGGATCGAAGAAACCGGTCCACCCCAACGACCACGTCAACATGAGCCAGTCCTCGAATGACACCTATCCGACGGCCATGCACATCGCGGCCGCCGAGCACGTCGTCCACCATCTCCTGCCGGCTCTCAAGCACCTGCACGGCGCGCTCGACGCAAAGGCCAAAGCCTTTCACCACATCATCAAGATTGGCCGGACCCATACCCAGGACGCCACCCCCCTGACACTTGGCCAGGAATTTTCCGGCTATGCCGCCCAGGTGGCATCCTCCATTAAGCGCATTGAGCTCACGCTCTCGGGTCTCTACGAACTTGCCCAGGGCGGCACGGCAGTCGGGACAGGCCTCAACGCGCCTATCGGCTTTGCCGAAAAGGTTGCCGAGGAAATCTCCAAGATCACCGGCCTGCCCTTCGTGACCGCACCGAACAAGTTCGAGGCGCTGGCGGCCCACGATGCTATGGTCTTTGCCCATGGCGCAATCAACGCAGCCGCTGCAGCGCTCTTCAAGATTGCAAACGACATTCGCTTCCTCGGCTCCGGACCGCGCGCCGGTCTCGGCGAATTGCAATTGCCGGAAAACGAGCCGGGCTCGTCCATCATGCCTGGCAAGGTCAACCCGACGCAGTCGGAAGCGTTGACGCAGGTCTGCGCCCACATCTTCGGCAATCAGGCCGCCATAACCTTTGCCGGCAGCCAGGGGCATTTCGAACTCAATGTCTACAATCCGATGATGGCCTATAATTTCCTGCAGTCGGTGCAGTTGCTCGGTGATGCCGCCGTGTCCTTCACCGACAATTGCGTGGTCGGCATCGAGGCCCGCGAGGACAATATCCGCAAAGGCGTCGAGAACTCGCTGATGCTGGTGACCGCGCTGAACGGCAAGCTCGGTTACGACCTTTGCGCCAAGATCGCAAAGACGGCGCATAAAAACGGGACGACGCTGCGGGAAGAGGCCGTTGGCGGCGGTTATCTCACCAACGAGGAGTTTGACCAGTTCGTCCGCCCGGAACTCATGATAGGTCCACAATGACATCCGGGATGCGGGAGCCTCCGGGCTCCCGCTCCGCAAGCGCCTCAGAGCGTTAGGGCTTCGAGCCCCGTGCGGAGCGTGTCGCGGGCACGAAACAGCGCCATGTCCGCTTTGTGCACGAGATCGGCCATGCTCTCCTCGTCTCGACGCTGCGCAATCCCGAATGTGGCGCGCAGGCTGCCGCGAGCGACCGGCCCGACTTCGAGTTCGGCAATCGCCCGGCGCAAACCCTCGCAGCACGCATAGACGCTGTCGGGTCCGTCTCCTGCAAAAAGCAGGACGAAGGTGCTTGCAGACATGCGCGCTGCAACCGGCCGTGATCCAAAATGCGTTCGCACGAGATCACCGACTGCGACCAGAACCAGATCGGACACCTCCCGGGACCGGAGAACTTGCACCGTCTTACCGGCCTCCAATTCGAAGACGACTACTGTGACGGGCTTCCCGCGCGCACTCATGCGTTCGACCTGTACGCCATAGGCCGCGCTTCCGTTCATCAGTCCGGTGAGTGGATCCAGCGCGGGCTGTCCGTCAACCCGTTCGGCCAGGGCCGCGATTTCACCGACCATACCGCAGACCGCCCTGGTGACGACCGCGATTTCATCATTGCCACGTCTGTTCAGATGCTCCTCTAAAAAGAGCCCGTCACGGCGGTAATGCGTAATCGCCGTCGCGAGATGCCTGAGGGGCCGCATCAGCCACCACATGGTCGCAAGGCACGCAACCGTACCCACAAGGGTCGCCGCAAGGACCACCAGCGCGATGGACAAGTCATCTGAAGCCGTCCCTGTCCCGAAGGCTAGCAGCAGGGCGATCAGCGGCACATGGATGCAGACGAAGCTGACGCCGAAAATCTTGAACACGATTGATCGCCGCCAGACACTTTGGTCGGTTCTGCCCAATGACATGGTGTGACGTCCTCCTCCATCGAATCACAAGTGCACCGTCGCATTCTTACTAAAGGACGTCTCACCCAAATACCGGTGTGGCCGTCTACACGCAGCCTTCGGCTTTCGACGCATTGAAATATTAAAGGGTTCCCCGTAAACCACCGGAAATTCCAGCAGATGCCGTGAAAGGTCCCGTGATGGCAGACGATCTGTTTCCAATTGGCGAAGACTTGACCCCCTATCGCAAGATCACCTCGGACTACGTGTCCGTCGATACATTCAAGGGCCAGGAGATCCTGACGGTGGAGCCGGAGGGGTTGCGCCTGCTCGCCGAGACAGCCCTGTCCGATATCAATCACTTGCTCCGTCCGGGCCACCTGAAACAGCTTGCCTCGATCCTGGAAGATCCCGAAGCAACAGATAATGATCGCTTCGTCGCTTTCGACCTCCTGAAGAACGCCAATATTGCGGCCGGCGGCATCCTGCCGATGTGCCAGGACACGGGCACCGCGATCGTCATGGGCAAGAAGGGTCGCCGCGTCTGGACCGATGGCCACGACTACGAGGCTTTGGCAGAAGGTGTGCGAGACGCTTATGAGCGCCGCAACCTCCGTTATTCGCAGCTGGCGCCGATCAAGATGTTCGAGGAAAAGAACACGAAGACGAACCTTCCGGCTCAGATCGACCTCTACGAAGAGGGCGAGGATGCCTACAAGTTCCTGTTCATGGCAAAGGGCGGCGGCTCGGCCAACAAGACCTTCCTCTACCAGGGAACACCTTCACTTCTGACCCACGACCGGATGATCGACTTCCTCAAGGAAAAGATCCTGACTTTGGGAACGGCAGCCTGTCCTCCCTACCATCTGGCGATCGTCATCGGCGGTCTCTCCGCCGAGATGACGCTGAAAACCGTCAAGCTTGCTTCGGCCCGCTACCTTGATGACTTGCCGACCGAAGGCTCGGAGAGCGGCCACGCCTTCCGCGATCTGGAGATGGAACAGGAAATCCACAAGCTCACCCAGTCGCTCGGCGTTGGCGCCCAGTTCGGCGGCAAGTATTTCTGTCATGACGTGCGCGTCATCCGCCTACCCCGCCATGGCGCATCACTCCCGATCGGCCTTGGTGTCAGCTGTTCCGCCGACCGACAGGCGAAGGGCAAGATCACCAGAGACGGCATCTACATCGAGCAGCTCGAGACCGACCCGTCGAAATACATGCCTGAAATCGACGAAACGGCCCTGTCATCGTCCGTAGTCAAAATCGACCTGAACCAGCCGATGGCCGCGATCCTTGCCGAGTTGACCAAACACCCGGTCAAGACCCGCCTGTCCTTGACCGGCACGATCATCGTCGCCCGCGACCTCGCCCATTCCAAGATCCGCGACCGGCTCGAAAAAGGCGAAGGCATGCCGGAATACATGAAGAACCATCCGGTCTACTACGCCGGCCCCGCCAAGACCCCGACCGGCTATGCCTCGGGTTCCTTCGGTCCGACCACGGCTGGCCGCATGGATAGCTATGTCGATCAGTTCCAATCCTTCGGCGGCTCGATGGTCATGCTGGCCAAGGGCAATCGCTCGCGGGCGGTACGCGAGGCCTGCAAGACCCATGGCGGTTTCTATCTCGGCTCGATCGGCGGACCGGCCGCACGGCTGGCCCAGGACTGCATCAAGAAGGTTGAGGTTCTGGAATATCCGGAACTCGGCATGGAAGCCGTCTGGAAGATCGAGGTCGAAGACTTCCCCGCCTTCATCGTCACTGACGACAAGGGCAATGACTTCTTCCAGGAATTCAATCTGGGGTGATTTTTCAAGCCCGGAACGTGCCGCGACGTCAAGCAAAGACTGTCGCGGCACGGCAAAACACATCAAAAACATACAGTTAAGCAGAAACTTCCAGCGCCACTCGATTTTGTTTCAATTACATCTCGTAACGGCAGCATTAAATCTTTCAAAATCATTTGCCGCTAATATCTTCTTTGACCTTTAAGGGGCACCCAAGAGGAAAGTTGGAGTTGGCCGAATGACCACGGCAGCGCCGTCCAAGACGCAGGCACCCGACATCGCGGCACAGATTACCTATGCCATGCGGTCGATGGGCGTTGCACCCATTCCGCGCAATTACGAACTCTTCTATGAAGCGTTCATCGGATCCAATCCGGCATTATCCCGTGAATTGGCGGCCCTTGGCAGCCGTGCCAATCAGGATGAACTGGACGCGATCGGCCAGCAGTATTTCGGCCATCATCAGACCCGTGCCATGGAAAACGTCCATGCGCGCATTCTCGGCGAACTGGATGCATTGTTGCGCGTTCTACGCAAGGAGCAAACCTCGCTTGAGAGCTACAACCGGTTGCTTGGCGAAACCTACAGCCGCATCAATTCCAAGAGCAGCAACAGCGCCGACATTCTGCGCAGCGCGATCAGTATTCTGACGGAGGCCACCGGCAGCACCATGGCACACGGTGAAGACACCGTGGGGCAGATGGTGCAGCGCTCGCAGGAAATGGATGAGGTTCGCCGCGAACTCGACGAATACAAACGCATCGCCAACACCGATTCCTTGACGCGCATCGCCAATCGCCGCGCCTTTGACGAAAAACTGGCATCGGTCTATGTCAGCGGTACCCGTCCGCTAGCAGCCCTCGTTCTGGCCGATATCGACAACTTCAAGAAGATCAACGACGTCTACGGCCATCCGGTCGGCGACAAGATCCTTGCAACAGTCGCGACGGTCCTGCGCAGCAATGTCCGCAAGGATTGCTTTGTCGCGCGCACCGGCGGTGAAGAATTCGCCATCATCATCGAAGGCAATACCGCAGACGAAGTTCAGCAGACGTGCGAGCGTGTGCGCGTCGCTCTCGAGACGACCCCGTTCAAGAACTCGAAAACCGGCATCAACTATGGTCCGATCACGATTTCGCTCGGCTACAGCATGGCAACCGATTCCGAAGATGCCGGTGAACTCTATGCCAAGGCAGATATTGCCCTCTACTGCGCCAAGAATGCGGGGCGCAACCGGACTCGTGCCTATGAAGAGGGCATGAAGAAGGACTTCACCAAGAGCTGGCTGATCTACAAGCGCTGATCAGCCTGCGCATCACCACATGGTCTTGGCGGCCCGCGCGGGCCACTCCCTGTCATAGGTCTCCTGATCGAAGCTGGCCTTTGCGGCCTTCAGCATGGCACCAGGCGTCGGAAGGTCGCTGGCGACCGAGTGGTGGTCGGGATTCCACAGATCCGCCCGCATGACGGCGCGGGCGCATTGGAAGTATACCTCGTCTATGGTGATCACCACCACGCTGCGCGGATGCTTCCCATCCATGGTGAAACTCTCGAGCAGATCGGGTTCGACGCTGACCACCGCGTGCCCATTGACGCGCATAACCGTGTTCGAACCCGGGATGAGAAACATCAGCGCCACGCGGGGATCGCGCACGATGTTGAGCAGCGAATCGATCCGATTGTTGCCACGCCAGTCGGGCAGCGTGAGAGTCCGCTCGTCTTCGATGCGCACCACGGCTCCGGCATCGCCGCGTGGCGAGCAATCGAGCCCTTCAGGCCCCACGGTCGCAAGCGCCACAAAAGGCGACGAATCGATCATCTGGCGATAGGCGTCGGTCAAACGGGACACCACCTTGGCAACGGACGCCTCGCTGACATCACCGTAAAGCGCCTTCAGCTCCTCCGGCGACTGGATGATGGTCATGACACTCTCCCTGATCGACGCCAACGCTGCCTCAGGGATTAGGCAAACCGGATGACAGGATCAAGACACGGCACGTTGCAGATCGGCATGGAACGGCCGCTCGGACAGAAGAAATGCACCGACGGCACGGATCACCTCCGGGGCACTGACGATCCGGCGATGGCCATGGCCATTGGCCCACAGATGCCGAATGTGCGGCGAGACGCCGATGTAGCGCTGTGCGTGTCCGACATGAACCTCCTTGTCGTCCTCGGCATGCACGACAAGCAAGGGCCGGTCGAGGCGTCTTGCCACGGCAACCCCGTCCAACTCCTCGACACTGCGACCGGAAAGCAGTTGGACCCGTGCACGCATGGCCGCCAAACTTGCGCGTCCAAGCCCGACAGCACCGGCAAAGTTGTTGAACACGTCGCTGATGCTGGAGGGCGCACCGATGACGGCAAGGCGGGGGCACTGGAGTGTTGGAATATCGCAGAAGACGCCTCCTGCGGCCATCATCACGGAAGCCCCGCCAAACGAGTGGCCAACCACCCCGGCAAAGGGACCGAATTGCCGTTCGGCAGCGACGATCGCCTCTGCTGCAATCCTCAGATCGAGGCGCCGACCACTGGAACGGCCATGGCCGGGCAGATCAAGCAACACGACCTCCGCCCCCGCAGCGAGCAGGCCGGCAGCCATTTCGGTCAGATACTCCGCCCGCGAACCCCAGCCATGAACAACGAGAATACGGGATGCGCCATGCACCGGCGCCGTCGTTTCCCGCAGGAGATGCGCCGCAGCCATGCCGCGGGAGAGGGCAAGGCGCACCGTCTCGGCGCCTCGAAGGCGCTCCGTCCCCTGGCGAAACACCTGCTTTGCCTTAAGGCCGGAAGGGTTTCTGGAAGGAGTGCGACAGAAAAGTGCGAAGGCCAGCCGCCCGGAAGCATGCGGCGACAGTCTTTCCAGCTGTGCGAAGGTCAGGCGGGTGACCTTGAGGGCAAAGGATGTCATAGTCGGGGTTCCGATCATATGTTCAATATTGAACAATAAAGTACAAGAATGAACAAAATTCAAGCCTTCCCCTGGGACCATCCGCGATTTCGCAGCTGGATCTCTGTCGGCCGTGCCTGCCAGCTGATGCAACAGGCCCTGACCCGGGCGCTGGGGCCTCTCGACATCAAGCCTCCGCATCTCGACATCCTGGTCAATCTCTATCGTTTCGAAGCCATTTCCCAGCAGGAACTGGCACGAAAGCTCCTGGTCGGCCGATCAAACATGAGCATGCTACTGCCGCAGATGGAGAAGCGCGGTCTTTTGGAACGCCGCGCCGATCAACGCGACAAGCGGGTTCTGCGCCTGTTCCTGACGCCCGAGGGGCGCATGCTCACCGAAAAGGCCATGGTCATCCAGACAGACCTGATCGAGCAGATGCTGTCCGCAACACCACTGGAAGACTGCACCCGCATGGCCGAGACCATGGAGCGCCTGATCCAGCGCATGCTGGCAAGCAATGCGGGCGAAGATGGCGAGGATGACACCGCCCTTAGCGCGGATCGCGGCTGAGTCCCTTTTCGGCCAACTTGCGCTCGTAATCGGCGAATTTATCGGCTCCATGCTCACCCAGTTCTCGGAGATAGATCCAGGTGAAGATGCCGGTGTCATGGCCATCGTCGAAACCGATCCTGACGGCATAATTGCCCGTCGGCGTCACCGACCGGATTGCAACATCCCGTTTTCCAGGCACCGTCACAGCCTGACCCGGACCGTGGCCCTGGACCTCGGCCGAGGGAGACAGAACACGGAGCATCTCGGCCGGCAGGTTGGCCACCGTACCGTCGTTGAAGCTGACAGCAAGCATGCGCCGGTCCTTGGACACCTTGAGTTCGTTGGGCCAGATCTCGGACATGGAAACGCTCTCTTTGCAGGATAATCTGGCTTGAGAGGTACGGCCAAGGCCTTGCTCATGCAAGCACTTTTGCGCCGCTCAGTTGCACCTGGCGACGGCTTGACGGTCGTCCGCCATGGCCCCACATTACGGCAAACACGGAGTATCGGCTTGCAGCAGATTTCAGGCACGTTGACGGCGACACCGCTTGCGGAGCGGGCGAGCCCCATGATCGACCCCTTCGGGCGGACGGTCAGTTATCTGCGGGTTTCGGTCACCGATCGCTGCGATTTCCGCTGTACCTATTGCATGGCCGAAGACATGACCTTCCTGCCGAAGAAGGATCTTTTGACGCTGGAGGAGCTAGACCGGCTCTGTTCGGCCTTCATCACCAAGGGCGTGCGCAAGCTGCGGCTGACAGGCGGTGAACCGCTCGTCCGCAAGAATATCATGCACCTGATTCGCAACCTCTCGCGCCATCTGGGCAGTGGTCTCGATGAACTGACGCTCACCACCAATGGATCACAGCTCTCCCGCTTCGCCGATGAGTTGGCGAACGCAGGCGTTCGACGCATCAACGTGTCACTGGACACACTCGACGCCGCCAAATTCAAGGCCATCACCCGCTGGGGCGACTTCGACCGCGTGATGGAGGGCATTCGCGCTGCGCAGAAGGCAGGCATCGCGATCAAGCTCAACGCCGTCGCCCTGAAGGATTTCAACGAGCATGAAATCCCGGCATTGATGGAATTCGCCCATGGGGAGGGCATGGAACTGACGCTGATCGAGACCATGCCCATGGGGGAGATCGGCGAAGACCGGACGGATCAGTACCTGCCCCTTTCGCTTGTCCGCCAGAAGCTGGAAAGTCGCTTCACATTGACCGACATTCCTTTCCGCACCGGCGGACCGGCGCGCTATGTCGAAGTCAAGGAAACGGGCGGACGGCTGGGCTTCATTACCCCCCTCACCCACAATTTCTGTGAAAGCTGCAATCGGGTCCGGCTCACCTGCACCGGCACGCTCTACATGTGCCTCGGCCAAGACGATGCTGCAGACCTGCGTACGGCGCTTCGCGCGTCGGGCGATGATGCCTTTCTTTCAGCTGCCATCGACGAAGCGATCGGCCGCAAGCCGAAGGGCCACGATTTCATCATCGACCGCACGCACCGCAAACCGGCCGTCGGGCGGCATATGAGCGTGACCGGCGGCTGAAGCCGCCGGCCTTGATCGAACGGCCTGTGCTCAAGCCGAGCGCCTGAACTCGACCGGAGCTGAAGCCTGCATTTCGGTCCGGAAATGCCCGATCTTGTGCATAAGGATGTCGACCCGCTGCCTCAGCCCCTGTATTTCGGCATTGTTCTCCTCGACCATTGCAGCGTTCTGCTGGGTGATCAGTTCCACGTCGCGCACTGCATGAGTCACCTCGCTGATACCGGTCGACTGTTCACGCGTCGCAGCTGATATCGTCTCGACGAGCGCCTGAACCTCCTCGACCTGATCGATGATCGATTGCAGAGCAACGCCCGTGTTCTCGACGAGCTCCACACCGGAACGCACCTGACCGCCGCTCACGGAGATCAGGGTCTTGATCTCCTTTGCGGCATTCGCGCAGCGCTGTGCCAGATCGCGCACTTCCTGGGCAACGACGGCAAAGCCGCGACCGGCCTCCCCGGCCCGCGCCGCCTCGACGCCAGCATTGAGCGCGAGAAGGTTTGTCTGGAACGCGATTTCGTCGATGACACCGATGATGGTGGAGATTTTTTCCGAAGACCGGCTGATCTCAGACATCGCCTCCACCGCCTTGCGCACGACCACACCGGACTGCCGGGCGTGATCGCGGGCGGATTGGACCGATTGCGCAGTGCGTCCGGCACCATCCGCCGTCGAACGCACGACATCGCTCAGATGCGACAGAGCCCGAACGCTTTCTTCAAGCGCAGCTGCCTGCTGTTCGGTGCGCCGGGCAAGATCGTCAGCCGAAACGGCAAGATTTTCCGTGCCGGCGTTGATGTCGACACTCGCGGCCCGAACCTCTTCCAGGGTCGCACGAAGCGTCTCGACCGCCTGATTGTAGGTCGAGGCCATGGCGACGAAATCGGCAGGCAGATCATCGCGCATGGTCACGTTCAACTGACCCTTGGCGAGGGCCTGAAGAACGGAAGACAGCGCTTCCAGCGCAGCACGCTGGTCAGCCTCGACGCGCGCACGCTCCCGCGAGCGGTTTGCACTCTCCTCTTCCGATTGTGCTCTCGCAGCAGCGGCTTCTTCCTCCAGCCGCTTGTTTTCGAGTGCGGCGTCGCGGAACACGGTCACCGAACGGACCATGTCTCCGATTTCATCACCGCGATTGCGACCTTCGATCGGCACGGAGAGATCACCGCTGGCCAGCCGGGACATCACACCGGTGATCCGCTTCAGCGGAGCCCTCAACGTCTCGATCAGCATCAGACCGCCAATGATTGCAAGGAGTGTGCCGACGACCATGGTGATGACCGAGATCGAGGCGGAACGTTCGCTGTCCTCGCGTCCGATCTCTTGGGCATGGCTGACGAAATCGCGCAACGTCGCCATGGCGCCCGCCACATGGCCGTTTGCCGTCAGACGACGCTCCTGCCAATCACGCCCCGCATCGAGCCTGTCCTGCGAGCCCGTAACCAGGGCCTCCAGCGACGGTGCGATCTTCTGAGGGAAATCGCGGAGCGCACTGTTCTTGACACCGAGTTGAGAGATCCGTGCGGCAATTCCTTTCATCGCCTCGACCTTAGCAACGACCGCATCGCGGCTCTGGTCATCGAGAATGCCCAGCATCTGCTGTACCTTGAGTTCGGTCGTGGCAATCTCCAGCACCGCAGTATCGACGAGACCCATCAACTCCTTCTGCTCGGCCACCAGTTTGTCGAGGTTGACGAAACGGTCCGCAGCGACGTCGGAATTCTTCGCGCCTTGTAGAGTGATGTCTTGCTCGATCTCCACCAGTTCCGACAGCACGCGACCAATGTCCTGTGCCTTGACGTCATCTGCCGCGCTACTTTCCAAAGTGGCATCGATTTTCGCCAGGGCGGCAGAAACCTTGTCGACAAGGACCTTGCCCTTATCCGAGACGATGGCTTCCGCTTTGGCGATGTCCTTTTTCAGAGGCGCGATGTAGAGCTTCGTCTCCGAAAGCTGCTCCTCGGGCGTGAACGCCATCTGGACGCCGACTCGCAGCTTGCCGAGACGATCGAGCAGGCTCTTGAAGGCGGAGGCATCGAAGAGCAGTTCCTTGGCAAAGCGCTCCTTGCCGGCAAGGTCAGTCCGGACGAAATCGACCTGTTTCAGGATCGTCTGCCCCTCCGCTTTGAGCTTGGCAACCGCGTCGGTCAGACCGGCATCGAGCGTGTCACGCCGAGTCTTGTTCTCCCAGAGCGCGGCGGTTTCGTCACGCATGAGAGACGGCAGATTGCGCAATGCGCCGAGATCAGCGGCATCGGCCTGCTTGGCCAGCACGCCGTCCAAAACGCCAAGTCCCTTTTCCTGTGCATCGACCGCCGTCAGCAGAGCCTCCCTGCTCGCCTCCGTCGGATCGAGGCTGAATTCCTGCAATCCTTTCTGCAGCTGCTCCAGATCGCTGATATTGCCGATCGTGGCGCGGGTGACGGTCATGTGACCGTTGAGCATGGTCGCCGTACGGTAACCGAGCAGGCCAACGCCTGCCATAAGAACAACGAGAGGAACGACGAAAAGCAAAACTTTGGTAACGATCCTGCGGCTTTGCAGGAGGCGATCGATGAAACTCATGAAACCCTCGGGAGGTTCGACATCTTGCCACCAACATCGGGGCAGCGTCGAGCGGGCGGCACCACCTCATGCAGAGCCGTTCCGAGCTTCGCCGGTCGGCACTTGCCCAATGGTTAATCCGGAACCGACTTTTTGGCCTTTGGCGCCGCTTCCCCGAAGTTTTTTTGTCTGGAAACGCGGTTTCTCTAAAGTTCGCAATAGTCTACAACCAATCGGCAAGCACAGGAATGTCCGGAATGCCGTTATCTGAGAATACACGGGGTGCGCTCTTGATGGCGGCCTCGATGGCCGGTTTCACCTTCAACGACGCGCTCACGAAATCGGTTACCGACGATCTAACGGTAGCCCAGATCATGTTCGTGCGCGGAGCCATCACCACGATCCTCGTCTATGCGGTCGCGCGCCGGCTCGGCGCTCTCGATCATTTGCGCACCATTCTGCAACCGCTCATCTTGTGCCGGATCTGCTTCGAGACGATCGCCGCAGTCGCCTTTCTCTCGGCCCTGGGCCAGATCCCGCTCGCCAACACCTCTGCCATCCTGCAGTCACTGCCGCTCGCCGTGACCTTGGGCGCCGCCCTGGTCTACAGGGAGCCGGTCGGCTGGCGACGCTGGGCGGCAATCGGGTTTGGCTTTATCGGTGTGTTGGTGATCATCAAGCCCGGCCCTGAGGGCTTCACCCTCGCCTCTCTTTATGTCGTGCTGAGTGTCGTAACCGCCGCCGGCCGCGATCTCGTCACCCGCAAGATCGATCCGCGCGTCTCCTCACTCACCGTCACCCTCTTCACGGCAGCCTCGATCTCCGTTGCCGGCCTCTGTCTGGTTCCAGCCTTCGGCGGCTGGCGGCCGCTTTCGCTTGATGCCTTCGCCACACTGGCATTGGCCTCGACCTTCCTCTTCGTCGGTTATCAGGCAATCATCATGGCCATGCGGCTGGGGGAAATCTCTTTCATCGCACCCTTCCGCTATACCAGCCTGCTGTGGGCCGTCATTCTCGGCATGGTATTCTTTGGCGAACGGCCGGATCTGTCGATGGCAGTCGGAGCGACCATTGTCATCGGCTCGGGTCTCTATACCTTTTACCGGGAGAAGAAGAGAAAGGCGGCGGTGGCCAGCGCATCCGAGCCCGGATCGCCCGCCTGATCGCGTCCAATCTCGTCACAAGGAACGTCCGTGCCGCCTTCCCGTTTCCTCGACCGCTCCAGTCCGCCCCATATCATGAGCCTCGTCGCGATCGCCGGGCTGTCCGCCCTGACGATGAACATCTTCCTGCCCTCCCTGCCCGCCATGGCAAAAGATCTGAGCGTCGATTACGATCGTGTCCAGGTCCTCGTCTCGGGCTACATCGCCATGACTGCACTGGTGCAATTGATCATTGGCCCGTTGTCGGACCGATATGGACGTCGGCCGGTCATGCTTGGCGCTCTCGCCATCCTGCTGCTCGCCTCACTCGTTTGCATGATGGCACACTCCATTGAGCTGCTTACCGCCGCACGCATGGCACAGACCGCCGTGGTGGCGGGCCTCGTTCTGTCGCGCGCGATTATCCGCGACATGGTGCCCGTCGAAGAGGCGGCATCGATGATCGGATATGTGACCATGGGCATGACCCTTGTTCCCATGGTCGGCCCAACGGTTGGCGGCCTTCTGAGCGATGCCCTCGGCTGGCGTGCGAGCTTTGCAGCCATCGCCGTCGCCGGACTTCTCGTGCTGCTTCTCGTGTGCCACGACCTCGGCGAGACCAACCACCGGAAAAGCAGCAGCTTTACCGCTCAGTTCCGCGCCTGGCCGGGCCTGCTGGCCTCGGGACGCTTCTGGGCCTTCACGCTCGCCGCGACCTTCACCTCGGGCGCCTTCTTTGCCTTTCTTGGCGGTGCACCCTTTGTCGGGGGTACGCTGATGGGCATGACGCCGAGCGTGCTCGGGCTTCAATTCATGTTCATTGCCTCCGGCTACATCGCCGGCAACTTTCTCTCAGGCCGTTACGCCCGGCGGGCCGGCATCGAAGCAATGATGCTGATCGGAGGCGTTGTCGCCTTGATCGGCGTCGCCCTCCCCATCGTGCTCTTCGCCCAAGGCGTGACGACTGCCCTTGCCTTTTTCGCGCCGCAGATCATCGTCGGTTTCGGCAACGGACTGTCTCTCCCGAGCGCCAATGCCGGCATCGTCAGCGTGCGACCGGAACTTGCGGGTTCGGCGTCGGGCCTCGGCGGTGCGATTACCATGGGTGGTGGCGCCTTCGTGTCCTGGCTTGCCTCCGCCATCCTCTCCGTCGAAACCGGGGCAATGCCTCTTCTCCTTGTCATGGTCGCCTGCTGCCTGCTGGCTATGATCGCGATTGGCTGGTTGTGGTGGTCGCGGCCGCGTCCCTCCGGGGACGCACGCTGATGGCGCGGCATGACATACCTGGCCTCATCCTCGGCAGTGGCCTGTCGCGGCGCATGGGCGACGACAAGACCCAGATCCGCCTCGGCGGCCTACCCCTCTTGGAGCATGTTGCGCTGCGCCTCGCGCCCCAGGTCGCGACACTCGCCGTCAATCTTCCCACCGGACATCCCCTGAGCGGGATTTATCCCAACATTCCAGACACACGTCCGGACCGGCCGGGTCCGCTGGCAGGGGTCCTGGCCGGGATGCAAGCCTTTGCACAAGCTGCGGATCGTCTCGTGACAGCACCGGTCGACGCGCCTTTCCTGCCGAGAGACCTCGTGGAAAGGATGGTCAATGATGCCTCCTTGGATGAGATCGTCGTCGCGGCATCCAACGGCCGCGAGCACCCCGTGGTCGCCCTCTGGCCTACGGGGCTGGCCAAGGATCTGCACGACTGGCTCGCGGATCCACAGCATCGACGTGTCCGCGATTTCATCCACCGTCATCCGTTCAGGATCGTGCCGTTCCCGGAGGCCGAAAGGGCAGACGGCCGCGGACGCATAGATCCGTTCTTCAACATCAACACGCCGGCGGATCTCAACCTTGCGGGCGAAATCGTCGAGGGGGGCGGAGCATGAGCGGACCAGCGCGGATTTTCGGCATCGCCGGCTGGAAAAACTCGGGCAAGACCGGACTTGCCGTCCGGCTGGTGGAAGAATTTACACGGCGCGGCTATCGCATCTCCACCATCAAGCACGCCCACCATGATTTCGACATCGACAAGGTCGGTGCCGACAGTTTTCGGCACCGGCAGGCGGGAGCACACGAAGTCGCGATTGTGTCCGGCACGCGTTTTGCGATCATGCACGAATTGCGCGGAGAACCCGAACCCAGTTTCGACGAGATCCTGAGCCGGATCGCACCCTGCGACCTCGTCCTCATCGAGGGCTACAAACGCGAGCCCGTCCCGAAGATCGAGGCCCGGCGCCGTGAGGCATCGAAACGCGATCCGCTCGCGCCGACCGATCCGTGGATTTGTGCCATTGCCGCCGACCACACGGTCAGCGAGACCGACCTCCCGGTTTTCAGCCTCGACGACACCAGCGCGATTGCCGACTTCATTGCCGAAAGGACCGGCCTGACATCTCGCGCCTGACGGGCCGACGCAAACGGCAACGGGGCCGCAGGATATAGTCCTGCGGCCCCGTTGCGTGTTGTCTGAACTCCAGGGTCAGTCGTTGCTGGAGACGTTGGCCGGACGGACCAGAGAGGTCACGCGACGGATTGCGACGCGACGGTTCTGCTGTTCCGCTGCCTGGGTGCGGATCTTCAGGTAGCGCTCGCCATAACCCTGGACCGACATGTTTTCCGGCGGGATACCGTAGACCTCGGTCAGAAGGTTTGCGACGGCCGCCGCGCGCTTGTCGGATAGGATGAGGTTTGCCTTGTCGGCGCCCACAGCATCCGTATGGCCTTCGATCAGGAACACTTCGCCCGGATCCTTGTCCAGCAGCTTGGTCATGGCAGCCGCGACCTTGCGCAGCGTCTTGGCCTGAGCGAGCGGGACCTCCGCCGAGCCGGTCGGGAATGTAATCGTATCGAGGTCGATACGACGGACCTTGTCACGCAGGCGGGCAGACGACTTGACCTCGTCGATGGAGTAGACGCGTTCCACGCGTTCGACCGGAGGCCGTGCGAGGAAGTCGTAGTAGTCGCGGTCCGGCGCACGCGAGGTGCTGATGATGTAGTCCTGCACCGGAACGGTCAGGCGCATCGGCGGCAGCGACAAGCCGACGTCGATGAAGACCTGCGGCCGCTCGTTGTCCGCTTCCGGCGAGTACATCAGCACATATTCGCGGCCCCTCGGCGAAATGCGTGAGCGGATGACGATGTCACCATAACGGTTGTAGACGGTAACGATACGCGACCCGTCTTCACGGATGATCGTCTCGCGGGTACGGCCACGTGGCAGTTCCTCGTAGTAGCTCTCCTCCGCGTCGTAGCGCAGACGCTGACGGTCGTCACCGCGCACGATGATCTGATTGCCGACATTGATGACAGTCCGGTTGTCAACCTGCTCGACGACGCGGATCTCCGTCACCTGGTTCACCACATTGTTCTGGATGATCGTGTTGTTGGTGGTGTTGTTGACGGTATTGTTCGTCGTGTTGTTGGTGATGTTCGTCACGTTGGTGACATTGTTCACCACGGTGGTCGGCACGTCGAATGTCGGTTCTGCCTCAAGGCGTGTGCCCTCTTCTGCAATCGTTGCCTTGACCGTCTCCGGCTCGACTTGGACAACGTTCTGCTGGGCGTCGGCATCGGTTTCCGGCGGCGGCGCGACATCTTCCTGGGCGCGGAGCTGAGTGCGCTCCTCGCGAGCGGTCTCACCGCCGCTATTGTCCGCGTCCTTGTCGCTGTCGAGAACGGCAGCGCCGTTGTCGACCGGCAGAACCACCGTTTCGGTGCTTTGCGACGGATCTTCAGCGATCTGCTGCTTTTCCTCTTCCGTCCGGTTGTCGGTGATTTCCTCGACAGGCTGGTCTTCCGGCGGCTCTACCGCAGGCACCACGACCTCTTCCGTCGGAGCCTGCTCGGTCTGATCGGTTGCCTGTTCCGGTGCCGCATCACCGTCGGCCGGGGCCTCGCCCTCGGTCTGGGCCTCGGTGCCGTCTGCAGCGCCGTCTGTGGCCGGAGCCTCCTGTTCGGTCGTCTGCTGGCCGTCCGCGTCACTCTCGGCAGGCGTCTCGGCCTGCTGATCTGCCGGCTGCTGTTCGGTTTCGTCCTGTGCGGGGGTGGCCTGTTCTTCTGCAGGCTCCTCGGTGGGCTGCTGCTCCGGTGACGCTTCCTCGGTCTGGGTTTCCGGGGCGACAGGGCATTCACCCTCGCTCGGCGCCGTCGATCCATCCGCGCAGGTGACACTTTCTGGCGTTGCTTGTTCAGCGGCCTGTTCGGCCTCCTGCTGCGCCTGGGCATCGGCCTCTGCCTGGGCCTGCGCATCTGCTTCGGCCTGAGCCTGCGCTTCGGCTTCCGCCTGACGCTGGGCCTCAGCATCGGCTTCTTCCTGCTTTTGCTGGGCTTCGGCTTCCGCCTGGGCCTGCGCTTCGGCCTCTGCCTGGGCCTGCGCTTCAGCCTCGGCCTGAGCCTGCGCTTCCGCTTCCGCCTGAGCCTGCGCTTCGGCTTCCGCCTGCGCCTGTGCTTCAGCCTCTGCCTGGGCCTGTGCTTCAGCCTCGGCCTGAGCCTGCGCTTCGGCTTCCGCCTGAGCCTGGGCCTCGGCTTCCGCCTGGGCCTGTGCTTCAGCCTCTGCCTGGGCCTGCGCCTCGGCTTCCGCCTGCGCCTGTGCTTCGGCCTCTGCCTGGGCCTGTGCTTCAGCTTCCGCCTGGGCCTGCGCTTCGGCCTCTGCCTGCGCCTGAGCCTCGGCTTCCGCCTGGGCTTGGGCGTCACGGGCGTCGCATGTTTCCTGCGAGTCCGCTTCGGATCCATCGCTGCAGACGACGGCCTGCGCGAGCTGGATCAATCCTTCCTCCGCCTGACGTGACTGGGTCTTAGACATACCCTGGCTAACCGCCGATGCAGCCACGGGCTCGGCCAGCACCGCCATGGACAGCACCGGTATCGCCACCGTGTTCAGCAATCTGTTTTTGAACATACCCTGCGTTTCCTTCCTTCACGCCAATGTCAGTCTGTCCGACTGTTTGTCTTGGCGCCGTTGAATAGCCAAGTCGATTCTGCGGACCGATATTGCCACTAAGCTAGGTTTCGCAAAATTAACCTCGTCTGAACGACTTGGAACCATTTTTGCTCCATTCTTCAAGATACACGCCCTCGATCGATCCTCAGCCCGCTGACGACGCAGCATCGAAATTAGGGATGCGACACTCTTTGTTGTTGATTTCGGCACCGAAAGCAGACGAATATTGGACCCAAGTGTGGCCGATGACGCCGCACGATCCAGGATAGCCGCGTTAAAAAGACAAACGGCATCCGCCAACAGAGAGGGATCTCATGCGTATTCCGACACGTTTTCTGGCAGCCGCCTCGATTGCTGCTCTTTCGCTCTTCGCCGGCACAGCCATGGCGCAGGAGAAGATCATCATCGGTACGGAAGGCGCCTACCCGCCCTTCAACAATCTGGAAGCCGACGGCTCCCTGGTTGGCTTCGACATCGACATCGCCAAGGCGCTCTGCGATGAAATGAAGGTCACCTGCGAATTCGTCACCCAGGATTGGGACGGCATCATTCCGGCCCTCCAGGCGAAGAAGTTCGACGCGATTATCGCTTCCATGTCGATCACGCCCGAGCGCAAGGAAAAGGTCGACTTCTCCAAGAAGTACTACAACACTCCTCCGGCCGTCGCCGTGCCGAAGGATTCGACCATCGCCGACGTGGCCGGTCTCAAGGGCAAGACTATTGGCGCCCAGTCCTCGACGACCCATGCTAACTACGCCGAAAAGCACATGGCCGATTCGGAGCTGAAGCTTTATCCGACGGCGGACGAATACAAGCTCGACCTCGAAGGCGGCCGTGTCGACGCCGTCGTCGATGATATCGTCGTTCTCTCGGAATGGCTGAAGACCGATGCCGGCGCCTGCTGCAAGATCCTGACCCCGCTTCCGGTCGACGTGGAAATCAACGGCGAAGGTGCAGGCATCGCCGTTCGCAAGGGTGAAACCGCGCTGGCCGACAAGTTCTCTGCCGCGATCGAGGCAATCCGCGCTAACGGCAAATATGCCGAAATCAACAAGAAGTACTTCGACTTCGACGTCTACGGGAACTGATTTTCCCGCTTTGTGACAATTGCGATGGCGGAAGTGCAACGCTTCCGCCATTTTGCGTTACGGGTATGAAGAAAAAAGGCGGAAATACCGCCAAGGGGGAATGGCATGGGCGGACTGTCTTCCGCGTTGGGCTCGCTATGGGCCACTCTGTCCTATTGGCTCGATCCTTTTTGCGGACCGGTCGGGATCTTCGCGCTCTTCGGCGGCGACGGCCTTTTGTCCTGTGGGAACATCGGATGGGCCGATGAAATCGCGCTCGGCGTCAAGGTCACGATCGTTCTCGCCCTGATCACGCTGCCCGTCGGACTGATGCTCGGCTTTCTGATCGCGCTTGCCATGCAATCGGAGGAAAGAAGCCTGCGGACGGCAGCCGGCATCTACACCACGATCTTTCGCGGCCTGCCGGAACTGTTGACCCTTTTCATCGTCTACTACGGCTTCCAGATGATGGTGCAAGCGGTTCTGTCCTCGTTCGGCAGCGAGGAGCGGATTGAAATCAATGCCTTTTTTGCCGGCATGCTGGCACTTTCAGTCGTCTTTTCCTCCTATTGTTCGGAAGTACTGCTCTCCGCCTTCAGAGCGATCCCCAAAGGTCAGTACGAAGCCGGAAGCGCCGTCGGCCTCTCCCGAGGCCGGACCATGCGCCTGGTCATCGTACCGCAGCTGATCCGCATTGCCCTGCCAGGTCTCGGAAACCTCTGGATGAACCTGCTGAAGGACACAGCACTCGTGTCGGTCATCGGGCTGACCGATATCCTGCGCCAGACCGGCGTCGCGGCAAAAGTCACGAAAGAAGCGTTTCTCTTCTACGCCATTGCATGCGCACTTTATCTTGTGCTTGCCACTCTGTCGTCGATCGGATTGAACGCAATCGCGAACTGGGCCAACCGTGCGGAGGCTTCCCGATGAGCCACGCCCTGGAACTCATTCCTGCACGTCCCGCGCCGCCGATTGCCCGCCCAGCCATGACGCCGGCGCGTGCGTTCGGTTACGGCGCCTTGGGCCTTTGGCTGCTGCTCGCGGTCGCGCTCGCCTACATGATGATAAGCGGCTGGGACACGGAGAAATTCGTCAAATACGGCCCCCGCTATCTGGAAGGCCTGGCGACAACCTTGGCTCTGGTCGCCAGTTCGATCACGCTCGGCGCCGTCCTTTCCGTGCCGATCGCCTATGGGCGCATGTCGAAAAACATCGTCTTCAACTCCATCGCCTATGCGTATGTCTACGTCTTTCGCGGCACACCGATGCTCGCCCAGATTTACCTGATCTATTACGGTCTGGGCTCCTTCCGCGCCGAGATCGAAGCGGTCGGCCTGTGGTGGTTCTTCCGCGAGGCGTGGTATTGCGCCATCTTGGCCATGACCATGAACACGGCAGCCTATCAGGCGGAGATCCTGCGCGGCGCCATCCAGAGCGTCCCGCGTGGCCAGACGGAAGGCGCAAATTCGCTCGGACTGCCATCCTCGGTGACCTTCTGGAAGATCACCTTGCCCCAGGCCTTGATCGTGGCACTTCGCCCCTATGGCAACGAGATCATCCTGATGATCAAGGGTTCTGCCGTCGTCGCCGTCGTCACGGTGCTCGACCTGATGGGCCAGACCCGTTACGCCTTCTCGCGCACCTTCGATTACCAGACCTACTTGTGGGCAGCGATCTTCTATCTCGCGATCGTCGAACTGCTGCGCAACACATGGGCGGCGCTTGAAGGCAGATTGACACGGCATCTAAAGCGCTGAACGTCTTGAGGCAGCCCTCTTGACCAACGCTCAAGTCCACTTGCGCCCGAGATCATCTCGTCGAAGCACAAGGCTTAGGGTTTCGTTTACCTTGACGTGTTCCCATCATGACAGGGCCCGCGTCGGTCGCGGCCCCGGTCGGTCGCGGAAGCGATGACACCGTCCGCGTCGATCCGTCTTCCAAGAGAACACGGGGAACGCCGGAACATGAACAGCGAAATGGAACTGATGCTCAAGGGCTATGGGCTGACCACCGCCCAGATCCTCTATCGCCTGCCCGACCACCCTTCCCTGCTGCAGACCTATATCTGGCAGCATTACGATCTGGCTCCTGAATTCCCCGAGATGCGCGGCTTCCTGCGCTTCTGGCAGGACAAGATCGAGGGGCCGATCCACTCGGTGACCTACGTCCACAAGAAGATGATTGCGGCCAGCGAATGGCGTTCTCTCAAAGGCGAGTTTATCCTGCACTGAGCCGGTCAGACATGCACCTCACCATGGGCGAATTCGCCGTCGTCGGGTTCGGGATAGAACAGCGCGACTGCGAGTGCGGCATAGAAGACAGCCACGGCAACGAGCACGATTGAACCGTGCACCGGGCCGAGATGGGCATTGACCATCAACTGGTGAAGGTTGCCCACGAATTCCGCTGGTCGCTCATCCGCCTGCAGTTTGGGGCTGGAGATCTTCAACCCCCAGGCCAAGAGCAGAATGCCATACATCCAGATATAATTGCGCCGGATCCGCCGGAACAGAGCTTCCCGGTAGCTGATCAGGAACACCGGCACCCTCAGGCTCGCGGCGATCGCCTCCGCCCAGTCCGATCTCAGTTCGGCCTGCGGACAGAGCGCCTGGGCGAAATAGTGCCGCTCCAGTTGCCGCACCCGCGCCCGATAGACGTCGAAAAAGCGATAACGTCTGGCCTCGATCAGCAGGAATACAGAGATGAGCAGCATGGCGAAGAGAACCACGCCGTGATGCGACGTGGGTGTCGAAAGCGAAACCGAAAGCAGACCCGCCACCACGGTCATCGACCAGTTGGTCGTGCGGTCGATCCGGTCGCGCCAGCTCGTCATCCGTCCGATTTCACCGCGATAATAGTGGATGATCATATTGGCCTTCTCGGCCGAGTTGGAGGGCAGCGTCGGGGCGAGCCGCCGTTCAGATGAGCCCACAAGCTCATGGTTTTCTGCGGTTTTGATCGTCTGTGACATGCCGGACTCCGTTTCCCCGAAACGTCGGAACAACGGAGGAGTTCCCTTTTGATTGCCAAGCCGCCGCGGACCGGCTAGACGACCGCTAACGGCCCGATCGGGGCTTGAGACAGGAGCGCCCCATGGCCAAGATCGACGAAGAAGCGCTGGCGGAGGCCTACAACCGGGCTCTGGCACTGGAAAAGGCGGGCGAGATCGACGCCGCCGTTAAGGCCTATGAGGAGGTGCTGGCGATCGACCCTGACGATCACGGCGGCGCCTCAGTCCGCATTGCCGCGCTCGGCCGTGGCGAAGCTCCGCCAAAAGCGCCCGATGCCTATGTCGAAACCCTCTTCGATCAGCACGCCGAAGCCTTCGAAGATATCCTCGTCGAGCAACTCGGTTATGCCGTTCCCGTCATGGTCCGCCAGCGCCTGCAGCAACTCGGTCTCGGGCCATTCCAGCGTCTGCTCGACCTCGGCTGCGGAACGGGACTGACTGGCGGCGCCCTGCGAGACATGGTCACCGACATGACTGGTATCGACATTTCCGAAAAGATGGTCGAGATCGCCCATGAAAAGGACCTCTATGAGACCCTCTACGTCGCCGAGATCGAGGACTTCCTCGAAGACAACGACGACGAAGCCTTCGACCTCGTAACCGCGACCGACGTTCTGCCCTATCTCGGCGCACTGGAGGCGTTGTTCTTCGGTGCGGCGGAAAACATGGTCTCCGGCGGCATCTTCGTCTTCTCGTCCGAAACTGCGGGCGACGACGTGTTGGCCGGTCGTCCATTCATGGTCGGCCCGCATCAGCGTTTCCTTCACGCGGAGAGCTATGTGCGCGAACGGCTTGTTGCGACCGGCTTCGAACTCCTGGAAATCAGCGACATCAACGTGCGCATGCAGGACGGAAGCCCGTCACCAGGACATCTGATCGTCGCAAAGCGGACCTGACAGGCCTCCAGTTGCGAGTTTTCTCGCCCAGAGGTTGCCGAAGATTAATGTAACTCGCCTTGCGTTTTGCTAGGATTTCCCCACTGGGAGGGGGAAACCATGCAAACGGATGCAACGACTGCTGCCCTTGGCGGGCACTTTTCTCTGTGGATCGGGCTCGCAATTGCCCTGGTGACAGCCTTTGCGCTGATCTTTGGCCGATACGAAATCCGTCTGCGACGACTGCGCCTTATCCGCGACTATGTGAAAACTTTTCCGGTCTTGGAACCTTCGGAAGACGGGATAAGCTCCACGAATCCTTCGTTCGAATTCGTCCGCAGCAAATACGCCGCCGACGTCACAGTCACTGACGACGCACCAGCCAAGTCGCAAGCGGCGATCGTTGAGGAAATCAACCGGACGATTACGGAGACGCGCCTTTTTCTGAGTGGCGGGGATGCGCAGTTGCTGGTCGCGTCGCTACCTTACATGCTGCTCGTCTTCGTGGGTTTTTCCGTCACCTTTTCCGGCGGCACTTGTCCAACCCAGGCGCAGGCCTGCATTCAGAGCATCACCCACAACCTTCTGACCGTCGGCGGTGCCACCTTCAAATCGGATATCGCGCCGGAGCAGTTCCGAAAGCTATCGGAAAATGTGCTGACAGTGGCGGCCATCACCTTCGTCGGCGCCTATCTTTCGTCACTACGTTATCTCGTGCAGGCTCTCGCCGTCTTCGACCTCAACGGCTTCACCGTCATTCGTCAGGCTGCGGCCATGACAGTTTCGGTTCTCGCCTCCGCGGCGCTCTACCGGGCCGTACCCGACCTCGGCAGCGTGTTGTCTTTGGCCGGCACCGAGACCAGCTCCCCCGTCAACGACCTGTCTACAGGCTGGATCCTCGTCGCCTTGGCCTTCGGCCTCTTGCCCGGCAGCGTTCTCCAATTCGTACTGGTCAAGGTCGGCAGCATATTCGACTGGATCAAGCAGTCGGACAACCGCTTCATTGAGTGGACCCGTGTGGTGCCGCTCGATGCCATCGACGGCATCGACTTCTTCACGCGCTTCCGCCTGGAGGAATGCGGCATTTCCGACGTGCAGTCGCTGGCGACCTACAACCCGATCATGCTGCACATCGAAACGCCCTACGGGATCTATCAGACGGTCGACTGGATCGCCCAGGCGCAACTCTGCTGCGTCGTCGGTCTGGACCGTTTCCTGCTGCTGCGACAGTTCAACGTCAGGACCATCTTCGATCTCGAGCGGGCGCTGAAACAGAACAAGGAAGACATGTCCAAACAGGATCGCAAGGCGATCGACCAGTTCGACCGCATCTACGCGGCGGTCCTTTTGGCGCCCACCGGTCCGATGAAGAAGCTGCAAGAAAAAAGCTCTGCCAAATTTCTGATCCCCGACGGTCAGACGATCAAGGAAGTGGATGCGAGTGACTTCAGCATCTGGGCAATGAAAACCATCAGCGCAAGCGACGTGGCCGCGTCCCGAGCGATCGAACATCTGATGGACTGGATCGGAGACGACCTGCATGTGAGACGACTGCGTCGCCTGTGGAACGAGATCTCCGACCGCCTCGGACCAACGAGCCTGGTGCTCACCCCCGACCAGAAGATCAAGGGGGTACAGCCGCCCGCAGCACCGCAACGCCAAGCGCCCGCTGGCGTTGACACGGACACGGATCAGGATGCGGACCAGGGGGCAGATCCGGCCCAGAAATGACACCGCCTCTGGACAGGAGCGCGTAATTGGAGAAAATACAACTGTCTGAACATGAAGTCTGATTCGCGACAGTGATCTGTCTCCTGAATGAGTCAGTGAGTAATGTTCGAGGACATACCCTTGAAAATCAGTTTCGACACCCAGCTGATGCCTTTCGATGGCTGCGAGCCGCAGCTTGCCGTCATCATGCTGAATGCAGCGCGACCGGGGGATCCGACACCGCGCCTTTTGGCCGAACGTTGGCGCGGCCACTTGAGCAAGGCGCTTTTTGCGCTGCCGCAGGTCGAGAACCACCGTTTGACTGCGGGCGCAGCGCAGGCGGGCTCAAGCTATCGGGCCGCAATCGAACTCGGCCTCGGCGAAGCAGCGCTGGAGGAGTATGTCGGACAGATCCGCGAAAAACACGGCTTGGATAACAGCCAGATCGCGCTCGTCGGCTACGCCGAGGGCATGACGCTCGCGCTCTATTACGGCCTGCGGCAGACGGAGAAACTGTGCGCCGTCATCGGCTTCAGCGGAGACATGGCCGGTTTTGCCGATCTTCGCTCTGAAATCGCGAGCCGCCCGCCTGTCCTGATGGTGCATGGCGAAAAGGACGACGTCGTTCTGCCCGCCACCTTCCTCAACAACTACACGCGCCTTGCCGAGGCCGACGTGCCGGTCTCTGCGTGTTTCCGGCCGGGTCTTGATCACCAGGTCGACGACCTCGGCGCAGATTCCGCCATGTTCTTCCTGCAGGGGGCGCATGCGGCCGCCGGCATCCGTCAGCCGAAAAAGAAGACGCTTGATGAGGATGTGGCGAAATCGATCAAGCTGGTCATCTGGGATCTCGACGACACGCTCTGGAAGGGTACCCTGGACGATGCTGATGCCATCACCGTGCATGAGAGCCGTGTCGAGGCCATCCGCCGCCTGAATGGCAGCGGCGTCGTCTCGGCGATCTGCTCCAAGAACGATTTCGAGACCGCGCGCAGGAAACTCGAATCGCTGGGTCTCTGGGACGAATTCGTCTTCCCGCGCATCGCCTTCGTGCCCAAGGGGGCCGCACTTCAGGCCCTGATCGCGGACATGCAGCTGAAGCCGAAAAACTGCCTGTTCATCGACGACAATGACATCAACCTGGCAGAAGCAAAGGCGATGTTGCCCGACCTGCATACGCTCGACGCCAAGAGTTACGACTGCGACGCATTTCTTTCACACCTTGTCGACGCCCATGCCGGCGTCAGCAAGTCCCGCGTCGAGGAATACCGCTCGCTGCAGAACCGCGTCAGTGAAAGCCAGACCTTCGAAGGCAGCCGCGAGAGCTTCCTCCACACCTGCGACATCCACGTGGCGATCGCCACCAGCTCCGATCTGATCGATTTTGCGCCTCGCATCGAGGAACTGATCAACCGCACCAACCAGCTGAACTACCTGAAGACGCGGGTCGAACCCGGATCCATGGTCAATTACGTTGCCGAAGCGTCGCTCCGTGAAGGCTTCGCGCTCTTCGCATGGGACAAATTCGGCTATCACGGACTGGTTGGTTTCATCAGCGCGGAGACCGAAACCGAATCGATGCAACACATGGCCTTCTCATGCCGCATCATGCATATGGGCATCGAGAACGTTCTCCTGGAGCGGGCATTCCAGCGTTTCCGGAATTTGCAGGTGCCCGACAGCGTGCCGGTGAAGCCGGAGATCCCTGCCTGGATCACCGTCGAGGATTTCAACGCGCCCGGCATCCGTGAACGCATCCTCGCCGAAGAAAAGAGCATTGCCGCCGGCAACCGCGACATCCGGATCCGCTTCATGGCGAACTGCCAGTCCGGGATCTTCTGCCACTATGCAGGCCTCAGGGACGTCGCCGAAATCGACAGCATGCCGCGCGTCTTCATGATGCCGCACGTGCTCAACAAGTCCTATCTCCAGCAGCATTTCCCGCCGGCGCTTGTCTATTACCCCGGAACCGACTTCTACAACATCATGTGGCCGCCGGAACTCTTGGGAATTCTGGACAAGGGACTGTACGAAGTCTGCGCGACCGAGTTCTGCGAACACCTGAAGGCAAACGGCAATCGCATGCTTCTGATCACCAGCCCGACCGGGGTCGATCCCAGCGACTTCCTCGTCATCCGAGGCGTGACCAAGGAGCGGATGGAAGCGATGTCGGCCGTCTGGCGCAAGCTTGCCGCCAAATATGAATGCATCGACCTCCTGGACGTCGACAGCTTCGTCAGCCCCGATCTTGCCGCCGACAGCACCCACTTCCGGGTCGAAGCGAGCCGCGAAATCGCCGAAAGGATTGCGGACTGGTACAAGGCCCTGCCCTCAAGTCTCTTCGAACCGCAGTTGGCACTGGCAGGCTGACCGGACATCCCAAAAAAGTTCGCCGCCGGTGCCCCGGCGGCGAATTGTTTTTACGGAGGTGGATATCTTCGCCACTGCGCGATCCGAAAATGCCGATCTACGCCTTTCTCGAAGCCGGGCATTCGGCTAAGCCTGCCGCAACGGACATTGAGACAGGAGCATGGTCATGGCAAAGGTCGCATTCATCGGTTTGGGGGTCATGGGATATCCCATGGCCGGTCATCTCAAGGTCAAGGGAGGCCATGAGGTAACTGTCTACAACCGCACGACGGCCAAGGCCGAAGCCTGGGTTGCGCAATATGGCGGAAGTCATGCCCTGACCCCGGCCGAAGCGGCCGATGACGCCGACTTCGTCTTCACCTGTGTGGGCAATGATGACGACCTGCGTTCGGTAACGACAGGCACCGACGGCGTGTTGTCGCGCATGAAATCAGGTGCCATCCTGATCGACAACACCACCGCCTCCGCAGAGGTGGCGCAGGAACTCGCAGCGGCCGCAGCGGCCCGTGGCTGCGGTTTCGTCGACGCCCCTGTATCGGGCGGACAGGCGGGTGCGGAAAACGGTGTGCTGACCGTCATGTGCGGTGGTGACGCAGGAGACTTCGAGCGCGCAAAACCGGTCATCGACGCCTATGCCCGCATGGTCGGCCTCATGGGTCCCGCGGGCTCCGGCCAGTTGACCAAGATGGTGAACCAGATTTGCATTGCCGGCCTGGTTCAGGGCCTCGCGGAAGGCATTCATTTCGGCAAGAAGGCCGGTCTCGACATCGAAAAGGTCATCGAGGTCATTTCCAAGGGTGCTGCCGGCTCCTGGCAGATGGAAAACCGGCACAAGACCATGAATGTCGGCAAATACGACTTCGGCTTTGCCGTCGACTGGATGCGCAAGGATCTCGGCATCGTCCTGAACGAGGCGCGGCAAAATGGCGCCAACCTCCCCGTGACAGCGCTGGTGGACCAGTTCTATGGAGAGGTGCAGAAATTGGGCGGCAATCGCTGGGACACGTCGTCGCTGCTCGCACGGCTCGAAGCGAAATGATCGGCACCTCCTCCACCGCAGACGAGATCATCGCGCACCTGCGCTCCATGCGGTCAGAGGAGACCATAGCCGGAATGGCCCGCTTTGGGATCATGACCGACACGGCGCTTGGGATCGGCAATCCCGTGCTGCAGAAAATTGCCAGGAAAATCGGCACGAACCAGGAGCGGGCCGCAGAACTATGGGAATCGGACATTCGGGAAGCGCGCCTCCTCGCCCTGTGGACCTTTGATCCAGGTCTTCTTCCCGAGCGCGAGGCCCGGCGTATCGTCGGCGATTTCAATTCCTGGGAGATCGTCGACACAGCATCCGATCTGCTGACGCAAACGCCGTACTGGCGCGTTCTCGTCGGGGATTTTGCGCAAGACGATCGGGAATTCGTCCGCCGGACAGCCTTTGCGATGATTGCGGGCGCCACCGTCCATAACAAACAGGAACCGGAGGCGACCTTCATCGCCTGGCTACCGCTGATCGAGCACCACGCGACGGATCCGCGCAACTTCGTCAGGAAGGCCGTGAATTGGGCTTTGCGCAACATCGGCAAGCGCAGTCAGTCGTGTCACGCCGCAGCCGTGACGCTCGCAGAAAGCCTGGCGCAGAGCAGTGATCCAACGGCCCGATGGATCGGCAAGGACGCCTTGCGCGAACTGCGCGACCCCAAACGAACCGCCCGCCTGCGGCCCGGATAAAGGCCAGACCTGTTACTCCTCGCCGGACTTCTGATTGTCCAGCATCATGTAATCGAGCGGCAACTCGGTCGTATACTTGATCTGTTCCATCGCGAACGCGGACGAAACGTCCCGGATTTCGATCTTTGCAATCATCCGCTTATAAAATGCATCATAGGCGGCGATATCGGGGACGACGACCCGCAGCAGATAATCGACATCACCGCTCATGCGGTAAAACTCGACCACTTCCGGAAATTCCGAGACAACCTCGGAGAAACGCTTCAACCATTCGATTGAGTGGCTGGAGGTGCGGATGGACACAAAAACCGTGACCTTGGTGTTGACCTTGGCCGGATCGAGCAGCGCCACGCGGCGGCGGATCACGCCGTCCTCTTCCATCTTCTGGATGCGGCGCCAGCAGGGGGTCGTCGACAGGCCGACTTTCTTGGCCAGATCCGCCACGGCAAGGGTGGAATCCTCTTGGAGGATACGAAGGATTTTGCGGTCGAGGCGATCCATGATGATTCCTGTAAGACTGATTTTCCCCGATATAGCCGAAAATCGACAATTTAAGAAAAATCATTTCGACCTATCAACAGGGAAACGGTCTGCCGCAGGACGGGAAGAACCTCCGCTTCAAACCATGGATGCCGTTTCAGCCAGCCGGTATTGCGCCAACTCGGATGGGGCAGAGGCAAGACTCTCGGACCAGGAGCATTGGACAACATCGTCTCGCGCCACCGCTCGACCGTCTCCGTCATGGTTCGAGCTCGACGTGCCCCCAGGTGCCAGGCCTGCGCATATTGACCGATGGCCAGGATCAGCTCGATCTGCGGCATCGAACGCATGACGGTCGCACGCCATTGCGGGGCGCACTCGCGCCTTGGCGGGAGGTCGTGGCCTTCGGCATTGTATCCCGGAAAGCAGAACCCCATGGGCGCAATCGCAAACAGCGAACGGTCGTAGAATGTGTCCCGGTCAACGCCGAGCCACAAGCGAAGCCGGTCGCCGGAGGCATCGTTGAAGGGAATGCCGGTCTCATGCACCCGAAGCCCGGGCGCCTGCCCCGCAATCAGCACGCGCGCGGTCGACGAAAGGTATGCGACAGGCCGCGGCTCGTGCGGCATGCGGTTTTCCGGCCCGCCGGCGGGTCTGTCGCGACAGATCCGGCACTGGGAAATGGTGTGGCTGAGCACATCGGTCGGAACCGCATCCTCCGCGGTCGGCATCAGAGAAGTGGCGGACGAAGGCGGCGATCCGGGGCTCATGGCAGGTCTCCTCTTGCGAACCAGCCGACCAGCGGCTTGATCAGGAACGTCTGAAACCATCCGGCTTGTTCCCGCGTCTCGACCATTCGCCGACGTCGCCAGTCTTGCGGCCGCTCGAAGGTCCCAGCCCAAAGTCCAAGGCGGTCCTGCCGCGCCTGACGCTCCGCAATGTGGTAGGCGCCGTCCGAAACGGCCAGACCTGCAGCCACCATCTCGCGCCCGAGGTCTCGGGTCCGGCTTTGGCAGGTCACCAGCCGTCGTCCGTAGCGATCGACGTCCCCCTCATGACCGAAACAGGTGAAGACGTCTGCTCGAAGGAGCTGCTCAAGCCCCGCGCGCGCAAGCGCTCCGCAGTCAAACAGACCATCCTCGCCGGAGCACGTCTGGCCGATTTCCGGCGCGTCGATCCCGCGCAGGCGCAACAGCAGCCCCCTGTCGGCCAGCGTGTCGCCATCGACTGCCACAAAAGGCCCATGCAGCGTGACCCCGTGGCCCGTCTCAATCCGGGCAATGATCAGCAAGCCCAGGAACAGGATCGAAAGGCCGACGATGACGTCCCCCATGCGCCTCCCCGTTACCGCCACATTGTCTCCCATTTCGAAAACGAAACCTTGTCACATATGGCAAACAAATCCTTCCGCTGCAGGATCTTCTTAAGGATTGCTCGCTAAGTTCCTCCAAGGCGCGGAAGACTGCAACTCCATGAGTAACGGCGTATCGACATCGGCGGACAAGAACATTGTCGACCTGACGCGGGCTCACCGCAACAGGGCGGCGACCAAGGCCGTGCGTACCACCCGTGAGAGGCTGCAGTCCGGCCAGGGCATATCACCGGCCTTCGACGTCGAAATCCTCGGGATGCACATCAACGCGACCCTGCAGGGCGCGGCCGTGATCCCAGCCCTTCTTCTTCTCGCCGCAGGCTTCGGCTCTTATTTTACCTCCCAGCCGGAGTTCTTCATCTGGGCCTTGTTCGGCCTCACCATGCACGCCTTGGGCATCCTCGTCGTCAAGCGCGCCGCCCGAACTGAAATCACGCCGCAGAACCAGAAACGTTGGCGCCATATCCTGCTTCTGGCGCAGGTGGCGATGGGCAGCTGCTGGGCCGTCTTCGCCCTGCAGGATTGCATCGCCTGCGACCAGTCCGCTTTTCTGTTTTACAAAGGCGGCGTGCTGCTATTGGCCCTGTCGATCACGGCGATGGCGACCATGCTGCTGCGCCAGGCCGTGCTGTTCAGCTTTCTGCCGACGGTGATGGCGTTGAGTTATGTCGCCGCAAGCGGCCATCGCATGCTGGATCTCGGGCTGACGACGGTGTTCACCACAGCCCTGATCTTCTTCATCTACATCACCAACCGGCTGCACCAGGCAAACCTCAAGCTCCTGTCCTTCCAGACGGAGAAGGACGACCTGATCGCCGAACTCGAGGTGGCGAACTCGCTCTCGGACGAAGCCAGGCGGCGGGCGGAAGAAGCCAATATGGCGAAGTCACGCTTCCTCGCCTCCATGTCACATGAGCTCCGCACGCCGCTCAACGCCATTCTCGGCTTTTCGGAGGTCATGGCGACGGAGGTCCTCGGCCCCCTCAACAACCCGCTCTACAAGGAATATGCCGGCGACATTCATCGCTCCGGCAAGCACCTGCTGGAACTGATCAATGAGATCCTCGACCTGTCGCGCATTGAGGCCGGCAAATACGAACTGAACGAGGAATCCGTCTCTCTGCTGGAACTGGCGGAAGACTGCATCGGCATGATCCAGCTTCGGGCGAAATCGAAAAATATTCGTATCGAGGAGCAGTTTGAGATGAACCTGCCTTCGGTATGGGCCGACGAGAAGGCCATGCGCCAGGTGATCCTGAACCTTCTGTCGAACGCCGTGAAATTCACGCCGCATGGCGGAGAGATTCGCGTCAAGGCCGGCTGGACGGCGGGTGGCGGGCAGTATGTTTCCATCCGCGACAATGGTCCGGGCATCCCGGAAGACGAGATCCCGGTCGTCCTTTCGGCCTTCGGCCAGGGCTCGATTGCCATCAAGAGCGCCGAACAGGGGACAGGCCTCGGCCTGCCGATCGTCCAAGCGATCCTTGCCAAACACGGCGGAGAGTTCAAGCTCAAGTCGAAGCTGCGGGAGGGAACCGAGGTCATTGCCATCCTGCCCTCGAACCGCGTCTTGGAAAGCCTCCCCGCCGTGAGCGAGGTCCAGGCGGTCGAGCCGCGTCGCCGCCAGTTTGCCTGACCTCAGCCGAGAAGGCGTGTGATCACGACGTAGCCGGAAAACGCGGCATTGGCGACAATCAGGCAGAAGACTGCAAAGGATCCGAGATCCTTCGCATTCCGGCCAACCGTCGAGATCTCCGGCGAGATCCGGTCGACCAGTTCCTCGATTGCCGTGTTGAGAGCCTCGACGCAGAACATCAGCAGCATCAGCACGACAAAGCCCAAAAACTGCAGCGGGCTCGCTCCGACCAGGGCAAAGATCCCAAGGCCGGCGACGAAGGCCAGGATCTCATGACGGAAAGCCGCCTCTTGGATCAGGCGCTTGAAGCCCTGCGCCGAATACTGGCCGGCGGCGAAAAGGTGCGCCACGCCCGTCTTTTTCTCGAATGTTTCGGCGGCGAGCTTGCGGGGTGCCGCAACCCCCTTCTTCTTCGGATTAGCCATGGGTCTTGTTGCTCACACCCGCCTGTTCAAAGGTCGCCATGCCGGAATGGCACGCGGCGGCCGCCTTCACGATCCCTGCAGCAAGGGCCGCACCGGTTCCCTCGCCGAGCCGCATGCCGAGCGCCAAAAGTGGAGTCTTGCCCAGCCTCTCGATGGCGCGCAGGTGGCCCGGTTCGGCGGAGACATGCCCAATCAGGCAGTGATCAAGCGCAGACGGATTGGCCGCCTTGAGGATTGCGGCTGCCGCGGTCGCAACATAACCATCGATCAGGACGGGGATCTTCTCCATGCGTGCCGCAAGAATTGCCCCGGCCATGGCCGCGATCTCGCGGCCACCGAGGCGCCGCAAGACTTCGAGCGGATCGGACAAATGCTCTCGATGAAATTCGACGGCCTGCTTCACGGCAGCCACCTTGCGCGACAGGACGTCGCCTTCAGAACCGGTACCGGGGCCGACCCAGTCTTCCGCCTCGCCGCCATAAAGCGCCAGGTTGATGGCAGCGGCAATCGTCGTGTTGCCAATTCCCATTTCGCCGATGCACAAGAGATCGGTACCGCCCGCAATCGCCTCCATGCCGAAGGCCATGGTTGCGGCACAGTCTCGCTCGGAGAGCGCCGGCTCGCAGGTGATGTCACCGGTCGGATAGTCGAGCGCCAGGTCGAAGATCTTCAGGCCGAGATCATGGGTTACGCAGATCTGGTTGATCGCCGCACCGCCCGCGGCGAAGTTTTCCACCATCTGCTGGGTGACCGAAGAGGGGAAGGGCGTGATGCCGTGTTTGGTAACGCCGTGATTACCCGCAAAGATCGCCACCAGCGGACGGGTGACCGCCGGAGGACGCCCCGTCCAGGCTGCGAGCCACATGGCAATTTCTTCAAGGCGCCCCAGCGCCCCCGGCGGCTTGGTCAGCATCCGGTCGCGATCGCGCGCGGCAACCAGCGCTGCGGTATTGGGACCCGGCAGGTCGCGCAACAGGGCGCGGAAATCGTCGAATGGCAAGCCGGTAACGGTCATGGGATGCGCTTCCTTGTAATCTGCAGCCAAATCGGGCTTTGTGGCATCTCTCATACTGACCACGCTCGCCAGTCTCAACTCAAAAAGCGGCGGCAACGGTCGTCATATGAATGGATGGCGCATTGATGCTCGACGGGCGGACACTGGTGAACGAAACGGCAAGGGCCATCGGCTTTCTCAGCCGCATTCCTGTTTCGGCCAGGTACTTCGAAAATCATGATGGTAGTCTCTCGCGCACAGTGATGGCCTTTCCCCTCGCCGGCTTTGTGATCTCTCTGCCTGCAGCGCTTCTGCTGACCTTGCTGACCCTCGTTGGCGCCCCTCCCTTCGTCACCGTCCTCACAGCGCTTACCCTGCAGATCCTGGTCACCGGTGCCCTTCACGAAGACGGCCTCTGCGACACGGCGGACGGCCTCGGCGGTGGGCGCGACCGTGATCGCGCTCTGGCAATCATGAAAGACAGCCGTATCGGGACTTATGGCGCGCTCGCACTGATCCTGTCCGTCGGTCTGCGCGCGGCCGCCCTTGCGGGCGTCGTTTCGACCGAGTCACCACTCACTGGAGCCTTCGCCTGGCTTGCTGCCGCGGCCCTGAGCCGCGCGGTCATGGTATGGCATTGGTCGGCACTGCCACCGGCAAAGGCGGATGGTGTGGCAGCCTCGGTCGGCACCCCGGATGGCGCGGCGCTTAGGATTGCCCTCGTCAGTGCGCTTGCCCTGACGGCATTGCTCGGTCTCTTCGCACGACCACTCGGCACAGTAATCGCTGCTCTGGTTGCGACTGGCCTGCTGACAGTCGGCTTCACCCGCTTGATGAAATCGAAGATCGGGGGCCATACGGGCGACACCATCGGCGCCTCGCAGCAGGTTGCCGAGGTCGGCTTTCTCCTTGCCCTTGCCATCCTCCTTTAGGCATCCGATATAGTCTGAGATCGAAAGGAACCCGATGGAATCCCCCTGCATCCTGATCTGTTCGATAGACGACAAGACCGGCTTCTGTTTCGGTTGCGGACGCACCCGTGACGAGATCGGCCGCTGGACATTCTATACGGGTGAAGAACGTCGGGCGATCATGGCGAGCCTGCCTGCGCGGCTGGAGACCGTCGAGCGCAAACCGCGACGAGAAACCCGCCGCACCCGCATGCAGCGCGAGCGCGAGAGCGGCTGATGCGTTTCCTGATCGGCATCGGAATTCTCGCCATCGGCCTCATCCTCCTTGTCGTCAATCATGACAGGGGTCAGACTTTCGGTATCGACAACGACGCCGTCGGCCGAATTGTCGTCGCCCTGCCGATCCTGTTGATGATCTCGAGCGGCATTGTACTCGGTCGTCGCTCCCTCGGCCAAAGCCTGCGGCAACTGTCGATCTGGGTGCTGATCGCGATGGCGCTCGTCACCGGATATCTCTATCGCAACGACATGCGCGCTGTTGGGGAGCGTCTGCTTGCGGGCCTTATGCCAGGACGCGCAGTCACGGTCACGACCGCTGACGGCGCGAAAGAAGTGGTCGTGCACAAGTCCTTAGGCGGACATTTCGAGACGAGTGTCGAGATCGGCCCGGTATCGGTACCGGTTCTCATCGATACCGGAGCAAGCTCCGTCGCCCTGCGTTTCGAAGATGCCGTGCGGATCGGCATCGATCCCTCAGGGCTCGCCTTCACCCGTACCGTGCTGACGGCAAATGGCCAGGCACAGGCCGCCCCCCTCCTTCTGCCGGAACTGCGGCTCGGCGCCATCGTCCGCAAAGATGTGGCAGCGGTGGTGCTGGAAGAAGGAAAGCTCGACCAGAGCCTGCTTGGCATGAGCTTCCTGTCGACGCTCGGCTCGCTGCAGATGCAGACCGACGAACTGCGGCTGCGTGACTAACCTCAGGCCCGCAGTTTGTAACCCGTGCGGAAAATGAAGGTGAGGACCGCAAGGCAAGCCGCGAGGAAGACACCGATCATGCCGACACTGATCAGCGGGTGGACGTCCGACACCTCAAAAAAGCTCCAGCGGAAACCGCTCACAAGATAGAGAACCGGATTGAGATGACTGACCGCCTGCCAGAAGGGCGGCAGCATGTCGATGGAATAGAAGGTGCCGCCAAGGAACGTGAGCGGGGGGACCACGAGCGATGGCACAAGGTTCAATTGCTCGAAATTCTTTGCCAGAACCCCGATGATGAAGCCGGCCAAGCTGAAGGTGATGGCGGTCAGCATCATGAACAGCAGCATCAGCACCGGATGGGCGATGTGCAATTCGACGAAGAACATCGCCGTGAACAGGATGATCAGGCCGATCATCATCCCCTTCGTTGCAGCCGCTCCGACATAGCCCAGCAGGATTTCGCCCATGGCGACGGGGGCCGAGAGGATCTCGTAGATGGTCCCCGTGAACTTCGGAAAGTAGATGCCCACAGAACCATTCGAAATGCACTGGGTAATCAGCGCCAGCATGATCAGACCGGGCGTGATGAACCCGCCATAGGAAACGCCGGCCACCTCCTGCATCCGAGATCCGACGGCAGCACCGAAGACGATGAAGTACAGCGCTGTGGAGAGAACCGGTGAAATGACACTCTGCAAAAGGGTCCGACGGGTGCGCGCCATCTCGTAGAAATAGATCGACTTGATCGCTTCGATGTTCATGCCTTGGCTCCGATCAGCGAGACGAAAATTTCCTCAAGCGAGGTCTGGCGGGTGGACAGGTCGTCGAAGCGAAGGCCGGCGGCTTCCAGTGCCTGCAAAAGCCGACCGATATGCGCGTCGTTCGTACCGAGCTCGTAATTGTGGAGAAGCTGGTCTCCCGCCTCGTTGAGCGTGAGATCCCAGCCGGAAAGGCTGGCTGGAATCTCCGCAATCGGCTCCGGCAGGTTGATGGCCAGCTGCTTCTTGCCGAGCTTGCGCATCAGCGCATCCTTGTTTTCAACCAAGAGCAGCCGACCATGGTCGATGACGCCGATCCGGTCGGCGATCTCCTGCGCCTCCTCGATATAGTGGGTGGTCAGGATGATAGTCACACCTGTCTTGCGCAGGCGCTCCACGAGCTGCCACATATCCTTGCGCAAGGCGACATCGACACCCGCAGTCGGCTCGTCGAGGAAAAGAATGCGCGGTTCATGAGACAGTGCCTTGGCGATCAACACCCGCCGTTTCATGCCGCCGGAGAGTTCGCGCAGCGCATTGTCGCGCTTGTCGTACAACGAAAGGTCACGCAGGATCTGATCGATCAGAGCCGGATCGGCCTTCTTGCCGTTGAGACCCCGTGAGAAGCTGACGGTGTTGAACACCGTCTCGAACATGTCCGTGGTCAGTTCCTGAGGCACCAGGCCGATTTCGCCACGCGTTTTGCGGAACTCCTTGACGACGTCATGACCGGCCACCAGCACCGTACCTTCGGACGGATTGGTCATGCCGCAGATGATCGAAATGAGGGTCGTTTTGCCGGCACCGTTCGGGCCGAGCAGCGCAAGGATCTCGCCCTCCTCGATGTCGAAACTGACATCGTCAAGAGCCTTGAAACCGTTTGAATATGTCTTCGAGAGGGAATCTATGGAAATGATCGGGGGCATGGCGCGCTCGGTGAGCTGAGAAGGGTGTGACCTATATAGGCAGCCCTTCCCGTTTCACCAGAGCCATGCATCAAACGGTTCGTTCGCGTGACAGAAAACGGCGTCGGATGATGGAGATCGTCCTCGACGTTTCTTGTCCAGGGAGCCCCCGTCGCTCCGCCCTGCCCGTTATTTCGAGCGCGCCTGAGCGGCCTTGATCTGAACCAGCGTGTCGAGGTTCTGGTTGACGCGGCAATAGAATTCCTCGTCGATGAACGGGCGCAGCATGAAGTCGTTGCCACCGACCTTCAGGAACCGCGCCGACAACAGACGGTTCGTCGAGGAAGAAACGCCGATGATCCTGAGTTCGTGCGAACCGCGAACGGCACGAATGCGGCGCGTCAGTTCGAAACCATCGATGTCGGGCATGTTGTAATCGGTCACGACCAGGCCGATATCCGAATTTGCCTTGAGGATCTCGATCGCCTTCGCACCGCTTTCGGCAAGGCTCACTCGGAAATTGTAGCGTTTCAGACGGCTGGACAGAAGCGCGCGCGCTGTCGGGCTGTCATCGACGATCAACACGTGATGGCGATGATTGGTCAGAAATCGATACACCGACTCCGCCAGCATTTCGACTGCGAAGATATTGTCCTTCAGGATGTAGTCGACGATATCCTTGGACAGGAGTTTCTCGCGGGTCTCATCATGGAAGGTGCCCGTGAAGACGATCGTCGGAATATTGCAGTCGATCAGATATTCGAGGGCCTCGCCGTTCTCCGCACCCGGAAGATTGATGTTGGAAATCGCGAGCGCCACCGGCTCATCCGACAGCTCATTCGCCATCTGGAGGTCCTCAAACGTTCTGCAGATCTCGACATCAACGCCCATCAACTCCTTGAGGCGCTGACTGATCATTTGTGTGAAGACATTCGAGTCTTCTCCGAGAATGATCCGGACGTCGGGAAATGTTTCCCCGGAATACTGCATTCCGGATATGCCAAGGATAGCCATTCGAGGGTGCCTTCTGTGACGTGTTCAACACAGAGACATCTAACAGAACCCGTTTTCGGAACCGTTAACTGAGGCTTCTCAGGCACTTGCATCCGGAAAAATAGTTAAGCGGGTGCAAATATAAAGAAATCGGGCTTGTCCGATGGAGAGATCACTCACCGCCCATCTCACTTGACGGTCGCGACACCATCGGTGATCTCGACACTCTCCCCGCCGGCGAGGCCGATCCGGTCACCATTAGGGAGCGTCAGGAAACAACCGGCCGGGCAGATGGTTTCCGAGCCACCGGCGTCCAGCGGCAACTCCATCTTGTTGCCATCCTCGACCACGACGAGCACGATGGCCGAGGGGCCGGCATTGTGCACCGACGCAGCGGATGCCGATCCGGCAGCCAGCACAGACATCATTCCGGAAAGCGCACCCGTCACCACTCGCATCGTCATGCCTGCAGCAGGGCCTCATAAAGCCCCGTCCCTTGCCTAATGCCATCGGATGAATTCCGATTTGCCATGCCCCTCTTATGCCGCAATCCGCCTGAATGGCGGCTGAATGCGGCGTTCATGGCAGGAGTTTGTCATCATCCGGCTCTGCTGGCAATTCATCGACAGGCGTCTTGCGCTCGGCCTCTGTTTTGGACTTTCGCCGCAGCAGAGCGTTGCGATCCTGCTCCCGCACATGGAGCATGACATCCTGATGCGGGTAAGGCATGACGATCCCCCGCGCGCGGAAAGCCCTGAGGATCTCCATGCGCACCCGGTTACGCACGCCGAGCCCCTCGCCCATATCGGCGAGATGGAACCGCAGTTCGAAGTCGAGTGAGGACGCACCGAAGCGGAGGAATTCGACATGCGGCTCGGGATTGCGCAGGATATCCGGCATAGCGTTGACCACCTGCAACAAGACGTCGATGACCTCCTGCGGATCGGCGTCATAGGCGACGCTGACGGGAATCTCACTGCGCTGTACCTTGTTGCGGTGGGTCCAGTTGCCGAGCGGTGCGTTGATCAGTTCGGAATTGGGCACGATGATCGACTGGCGCCGGAAAGTCTCGATCTCGGTCGCACGCACCGAAATCCGCTTGACGATGCCCTCGTTCACGCCGGTGATCACATGGTCTCCCACCTTGAACGGACGCTCCACGAGCAGGATGAGGCCCGACACGAAATTCGAGACGATGTTCTGCAGACCAAAACCGATGCCGAGCGAGAGGGCACCGGCGACAAGTGCGAGGCTGGAAAGGTCGATCCCGGCAGCGGAGATGCCGACGATCGCCGCAAGCCCGGCACCGAGATAGCCGACCCCCATCTTCACCGAATTGCGCACGCCGCCATCGACCTGTGACCGGGCCATGACATTGCCATCGAGCCATTTCTGGAACCAGCGCGTGAGCATTAGCCCGGCAACGAACAGGAGCAGGCCGCCGAGAATGCCGAAGATCGAAATGCGGATGGTCCCGATGTTGATCTCGGTGAACAGATTGAACAGCCAGAGCTGCATGTCGCGCGGCTGAAAACCCCAGGACATCAGGATCAGCGGGATGCCGGTCACGAGCGCGAATGCGTAAATCAATAACCCCGCCGCGATGCCGCTCTGATCGAGACCAACGGGTCCGAGCTTGAAGCGACCCGCCAGATAACGGCCAACCCTGGTCTCGCCGAACTGGTTGGGTGCCGAAATCGCCTTGCCGGAGAGAATGCCGATATACATGGTGGCGACGACGGCACCGGTGACGATGATCTGTGTGGCAAGGAACCGCGACAGTCCGATATAGCCAATGCCCGCCGACAGGATCAGCAGCACACCGATAACCCGCAGCGTGACGACCACCGCCCTCGGCCATGGCCGGCCCGGCGCGAAGGGGTCGCCCTTATCCGACAGAACCGGTCGCAGGAACGAGACGAAGAACAGCAGAAAGCCGACGATGACGGATGAGGCCAGACTCTTCATCACGGTCAAAACGACAGGCGAACTGAAGGTCTCGCTGATGACCGCCAGCAGATAGTCGAGGCCGTTGACGAGGGCCATCAGGAAAATGGCGATACTCACGTCCCGCGCGCCCTTGTTGGACAGCTTCACCAGCCGCCAATTGGGTGCCGAGGGCGCCAGCACGGCACGCGAAACCGCCGTGACGAAGAAGACCAGCCCGATCAGCGCGAAGAAAGACGCAGCGATTGGCGCGATATCGGGCCGCAAGACGTTAAAGGTGTCGAGCAGGAAATAGGCCGATGCCAGAAAGAAACTCAGCGCCATGGACGGCAGGATGGTCGACCAGAAGGCGACCGAGAACCGACTCATATAGGACGGATCTTCGACCGTAAGGTCACGTCGATTGATATCGCTGAATACCCGCTTCTCGACGAACAGGATCACCGACGCAAGCGCCAACGACAGCAGGATCGCAAGCGCCAAGGGCACTGCCTTGAACTTGATGACGAAGACGAGCCAGCTGCTGATGCTGCGCCTGACGCGCTCGGCATCACTCCAGAAGGACTGCCGCGCCTCCTCGAATGTCTGCGCATCGATATCCGTGTGGGCAAAGAGCGCATTGGTGAAAAGCGCGCGCCTGATGTCGGATATCTCGTCCGACAGCGACTTTGCCTCGATCGACAGGTCCTCGGCCTGGCCGGTGATCGCGTTGATTTCCGCACGGGCGGCGTTCAATCGGCCACGTTCGTCCGTGACGCTTGCGGGCTCCGGGGGCTGTCCGTCGGCCGGCGGTGAACCAAGCTCGGTCAACCGTGTCTGGATATCGTTGAGGCGTGGCCGCAGGTCGACGGACGTCTGCAGAACGTCCCGAACCAGCGCGTCGACCTTCACTTTCAATTCCGCGAGAAGCGCGTCGTCCTGCCGGTGCTTCTCGACTTGATCGCGCAGCGTCGCAAGCTGGGTCCTGGCAGCCGCCAAGCGCTCACCGGCTGTCGCAAGCTGTTCGTCGCGCGAGGGCTCGGGCTCGGCAGGGGCCGGGGCCTCAGGGGCAACGGTTGCTGGGGGCTGCGTGAACGGTGCCGGTTGCCCTTCATCCGCAGTCGCGGGTGCCTGAGAATCCACCGGTGCCGGCGGAGCGACCTTGTCCTGTTGCGCCTGCAGGCCGGATGACGCCATCAACGTTGTGATGACAATCGTGGCAAGCGAAAGGGCGAGGACGAAACGGGGCGGGCGCAGTCGGATCAAGGGGAGGTCCAGTCATGGATGGCGATGCCGCGACAATAGGACCAGTTAAAGGCAAAAGAAAGAACGACTTAAACCGGACGCCGACATCTCGGCCGGCGTCCGTTTACGGAATGGCGTTACATGTTCGCCTGGCGTAAGGCCTCGAACCGGCTGACCTGTTCGGCAATCAAGGTCCGTTCCTTATCGCGACGCACAAAGACCTTGAACATCGCCTTGCCGTCAGCGTTCATGAACCAGACAGAACACGACCGGCGGCCGTGGAAGCCGCGATCGACGAAAGCGATCGAGACACAACGCTCCTTGCGGATATGACCGCCAATGGGGCTATCGCCGTGGATGTTGAACCAACCGTGGCCCTCGCTGCCTTCGGGCAGACTGCCCTCGACCTCGAGCACGATATCTTCGGTGTGCACGATCATCAGAATCTCGCCCCAGGACGAAAGATCCTTCCAGATTGGCTCCCACCGCTCCGCAGGCACCACGACGGCCGCGCCGTCAGGAAGTACGGCGAGGATTTCGGCCGGCGTGACATCGGCCTTGGTTGCGATCTGCTCGATCACGCCATCGGGCTTTTCGGCAAGTGCCGCAATCGCCCGTTCGGCGCGCTCGGGCGTCGAGAGAGACAAAGCGCTCATCGTCGATCAGGCCGCCTGGACGTCGGCGCGGTTGCCCGACCGGTCCTCATGGATGATCACTTCGAAACCTTCGAAATGCGGTCCGGACAGATATTGCACCTTGCTTTCGCCGGCACGCGCATGGGCTGCGCGGAACTGCTCGGACTTGGTCCAGGCTAGGAAGTCGGCCTGCGTCTCCCAGACTGTGTGCGAGGCATAGAGCGTGTGATCCTCGGCCTTCGGGCCCTTCAGCATGTGAAACTCGACATAGCCGGGCATCTCGGCCAGCCGTCCCTGGCGCGAGCGCCACTGCGTTTCAAAGGCTTCTTCAAAGCCGGGGACGACGCGAAAACGGTTCATGGCAATGTACATGGAGTGGCTACCTCTCTTGAAAACTCGGAATGGCGGACACGGCCGGATACTCGCCGGGATGCCGAGTATGACGGCATCGTCGGTCAAAGGGAACTGCCGCGATATCTTGCCTTGGTAGATAAACTTGCGTACGATAGTCAAGTTATTTGTCGCGACCCGATCGTGACGGAATCCTTCAGGTCGACGATGCAGAAGGCAGCCACTGCCGCCGGCATCGCGTCCGCAAGCACAGGTACGACACCGCCAATGTTTCTCTCCGCCGCACGCCGCCGCCCCGCCCTTGCCGTGGCAGTTGCCACCCTGCTCGCCCTGCAACCCGCATTCTCGCGACCGGCATCCGCCGCTGAAGCGCGCCGAATTGTCGCTCTCGGCGGCACGGTGACAGAGATCATCTATGCGATCGGAGCCGGGGACAGGATCGCAGCCGTCGACAGCACGAGCACCTATCCAGCGGAAGCGGCGAACAAGCCCGACGTGGGTTATGTGCGCCAGATCTCGCCTGAGGGTGTGCTGTCGCAGAAGCCGGACTTGATTGTGGCCGAATCCGGTGCCGGACCGGTCGATGCCATCGAGATCCTCAAGAAGAGCGGCATCGATTTCGTTTCAATCCCCTCCCCGCCCGACGCTGCATCCATCCCGGACAAGATCCGGGCCGTGGGGGCCGCAATCGGCGCTGAGGACAAGGCGAACCTTCTGGCATCTGATGTGACGGCCAGCCTGAAGGCCCTCGAAGACAAGATCGCCGCCCATGACGGACCAAAGAAGAAGGTTCTCTTTGCCCTTTCGCTTGCCAATGGCCGCGTCATGGCTGCTGGCACTGACACCTCGGCGGATGCGATCATCCGCCTTGCGGGCGCAGAGAATGCCGTCTCCTCGATCTCCGGCTACAAGCCGCTGTCCGATGAAGCTGTGATTGCCGCGGCCCCCGATGTGGTCCTCGTCATGAGTGGCGGCGCCATGCATCTGACCGCCGACCAGGCCTTCGCTTTGCCCGCCCTTGCCGCAAGCCCGGCGGGCCGGAACGGCGCTTTCATCACCATGGACGGGCTCTACCTGTTGGGCCTCGGCCCCCGCGCTGCGGAGGCGGCGGCAGATCTCCATGCAAGCCTTTATCCCGAGAGCGTCAAGCCGTGAGCGCGGTTCCCCAGTCCGGCATGCGCGGAAGGGTGGCCGGTGATCGCTCCGCCCTCGGCCATTTGGTTATTGCAGCGCTTGTCCTCGTACTCGTCATCGCAGTCCTCGTCTCCATCGTCATTGGCCCGACCGGCGTCGGCCTCCCGGATCTCGTTGCTTATCTTAGCGGCGAGGCGCAAACACTCGATCAGCAGAACCTCATCATTCTCGAGGCCGTGCGGCTGCCGCGAACCGCGATGGGCCTGTTGATTGGCGCAGCCTTGGGCGTGTCGGGCGCGATGATGCAGGGCCTGTTCCGCAATCCTCTGGCTGACCCCGGTATCGTCGGCGTCAGTTCGGGTGCAGCGCTTGCTGCGGTGATCGCGATCGTGCTTGGTCCGACCCTGCTTTCGCCGCTCGCAGCCGTATTCGGCACCCTCTTTCTGCCGCTGATGGCCTTTGTCGGCGGGCTCGGCAACACGTTCCTGCTTTATGCCATCGCGACCCGCAATGGCCGCACATCCACGACCGCCCTGATCCTGTCGGGCATCGCAATCGCGGCGCTGACGGGTGCGGCGACGGGGCTGCTGATCTTTATGGCCGACGATCGGGCCCTGCGTGACATCACCTTCTGGTCGCTGGGGTCCCTGAGCGGCGCCAATACCACCAAGATCATATCGATCTTACCGTTCGTCGCTTTTGTCCTGCTCATCATCCCGTTCGTCGCGCGCGGCCTTGACGCACTGATCCTCGGCGATGCAGCGGCCTTCCACATGGGGATCCCGGTACAGCGATTGAAGCGGCTGACGATCCTCGCGGTTGCCGCCGCCTGTGGCGCAACCGTCGCGGCCGCCGGCGCCATCGGATTCATCGGCATCGTGGTCCCACATCTGCTGCGGCTGGCCATCGGCCCGTCCCACCGTTTCCTGCTGCCGGCCTCCGCGCTCGGGGGAGCGGCTCTGCTCCTGCTTGCCGATACCGCGGCTCGCACGCTCGCGGCACCGGCGGAGCTGCCGATCGGCATCATCACTGCGCTTTTCGGCGCCCCCGTCTTCCTGATGCTGTTGCTCGGCCGAAACGGCCGGCAGACCCTGGAGGCGCTGTGATGATTGAGGCCCATGAGATCTCGGTGATCCGGGGTCGCCGCACTCTGCTCGACCGCGTGAACCTGCGCCTCGAACCCGGGCGCTTCACCGTCGTGATCGGCCCCAACGGCGCCGGTAAATCCACGCTGTTGAAAGTCCTCTCAGGTGAGATCGCCCCCGACGCAGGCAAGGTCACCTACCAGGACCGGCCGCTTCAAAGGCTCACGGCACTCGCGCTTGCTGCAGAGCGGGCCGTGCTGCCACAGTCGAGCGCCCTCTCCTTTCCCTTCACGGCGCTTGAAGTCGTTCGCATGGGAGCGGTCGCAGGCGGCAGTCTGGCGCCCGGCCAGGCCGCCCGTCAGGCACTGGCCCGCGTGGGGCTTGGTGGTTTCGATGCCCGGAGCTACGATGCGCTCTCCGGCGGAGAGCAGCAGCGCGTCCAACTGGCCAGGGTGCTGGCACAGATGCCGGATCCGCTGGCCGGCGGTCGCCCCCGCGCAATCTTCCTCGATGAGCCGACCGCAAGCCTCGACATCGGCCACCAGATCTCCGTGCTGGAAATCGCGCGTGACTTTGCCCGCCGTGGCGGCGCCGTTCTGGCCATCCTTCACGATCTCAATCTCGCGGCGGAGTTCGCCGATCACCTCGCGGTTCTCCACCGGGGACGGCTTGTGGCCGCAGGGTCGGTGGCCGACACATTGACCGACGCCGTGGTCGGTGCTGTCTACGGGATCACCGGCGCCGTGGGCCGCGTTCCTCCCTCCGGCATCCCCTATGTCCTGCCACAGGCACGGCTCGGCGCTTGACGCTGAGCCGGCTATGGGAGTTGTCCACAGTTATCCACAGGGCGGTACACATCAAAACCACCGCCATTTCAGAACATGAAGAGAACACTGCCGACGAGAGATCGGAACATAACCGGAATATCGGCGATCAGGCCTACGTCGGCTCATGGCACGGGAACGGGGTCAGACCTTAGCCGGCCAATCTCCGAAGCAGCACGTTTCATGTCCGGCAAGCCCCTTCCTGATGGGGGCGTTCCGAACAGGCATAGCCGCGAAAAGGAACCATAGCTGGACTAATTCATTTCTATGGATATTATAGAGAATGAATGGAGGACGAAGTCGATGTTGCGAATCACAATGTCCATTCCACAGACCTCGGGCACCACGCCCGCCCCCCGGGGCCACGTCGCGATCATCGGCGGGGGCTACACAGGGGCCATCATCGCCCATCTGCTTTCTGAACGAAGCCACGACAGTCTTGCGTCCATTACCGTCTACGAACCGCGCGAGACACTGGGCGCCGGCCTGGCCTATGGCAACGGCGATGTCGATCTCCGCTTGAACGTCGCGGCCCACCGGATGCGCGCCGTTCCCGGTGATCCCGCAGCCTTCATCAAGTGGCTCGACACGAAGAGCCGCCTGACTACGGATCCGGGTTCGATCACCCGTGGAGGCACCTTCTCAAGGCGCCGCGACTTTGGTCTCTTCATGAAAGACCTGCTGCAACCGGCTCTGGAATCGGGACGGATTGCCCATGTTCGCCAACAGGTCACGCGGGTCGAACGCGACGGCTCGACCTGGGCGATCACACGTGCCGACGGGCAAGTGGATAACGCCGATACGCTCATCATCGCGACCGGACACGCCTCACCCAAGATCCCTGACCAGATTCCGGCATCGCTCATCCGTTCGCGGCGCTGTCTACCGGCGGACAGACTGGAAACAATGATCGGCGAGATCGCTCCCGAAGAGAGCGTGTTCATTCTGGGAACCGGTCTCACAGCCCTCGACGTTGTCGCAAGCCTGAGAAGCCGCAATCATGTCGGGCCGATCCATCTTGTGTCCCGAAACGGTCTGCTTCCCCGACCGCATGCCGCTGGAGACTTCCCACCCCACGGCACGTTTGAACGCGTCGAACCGACCGCACTTGGACTGCTGCGCCATGTCCGCTCCCTGACCGCCGAGGCCGAAAAGAACGGTCTGCCCTGGCAGAGCGTGATGGACGCCCTCCGCCATCAGGGTCAGGCCATCTGGAAACAGTTCCCCGAGCCGGAGAAAAAACGCGTGCTGCGCCATCTTCGCAGGCTGTACGAAGTCCACCGGTTCCGGATGCCGCCGCAGGTGGAGGCTCTTCTTAAAAGCTGCGGAGAACAGTTGATCACCGTGTCACGGGGACGCCTGGAGAGCGTAAGAGATATCCACGGACGGCTGGAACTTGGTATAAGACGCACGAAGGACCCACGCCACGAGGCCCTTCAGGTCGACCGTCTCGTGATTGCAACGGGGCCCGACTCGTCTAACCTTCTGGATTATCAGAAGCTGCTGCGCTCAATGCGCGACAGCGGATACCTGGTGCCGGATCCCTTGGGTCTGGGCATTGCCTGCGACGATCACTGTCGCGCCATCTCCGCAGCCGGACTGCCGCAATCCTCCTTGATCATTGCCGGTCCCCTCACCCGGGGCACCTTCGGAGAAATTACCGGTGTGCCCGAAATTGCAGCCCAGGCGGTGGCGATCGCCGATACCGTGATACGGCAGGCAGGCGTGTCCAGACGAACGATCTCGATCACCCGCTGACGCCGAACACCACGTCTCAGATCAGCGGAAGATGCGCCACTTGGTCGGCTTGAACCGGAGCTGCGCGCCGATCGCCACTTCCGCGCTCAGCGGAATCTCGATCTCGATGTGATGCGCCGGCCCATCGCCCGATACATCCAGTTCGGCAATCCGTGTCCCGGCCAGACGACGCTGCGCCGTGACCGTGCCGACGATGCTGTCGGGTCCATCCGCAAGGACAACGTCCTGAGGACGGAAATAGAGCTGCCCTTCCCCGTCGGCTTCACCCATCGCAGGAGCGATCGTCACACCTTCGAAGACGACAGTGCCGTTTTCGACCGTGACCGGAAGATGGGAAGACTCGCCGATGAACGAGAAGACGAAGGCGGAATTCGGCCGGTCATAGACATCGTCAGCGGTACCGACCTGCTCGACCTTGCCCTGGCTCATCACGACGACGCGGTCGGCGAGTTCCAGGGCCTCTTCCTGGTCGTGGGTGACGAAGAAGGTGGTATGACCGGTGCGATCATGAAACTCTCGAAGCCAGCGACGCAGATCCTTTCGAACCTTCGCATCAAGCGCGCCGAACGGCTCATCGAGCAACAGCACGGAGGGCTCGATTGCCATCGCGCGCGCCAGTGCAACGCGCTGCCTTTGTCCCCCGGACAACTGCGCCGGATAACGCCGGTCGAGGCCTTCCAGCTGGACCATGGCGAGCAGGTCCGAGACGCGTGACTTGATCTCGGCGTTCGACGGGCGCGTCACCTTGGGGCGAACCCGCAGGCCGAACCCGATGTTCTCTGCCACCGTCATATGCTTGAAGAGCGCATAGTGCTGAAAGACGAAGCCGACATGCCGCTCTTGCACTGTCTTGTGCGAGGCATCCTCCGTTCCGAAGAAGATCTGTCCTTCGGTGGGCTGCTCAAGACCGGCGATCAGACGCAACAGCGTTGTCTTGCCCGACCCAGAGGGCCCGAGGAGCGCAATGAGCTCGCCGGTCTTGACCGAAAGAGACACATCATGGAGCGCCGGAAACTGGCCGAACTCTTTCCTGATGTTCTTGATCGCGACTTCCATGGAGGAACCTTTCAGTGCTTGCGAGTGCCGGAAAGTTCGGCACTGTACCGGATCTCGAGGATCGTCTTCAGCGCCAGCGTCACGAGCGCGAGGAGAGCCAGGAGGGTCGATACGGCGAACGCCGCGACAAAATTATATTCGTTGTAGAGAACCTCGACATGCAGCGGCATGGTCTCGGTCAAACCTCTGATATGGCCGGATACGACGGAAACGGCGCCGAATTCGCCCATGGCACGCGCATTGCAGAGCAGCACGCCATAGAGCAGGCCCCATTTGATGTTGGGCAGCGTCACATACCAGAAGGTCTGCCAGCCGGATGCGCCGAGCGAGAGGGCCGCCTCCTCGTCACCGGTTCCCTGTTCCTGCATCAGCGGAATGAGCTCGCGCGCCACGAAGGGAAACGTCACGAAGACGGTGGCAAGCACGATGCCAGGAATGGCGAAGAGGATCTCGATGCCCCAGGACTTGAGGATCGGGCCAAGCACGCTGTTGGCGCCGAAGAGCAGCACATAGACCAAACCGGAAATCACCGGCGAGATGGAAAACGGCAGGTCGATCAGCGTCGTCAGGAAAGATTTGCCGCGAAACTCGAACTTGGCGATCGCCCAGGCGGCAGCCACGCCGAAGACCAGATTGAGCGGCACGGCGATCGCCGCCACCGTGAGCGTCAGTTTGATCGCCGAAAACGTATCAGGTTCCGCCAGGGCTTCGAAGAATGCCCCCGCGCCGCGCCGCAGCGCTTCGATGAACACGAGAACCAGCGGCAGCAGCAGGATCACCGCCATGAACAGGACGGCAATGGCAATCAGCACGAAGCGCGCAAAGGGCGTTTCCGTTGCAGGATCGCGGAACCGGGGACGCAGATCAGCGGACATTGGTGAACCTCCGGCGGCTCCAGGCCTGCAGCAGGTTGATCAGGAAAAGCATGGCAAACGAGATCACCAGCATGATCGCGGCGATCGCAGTGGCGCCGGCATAGTTGAACTCCTCAAGCCGGATCACGATGAGAAGCGGCGCGATCTCCGAGACATAGGGAATATTGCCGGCGATGAAGATGACCGAGCCATACTCGCCAACCGCACGCGCGAATGCGAGCGCAAAACCGGTGAGAATTGCCGGCAGAAGCGAAGGCAAAACGACGAGGCGCACAGTCTGGAAACGGTTGGCTCCGAGCGTTGCCGCGGCCTCTTCCACTTCGCGATCGACCTCTTCCATAACAGGCTGCACGGTACGGACAACGAAGGGCAGCCCGATGAAGATCAGGGCCACAACAATCCCGGCCGGCGTGAAAGCGATCTTGATTCCAAGAGGCGCAAAGAGCGCGCCGATCCATCCATTGTTCGCATAGAGTGCAGCAAGCGCAATACCGGCGACCGCCGTCGGCAGCGCAAAGGGCAGATCGACAATCGCGTCCAGCAACCGGCGTCCGGGGAAATCGTAGCGCACGAGCACCCAGGCGACGAGCACACCGAACACGACATTCACCAATGCCGCGATCAGCGCCGCCCCGAAGGAAATCCGCAGCGCCAGCAGCGTGCGCTCATCCAGCAGAACGGCGACAAAATCCTGAAAACCAAGGGAACTGGCGCGAAGCACGAGCGCTGCCAGCGGGATCAGAATGATCAGCGTGAGGTAGATGAGCGTATATCCGAGTGTCAGCCCGAATCCGGGCAATATGCTCGGTTGCCGCCACCTGCTTCTGCTCACGCTTTTCATACACATCTCCCCGGAGCACCCGTCGCGGCACCACGACGCCATTCATAGCGTCGGCCAAAGCCAAAGAAAGGAAAATTCTTCCATTCCGACCTGACCGAGGAGAAATAGATGATCCAGCCAACGGCAATCGGGATGGACTGTTTGCCGCGGCCAAGACGATGGGGCTGAGCCAGGGAATGATAGCTTCCCCACACCGCACGCGAACCTCTACGCTAGAGAATGCTCCCAAGAAAAAGGTAGATACAGACTCAAGGCTCTGGTCGACCTTAATCGGCTGGCTACGGGCCAAACCGCTTTCGTCAATGAAATGGCCATCCATAAAAATAATGCGAAGACGTTTCTGGACACCCCCCTGGGTGGCGAACCATGCAAAACCCGCGGGGAATCGGCCATCCGCACGACGCCGTGCATCGCCGGAAACCCATGAGAAATTGGTCTAAAAGCCGCTCTCAATATCTTGAACTAGATGAGAAATTTGGTGGGTGATGTAGGGCTCGAACCTACGACCCGCTGATTAAGAGTCAGCTGCTCTACCAACTGAGCTAATCACCCGACCGCGCCGTTTCTAGTGGCGTCCGCCCCGTTTCCGGTGGCGTGACCGGGCGTATAAACAGGAACCGGGACCTTGTCCAGCGCGTCGGCGAAAATTCTTGGCCTTCTGGTCAAAAAAATTTCGCAAACACGGAATTATCCTTATTTTTCAAAGATCGAGCTCGCCGCTGGCGATGCGAATGGCCTGTCCGCCGATCCGCGCACGGAAAACCGCCCCATCTTTCACGTCGACATGCAGGTGAATATGGGACGGGCGCCCCATCTCCACACCCTGCTCGATCATCAATGGATGGTGGCCGTCCGGCAGTGCGTCGAAGTGGTGGATCGCGCCCGACAGGGCCGCGACGGCGGATCCCGTTGCCGGGTCCTCAGCGATCCCCATGTCGGGCGAGAACATGCGCGCATGGAACTTGGCGGCGTGGTGGACGCCGCCCCGGCAATAGACATAGGCCGATGTCAGACGTCCTTCGCTCATCGGCGCAACCCGCTCCCAAAGAGCAGGATCGAATTCCAGGGTTTCAACGGCGGCAAGGTCGTGGACGGGCACCAGCAGAAAGGGAACACCCGCGCTCCAGACGGTTGGCACGTGATTCTCGAAGCCGATGGCGCTGGCCTTGATCGACAGAGCATCGGCGAGCCCTTGCGAATCCAGCGTCAATGAGTGGCGTGCCGAGAGCCTGGGAAGGTCAAACTCGCAGAAGCTCGCCTCGCCATGGCGCAGTCTTACGGCACAACGGACGGGGCCGATATTTTCCTCGAGCACTGAAACGAGATCGAGACTGTCCTGACTGCCGGAATAGTGGCGTTCGGCGAGTGCGATCGCGGTGCCCACCGTCGGGTGTCCGGCAAAGGGCAATTCTCGGCCCGGCGTGAAGATCCTCAACCTCGCGGTGTGCGCCGCATGGCTCGTCTCCTGCACGAAAACGGTTTCAGACAGGTTCAGTTCGGCGGCGATCGACTGCATTGTCTCGTCCGACAGACCGTCGCCGTCGAAGATCACCGCAAGGGGATTTCCGGCCAGCTTGCGATCGGTGAACACATCATAAATGGCATATCGTCTCGCCACGGGCCGTCTCCGCTCTGAGGGTCGCGCTCGCCGCCACACTGCCCGAGCATCTCCTCCAAGGCAAGGAAGGAGCGTCACGTTCCTGTCGCGAAGTACCAGTCCAGGATTGGCAGCATGGCCGCACCATAGCGGTGGGCATTGCGGTCGGCACTGCGGATGGCGATGGCGCTGGCGATCTCTTGCTCGGCAGCCGTCTGGGCAAAGTGGTCGATGCGCGCCAAAAGCTCCTTCGCCGGCTCCCGGAAGCGGTAGATCCGTAGAAGCGTCAGCTTGTACGGCCGATAGCTCGCATACATCACGCCGTCCGCATCCGCGTCATCGAGATCAAGCCCGGTCTCCTCCAGCACTTCGCGCCGCATATTGCCCCTGAGATCGCAGCGTCCGTCGACAACGTCGGAGGGGTCGAGCGAACCGGCGGCAAAATAGACCTGACCTGGATTGGCAGTATGCCGCGACATTTCAACGGCGATCAGCGCGCCATCGCCCGAAACCAGCACGGGATAACCGAAGAGATGACCGGCGCCGGCCAAACTCCGCTGCCGCCGCCACCAGAGAAAGGCGGCAAATGACGCCTCGTGCCCCACGGCCCGCACCTCGCCATCCACGAACTGCATTTGTCGCTGCAGGATCAAGCGTCCGTTGTAGAGCGCAGGATTGGCCGCATGCTCCTGCATCCAGTGAGCCGCAATGGCATCCGCATGGTCCATTTCCAGCGGGTGTGGGCCCGGATCGACCCTGAGCGCGATACCACAAATGGGCGTGACGGTCCCGTCCATCGGCAACCCGATATCGGCATCGATCATGGGGCTTCCTCAGGGCAGATGCAGGGAAATGGCAACAGGGCAATGGTCCGACGCTTTCGGTCGATCCCAGCCTATCCGTGGATAGCGCTCGACCTCCTGCCCGGGTGGGAAGGGTGTCCGAAACGGCTGTCCATTGCGGATGATGTCAGGCACCGCGGTCGGATTGGCCCGTGCCAGCCCCGCTGAAAGCCAGATATAGTCGAGCTGGCAGAGATGCTGCTCCTCGGGGCCTCGAGCATGGTAAAGCGTCCAGCGGTCGAGCACGTCGCGCCGGCGCATGACATTGTCGGCGAACCCGTCCCTGGAGAAGATATCGAGGGCGCTCGGCAGGCCGTCGCGCGGTACGAAGTCATAACCCCGACGACGATCGCCAATGACATCGATCCGCTCCTGGTAATCGTTCATGTCGCCGCAGATGACGAAGTTGCGCTCGCGCGCATTCTCATGACCAAAGCGGTTCTCGATGATATGGCGCACCGCTTTCACCTCGGCTTCACGCACTGGCATCGTGCTGGTCCGCCCATCGCCACCCTCCCGTCCATTGGTCATGGACTTGAAATGCACGACGTACAGCGTGAGGGGGCGTCCGCCGATGAGCAGATCGAGTTCGAGGCAATCCCGCTTGAAGATCCTGTCCTGCGGCTGGATGTTCGGCCCCAGCCCCGGATGATGCAGGTTGAGGTCGTGATAAGTGAGCGCCGCATGACTTTTGACGTCCTGCACCTCGATCCGCTCACCGTGCCGCGTTTCCTCACGCATCAAGACCGCGACGTCGATGCCGCGACTGTCATTGCCCTCGACGAGATATTTTTGCCGGTATCCCGAACCCACCATGCGGAAGAGATAGCCGTATTCGAAGGCCTTGAGGGCCTCCATATTGTCCACTTCCTGCAGGCAGAGGATATCGGCCTCGGTGTCGGCGATGGCAAGCGCCGACAATTGCCGTGTGTCGTCCGTTGCAGCAACAACCCGTGCGGCTTCCAGTCGCTGGTAATCCGCCTCGCTCTGGATCTCGAACAGCTTCAGCACACGATCTGATCGCAGCTGGTTGCGAAAACCGCTGAAATCGAAGCGAGTAACGAGATTTTCGATATTGAAGCTGGCAATCCGAAGCGTCATGGCAAACCAATCCGGGCGTACCTGGAACCGCCAGGCCGGGCCCAATCAATCATGCCATCCGCGACTCGGCAACCACACGGCACAACGACACCCTCGTAGGACACCGAGCACGCCTGAGGCCGGATGGAAGCGGGCGTGCTCCACTAGCACCGACGGCGGGCTCAGGCAGCAACCGGAAGGCCGGCGGCAATGAGACGACCAAGCCGCTTGATGCCTTCTTCAATCATCGCCTCATTGGCGCAAGAGAAGGACAATCTCAGCGTATTGCTCCCCGAGCGGTCGGCAAAGAAGGCCTGCCCCGGAACGAAGGCAACCTTTTCCGTTTCCACCGATCGCGCCAGCAATTCCGTGCCATCCAGCCCCTCGGGCAGCGTCACCCAGATGAACATACCTCCCTCCGGCGTCGTCCAGCTGGCACCGGCCGGCATATGGGCTGCGAGAGCCTTCAGCATGGCGTCACGCCGCGCCGAATAGGCCGCCCGGATCTTGGCCACCTGCGCATCGAAATGGCGTTCGGCGACATGGGTGATGGCGATCTGGTTGATCGACGAGGAATGCAGGTCGGCCGCCTGCTTCATCAAAACGAGCTTGCGGATGACAGGCGTCGCTGCAACCACATAACCGACGCGAAGTCCGGGCGCGAGCGTCTTTGAAAAACTGCCGCAGTAAATGGTCCTTGTCGCTTCGATCGAGCCGCTACGCTCGATGTCGAGCGACAGGATCGGCCGCACAGCCTGCCCGTCGTAGCGCAGATACTGATAGGCGGCATCCTCGATCACAGGAATATCCAGCTCGTCGGCGAGAGCAAGCAGCGCGCACCGCTCGTCCTGCGTCACGGTCTGACCGGTCGGATTGGCAAAATCCGACGAGAGATAGGCGAACTTGACCCGCCCGCCCGCATTGTCGGCGGCCGCGCGATAGCTGTCCGGGGTCCGATTGCCGAAGCTCAACTGGTCATAGGTCGGCTCATAGGCATTGAAAGCCTGCAGCGCACCAAGATAGGTCGGCCAGTTCACCAGCGCTGTATCGCGCGGCGACAACATCAGCTTGCCGAGATAGTCCAATGCCTGCTGCGAACCCGAGGTGATGAAGATGTTGTCGACGCCGCATTCGATGCCGAGCCGCGCCATCTCCGACTGCAGCCACTGGCGAAGCGGCAGGTAGCCTTCTGAGACCGAATATTGAAGCGCCGATGCCGCCTGCCCTGCTGCGAAGATGTCGCGGTAAGCCGCGTCAAAGGCTTCCGTCGGGAACAAGGCCGGATCGGGAATGCCGCCGGCAAAGGAAATGATCTCCGGCCTGTCCAGCAGCTTCAACAGTTCACGGATCTCAGAGGCGCGCATGCGCGAGGCACGAGTGGCGAAGACATGGTCCCAGTTCAGCATCGGGGTTTCCTCAAGGCTTGTCGTTATCCGACCAAGAGACCATGAAAAAGGCGATAGGTCAACAATGCTGACCTATCGATCTCCAGTCACGAATAAACTTCGTACCAGTGTCTACATTTGATGCGATTGCGCCTCGATTATTCCAATGAATATTAAGAGTGATTGCGCTACCAAAGGCCAAGTCGGGAACTGTATCGCACATGACAAACCATTCGCGCCCACCACTGCTGAAGACTCTGGCCACCCCGATGGTGGGCGCGCACGATCAGGAGCATTCTGGACACTGGGAGCAGTTGACTGAGCTCTACAAGATCGACCCGCATGTGCTGGCAGCAGCAGCGATCCTATCCGCTTCTGTCTTGCCCTACGTAGAGGGACATCGCGACAGGGTGATCGCGGTGGCCCTGATCCTCGCGCTTCAGCTACTGATCCGCTACGTCGGCGACCACATGTTTCGTCGGCGCAGCCACGATGCCGAGGTCAAACCATGGCTCTTGGGTTTCATCGCAATCTCGCTTTTGTCCGGCATCGCATGGGGTACCTCCCTTGCACTTCTGTATCAGGGCGCAGGTCCTGAAGCGCAGGTGCTGGTGCTGGCGGTCGGCTGCGGCATTGTCCAGTCATGCGCTGCACGGGCCTACATGGCACCGGCGTCCACGGTGCTCCTCATTCTGATCATAGTCAGCATCTTCAACATCGCCGCGCTGAGCGAGGGCGACTGGCTCATGATCCCCATCTGTCTGGCCTATGTGGTGTTCCAGGCAAGTTACATGACCCGTCTGATCGGCCTTGAACAGGCACGCGCCGCGGCCGAACAACAGACAGGAACGCTCCTGCTGGAACTGGCGGAGAGCAACGAGAAGCTACGTCGCGCCAACGAGCAATTGATACGCCACGCTGCGACAGATGGCCTGACGGGACTTGCAAACAGACGCAGCTTCGACGCCGAGCTGAAAACATCGGTGAGTGAGGCCAAGGCCTCGGGCACGCCCCTCTCCCTGCTCCTTCTCGACGTGGATCACTTCAAGAGCTTCAACGACACCTATGGTCATCTTGCAGGCGACAAATGCCTGGAGATGGTCGCCCGCATGTTGCAGGACGAATGCGCTGCCGCCGGTTTTTACCCCGCCCGATACGGTGGAGAGGAATTTGCCGTGATCATGCCGCAAGCCGACCGCCACTTGGCAGAGAGCTTTGCCGCCCAAATTCTCCACAAAGCAACCGCACTGGACTTCTCGGAATTGGCGTTACCCTCGAAACCGGCACTTACCGTCAGCATAGGCTTTGCGACACTGGAGCGCGATGAGGATACCGGACGCGCCCTCATCAGCCGCGCCGACAAAGGCCTGTACGCCGCCAAGCAGGCCGGCCGCAACTGCGCGCGCATGGTTGAGCGGACACCGACCGGCTGACCACTGCGGCCGAACCACAGCTCCTGATCAGGTGTCTGCCGACACGCCCTTTGCGGTAATCAGTCCCGCCAACATCGTTTTGGCGGCCCAAAGGGTAGTATCGCGCGCCTCCTGCGCATCCAGGCCACACACGTCTCTGAGAACAACCAGCGTTTCTATGCCTGTCAGCAGAGACAGGCCATAAATCAGGCGCTGAAAATCCTCAGCAGGCAACCGCGACCGAAGCGGTTCGAGCGCTTCCGTAAGCCAGCCTATACGCCGTGCCCCGCGTTTGACCTTGCTGTCTCCGGTGACGGTGCTCGCCAGCAAGGCGCGAAACATAGGTTCGTTTTCACTGACCATGTCGAAGATGCGACCGATGAGCACCTTGAGCTGATCGCCGACCGCCTGAGGGTCAGCACCCGGCGCGACCGGTTCGATACGGATTGAGGTTGCAACTGCATCCAGTACCGCCTCGCGGATCATTTCCTCCGGCGCCGAAAAATAGCGGTAGGCCGTCGCGCGCGAAATCCCAGCGTGATCGGCGACCTCCGCCACAGAGGGCTGGCCACCGCGCTCCGTCAGTTCCCGCGCGGCCCGCAGCAACTCCGCGCGCGTTCGCCGCTTCTGGTTGATACGCTCGAAACTTTTCTCTTGACTGCTCATCCTCACCTCTTTATGAGACAACAATCTCATTACGGGATAAAGTATCACAAAGGAGAGGAAATGCAAGATGAATACGACAATTACAGACGCAACCATTCACAGGCCTGAAACCGTCCACTTTCTCGGAAGCCTGCTGACATTCCGCGCGCACGCCTCCGAGACCGAGGGCCAATTCTCGATCGTGGAATCCTACTCCGCGCCCGGGGCTGGCGCGCCGCCGCACCATCAGGCCGACGCAGAAGCCTTCCTCGTCACAGAAGGCATCTTCGAATTCATGCTGGGCGATAGCTGGCGCCGCTGCGGGCCCGGAGAATTCGTCTATGTCGCGCCGGGCGTGGTCCACGCGTTTCGCAATGCCGCCAGCGCGCCGTCCCGGATGCTGATCATCAACCTGCCGGGCGGCCCACATCAGGATTTCTTCCAGGCCGTCGGCGAGCCGGTCGAATCCGAGACCACCGTCTTCCCACCAATGGGGGCACCGGACGTGGGACGCCTCGTCGCGGAGGCCGAACGCTTCGGCATCACCATTCTGCCGCCGCCGCAGCACTGACGGTAAGCGCAGCCGCGCTGCACCTGCGTCGTTATCCACCACCCATCGCAAGCACTGTTTCGAGAGGTTCGCCCCATGCGCGGATTGGCATATTTCTGTATCGTTTCAGCGGCCATGTATGCTCTGGCGGGCATGGCCTTCGGCATCGTCATGGCCGCGTCGCACGACCATACGCTGATGACTGTCCATGCCCACCTCAACCTCTTGGGTTGGGTATCCATGGCCATCTACGGTCTCTATTATCACGCGGTCCCGGCCGCCGCCGACACTCGCCTGGCAAAAATCCATGTCGGGGTCGCCACGCTCGGCCTCTGGATCATGATACCGGGCATTGCCATGGCCGTTCTCGGCATGACCGAAGGACCAGCGATTGCAGGGTCGTTGTTGACGATCCTCGGCATGCTGCTCTTCACCGCCCGCGTCGCAACAGCACAACGAGCCTTTGCATGACGAGGCGATTGCCCCATCCGAGAATTGCACGAGAAAAAGCCGGAGAGGTCGCCCTCTCCGGCTTATTCAATTTATGCAGGAACGAAGAACTTAGTTCTTGGCCTTGTCGACCAGCTTGTTCTTGCCGATCCACGGCATCATGCCACGCAGCTTGGCGCCGACTTCTTCGATCTGGTGGGCGTCGTTCATGCGGCGGATACCCTTGAAGCGGGCAGCACCGGCGCGGTATTCCTGCATCCAGTCGGACGTGAACTTGCCGGTCTGGATGTCGTGCAGGACGCGCTTCATTTCAGCCTTGGTTTCAGCCGTGATGATGCGCGGACCGGTGACGTATTCGCCCCACTCGGCCGTGTTCGAGATCGAGTAGTTCATGTTGGCGATGCCGCCTTCATAGATCAGGTCGACGATCAGCTTCACTTCGTGCAAGCACTCGAAATAGGCCATTTCCGGGGCATAACCGGCTTCGACCAGCGTTTCGAAACCAGCGCGGATCAGCTCGACGAGACCGCCGCAGAGAACGACCTGCTCGCCGAAAAGGTCGGTTTCGCACTCTTCCTTGAAGGAGGTTTCGATGATGCCCGAACGGCCGCCGCCAACGCCACAGGCGTAGGAGAGAGCGAGTTCAAGCGCATTGCCCGATGCGTTGTGATGGATGGCAACGAGGCAGGGAACGCCGCCGCCCTTCTGGTATTCGCCGCGAACCGTGTGGCCCGGGCCCTTCGGAGCGATCATGACGACGTCGACGGACGACTTCGGCTCGATGAGACCGAAATGAACGTTGAGGCCGTGTGCGAAAGCAATCGCAGCACCGTCACGGATGTTCGGAGCGATGTCAGCCTTGTAGATGTCGGCCTGCAACTCGTCCGGGGTCGCCATCATCATCAGGTCGGCCCAGGCAGCGGCGTCTGCAACGGTCATGACCTTGAAGCCGTCGGCTTCGGCCTTCTTGATCGTGGCGGAACCGGCCTTCAGCGCGATCACGACGTTCTGGGCGCCCGAATCCTTCAGGTTCAGCGCATGGGCGCGACCCTGGGAACCGTAGCCGATGATGGCAACCTTCTTCGACTTGATCAGGTTCAAGTCGGCATCACGATCGTAATAGACGCGCATTGTAGTGTCCTTCCCTATGCTTGTCAGTTGTGGTGGATGTTGGTGATCGACGCTCCGGAACGGGATGCCCCGTCGAGACCCGCCGAAACGCGGTCGGTGCCGTAAAGCGCGAGGAACGCGGAGACCGCCTTTGCCGCGCGGGCACCGAATTTATGGGTTTGCGGTGCTTCGCCGAGCAGCATACGCACATGCAGATCGCTGACGATCAGGCCGTAAAGGGTCCGATAGGCATCCTCGCCGTCTCCAAATCGAAGCAACCCGTCCCGCTGCCCAGCGTCGAGCAGCGCCCGCGCCCGACGATCGATCTGCCGACGACCGCGCTCGAGCAGCAGCGTCCCAAGCTTCGAGCCATCGCGGCTCGACTGGCCAATCGCCAGGCGGTTGAGCGCCAGCGAGACGTCGCCGGCGAGCACATCGAGCAGATCGCGGGCAAAGACCTCAAGATGATCGGTGAGGGTCGCCACCGTCAGTCGCTCTCCCGGCCGCTCGAAGGTGCGGACCTTGCTGGCCTGGTAGGAGATCATGGCAGACAGCAGACCGTCGCGGTCGCCAAACCATTTGTAGAGGCTCTCCTTAGAGCAGTTCGCAGCCCGCGCCAGGCCGGCGGTTGTCACGGCCTTGTCTCCGCCTTCGACGAGCAAACGCAGAGCTTCTGCCAGAACGGCATTCTGGCGCGGCGTGAAATCGGCAGACGGATCGGTCGACATGGGAGCCTCCTGGTACCGTACGGTACGGTTCTCGCCTTCATAATCTGCGGTCCTCCCCTTGGTCAAGGGCGCTGTGCAGAATTTTATGGCAGTTGCCGCCGCCCTGACACAGGATTTGGCGCCGTCTTCATCATTTCATGCCGGGCGGGAGCGGCGAAATCACCCTGAAAAGAGGTCGCGAGCTCTCACAAAAGGGTGAAAGAAATAAAAAATAATGGTTATATGTCATAGTTAAATGACGGTGAAATGACGCCCTAACCCTTTGAAAATCAACGCTCAAAATTTCAAG